>CAWJBW010000005.1:0-284897 GCA_963841215.1 uncultured Actinomycetes bacterium | reverse complement strand
GACGGTGAGGCGGCGAGACGTGGCTGAAGGTGTCAGCGTGGGACGGCCGTCGGGGTCACTGCGGAAGATCCTCGTTCCGCTCGCGCTTGCGCAGTTCATCTGCAGCTTCGCGGGTTCGAACATGAACGTGATGATCAACGACATCAGCGAGGACCTGGACACGACCGTGGAGGGTGTGCAGACCGCGATCACCATCTTCTTGCTGGTGATGGCGGCCCTGATGATTCCCGCCGGCAAGCTGACCGACCGGTGGGGCCGCAAGCGGTGCTTCCCGGCTCGGCCTCATTGTGTACGGGATCGGCGCGCTGTTGAGCGCGGTCTCTCCGGGTCTCGGCGTGCTGATCCTTGGCAACTCGATCCTTGAAGGTGTCGGCACCGCGTTGCTGATCCCGCCCGTCTACATCCTCACGACGATGCTCTTCACCGACGTCACTCGCGTCCACGGCCTTCGGTGTGATCACGGGCATGGGAGGCTGTCGGCGCCGCGGCAGGACCGTTGATCGGCGGTCTCATCACCACGGCGATCAGTTGGCGGGCGGCGTTCGTCTTCCAGGCCGTGATCGTCGCGGTGATCGTCTTCCTCAGCCGCTCGATCGTCGATCCCGTGGCGCCCGACCCGACCCGTCCCGTTCGACAGCCTCGGCGCGGTGCTGTCGGCCGCCGGCCTGGTCTTGGTCGTGATGGGGATCCTGCAGCCGACGACAACCTCGTGCTCATGGCGGTCCTGATGGCGGTCGGAGCCGCTCGTCCTCGGCCTGTTCTTCGTTCACATTCGCGCCCGAGAACGCAACGGCGAGGAGCCGTTGCTCTCGACCGGGCTCTTCCGGAACCGCACCTCCAACCTCGGGCTCGTCACGCAGAACGTGCAGTGGCTGCTGCTCATGGGCACCGCGTTCGTCGTCTCGGCCTACCTCCAGGTCGTACGCGGCTACAACGCCATCCAGACGGGCGTCATCTTCACCGCCGCGACCGGCGGCATCTTGGTGTCATCGCTTGCCGCCGAGCGACTCGCCAAGAAGCACCCGCAACGGACGCTCATCATCGCCGGCTTCGTCACCACGATCGCCGGGAGTCGCGGTCCTGCTCACGCTCGTCAAGGGGTCGCCGAGCGCGTGGGCGTTCGCGCCCGGGCTCCTGTTCATCGGTCTGGGCGTCGGCGTGATGCTGACCCCGTCCGTCAACGTCGTGCAATCCGCCTTCCCCGAGGATCTGCAGGGCGAGATCTCGGGCTTGTCGCGCTGCATCTCCAATCTCGGCTCGTCCCTGGGCACGGCGGTCGGCGGCACGATCCTCGTCTCCAGCCTCGCCAAGAGTTCGTATGCCGCCGCGATGATCGTCCTGGCAGCTCATCGGGCTTCGTCGGGCTCGGCGCGGCGATGCTCCTCCCAGCCCGACGAGCACGGACAGCGGACCATGTCCGAGGAGTCGTCCGACGTCATGCTTGCGGTCGCGGCCGATGAGCCCGAGGACGCCTACCCGCAGAGGAGGCAGGATGAATGTGACGAATGAACAAGACGCCAAGCACGACATCGCCGAAGTACTCATCCGGTATGCCACGGGCATCGACCGGCGCGATTGGACGCTGTTCCGAACCTGTTTCACCGAAGACGTACACGCCGAGTACGGCGATGTCGGTACATGGCAAAGCGTCGACGAGATCACCGAGTTCATGACGAACGCGCACGCGGACATGGGCCACACCATGCATCAGCTCTCGAACATCACGATCAACGTCGACGGTGATACGGCGAGTGCTCGCACCTACGTTGACGCAGTGCTCATGACCCCGGACGGGCAAAGCGGTGTGAACCCGGTTGGGTTCTACGACGACGAACTGGTGCGGACGCCCGACGGATGGCGTATTGCACGCCGTCACGTCACGATCGTGTACTACCGCCCCATCCGCGGCTGACGCCGATCCGGCGGGCCCGGTGACATGCCGATGACTGACGGGCGGCGGTGCTTTCGTCTTGTGGTTGAGCGCAGGCACGACCTCGGTGCCTGAGCGGACGTACCGAGCACGCTATCTCCGGTCTGTGCAGCGCAGCCCTGACTTCTGCTGCGTGCTCCTAACTGGATCCGGTTGCGCTGTGTGGTGCGGCGACGGGCTTCGATTCGGGCGAGCCCTTCTGGCGGACCCGATTATCAAGACGACGATCGCGAGCACGGCGAGGAACTCACTCGCCAGTTCTGCAACGACTGGTACCCGAATTCGGCGCCCGTGACGTACTTCCACAGCGTCATCGGGGCTTCGCCGTGTTGGCGCAAGTCGGCGTTGTGCTCGGCGAGCCCGCCGAACGCGTGTCCCACGGTCGAGCCGATGAACAACACCGATGAAGGCGATTCACGAGGGGTTCTCGTAGAGCGCGAGCACAGATGCCGCCCCGCCGAACCGGCCATGGAACATCCTCTCGCCGGTCCGCGTGGCGGGTCGGCGTCGACTGACTCGTCCTTGTCGGGATCCTTCGATTCCGACGGAGCCACGCTGGATCAGGAACGACGGTCAACGCGATCTACACGGCCATCTGGAGGAACTCGCTCTCCCAGTTCTCGAACAAGCCCTCCCAGAAGTGACCTTTTCCGAGGTAGGTCCACATCGATACAGCTGCCGCGCCGTGCTCTACCTGCTCTGAGTTGTAGCTGCGATGGCCGGAAGCCAACATCCCGAAGACGAGCACGAGAAAGATCGCAAGGCAACTGATCCCGACGCGTTGCGCCGCACGAACGAGTCCTTCGGCGGGACGAACCCGGGTGTGCTGCTCACGTCCGTGCTCGGGCTCTGTGTGGTCGCCATTTCGCTACTCGGCCTTCGATCGCAAGCGAGCAGCACTTACCCGGGGCGGCACGGACAAACCGGGCCTGCACACCGGGCGTCGCCGACGCTCGTCCGTGCTGTTTGCGGAGCCGAAGGGGTATGGCCGCAACACCAACCGACTACGAGGGAGAATCGGAGTCCGAGATGCTGCCCAAAGCGAAAACAGGACGAGCGCGAGCGCGTCGGAGAAGCTGTTGCGGGGCGAACGCCGCGACCGCAGGTCCGGTACCGCGGGTCTCGTCGCACGGCGCTCACTGCGACGTGGGCTCGAGGAAGGGTTCCGGGCTGGGATCGAGTCGCCTATCTGTCAGGCGTGAAGCGGGAGCTACTCGGTGTCAACCGGCCGGTTTCACCGAATCGCCGCGTGTCAGATGGCACTCGGCGCTTCACGCTTGCTCGAGGCGACGTCGCAGTGACGTGACCGGCGTTCCCGGACCGGAGCCGTTGGACGGCTCGAGCCGGGCGTCGTGATCGTCGGTGTGGCGATCGATGGCACGGCCACCGCGTCCACTCACCGGTTCACTGGTGATCCGGCAGCGATCTGCTCACAGGGGGTCGAGGCCGCGCTCGACGCTCTCGCGCACGAGCTCGACGACCCGAGCTGATGCCAAGCGTGCCCGCTTCGTGCCTTGGATTGCTGACCGGGTGCGTCAGGCTCGGCGCGCGGTGACGATCCATGCCCGCGAATCGAACCAGATGCCGTCGGTGCGAGCGTGGGCTTCGAGCGTGCGAACGAGCCGGTCGAGGGCGTGTCCCCTCGATGCGGAGTCGAGTTGTTGCAGCGTCTTCCTCACGCCGGCGAAACCGCGAACCCAGTCGAGAGCCTCAGCCACGTCTCGGCCGTAGTACACCGGCTCGTGAACGTCGGTAAAGGACAACTCGACGAATCCGGCTGCATCGAGGATCGTCGTGACGTTGGCCGGGTCGCCCAGCGAGAACGGGTCCATCGCGTCGGTGGGAAGCAGAAGCGATGCCTGATCCGCGGCGAGCGCGTTGTCGATCGACAATGCCCACTCGTTACGGTCGTGCTCTTGCCACACCATCATGACGAGTCGTCCGCCGGGTCGCAAAGCCCTTGCAACGTTGCAGAACGCGGCAGTGGGTTCGGCGAAGAACATCGTGCCGAATCTGCTTATCGCGACGTCGAAATCCTCATGTGCAAATGAGTGGACCTGGGCGTCCGCGACCGCGTGCGTGACGTTGTGGAGTCCTTCTGCGTACGCGAGGCGGCGGGCGCGCTCGATCGCCGGTGCGGAGGTATCGACGCCCAAGACGCTGCCGGCGACGGCCGTGCGCGCGGCCTCTCGCGTGGTCTGACCCGCCCCGCAGCCGATGTCGATCACACGGTCGTCGGGACCTATGTCGTAGACGCGCCGCAGCCTTGCGTTGTGGACGTGCAACTCGGCGTCGTAGTCCACCGGCACGCGCGACAGCGTGCCCCGAAAGAGGATCGCGTGCACGTTCACCGTCGACGTGAAAGCCGATCGCCCGTTTGACCTGCCCGCGCCGGTAGCCGACCATTCGTTGGGCATGGCAGGAATCTTCAGCGTTCAGGACTTGTACGAAGTCGCAGCGTCCGTGGCCGACGCTTGGCGCGAAGGCGTGGCGAAAGACTGGAGCGTCACGGCAGGCACGCTCGAGTGGTCGTGCACGCGGACGGCGAACCACGCCGTGGACACGCTTCTCGCGCCGGCGTTCTTTCTCGCCTCGCGTCGAACCGACCGATACCCCAGCGCAGGGTGGAGCCCCGGTGACTCCGCCAGCCCGCAGGAGTTCATCGAGGGAGTGGAAATGGGCGCGAGGATCCTCGGGGCGGTGGTCGCCGAAACGCCGAAAGATGCCGGCGCGCTCCTGTTCCAGAACCCACCGACGATCGGCATCGCGGCCGACTTCGCGCCGCGAGGGGCGCTCGAGCTGATCATCCACGCCCATGATGTCTGCAGCGGCCTCGGCGTGGAGTTCGAACCACCCCGTCATGCGTGCGAGAACCTGCGCCAGCACGTCAAAGGGTGGCCCTTCTGGGGCACGTACTGGCCCGCCCTCTCCTTGGAGGGTGACCCCTGGATCGACCTCCTCCAGTCGTCGCGCCGAATCAACTAGGCGACGCCGAGACGGCCAGCCAATCAATCCTCGCCCGAGAATCGCTCCCACGCTGCTTGCTTGGTGACGCCGAGCACTTCACCGATCTGTGTCCACGACTTGCCGTTGTCCCGGCACACGCGGACGATCTCGAACATCTTGTCTTCAACCCGAGCGCGGCCGTAGGCGAGCAGCACCAACATCACGAGGGGGTCGATGTCATCGGTAGCGGTGGAGGCGTCCTGCGGCAACGCCATGCTGACAAGCCATGCCGTTGTCGACGTCGCAGTTTCCGAGCGATCGTCCAGCGCGGGAGCGATCACGTCGTAACCCTTCAGCCCGGGGAGCCATTCGGGCAGTTCGTCGACCGTCTTGGGATGGACACGCCTCGTCACACACTGCATCGTAGCTCCGATCGTCAAGACTACCTGACGTCAAGAATGCCTGACGAACTTGCCGAGTGTCAAGATCCCCTGACGTGCCCGGTGCGGCGGCTCGCGGTGAGTTTCGGGAACGGGTGGAGTCTCGAAACCATGAAAACAACAAACCTTGGTGAGGCCGACGGGCTGCCGACGATCGAGTGGTCCCAAGTCGAAGACGCAGCTCGTAGACCTCCTGATGCACGACGACCCGCGCTCGCCGAACCGCTCGACGTTCTGGCTGACGACCTTGAACGCCGACGGAAGCGCGCACGTGACGAGTGTGGGCGCGCTTTGGCACGCGGGCTCATGCTGGTTCCAGACCGGCGAACGCACCCGCAAGGCGAAGAATCTTGCACGCGATCCGCGCTGCACGATCAGTGTCGCCACGAAAGGCTTCGACGTGATGGTCGCAGGCGAAGCCCGGCGTGTGACCGACCCGAAGATCGTGGCCGAGATCGCGGCGTTGTGGGCGAAGAGCGGATGGCCCGCGCAGCCCGACGACTCGGGAACCGGCATCACCGCGCCGTTCAACGCGCCGACACTCGGTCCGCCGCCGTGGTTCGTCTACGAAGTCAAGCCGCGCACCGCGACCGCAGTCGGTACCGCCGAAGACACGCCGGGCTCGATGCGTTGGCGGTTCTGAGCGTCGGCGCGATCGACGCCGCCTGCGGGTTGCAGCAGATACCGCAGGGGTAATTCGACGGTATGAAGGGCCTCGCTCGTCCTCCGGTCGTCAGCCAGTCCGAGTGGGAGACGGCGCTCGCGGCCATGACCGAGCGTGAAGAGGCCGTCGCCACGGCGATGAACGAGATCGCCGCGGCCCGGAAACGCATGCCGATGGTGCGAGTCGAGCACGACTACCGCTTCGAGGGCCCCGACGGATCGCGGTCGCTGCTCGAGTTGTTCGACGGGCGCAGCCAGCTCATCCTCTACCGGTTCTTCTTCGAGGAGGGCGTCGGCGGCTGGCCCGACGCCGGGTGCGTCGGCTGCTCGTCCTTCGCCGACGGCATCCCCGACCTCGGCCTCCTGCATGCTCGCGACATCACCTTCGCCATGGCATCGCCGGCACCCCAGGCGAACCTCCGCCGCTACGCCGAGCGCATGGGTTGGACCGACGTGCCTTGGTACACGATCGGCACCGAGCGCTTCTCGGCTGACTTCGGAGTTGCCGAGTGGTTCGGCCTCAACGTCTTCTTGCGCGACGGCGACGAGATCTTCCGCACCTATTTCCTCCAACACGGGCCGATGGTCCAAAAGATCGGCAGCGTTTGGAGCGTGTTTTCCCTCGCGCCGTATGGCGGCCAGTCCGACGACGAGGACGCGCCGGAGGGCTGGCCGCAAGCGCCGACGTCGTTCTGGTACCGCCGACACGACGAGTACGACGAACCGCCCCCGTCAGCCACCAGCGGCGACGACGCATGACTAGCGGGCGTCGTCCGCGAAGCCGAGCTCTCCGAGCCGGGCGTCGATCAGCTTCCTGAGCAACGGCGTTGGCAGCGGATGGTCGACACCGAACTTGAGTGCTCCCTTGGAGGTCTCGTACTCGGCCACGTCCGCCTGAAGCTCCGTGAGCACCGCGCCGCTGTGCGGCAGATAGCTCAGGTGGTTCCGGAAGGCGGCAAACCCGGCGATCGTCTTGCCGTGCAGCTTGAACGCCGGTGCTCCGTAGGCGAGGCACTGCTCCGCGTGCGGGACGAGCTCCATGATGCCGTCGCGAAGTTGGCGGAGCGTCGTGCGCTTCGGTTCCTCCAGCGCGTCGAGGTACTCGTCGACCGGGTTCAATGGCACGACCGGATCATCGCACCGGCGCGCGGCCACGTCGATTGCGCGAGCATCTGCGCCCGTGACCACCGAGTCGCGCGTCCGTCGAGCCGGCCTCGAGGAGGCGGAGACGATCGCTGACGTGTGGCTGCGATCCAGGCACGCGTCTGTCCCGGCCATTCCGCCACCCGTGCACAGTGACGACGATGTTCGTAGGTACTTCACCACCGTCGTGCTGCCCAACCGAGAGGTCTGGGTCGTCGAGATGCGACAGCGGATCGTCGCGTTGTTGGTCCTCGAAAACGATTGGGTCGATCAGCTCTACGTCGACCCCGAATGGACGGGGTGCGGATTCGGATCGCAGCTCATTGCGGTGGCCAAGACTCGGCATCCGTCGGGCGTGAACCTCTGGACGTTCCAGAGCAACGTGAAGGCGAGACGGTTCTACGAACGCCACGGCTTCCGTGCGATCGAGGTCACCGATGGTGACAACGAGGAGAGGGCACCGGACGTTCGCTACCGATGGTCGAGTGCATAGGTGCGCGCGCCTTCGCAATTCTCTCTTCGAAGGTCGTGATGCGCTCCTCCGCGGCCTCCTCGTCGCTCGTCCCTCCGCGTCGCCGCCGCCCGCCCGGTCTTCTATGGCTGCAATGAGCACTCGACGTCGTCGGCGATCTCTTCTGGAGCGACTGTTGGAGCTCCTCGAATCCTCCGAGTAATCCTCTAACAACTGCTGCTCGGCCTCGGCGAAGTCCTCCTCGGTCGCGTTCTCATCCTCTTCCAGTGCCGCGAATGTCTCACTGCCGGCCTCGTCGAGCTCTTGAACCGCGCGAATATCGCTCCACGTCTCCTGCGGCCTCATCGTCGTCGTCGCCGCCGCACCCGGCTACGAGCGCAACGCCGACGAACAGCAAAGTGGCAAGCCTCCGCAACATCCGATCCTCCAGCTCGACTCGTACCAGTCACCGACAGTCTTCATGCCGGACGCACCAGGCGTCCACGATGGAAGGGATGAAACCGCCCCGGGATATCGCCGCGGGGCCGGTGTCAGGCGTCGGCGTGCCGCTCCACGAGCTCGACCTGGTAGCCGTCGGGGTCGGCGAGGAACGAGATGGTCACCGGCCAGCGCTCCGGCCGCAGGGGATCCATGATCGACGTGTAACCCGCGTCCACCGCGCGCCGGTGGAGCGTCTCGCAGTCGTCGGTATTGACGTACAACTTCCACATCGCGCCGCCCATGTCGATGGGTGCGTCGTTGTCGAGTTGCTGCGCGAGCTGGATCTTGCCCCCGCGCTCGGTGTTCTCGAGGATCGCTTCCTTGTGCGCGGGGATGTCGGTGCGGCTGCGTGCATTCGAGTCCGAGCAGCTCGTAGAACGCGATCGTCCGTTCCAAATCACTGACATAGATGCAGTATTGGTTGAGCCAGGCGTAGGTCCGGTCGTCGCCGTCCTTCCACGGGTGGCGCTGCGTGAGCTCGACGAGATAGCCGTCGGGATCCTTGATGAAACCGACCGACATCGGCCACTGCTCCATCCGCTGCGGCTGCATCACGACCTCGGCGCCGGCGGCGACCGCGTCGTCGCACATCTTGTCGATGTCGTTCGTCGCGACGTAGAGCTTCCAGAACGCGTTGCCCATGTCGATGGGACCGCTCTGGTCGAGCTTCTGCGCGAGCTGGAGCTTGCCGCCTTTCTCGGGATTCTCGATGATCGCTTCCTTGATGTTGTCGAGATCAGTGCGGCTGCTGTTCTGGAGGCCGAGCGCCTCGTAGAACTTCACCGACGCGCTCGAGATCGCTCACGTAGATGCAGTACTGCCCGACCCATGCCGTCACGATCAGCCCTCGAACCCGGAATAGAACTGCTTCGCCCACTGACGCTGCTCGAGCAGCTTCTTCTCGCTCTTGGTGACGATGGGCCGTTCGACGTAGCGCTTGTTCTCCCAGATCGGGAGGTCCTGGCTGACGCCGGCCGAGAACCCTTCGGCGGCTTGTCGCGCCGCATCCGGGCCGTTCGCCGCGGGCGCGGTGAAGATCCAGCGCACCTTCACGTTCTCGGTGTCGATCGGTGTCGTGGACGAGAGGAAGGTCGTGTAGCCCTTGACGCGCAGCACGCCGAGCCCGAGCCCGAAGCCCTCGCGCACGAAGTTGCCGTCCATCGAGACGGTGCGCTTGTACGCGCCGTCGACGAAGAAGTCGTCGTCGGGGATCGCGTCGGTGCCGTGCACGTACATGAAGTGCGCGAAGTCGACGTTGTTCTCGGCCATCTCCTGACAGCAGGTGGCGACGTCGAACTCGACGCTCTCGTACGGCAACCACTCGGGATCGAACAGCTCGGGCACCTCGGGCACTTCGTAGAAGGGATCGCCTCCCTCGCCGTGGTGCCACGCCCAGATCATGTGGTTGCGTTCGATGCAGGGGTAGGCGCGAATGCGCGCCTGCGAAGGCACGCGCTCCATGCCGCCGTAGGGGATCTCGTTGCACTTGCCGCTGTCGCCGTCGTACTTCCAGCCGTGGAACGGGCAGCGGATGCAGTCGCCTTCGACGCGGCCGCCGACGCCGATGTGCGCACCGAGATGCGCGCAGTACGCGTCGACCATGTGCGGCGCGCCGTCGTCGCCGCGGAACAGGACGACGTCGCGGCCGAACACGTAGAACGCCTTCGTCTCACCGGGCGTGAGCTCTTTCGCTTCGGCGACGATGAACCAGCCGTTCGGAACCGGGAACGGAAAGCGCGGTTCAGCGGTCGCACTCCGCACGATCGGCCGCCGCGCGCGGTCCACCAAGCCCTGCGGGTCGCGGGGCATCGGGAACCCGTTGAAGGCTTGGAACTCGGAGCCGGTGATCGACATTCCTTCTCCTCTTCGTGGGTCTACGGGCTCAGACGCCCGCGGGGACACGCGGCGAGCGGCGCGTCGCCGTGCACTTCGTCGACGGTGGGGCCGATCTTCTCGACGAGCGGTTGCAGCGCGTCGAGATCGACGTCGTAGACACCGGCCGCGGTGAGACCGAGCATGCGTCGCGTCTCGTCCTCGGGTACGTCCTTGAACCGCTCGCGAATCCAATAGCGGGTGTAGGGGAACGTCCCCTCCGGGTGCGGGAGGTCGTTCCCCCACATGATGTTGCCGATCCCGATGAGGTACCGGCGTTCGATGTCGTCCACACCCGGCGTCGACGCGCCGAAGAAGCAGTTGCGGTTCAAGTAGTCGCTCGGCTTCATCGAGAGCGTCTCGCGGAACGCGTTCCCGAACTTGCGGGTGTTGTGGCCGCCGATCCACTTCTCGTCCATCTTGCGGATCTGGTCCGGCACCCACCACGCCGCGTTCTCGGCCATCGAGTACTTCAAGTGCCGGATGCCGCTCGAAGATGCCACCCCAGATCAGCACCGCGAGCGGTCGCGCGGCCCACCAACCTGCTTCGGATGCGTAGATCGGCAGCATGCCCGGGCCGAGACCGATGTCGCTCGGCCCCGCGCCGGAATGCGTGTGCAGTACGAGGCCGAGCTCCTCGGTGATCGTCCACAACGGCTCGTACCACGGGTCGTGGTACGCAGGACGGTCGAACCAGCGCGTCGGGATCAGGATGCCGCGGTGCCCGAGCTCCTTCGCTTCGCGAACCAGCGCCAGCACCGTGTCCATGTCGGGGATGATCGCCGGGATCACCGCGATCCCGATCCGGCGATGCGGCTCGTCGCGCGCGAAGTCGGCGAGCCACCGGTTGTGGGCGCGGCTCCCCGCGACCGCCTCCTCGACGTTGTCGGACGCGCCGGCGAGCCCGGTCCCGAACGGCGAAGACGCGATGCGTCCGGTGCCGAGCACGTCCGCATCCGGGAACAGCACCTCCGCGACGACACCTTCTTCGTCGAGCACCGCGTTGCGCGCGGCCGAGTCGTAGGCGGCGGTGAGGCCGCCGTCCCCGCCGGTCTCCTCTTCCCACTCGCTGCTGGAACTCGGACGGCGTGCTGCGACCCATCGCCGCGCGAAGTTCCTCCATGGCGCGTTGGTGCTCGTCGAAGCGCTCACGGAAACCCGGGTCCAGGTACTCCCGGTAGACCTCGGCCGGCGGTCCGGCATGGCCGTCGGCGGAGATCACGGCGTATCTGGTCATCGGCCACCCCCTGAAGTACTTTTCGAATCGGAGGCGAGAATACAGCCGGGGCCCCGCTCGGCCAAGGGCTCGCACAACTCGTGTCAGCAGCGGAGGTATCGGTGATCAGGTTCTCGGTGCTCTACCCGGAGACAGACGGTGCGTCCTTCGACCACGACTACTACCGCGACTCCCATGTTCCGTTGGCGACCCAGACCTGGAACCCGAGCCAGCGTCGAGATCGACAAGAAGATCGACGGCCCCTACGTCGCCGCGGTGCACTTCACCTTCGACTCGTTGGAGGCGATGACCAGGGCGCTCGCGTCCGAAGGCACCGAGGCAGTGCGTGCCGATGTACCGAACTACACGACGATCGCCCCGGTCCGTCAGGTGAGCGAGATCGTCACGTCGTCGTCGGGATAGCGCCGGATCAGCCCAGCAGTCCCGCGTGCTTCTCGGGGAGTGCGCCCTTCTGGAACGCCTCTGCCCGCTCCCGCATCGTGTCGCCGATCGACTCGACGCCGATCATCATGATGAAGCGTTCGGCGCGGATGCCGTCGACGACGACACGCGCGAGCTCGTCGAGATCTTGGAACCTGAGCTCGTGGCCGCCTTGCTTGGCCATGGCCTCGAGCTTCTCGATCGTCATCGCCTCCGTCGCGCGCGGCCGTTCGCGCGCGAGCTCGGCCGGACGATTGCGATCCGCGGTCCAGAGCCCGGTGCGCAGCAAACCTCCCGACGGATAGAAGATGCCGGCGCGCAGATTGGTCCCTTCGGAGATGAGCTGCGACGCAAGGCACTCTGTGAGGCTCGTCACCGCGGCCTTGCTCGCCGCGTACACGGATGCCGCCGGCATCGGCGCGATACCGCCGTCACCCGACGACGTGTTGACGATGTATCCGGGATCACCCGCGGCGATCATGCGCGGCACGAACGCCTGGATGCCGTGCACCACTCCCATCACGTTGACGCCGTGCACCCACCGCCAGTCGTTGATCGTGGCCTCCCACACGAGGGACGACGGTGCGCCGACTCCGGCGTTGTTGCACACGACGTGGCACGCGCCGTACGTGTCGAAGGTCGTCGCGGCCAGGCGCTCCACCGAGCCGAAGTCGGTGACATCAGTGACGACGCCGGTGACGTCTCCACGCGACGCGAGCTCGTCTCGAGCCAGGTCGAGGGCGGGCGCCTCCACGTCGGCGATCACCACCTTCATGCCTTCGTCGAGGAAGGCGCGTGCGAGCGCCAGCCCGATCCCGGACGCGCCTCCGGTCACGACCGCGACTCGTTCGGCGAGTGTCTCCATCGCTTCTCCCTTGGCCATTCTCGCGTTCAGATCGTGATGGGTACGTGTACGGGTCCGCGGACCGTCGACGTGCGCACCATCTCGACCGCGGCCTCGTCGACGCTCCATTCCGGGAAGCGCGCGAGC
Source organism: uncultured Actinomycetes bacterium (assembly GCA_963841215.1). Classification (GTDB taxonomy): domain Bacteria; phylum Actinomycetota; class Acidimicrobiia; order IMCC26256; family PALSA-610; genus CAVUFH01. The sequence continues at coordinate 272,303 of CAWJBW010000005.1, read as the reverse complement.
GTCTCTTCGAGGACGATGCGTCCTTCGAGACGTCCGAGGCTGGCGCCCAAGCAGAAGTGGATGCCGTATCCGAACGTCAGGTGACGGTCGAAGTGGCGCTGCGACGTCGAAGCGATCGGCATCAGGGAACTCGCGCTCGTCGCGTCCTGCGCTGCCCGTCAGGAGCGCGATCTTCGAGTACTGCGGGATCTTCTGTCCGTACCACTCGACGTCGTGGGTGACGAAGCGGGCCTGGATCGGTGACGGCGCCTCGTAACGCAACAGCTCCTCGACCGCGTTGGGGACGAGCGCCGGCGCCTCGAGCAGGGCGGCCCGCTGGTCCGGGTGCCGCGCCAAGAGCACCGCCGCCCAGCCCAGCAGACGCGCCGTGGTCTCGCTCCCTGCGAGCTGCAGCAACGAGAAGAACGCGAGCACCTCGTCGACCGTGAGCGTTCGTTGCGTGCCGTCGTCGCGAGTGAGCTCGGCCGCGAGCAGGTCGGACACCATGTCGTCGCGTGGTTTCTGCCGCCGGTCCTCGACCATCGCCGACATGTACGAGCCCATGCTGGCGATCGCGTTCGCCTTCTCCTCGCTCACGCCGTCTGGTTCGTACCGCATCAACAGGTCACCCCAGATGCGGAGCTGGTCCTGGTCCTCGTTCGGCACGCCGAGCAGCGCGCCGATGAGCATCGCCGGAATCTTCGCGGCGAAATCCTCGACGAAGTCGAAGCCGCCGCCATCACGTTGCGGATCGAGGAAGCGCGCGCACAACTCACGCGTCCGGCCCTCGAGCGCGGCCACCCGGCGCGGCGTGAAGGCACGGCTGACGAGCCGCCGCAGCTCGTCGTGTCGTGGCGGATCCATGAAGATCATCATCCCGAAGCCGTCGCCGAGCTCGCCGTACTGCGGTGGCGTCGTGTCGATGATCTCCAAGACCGTGCCGCGGGCGGAGCTGTAGGTCTGCCAGTCGAGCGACGCCTGCAGCACGTCCGCGAACCGGCTCAGCGCGTAGAAGTCGTACTGCTCGTTGTAATAGAGCGGCGCCTCGTCGCGGAGCCGGCGCCACACGTCGTGCGGCGCCGCGTCGATCGCCGCGTCGTACGGGTCGTAGACGAGGTCGGCGGGCTGGGTGAGCACGTCCGGAGTCTTCCGCGCCGCCACCGCGTGGTTCAAGTAGAGTTCGAAAACTCGTTCGGGAGCGCGACCCCAGCGTCCGCTGCGTACGCTGGTCGCGTGCTCGGGAGAATTCGAAAACGCGCGAGGCGCCGGAACCGGGAGGGCAGGTGACCGAGGCAACTCGAAGCCGGGAGCCGGCGCAGCCGTTCGCCGACCGCCCCAAGGTCGGCCGGCCGGCGCGGTTGAACCGAGCGATGATCGCCCGCGCCGCGTACGAGGTCGGCCTCGACCAGGTGACCATGAAGGGCGTCGCCGATCGCCTCGGCGTCAGCGTGCCCGGCCTGTACCACCACGTCGAGGGCCGCGACGACCTCATGCGCCTGGCCGCCGAGTACTCCGCCGCGCAGCTGGAGCTCCCGGTCGATCGCGGACAGCACTGGACGGAGTGGCTGCTCGAGTGCGGGCGGTACAGCCACGATGCCTTCGTCGCCCAACCGGCGCTGCTCGCTCAGTTCGTGAACGGCTCGCTCGGGATCGAGCGCATGGTGCACCACATGGACACCGTCATCGGCGTGCTGATCCGTCACGGGTTCAGCCCGGCGGAGGCGGTCGACGCACACGAGACTGTCACCGAGTGCGCGCTCGGCGCGGCGGTGACCGAGATCCGCACCGTAGAAGCGGCGCGCGCCGGTCGTCCGATCATCGCCGAGTACCACCGGGTGCTCGCCGTGCAACCACCCGACGCGCTGCCGAACCTCCGGAAGCTCGTCAGCGCGCACTCCCCACGTTCGGGCTTCACGGAACGCGTCCTGACCGTTTTGGTGGGCATCGCCGTCCGACGCGGTGAACCGTGGCAGCCGATCCTCGAGCTCCGCGACGACTCCTGGCCCGCCGCACCCAACGTCGACTTCATGCATCCCTAGAAGACGACGGCGTAGCAGACGACGGCGTAGCGGCGACGGCGTAGATGGCGACGGTCCGGCAATCGGTGAACGACGACGGTGTCGGCATCGTCGTGCTCGCCGATCCCGAACGGCGAAATGCGTTGCGTCACCAACTGAGCGAGGACCTCCGGGACGCGGTGGGCACCGCCCTCGCCCAGGGTGCGCGCGCCGTCGTGCTCGCCGCCGAGCCGCCCGTGTTCTGCGCGGGCGGCTCGCTCGACGAGCTCCTCGAGCCCAAAGCGCCGCTCGAGGAGCTGTACGCCGGCTTCTTCGCCGTCGCGCGCTGCCCGGTTCCGACGATCGCCGCGGTCGGCGGACCGTGCATCGGCGCCGGGGTGAACCTGCCACTTGCGTGCGACGTCATCGTCGCATCGCCCGCGGCGCGGTTCGACTGCCGTTGGCTCGACGCCGGCGTCCATCCCGGCGGCGGCCACCTGCGCCGGCTCACCGATCGGGCGGGCCGGCAAGCCGCGGCCGCGATGGTGCTCTGCGGCGAGCACCTCGACGGCGAGGACGCGGCGCGCGTCGGTCTCGCCTGGCGCTGCGTGCCCGAGGACGAGCTGCTCGGTGCTGCGACCGCACTCGCCGCCGTCGCCGCGCGACGCGATCCGGAGCTGGTTCGCCGCGCCAAGGCATCGCTCGACGCAACGCTTCCCCAACCGACGGCGGACGTTGCCGTCGCGGTGGAGCTCGACGCGCAGCGTTGGTCGATGTCGCGCCCGGGCTTCCGCGACGGACTGCTGCGCTTGCGGGAACGGCTGGCGCAGCGCGGCTGAAGGCGTTTCGCGTCGCTGATTCAGGTCGTCGCGCCGAGATCCACCGGCTGGTCGCCGCTGCGGTTGATCGCCTGCGGATCCGTGCCGAGATAGGACGCGATCACGAGGGGATCGTTGCCGAACCTCCTCGGGCGTCGCGGCACGCGATGATCCGTCCGGCCTCGAGGCAGTACACCCGGTTGCTGATCGCCATGATCACCGGCATGTCGTGCTCGATCACGAGGAGGCTCGCATCGAGCTCGGCGCGGATGCGCAAGATGAGTGGCACGAAGGCTTCGCTCTCACGTTGCGCGATTCCCGCGGTCGGCTCGTCGAGGCAGAGCACTCGCGCGCCGGACGCCATCAGGCATGCGAGCTCGACGATGCGACGGGTCCCCGTCGACAGCTCGTTGATGAACTTGTCCCGGAACCGGCCGAGCCCGAGGAAGTCGATGATCTCGTCCGCCTCGGCTCGGGTCGAGCGCTGCCAGCCGTGCACGCCGTGGACCGCGAGCCCGACGGTCTCGCGCACGCTGAGGTCGGGGAAGAGCGTCGCGCCCTGGAACGAGCGGCCGAGCCCGAGGCGGGCGCGTGCCGCGGGCGAAAGATGCCGGGCGTGGCGGCCGAGGATCTCGATGTCGCCGCGGCTCGGCACGAAGCCGCAGATCGCGTTCATGAGCGTGGTCTTGCCGGCCCCGTTCGTTCCGATGAGGCCGACGACCTCGCCGCGTCCGACGTCGAGGTCGACGCCGTCGACGACGGCGCGGGCGCCGAAGGTCACGGTGAGACCACCGACCACGATCACGTCGTCGATGTCCTCCGGCAACGGTCGGACGCGAACCGAGAGCGACGCCGGGATCGGTGCGCGTGTCTCCGCTCGTTCGGGCTCGGCGGGCAGTTGCCGCGCGACCCAGGCGAAGATCGCGTCGCGAAGGCTGTAGAAGACCTGGACGAGGCCGCCGGGGAAGTAGAGCAGCAGGATCAGGAGCCCGGCCCCGCTCGTCAGCAGTCCGATCTCGATGCTGTCGTCGAACAGCTTCGGGAGACCGATGACGAAGAACGCGCCGAGCACCGCGCCCGCCACCGACGACAGTCCGCCGATGACGACGATGGAGATCACGCGCAACGACTCCGCCGCGAGGAAGTCGGTGGGTTGCGCTTCGGTGACCAGGCCGACGAGCAACGCGCCCGCGACACCGGCGATCCACCCGCCGATGCCGAACGCCATGAGCTTGATCCGCGTCGGCGAGATCCCGAGCGCCGCGGCAGCCCGCTCGTTGTCGCGCACCGCGATCATCGACGCGCCCCCACCGCGAGCGCTGCAGCCACGCGACGCCGAAGAGCACGACCACGAGTGCCACCAGACACAGCGCGTAATACGCGCCCTGCGCGCGCAGATCGAGTCCCTCGTCGAACAGTGCGGCGGGGAGCGGGAATGACCTGGCGGGGCAGCTTCGCCTCGACGCCACCGTCGAGGAACACGTGCGCGATACAGGAGCCACGCCGACGCCATGACTGCGAACGCGAACGTCGAGATCGCGAGGTAGAGCCCGGGCCGCCGCAACGCGGGAAGCCCGACGACGATCGCGACGAGCGCGGTGACGACGCCCGCGATGACCAACGAGGGAACGAAGCCGACTCCTTCGCGGACGAGCGCGGCCGCGGTCATGCCTCCGACGCCGACGAACGCGAACTGCCCCAGCGAGAGTTGGCCGGCCCAACCGGTGAGCACGGTGAGCGAGAGGGCGACCATCGCGTAGAGCAACACGCGGCTCCACGCTTCGCGTTGCGACGGGAGGTCGAGGAAGACGAGCGGGAACAGCGCGACGAGCACGACGACGAGCCCGCCCGCGACCGGGAGCCGTCGGACCCACCACAAACGTTCGAGCCGGGCTGGGATCGGGCGGATCCGCGGTGCGAACGACCAGCGTCCGCTGTCGGCTTCGGCGAGGCCGCGGCGGCGTCCGCGCAGCAGGAGGGTGACGATGACGATGACGAACAGGAGCGCGTCGAGCAGGCCGCGCTGGTCGTTGTAGTTGTAGGAGACGAGGCTCTCCATCATGCCGATCGCGACGCCGCTCGCGAGTGCGATCGGAAGCGATGCCATGCCCGCGATGAGGGCCACGGTCAGGACCCGTAGGAGCATGCCCGGACCGACACCGAGGGCCGACGCGCCGGCCGGGTTCAGCGGGGCGAACAGCATCGCGGCGATCGCGGCGAGCGTTCCCGCGATCACCCAGACGAGCGTCGAGATGTGCTTGATGTTCACGGCCGCGAGACGCGCCGCGTCCGCGTTGGCGGCCGAGCCGCGTATCGCGAGCCCGTACTTCGTGCGGCTGAGGAACCACCACAGCGCGATGACGAGGAGCGGCATGACGATGAGCACCGTGAGCTCTTCGCTTCGGACGATGACACCGGCGACGTCCCAGGTCTTCGAGAACGGCGTCGGGTACGGCCGGACTTGCGTGACATCGGGGAGGATCAGCTGGAAGAACAACAGGAGCTGGGCGGCGCCGATCGAGCGCGACGAGCAGGATGACTCGCGGCGCCGTGAACAGACGGCGCACGATCAGCAGTTCGAGCGCCGCACCGAACACGGCCCCGACGGCGATGCAGGCGACGAAGGAGAGCCAGAACGGGACGTCCCAGTCGACGACGAGGCGGTACAGCAGCGCGGCGGAGAAGCCGCCCATCTCGCCGATCGCGAAGTTGATCACGCGCGCCGAACGGAAGATCAGGATCACGCCGACGGCCATCACCGCGTACGTGAGGCCGGTCATCGCCCCCGAGAAGAGGACCTGTCGCGAGACGTCGAAGGCGATCACGCCGGATCCTCAGCCGGCCAGGAAGACCGCACGCGCGAGGTCGTCGCGCGTCGCCAGTTCCTGTGCCGACCCATCGAAGCGGATCTCACCCTTCTCCATGAACACCGCACGATCGGAGATCGCGAGCGCCACGTTCAACGACTGCTCGACGATGATCATCGTGAGGCCCTGTTCCTTGAGCGTGCGGACGACCTCGAGCACCTGCTGTACGACGATCGGCGCGAGGCCCAGCGAGAGCTCGTCGATGATCAGCACCTCGGGTTCGTGCAACAGTGCCATCGCCAGCGCGAGCATCTGTTGTTGCCCGCCCGACAGATCCTGCGCAGGCTTGTCCATCTGCTCGGCGAGCATCGGGAAGATCGCGAGCACCCGGTCGATGCGCCGGCGTTGCTCCGAGCGCGAGTACTGGAAGCCCGCCATGCGCAGGTTCTCGTCTACCGAAAGCGGTGGGAAGGTTGCCCCACCGCCGATCAGTTGAACGATGCCGATCTTCACGCGCAGTTCAGGGTCGGCGTAAGTGACGGTGCGACCGTTGAAGCGGACGGCCCCGCGCGACGCGACGCCGAGCCCGCTGACGACGCGCAGGAGCGTGGACTTGCCGGCGCCGTTGGTGCCGAGGAGCGCGAGCGTCTCGCCCTTGTTGACGTCGAAGCTGACGTCGAACAGGACCTGCACCTTGCCGTACGAGAAGTCGAGGTTGCGGACCTGGATGGCGGGGATCGTCTCGCCCTCCTGGTGGATGCGATTCATCTCGGCCTGCTCTTCGCGCAGCTCCTCGACGACCATCGACATGTCGCCGCGGATGTGCCGTGCGCCCATCGCGATGAGCGCGCCGCCGATGAGCGTGGAGGGCAGGACGATGATCATGAGCGCGGTACGGGTTCCGTAGGCGTCCGAGAGCAAGCCGGTGAGGATCGACCCGAAGAACGAGCCGAACAGGAACACGTAGATGCCGATCATCGCGGTGCCACGTGCACGTAGTCGGTACGGGATGATCGTCGACACGACCGCGGGCAGGATCACGAATGCCGCACGCGCGCACGCGGTGGCGGCCGCGAGGACCGGTACGAGGGTCCACACGTTCGGCATCCAGATCGCGATCGTGAGGCCGACACCGAACAGCCCGATCAACACGCCGACGAAGGCCATCGCTGCGGGCGGGCTCTTGCGGAACAGGTCGTCGGCCCGCCGCCCGGCGATCGCGATGGCGATGATCGCGGGGACCGCGGTGATCGTGGCGACGATCCCGCGCTCGAACGCGCTGCAGCCCGAGCTCGTCCTCGAAGTAGAGGCTCAAGAACAGCGGCGTCGAGAACAGCGCGAACCCGAGCGCGGCCATCCCGACGAGGAAGTAGTAGAAGCTGCGGATCTGGCGCAGGCGCTCGAACGCGACCGACAACGAGATCGGCAGCTCGTCGGCCTCGGGCGCGAGCTCCTCACCCAGCACCGACCGCATCTCGTGACGGCCTCGCCGCGGCTCTTTGATCGTCAAGGCCGACAGCGCGATCGGCAGCGAGACGAGGCCGAGGATCGCGAACGCCCAACGCCAGCCGGTCGCATCGCCGGCGATCGCGGCGGCGGCGCCGGCGAGGAACGGCGCGATCATCGGGCCGATCGCCTGCACTCCACCGAGGAGCGCGAAAACCTTCGCCCGTGCCGGGATCGGATACGTGTCGATGAGCAGCGGCCCGTTCACCGGGAGCGCGGTCGATTGCCCGAGCCCGGCGCCGAGACGCGCAAGGAACATCTGCAACGCGTTCTGCACGAACCCGGTGAGCAGGATGATCAGCGACCAGCCGAACATCGTGACCGCGACGAGGTTCTTGCGGGACAAGCGGTCCGACAGCGACGACATCGGTATCGCGCCGAGGACGAACAGCACGCCGGTCGCCCCGCCGATCGCGCCGAGGACCGTGTCCGACACGCCGATCGCATCCTGGATGTCCGGCGCGAGGACGTTGAACACCGCGTTGTCGAACTGTTCGATCGTCCCGAGCGTCGCGATGATCGCGATCGTGCGCGCACCGCCGATACGAATCGCTTCACGCAGCGACATCGCGTCGCTGTCGACGCCCGGGAGCTCGGCGTCCGCGAGCAGGGTCTCCGGGACCACGGTCGCCTCGGCGCGACGTTCCTCTTCCTCGATGACGGCCGCTACGAGCGTCGCCGCGGCATCTGTCGGGTTGGGATGCGTCTGGACGCTGATCGACCATGCTGCCCCGGAGCGCTCGCCTATCCGACCTCGATCGGTTCCTCGTCGTCGGTGGGTTCGAACGTCTCGGTACTCGCCGAGTACTGGGAGAGGAACACGTAGTCGCCGGCGTCGTGCTTGTCGGGACCCAGCGATCCCGGCGGCCCGCTCGCCAGCGGCACGTCCTCGAGGTTCTCCATCGCTTCGATCACGGCCTGCTGCGTGATCGCCCCGTCGACCGCCTCGATCGCCGCGACGAGCGTCTGCACCTGCAGGCACGTGACGGCGGTGAAGCCGTAACCGTCGCTTCCCGGCGGGAACTCCTCGGCGCCGCCCGCAACGGCGATGCGGTTGCACTCGGCGGTCTCCTCGGTGCCGTCGGTGAACACGGTGTTGATGCCCCATGCGCCGTCGTAGTTGGCCTTCGCGTTCGTGTAGAACCGAGCGACCGTGTCGGTGACGTTGTTGCCGATCGTCGTCCACTCCGGTTCGAAGCCGAGACCGGCAGCCGCCTCCACCGTCGCCGCACCCGGAAGCGTCTGCGGGACGAGGAACACGAAGTCGACACCGGCGTCCTGCAACCGTTGGATCGCGACCTCGTGCTGCTCGCAGGTCTGCGTTCCCTCCGGGCACGGCAGCACCGATTCGGCCGCCACCTCGTAGCCGAGGTCCTCCAGACTCGGCTTCAATGCGTCGTCCACCGTCTCTTGCTGCTCGACGGTGTCCATCCGGACGATGCCGATCGTCTTGCCCTCGAGCAGCCCTTCGTCGTCGAGGATGCGCGGCCACGCGGTGTACGCGCGAGAGCGCGACACCGCCGTATGTGTCGCGACCGAGAACAGCCGGCCGTCGGCGCCTTCGTAGAAGGAGTCGGGCCAGCTGTCCATCGTGACGGTGACGACGTTGTCGTGGTCGACGGCCGCGCACTCGACCGTCTCGGCAGTGATGGCGGCGGTGATGATCACCGCGAACGGCTGGTCGTCCTCGGTCGCCTGCACGCACGCTTGCCGCCCGGCCTCCGGGTCGATCGCGGCGGCAGCACCGGCGATCACGTGCGGGACCAGTTCGATCTGCCGCCCGGCGACGCCGCCGTTCGCGTTGATGTCGGCGACGATCGCCTCGACGGTCTTCTGCGCGTTCCCGATCTCGGGCGCCAGGTTCTGCTCGCTCAGCGCCGCCAGATCGGATGCGATCAGCGAGATCTTGACCGTGTCCTCGGTGACGCCCGGCGCGTCGGCCGCCGTTGCGGCGCCGCCGTCGGTTTCCGAGCCGGAGCCGGATGCGTCGTCGTCGCCGGACGTCTCACTGGTGCATGCCGCCAGGACGAAGCAGGCCGAGGCGAAGACCGCAACCCACCGGCGCACACCACGATCTCGCGCTGGACGATTCAAGTGTCTTCCCCCGGTTCGCGTGGAGGCAGACGATATATCGAATTTCGCTCGGGGCAAACGGCGGCCCCTGTTCGGAGCTCACGGCACGCGTGTCGCCCGATCGGCCGCGTCGTCGAGGATCCCGGCGAACAGTTCCGCATGCGTCACGGCGGGAATGTGCCCGACGTCGAGCGCGACGACTTCGACCGGGTTCGGCAACCTTCCGATCATCTCGTCCTGCAGTGCCGGTGGTACCGGCCGATCCCGAGCGTTCCTGACGTACGTGACCGGGATCGTCGCGATCGGCGCCCACGACACGGGCTGGAAGTAGAAGTTCATCGAGTCCTTCACCGCGCGAACCGGGTCGACGACGTACGCGAGGGTCTCGTCGTCGAGCGGGTCGCCGCCGTACGCCGCGCGCATGATCTCCGAGTCGTCCGGTGGGCCGGGCGTCGTGAGCGTCCAGCCGTCGCGGCGGGCGGCCTCGATGCCGGCGACCGTGCGCTCCCGGTGCGACGGCTTCATGCAGTCGAGGCCGGTGCCGCCCTCCGGAGGCACCGACGCCGCCGACAAGACGATGTGCTTGACGCGGGGTGCGAGCGCGGCGGCGACGCCGGGGACGAAGAGCCCACCCGACGAATGGGCTACCAACACGACCGGGCCGATCTCGGCGGCCGCCTCGACGTCGGCGACCACCGAGCGGACGCCATCGTCCACAGTCACACGCATCGGGTCCGCCGTCTTCTCGCCTCGACCAGGGAGGTCGACGGCGATCGCGGGTCGGTCGAGCCGGGCGACGAGGCGATCCCAGAATGCGCCGGAAGCACCGCCGCCGTGGATCAGGACGAAGCCGAGGTCGGGCACGACGGCAGGATAAACGCTGCCGGCCTCTACGATCGGCGCTCGTGAGCGGGGCGTCCGAGCTGCTCGAGGAAGCGGGCATCGCGCTCGAGGCCGGAGATGTCGAGTCGGCGGTCGCGCGCCTCGCGGACGCGGTCGAGCTCGACGATCCGCCGCTTGCCCACGTGATGCTCGGCGGCATCGCGTACATGGACGATCGGTTCCCGGAAGCACGGGAGGAATGGGAGCGCGCCTTCGCCGGGTTACGCAGCACCGGCGAGCAACGCGCGGCGGCGCGCGTCGCGACCGACCTCGCGGAACTGCATGCGAACACTCTTGGTAACACCGCGGCGGGCAACGGGTGGGCGAACCGCGCCCGCCGGCTGCTCGAGCAAGTCGGGCCGTGTCCGGAATGGGGGTACCTCGAGCTGGCGTTCATGGCCTGCGACCGGCCCGACGTCGACGAGCTCCTGGAGAGTGCCGAACGTGCGCTCGCGATCGCGGCGGCGTTCCACGACGTCGCGCTGGAAGTGCGAGCCCTCGCCGACAGCGGCCTCGCGCTCGTGACGCAGGGTCGCCTCCACGAAGGGTTCGACCGGCTCGACGCCGCGCTCGCCGCGATCGCCGCGGGGGAGGTGCGCGACGTGAGCGTCGTCGGCAAGAGCTTCTGCTCGATGCTCTCGTCGTGTGATCGCGTCGGCGACGTCCGCCGCGCCGAAGAGTGGACGAACCTCGTGCAGGCGATGCTGCTCGACCGCTTCGAAGGCCGGCCACGCGTCCTGCACACGCACTGTCTCGCGGCGTACGGGTCGGTGTTGTGCCGCGCGGGCCGGTGGCCCGAGGCCGAGTCGGCGCTGACTGCAGTGCTGGGACCGACGGGTTCGAGCAGTTTCGGGCACCGCGCCGACACCGCCGCGACGCTCGCGCTTCTGCGCGTGGAACAGGGCCGGCTGGACGAAGCGGCCGCGCTGCTCGAACCGTACGAGGACCGCGTCACCGCGTGTGTCCCGATGGCGCGCCTTCACCTCCGTCGCAATGAGCCGGAGGCCGCGGCGGCGGTGTTGCGACGCGGTCTCGGCGAGCTCGTGGGGGATGCGCTGCGCGGCGCGACCTTGTTGTCTTTGCTCGTCGAAGCCGAGCTGGCCCACGGCGACGTCGACGCGGCGAGATCCGCCGCCGAACGACTCGCCGTGATCGCGGCCCATGCCGAGAGTCCTGTGCTCGCAGCCGAGGCGGACATCGCGCGTGGACGCGTCGACGCCGCGGCCGGCGACTGCGACGCCGCGGTTGCTGCCTTCGAAGCCGCGCAACGGCACGTCGCGGACGGGGAGCGGCCGCTCCTTGCCGGGCAGGCCCGCCTCGCGCTCGCGGAGGTGTTCGCCGCGAACGGCGACGAGTCGAACGCCGTCGCCGCGGCGCGTGCCGTGCTCGCGACCTTCGAACGGCTCGGCGCGACTTCTTCTCGCGATCGAGCGCGCGCCTTGCTGCGTACGCTCGGCGTCGGGGTCCGCTTGCGCGATCGGTCCGGACCCGCGCTCCTCGAGTCGTTGACGCGGCGCGAATCCGAAGTGCTGGACTTGGTCCGCCAGGGTTGCAGCAACGCCGACATCGCGGCGCAGCTCTACATCTCACCGAAGACCGCCGAGCACCACGTCGGCCGCATCCTGAGCAAGCTGGGCGTCCGCAGCCGGGCCGAGGCCGCGGCCCTCGCGGCGACGAGCACGCCGCAGAAATAGGGGTCCCCTATAGGGGACCCGCCCGATGTGGCCGGCGCCGCCCGATGCGATGGTGGTCCGGTGCCCGCCGCACGGGCGGCCCGTACCGAGGAGGACCCGATGGAAACCCGGATCGACGAGATCGCACCCGACATCTTCCGGCTCTCGACCTGGGTGGACGCGGTCGCACCCCCGGCCGGCTTCACGTTCAACCAGTTTCTCGTGCGCGACGAGCAGCCGTTCCTGTTCCACACCGGAATGCGCGCGCTCTTCCCGCTGGTGTCCGAAGCGGTGGCGCGCGTCGTGCCGCTCACCGATCTGCGCTGGATCTCCTTCGCACACGTCGAGGCCGACGAGTGCGGAGCAATGAACCAATTTCTCGCGGCGGCGCCCGAGGCCGAGGTGATCCACGGCGAGCTCGCGTGCATGCTGTCGCTCGACGACCTCGCCGACCGGCCGCCCCGACCGGCGGGCAACGACGAGGTCGTCGACCTCGGCACCCATCGCCTGCGCTTCCTGCCGACGCCGCACGTCCCGCACAACTGGGAGAGCGGGCTCTGGTTCGACGAGACGACCTCGACCTTGCTCGCGGGTGACCTCCTCACGCACGTCGGTGACGGACCGGCCGTGACCACCGACAGCGTCGTGACGCCTGCGATCGGTGCCGAGGCGATGTTCCATGCGCTGTCGTGCGGGCCGGACCTCGTGCCGACGATGCAGCGCCTGGCCGACCTCGAGCCCACGACCCTCGCGCTGATGCACGGATCGTCGTTCTCCGGTGACGGCGGCGCCGAGCTGCGGGCGTTCGCGGATGCGTACGCCTCCGTGGGTCCCGTCCCGACGGGCGTGTAGCGCCGACCCGTTCGGTGTGCCAGGCGTGTCAGCTCGCTCGGCGGTCGTCGGCTCCAGGGTGAGCACGACATTGCCGACCTTCTGACCCGTTTCAACGTAGCGGTACGCCTCGACGATCTCGTCCAGCGGGTACCGACGATCAATGACCGGCGTGAACGCACCGGCCTCGATGAGCTCCTTGAAGTACGCCGGCATCGTCGGGTCCTCGCGCGGAAACGGAAACACGACCTTCCGGCCGCGGGACAGTCGCGTCGCGAGCGGCAGCACCACGTTCTGGGCGTAGGGGCCGAGCTCGGAGGAGAGGTAGGTCCCCCGTGGTTTCAGGAGCCGCTTGCACCGCCCGAACGAACTCTTGCCCACCGCGTCGACGACCACGTCGTAGGTCTGGTCGTCCTCGGTGAAGTCACGGGCGGTGTAGTCGACGACCCGTTCGGCGCCCAGGCCTTCGACCAAGGCCAGGTGCTCGGGCCCGCACACCGCCGTGACGTGAGCCCCGAGGTGCCTCAAGAGCTGGACCGCGGCCGACCCGATCGCCCCGGTCGCGCCGTAGACGAGGACGTCGTTCCCGCGCTCGATCTTCCCCCGCCGGATGAACGCGAGCGCGTAGTGCGCCCCCTCCGTGCTCGGCGCCATCTCCGCGAAGGTCCGACCACTCGGCATGGTGGCGATCGATCCGCTCTCGGGAACCGCCATGTACTCGGCGTGAGCACCGAACGCTCCCTCGTTGTAGCCGAACACCCGGTCGCCGACCGCGAACGCGGTGACGTCGCGGCCAACCGCGTCGACCTCTCCCGCGAACTCATTGCCGAGGATCGTCGCCTTCGGTCTCACCAGCCCCGAGAACGCCCGCATGAAGAACGGGTGCGCGGCCCGGTACGCGCAATCGGTCCGGTTCACGGTCGTCGCGTGGACCTTGACCAGAAGCTCGCGGTCGCCCGGCCTCGGCTTCTCGACCTCTTCGATGCGAACCACCTCGGGTGGGCCGTACCGGTGTTGCACCGCCGCCTTCACGCCTGCTCACTGTCATGCACCGACGTGCATTCACGCAAGCGGTGAACTACGTGAAGCGCGGAAACGTGGCTGACGGGGCACTCGGTAGGGTGCGTCGTGGAGTTTGGCGCTCACCTGCCACTGATGGACTTCGGCGGCTCACCCCTACACGCTCGAACATCTCGTCAAGTACACGCAGGCTGCAACACAGCTCGGCTTCAGTGCCCTCGCCGTGAACGACCACCTGGTGTTCTCAGTTCCCTGGCTGGATGGTCCGACCGCGCTCGCGGCGGTGCTGAGCCACTCCGGTGACCTGACCTTGACGACGACGGTCGCCCTGCCCGTCGTTCGAGGTCCGGTACCGCTGGCCAAGACGCTGGGTGCGATCGACCGGCTCTCGGGCGGTCGGCTCATCGTTGCGGTCGGTCCGGGTTCGTCGCAGCAGGATTACCAGGCCGTCGGCATCGACTTCGCGGAACGTTGGGGACGCCTGGACGAGGCTGTCCAAGTGCTGCGCGCGCTATGGACGCGCGACAGCGAGCCGTTCATCGGCCGCTTCTACTCGAGCGCAGGGATCACACTCGAGCCCCGTCCGGCGCGGCCCGACGGGCCGCCGGTGTGGATCGGCAGCTGGGGCTCCGAAGCGGGTTTGCGTCGAGTGGCGCGCCTTGGTGATGGCTGGTTGGCCTCCGCGTACAACACGACGCCAGAGTTGTTCGGGGAGACGATGACGCTTCTCGGTAGCCAACTCGTGCGCGAAGGCAAAGATCCCGCGACGTACCCCAATGCGCTCGCGACAATGTGGTTCTACATCACCGAGGACCGCGCCGAGGCCGACCGCGTCATGCGAGAACGAGTCGTACCGGCCATCCACCGTCCGGAAGATGTGCTCCGAGAGCGCCTCCCCATCGGGCCTGCCGATCTGTTCGCGGAGAAACTCTCGGCCTTCGCGCGCGCAGGCGTCCAGCGTGTCTTCATCTGGCCGGTCGCGGACGAGGAGCGCCAGCTGGCGTTGTTCTGCGACAAGGTTCGCCCGGCCGTCTCGTGAACCTTGTGCAGTGATCGGGGAATCAGTGCGGCGAAGTTCGCCGCTTGCTCAGCTACCCGGCGGACGGTACGCGACGGAGCGGCCGATCGCCGCGTCGGCTTCCTCGACGGTGAGCAGCTTGATGGTCGTGACCTGTGTGCTGGCGCTCGCCCCGACCGTGAACGCAGCTGCCGCCGCCGCTTCGTCATCGGGCATATCGCATATTACGAACGCGTCGACATCCCCGAACGCGAAGTGGAATGAATCGAGACTGCCTCCGAGTCCCTTACACATGTCCTTGACCGCAGCGACGCGGCTCGCGGCGCCGGCTTTCTGGATGCCCTTCACTCCGTCAGGCGTGTACTTCGCCGTGTACATGTACTTGGGCATGAGGCCCCCCGTCCAGCCGGCGCCCGCGATTCGGGCAGTGGCCGATTGTCGCACAGTGCTCCACCTCGCGCACTGGGGTCCGACCATGTCGATCCACATCCCGCCAGAACTGCCTGATCGAGCCGAGCGCGCGACTTCGCGCGAGATGATGCGATGTCCGCTGCTGCGTCGACTGAGGAGCATGGCATGGACATCCCGATGATGGCCGAACGTGTGATGATCGCAGGTCACGATGGTGACGACATCGAGGCGTACTGCGCGCGACCGACATCGGTCGGGCCGTTTCCGGGCGTCGTGGTGATCCATCACATGCCGGGCTACGACCGGTCGACGAAGGAGATCGTGCGGACGTTCGCGGCCTACGGGTACGCCGCGCTCTGCCCGAACCTTCACTACCGTTACGCGCCGGGCGCCAAGGCCGCGGACGCGGCCGCGGCCGCCATCGAAGCGGGCGGCGTGCCGGACGAGCAGTGCATTGGCGACGTGCGCGGTGCGGTCGAGTTTCTCGGGGCACTTCCCGACGCGAACGGCCGGGTTGGTGTGATCGGATACTGCTCGGGCGGGCGGCAGGCGTATGTCGTCGCGTGCTGCCTCGACATCGACGCCGCAGTCGACTGCTACGGCGGGCGGGTCGTGGCCGCGCCCGCAGACCTCACGCCGGCGCGGCCGATCGCGCCGATCGATCGCACCGCCGATCTCAAGTGCCCTCTGCTCGGGCTGTTCGGCGCCGAGGACGCGAATCCCTCACCTGAGCAGACCGCGCAGATCGAAGCTGCGCTGCGCGCGCATGGCAAGACGTACGAGTTCCACACCTTCGACGATGCCGGGCACGCGTTCTTCTCGGTCGATCGTCCGAACTTCCGCGTCGAGGCGGCCAAGCAAGGGTGGAAACTCATCTGGGACTTTTTCGGCCGACATCTCTCGGCCTCCTAGCCGGAAGGGCGACCGCAACGGTGGCGAAGCAAACCGACCGGAGCGTGCGCAGTCGTGTCCGGAGGCTGTGGCAGCGCGCGGCGCACGCGGTCTCATGGACACCGCCGACGTCGACCGAGATCGCGACCGTCGCGAAGTCGGGTTTGGCGGCCGGACTGGCGTGGTGGATCGCGACGCTCGTGACGGATGCGCCCGACCCCGTGCTCGCTCCGCTGACGGCGCTCGTTGTCGTGCAGGTTTCGGTGCGTGCGTCGTTCTTCGCGGCGATTCAGCGCACCGCCGCGGTGGTGCTCGGCGTCTTCCTCGCGTTGGCCATCGGCGACGCGCTCGGATTGAACGGCCTCACGGTCGGCCTGCTCGTCGCAGCGACACTCGGGGTCGCACAACTCGTACTGCGACTCCCTGCTGCCGCGGCGAGGCAGGTGCCGATCAGCGGTCTCGTGGTGCTGGCCGCCGTGACATCGGATCCCGCGAGCCTCGGCCGCGAGCGCGCACTCGACACGGTTATCGGCGCGGCCGTCGGTCTCGTGGTGTCGCTGGTGTTGCCGGCTTCGCGGCTCGTCGATGCCCGCCAAACCCTGGACCGGCTCGCGGTCAGCCTCGGTGATGTGCTCGACGCGATGGGCGCCGGCTTGCAGCAGGCGTGGTCGGCCGACCAAACCGCGGAGTGGCGGCGGCAGGCGCGCACCACACGGGACCGGTTGGTCCGTCAAGCTTCTGAGGCGGTCGGCAATGGCCGGGAGTCCGCCCGTTGGAACGTGCGCGATCGCCGTCACATCGCTGCCCTTGGTCGCTACGAAGAGGTGATGCCACGCCTCGAGCGAACCGCCATCGGAGTGTCGGTCATCTCGCGCGGCCTCGACGATCACGCCCACCTCACGGGAACAACGCACCGGGCGATGCCCGCAATGGGAGCGCTCCTGATCTCGCTGGCGAACGCAATTCGCGCGTTGGTGCAAGACGTCGTTGCCGAGTCGGACGATGCCGACGTCCACCGCGCGCTCGACGAAGTGCGGGTGAGAAGAGACCGGTGCGTACGCGGCGCCGCTCGCCGCGCGCGGTTGGCCCTGGAACACGACGAATCGCTCGACGTCGACGAGGTCGGGGGCGACCAGCTCGAGGGCGACCAGCTCGAGGCCGAGTGGCTCGGTTACGCAGCGCTGTTGGTGCAGGTGGATCGAATCGTCGGTGACCTGAGCGCGCCGCTGCCCGCGTGACTGGTCGGCGTCTCGACGCCTGACCGAGCGGCAACTGAGTGCGAGGATGTCGTGCCGAAAGGGTGCGACCAGGGGAGCGATCATGTCCGAGCTCGCGCACGATCTTGCAACGCTCTCGAGGCTGGAGCCGGGCTCGAAGACGGCGGCGCCTCGCCTCGACCGACGGCGCGCGCTCACCTTGCTCGGTGGTGGCGCCGCCGCGGCTGCGCTGCTGAGCGTGTGCCGCGTACAGGTGACCGGCGGCGGGTTCGGTGTCACGCCTCAAGAGATCGCGGGGCCGTTCCCGGCCAACGGCTCGAACGGGCCGAACGTGTTGGCGTCGAGTGGAATCGTGCGCCGCGACATTCGCTCGAGCTTCGGTGCTGCGACGGGCACGGCGATCGGAGTTCCGCTCGACATCCGGCTGCGGATCACCGACGTGAGCGACGGAAACTTCGCGAAGCGCGGTGCTGCGGTGTACCTCTGGCAGTGCGACCAACTCGGTCGGTACTCGTTGTACTCACCCGGCGTCACCGACCAGAACTACCTCCGCGGCGTGCAGGTCGCCGACGACCAGGGCTTCGTCAGGTTCACGAGCATCTTCCCCGGCTGCTACCCAGGACGTTGGCCGCACATCCACTTCGAGGTGTACCCGAGCCTCGCCCAGGCCACGACGTATACGTCGAAACTCGCGACCATGCAGCTCGCGCTGCCGCAGAGCGCGGCGACGGACGCGTATGCGACGAGTGCGTACGCCGGCAGCGCGGCCAGCCTGCGTGCCGTCTCGCTCGCGAGCGACATCGCGTTCGCCGACGGCTACGCGCACGAGATGGCCGCAGTCACCGGCAGCGTGCAGGGCTACGTCGCGACGCTCGTCGTCGCCGTTCCCTAGATCCTCTAGTGCACCGACCGATCGCGGTCGGCCCAGTAGCGGGCGCGCAGCGAGCGCTTGTCGGCCTTGCCGACCGGTGTGAGCGGGATTGCGTCGATGAAGTCGACAGCCTTGGGCGCGGCGATCTTGCCCTTGCGCTCGCTTGACCAGGGCGATCAGCTCGCCGGGCGAGACGTCCTGGCCGGGCCGGGTCACGACGAGGGCGGTGACGGCCTCGCCCCACTTGTCGTCGGGCACACCGATGACGGCCGCGCCGGCGACGGCCGGATGGGTGGTGAGCACGTCCTCGATCTCACGCGGGAACACGTTGAACCCTCCGGACACGATCATGTCCTTCTTGCGGTCGACGATCGTCAGGAAGCCCTCGTCGTCGCAGGTCGCCATGTCGCCGGTGTGCAGCCAGCCGTCGCGGATCGTCTCGGCGGTCAGCTCCGGCTGGTTCCAGTAGCCGTCCATCGTCACGGGACCTTGGAGGCTGATCTCGCCGGTCTCGCCGGTGGCGACCGGGGTGTCGTCCTCACCGAGCAGGGCCAGGCGGATCGTCGCCACCGGCTTGCCGCACGACGACAGACCGTCCGGGGATCGACGGGTCGTGGTGGCGTTGGGCGAGCACGGTCGCGGCCGGGCACTCGGACTGGGCGTAGTACTGCGTGAACACCGGTCCGATGCGCTCGAGTCCATCGGCCAGCCGCGCCGGTGACATCGGCGAGGCCGCGTACAGGAACGTCTCGAGGCTCGACAGGTCGGTTCGTCTCGAGATCGGGGTGGTCGAGCAAGCGCGTACACCATGCTCGGGACCCCGAAGCAAAGAGAGATCCGCTCCGACTCGATCGTGCGCAGGTAGCTCTCGGGGTCGAACTTCTCGTGCAGGTACACGGTGCCGCCGCGCAGCAGCGTCGGCACGACGTGCATCCCCGCGGCGTGGGTGATCGGCGACGCGGCCAGGTAGCGGACGTTTCGTCGGGAGCTCGTACTCGGCCAGCGCGGTCAGGGCCATGGACGCCATCACGCGGTGGGTGTCCACCACGCCCTTGGGCCGCCCCGTCGTGCCGCCGGTGTAGACGAGCCAGCAGATGTCGCTACTCGACCGCCTCGCTCTGCAACGGCGTGGCATCGGCCTTACTGGGCGAGGGCGACCAGATCCTCGGCGTCGGGTGACGGGCCGAGCGAGAACACGTGCTTCACGGTCGCCGCCCGCTCGCGCAGCTCGGCTCGCCCGTTCGGCCGCGCTGCTGTCCACGACCAGCGTGTGGATCTCGGCGTCGTCGCACATGTAGATGTGGTCGTCGAGAGAGCCGAGTGGGTGCAGCGCCGACACGCGAGCGCCGACCAGGCTGGCCGCGGACATGACCATCCACGCCTCGGGTCGCGGCGGCGACAGGACGGCGACGCCCTGACCCGTAGCCGACGCCGTGCTCGACGAGCACTCGGCCGATGCGACCGACCATGTCCGCGGCTGCTGCGTAGGTGATGGCCTCTGCCGTCGTGTACGAAGGCGGCTCGATCCCGCTCGCGGGCCAGGGCCCGGATGATGAGATCCGAATACGTGATCGTCATGTTTTCCCCCGCACGTCGTCGTCGACGGGACCCTACTCATCGCCGTTCGATCGTGCCTCGGTTCCCGTAGACGCCGCCGAGCACTCCCACATCGAACGACGGCGTCGGTCGCTGAACTCCTGCTAGACCGACGTCTTGTCAGGAGGCACACCATGACTGATCCCGCGCACATGGTGGCGGTCGCGAATCGGCTGTTCGCTGCGATCGAGTCGGGCGATGTCGACACCGTCCGCGATCTGTTCACCGAAGACGCGCGCATCTGGCACAACGTCGACGGCATCGAGCAGACCCGCGACGAGAACCTACGCACGCTTGCCTGGGTCGTCGAGAACCTGGCCGACCGTCGCTACGGTGACGTCATCTGCCAGCCGACACCGACCGGTTTCGTCCAGCAACACGTGCTGCGCGCGACCGGTGCAAACGGCAATGCAGTCGAGCTTCCCGCCTGCATCGTTGCAGTGGTCGAAGGTGATCGCATCGCGCGGATCGACGAATACCTCGACTCGGCACACGTCGCTCGACTCGTCACGACTTCGGCGCGAAGTCCCTCATAACTGCCGCGCGTGCGCGGCGACGACGGCGCGTTCGGCCTCGCGGGGGCCATCTCGACGCGCGAACGTTCGTCGAAGTACATCGTCGGACGCGTCGCGACGTCGTGCTGTGGCCACGGGAGCTCGGCGGTCGACGGATCGTCGGTGCGGGCGAACGCGGTCCACGCGCCCATCATCTGTTCGCTGAGCCGGTCGGCGGCGGGCCCGGAGCCGGTGAGCGCGACGAAGTCGGGCGCGCCCTGCAATCCGAACACGAACGGGATCTCGAGCACGTGGCATGCACCGAGCCAGCCGTCGAGCGCAGGTGACGGCCACCCGAACAGGTAGACGAACGTGCGCGGCTCGTGTGCAACGTGCGCGTCGGCGGCGCGCAGCGAGGGCACGCGGAAGAACCGGTCCGAGTCGATCGCGAACCAGAGATCGCTCGGCGTTGCCGGTTCGCCGCGCCCTTCCCGGGCGCGCCGCACGGTCTCGATCACATCGTCGACCCCGCCGTCGAGCACCTTGTCGAGCCGACGGCGCAGCCCGTCGTCGTCGAGATCGGTGCGATGCGGGTCGCCGGCCGCCAACAGACGCATCTCGTCGACGTTGGTGCCGATCATCATCGGGATCCCGGCTGCGGCGCCCGAACCGAGCGCGTCGACAGGAGCCCGTTCGATCAGTTCGCCGTCGACCGACGGCATGAACACCATGCCGCCACCGCGACGCGCCTCCAGCGCGAGCTGGCCCGCGAGGATGGCGTCGCCCGCGGTGTCGCGTAGCTCGCGCACGGACCCGACGCCGACCTCCTCGGCCAGCTCTTCGGCCAGACGACTCGCGCGCGGAGCGGCGTCGCCGTCGGCACGCCGCTCTGCACGATGACGCGGCGGAACAAACCTTCGGGCGGCGGCCGTGGCGGCGAGCAACGCGACGAGCGTTCCCCCGGCCGATTCGCCGAACAGCGTGACGTTGGTGGCGTCGCCACCGAACGCGCCGATCTCGTCGCGCACCCACCGCAGTGCCGTGATCAGGTCGAGAACGCCCCAGTTGCCGCACACGCCTTCGTCGTCGGCGAGGTCGGGATGCGTGAGGAAACCGAGCGCGCCGAGCCGGTAGTTGACCGTGACGACGACGACATCGCCGCGCGCCGCGAGGACCTGACCGCGCGAGCAGCATGTGCGCGCCCGATCCTTGGCGGAAACCACCACCGTGGATCCACACCATCACCGGCCGGTCGCTCGCACTGCCTGGCGCCCGCTCCGGTGCCCACACGTTGAGCGACAGGCAGTCTTCCGACTGCGGCATGTCGACGGCGATGAACACCTCGCCCGGCGGTTGCAACGACGCAGGACCGAACGCCGTCGCGTCGCGTGCTCGTCGGCCAGGCCTCGACCGGGCGGCCGGGACGCAATCGTTCGGCGCGCGCGAACGGAATGCCCAGCGCCTCGACCACACCGTTGCGCACCGATGTGAGCACCTCGCCGCGACTCGTCGTGATCAGCATCGTTCCCCCTCGAAGCGGCGAGCGTACGCCTACCGTTGCGCGCGTGCCGGGAGAGTGGTTCGAGTGGGAATGGGACGAGACGTTGTTCGCCGGCGCCGCGCCCTACTACTCGCGCGGACGGCTCCCGTACGCACCCGGACTCGCGGACGCGTTCCGATCCGCGCTCGCGCTCGACGGCCGCGGGCGGCTGCTCGACGTCGGCTGCGGCCCCGGAACAGTGACGCTCTTGCTCGCGCCGTTGTTCGCCCAGGTCGTCGGTCTCGATCCGGATCGCGGGATGATCGCCGAGGCGCAGCGACTCGCGTCCGAGCAGGACATCGAGAACGCGCAATGGGTCGTGTCGCGCGCCGAAGACATCACCGCCGACCTCGGTCGCTTCCGGGTCGTGACGTTCGCCGCGTCGTTCCACTGGATGGTGCGGGAGACCGTTGCATCGATCGCGCTCGACCTACTCGACCCCAAAGGTGTCGTCGTCCACGTCGACAACCGCCATCAGGAGTGCGCCCCGTGCGCAGGCGCACCGATGCCGCCGAACGCGGAGATCGACGAGCTCCGCCGGTCCTACCTCGGCAACGAACGCAGGGCCGGGCGCTCTGTCCGCATCTCGTCGCCGTCGGGCGAGGAGACCGTGTTCCGCAACGCAGGCTTCACCGGACCGGAAGTCGTCGACGTGCCCGACGGCCGTGAGATCACCCGCACGATCGACGACGTCGTGGCCGAGACGTTCTCGATGTCGTCGAGCGCGCCGCACCTCTTCGGCGATCGCCTCGCCGCGTTCGAGGCCGACCTCCGGACCCTTCTCGCCGATGCGCGACGCGACGGCGACTTCTGCGTGCGGCTGCCCGACAACCGTTTGAACATCTGGCGTCCGGAGCGACAATGAATCGATGGCGTCGCGCACGGTCGGGTTACGGCCAGGTGATCCCGTATTGCGTCGACTCGACGACCCGACCGGTGAACTCGGCGCCGGCGGCCGAAGCGAGGAACGCGACCGCGGGCACCACGCCTTCGGGCGTGCCCCAGCCGCTGAAGTCGTAGTCCTCTCCGAGCTCGTGCACCGACAGCTCGGTCTTCACCGCGCCCGGGCGCAGCGCGTTGACGGTGATCCCCAGATCCTTCAGCTCCGGCGCCAGTGCGGTCGAGAACCGTTCCATCGCGGCCTTGGCGACGGCATAGATGAGATAGCCGGGAGGCATGAACGGTGTCGACTCGTGGCCCGCGCCGCCCGAAGAGATGTTGATGATGCTCCCGCCGCCACCGGCAACCATGTGCGGCAGCACGGCTTCGCAGAACAGGTAGAGGCTGCGCACGTTCACGCGCATCGACTCGTCCCACTGGTCGACGCTCGAATCGGCGAAGGGCGCTCGCGTCGGTGCCATCGCGTTGTTCACGAGAACATCGAGGCCGCCGTACGTCTCGACGGTCGTTGCGACGAGCTGCCCGATGTCCTGCTCGCTCCCGATGTCGCAGCGGACTGCGAGGGCACGTCCACCTTCCGCTTCGATCGTCGCAACCGTCTCGTGGATGGTGCCGGGCAGACCGTCCGGATGCTTGTCGACCGTGCGCGCCGCGCACACGACGGTCGCCCCGAGCCGGGCGAGGCCGATCGCCAGGCCCTTCCCGATTCCACGCGAGGCACCGGTGACGATGGCAACGCGCCCGGACACGTCGACCCCGCTCGGAACGGGAGTTGCCGCGTCGCTCATCGCGACGAACCGTACTAGCCGAGACGATGGATAAAATCCGGCGCACGTAACCCCAGGAGGCTTCCGTGACTGTGAACCTCGAGAAGAGCTCGCCGCGGTGGCGGGGCGTGAATCACCTCGCGCTCGTCACCTCCGACATGGACGCCACGGTGCGTTTCTACGCCGGCGTCCTCGGTGCGCGCCTGGTCGCAACCGTCGGCACGCCGGCGTTCCGTCACTACTTCTTCGACTTCGGCACCAACTCGACCATTGCGTTCTTCGAGTACCGCGACGTCGAGCCCGACAGCTTCTCCAAGCCGGCAGGTATACCGGTGCCCGAAGCCGCGCAGTTCGACCACTTGTCGTTCGACCTCGTGGACGAAGACGCGCTGCTCGACCTGCGCGAGCGACTGAAGAACGCGAACTGCGAAGTCACCGATGTCGTCGACCACGGCTTCATCCGCTCGATCTACTTCACCGACCCGAACGGAATCGCGCTGGAAGCGTCGTTCTGGGTCACCGACCCGACCGGCCATGCCGACGTGTCGTTCGACGACCCCCGGCTGTTCGGCGATCCGAACCCGGTACCCGCGCTGCGCGAGTTGGCGGACGGCGGCCTCGAGCACGTGCCGGCGACGAAGCTCGTCGACGGCTTCACGAAACAGGCCGAGGACTGGGTCGTCCGCCCGCACTGAGCGCGCGACGCTCGGTCACTACCCTGACACTGTGACCGACGCCCGAACGGATGCGACGCTCGCGCCCGCGTCAGCGCCCGACGGCTCGGAGCCGACACCCGCGCCGCGTCCGCGCTCCGGTGTGCCGTTCCTCCCGGGCGTGTTCATCGCGGCGGCGTTGTTGTTCCTCGGGGTCGCGACCGGGACGTGGTGGGCCAACCGCGAGACGACGCCGAGTTCGGTCGACATCGGCTTCTACGACGACATGACGTCGCACCACCTCCAAGCCATCGACATGGCGCGGATCTACGAGCGCAACGGCGACACCGCCGACCTGATCTCGCGTGCACAGGAGGTCGAGTTCGAGCAGATCGGCGACGTCCGCGTCATGCAGGACGCGCTCGTCGACTGGGGCGAGAACGGGACACCGGACATCGCGATGCAGTGGATGGGTGAGCCCGTCGCCCAGGACGCGATGCCGGGCTTGGCGACACCCGACCAGCTCGCCGCGCTCGAAGCCGCGACTGGCCGCGAGCTGGACGACCTCTTCACGCAACGGATGATCGATCATCACGACGGAGGACTGCACATGGCGGAATATGCCGCCGCCAACGCCCGGTTGGGAAGTACGCAGCAGCTCGCGTCACAGATGGCCGCGACCCAGGCGATGGAGATCGACGAGCTGAACCACGTGCGCCAGGATCTCGGCCTTCCGATCCACCGCCCGAACACGAACTGACACCACCACCTGACGAACTGCACGAAGCAGACGAAGAAGAAACGGAAGAGGTTCCGATGTTCTCTCGCCGTGACAAGACCCAGATTCCCGCCCCGGAAGACGCGCTCCCGGGCCGCGCGACGCGCGCATTCAGCGTTCCGCCTCGCCACTTCGTGCTCGACGCGCCGATCGAAGCCCCGGTCCCCGAGGGTTTCGACCAGGCGATGTTCGGGCTCGGGTGTTTCTGGGGCGCGGAGCGCAAGTTCTGGGAGACCGCCGGCGTCTACACGACCGCCGTCGGCTACGCCGGTGGCTTCACGCCGAACCCGACCTACGAAGAGGTCTGCTCCGGCCGCACCGGTCACAACGAAGTGGTGCTCGTGGTGTTCGATCCCGAGCAAGTCAGCTACCAGGACCTGCTGCGCGTGTTCTGGGAGAGCCACGACCCCACGCAAGGCATGCGGCAGGGCAACGATGTCGGCACGCAGTACCGGTCGGGCATCTACGTGTTCGACGACTTGCAGCGCGCCGGCAGCCAAGGAGTCCCTCGAGCTCTTCCAAAAGATGCTCGACGACGCCGGCTACGGCGACATCACGACCGAGATCGTCGACGCGCCGACCTTCTTCTACGCCGAGGACTACCACCAGCAGTACCTCGCCAAGAACCCGATGGGTTACTGCGGGCTCGGCGGGACCGGCGTCAGCTGCCCGATCGGGGTCCTCGAGGACGAGTAGCGGACCGCCGCACGAGTCGCGCACTACGTTCCCGCCTCGTGATGGAACCCGAAGCGCCGGCGGAGATCTCCGCGTACGTCGACTTCACCCGTAAGCAGTGGAGCCGGCTGCGGGCGGCGACGCCCTTGACCCTCGACGAGGAGGATCTGCTCCGCCTGCGCGGCCGCAACGAACCGGTCGCGCTGGAGGAAGTCGAGGAGGTGTTCCTCCCGCTGTCACGGTTGCTGAACCTGAGGTTCGCGGCGACGCCGCGAGTTGCATTCCGTCACCGAGACCTTCCTCGGTCAGTTGCACGCGCACGTGCCGTACGTGATCGGTCTCGCCGGCAGTGTCGCGGTCGGCAAGAGCACGATCGCCCGCATACTCCAGGCGTTGCTCATGCGGTGGCCCGACCATCCGCGGGTCGACCTCGTGACCACCGACGGGTTCCTGTATCCGAATGCCGAGCTCGAAGCGCGCGGGCTCATGAGCCGCAAGGGCTTCCCCGAGAGCTACGACGTCCGCCGGTTGTTGCAGTTCCTCTCGGAACTGAAGGCGGGTGAGAACGTGGTGAAGGCGCCGGTGTACTCGCACCTCGTCTACGACATCGTCCCCGACGACGAGGTCGTCCTGCGCAGCCCCGACATCGTCATCGTCGAGGGGCTGAACGTCCTCCAGGCGCCGGTGCGACGAGGCCGGACCGAGCCGACGGTCGTCGTCTCCGACTTCTTCGACTTCACGATCTACGTCGATGCCGAGGTCGAAGACATCGAGCAGTGGTACCTCGACCGGCTCGTCCTCCTGCGCGAGACCGCGCTGCTCGATCCCCAGTCGTTCTTCCACTTCCTCACGCAGTACACCGAGGACGACACGCGTGCATTCGGCGCGACCATCTGGCGCGAAGTCAACGAGGTGAACCTGCACGAGAACATCGAGCCGACGAAGGGACGGGCCCACCTCGTGCTCGAGAAGGGTGCGGACCACCGCGTCGCGCAGCGTGCGCCTACGTCAGCTGTGACGGCTCTTCGGCCCGCACGCCGCGCAGGCCGAACCACGCGAGCTCGGAGATCCAGCGGGCCAGGTGCTCGGCGTCGACCGCGCTCGTCGTCGGGTCGTCGGAGTGTCGTGTGCCGGCCCACCGACTCGGCCATGCCCACGAGCGCGTTCGCGAGCACGCGCCGGTGCTCGTCGGATGCGGGGATCTCGATCAGCTCGGAGATGACGTCGGCGGCAGCCTGCACGATCTTGTCGACGACGCGTGCGAACTCGGGATCGGTCCGGATGGACGCGCTGAACAGCAATCGGAAGCCGGCGCGGCTGTCGGACACGAACCGGAAGTAGGCGAGGAACCCGCTCTCGACCCGCTCACGACCCGACCGCATGCCGTGGGTCGCGGCCGTGAGCGAGTCGAGCAGCTGGTCGCCGGTGTCGGTGAGCAGCTCGATGTACAGCGACCGCTTGCTCGGGAAGTGCTGGTACAGCACCGGTTTGGTGACGCCCGCAGCTTCCGCGATGTCGTCCATCACCGTCGCGTGGAAGCCGCGCTGCGCGAACACCTCGCGCGCGACGTCGAGGAGCTGTTGACGACGCTGGTCGGCGGGCAGTCGCATCGCAGGGGTACGGCCGGCGCGTTCAGACGCTCGACTTGAGCGGCATCACGTAGCGGTCCTCGTGGTCGAAGTTCCGGGACCACAAGGCCTCGACGTCGCGCCGCTCGTCGTCGGTGAGCGGGAAGTCGGCCGCACCGGCGTACTCGCGGATGTCGGCGACGGTCAGCACGCTCGGGAGAACGGTTGCGAACGCGGGGTTGGCGAGGATCGCCGCGATCGCGGCCTGCCCGATGGTGCGGCCGGTCTCCGGAGCCCACAGGAACGAGAGCGTCTCCGCCTTCTCGAAGTTGTCGAGCATGTTGTCGCGGTTGCGGTGGGACCGGTGGTCCTTCGGATCGAAGACGGTGTCAGGCGTCACCCTGCCCGACAGCGTGTCGGATGCGTGCGGCACGCGCGAGATGAGGCTCACGTCCTGCTGATCGACCCGCGGTCGCGATGCGAAGGTCAGCCCCGGCTCCTGCTCGAGAACGTTGAACACGGTCTGCAGCGTCGCGATCGGGCGCTCGTCGATCGCACGAACGCCTTCGGTGACCCATCCGATCGCCGGGCCGAGTGCCACGCCGAGCTCGCGCACTTTGCCTTCCGCCCTGAGGTCGACGAGCGTCGCCCAGAGCTCGTCGTCGACGATCGGATCGATGCGCGTGTTGTGCAGTTGGTACAGGTCGATGTGATCGGTGCCGAGCCGCTGGAGCGAGTCCTCGCATTGCCGGCGCACCGATTCCGGCCGCCAGTCGTGCGGCCGCTCCGACTGGCCGGGGAACTTGCGAGCGGCGTCGATGTCGTAGCCGACCTTGGTCGTGAGCACGATGTCGTCGCGGGTTGCGAGCAGATCGCGCAGGATGGTTTCGCCCGCACCACCGTCGCCGTACACGGGTGCGGTGTCGATGAAGTTGACGCCGGCATCGAGCGCGGCCCGGAAGATGGCCTGCGGGTCCTCGCTTTCGCCCCACCAGTCGGAAACGAGGGTCCACGTGCCGAGCCCGACCTCCGACACCGTGAGGTCGCTGTTCCCGAGACGGCGGTAGTGCATGACCGGATGCTACCGAGCACTGCCCGCGATCAGCGGCCTCGATCCTCCCGCTCGGCCGCGCGCACGCCGTAGCCGAACACGATCGGGAGCGGCAACACCACGCACGCGGTGACCAGCCCGGCGACGATGAGGAACACGGTCCAACCGGGAAACCCCGACGCGAGCCCCACGAAGAACGCGACGATCGCGACGAGCAGCGCGGTGTAGCCGACGCGTTTGCCGAGGCCGACCAGATGCGCGATTCGTGCGCGCCTTGCGAGCACCGGATCTTCGGTCACCACGCGGTCCAGCCGTGCGCGCCGAACGTCTGCTCGATCGCGCCCGGCAGCTCGTCGAGCGCGAACGACAGGCGCGCCCGATGCAAGTTCACGTCGTGATACTGCTCCCGCGCTTCATCGGTGTCCGCCACGAACCTCACCAGCTGCTCCGGTGCCTCGGTCGAGAAGAGCCGCACGCCCGACGCCAGGATCTCCGCCAGCACCGGGTACGGGAACGCCGCGCACGGGCGACGCACCGCGATCGACTCGATCGTCGGGTTGCCGAACCCCTCCCACGTCGACGGGAACACGATGACGTCGCACGCCGCGTAGGCATCCGCGACGGTTGCGGCGTGACCGGTGGTGACGGGCACCTCGGAACGCTCGAGCACGCGTGCGAGCGTCTCCTCGTACCCGTCCTCGGCCGGGCCCGAGAGCCAGTACCGGACGTTGCGACCCGTCAGCTCGGCCATCGCGCCCTGCGAAGCGGACGCCGCCGGGCACGTTCTTGCGCTCGATCGCCCGCGCCGGATGGAAGAGCACGAGCTCGTCGTCCGCGAATCCGAAGGCCGCGCGCGTCGATTCGCGGTCACCGCCCCACGGGTCGAGATCGAAGTAGTTGTGGACCGTGTGCGCCGCGTCGAAGCCGCGCGCCTGCAACTCGCGCCGCGAGCGAAGGTTCACGGTCACGTGCAACGCGTCGGGCACGCGCGGCGGGAACTCGTTCTCCAACGAGCGCGAGGTTCCGGCGTTGCCAGGGCAAATCGTGGTGGCGCAACAGGAGCCGGGCGCGGGTGTTCTCGACTGCGCGCGTCACCGCGCGTGCCGCGTCGACGTTGAGCGGCAGCGAGGTGACGTTCTCGACGATGACCAGATCGGCTCCGTCGATGGCGTCTTCGATGGTGCCGGAGAGCGCGGCAGGATCGACCGCGCCGTCCATTTGGATCGTGAGCCCGGGCACCACGACGTCGTCCGGAGCGCCGGCATCGCCGATCGCGCCGGCGACGCGCCGCACCTCGAATCCGAGCTCACCGAGCGCCCACGCCCACTTCCGCGCCTCGACCGACACCCCGTCGCTTCCACCCAGGCGGTACGACACCACTGCGGCCTGCGGAGCCATCCAGCGACCCTACCGGCGCGCGGCGTACGACTACGAAGAACCGGAATGTCGTGGCGGAAGGCCGGTCGAGGTATCTACGACGGCGTGCTCACTGCTCCGGAACGCGTCCGCGGCGCCGCAACGAACGTCGGCTCATCGGTCGCGTCCGTCCGAGCAGTCACGCGCGGGAACGACGAGAGCGCGATCGTCGGTTCCGGCATCGGCTCGGGCGCGCTCGGTTCGGGCGCGCTCGAGGGCACGGTGCTGCGTGCCTTCTTGCGGCGGCTGGCGTGGTAGGTCACGTCGCACAGTCCGACCGCGAGGATCAGGTCGCCGAAGCTGATCGCGGCGTCGAACGGTGACCGCAACGCGATGATGTCGCCGAGGAAGGTGAGGCGGTCGTCCGCGTCTTGCGGGTGGTGCTTGATCGTCGCTTCGAACTGCCCCTTCTCGGCGAGATCGGGAGGGAGGTCGACCGGCATCCCGTGGTTCAGCGCGATCACGAGAACGTTGCACGCGATTCCGATCAGCACGATCGACATCCCTCGCAGCAGCACGTTGCGGGCACAGAAGGCGATGATCAGCGCGTACGAGATCAGCAGCAGCGCGTAGCCCAGATCGTCCCAACGCGACTCGGGGATGGGGAGCACCTCGAGCGCGATCTGGAGTGCGACCCCGAGGAAGAGCAGCGCCGACCACCGCCACCGCTGCATGACGAGACGCGGCATAGGAGCCGCCGGTCAGGAGGGGCACGAGCAGTGCCGCCACGACCGCGATCCCCAGCACCAACATCGTGTGCCGACGGTACCCGGGCGCAGCGCGTTTCGGGGTGACCACCTACGATCCGGCGCGATGGGATCCAGCGCGATGGCCGAGGACGTGCTGTACGCGGCGCAGGACGGCGTCGCACGGATCACGATCAACCGCCCCGAGCGCCGCAACGCGATGTCGTACGGCGTGATGCAAGGGCTGCGCGACAGCTTCGCGGCCGCACGAGCTGACACCGCCGTCAGGGTCGTGGTGCTCACCGGCGCCGGTGAAAAGGCGTTCTGCGCCGGCGCCGACCTCACCGGGATCGCCGAGAACGAAGGCGCGGCGGCCGCCCACGCGGGTCGAGGCCTGCTCGCCGACCTCTTCCGCGAGATGTGGGCACTCGGCAAGCCGATCGTCGCTCGCGTGCGCGGCTACGCGCTCGCCGGCGGGTTCGGTCTGGCGTCGTGCCTGCGACCTGATCGTGGCCGCGGACGACGCCGTGTTCGGGACGCCCGAGATCAACGTCGGCCTCTGGCCGTACATGATCACCGCGCCGCTCCTGCGGTCGATGGCACCCAAGACCGCGCTCGACTTGATGATGACCGGTCGCCGCGTCGACGCCCACGAAGGGCAGCGGCTCGGCTTCGTGCAACGCGTCGTCGCGGTCGACGAGCTCGATCGAGCCGTCGACGCGCTGGCGGCCGAGCTGGCGACGAAGTCACCGTTGATCATGCAGTGGGGTCGTGACTCCTTCTACCGAGTGCTCGAGATGAACGCCGACGACGCACTCGACTACCTCCAGGGCATGCTCACGGTCACGACGCTCACCGAGGACTCGGCCGAAGGTGTCGCCGCGTTCGCCGAGAAGCGCGCGCCGCAGTGGAAGGGTCGCTAGATGCACGACTGGGGCCCGCTCGTCGGTGACCTGAAGGCGCGCAAGGACCGCGCGCTCGGCATGGGTGGCGTCGACCGCGTCGAACGTCAGCACTCGCTCGACAAGCTCACGGTGCGCGAGCGGCTCGACCTGCTGCTCGATCCCGGCACGTGGGTCGAGTACGGCCTGCTCGCCGACCACATGGATGCCGACCTCGGCGACCGGTACCTCGCGGCAGACGGCGCGGTCACGGGTGTTGGTGCGATCGACGGACGGCCCGTCGCGATCGCGGCGTACGACTTCACGGTGATGGCGGGATCCATGGGCGCCGTCGGCGAGGACAAGATCGCACGCATGCGTGAGCACGCGTTGCGGCAGCGCATCCCGATGATCTGGCTCCTCGACTCGGCCGGGGCTCGTATCCAGTCGACGAGTGGGTCCACGTTCGCCGGTGCGGGTGCGCTGTTCCGGGAACAGGTCGCGATGAGCGGCGTGGTGCCGATGGTGGCCGCCATGCTCGGTCACTGCGCCGCCGGTACCGCGTACATCCCGGCGCTGGCCGACTTCGTGCCGATGGTGAAGGGCACGTCGTCGATGGCGCTCGGTGGGCGCCATCTGGTGAAGGCGGCCGTGGGCGAAGACGTCACCGAGGAGGAGATGGGCGGCTCGGCCGTCCACACCAAGATCTCGGGAGTGGCCGACCTCGAGGTCGCCGACGACGCCGAATGTCTCCGCGTGGTGCGCAGCTACCTGTCGTACTTCCCGCAGCACAACGGCGAACGGCCACCGGCGCGGCCGACCGAGGATCCCATCGAACGGCGGGTCGAGGAGCTCTACGACATCGTCCCGACCGCGCCGCGGCGCGCCTACGACGTGCGCAAGGTGATCACTGCCGTCGTCGACGACGGTGCCGTGCTCTGGATGAAGCCGGAGTGGGCCAAGAACGTCGTCACCGGCCTGGCGCGTGTCGGCGGCGACGCGGTCGGCATCGTTGCCAACCAACCGATGGTGCTCGGCGGCGCGCTCGACGTGAACGCAGCCGACAAGGCGGCGCGTTTCGTGTGGCTGTGCGACGCGTTCAACATCCCGCTCGTGTTCCTCCATGACGTGCCGGGTTTCATCGTCGGCAGCGCGGTGGAGAAGCAGGGCATCATCCGCCACGGCGCCAAGATGCTGTTCGCGGTTTCAGAGGCCACCGTGCCGAAGATCAGCGTGATCCTGCGCAAGAGCTACGGCGCGGGTTACTTCGTCATGAACGGCCTCGCGTACGAAGCCGATTACATCGTCGCGTGGCCGACCGCGGAGATCGCGGTGATGGGACCCGACGGCGCGGTGAACATCATCCATCGCCGCACACTCGACGCGATCGAAGACGAGGCGGAACGGGCGCAGAAGCGACTCGAACTGGCCGAGGAAATCCGCGCCAACATCGATCCGTACATCGCCGCCGGCCACGGACAGCTCGACGACGTGATCGACCCGGCCGAAACGCGCGCCGCGATCGGGCGCGGGCTCCGCCACAGCGCCGACAAGCGCGTCGATCGCCCCGCCCGCAAACACGGCGTCCTCCCCGTCTGACGACCAACCGGGTTTTTGCGTCAGAACGCGCGCTATATGAGCGCCGCCTGTCGCCGAAACTTGTCGTTAGCATCTCGTCGCATGGCTGAGATTCGTGCCGAGATCACGGCGAACGTCTGGCAAGTCGTCGTCGACGAGGGTCAGATGGTGGCCGAGGGCGACGAGATCTGCATCCTCGAGTCGATGAAGATGGAGATCCCGGTCGCGACCGAGATCCCCGGGGTCGTCCGGGAGCTGCACGTCGAGGCGGGGGCGTCGGTTCAGGAAGGCGATCTGATCGCCATCATCGACGAGTCCTGACGTTCGATGATCCATTTCGAGCCGCGAGGATTCGTCGGACTCGTCACGATCGACCGCCAGGAGCGCCGCAACGCGCTCAACAGCGAGATCTGCAACGAGCTGAAGGTGCAGGTCGAGTCGCACCCCGACCTGCGGGCGATCGTGATCACCGGCGCCGGATCGGCCTTCTGTGCGGGCGCGGACCTCGTCACCCGGTTCGCGGGCGACGGTGCCGCGACGATCGACACGTTTCGGCCGTCGTTCGAACGGGCGCTCGACGCGATCGTTGCTCATCCCGCGCCGGTCATCGCCGCGATCAACGGCCCTGCCATCGGGGCGGGCATGCAGCTCGCAGTCGCCTGCGACATCCGCGTCGCCGCACTCGGCGCCAGAATGGGAATCCCGGGTGGCCGCCTCGGTATCCACCTGAGCGCGCGCAACATCTGGCGGCTCGCGATGCTCGTCGGTGACGGCAACGCGCGCGATTTCCTCCTTGCCGGCCGGACCGTCGAGGCCGAGGAAGCGCTGAGGATCGGGCTGGTGCAATACCTGTCGGGTGATGCCGTCGCCGACGCCATGCAACTCGCAGGCGACATCGCCGCGGCGGCACCGTTCACGGTCGGCGGCCACAAGCGATCGTTGAACCTCGTCGCGGAACAGCTCTGGCTCAGCAAGGGACTGCGCGAGGAGATCGAGACGCTCGAGGCACGCGCGTTCGCGAGCGAAGACCTGCAAGAGGGCATGGCTGCGTTCGCCGAGAAGCGCAACCCGGAGTTCCGCGGTCGCTGAGCTGCGGTCGAGCTCAGCGCAGCGTCGCCAACATCGGGTCGACGTCGACGTTCCCGCCGGAGAGGATGATGCCGACGCGTCGCACCGGCGACGGCGCGCGCACGAACCGCCGCGACGGCCACCGCCGCCGAAGGTTCGATCAACTGCTTCGTGAACTGCCAGACGATCTGCATCGCGTCGACGATCGCCTCCTCGTCGACCGTGACGATGTCGTTCGACGTGCTCGCGAACGACCGCAAAGGTCCGATCCGAGAGGCCGGTGAGCAGGCCGTCGGCGATCGTGGTCGGGGGCAGGGGAGGCTGGCGCACCCCGGTCGCGAGCGATCGGGCCGCGTCATCGGCGAGCGCGGGCTCGGCGCCGAGCACGATCGTGTCGGGCCGGAGGCCGCGGGTCGCCAACGCCGTGCCCGACAGGAGTCCGCCGCCGCCCACCGGCGCGACGACGAGATCCAGGTGGTCGATCTCCTCGACGAGCTCGAGCGCGGCGGTGCCGGCTCCGGCGATCACCGTGTCGTTGTCGAACGGGTGGATCTCGGTCGCGCCGGTGCGGGCCACCACCTCCGCGAGCGTCTCGGCACGCGATTCCGGCGTGTTCTCACATGTCGTGACGATCCCGCCGTACGCGAGCACCGCGGCGCGCTTCACCGCGCGCACCGACTCGGGCATCACCACATGCGCGGGGATGCCGCGGGTCTTCGCAGCCAGCGCGAGCGCGGCAGCGTGATTGCCCGACGAGTGCGCGGCCACGCCGTTGCGCGCCTCGCGATCGCTCAACGACTGCACGGCGTTCGTCGCGCCGCGGTACTTGAACGCGCCGGCGCGCTGCAGGTGCTCCGCCTTGAGGAAGGCTGTTGCGCCGAGCCACTCGTTCAGCGCCGCACTTGTGAACACCGGTGTGTGGTGTACGAACGGCGCGATGCGCGTCGGCGGCGGCGCGCACGTCGTCGTATGTGGGCGGCACTAGTACCCCGCGGGGAGCACGCGCTCGAGGAAGGTGTAGAAGCCGAAGAGCACGATGAGGAACGGCACGACGCCGGCGAGCCACGTGAGCGGGTGCCGCCATCGCCGGAACACCCACCACCACAGGGCGCCGACCGCGATCGCGATCGCGCCCCAGCCGTAGGTGGGCCCGAGTGGTTTGGTGTCGCCGTCGAGGCCCTCGGCGAGTGCGGCCGGCTCCGCATCATCAGGCTCGCCGCCGAACGCGTTTGCTGCGACCGGAGGCGACGACCGCGCGGGCACCAGCTCGGCCTTGATCACGAGCCGCTCGCTCGCCGAGAACTTCGGATTGCACGTGGTGAGCGTGAGCTGGGCGTCGTCGGTGTTGTCGACCACGTAGACGTCGGTCGGCGCGACGACGAGCTTCTCGCGCACCTCGTAGGTGTACTCGCCGACGACGCTCGTGGTGATGATCTGGTCGCCGGGCTCGAGCTGGTCGAGGTCGAAGAACGGCTGTCCGTAGGTGGTGCGATGGCCGGCGATCGCGGCGTTCCCGACCTGGCCCGGCAGCGGCGTACCCGGGTAGTGGCCCGGTCCCTTCTTCAGGTCGTCGCGTCCGGTGCCTTCCACGAAGATCTTGTCGAGGCCGATCTTCGGGATCCGGATCGTGCCGATCCACTCGCCGCTCGCTGGGATGGCCGGCAGCGTGGTCGTCGTCGGTGCGGGCCGGGTGGTGGGCGACGTCGTCGTGGCCGAGACCTGTTCGAGGGCGTCCTCGAACTCGCTGCGCATGTCGTCCTGGGCGCGGGCGGTCACGAGGCCGGTTCCCCAGAGCTGGAAGGCGACGAACAACAGGATCAGCAGTCCGATCGTCACCAAGGTGCGGCCGAACGCCGCGATCGCCCGTCGCATCCCCGGCGAGGATACCGGTGCGCGCGTGCGTTCCCACGAGCGGTGACGGTTCGCTGGTCGTGCGGCACCCTTCGTAGACTTTGCGGGCACGTTCCTTGCGCCGTGAAAGGCCCTTGCGCTGCGAAAGGCGGCCCGTGCGCGTTCCCAGCCGCGTCATCAGCCTGCGATCGGCGGTGTGTCTCCTCGGCCGGTTTCCCGCTCTCGCGGGCGCCGACCTCGAGGTCGACGTGGGGGAGGTCGTGTTGTGCAGCGGGCCGAACGGCGCGGGCAAGACCACCTTGCTCCGACTGTGCGCGGGCCTGCTGCCCGTGCGGTCCGGGACGGCCGAGGTGCTCGGGCACGACCTCACGCGTGATCGTCGCAGTGTTCGGAGATCGGTCGGCCTCGTCGGCCACGAGACGTTCGCGTACGACGACCTGACCGTCGCCGAGAACGCGCGCTTCGCGACGCGGGCGGCGGGCCGCTCGCGCGCCGATGCCGACGCCGCGCTGGCGCGTGTCGGGCTCACCGATCTCGGCGGTGTGCCACACGGCCGGCTCTCGCAAGGTCAGCGTCGTCGCCTCTCGCTCGCGGTCGCGCTCGCCCGCGATCCGGCGCTGCTCCTGCTCGACGAACCCCACGCCGGTCTCGATGCCGACGGCCGGGCGGTGGTCGACGCCGTACTCGCGGAGGCGCCGGCCGCGGGTCGCACGGTGCTCATCGCGTCGCACGAAGTCGACCTGTCCCGCCGTCACGCGACGCGTGAGGTGACGGTGGTCGCAGGCCGGATCCGCGAGCACGGCCGTGCGCTCGATCCGGCGACGCGGCGCGCAGTCGACGTGGCCGCCGACGTGGCGGTCGAGGCGGTGCCGTGACGATCCTGCGCGACTCGCTGCTCGTCGCGGGCAAGGATCTCCGGGTCGAGATGCGGTCACGCGTCGCGTTGCAGCAGGTGCTGCCCTTCGGCGGGATCGTGCTCGTGCTGTTCGCGTTCGCCCTCGACCCCGACCGGGGCCTCCTCGCCGCGTCGCGCCCGGGCTGTTCTGGACCGCCGTGCTGCTCGCATCGCTGCTCGCCGTCGGCCGTGCGTTCTCCATCGAGGAGGGCAACGCCGCGCGCGACGGCCTCCGGCTCTCCGGCCTCGACGGCGCTGCGATCTTTCTCGGCAAGACCGCAGCGATCATCGTCGAGCTCGCCGCGCTCGAAGTGGTCCTCGGCGTCGGTGTGGTGTTCCTCTACGACGTCGAGCTGCGCGGCCTCCTGCTCATCATCGCCGCCGCCGTGCCCGCGACCATCGGGCTCGCCGCCACCGGTACCGTCTACGGCGCGCTCGGGCTCGGAGTCCGAGCGCGCGAGACGCTGGTGCCATTGCTCGTGCTACCGGCCGTCACCCCCGTGATGCTCGGCGGGACGCGAGCCTTCGAGGCCGCGCTCGACGGCGTCCCCGGCGACGGCTGGCCGTGGGTGCAGTTGCTCACGGCGTTCGCGGTGCTCGTCGTGACGGGGGGCGCCCTGGCCTTCGGGCCGCTGTTGGAGGAATCTTCGTGAACCTCAAGCTCCTCTCGGCCGCATCGGCCGTGAGCATGGCGGTGCTGCTGGTGCTGGCCCTCGCGGTCGCGCCCGCCGACGCGCTCCAGGGCGACGCGTACCGGCTCATGTACGTGCACGTGCCGACGGCGTGGCTCGCGTACCTCGCGTTCTTCGTGACCGCGGTCGCCTCCGCACTGTGGTTGTGGCCGCGCACACGCTCTACCACCTGGGACCTCCTCGCCGGAGCGTCCGCCGAAGTCGGCGTGATCTTCACCGCGCTCACCTTGGCGATGGGCTCGTTCTGGGGCCGGCCCATCTGGGGCACCTGGTGGGAGTGGGACGCGCGGGTTACGACCACCGCGGTCCTCTTCTTCTTGTACCTCGGCTACCTCGCGCTCAGGCGTACGGGCCTCACCTCGGCCGAACGCGGCAAGCGGTGCGCGATCGCAGCATTGATCGCGTTCGTCGACGTCCCCATCGTCCACTTCTCGGTGTCGTGGTGGGAAACGCTGCACCAGGAAGGAACCGTGTTCAACGACCAGCTCGACGTGCAGTTCGAGGGCTTCTGGATGCCGTTCACGCTCATCTTCGGCGTGCTCGCGTTCACGCTGCTCTACGCCACGCTCGTGACCGCGCGGCTACGGCTCGCGGAGTTCGACGAGAACCGAGAAGAGCGCGAGCTGCAGCGCGCCATTGCGCGACGCGTGCACGTGCCGCCCACTGAACCCACCGAGCCGACCGAGAAGGTACCCGTCTGATGGATCACAACTGGGGGTACGTCTTCGCCGGGTACACCATCGTCGTGGTGACGCTCTCCGCGTATTCGACCTGGCTCTGGCAGCGCCTCCGGCGTGCGCGACGTTCGGCGGTCGTCGAGGCCGACTGATGAAGTTGCGTTGGGGCATCGCCGCCCTCGTCTGCGTGGGTGCCGCGATCTGGATGCTCGTCATCCTCCAGAACAACGTCGTGTTGTTCGATCCGGTCTCCGACGCCGTCGCGAACCGCACCGAGCAGGGCGACCGCGCGCTCAAGATGAGCGGCGCGGTCGTGCCCGGCACCATCGGCGAGCGAGGCGACGACGTCACGTTCGAGCTCACCGAAGGCGGCGAGATCGCGTCCGTTCGCTTCTCCGGCAGCCCGCCCGATCTCTTCGCCGACTGTGCGCCGGTGGTCGTGCAGGGCAAGTGGTCGGGTGACGTCTTCGTGTCGGACCAGCTGCTGATCAAGCACGGGAACACCTACGAGCCGCCGAAGGGCCGGGCGGGCGAGGAGTGCCCGGACATGCCCGCCAGTGTGAACCGGTGAAGGCGGCCATCGGCTACGGCGCCCTGACGGTGGGCGCGGCCGCGTCGGTGCTCGGCATCGCGACGATCGGCGCGGGCCTCGCCCGCCAACGGCTTGCGCTCTTGCGTACCGGTCGCCGCTACGTGTTCGTCACGCTGGTAGCCGCCGTTGTCGCGTTCGCCACGATGGAGTGGGCGCTGTTCACCCACGACTTCTCGATCCGTTACGTCGCCAACAACGTCGCGCGCGGCACTCCCGGCCTGTACACGTTCACCGCAGCATGGTCCGCGCTCGAAGGATCGATCCTGCTGTGGGTGCTCGCGCTCACCGCGTACCTCGCGATCACGGTGTGGCGATTCCGCGCCCGCGCGAGCGATCCGATCGTCGCGTGGGCCACGATCGTCGGCCTCGCAGTCACGCTGTTCTTCTTCGCGCTCACGCTCGGCCCGGCGAACCCGTTCCGCGAGATCGCCGGCGCAGTGCCGCTCGACGGACGCGGCCCGAACCCGTTGCTCCAGAACCACCCCCTCGTCGCGTTCCACCCACCCATGCTCTATCTCGGCATGGTCGGGTTCACGATCCCGTTCGCGTTCGCGGTCGGCGCGCTCGTCACCGGAAGGTTCGGAGAGGGCTGGCTCGCCGACGTCCGGCGCACGACCCTCGTCGCGTGGGGCTTCCTCACGGCCGGCGTCATCCTGGGCGCGTGGTGGAGCTACGAGGTGCTCGGCTGGGGCGGCTACTGGGGCTGGGATCCGGTCGAGAACGCGTCGCTGCTGCCATGGCTGACGGGCACCGCGTTCATCCACTCGGTGATGGTGCAGGAACGTCGGGGGATGCTGCGGGTGTGGAATCTGTCGCTCGTGCTCGCGACGTTCTGCCTCACGATCCTCGGGACGTTCCTCACCCGGTCCGGTGTCGTCACGTCGGTGCACAGCTTCACGCAGTCGCCCATCGGACCGTGGTTGCTGACGTTCCTCGGGGTCGTCGCGATCGGTTGCGTTGCGTTGATCGCGTGGCGCGGCGACGCGCTGCGCTGCGCCCGGACGCATCGACTCGCCCGTCTCGCGCGAGTCCGCGTTCCTGCTCAACAACCTGCTGTTCGCCGGCTTCGCGCTCGTCGTGCTCACGGGCACCGTGTTCCCGCTGCTCGCGGAAGCGCTCCAGGACCGCACCCTGTCGGTGGGGGAGCCGTACTTCGAGCGACTCGGCGCGCCGATCGGCATCGCGCTGCTCTTCCTCATGGCCGTCGGGCCGTTGCTCCCGTGGCGGGCCGCGAGCGGGGAATTGCTGCGCCGGCGCTTGCTCGTTCCCGCTTGGGCCGGCGCGATCACGCTCGTCGTCGCACTCGTGCTCGGCGCCGACGGCATCGCGCAGGTCCTCACGTTCGCACTTGCCGCCTTCGCCCTCGCGAGCATCGGGCGCACGATCGCGATCGGTGTGCGGGCGCGCCGCCGCGCCCACGCGGAGAACGTGCCCGTCGCCGCGCTCCGCATGGTGCGCGCGAACACCCGGTTGTACGGCGGGCTCGTCGTCCATGTCGGGGTCGTCGTCATCGCGGTCGCGCTCGCGGCATCGTCCGGTTACACGACGAGGCGGGAGGTCCGACTCGAGCCCGGTGCGTCGGCATCGGTGCGCGGCTACACGGTGACCTATCTCGGTTCCGAGACGGAGCGGACCGAGCAGCGCTCGAGCGTCAAGGCCCGCGTCGGGCTCGCGCGGGGTGGCGACAACCTGGGCGTGTACGCGCCGGCGATCTCGACGTACCCGAACTTCTCGAGCGGCATCGGCACGCCGTCGGTGCGTACCGGCGTGCTGCAAGACGTGTACCTCACGCTGATCTCGGCGCCGACCGCGACGGGTGAGGTCACGATTCGCGTCCAGATCAACCCGATGGTGCTGTGGCTGTGGATCGGCGGCGGCATCATGGCCGCGGGCACGCTGCTCGCGCTGGTGCCCGCGCGGCGACGGTCGGTGCTCCCGACACCCGAA
Organism: uncultured Actinomycetes bacterium; assembly: GCA_963841215.1. GTDB lineage: Bacteria > Actinomycetota > Acidimicrobiia > IMCC26256 > PALSA-610 > CAVUFH01. The sequence goes on along the minus strand of CAWJBW010000005.1, from coordinate 232,004 downwards.
GCAGCCGATGTGCCCCCCGATGGTCCCGACGGTCCCGAAGAAGCCGAGCTGGTCGAGGCCGCGCCTTCGGGAGTGCGGACGTGAGCGGACGCGTGCGCTGGATCGCGCTCGCGGTGGGCGCGGTTGTGATCGTGCTCGGCGTCGTCCTCGCGCTGAACGTCGGCACGAGCGATCCCAACGTGACCGAAGGGCGCTTCACCGGCTCGAACGATCCGGCGCCTGCGTTCACGCTCGAGACGCTCGCCGGCACCGACGTCTCACTGGCCGACTACGCGGGCAAGACCGTCGTCGTGAACTTCTGGAACTCGTGGTGCGCGCCGTGCATCGAGGAAGCGCCGGCCCTCGCGGAGTTCTACGAGCGTCACAAGGACGAGCCAGATTTCGCGATGATCGGCATCGTGCGCGACGACACCGAAGACGCGATCCGCGACTACGTCGCGACCGAGGACATCGGGTGGACGATCGGGTTCGATCCGAAGAGCAAGGCCGCGCTCGCCTACGGCACGACCGGCCAGCCGGAGACGTTCGTGATCGCGCCCGACGGCCGGGTCGCAGGCGAGCAGTTCGCGGCCGTGAGTGTCGCCAACCTCGAGACGATGCTGTCGGCCGCGCGGGGCCAGTTGTGATGGGGTCTCGCTGATGCGCGTGCGTCGTCGCCGGTCATGGGTCCCGGCGCTGCCGTGGCTCGCGCTGGCGGTGATCGTGGTCGTTGCCGTGGTCGTGCTCGTCGTCCGTTCCCAGCCGTCGGACTCCGACGCTTCCCGCGCCCGCCGGTTGGAGAAGGAGCTCGCCTGCCCGGTGTGCACGGGCGAGTCGCTGGCCGAGAGCAATGCGCCCGAGGCCCGGGCGATCCGCGACGACATCCGCGACCGCATTGCCGCCGGTGAGACCGATGCCGAGATCCGGGACGCCTACACGAGCGTGTACGGCGAGCGCATCCTGTTGAACCCGGGCGACGACGGCATCGCGCTCGTGGCGTGGGGTCTGCCCGTGGTGGTGTTCATCGCCGCCGCGGCCGCCATCGTGTTCGCGCTGCGCCGCTGGAGCCGCGAGCCGCGCCTCACCGCGAGCGATGACGACGAAGTGCTCGTGGCGCGAGCACGTCACGAAGGAACATGAGCGACCAGACCGCACTTGGTTCCTTGGAGGCCGAGCGCGACTTCCTGTTGCGGTCGCTCGACGACCTCGACGCGGAACGCGACGCGGGCAACATCGACGATGCGACGTACCAGTCGCTGCACGACGACTACACCGCACGTGCCGCGTCAGTCATCAGATCGTTGGACAACAGATCGTTGGACAACGATGCGAAACCGGTGTCGCCCCCACCGACAGCGACATCGGCATCGACGTCGCGCCGGATGAAGGTGCTCACCTGGGTGGGAATCGCCGCGTTCGCGGGCTTCGCCGCGTTCGGGCTGTCGCGTGCGCTCGGGACGCGCGAGTCCGGCGAGACGATCACCGGCAACGCTGCCGCCAACGAGAGCAGTGCCGAACGGCTCCGGGAGAACGCCGAGGCGAACCCCGACGACTACTCGGCGCGCATCGCCTACGCGCGTCTGCTGCTCGGCAACGATCTCGCCGCAGCACTGCGCGAGTACGACGCCGCGTCACGCATCGATCCGTCGCAGCCCGAGCCGCTCACCTACATCGGCTGGATCAACGCGCTCGCGGCGCGGCGAGCTCGAAGCCGGCACCCAGCGCGACGCACTCGTGCAGCGCGCACTCGGAGCGTTCGAGGAGGCGCTGACGTTGGACCCCGAGTACTACGACGCGTACGTGTACCGCGCGCTCACCAACGTCAACGTGTTGAACCAGCCCTCGCTCGCCGTGCCCGACTTCCAGCAATTCCTCGCGCTCGCGCCGGCCGATCACCCGCAGCGCGAGCTCGTGACGAGCGCGTTGGCGGAAGCGGTCGGTGGGGCATCGGCAACCGGGACCCCCACTACTGTGGGCGCCCCCTGAACGGAGGATCACCGTGGCCAAGCAACCCGCCCCCCAGACCGATGCGTCGAAGATCTACCGCACGACGATCACCACCAACCGCGGCACGATCGTCATGGATCTCGACCCGCAACTCGCGCCGAACACGGTGAACAACTTCGTCGGCCTCGCACGCGACGGCTACTACGACGGCCTCACGTTCCACCGGATCGTCCCCGAGTTCGTGATCCAGGGCGGCTGCCCCGAAGGCACCGGCCGCGGGGGGCCGGGCTACAAGTTCGCGGACGAGCCCGTGAAGAGCGAGTACACGGTCGGCGCGGTCGCCATGGCGAACTCCGGTGCGAACACCAACGGCTCGCAGTTCTTCATCTGCATCGACGACTGTCGAACCAAGCTCGCGCCGAGCTACAACCTCTTCGGCTACGTGACCGAAGGCATGGATGTTGCGCTCGGTACCGAGATGGGTGACGTGATGGAGTCGGTGAAGGTCGAGGAACGCGACCGCGGCTCAGCTCTCGGTCGCGTCCAACAGGCCGTAGCGGCGGCGGATCCAGCGCTCGACCGTGCCGAAGAACAGCGCGTCGACGACGACGCCGATGATGAAGATCATGACCATCACCGAGTACATGTCCTGATATCGGTTCAGGTCGCGCGCCCCTGGAGCTCCTGCCCCAGCGAGACCTTGCCGGCGATCAGCACGATCAGCTCACCCGCGAGCAGGCTGCGCCACGCGAACGCCCAGCCCTGCTTCAACCCGCCGATGAACGCCGGCAGCGCGGCCGGGAGCACGACGTGCCGAACCGACGACAGGCCGCGGGCGCCGAGCACCCTGCCCGCGCGCAGCAGCACCGGCGGGATGTTGTCGATCCCGCTGATCAGACCGTTGGCGATCGACGGCGCGGCGCCCAGGACGACGACGAAGAGGATCGGCGCCTCCTTGCCGACGCCGAAGACGACGATGGCGGCCGGGAACCACGCGATCGACGGCATGGTCTGCAGGCCGGTGATCATCGAGCCCACGCCGGAGCGCAGGATCTTCGATCGGGAGACGATCAAGCCGATCGTGACGCCGATCACCGAGCGCGATCGAGTAACCCTTCACCGCGCGCAGCAACGTTGTCTGCGTCGCGTCCCAGAGGGTGCTCTTGTCCTGCCAGAACTGGTCGAACACGGTGAACGGCGAAGGCAGGACGAACTCGTCCTTCCAGCCGGTCAACACGACGACCTGCCAGGCGCCGACGAACAGTGCGACGGCAAGCAGCTTGGGCCACAGCGCCGTCCACGCCTTGCGCACGCGCGAAGGCGCGCGGCCGAACTGGTCCTCGAACGCGGCGATGTCCTGGTCTTCGACCGGGTGCAGGGTTTCACTTCCCGCGGGCATGACGCTCCATCTCTTCGCGCAGGCGGTCGGTGATCGACGCGGCCAGGGTTGCGACCTCGGGCGAGTCGATGCGCCGCGGTCGTTCGATGTCTACGGAGGTGATCTGGGCAACCCGGCCGGGACGGCTCGTCAGCAGGACGACCCGGTCTCCGAGGCGAATTGCCTCACGCACGTTGTGGGTGACGAACATCACCGTCTTGCCGGTGGTCCGCCACAACGTCTCGAGCTCGTCGTGCAGCACGTCTCGCGTCATGGCGTCGAGCGCGCCGAACGGCTCGTCCATGAGCAGGATCTGCGCGTCTTGCGCGAGCGAACGGGCCAGTGCGGTCCGCTGGCGCATGCCGCCGGACAGCTCGTGCGGCCGCTTCTTCGCGAAGTCGGTGAGGTGCACCATCTCGAGCAGCTGCTCGCTGCGTTCACGCCGGCGCTCGCGCGGTGTGCCCGAGAGCTTCAAGGCGAGCTCGACGTTGCCCCGAACCGTCAGCCACGGGAACAGCGCCGCTTCCTGGAACATCAACGAGGTGCGGTTGGCCCGCACCTCGACCGTTCCCGAGGTCGGCTGGTCGAGGCCGGCGACGAGGTTCAGCAACGTGCTCTTGCCACACCCGGATGCGCCGAGCAGGCACACGAACTCACCGGGCGCGACGTCCAGGCTGACCCGGTCGAGCGCGAGGACACCGCTGCCGCCGTGCCCGAACTGCTTACGGACATCGACGACGGACACGACGGAGGACGCGCCGACGGACCCGGCGGGCGGTGCCGGGTCCGTCAGTGCGTCGTCCACCGCTCGGAGCGGACGGAGACTGTTCACGAGTCCTTCACTTCGGGTTCGCCGCGATCCGCGAGGATCTCGTTCAACAGGGTCAGGTCGTAGATGCCGTCGAGGTCGACCGGCTCGAGCAGCCCTTCGGCCTCTGCGTTCTTCGCCGATGTCGTCAGCGAGGAAGCGATCGGGTCGAGGGTGAACGTGATGTTGTCGAAGCTGGCCGTCACGAGCTCGGGGGCGATCGGCTTGCCCGATGCCTTCTCGATCCCGCTGACAACCAGGGCTTCGGCCTCGGTCCGGTCCTCGCCGATGAAGTCGATCGCGCCGGCCAGGCCTTCGATCAGCTGCTTCACGACGTCGGGGTGCTCGTCGAGGAACTCGGTGGTGACGATGAGGTGCGTGGTGACGTACTCACCCTCGGGCCACAGGTCACGCTCGTCGACGAGGATCTTGCCGCCGCCTTCGTTGACGAGACGCGTCGCCCAGGGCTCGGGCACCCACGCGCCGTCGATCTGACCGGCTTTGAAGGTGTCGAGGGTCTGCGCGTTCTCCTGCGGCACGATCTTCACGTCGCCACCACCGGCGGTGTCGGTCGTGTAGCCCTCGTCCTTGAGCCATGCCCGCAGCGCGACGTCCTGCGTGTTGCCGAGCTGGGGCGTGGCCAAGGTCTTGCCCGCCAGGTCCTCGGCGCTCGTGATCTCGGGCTTGGTGACGAGGTACGCACCACCCGAGGCGGCGCCGGAGACGATGCGGATGGCCTCGCCCTGCGACTGCGCGAAGGCGTTGATCGCGGGGTTCGGCCCGATGAACGAGGCGTCGATCGCACCGCCGAAGATGGCTTCGACGGCGGCGGGGCCGGCGTTGAAGGTCGAGAGCTCGAGCGACACGTTCTCGCCCAGCGCGGACTCGAAGTCACCGTGCTCCACGCCGACGACGGCGGGGGAGTGGGTGACGTTGGGGAAGTAGCCGAGCCGCAAGGTGACGGGCTCGGAGCTCTCCGTGTCGGCACCGGTGGTGTCCGACGCATTGCTGTCGCTGTCGTCATCGCCGCCGCACGCCGCGAGGGCGAGAGCGAGGGCCATGGTGACAGCGACCGAGAGCAAGCCGAATCGGCGAGGGGACTTCACAAGATCCTCCATGAAAGGTGTCCGCCGGGAAGTATCCCTCGGGACTTGTGTACTTTGTCAATCGAAAAAGTAGGGTATGGCGCGAGTGCGAGTCAAGCTGAGGACCGAAAAGTTGCGAATTCCGGCAAGAACTGACTACGCGCTGCGGGCGTCGGTCGCCCTGGCCGCGGCCGATGGCGGCTACATCAAGGCCGGCACCCTGGCGCGCGACGAAGGGATTCCGTTCGAGTACCTCCAGAACATCTTGCGCGACCTGCGACGGGCGGGGCTGCTCGTGGCGCAGCGGGGGTACGACGGCGGCTACCGGCTCGCACGCGGCGCCGACGTGATCACGGTCTCAGAAGTGCTGGAAGCGGTGCGGAGCCCGCTGACCGAGCCGTACCGATGTACGCCGACGGCGGTCTGGGACCTGCTCGAGGACTCGACTCGGGAACTGTTCGGTTCGACGACGATCGCCGACCTCGCGGCTCGGTGATCGCTGTCGATTCCGGCAGAATGGCTCGATGCGGATCACTGCCAAAGCGGACTACGCGGTGCGGGCGGCCGTCGAGCTCGCGGCGGCGCAGCCCGATGGTGCGCCGGTCAAGGGCGAGCATCTGGCCAAGAGCCAGGGCATCCCGCAGAACTTCCTCGAGAACATCCTCACCGAGCTGCGCCGGGCCGGCATCGTTCGCACCCGCCGCGGCGCCGACGGCGGGTACCAGCTCGCCCGTCCGGCGCGCGAGGTCACCGTCGCTGATGTCCTCCGCGCGGTCGAAGGGCCGCTCGCCGCAGTGCAGGGCATGCAACCCCAGGATCTCGAGTACCCGGGCGCCGCCGAGCACCTGCCCGAGCTCTGGATCGCGGTGCGGGCGAGCCTGCGCGCCGTGCTCGAGAAGGTGAGCTTGTCGGACCTGGCGGCGGGCAAGTTCCCGAGGGCGGTGGCGGCCAAGGCCGCCGACCCCGACGCCTGGCGCCCGTTCCAGTCACACTGACCTCGTCGATCGGCACGCGTTGAACCGCTTCGTCGATTCGATGCGCTCGGCCGGTGTGACGATCGACGTGACGCGCTACCCCGAAGGCACGCGCACGGCGACCGACGCGGCGGCGGCGATCGGCTGCGAGGTGGGCGCGATCGTCAAGTCCCTGGTGTTCGTGGTCGACGGTGTCGGCCCCGTGCTCGCGCTCACTTCGGGCGCGAACCGCGTCGACGTCGGGCGGTTGGGCGCGCAGTTCGGCGCGGGCGGCGCTCGGTCCGCAACGCCCGACGAGGCTCGTGCGGCGACGGGCTACGCGATCGGCGGCACGCCGCCGTTCGGCCACGCGGCCCCGATCCCGGCCGTGTGCGACCCCGCGCTCCTCGCGTACGCCGAGGTGTGGGCGGCGGCCGGCACACCCGACACCGTGTTCCCGTTGACGCCGGCCCGCCTGGTCGAGTTGAGCGCAGCCGAAGTCGTCGACGTGACCCAGCGCTGAGCGTGCCGAAGGGATTCTGTTTCGCCGGTCCACGCGCGTAGCGGGGTCGAGGTCGCATCAACGCGGGGTCCCGGTCAGCCGTAGCGGGCGAGCTCGCGGTCGAGGTCGAGCGGGCGCACGCGCCGTCCTCGGCGTCGCGCCCCAGTCCTCGCTCGGGACCTCCCACATGACCTCGAACTCGTTGCCGTCGGGATCCTGCGCGTACAACGACTTGCTGACGCCGTGGTCGCTCGCACCCACGAGCGCGCCGAGCCGGCCCAGGCGCTCGCGCATGTCGGCGAGGTCGCGGATCGAGTCGACCTGCCAGGCGAGGTGGTAGAGACCGACGCGGCCGGGTTGTGGCGCGGGTGCGTCCGGGCCGACCGAGAACAGGCCGAGATCGTGATGGTTGTCGGTGCCGGACGCCCGCAGGAACACGCCCGCACCGTTGCCGACCTCGGCGACGATCTCGAAGTCGAGGGCCTCGCGGTAGAACGCGGCGGCGCGGCGGGCATCGCGTACGTAGAGCACGGCGTGATTCAGGCGACGGACGGTCATGCAGTGCGCAACCCCCTGAACCGTTCGACGATTCCCGGCAGGGCTACGACGAATCGGTCGATGTCGGCATCGATCGTGGACCAACCCACCGACACGCGCAACGAGTGGTCGGCGTCCACGCCCATCGCCTCGAGCACGGGCGACGGCTCGAGCATCTCCGACGAGCACGACGAGCCCGAATGCACCGCGACGCCGTGCTGGTCGAGCGCGAGCAGGATCGGCTCGGCTTCGACGCCCTCCACCCCGACGCACAACAGGTGGGGGAGCGAACCCTCGGCGCTCGCGTCGCCGAACCGTTCGACACCGGGGATGGTGTCGCACACCGCCGCGGCCCGCTCGATCAGCGCCCGCTGGCGCGCCGCTTCCGCCCCGACATCGACGACCGCGCACGCCGCGCCGAACCCGATCCACGCCGGCACGTCTTCGATGCCGCCGCGCCGGGCTCGCTCCTGTGCGCCGCCGACGAGGAGCGGCGGGACGCGCAGCCCGCGGCGCACGATCAACGCGCCCGCACCCTTCGGGCCACCCCACTTGTGCGCGGTCACGGAGACCAGGTCGGCGCCGAGCGCGGCGAAGTCGATCGGGATCCGGCCGGTCGCCGCGCACGCGTCGACGTGCACCAGGACGTCGGGCGCGTGCTCGTGCACTCGCGCACACACTGCCGCGGCGGGCTGAAGCGTTCCGACTTCGTGATTGCCGAGCTGCGCGGACACGAGCACGGTGTCGTCGCGTATCGCGTCGACGACTTCGGACACGTCGTAACGACCGAGCCGGTCCACTCCCACGACCGTGCACTCGACTCCCGCCCGCGCGATCGCGTCGTGGACGCACGAGTGCTCGACCGCAGTGGTGACCACGTGCCCGCCGCGTTCCGCGCACTTCGCGCGACCGCGCCCCAGACGGCGGCGTTCACGGATTCCGTACCGCCCGACGTGAACACGACCTCGCGCGGCCGGGCACCGAGGAATTCGAGCGACCTGTTCGCGGGCCTGCTCGAGCGCGACCCTGGTCACGCGGCCTTCGGCGTGCAGCCGGCCCGGATCGGCCGGGTGATCGCGCAGGTAGGGAAGCATCGCGTCGAGCACGTCCGGGCGCATCGGCGCCGACGACGCATGATCGAGGTACGCGCGGACTCACACGCGCGTGACGCAGTGCTGACCGCCGCCCGGCCTGCTCTCCTCGATCATCGGCGAGGTCTCGCCGTACAACCCTTCGAGCATCCCCTTGATCATCCCGGTGTCCACCGCGCACAGCACGTGCGGGTACCGGGCGGCGGCTTCGCCGAACGGGCAGTGCTCGGCGACGAGCGTCAGCGAGGTGCCGTGGGACTCGGTGTGCGCCGCGAACCCGTGCGCGGTGAGGGCATCGGCAACCGACGCCAGCGCCTTCTTCACCGAACGGTGACCCTCACCGGGCTCCATGCGCGCCGCAACCGTGCGGCCGTACTCGTAACCGACCTCTTCGGCGATCGCGTGCGCCTCCTCCACCGGCAGGCGTTCGAGCGCGCGGGCGAGCAGCGTGCCGAGCAGGTCGTCGCGGCGCGGCGGAAACGCGAGATGGGTGTCACGCTCGCAGGAGCGGTATCGCTTCGAAGGACGCCCGGCCGATTCGTGACGCACCAGCTCCACATCCACGTACCCACCCGCCGCGAGCTTCTCGAGGTGGTGGCGGGCGACGTTCGGATGGAGTCCGAACTGCTCCGCGACCTCGGCGGCCTTGACGCCGTCCGGCGCGGAGCGGACGAAGAGGTAGATGTCACGGCGGGTCGGGTCGCCGAAGGCGGCGGTGACGGCGGTGACGGCGGCCGCGAACTCGTCCGGAGTGAGTTCCGCGGCGGTCATGCCCGGTATTCTACCTATCGCCGTAGTGGAAATCCCCGGAGCGATATCCGAGAGGGCGCTGATGCCGAGCGAAGCCGAGGTCGTCGAAGCCCTGCGGCCCGTGGAGGACCCCGAGCTGCACCGGTCGATCGTCGACCTGGACATGGTGAAGGGCGTCGCGATCGAGGGTGAGCGGGTGCAGGTCACGGTTGCGCTCACCGTCGCGGGCTGCCCGATGCGCGCCGAGATCACGAAGCGGGTCACGGACGCGGTTGCGGTCTTGCCGGGCGTCGCCGACGTCGACGTCGAGCTCACGGTCATGTCCGACGAGCAGCGCCAGGCGCTCACCACCCAGCTGCGCAGCCGCCCGGGCGAGCCCGCCGCCGCCGCCCGCACGAACCCGTTCACCGACTCCCGGACGCGCGTGCTCGCCATCGCGTCGGGGAAGGGCGGCGTCGGCAAGTCTTCGGTGACGACGAACCTTGCGGTCGCGCTGGCGCAGCGAGGTCGACGCGTCGCCGCCGTCGATGCCGACGTCTGGGGCTTCTCGATGCCCCGCATGCTCGGTATCGACCGACCGCCGACGGTCATCGACGAAGTGATCGTTCCGCCCGAGGCCAACGGCGTGACCCTGATCTCGATGGGGTTCTTCGCGCGCGAAGACCAGCCCGTCGTGTGGCGAGGTCCGATGTTGCACAAGGCGCTCGAGCAGTTCCTCACCGATGTCCACTGGGACGAGCCCGAATACCTCGTCGTCGACATGCCTCCCGGCACCGGCGACATCGCACTGTCGATGGCGCAGTTCCTGCCGCGCGCCGAGGTCGTGGTGGTGACGACTCCCCAACCCGCGGCGCAACGGGTCGCGCAGCGCGCCGCGTACATGGCCCGCAAGGTGAATCTCGGTATCGTCGGCGTGATCGAGAACATGTCGTGGTTCGAGTGCGACCACGGCGATCGCTACGAGCTGTTCGGTGCGGGCGGAGGTCGTGAGCTTGCCGACGATCTCCAGGTCCCGCTCTTGGGCCAGGTGCCCTTGGTGCCCGAGCTGCGCGAGGGCGGTGATGCCGGACGCCCGATCGTGGTCGCCCACCCCGACGACCCGGCGGCCGTCGTGTTCCGCGACATCGCGACGAAGCTCGACGAGGAGCTGGCGCCCAAACGCATCTACCGCACCGAGCTCAAGATCACGTAACGGCCCGAAGATCCGCAACAGGTAGCGTGCGGAACGTATGGAGATCCGCATCGGAGTCATCTACACCGCCCGCGAGCTCGTCATCGACGTCGACGATTCACCGGAGCAGGTCACCAAGACCGTCGACGACGCGTTGGGCGGCAGCACGAGCACGCTGTGGCTGACCGACAAGAAGGGCAAGCGCGTCGGCGTCCCGACCGACAAGATCGCCTTCGTCGAGGTCGCGAGTGATGCCGGGGATCGCCAGGTCGGCTTCGGCGCCCGGTAGCACGGGGCGTCCACCTCCCGCGTGGTGATAGGGCCCGCACCCGATCTGCTCGACCGGCGTCTCCTCTTCTTCACAGGCAAGGGTGGCGTCGGCAAGAGCACGGTTGCCGCCGCGACGGCGCTGCTCGCGTCGAACATCGGCAAGCGTGTCCTGCTGGTCGAGGTCGACGCGAAGGGCGACGTCCCCGCACAGTTCGAGCAGCGGCCGGTCGGGTTCACGCCGCGCGAAGTGCATCCCGGCGTCCTCGCCATGGCGATGGACACCGAAGCGGCGTTGCAGGAGTACCTCAAGCTCAACCTGCGGGTGCCGGTGCTCGGCCGCGTCGGACCCCTCGCCAAAGCGCTCGACTTCGTTGCGAGTGCAGCACCCGGCGTGAAGGAGATCTTGACGATCGGCAAGATCTGTTGGGAGGTGCGGGAGGCGATCGAGGGCCGCTCCGACATCGACCTCGTCGTCGTCGACGCGACCGCGACCGGACACATCGTCGCCCAGCTCGGCGCGCCGGCCGGGATCCGTGAGCTCGTGGACGTCGGTCCCGTGCGCACGCAGACGCAGTGGCTCAGCGAGATGCTCGAGGATCCCGCGATAACGGCGGTCAACATCGTCACGACGCCCGAAGAGATGCCGGTGGCGGAAACCATCGAGCTCGTCGGACGGCTGCGCACCGAATTGTCGGTCCCGCTCGGAACGGTCGTCGTGAACCGGGTGCTGCCCGAGCTGTTCACCCACGCCGACGAAGCCGCGTTCGAAGCGCTGCGCGAGCCCGACGCGCACGCGGTCTTGGAAGCGCGCGCCGGCACCGGCTCCACGGTGGTCCTCGACGGTGCCCGCCTCGCGGTCTCGCTCCGGCGCACCCGGGCCGTGCACCTCGAACGCCTGCTCGAAGCGGTCGACCTTCCGCTGCTCTACCTGCCGTACCTCTTCGTCGCGCGCGCACGGCCTGCGCGTCACGCGCATGGTCGCCGACGCGTTGGGCCAGGAGCTCGGCCTGTGACGGAGCACACGCCGATGGAGTGCAGGCGCGGTGACGGTCAGCGGGTTCGAGCAGCTGCTCGCGACGAAGGAGATCGTCGTGTTCTGCGGTTCCGGCGGTGTCGGGAAGACGTCGGTCGCGGCCGCCGCGGCACTCGGAGCCGCCAGCCGGTTGGGCGGGAAGGTCCTCGTGCTGACGATCGACCCGGCCCGGCGCCTCGCGACCGCGCTCGGCCTCGATGGCCTCGGCAACCGCGCCTACCCGGTGCCGCCCGAGATCATGAAAGCGGCGGGTGTGGAACCGCGCGGCGAGTTGTGGGCGGCGATGCTCGACACCAAGCAGTCGTGGGACGACCTGGTGTTGCGGCACGCGAAGGACGAAGAGACCGCGTATCGCATCCTCGAGAACCGTCTGTACCACAACCTCACCGCGCGGTTCGTGCAGAGTCACGACTACATCGCGATGGAGCGGCTCTACGAGATCCATTCCGGTGGTGAGTACGACCTGATCGTGATCGACACGCCGCCGACCCGCAACGCGATCGATTTCCTCGAAGCGCCGGCGCGCATGGCGGAGTTCTTCGGCGGACGGTTGCTGCGTTGGCTGACCTTGCCGTACCGGGTCGGCGGCAAGCGCGGCAGCCGCGTGCTGAACGTCGCGAGCCGACCCTTCTACCAGATGGCCGACCGGATCCTGGGCAGCAAGTTCCTCCAGGACATCGCCGAGTTCTTTCTCAACTTCCAGTCCATGTACGAGGGATTCGTCACGCGCGCGAACGCCGTCGAAGCGCTGCTCCACGATCGCCGCACGACGTTCGCGGTGGTCACCACGCTCGAGGCGGCTCCGCTGCACGAGGCCGAGCGGTTCTGCGAGGAACTCGTCGCGCGCGACTTCAGTCTCGGTTCGCTCGTGTTGAACAAGACGCTCCCGGACTACCTCCTCGACCCGGCCGGTGCGACCGCGGCGACCACGCTCGTCGACGACGCCACCGCGATCGCAGAGGAGATCGTCGCCCTCGGCGATTCCGCCCTCGACGACCCGCGCGCGCGTCGCGCGCGGTCCTGCGCACCATCGGCGAGTCGTATCGCAACTTCTCCGTCGTCGCGATGCGGGAAGCGGAGCTGCGCGCCGAGCTCGCGCGAGCACCTGATGTCGTCCTGCGCATCCCCAACTTCGAGGTCGACATCGGAGACGTCGAAGGGCTGGCGCGCATCGGCAGCTACCTGTTCGGCGACGACCGCGCCGCTGACCACTGTTCCGTACCTGGCGCGCTCTCGTACCGCGCTGAACGGCACCGACCTCATTCAGGTGGAACGGCTGGTCGCCACTTGGCGTTCGCTCGCCGACCTGTCGTTCTCGGACCTGCTCCTGCTCGCGCCGATCTCACGCGAAGAGGGCCATCGCTTCGTCGTGCTCGCACAGGTTCGGCCGGTCACCGGACAAACCAACTATCCGCAGGATCTCGTGGGCAGTGTCATCGACGAGGTGGAGCGGCCGCTGTTGACGCGTTGCTTCCGAACCGTCGAGATCGTCGAGGGGGAGACGAAAGCGCTCGGGAGCAAGGACCGTGTGCAGGTGAAGTGCATTCCCATGCTGCACGCGGGGCGGCCCATCGCCGTGCTGACGCAGGAGTCACCCATGTCGTTCACGCGGCGCGAAGGTGACCTCGAACGCGCGTACCTCGAAGCGTTCGACCGCTTCGCCAACATGATTGCCGAAGGCTCGTTCCCCTTCGAGGTCGACGAGATGGAAGTCGAGAGCGCGCCACGTGTCGGCGACGGCGTGATCGTCATCGACGAAGAAACGCGCGTCGACTTCGCGAGCCCCAACGCCGTGAGCTCGCTCCATCGCCTGGGCTTCCACACCTACGCGGAAGGCCAGGTGCTCATCGATATCGGCTTCGACGACACCGCCGCGCGTAGTGCGATGAGCACTCGCCTGCCGGTCGCGGAGGAGATCGAGCGCGGGGAGATCTCCGTGCTCACGCAGGTCCTGCCGCAGCTCGAGCAGGGAGTTGCAGTCGGCGCCGTCATCTTGCTCCGCGACGTCAGCGACCTCCGACGCCGTGACCGCCTGCTGTTGTCGAAGGATGCAACGATCCGCGAGATCCACCATCGCGTGAAGAACAACCTGCAGACGATCGCGTCGTTGCTGCGGCTCCAGGCCCGCCGGGTGCGGTCACCTGAGGCCAGGACCGCGCTGGCGGAATCCGAGCGGCGGATCCGTTCGATCGCGATCGTGCACGAGACGCTGTCGCGCGAACCCGGCGACATCGTGCACTTCGGCGAGATCGTGCGACCACTCGCGCGCCTCGTCGAGGACACGGCATCGTCGCCCGAGTTGCGGATCCGGTTCAGCGTCGAGGGCGACGCCGGTGACCTACCGGGCGAAGTCGCGACGCCGCTCGCAGTCGTGCTGAACGAGCTCATGCAGAACGCGGTCGACCACGCGTTCCCCGAGGGGACACGAGACGCGGAGGTGTCGGTGCAGCTCCGGCGGGACGGCGATCACGTGGTCGTCGACGTCGTCGACAACGGCGCGGGACTGCCCGAGGGGTTCTCGATCGAGGGTGGTCAGGGTCTCGGTCTGTCGATCGTGCAGGCGCTCGTGACCGGCGAGCTCGATGGCTCTATCGAGATGCACAGCAACGACGGCACCGAGGTGCGCGTGCGGGCACGCGTGGCGATGCCCAGAGTGGAATTGTGACGAGTGGAATTGCGACGGGTCGAATGGCGGCGGGCGGAGGTGTGATCGGGGTCAGCCGACGCGCACTTCGGAGCTGGTCGCCGACCACGACTTGCGAACTCGGCGCCGCTCTTCCTCGGTGAGGCCGCCCCACACGCCCGCTTCCTGATTGGTCGCGAGCGCGAACTCCAGGCATTCTCCCGTCACCGGACACTGCCCGCAGACCCGCTTGGCGGCCTCGATCTGGTCGAGCGCCACGCCGGTCGTTCCGATCGGGAAGAAAAGCTCCGGACTCGTGTCTCGACAGGCGGCGCTCAAGCGCCAGGCGTCCGTGTCCCAGTCGTGCGTCCGAATCCACGTCAGCGCCACTTCATGTCCCCCTTCGATGGGTCGCACAGACCCTCGGTTTCGACCTGGTGTTCGACCTCTTCGACCTGTTCGGTCGGTTCCGTCCGTTCGACCTCATGTTCGGCCGGTCTTGTGCGCCCGCTCACAAGCGTGTCCGGTTTCCGTTGCCCGGATTCCCGCAGCGAGATTCGGCAGGGTAACGGCCGTTTGCGCGCCATGCAAGGGCCTGACCAGGACATTTGCTGCCAAAAGTGGAACGTGTTGCGTTGTTGGCGTCCGCGTAACCTGGCCGTCGTGTCGTCGCGACCGCTTGTTCTCGCCCATCGCGGGGCGTGCAGAGTTGCGCGCGAGAACACGGTCGACGCCTTCGTCGCGGCGCGCGAGCTCGGTGCCGACGGCGTCGAGCTCGACGTCCGGCGCACCGCCGACGGCGTGCTCGTCGTCCACCACGACGCCCGAGCAGACGGGCTCGGCCTGCTCGCGGAGCGGGCGTTCTCGGAGATCCGGGCGAAGTGCCCGTGGATGCCGACGCTCGCGGAAGCGCTCGAGGCGTGCGCGGGATGGTTCGTGAACGTCGAGGTGAAGTGTTCGCGGTGGGAAGCCGACGCCGACCCCGATCAGGATGTGGCGCGTCGGGCCGTGGACCTGGTGCGCGAACAAGGCGTCGCGGCGGTGTTCTCGTCCTTCGACCTCGCGACGATCGACGCGGTTCGTGCCCATGCGCCCGAGCTGGCAACCGGTTTCCTCGTCCACGGTGTCGACGTCGCGGCCGCCGCGATGCTCGCGCGGGAGCACGGTCACTCCTGGTTGCATCCCGATCGCCTCACCTTCCTCGCCGCGCCCGACGCCGCAGTGCGCGACGCCAAGGCGCAGCACCTCCGCGTCGACGTGTGGACGGTCGACGATCCGGCCGAGATCCAGGTGTGCGCGGCGGCCGGCGTCGACGCGATCATCACCAACGTCCCCGAAGTCGCGCTCGCCGCCCTCGCATGACGTCGGGAGAACGCCGCTCACCGAAGGCGTCTAGGGAAGGACGATCGTGAGCGTGTCGTCCTCGTGATCGATGTCGAGGTCTTCGACGTCGCCGAGATCGTCGCCGTCGGCCTGGTATGGAAACGCGCCACGTCCGCCGGCGTGCAATTCGCGCAGGTCGTGCCGCTGCACGATGGCGGACGATGTTCGCAGGTACCGGCCGACGCCGAGCGCCGAGCTCGCGGCGCGTAGCAGGGTGCTGACCTTCAGCGATCGGAATGCGGTCAAGGCGAGGCCGGTGTGGAGGCCCGCTTCCGGTGCGACGACGAGCGGCCGCGGCCCCAGATAGGTGTACGGCGACGTCTTCGACACGATCGCGAAGTAGACGCCTTCGATCCGTTCACCCGTGTCGAGGGTGATGTCGAACCGGGGCTTGCTGCGGTCGTAGTGCCGGAACCAGGTTTCGAAGGCGGCCACGATATGGAGCGGATGCGACGCGTATCGCTTGAGCTCGCCGTAGCGCTCGACGCGCCGGATCACCGCCGCGTCGAAACCCAACCCGGTGTGGAACAGGAAGCGCCGGCCGTTCACTCGCCCGAGCCCGAGCCGCGTGAACGCACGGCGCTGGAGCGACGAGAGCAGCGTCGTGGTGGCAGCGACCGGGTCGAGCGGAATCCCGAGCGTGCGTGCGTAGACGTTCGTGGAGCCGCCGGGGAGCGGCGAGAGCGCGGTGTCGGTGCCGGCCAACCCGTCGGCGGCTTCGTTGAGGGTGCCGTCGCCCGCGAAGACCGCAACGACGTCGAACTTGTCGTTCGCCGCGGCGCGCGCGAGGCGGGTGGCGTGGCCACGCCGTGACGTCTCGGCGACCTCGACCTCGTGCTGCTCCGCGAGCATCTTTCGGATCAGCACGCGACGGCGGGCCGTGACGGACGATGCCGTGGAGTTGACGAGCAGCAGCACCCGCATCCGAGGTCGCAGGGTACCCGTACGATCGTCCGATGCCCGTTCCCGCGTCGGACGACCTCGACGCGCTCGCCCTCGAGATCAGCGGCTGTCGGGCATGTCCACGACTCGTCGCGTGGCGCGAGGAGGTCGCGCGCGAGAAGCGCGCCGCCTTCCGCGACGAGACCTACTGGGGCCGCCCGGTGCCGGGTTTCGGTGACCGGCGCGCACGCGTGATGGTGGTCGGGCTCGCGCCCGCCGCGCACGGCGGCAATCGAACCGGCCGCATCTTCACCGGGGATCGGTCGGGCGACTTCCTCTTCGCATCGCTCCACCGCACCGGCTTCGCGAACCAACCGAGCTCCGACCGGCGCGACGACGGTCTGAAGCTGCGTGACATGTACATCTCGGCCGCCGTGCGTTGCGCGCCGCCCGCCAACCGGCCCACGCCCGCCGAACGCGACGAATGCCGCCCGTACCTGGTGCGTGAACTCGAGCTCCTCGAGCGTGTGCGCGTCGTCGTCGTGCTCGGCGCCTTCGCCTACGAAGCACTGTGGAGCGTGCTTGCGGGGCTACCCGGTCGATCTCCCGGCGCGCCGGCCGAAGTTCGCGCACGGCCTCGTCGTGCGTTGCGATCCGTTGACGATCGTGGGCGCGTTCCACCCGAGTCAGCAGAACACGTTCACCGGGAGGCTGACGCCGCCGATGCTCGACGAGGTGTTCGCGCGGTGAGTCGGCTCGATGAGCGCTCAGTCGCTGAGGGCGATGATCTCGCTCGACCGCATAGATCAGCCGCGACAGCGGCGAGCGCACCGGCCACGGAGAGCCGCAGCACGCGGTCACTGGCGGCGATCGTGAAGTTCGCGCCGATGCGCGCGCCGGGGATCACCCCGATGCAGAGCGGGATCGCGAACGCCCAGTCGATGTGGCCGAGCAGCGCGTGCGTGATCGTGCCGGGGATCGCGAACACACCGACGCACGCGAGCGACGTCGCGACCGTCTCCTTCAGCGGCATGCGCAGCCACGTCGAGAACGCGGGCACCATCAAGATCCCACCCCCGACGCCGAGCAGACCCGACAGGCCGCCGGCGGCGAGGCCGATGATCGCCAGCCGCCACACCTCGATGTGCTCGTCGCCGGTGAGGTCGATCGCGGGGCTTCGGGAACGCCGTGCGATAGGCCGTGAATCCGACCAATGCGGCTGTCGCGAGCATCAACACGTGACCGTCGCCCGGCACGGCACCCGAGAGCAAGGACCCGCCGACCGATGCAGGTATGCCGAAGAGGCACGTCCACCGGGCGACGCGGATGCGCACGAGGCCTTCGCGCAGGTAGCGCAGGGTCCCGGAGAGAGAAGAAGGGAGGATCGACGGCAGCGTCGAGCCGACCGCTTCGAGCGGCGTGGCGCCGAGCGCGCGCACCGCGGGCGTGGAGATCACTGCGCCGCCGATGCCGAACATCCCCGACAAGATGCCGGTCAGCACGCCGACGAACATCGTCAAGACGAACTGCACCACGCCGGACATGAGCAGGCGACAGGTCCTATCATGCGAATCGGCGGCTATCCTCTTTGCCGCATGACGAGCGACCTCGATCTGCGTGGTGTCTGGGTTCCACTGATCACGCCGTTCGCTGCCGACGGCTCCGTCGACGTCCCTGCGATCGAACGCCTGTGCCGCGAGTATCTCGCCGCCGGCGCGACCGGGATCGTCGCACTCGGTACCACCGGTGAAGCGAGCGCACTCGACGAGGCCGAGAAGCGTGCCGTCATCGACGCGTGCGTGCGCGCGATGTGGTACCGCGCACGCGCCGCTGATCGTCGGCACAGGGACCAACAGCACGCGTACGACGATCTCGGCAACCGAGGCGATCGCGACGACACCGGGTGTCGTCGGAGCGCTCGTCGTCGTGCCGTACTACGTGCGGCCCTCGGAGGCCGGCGTCGTCGCGCACATGAAGGCAGTCGCCGACGCCAGCTCGGTACCGATCGTGCTCTACAACATCCCGTACCGCACCGGGCGCGGACTCGGCGCCGCGTCGCTGCTCGAGCTCGCGGCGCATCCGAACATCGCCGGCGTCAAGCAGGCGGTCGGAGCGCTCGACGCCGACACGTTGCAAGTCCTGGCGGAAGCGCCGAGCGGCTTCGCGGTGCTCGGCGGCGAGGATGCGATCCTGTACCCGATCGCGTGCATGGGCGGGCAGGGCGCGATCGCGGCATCGGCCCATGTGTGCACCGAGCGCGTCGTCGCCATGATCGAGTGCGGCCTCGCGGGCAAGCTCGAAGACGGCCGCGCGCATGCCGAAGCCCTGCTCCCCGTGGTGCGCGCCGGCTTCGCGGAGCCCAACCCCGCCGTCTTCAAGGGTGTGCTGCACGCCCAAGGCCGCATCGCAACACCCGATCTACGTCTGCCGATGACGAACGCGTCGTCCGCCGTCGTCGAAGCCGCCCTCGGGGCAATAGAACGAGCGTCTCACTGAGTACCGTGAGCGCGTGAGCCGAACGACCGCCGAGGCGGGTATCCCGTCGAGCAGTGAGGCGGGGCCCGAGCGGCCCTCTGAGCGGAGAACGCTGAGCAGAAGGGCTGCGTGGGTGTTGGTCGCGGTGTGCGCATGGACGCTCTACGTGTGGGTGTCGCGCGTGTTCATCATGGCGGGGCAGGACGAGAGCACGGGTTTCAAGCTCGTGCACGGCGTGCTCGCCGCGATCTCGATCGGATTCGGACTGGCCGCGGGGTGGATCGGCGTACGCCGGCTCAGAGCGAGGTAAAGGAAACTCCATGCACGCCGCCGCTCCCGCCGGACTCCCACCGTTCGATCGAACGACCCGCTCCTACAAGCAGCGTTGGTGGATCCTGGGTGTGCTCTGCCTGAGCCTGCTCGTCATCATCGTCGACAACTCCATCCTCAACGTCGCGATCCCGACGCTCGTGGACGAGCTCGGCGCGAGCAACAGCGAGCTCCAGTGGATCGTCGACTCCTACACGCTCGTGTTCGCGGGCTTGCTCCTCACCGCGGGCAGCCTCGGTGATCGCTTCGGCCGCCGCGGCGCGCTGCAGTTCGGCATGGCGGTGTTCGGTCTCGGTTCGGTCGCGAGCGCACTCGTCGACACGCCGAGCCACCTGATCTTCACCCGTGGGATCATGGGTATCGGCGGCGCGTTCATCATGCCCGCGACGTTGTCGATCATCACCAACACGTTCCCGCCCGAAGAGCGCGGTCGTGCAATCGGGATGTGGGCGGCGATCGCGGGCGTTGCGACTGCGCTCGGCCCGATCAGCGGTGGCTTTCTCATCGAGCACTTCTATTGGGGCTCGATCTTCCTCGTGAACCTGCCGATCGTCGTGTTCGCGCTGATCGCCGGCGTGTTCCTCGTCCCCACCTCGAAGGACCCGTCGAAACCGGCACTCGATCCGATCGGGGCGCTGCTGTCGATCGTCGGCCTCGTGACGCTGGTGTACGCGTTCATCCAGGCACCCGAACACGGCTGGACCTCGCCCGAGATCCTCCTCGCGTTCGGGATCTCGATCATCGTGCTCGGCGCGTTCGCGTTCTGGGAGTCGTACTGCAAGAGCCCGATGCTCGACACGTCCTTCTTCAAGAACCCGCGCTTCACCGCCGCGAGCATGGGCATCATGCTGCTGTTCTTCGCGATGTTCGGCTCGATCTTCCTGTTGACGCAGTACCTGCAGTTCGTCATGGGCTACAGCGCGCTCGAGGCGGGGATCCGGCTGCTGCCGATGGCGATCACGATGCTCGTGGTCGCACCGAGCAGCCCGCGCATCGTGGAACGGCTCGGCACCAAGGTCGTCGTCGGCGTGGGGCTCACGGTCGCCGGGACCGGGCTTGCGCTGCTCGCGACGTTGCCCGACAACAACATCTCGTACTGGGGCGACGTCGCCTGGCGCATGGTGGTGATGGCGGTGGGCATGGGCCTCACGATGGCGCCGGCCACGGAGTCGATCATGGGGTCGCTGCCCCGGGCCAAGGCCGGCATCGGTTCGGCGATGAACGACACGACCCGTCAAGTCGGCGGCGCGTTCGGTGTGGCGATCATCGGCAGTGTCATGTCGTCGCTCTACGGACCGCGTGTGGCGGATGCGTTCAGCGCGGCGGGGCTCACGGGGCCGCCCGTCGACATCGCCCAAGACGGTCTCGGACAGGCACTCGAGGTCGCGTCGAACCCGCGTATCCCGGCCGACGTCGCGGCCGAGCTCGCGAACGGCGCGAAGGAGGCCTTCGTCTACGGCATGCACCGGGGTGTGCTCGTCGGTGCGGCGGCCGCGTTCCTCGGTGCGGTCATCGCGTTCCGCTACTTGCCGGCACGCGAAGCGCCCGTGCCTTCCCAGGAGCCCGGCGAGCGGCGTCGGGCCCGAGCGCGGCGCGGAACCGGGCGACGCCGAACCGGTCGATGCCGGTGTCGAGATCCGATAGCCCGACTCGCGTCGTCGACCCCGAACCGCCGTCGGCGTACCACCGCGTTGTCGGGAAGCATGCACCCGCGATGCGCCGCCTCGCGATCGCGGGGGCCATCGGCATCGTGGTCGCCGCAGTTGCTGCGATCTTCGTGCACTGGGAAGTCGCCGTCGCCGTCGGTTGGAACGTCGCTGCGATCGCGTTCCTGGCGGTGGTGTGGCCGGTGATCCTGCGCGCCGACGCCGCCGAGACGGAGCGGATCGCAGCGCGCGTCGACGAGACGCGCAGCACCGCCGAGGTGGTCGTCGTGGCGGCGAGCGGGGCGAGCCTCCTCGCCGTCGCGCTCGCCCTGGCCGCCGCCGGTGACGAGCGCGGATCGGAACGCACGCTGTTGATCGGTGTGGCGGCGGTGACGATCGTGCTGTCGTGGAACGTCGTGAACACGGTGTTCACACTGCACTACGCGCACCTCTACTACGGCGCAGGGAACGCGACGATCCCAGTGATAGGCGATGCGGTCGACTTCGGCGGGGGGCACGACGAACCCGACTACCGGGATTTCGCGTACCTCGCCTACACGGTCGGCATGACGTACCAGGTTTCCGACACGAACCTGCGCAACCGCAAGATCCGCCGCACCGTCCTCGTGCAGGCGTTGCTTTCGTACGTCTACGGCGTCGTGATCGTCGCCACCGCCGTCAACGTCGTTGCCGGCATCATCTGAGCTCGCTCAGCGCGTCAAGAAGAAAAACTCAGGGCTTCTTCGATGAGCTTGCGCTGCTCGGCATCGTGGACGGTGGAGCTGCCGGTTGCGGGGCTGGGGCTCGAGGCGCGGGCGATGACCGGCACCGGCCTCCCGTGCGCGATTTCCTCGATGCGGCGCCGGGCGAAGTATCGGGCGCCCATGTTGCCGGGCTCTTCCTGTGCCCACGCGACTTCGGCGTCGCGGTAGCGGTCGAGCTGCTCGGCGATCTCGTGTTCCGGCCACGGGTACAGCTGCTCCACGCGGACGACCGCGACCGGTGCGTTCGCCTCGTCGCGCGCCGCCAACAGCTCGTGACCGAACTTCCCGGTGCAGAACAGCACGCGGCGCACCTCGGCGGGAGGGTTCGGGTCGGGCACGACGAGTTGGAAGCCGCCGTGCGTCAACTCGTCGACCGACGACTGCGTTGCCGCCGTGCGCAGGTACCGCTTCGGAGTGAGCACGATGAGCGGCTTGCGCGCGGGATCGTGCACCTGACGGCGGAGCACGTGGAAGTACTGCGCGGCCACCGACGGGTAGACGACCCGCATGTTGTCCTCGGCGCACAGTTCGAGGAACCGCTCGAGCCGCGCCGAGGAGTGCTCGGGCCCTTGACCTTCGAAGCCGTGGGGGAGGAGCAGCACGAGGCCGCTCTGCTGACCCCACTTGTCCTCGGCCGCGACGATGAACTGGTCGATGATCGTCTGCGCGCCGTTCATGAAGTCGCCGAACTGCGCTTCCCACGCGACGAGCGCGTCGCGATCGGCGACCGAGTAGCCGTACTCGAAGCCGAGCGCGGCGAACTCCGACAGCACGGAGTCGTAGATCATGAACGGCGCCTGCGCGTCCGGGACGTGCGCGAGCGGCGTGTACTCGACCTCGGTCGCGTGGTCGACGAGCGTCGCGTGGCGCTGGCTGAACGTGCCGCGACGGGTGTCCTGGCCCGCAACTCGCACCGGCGCGCCGTCCTGGAGCAGCGTGCCGAAGGCGAGGCTCTCGGCCAGCGCCCAGTCGACCTTGTTCGCGTCGAACTCGGTCCGACGGTTCTTCAGGATGCGTTCGAGCTTCGGGTGCACGGCGAAGCCGGGCGGGAACGACACCAGCGCCTCGACCACCGTTTCCAAGCGCTCACGGGGCACGCCGGTGTCGACGCTCGGACGTGCCGGCGTGTCCTCGTGCTCGAACCATGCAACCGGTGCGGGCTCCTGCGCCTGCGTTTCCGCAAAGGCGTCTTCGAGGCGCGAACGGAAGTCTTCGAGCGCGACCTCGCACTCCTCGAGCGTGAGGTCACCGCGGTTCACGAGCGTCTCGGTGTAGAGCTTGCGCACCGATCGGCGTTGGCCGATCACCTCGTACATGCGCGGCTGCGTGAACGCAGGTTCGTCGCCCTCGTTGTGGCCGTAGCGCCGATAGCAGACCAGGTCGACGACGACGTCCTTCTTGAACTCCTGCCGGAACGCGAACGCGAGGCGGATCACGCGCACCGCGGCTTCGGGATCGTCGCCGTTGACGTGGAAGATCGGTGCCTGCACCGCCTTGGCGATGTCGGTCGCGTACACGGTCGAGCGCCCGAAGTCGGGCGGCGTCGTGAACCCGACCTGGTTGTTCACCACGACGTGCACAGTTCCGCCGACGTCGTAACCGGGAAGCTCGGAGAGGTTCAACGTCTCCGCGACGACACCCTGGCCCGCGAACGCAGCGTCGCCGTGGATCAGCACGGAGAGCACCTTTTCGTGCTCGTGATCGCCGGCGCGGTCCTGTTTCGCGCGCGCCATTCCTTCCACCACCGGGTCGACGGCTTCGAGATGGCTCGGGTTCGCGGCCAGGCTGACACCGACCGTCGCACCCGCCGGCGAGGTGTGCTTGCCCGCGGCGCCGACGTGGTACTTCACGTCGCCCGAGCCCTGCGGCACGTTCGGGTCGAGCTCGCCCTCGAACTCGCGGAAGATCTGACCGTACGACTTGTTGACGACGTTCGCGAGCACGTTGAGGCGGCCGCGGTGCGACATCCCCATCGTGACCTCTTCCATCCCCGAGTCGGCGGCCGCGTCGAGGAGGAACTGCAACATCGGGACGAGCGTCTCCGCGCCTTCGAGGCTGAAGCGCTTCTGCCCGAGGTACTTCGTGTGCAGGAAGCGTTCGAAGGCTTCGGCCGCGTTCAGTGACGCGAGGATCTCGCGCTTCGCGTCCGCGGTCGCGTCGATGTGCACGCCCTCGACCTGGCGTTGGATCCACGCCTTCTCGTCGGGTTCCTGGATGTGCATGTACTCGACGCCGATCGTGCGGGAGTACGCGTCGCGGAGCAGGCCGAGGATGTCGCGCAGGCGCATCACGCGCTTGCCGGCGACGCCGCCGGTCGGGAAGTCGCGGTCGAGGTCCCAGATCGTGAGGCCCCAGTTGATGGGGTCGAGCTCGGCGTGCGTGCGCGGTTCCTTCAGCCCGAGCGGGTCCAGGTTCGCGATGAGATGCCCGCGCACCCGGTACATGTTGATGAGGCCCTTCACCGCGAGCGCCTTCTCCACGGCCTCGACCGAGCCTTCGAGCGGCTTGTGGTCGCTGCTCCACTTGGCCGGCTCGTACGGCACGCCGAAGCTCGCGAACACGTCCCCGTAGAAGTTGTGCTCGCCGACGAGCAGCTCGTGCAGGTGGCCGAGGAACTCACCGCTCTCGGCACCCTGGATGACGCGGTGGTCGTAGGTGCTCGTGAGCGTGACGACCTTGCTGATGCCGATCTCGGCGAGCGTCTGGGGGTCGGCGCCCTCGTACGCGACCGGGTAGCTGATCGACCCGACCCCGACGATCACACCCTGGCCCGGCATCAGCCTCGGTACCGAGTGTTCGGTCCCGATGGTGCCGGGATTGGTGATCGACACCGTGGTGCCGGCGAAGTCGTCGACCGTGAGCTTGTTCGCCCGCGCCTTGCGGATGATCTCCTCGTACGCGGCGTGGAACGCCGCGAAGTCGAGCGTGTCGGCGCGCTTGATGTTGGGGACGAGGAGGGTGCGCGTGCCGTCGTCCTTCTGCATGTCGATCGCGAGGCCGAGGTTGACGTTGTCGTGCCGAACCACCGCGGGCTTGCCGTCGACGAGCGCGTACGACGAGTTCATGGGCGGTGACGAGCTTCGAGCGCGCGCAGCACTGCGAAGCCGATGAGGTGGGTGAACGAGACCTTGCCGCCACGCGTGCGGGCGAGGTGATTGTTGAGGATCTGCCGGTTGACCTCGAGCAACTTGGCGGGCACCGTCCGCACTGACGTGGCGGTCGGTACCTGGAGGCTCGCCTCCATGTTCGTGACGATGCGGGCGGCGGCGCCGCGGAGCAGCTCGGGTTCCTCGCCGTCGAGCGCGACGGGCGCGGGCTCGTTCTCGCCGGTGCCGGTGCCGGCGGCTGCGGCGCGGTGCAGGAGCCGGTGCGGGCGATGCGGGTGCAGGTGCAGGTGCCGGTGCAGGTATCGAGGCGGGAGCCGCGGCCTGGACGCGGGGCACGTAGTCCTCGAAGAACTCCCGCCACGCGGGCGCGACCGCCGCCGGATCGTCCTGGTAGAGGCGGTACATCTCGTCGATCAGCCCCGCGTTGGGGCCGAGTTCCTGAGCTGGGGCAGGACTGTCGGTCATGGTGATCCCGGGGGACGGTCCGCGCTTCGAACCGTCCCCCGAGAATACTCACTGGTGGTTGTTCACTGATCGAGCGGAATCGCGATACCCACGAGCACCTGCTCCGGCGGGCAACGAGCCGCGCGACGACGACCTTGCCGGTCAGCAGCTCGCACGTCGAAGAACTGCGACGTCCCACCGGTGTTCAGTGCTGCGAAGCCGCTGTTCTCGACGGTCGTGCCGTTCTTCACCCGGCTGTAGATGTCGGCGCCGATCTCGGGTCCGCTGTCGACACCGAACTTCCCGGTCGCAACGAGCGAGCCGTTGTTCGGCGGCGACTGGATCGCCATCTGATCGAGAGCGGCGTCGAAGTCGAACAGCGTCGTGTTCGTGTTCGGGTCGGCGTCGTTGTTCACGTATGCGGCGCCGCCGATGCCCGTCGTGGGCGTACCGGCCACGTAGTTGAGGAAACCGTCGTTGTTCGTCGTTCCGTCGTCCACCTTCACCCGCAGGTTCTGTCCGGTGTCGCTGACGATGCGCAAGCGGTCGGCGGCGGGGTTGAAGTCGACGCCGAACGACACGCCCGACAGGGCGAGCGGGACACCGGCGACGTTGATGCGCGACATGAGCGAAGCACTCGCCGTCGCCGGATCGATCGTGTAGATGCCGCCCTTGTCGCCGGCGCCGTAGAGATTGCCGTCGGCGGGGCGGTAGTCGATCCCGACGAGCTTCGTGTCGGTCTGCAGGTTGGAAACGATCCCGATCGTGCGGGCCCGTCCGGGGCTGTTCGCCCGGAAACAGGTGAGTTGCTGATCGGCGGTAAGGCCGACGACCTGCAACGAACCGCGTGTCCGCACGTGGGCCGGTTGCCGGTCCGCACGTTCGTGCGAGGCGCGGTCGGTGGCGAAGCTCGCGGAAGCGGTGACAGCTGAGTGACGCGGCGGCAAGGGCCGCCACGATGAGTGTTCTGCGCACGGAAAATCTCCTTCGATTGTCGGAAAGCCCGAACGATCTATGAGCCGAACCGGCGCGCTGTCACGAATACCGGTCGTGCCGGACGACGACATCCGCGAGCTCGTCGATCGCGCACGAGGGCGCGATCCGGATGCGTGGGAGTTGCTCTATCGACGCGCGTACCCGCGTCTGTTCGCATACGCGCGCCGGCGGGTCGGCAGCCAGCACGCGGCGGACGACGCCGTCAGCGAAACGATGACGCGCGCCATCGACCGCATCCATGCCTTCGTGTGGAGGGGCAATGGCTTCGATGCCTGGTTGTACGGCATCCTGCGCAATGTGCTCTGCGAAGCGAGCCGAGCCGGATCCCGGTTCGCCCCCGACGCGACGTTCGTCGAGGTGACGGCCAGCGAACATGGTCCGCTCGGGTTGCGTACTTCGCGCGAAGAAGCCGCGTCGCTGCGCAAAGCGTTCGAACAGCTCTCGCCCTCAGAGCAGGAGTTGCTCGAGCTGCGGGTCGTCGGCGGGCTGTCCGCAGACGATGTCGGCTCCGTGCTCGGGAAGCGTGCCGGTGCGGTGCGGATGGCGCAAGCGCGCGCCCTGGACCGGTTGCGCGTCCTCCTCGGAGACACGGCATGAACGCCGACGACGAGCGTCTGCTCGAGCAGCTCGGCGCCGAGCTCGCGCCCGAGACCCGCGAGCCGGCACCGGATCGGGTCGCGGCCGTGCGTGCGCACGCGGCCGGAACTCGACCTCGGCATCGACTTCGAACGGCGCCGCGACACGACCGGTCCGTGGAGGCGCCGTGCGACGGTGCTGCTCGGCGCGGCCGCATTGTTCGCTCGTCGGGTTGACCGTCGGCGTACTCGTTTCCGAACGACCTTCCCGCGTCCCGTCCGTCGGGTTGCGCACGACATCGGGCTGCCCGTCGACTCGCCGGAGTTCGTCGACGCGCACGAGGAACTGCACCGGCTGGGTGAAGCGCTCGCCGCCGAGTGATGCAGCCGAGCCGTCCGTGCGGCCGACGCCGAGATGGTGCGCCTGGTGAAGCACGCTCGACGGCCGACGAACGCGTGGAGCTCGAACCCGTCGCGCACGAGGTCCATCTCCGCGCGGTCGAGTTCCTCGAACGCCCCGACGTGACCTGACGACCGCGCCCGTTCAGTGCACTAGTGGCGGACGAGCTCGGCGAGGCGGAACGCGAGATCGAGGGCCTGCCGCGCGTTCAGCCGCGGGTCGCAGATCGTTTCGTAGCGGCCCTTGAGATCGACACCTCGGATCGCCTCCGCGCCGCCGAGGCACTCGGTGACGTCGTCACCGGTGAGCTCGATGTGCACGCCGCCGGGCCAAACACCTTCGGCTCGGCACGCGCGCGAAGAACGACTCCACCTCCGACATCACGTCGTCGAAGTGGCGGGTCTTGTACCCGCTCTCGTGCGCGAACGTGTTCCCGTGCATCGGGTCGCACGCCCACACGACCGGATGACCGGCGCGCGTGACCGCGCGCAGGATCGGCGGCAGGCACTCTTCGACTTCGCGCGCACCCATGCGCGACACGAGCGTGAGCCGCCCGGGGTCACGCGCCGGGTCGAGGCGCCGGCACAGGTCGACCACGGCTTCCGGTGACGCGTCCGGTCCGATCTTCACACCGACCGGGTTGTGCACGCCGGAGAGGAACTCGACGTGCGCGCCGTCGGACTGCCGGGTCCGTTCGCCGACCCACAGCATGTGCGCCGAGCAGTCGTACCAGTCGCCGGTGAGGCTGTCGCGACGGGTGAGCGCCTCCTCGTACCCGAGGAGCAGCGCCTCGTGCGACGTGTAGAAGTCGACTTCGTGGAGCTGCATCTCGGCGTCGAGGTCGATGCCGCACGCGGCCATGAACCGCAACGCGCGGTCGATCTCACCGGCGAGCACGTCGTAGCGGCGGCCTTCGCTGCTGCTCGCCACGAACTCCTGGTTCCACTGGTGCACTCGGGACAGGTCGGCGAATCCGCCCTTGGTGAACGCCCGTAGCAGGTTCAGCGTCGCCGCCGACTGGTGGTAGCCGCGCACCATGCGTTGCGGATCGGGGCGGCGCGCCAACTCGTCGAACGCGAAGTCGTTCACCATGTCGCCGCGGAACGACGCGAGCTCGATGCCGTCGCGCTCCTCCGTGGGCGCGGAGCGCGGCTTGGCGAACTGCCCGGCGATACGGCCGATCTTCAGCGTCGGCACACCGGTGCTGTACGTCAGCGCGACCGACATCTGCAGAATCAGCTTGAGCTTGTCGCGGATGTTGTCGGCCGAGAACTCCGCGAACGACTCTGCGCAGTCACCTGCGTGCAACAGAAAACCCTCGCCGCGCGACACGCCCGCGAGCGATTCCTTGAGCGAGCGCGCCTCGCCTGCGAACACGAGCGGCGGCATCGCCCGGATCTGCTCGAGCGCGTCGTCGAGCGCGCCGGCGTCGGGCCAGTCGGGTTGCTGCGCGGCCGGCCGGGAGCGCCACGACGACGGCTCCCAGGTCAGGTTCGGCAACGCGTCGGGCGCAGACATCGCGATGGGTACCGCCGCTAGAGGTACGCGCCGGGCGGCTTCTGCACGTCCGCCTGGCCGAGCTCGAGCGGGTTGGTCCGGCCCCGCACCTGTTCGAATTGCTGTTGCGCCTGCATCTGTTGGGTGAACATCGTCGCCTGGATCCCGTGGAAGAGCCCTTCGAGCCAGCCGACCAGCTGGGCCTGGGCGATGCGCAACTCGCTCTCGCTCGGCGTCTCGCTGCTGAAGGGCAGGGTGACCTCGTCGAGCTCCTCGCAGAGGTCCTTGGACAGGATCTCTTCGAGCTCCCGGATCGAGCGTTCGTGGATCTCCTTCAGGGCGCGCCGGCCTGCGTCGTCGAGCGGCGCGCGCCGCGCCTCGTCGAGCAGCGAGCGCACCATGGAGGCGATGCGGATCAGCTTCGTCGGCCGGACGACCTGCTCGCCCTGCTCGGCCTGGGCGGGCGGCATCTCGTCGATGACCTCGGGCGTCACTGCCGCGGTCTGGCCTGGATCCGGCCTGGGCGAGCTCGTCGGGGGTGGGTTCGGCTGAGGTCACGGCGATCCAGGCTATCGGCCGCGCACTCTCGCTCAGACTTGAATGATGATCACGCGTTCTTCGGTCATCTCGTGCACGGCATAGCGCGGACCTTCACGGGTGTTGCCGCTGTCGCGGACCCCGCCGTACGGCTGCTGGTCGGCGCGGAAGGTCGGGACTTCGTTCACGGTGACGCCGCCGAAGTCGAGGGCGCGAGCGGCGCGCAGGGCGTCGCTCAAATCGGCGGTGAAGATGCCGGCCTGGAGGCCGTAACGCGTGTCGTTCGCGAGCCGGAGCGCCTCGTCGAGATCGTCGTAGGCGGCGAGCGCGACGACCGGCCCGAACACTTCGAGCGCGCAGACCTTCATGTCCGGCGTGACGTTGCCGAGCACCGTGGGCATCAGCACGCCGTCTTCGCGCACCTTCCCGCCTGCCAGCACCTCGGCGCCCGAGGCGACGGCTTCGTCGACCCAGCTCGTGACCCGGTCGCGCTCCTTGGTGGAGATGAGCGCCGACACGTCGGTCTGCTCGTCCATCGGTGCGCCGACGACCAGTCCTTCGACGAGCGGGACGAGCGCGTCGAGCAGCGCGTCCTTCACGTCGCGGTGCACGAGCAGCCGTTGCGTGGAGATGCACGACTGCCCGGCGTGGCTGAAACCGGCGACCGCGACCTTCGTCGCCACCGCCTCGAGGTCGGCGCTGGGCTCGATGATGAGCGGCGCATTGTTCCCGAGCTCGAGACCGACCTTCTTGCGGGGCGCGCGCGCCTTGATGCCCCACCCGACATCGGGCGATCCGGTGAACGTGATCATCGCGATGCCGTCGTGGTCGACGATCGCGTTGCCGACGCTCCCACCACCGCCGGTGACGACCTGCAGATGACCGGGCGGCAGTCCGCACTCGTCGATGAGCAGCGTGGCGAGCTTGATCGCCGAGAGTGGCGTCTGGCTCGCGGGCTTGAGCACGATCGGGCACCCCGCGGCGATCGCCGGAGCGACTTTGTGCGCGACGAGGTTGAGCGGAAAGTTGAACGGGCTGATCGCGCCGACGACGCCCACGGGCACGCGCATTGTGAACGCGAGCTTCCCTTCGCCGGCATCGCTCGCGTCCATCGGCACGACGTCGCCGGCGAGCGTGCGCGCCGCGACCGCCGCGAAGGTGAAGGTCGACACCGCCCGTTGCGCCTCGACGCGCGCGGTCTTGATGGGCTTGGCTGCCTCGCCCGCGATCGTGGCCGCGAACTCCTCGACCCGTTCGCCGAGTGCGCGTGCCGCAGCATCGAGGATCTCGGCGCGCTTCCACTGCGGCAGTGGTGCGTTCCGAAGTGCGATGCCGGCCGCGGCGACGGCGCGGTCCACTTCGGCGGGTCCGCACTCCGGCACTCGACCGAGCAGGGCGTCGTCGTAGGGCGACCGGACCTCGATCCACGAGCCGGTCGTCACGCGTTCGCCCGCAAGGGGAACGGAATGATCCTGCGCGCTCATCGCCCGATCGTACGAGCGCGACCGGGTGCCCCCAAGAGGCTCAGGACGCGTTCGCGACCTTGCGGCTCGGAGCGGGGCCGTCGATCGAGGTGAGGTCGGCGAGCCGCAGGTCGTTCGAGAAGACCTCGATGATCGGTTGACGGAGACCGAGGTGCTTCTGGAGGCGTTCGACATCGAGCTCTTGGTCCCAGAGCACGAACGTGGCGACCACGCCCTCGCGTCCGGCCCGCGCGGTGCGGCCCGAGCGGTGGACGTAGCCCTTCTGCTCTTCCGGCGGATCGAAGTGCACGACCACGTCGACGTCGTCGACGTGGATGCCGCGCGCGGCGACGTCGGTGGCGACGAGCACGGCGTGGTGGCCTTCGGAGAAGTCGCGCAGCGCCTTCTCACGTGCCTGCTGGCGGAGGTCGCCGTGGATCGCGGCGGCGACCACGCCTTCGCGCAGGAGCTGCGAGACGAGTCGGTCGGCGCCGCGCTTGGTGCGGACGAACACCATCGTGCGCGCCACGCCACCCGCGATCGCGGCGAGCACCTTGACGCGGTCCATCTCGTGGACCTTCAAGAAGACGTGCGACATCTCGTCGAAGGTGTTCGTGTCGGACGCGACCTCGTGCTTCACCGGGTCGCGCATGTAGCGGCGCACGAGCACGTCGACCTCACGGTCGAGCGTCGCCGAGAAGAGCAGGGTCTGACGGTCGACGGGGATGCGACGCAGGAGCCACTCGACCTGCGGCAGGAAGCCCATGTCGGCCATGCGGTCGGCTTCGTCGATGACGAGCGTCGTGATCGCGTCGAGGTCGATCTCGTTGCGTTCGAGCAGGTCGATCAAGCGGCCGGGAGTCGCGACTGCGACCTCGATGCGGCGCCGCAGGTTGCGAAGCTGCCGTTCCATCGACGTGCCGCCGTAGAAGGGAGCGACGCGCGCACCGACTTCCTTGGCGAGCGGCTGGAGCACCTCCACGACCTGCTTGGCGAGCTCTCGCGTGGGTACGAGCACGAGCGCGGTGGGGTGCCCGGGGCGAGCGGCCTCGGCCCGTTGCAGCATCGGGAGACCGAAGGCGAGCGTCTTGCCCGAGCCGGTCTGGGCCTTGCCGCAGACGTCCCGGCCGGCGAGCGCGTCTTCGATGGTGGCCTGTTGGATGGCGAAGGGCTCGTCGATGCCTTGGGCCGCGAGGGCGTCGACGAACTCGGCGCGGAGGCCGAGGTTGGCGAATGTGGTCACGCGGTGAGGTTCCTTTCGAACGTCGTTCGTGGATTGGCCCCCTTCTCGGTGGCTCCACACGACGATCGAAGGGCGGAACAGCGGTGAGAGAGGCCGCGAGCCGGGACACTCCCGTACTCGACCTGGTCAGACTACACGACGTCTGATGAGGGCGGATGGACCGGCTGTGCCGGTTCGCTGCGCAGTTGCGTCAGTTCCCGCGAGCCTTCGCGCCGGGCTCGCAGCTTCGGCCGGTACGCGGCCCACGCGACGCACAGCGCGACGACCCCGTACAGCGGCCCAGACGAGCGGACCGAGGTGCGACCAGTTCCCCAGCTCGCGAACGTTGGTGATCAGCAGCAGTCCGGCGACCGCGACGCCGAGGGCCCGTGCGGGGATGTGGCGCACGAGCATGGCGGCAAGCGGTGCGGCGAGCACGCCGCCGCAGAGCATGGCGAGGGCGACGGCCACGTCGATGCCGTCCTTGCCGAGCGACGAGATCAGCGCAACGGACGAGACGGTCGCGACCGCAACCTCGGCGGTGTTCACCGACCCCACCGCGAACCTCGGTGTGAGCCCGCGGTGCAGGAGGAACGGTGTGACCACCGGACCCCAGGCGCCGACGAGGCCGTTGGTGATGCCTCCTGTGCCGGCCGCGAGCGTGATGCCGCGCTCGTCGAAGTGCGGCGCGGTGCGCGCGTTCGCCATCGTCGGGTTGGCGGGCGCAGGCGGCAACGGGCGGCTGAACCGGAACAGGATGCGGATGCCGACGAGCAGGAGGAGCGCGGCGAGGAACGGCTTCAGCTGGTCGCCGTCGACGTTGTTCAGGATGGTGACGCCGATGCCGGCGCCGATGCAGCCCGGGATGGCGAGCTCGAGGACGAGGCGGCGGTCGACGTTCTTGAAGCGCCAGTGCGCGATCCCGCCGGCGATGCCGGTGGCGACCTTGGCGAGGTTCACGGTGGTCGAGACCGCGGCGGGGGAGAGCCCGCTCGAGAGCAGGATGCTCGACGATGTCGGCCCGAAGCCCATCCCGAGCGCGCCGTCGACCATGGCCGCCAGGAAACCGGCGAGCGCGACGATCAGCAGCTCCATCGGATGTCCGTCCTCCGCCCTTCGCGGCGCCCTTCGTCGGCCCAGTGCCGACCCCGCCTCGTCGACCGCACCTTGTCGACCGAAGAAGTGGACAAGGTACCGCGCCGGCACCGCCCGGGTCAACGCACGAACGTGTCATCCCGTACTGGCGTTTCCCGGCCGGTGGCCCCGAAGAACTGATGGACGGCCTGGATCGCGATCGAGCCCTCACCGACGGCGGACGCGACCCGCTTGATCGAGCCGTGCCGCACGTCGCCGGCCGCGAAGACGCCCGGCATGCTGGTCTCGAGGGGGAGCGGAAGGCGCTCCGGCGGCACGGCACCCACGAGATCGACGTCGGCGCCGGTCATCACGAAGCCTTGGGCGTCGCGTTGGATCGCCGGCGGCAGCCAATCGGTGTGGGGATGCGCGCCGATCATCAGGAAGAGCGCGTCCGCAGGCACGGTCTCGGTCGCACCGGCGCGATCTCTGGAGGACCAAGTGGTCGAGGCGCCCGGATCCGCCGCCGTCGACCACCTCGGTCTCGAGGAGAACGTGCACCCCGGCGGTGGCTTCGAGTCGTCGGACGAGGTAGTGCGACATCGCCGCACCGAGCGTCGACGCCCGCACCACGAGCGTGACCGTTCGTGCGTATTGCGCGAGGTGTACGGCGGCCTGCCCGGCCGAGTTCGCGCCGCCGACGATGTAGACGTCTTGCCCGGCCAGCCCCGGCGCTTCGGACGCAGCGGCGCCGTAGTAGACGCCTGCGCCGGAGAGCGCTTCCAACGAGGCGATACCGAGTCGGCGGTAGGTTGCGCCGGTGGCCAGCACGACCGCGCGGGCCATCGCGCAGCCGCCGGTTGCCAGGCGCACCGCGATCCGACCGTCATCTTGTGTCGAGGGTCGCCACGCGTTGCATGAAGGCGAACTTGGCACCGAAGATCCACGCTTGCTCGTACGCACGGCGCGCGAGATGCGCGCCTCGGATACCGACGGGGAACCCGAGGTAGTTACGGATCGAGGAGCTCGACGTCGCCTGCCCACCGAGGGCGGCTTGGTCGACGACCAGGGTGCTCAACCCCTCCGAAGCGCCGTAGACCGCCGCCGAGAGGCCCGCGGGACCGCACCCGACGATGACGAGGTCGAACTCCTGCCGGGACAGGTCGACGGTTGCGCCCGCCGCACGCGCGAGATCCGCGTCGCTCGGGTCGACGAGCACCTCCCCGTCGGGGAACGCGACGAAGGGAAACTTGTCGGTCCCCGTCTGCGCAATGACGGCGCGTCCGTCGTCGGAGTCGGCCAGACAGAAGCGATGGGGCATGGCGCACTGCTGAAGTACCTCGCGCAGCTCGTAGGCCCGGCCCGACCAGCGCTCGCCGACCACGTTGATGGTGTGCGGCGTGCGGTTCCGCGACTCGGCCCAGTCGAGCAGGAAGCCGCAGATTGCCTGATGGAACGCTTCGTCGGGCCGCGCCCAGGGTCGGACCACGAAGTGCTCGATGCGCCCGTGCGCGATCGCCTCGAAGATCGCATCACCCGTTGCGTCCTCGCCCCAGCCGCCCCAGGGGATCAGGAGCGCCCGCTGGGCGTGGCGGTGGCGGCGTCGGACACCGTCCAGGAGCTCGATGCCGCTGGTCCCCGGCAGCTCGAACCCGGCCAGCACGAGTGCGACATGGTCGCCGTTGTCGGCGGCCGCTGTGAGTGTCGCGACCGCCTCGGGCGCCGAGCGGCACGCCGACGACCTCATAGGAACGACCGTAGCGATCGCGCAGCTCTTCCTCGACGAAGAGCAACACTTCGCGCTCGCTCTCGACGACGACGATGAGCGGACCGGTCATATCGCGGTGCGAGCGTAGTGTCGGGGTGCGCGCCCTCGGCAGGATTCGAACCTGCGCACACGGCTCCGGAGGCCGATGCTCTATCCCCTGAGCTACGAGGGCGGGGGAGCGAGGGTACCAAGCAAGCAACCGCAAAACCGCGGGCTCGCGAGCACTCCCGGAGTAGCGTTGGGAACCCGCATGAGCCCCTTGCCGTGATCCAGGACGCCCTCCGAACCGCCCTCGCGAACGCCCTCGCGGCCGCCGGGTTGCCCGTTCCGGGATCGGGGATCGTGCTCGATCCACCGAAGCGTCGCGAGCACGGCGACTGGACCACCCCGGTCGCGCTCGCGTCGGCCAAGAACTCGGGCCGGCCACCGCGAGCGATCGCCGAGGAGCTCGAGAGCCACCTCGAGGCCGCTCATGTCGCCCATCTCGAGCGGATCGAGATCGCGGGCCCTGGACACCTCAACTTCTTCCTGTCGCCGTCATGGCTCCACGACGTGCTCCGCACGGTGGTGGACGACGGTGAGCGGTACGGCACCTCCGCGGTCCGCCACGGCCAGCGGGTCAACCTCGAGTTCGTGTCGGCCAACCCGACCGGGCCGTTGCACGCGGGCGGCGGCCGGTGGGTCGTCGTCGGAGATGCCATCGCCAACCTGCTCTCGGCGCAGGGCGCCGAGGTGCACCGCGAGTACTACCTGAACGACGCCGGCGCGCAGCTCGGCAAGTTCCGTGACTCCCTCGATGCGCGCTACCGAGGTGTCGACGTCCCCGAGGACGGCTATCACGGCCAGTACCTCGTCGACATGGCGATGCAGATGCGGGCTGCGCTCGGCGACGACGTCGACGCCGAGGCGGGATGCGAGTGGGGATACCTCGCGATCGTCGAAGGCCTGCAGGAAGACCTCGCGCGGATCGGCGTGCAATTCGACACGTGGTTCTCCGAGCGAACGTTGCACGACCGGGGCGACGTCGAGCGGGTGTTGACCGACCTCGACGCACGCGGCGTCACCTACGAGGCCGACGGCGCGAAGTGGTTGCGCGCGACCGACTTCGGCGATCAGCGCGACCGCGTCATCATCCGCTCCGACGGCACGACGACGTACCTCTGCAACGACTTCGCGTACCACCGCGACAAGTTCGATCGCGGCTTCACACACCTCATCGACATCTGGGGCGCCGACCACCACGGACAGGTCAAGTCGTTGCACGCCGGCATGGAAGCGCTCGGGTACCCGCCCGGTGAGCCGGAGATCATGCTGGGCCAGTTCGTGAAGCTGGTGCAGAACGGCAAAGAGGTCCGCCAGTCGAAGCGCACCGGCAACATCATCGCCCTCGCCGACATCCTCGACGAGGTCGACCCCGACGTCGCGCGCATGGTGTTCCTGCTCCAGGGCATCGACTCGCCGATGACGTTCGATCTCGATGTCGTCACCGCGCAGTCGATGGAGAACCCCGTCTACTACGTGCAATACGCACACGCCCGGATCGCGTCGATCGGTCGGCGCGCCACCGAATCGGGCGTGACGCGACACGCGTTGGAATCGGTCGACCTCTCCCTCCTCGTGCACGAGCGCGAAGAGGAGCTCCTGCGCGCGCTTGCGCGATATCCGCAAGTCGTCGCGGACGCGGCCGACACGCGTGCGCCGCAAAAGATGTCCACATGGGTGCGCGACTTCGCCCGTGCCTTCCACGGCTTCTATCGCGACTGCCGCGTGCTCACCGACGACGACGCGCTGACCCAGGCCCGCCTCTGGCTGACCGAAGCGTGCCGGCTCGGTTTGGCCAACGCGCTCGCGATCCTCGGGGTGCATGCGCCCGATTCGATGAGCCGGCTCGACGAAGACGACGAAGACGGCGAAGCGTGAGTGACCCGTTCGACCTTTCGCTGCTGCCCGCATCGGCCACAGTCGACGCCGGCGGACGCGTCGCGATCGGCGGCATCGATCTCGTCGAGCTCGCGGAGCGGTTCGGGACCCCGCTGTACGTGTACGACGAGGCCGAGCTGCGCGACCGCTGCCGCGCGTACCACGCCGGGTTCGGCGCGGGCGCGGCGTACGCGAGCAAGGCCTTCCTCTGCGTCGCGCTGGCGCGGCTGGTGGCCGACGAAGGCCTTTCGCTCGACGTCGCGACCGGCGGCGAGCTGTTCGTGGCGCGGCGTGCCGGTTTCCCGACCGACCGCATCGTCTTCCACGGCAACAACAAGTCGACCGACGAGCTGCAGCAGGCGTTCGACGCACGCGTCGGCCGCATCGTGGTCGACTCGTTCGACGAGCTCGACCGCATCGCGTCACTCGCAGCGGCGCGCGATCACGTGCCGGCGTTGCTGGTCCGGGTCACTCCGGGCGTCGAAGCGCACACGCACGAGTTCATCGAGACCGGCACCGAAGACTCGAAGTTCGGCTTCGGCCTCGACAGTGGGGATGCACTGGAAGCCGTAGCGCGGATCGTCGACGACGAACGGCTGCCGTTCGCCGGCGTCCACTGCCACATCGGTTCGCAGGTGTTCCGCGCCGACTCGTTCACGCGCGCGATCGAGAAGATGGTCGGCCTGGTCGCCGCGATCGAAGCGCGTACCGGCGCGACGGTCGACGAAGTGAACATCGGGGGCGGCCTCGGTGTGCGTTACCTGCCGGAGGACGCGCCGCCGACGATCGCGGAGTACTGCGCGATCGTGCGCGACACATACGACAAGGCGCTCGCCGATGCCGGTGTTCGCTCGCGGCCGGTGCTCATGACCGAGCCCGGGCGTTCGATCGTGGGCCCTGCCGGCATCACGCTCTACCGCATCGGCACCATCAAGCCCGTTGCCGGTGTGCGCGAGTACGTCGCGGTCGATGGCGGTATGAGCGACAACTTGCGCCCGGTCACCTACGGCGCACGCTACGAAGCCTTCCTGCCGGCGCGAGCCACTGCCGCGCGTCCGCGCACCGTGACGATTGCAGGCAAGCACTGCGAGCAAGGCGATCTGCTCGTGCGCGACGCCCGGCTGCCGGTCGACACCGCGATCGGCGACATCCTCGCAGTGCCCGTGACGGGTGGCTACGGCAGCGCGATGGCGTCCAACTACAACAAGGTGCGCCGGCCCGCGGTGGTGTTCGTGCACGAAGGCAGCGCGCGCGTCGTGGTGCGGCGCGAAAGCGATGAGGATCTCGTTCGGTACGACGCCGACGCCTGACGAGTGAGCCTGCAGAGCGATGGTTCAGGGTCCGCGCGACAATGAGGGCATGGAAGACGTGCGAGTCGGCATTCTCGGCTGCGGCAACGTCGGATCCGCGCTCGTCCGGCTCCTCGCCGAGAACGAGGACGTGCTCGCCCGCCGGGTCGGCGTGCGCTTCCACGTGACCCGGGTGGGCGGTGCGGGACCTCGCCAAGCCGCGCGACGTCGATCTCGCGGCCGGCATCCTCACCGACGACGCCGACCTCGTCGTCACCGATCCCGAGGTGGACGTGGTCGTCGAGACGATCGGCGGCATCGAACCGGCGCGCAGCCTCGTGCTCGGCGCGCTGAAGTCCGGCAAACCCGTCGTCACCGCGAACAAGGAGCTGCTCGCGGATCACGGCGAGGAGCTGTTCGAGGCGTCGGAGTCGGCCGGCGTCGACCTGCTGTTCGAAGCGTCGGTTGCCGGCGGTATCCCGCTCATGCGGCCGCTCCGCGAGTCGCTCGCGGGCGAGCGCATCCGGCGCGTGATGGGCATCGTCAACGGGACGACCAACTACATCCTCACCCGCATGACCGAGGAGGGCTCGTCGTTCGCCGACGCCCTCGGCGAAGCGCAGGAGCTCGGCTACGCGGAGCCCGATCCGACCGCCGACATCGAGGGATTCGATGCCGCCGCGAAGACCTCGATCATCGCCTCGATCGCGTTCGGCGCGCGTGTCGTCGCGAGCGACGTGTACCGCGAAGGGATCACCAAGGTCACGGCCGAGGACATCGCGGCCGCGCACGAGCTCGGGTTCGTGGTCAAGCTGCTCGGCGTCGCCGATCAGGTCGACGGTCGTGTCGGCGTACGTGTGCACCCGGCGATGGTGCCGCTCGACCACCCGCTCGCGAGCGTGCGCGGTTCCTACAACGCGGTGTTCATCGAAGGTGACGCGGTCGGTCAACTCATGCTCCTCGGGCGCGGCGCGGGCGGCGGCCCGACGGCGAGCGCGCTGCTCGGTGACCTCATCGACGCGGGCCAGAACCTCCGGGCCGGTTCCCGCGGCGCCGCGATCGGCCTGCACAAGACGGAGATCCGTCCCATCGACGAAACGTCGTCGCAGTTCTACATGTCGCTCGACGCCGCCGACCGGCCCGGCGTGCTCGCCGCGATCGCGGGCGTGTTCGGCACCCACGACGTGTCGATCCAGTCGATGCAGCAGAAGGGCCACGGCGCCGAAGCCCGCCTCATCTTCGTCACCCACCTCGCGCGCGACCTCCGCGATGAGCGCGACGATCGCGCGAGGTACGTGAGTTGGACGCGGTCGAGCGGGTCGGTTCGGTGCTGCGAGTCGTCGGCGGCGAGGAGTAGCGCGTGACCGCCACGCCCCAGGCTTCAGAGCGGCGGGATCATCGACGCCTACCGGGACCGGATGCCGGTCAGCGACAAGACGCCCGTCGATCACGTTGCACGAAGGCAACACGCCGCTGGTCGCGGCGCCGCGCCTGTCCGAAGAAACCGGCGCGCAGGTCCACTTGAAGGTCGAGGGTGCGAACCCCACCGGGTCGTTCAAGGACCGGGGCATGACGGTCGCGATGTCCAAGGCCGTGGAGGAGGGCGCCAAGGTCGTCGTGTGCGCGTCGACCGGGAACACGTCCGCGTCGGCCGCGGCGTACGCGACGCGCGCGGGTCTGCTCGCGGCGGTGATCATCCCCGACGGTCACGTCGCGCTGGGGAAGCTCGCGCAGGCGCTCATCCACGGTGCGAAGGTCGTGCAGATCCGCGGCAGCTTCGACGACGCGCTCCGGCTCGTTCTCGAGCTCGGCGAACGCGGCGGTGTCACCGTCGTCAACTCGATCAACCCGTTCCGCATCGAGGGCCAGAAGTCCGCGGCGTTCGAGATCTGCGACGCGCTCGGCGATGCGCCCGACGTCCACTGCATCCCCGTCGGCAATGCCGGCAACATCACCGCCTACTGGAAGGGCTACGGCGAGTATGCCGCCGACCGCATCACGACGCGCGCGCCCCGCATGCTCGGTTTCCAGGCCGCGGGATCGGCGCCGCTCGTGATCGGCGAGCCCGTACCGCACCCCGAGACGATCGCCACTGCGATCCGGATCGGGAACCCGGCGTCGTGGGACCAGGCGATCGCGGCGCGCGACGAATCGGGCGGCGCGATCGCAGCGGTCACCGACGCCCAGATCCTCGACGCGTACAAGCTGCTCGCTGCGTTCGAAGGCGTGTTCGTGGAGCCGGCGTCGGCGGCATCGGTCGCCGGACTCCTGCAAGCTGCGAGCGCGGGCTTGGTGGAACGGGGCGAGACGATCGTGTGCACCGTCACCGGCCACGGGTTGAAGGACCCGAACCGGGCGATCGCGCAGATCGAAGCGCGCCCCGCCGTGGACGCGACCGTCGACGCGGTGTTGGGCGAGCTCGGACTGTGACGCGGCGGCGCTGGCTCGCGTTCGGCCTCGCACTCGCGATGGTGACGGCCACGGCTGCGACGACCGCCGTCGTCCTCACCCGCGACGACGACCGAGCCGCGCGCCGACAACCCGGTGTTCCAGACGACGTCGACCACGACCACCACGCTCGCACCGACCACGACGACGCTGGCGCCGCTGCCGGTTCCCGATCCGCCGCCCGAAGATCCCTACGACGACGTGCCGATCGTCGAGATCGGTTCGATGTCGATCCCCAAGATCGGCATCGACCACACGATCTACGAGGGCATCTGGCTGACCGTCCTCGACGAGGGTCCGGGGCACTGGCCGAACAGCGCGCTACCGGGCCAGCGCGGCAACACCGTGTTCCCGGGTCACCGCGTGACGAACAGCCACCCGTTCCGTGACGTCGACCAGCTCGCGCCCGGAGACGAGGTCGTCTTCCACATGCCCGACGCCGATCACACCTACGCAGTGCGCGAGACGATCATCGTCGAGCCGACCGACCTGTGGGTCGTCGACCAGACCGAGACGCCCACGTTCACGCTCGTCGCCTGTCACCCCAAGGGCAGCGCGGCGCGAACGCATCGTCGTCAAGGGCGACCTCGTCGCCACGACCCCCGAACCCACTGCCTGAGGAGCAAGCACCATGGCGAAACCCGTCGCCCTCGTCACCGGCGCGTCCGTCGGCATCGGCGAGCAGTTCGCACGCATCCTCGCCGAGCGCGGCAACGACCTCGTGCTGGTCGCGCGCGACGCCGCCCGGCTCGACACACTCGCCCAGGAGCTCGAGGCCGAGCACTCCATCAGTGCCGAGGTGCTTGCCGGCCGACCTCGTCGACCCCGAAGCGCTCGCGAAGGTCGAAGCGCGCGCCGACACGGTCGACGTGCTCGTGAACAACGCGGGCTTCGGTACGTTCGGCAACTTCCACGAGCTCGACCTCGACGCCGAAGACCGACAGATCCGCTTGAACGTGCTCGCGCTCGTTCGCCTCACCCACGCCGCCGCCAAGGGCATGGTCGAGCGCGGCCGGGGCGCGATCCTCAACGTCGCGTCGATCGCCGGTTACCAGCCGACCCCGAACGACGCGACGTACGCCGCGACCAAGGCGTTCGTCCTCTCGTTCACGCAGGCGATCCACGAGGAGCTGAAGGACAAGGGCGTCTCGGTATCGGTGCTCGCGCCGGGCTTCACACGCACGGAGTTCCAGGCTCGCGCCGACTTCGACCCTTCGAGTGTTCCGAAGTTCCTCTGGCAGGAAGCCGACGAAGTCGCGCGCGCCGGCCTCGACGGCCTCGCCAAGAACAAGCCGGTGATCGTTCCCGGCGCCATGAACCGCGTCGTGGCCGGCGTGTCGAACGTCACGCCCGACGCCATCAGCCGCCGCGTCGCCCACCTCGTCGTCAACGCGACAACCGGCTGCGCAGAGCCGATGCGCATCGTCGCCGAACTGTCGTTTACGCGGGGTCGATGCGGTAGAGGTTGCCGCCGCGGAGGAGGACGTACAGCTCGCCGTCGGCGTCCTCGCCGAACGAGGTGACCGAGCCGCCGCGGGCGCCGAGTGACTGTTGCGCGACGAGCGCACCGTTCTGTTGCGCGAGGCCGATGAGCTCGCCCCGGCAGAAGTCGGCGAACACGTACGCGCCGCGCAACGCGGGGATCTGCTCGCCGCGGTAGACGTAGCCGCCGGTCACCGAGCAGTTGCCGTCGTCGTGGGACAGCTCGAAGATCGGTTCGCGCGCGTTCGCCGGCGCGGCGCCTTCGAACTCGTGCGCGCCTTCGCGCGCGTCCCAGCCCCAGTTGCTGCCGGGGGCGTCGGTGAGCGTCGTGAAGTCGACCTCTTCCCACGCGTTCTGGCCGACGTCACCGATCCAGACGTCGTCGGTCTCGCGGTCGAACGTGAAGCGCCACGGGTTGCGCAGCCCGTACATCCAGATCTCCGGACGCGCGCCGGCCTGGCCGACGAAGGGGTTGTCGGGCGGGATCGTGTACGGCGCGTCGGCGCCGGGGGTCGGATCGATTCGAAGGATCTTGCCGAAGAGGACGCCGAGGTCTTGCGCGCGCTGCTCCGGATCGCCCCCGGCGCCGCCGTCGCCGAGCGTGATGTAGAGCAGGTCGTCCGGCCCGAAGATCACGGCGCCGCCGTTGTGGTTCGGATAGGGGTCTTCGACCATGAGGATCTCGCGACGCGTCGACCGGATCGGCGCGGTCGCCGTCCATCGTGTACTCGTCGACATGGGTGTTGCCGTCCGGGTCGGTGTAGTTCACGTAGAGCAACGTGGCGTCGGGCGAGAACGTGAGGCCGAGCAGCCCTTGTTCGTTCCCGGTCGACACTGCGATCTCGAGCACGGGATCACCGACCACCTCGCCGTCCTCGACGATGCGGATGCGGCCGGCTTGCTCGGCGACGTAGAACCTGTCGTCGCCGTCGCGCATCGCCATCGCGACGGGGCTGTCGAGACCGCCCACCACTTCGGTGAGCGTGATGCGCGCCGCCGCGAGGTCGGGGCCCGCGGTCGTGGCCGGCGTGGAATCCGGGGCCGGCGTGGAATCGGCCGTCGGCGCGACCGTCGTGTCCTCGTTCGCGGTCGTCCCTCGTCGTTCTGCGACGTCGTCGTCGTCGTCGTCGCCGGCGCATGCCGCCAGGCCGAGAACGGCCAAGAGCGCGACGACGATGGCGGTACGAGACATCGGCAGAGCGTAAGGGGCGGGTAGCTCTACGATGTGTCGGGATGAAGTACCTCGTGTTCGTCCCCGACGGCTGTGCCGATCTCCCGCTCGACGAGCTCGGTGGCCGCACACCGCTCGAAGCCGCGAACATGCCCCGGCTCGCCGCGCTCGCGGCGCGCGCCGAAGTGGGTCGGGCGGCCGTGATCCCCGACGGGCTCCCCCCGGGCAGCGACGTCGGGAACATGGCGATCCTCGGATACGACCCCGAGCGCTTCCACACGGGACGCGCGCCGATCGAGGCCGCGGCGATGGGGGTCGAGCTCGGGCCCGACGAAGTCGCGTACCGCTGCAACCTCGTCACCGTCTCGCGCGCGACCCCTGCGGTGATGGTCGACTTCGCCGCCGGCCACCCGACGAACGAGCAGAGCCACCGCATCGTCGCCGCGCTGGATGCCGAGCTGGGCGACGGGCGCGACGGTGTCCGGTTCCACCCTGGCGTCGAGTACCGCCACTTGTGCGTCGTGCCCGCCGACTGGGCCGACGCGGTGTGCACGCCGCCGCACGACCTCACCGGTCGCCCGGCCGCGTTCCCCGAGGGTCCGGCCGCCGCGAAGCTGAACGCGCTGATGGACGCCTCGCGCGACGTCGTGCAGCCGGTCGCCCACGAAGTCGGGTCGGACGCAACGCAGATCTGGTTGTGGGGTCAGGGTGTGAAGCCACAGCTTCCGACGTTCGCCGACACGTACGGTGTCGAGGGGCGGATGACATCAGCCGTCGATCTGGTGCAAGGCCTCGGTGTGCTCACCGGCATCGACGTGGTCGATGTTCCCGGTGCGAGCGCGGGATTCGACAACGACTACGCCGCGCAGGCGCGCGCGTGCCTCGCGTCACTGCAAGACCGACCGTTCTTCCTCCTGCACGTCGAGGCGACCGACGAAGCCGGGCACGCGGGTCTCGTCGACGCGAAGGTCGATGCGCTCGAACGTTGGGACCGCGAGATCATCGGACCGGTCGTCGACGCGCTCGACGCCGCCGGCGACGACTATCGGATCCTGCTCCTGCCCGACCATGCGACACCCTGCGCGCTCAAGACCCACACCGCCGATCCGGTGCCGTACCTGTTGCTCGATTCGACCGAAGATCGCGCCGGCGGCGAGTACACCGAGGCCGGAACCGCCGCAGCTGCCGTCGTTCCGGCCCACGAATTGATGCAGCGACTCGTTTCCTGAGCCGACTCCCCGAGACCACTCCCTGGGACCGGAGCGGGAATACCTGGGAGCATTCGCGTCGTTCCACCAACAGGTTGCTGCATCCTGCACCGACGGAGGTGTAGGGTGGAGGCGATCCCTCGAGACCTTCATGAGGACCTGCGTGTTCCTCGCGAAGGACCGGGCGTTCACCGCAACCCACACCGTCGGTGGAATTCCTTCCGAGGTTTCCCGT
Organism: uncultured Actinomycetes bacterium; assembly: GCA_963841215.1. Lineage (GTDB taxonomy): Bacteria > Actinomycetota > Acidimicrobiia > IMCC26256 > PALSA-610 > CAVUFH01. The sequence continues at coordinate 187,561 of CAWJBW010000005.1, read as the reverse complement.
CGGTTCACCGCGGTATCCCTTTTGCCCGCGCTGGCCGTCGGAAGTTTCTGACCCCATCCACGCCATCTCATCCACGGGGCCGGGCACCACGCTTCGCTGCGTCCGGCCGTGAGGAGCAAACCCATGAGCGACACCTTCGACCGTTCCCAGTTGGACGGGAAGGATCGGGAACAGCTCTCCGAGATCGCCTCCGCCCTCGGCGTCAAGGCGATCAGCCGCATGCGCAAGGCCGATCTGGTCGATGCGATCGTGACGGCCGCGGGGAGCAACGGTGATGCGACGACGGCGAAGCCGCGCCGCATCCGTTCCACCAAGCCCGCCACCGACGACCTCGCCGCGCTCGCGGCCGAGCAGGAGGCACTCGACCTCTCCGAGTCCGGGAGCGGGACGCAAGACGACATGGCCCTGATTCGACCGCGCCGCCGCAACGGCGCGTCGGAGTCGGGCACGAACGGAGCCACGACGACACCCCCCGCCACGACGACCGAGACCGCGACGTCCGAGGCCACGACGTCCGAGACCACGACGTCCGAGCCACGACGACCGAGACTGGGACGACCGAGACCGGGACACCTGAAGCCACGTCCTCCGCGCCGGCCGCGACACCAACGCAGAACGCCAACGGTGGTTCGCGACCGTCGGGTTCCGGGCAAGGCCAGCAGACGCGCGAGCGCGAAGGCGGCCAGGGCCAGGGAGGCCAGTGGCGCGACGACGAGACCGGACCCGGCAACCGGCGCCGGCGCCGGCGCCGCGGTCGCGAACGTGACGGTCGCGGTGATGGCGGCGGGGGACAGCGCAACGACCAGCGCGGTGATCGCGGCGAACCTCGCGCCGAGGACTACACCGGTGACCTCATCGACATCGATGGGCTCCTCGACCTCCGCGACGAGGGTTACGGGTTCCTGCGCGTGAGCGGCTACCTGCCCGGTCGCAACGACGCGTACGTCTCGGCGTCGCAGGTCCGGCGGTTCGGGTTGCGCAAGGGCGACCACGTGAAGGGTTCCACCCGCCCACCGGCGAGCAGCGAGAAGTATCCGGCGCTCGTGCGCGTCGACCTCGTGAACGGGATGACCTCCGACGAAGCGCGCCAACGGGTGCGGTTCGAGGACCTCACGCCGTTGTTCCCGGACTCCCGGCTGCGACTCGAGCTCGACGACGACCCCGGCGAGATCACGGGCCGGATCATCGACCTCATCTCGCCGATCGGGAAGGGCCAGCGCGGCCTCATCGTCTCGCCACCCAAGGCGGGCAAGACCACGATCATCAAGCAGATCGTGTACTCGATCGAGCGCAACAACCCCGAGACCCACGTGATGGTGTTGCTCGTCGACGAACGCCCCGAGGAAGTCACCGACATGCGCCGCCACGTGCTGCGCGCCGATGTGGTCGCCTCGACCTTCGACCGTCCCTCCGACGAGCACTGCCACGTCGCCGAGCTCGCGATCGAGCGGGCCCGCCGGCTGGTCGAGCTCGGCCGTGACGTCGTCATCATCCTCGACGGCATCACCCGGCTCGCCCGCGCCTACAACCTCGCGGCGCCGGTGTCGGGCCGGATCATGTCGGGTGGTGTCGACTCGTCTGCGCTCTATCCGCCGAAGAAGTTCTTCGGTTCGGCACGGAATATCGAAGAGGGCGGATCGTTGACGATCCTCGCAACCGCACTCATCGACACCGGATCGAAGATGGACGAGGTGATCTTCGAGGAGTTCAAGGGCACCGGCAACATGGAGCTGCGCCTCGACCGCCGTACATCCGACCGCCGCATCTACCCGGCGATCGACGTCGAGCAGTCGAGCACCCGCCACGAGGAGCTGCTCTTCGAGCGGGGCGACCTGCAGCAGGCATGGAAGCTGCGCCGGGTGCTGAACGCCCTCGAAGGCTCGGCCGGCCTCGAGCTGCTCATCGACAAGCTGCGGAGCACCAAGACCAACAAGGAGTTCCTCACGGAGATCGCCAAGGCCCCCGTCATGGGCGGCTGAGAACCTCCGCGGTCGATCCCTAGAATGGAACAACGATGAAGACCGACATCCACCCCGAATACGTCGAGAGCAAGGTCCACTGCTCGTGCGGCAACGAGTTCACGACCCGCTCGACTTCGCCCAGTCTCCGCGTGGAGCTGTGCGCCGAGTGCCACCCCTTCTACACGGGCAAGCAGAAGCTCGTCGACACGGGTGGTCGTGTCGAGCGCTTCCAGCGCCGCGCCGCCAAGGCCAAGAAGAAGTAGCTCGCGCGTGAGTCGCGGCGCCGGTGCGCCCGAACCCAGGTACATGGGCGGGCAGGCGGTCCTCGAAGGCGTGATGATGCGCGGCGAGCACAACTACGCCGTCGCCGTCCGCATGCCCGAAGGCGACATCGAGGTCGAGGTGCGCGACGCGCCCGCCTGGGCCGACAAGTACCGCAAGATCCCGATCCTGCGCGGCGTGATGGGGCTCGGCGAAGCGCTCGGCCTCGGCTACCGCGCGCTCACGTGGTCGGCCAACCAGCAGGTGCCCGAAGAGGAGCAGGTCTCCGAAAAGACGATGAGCGTGGCGGTCGTCGTCTCGATGGTCCTGTTCAGTGCGTTGTTCATCGTGTTGCCCGCGCTCGCCGGCGGTCGCCTCGCCGACGTCTCGTTCTTGTCGTTCCTGCCGTTCCACCTCGCCGAAGGTGTCGTACGACTCGGGCTGTTCGTGGGCTACCTGCTCGCGATCTCGCGGATCCCCGACATCCGGCGTGTGTTCCAGTACCACGGCGCCGAGCACAAGACGATCGCGGCCTACGAGAACGACGTCGAGCTCACCCCGGAGTCGGCGAACCTGTTCACGACCGCGCACGTTCGGTGCGGTACCAACTTCCTGCTCACCGTGATGGTCGTCGCGATCCTCGTGTACACCTTCATCCCGACGCCGAACCTGCTCGCGATCATCGTGTCGCGCATCGTCCTGATCCCGGTGATCGCCGGCCTCTCCTACGAGGTGATCCGGCTCTCGGCGAAGAACATGCAGCGGCGCTGGGTCCGGGTGCTCATGAAGCCGGGCCTGTGGCTGCAGAAGCTGACGACGCGCGAGCCCGACCTCGACGCAACTCGAGGTCGCGATCGTCTCGCTGCGCGCGGTGCTCACCGCCGAGCAGCTCGCCGACGTGGACGCACGTCCCGCGGCGACCGCAGCGCGCACGCCGGCGCCGGCGCTCGGCTGATCCCGACTCCTTCGACGATCTCTCAGGCTTGTGCGGCGACGACGCGTGGCACCGGACCCGGCACGACGAATCGACCTCCGCACTCCGCGTACTCGCGCTGTTGCTCCATGATCTCGTCGGCGAAGTTCCAGGCGAGCAGGAGCAAGTAGTCGGGCCGACGCTCGAGGAGCACTGCCGGGTCGACGATCGGGATGCGGACGCCCGGCATGTAGCGGCCTTGTTTGTGCACGTTGCGATCCGCCACAAAATCGACCGTCTCGGTGTCGATGTCCGCGTAGTTGCAGAGCGTTGCGCCCTTGGCCGCCGCACCGTACGCCGCGATCGTGCTGCCGCCCGCCTTGAGCGAGGCGAGCAGCGTGCGCAGGTCGGCGCAGAGGCGATCGACCCGCGCCGCAAAACCCTGGTAGTAGTCGACGACTGTCATCCCGACGGCGCGTTCCGAGGCGAGGAGCTCGCCGACTGCCGCGGACACGGGCGTGGATCCCGGACGCGCGACGAAGACGCGCAGCGATCCTCCGTGGATTGGAATGTGCTCGACGTCGACGACGTCGAGTCCGTTCCGATCGAAGAGCGCGACCAATGAATGCAGTGAGTAGTAGAAGAGGTGCTCGTGGTAGATCGTGTCGAATTCGAGCTCGTCGACGAGGTCGCGAACGTACGGCGTCTCGATGACGGCGATGCCGTCGTCGCGCAGAATCGTCGCGATGCCTTCGACGACGCCGTTCACGTCGGGAACGTGTGCCAGCACGTTGTTGGCGTGGAGCACGGATGCGCGCTGACCCTGGCGACGCAGATCGCCGGCGAAGTCGGCGCCGAAGAAGTCGCAGATCGTCCGTACACCGTTTTCCTCGGCGACATCGGCAACGTTGCGCGCGGGTCGACTCCGATCACTGACACGCCCGCGTCGACGTAGTTGCGCAGGAGATACCCGTCGTTGCTGGCGATCTCCATCGCAAGATCGTTCGGCCCGAGCTGTCGCTCTCGGATGAGGCGGCTCGTGATCGTGCGGGCGTTCTCGACGACTGTGTCGGCGAAAGACGAAAAATATGCGTATTCCTCGAACATCTCTTGCGGTGGCACCGAGTACGTGATCTGTACGAGCGTGCAATCGATGCAGAACACGACGTCGAGCGGGTAACGCTGCTCGGCTTGCGAAAGCGCCGCATCGGTCAACAAGGAGTTCGCCAACGGGGTCGCGCCGAGCGAGAGGACCGGCTCGAGCCGGGAGCCCCGACACGAGCGACAGAGAAGCTGCATAAGGCCTGTAAGACTGCCAGAGAGCTCGAGACAAGCCCGCATTCTGATGATCGAGCGGTGTGACGCGTTCGTTCGCGAACGCGGTCAAGGACCGGTCGAGTGGGCTAGCCGAGGGACGACCCGTCCTGCGATCGGCTGCGCACGAACCGCTCGATCGCGTCCAGGGTCTCGAAGTTCTCGGCCGTTACGTCTTCGTCGTCGATTTGTACGTCGAAGCTGGCTTCGATGAAGGCCACGATCTCGAACAAGCTCAGCGAATCGATGACCTGGGCGTCGAGCAGCGGGTAGTCCTTCGTCAGATCGGCGCGAGCACCGACGTAGCCGAGCTCGTCCACGATGAAGTCACGTACGCGTTCGGCAATGTCCTGAGCCATGGATGTCACTTCCTTCGTGCCGTTCGGGTGAGCGATGGAGAGGCGCAGCCGCACGCCGGCCGCCGTTGCGACATGTGTGCGAATCGCTTGCAGCGACACAAACCGGCGATAAGCACTATCTCCAACGAGCGACCCACGTGCGCGCCTTCGCGATGCACGCACAAATGGTACTGCCCGACGAATGTGCGGCAACAGCACGACGCGCTCGAACCGGACAGCACGCAACACGCGTGCACATAACTCGCGCGTGCAATGCACACATTCCGTAGTGAACATCTCGGCGTGCGCGTCGCGACGCGCGGTGCCAGGCTCCGCGATCCGGAGCGTTACATGACGACCGCACCGCGCTTGCTATGGTCTTCGCGACGCGAGACAATCGCGGAGCGTAACGGGGAACTGGTGCGCTCTCAGTAGGTGCTCGCGGTGACGCGAGAGTGTGTTTTTCGGGCGTGTTTTCGGGCGTAAGGAAACCGGGAAGGTTTCCTGATGGCGGGTGAGTGTCACGGATGAGCACAACTGATGCGCGCGCACGTGTCGGGACGACGAGGACGAGGCCGAGGAGGCTTCGCGCGTGCCTGTGGCACCAGCGTCGCCACCGGTCGCGACTTTCGTAGGCGCAGCCAGAAGTGCGGACCGCGATGTGCCGACCCAGCGGTCGCCGCGGGGCGCGAAGCTGCTCTCGGCGAACCGTGGCCAGACCGTCGGCTTCGTCGTCGATGCCGTCGCCGTCACGACGGCGTGCGTGCTCTCGGCGAGCGGCGGCTGGACGTCACCCGCGTACGCGGTGGCGTTGCTCGTCTGGCTGCACCTCGGAACGACGCGCAGCATCGAACCCGACGCCGCAGTGCTGTACGTCGTGGCCGACGTCGTCGCGAAAGCGTCGGCCGCGCTCCTGGTACCGCCCCTGTTGCTGCTCGCCGCCGACGCCGGCGCGATCGGCCGGCAAGCTGTTTGGAGCATCGTTGCACTGATTGTTTGCCGGGCGGTTCTCATCGAGGTGGTGCGCCGTGGGCGGCGCGCCGGCTGGCTTCGCGAACCAACACTCATCCTCGGCAGTGGCGAGGTCGCCGAAGACCTGTTCGAGACGCTTCGCCGCGCTCCGGAGCACGGCTTCGAACCGATCGGCCTCGTCGCGGATTCCGCGTCCGGGTCGGTTCCCGTCGCGTGCTCGCTCGCCGAGCTACCGGTCACGGTGCGCGTCCTCGCCGTGCGCCACGTCATCGTCGCCTTCGCACCGAACCGCGACTCGGAGATCGCTGCGACGGTTCGTGAACTTCGTCTCGGCAGCACGACGCAGGTGCACGTCGTGTCGCGCCTCTTCGAGTTGGGCGCCACAGGTCGTGTGCTCGGGTCGAGCGCGGTCGGGCCGTTCCGTACGACGCAACTGCGACGTCCGCCGCATCGTCGTCCGGCCTACAGGGCGAAGCGTGTGTTCGACGTCGGAGTTGCCGGCACGTTGCTAGTGCTCTTCTCGCCGATCCTCGCGGCCACCGCGGTCGCGGTCCGCTCGACGAGCCGCGGGCCTGCGTTCTACCGACAGACGCGAATCGGTCGCGATGGCCGGCTGATCGAGCTCGTGAAGTTCCGTTCCATGGTGGTCAACGGGGACGGCGACACGACATGGAATGTGAGTAACGACGAACGTGTGACACGCGTGGGTCGGTTCCTGCGACGAACGAGCCTCGACGAGCTCCCTCAACTGTGGAACGTCCTCTCGGGTGAGATGTCACTGGTCGGACCGCGACCCGAGCGTCCTCACTTCGCGCTGCTGTATGGCGAGCGAATATCGCAATACAGCCGCCGGCACGATGTCCCCGTTGGCATGACCGGATGGGCGCAGGTTCATGGCTTGCGCGGCAATACGTCGATCGAGGAACGCGTCAGGTTCGATCTCGACTACATCGAGAATTGGACCTTCATGAACGACCTCCGCATCCTTGCGCGAACTGCGCGAGAGATGTTGCGAGGCCAATGAACGCTCGGGTTCTCGCACCGACGCGACCGCTCAGGATCGTCCACGTGATCACGCGCTTCGTCACCGCCGGCTCGGAGCGTGCCACGGTGCAGCTGATGGAGTGGGAACGAGCCCAAGGCCACGATGTACGGCTGGTGGTCGGGAGCTGTCCCGATCCGTCGTTGCTCCCGGACTGGCTCCCGTTGACGTGCGTTCCGCACCTCCAGCGGGAGATCCATCCGGTTCGAGATGCGCAAGCGGTCTTGGAGCTTCGGAGGCTGTTCATCGACGAGTCGTTCGACGTCGTGCACACACACCAGTCGAAAGCAGGGATCGTGGGCCGCGTCGCAGCCCGTCGACTCCCGACCGTCGTCGTTCACAGCGTGCACATGACGTCATTCGGATCGACGTACGGCCGTCTTTCTCCCGCACTCACTGCGGCCGAACGCATCGCTGCGAGGTGGACCGATGTCCTTGCCCCCGTCGGCGTCGAGCTGAGCAACGTGTACCTCGAAGCCGGCGTCGGCACGCCCGGCCACTACGTCGTCGTCCGATCGTTCATCGACGTCGAGCGCTTCCTCGCGACGCGTGTTGGTCGGATGACGCCAGGTCGACTGCGCGCTCGTCCCTTCCCGTACGGCCGGACACCCCGATCGTGGTGACGGCGGGGAGCCTCGAATCAAGGAAGCGTCACCAGCTGATCCTGCGAGAGCTCACACCGCTGCTGCGCGCCGGACGTGCCCAGCTCGTCGTCGCCGGCGAAGGCCCCGAGCACGCGACTCTGGTGCGTTTCGTCGAGGAACAGGGCATCGAATCGAGCGTCGTGTTCTTGGGTCACGTGGGCGACCTCGAGCGCGTGTTCGCGATCGTGGACCTGTATGTGCACGCCGGACGCGAGGAGGGAGTTCCTCAAGTCGTGATCCAGGCGTTCGCCGCGGGCTTACCGGTCGTCGCCACGCAGGCTCACGGACTTCGGGAGATCGCGAACGCACCAATCTCGATCGTGCCCGCCGACGGAAGAGGACTCGGGGCGGCAGCGAGCACCGCACTCGGCCGTCCGCACGTTCGCCTTCCCGAGTCGGCACTGGAGCCATGGTCGAAGAAGGCCCTCGACAACCAGCGAGCCATGCTGCACGAGCGCATCGGCGAGGCTCGAGCACGCAAGATCGGGAGCCGACGGGTCGACACACGGGCGACCGGTCAGGCGCTGTCCGCTTCTCGTGGCTCATGAAGGTCGCGAACGACTCGCGTCGGTCCGGGCATCACACACGCACGCGGCGGCACGCTGCGCACGACCACGGTGTTCGGCCCGATCCGCTGCGCCTTCGCCGATCACCACCGGCCCGATGATCACCGCGTTGGCACCGACCTGAACGCCATTGCACAACGTGGGTGCCGAGTGCAGCCGCGTCGGGAGGCATCGCTCGCGAGGCCCAGCGTGACGTTCTGACGCAACAGGCAATCGTCTCCGACGCTGGCCAAGCGGTTCACGAACACGTTCGTCTGGCTTATTCGGACGCGGCGACCGATGTGCGTTTCTCGATGCACATCGATGCTGTAGAAGCCGCGCACCAACTCGTACAGCACACGCCACACGAGCTTCAGTGGCAGTTGCAGCGGTCGCGGCGCACCGAGCCACGCGTGACGGGCACGGTGCACGACCAAGGCAATGAAATCCCGGCGAAAGCGGGTTGCGGCTGTGGCGGACGAAGTCCTCCCGCACCACATCGAGCAGGGAAGGCGGACGCGGCCGGGCTGCACCGGACGCCCCCGTCGTCGATACCGCGATTTGATTCCGCCCCTGCTGTTCCATTTCCATCGCCCGATCCATCCGTGGGTTTTTCCTTGCGGCGTGAGCGGCCGAGATCCATCCGCACTCGATCATCACGTCACCCGCAACCACAAGAATGCCCCACTCGCCGCCGGAATGAGAACAGGAACCTTTCTACCCCGATGACGAATTCGCCCAAGCCGGTACTCATGGCCATGACCTCTGTTGTCGTGGTCGCCCTGGTCGCGGCGCTCGTACTCACGCGCGCGATCGCGGTGAGCACTCGAATTTTCGCGGCCGAGGCGGCCGAGGCGGCGGAAGGCGCAGACGAGGCCGACGTGGACTGCGATGCGAGACGCGGAGACGATGTCACCGACGTCTTCGACCACGCCACGGGAAGGCGCGGGGGGACGTTCATCGACAACACACCGAGCGACGAGCACACCTTCGACGCTCGGGGATGGACTTCTCACGCCTACGGCGTCGACACCGTGTATCCCTTCAGCATCGGCAAGGGCCATCGTGCGGTCGACACCTGCGTGCTCGGCGGCACCATCCTCGGCTCGCACGACCGAAGCCTGACGTGGCGTGACGTGAAGCGCGAGCACGACGGTGATGCGCTGCGCATCGAAGGGAGCGGGACAGTGGTCGTCGACGGCCTCCGGGCCGACAACGTCGAGGACGGCATCTCGCCCCACAATGACGAAGCGACGGTGCACATCCGCGGCGTGCACCTCTCGTACGTTCGGGATGACTGCCTCGAGAACGACGACGGCGTCGGCGTCGTCGTCTCCGACACCCTATTCGACGGGTGCTTCGTCGGCGTCTCCGAGCGGTCTCGGCATGCCGGCGACGGAGACCGCACGCTCACCTTGGATCGTGTGCTGATGAGGCTGGAACGCATGCCGTACGACACCGATGTCGACGGGGACCTACCTGCTTCTGGCTCGGTCGTCGACGGTGGAGCGCACGGGCAGCTGTTCAAGTGGTCCCAATCTGCGAACGACCTCGTGATCCGCGACTCGGTGTTCCTCGTGCCCGGCATGTCGGCGAACGGTGCGAAGTCGATGGCGTTCCCCCCCGACACGCGCGCCGAGAACGTGACGCTCGTCTGGCTCGGCCCCGGGGAGTATCCCGCCCAGGTACCCGACGGAGTCACCATCACACGAGACGCGGCAGTCTGGGAGCGCGCACGCGCGGCGTGGCTCCAGCAACACGGCGCGACGGAAAGTGTCGCTGGAGGACCAGTTGCCGGATCGTAGGGTCACTTTTACCGGGATCGGCGTGCAGAAGAGCGCGTCGGGATGGCTGTTTCGCGCGCTGCAGCAGCATCCAGAGATCTCGACCCCGCTTCCGCCGGCGCCGAAAGAGGTCAACTTCTTCAATCACGAGTGGAAGCTGGGTTACCACTGGTACGAGAGCCTGTTCGACGACCGACCGCACGTCGCTCGCGGTGAGTACTCGGTCTTGTACTCGCTCGACCACGACGTGCCCCGGCGGATCCGCCAGTACAACCCGGAGATGCGACTCATCCTCTGCCTGCGCGACCCGATCGAGCGCGGCGTACTCGCAACACCGGTACTTCTTCGGCCGCGGCCCGGTTCCGCCTCACCTCGCGAACTTCATGCGGGCGTCGGAACAGAACCCGTCCTACCTCGAGCAGAGCTGCTACGCCGACATCCTCGACCGGTTCCTCGAGCACTTCCCCGACGAACAACTTCTCATCCTCGACTACGAGGATCTCGTCACCGACAACGAGGCGACGGTTCGCGACGTGTATCGCTTCCTCGGCGTCGCGACCGATCATGCCGTAGGTTCGCTCGAGCGACGTTACAACGAGGCGCGGCGCGACCGCGGCGCACTATCCGAGGCAGCGCGCTCCACGCTCGGCATCGCGCAGCGTGTGCTTCCGACATCTCGAATGGCGCATCTCCGTGCCAGTCCGCTGGCTGGCCGGCTGTGGCGAATGACGACGAAGCCGGTCGACGAGAGCGTCGTGCCGGCTTTGTCCGACGAGGACCTGCGGGAACTGCGCGCCCTTCTCGTGCCCCAGGTACGCAGGCTCGAGACCATGACCGGAAGGTCGTTCCACCGTTGGACGACAACGTGCGCGCTCGCGCCGCAGGCGCAGATCGGAAATGGAACATGAGCACGGAAAGTCTGTTGCCCACGGAACCTCGAGATCACGACCGCGTGCCGCAGATCTCCACGAACCAGATCTTCGTCTGCCCGCCGTCGGGTCCTCCCCTGCCTTGGGATCCGCCCGACATTCCGTGGGGCGAGGAGACGCTGGGACGCGATTACTGGTGGGACCTCGTCTTCCTCGGACGGGTGCTCGTCCGAGCGCTCGCGGACCTCGATCGCGACGACCTGACCTTCTATGTGACGCGCAACATCAAGGCGGACCTGCCGTCGTACGGACCGAACGTCGTCGCGATCGTGCTCGCCGACGAGTGGGGGCGCATCCCGCCGTATGCGCACGAGGTTCGAGCCGTGTTCAAGCGCTACGGCACGCGTCCGTACCTCGTGGGCAACGTGCTCACCGACCCGACGCCTCGGAACGCGCGCAAGTTCGTGCAGTACTGCCACAAGTGGGTCAAGAACCTCCCGGGGCGCATCAACTTCTTCACGCACACCGGCTCGCTTTCGACGCGCGACTGGCCGCTTCACATCATGCCCGTGGGCTACTCGCGACAAGAGGACCTCGCGTTTCGCGACTTCGACAGCCGTCCGATCGATGTCTTCTTCGACGGCAGCATCGCTCCCGACCAGTCCCCGCGGTTTTCACTACGGCGTGTGTTCGGCACGGTGAAAGGTATGAGCCGCGTACCCATGGTGGAGCAAGCGCGTCGGCTCCGAGCGCGCCGTCCGGATCTCAACGTCGAGATCTGTGTGCGCGAAGGCTTCGGAGTCATCGCCGCCCCGAACGAACGCACGTACTCCGACCGGCTCATGGACACGAAGTTGTGCCTGTCTCCTTCGGGGAACGGTGAGGAGACGCACCGTCTGCACGAGGCTTGGAGGTACGGCTGCATCCCTGTCGTCGACACCGCGATGCCGCCGTTGTGGTACCTGCGCGATGCGCCTGTACTCACCGTGAAGGAGGATTGGTCGGACCTCGACACAGTCGTGTCGGCCGTGCTGGACGATCCGGCCCGACTTCGCGCGTTGCAGGAAAAGGTGCTCGATCACTGGCAGCGGGTCTGCTCTGAAGACGCCGTCGCGACGTACATCGCGGCGCGGCTTCGAAGCGATTGACGTGGACCCGGACGGTTCGGAAGAGCGCCGGCGTGCTACGGTTTGGGCGACGACTTCGTCGGGCCATTCTGAGGCCCGATCTGAGGCTGCGAGCGGGCGTGTCAGCACTAGGATTTCACGGGACCGCGATGCGTCCCGTTCATGGACGAGTGATTCGATGAGAGCGCCGGAACCGCGCGCGCGACGACTATCGGCGCCCGGCTCGCTTCCGGCCTTCGGGCCGCGTGGTGCTCGTTGCCGCGATCAGCCTCCTCGCCGGCCTCCTCGGCTTCGCCATCTCGAGCAACCGGGAACGCGCGTACACGGCGGAGTCGCTCGTGCTGCTGGAAGGCGGCGGCGGCGGCTCGAGCGAGGTCGAGACCTACGTCGCGACGAAGGCAGATCGAGTGACGACGTCCGACGTCCTCACCGCGGCGGTCGAGAACCTGGAGGGCGAATCGGCCGGCGTCGAGACCGCGGGGGAACTCCGCTCCCGTATCAGCGTCGATGCAAATCCCGAACTGCTCTCGCTCACGATAGAAGCCCGGGCCGCGACTGCCGACGACGCGGCCGCTCTGGCCAACGCCACCGCCGAGGCGTACGAGACGGTCGAAGGCGAGGCCGCGACCGCGAGCGTCGACCTCGCCCAGGCCGAGCTCGAATCCGCGATCTCCGCGGCGCAAGCCGAGGTGGCCGCCGCGGGCGCCACCTTGCGGACGAATCCCGAAGATCCGGTCGCGATCGCCGAATTGAACGCCGCGGTCAACCGGCGATCAGCGCTCCAGGACCGACTCGACGACATCGCCGACCGTCGCGCGACTGCGACGTCGGGAATCCGCGCGGTCGAGCCGGCCGTCGCATCGGGCAACCCGAACACGGCCCGACCCTTCTTCGACGGAGCCCTGACCGCGATCGCTGCCGCCGTCGCCGTCGGCGGCGGGCTCTGGTTCGTCGACGAACGGCTCCGGCTCGTGCGCAAACCGCGCGCAGCCGAGCAAATCATCGGGGCTCCGCTTCTCGCCGAGATCCCGAGCACGAAGTGGCTCGCGAAGAAGGCGGAGGTCGACGCCGCGGTCCGTGCTCGGTGCGGGTTCGTGGTGACGGCGCTGCGCCATGCGATCGCATCGACCGGCGGAGCGAGCGTCGTGGTCACGAGCGCAGAGGCCGGGGAGGGAAAGACGCTCCTCTCGTTGCATCTCGCGCTCGCAGCCAGCGACACCGGGCGCCGCGTCGTTCTTCTCGATGCCGTGGTGGAGCGTGACCGGGCGAACCGCAGCTTGAGCGAACGCATACGCAAGCGGGGCGACGACCTCGGGATGCTGCTCGAGCACACGCCGGAGCTCGGCTCGCTCGCAGTGCTCGACGGTTCCGACGTCTCGTTCGTGCCCGCACCGCGTGACGGCTCCGCCGCGCTGAAGACAACGCAACTCAAGGCGCTCATCAGGGCGATGGTCGAGAAGTTCGACTTCGTGCTCTTCGACGTGCCGGCCGTGCTGAGCGACAACGACGCATCTGCGCTGGCCGCGCACACCGATGCCACGCTCCTCGTGGTGGCGTCCGGCACGCCGGCTGCCGCACTCGAGGAGGTCAAGCAGCGCCTCGATCTGCTCGGCGTCGACATCGTGGGATACGTGTTCTGCCATCGTCGCGGTCACAGGTAGTGGCCGCCTCACATCTCCGGAGCACGTCGACACAACTGCGCGCACCCGCGTTCTGGACGCTCGTCGGCGGCGTCAGCCTCATCGGTAGCGCGCTGCTGGTCCCCAGCATCGGCGCGAACATCGCGCTCGTCGACATGGCACTCGTCCTCGTCATCGGATACTGGATCCACACGCTCGGACGAAGCGAGGAATCCCCGGAGCGGGGCCTGTTGCGGTCGGCCGCACCGTGGTTCCTCCTGATCGCGTTCGCGACGGTGGTCGCGCTGTTCGGCGTGGGCATCCCCAGTTGGGCGCTGCTGCACATCGCGCAATCAGTCTTCGCGTTCACGGTCTTCTTCGCTGCGTACCGGCTGTTCTGGGAGCGTCGAGCCGATCTGCGGATCTTCCGCACGGTCGTGATCATCGGAGTCGTGCTCGCCGTGGTGGCACTTGCGGTCGAAACCGGTGACAACGACCGTGCAGCCGGCACGTTCCCGAACCCGAACTACGCCGCGAACTTTCTCGTCGCCAGCTTGATCGTCGTCTGGGGCGGTATCCGCACGCTCCCTCGACGCCTCGTGCTGTGCGGCATCGTCGGTATCGGCTTGGTCCTGTCCGCCTCCTTCGGCGGACTGCTCATGCTGGCTGTCGCACTGGGTTATCACGTCCTCCGACTGCTGACGCTTCGTACCCTCGTCTTCGTCGGTACGGCGTGTGCAGTGCTTGTCCTCGTCATCGTGACATTTGATCGCGCACCCGACATCAGCTTCGAGAGCATCGAGATCACGCCGACGCTCAGCGCCCAACGGTTCGACCGGAGCGGGTCGGGGCGACTCGACCTCTGGGAAGCGGCAACCGCGTCCTTCGTCCGCGACCCGCTCGGCACCGGCCCCGATGGCATTCGCGCCCTCGAATTGGTCGATAGGGGAAAGGAAGCGCACAACAGCTATGTCGCCTACCTCGTGGAACGAGGACCTCTCGGATTGCTGGGCCTGCTCGGTCTCGGTGTCGCGTTCTGGCGTCACTCACAGCCGGGGTCCACGGCGCGCACACTGATCCTTGCGTTCGCAGTGGCCAATCTGGTCCGCGAGACCCTGCACTACCGCCACCTGTGGCTCCTCCTGGCACTGGCGTACGTCGCTGATGCCGTTCCGCGCTCGAACGCCTCGCCCGAAGACGAGGCCGAGAACGAGACCGAGCACGAAATGGCGAACGAGGCGGGGAACACGAACAACCATTCGGCGGCGCCACAGCTCGGAACCAGATCGCGCGCGCTCGTCGCCACGTGATGACGCGCGCGACCCGACTTCATCATCATCGGCGCGATGAAATCCGCGACGACGAGCCTGCACGCATACCTGCAGTCGCATCCCGGCATCTTCATGCCGGTGCAGAAGGAGCTCAACTTCTTCTCGGATCTCGGGCAGTGGGCAAGAGGGCCGGCGTTCTACGAGGGCTTCTTCGACGACGCGCCATCCGGCGCTGTTACCGGCGAAGCTTCGCCGGACTACTCCAAGTTCCCCGAGATCCCGAGCGTCGCCGAGCGCATCGCAGAAACGCTTCCCTCGGTCAAGTACATCTACTGCTACCGGGAGCCGATCGACCGGATGGTTTCGCACTACCTCCACGAGGTGACGAGGTCGCGCGAGCACCGGCCGATCGACGTCGCGCTACGCACCGATGATCGCTATCTGATGACGAGCTCGTATGGTTTGCAGCTCGAACGGCACATGAGAAACGCGTCGCCGGACCGCTTCCTCGTCATCGACGCGGACCGGCTGCGCACCCACAGGGTCGAGGTGCTCCGCGAGGTTTACGCGTTCGTCGGTGTCGATCCTGATTGGCGCGGCTTCGAAGCGCTGCCCGAGCTGTATGCGAGCCACGAGCGCCTGCAAAACGGCGGCCCCGCACTGTGGCTGGCGCAGACGCGGTTGACGGCTTCGTTGCGGCGCCGGACGTCACCTCGCGCCAAACGGGCGGTTCAGCTGGCGCTGGCCAAGGTCACTCCGGCACGTCATGCGCGTGCGTCCGTCGTGGAGGAGCTCTCGCCGGGGTTGCGCTCCGAGATCGAAGACAAGCTCGCGCCTGATCAGGCGCGGTTCGAACAGCTGCGACGGAGTTGCTGGGCGTGGCACCGGAACTGAGCCAGCCGAACGCGACCGGACCGGGCTTGCGTCAACGGTTCGCGCGCCGGATCGGCTGGACACTGTCGGATCAGATCCTGTCGAGCGGGACCAACTTCCTGCTCAACATCCTGGTGATCCGCGTGCTCCCGCCGGCCGCCTTCGGCGCGTTCGCGCTCGCGTATGCGACCTATCTGCTGTTGCAGGGAGTGGCACGGGGACTGGTCGCGCAGCCGCTGATGATCCGCTTCAGCGCCGCCGAGCCCGAGCATGCGAGACGGGCCTACCAGACCGCCATGGGCGCCACCGTCGTCATCGGTATCGCGGCATCCGCCCTGCTTGCCGGCGGCGCCGCGTTCACCGAAGGCGTTCTGCGTTCTTCCCTCTTGGCACTCGTCGTCGTACTGCCTGCCGTACTGGTCCAAGACACGGTGCGGTTCATCTTCTTCGCAGACTCGTCACCCGAGCAGGCGACGCTCAATGACGCCGTCTGGGGCGTCGTGCAGGTCGTCGCGATCCTGCTCCTCGCTGTCGCGGGCGCTGACACGAGCGTGACCCTGCTGCTCGCATGGGGTGCGAGCGGCGCCGTCGCCGGACTGATCGGTCTCGTGCGTCTCCGTCTCGTGCCGAATCCGTTGCTCGCTCGCGGATGGTTCTCCGAGCACTTCGCACTCGGGAAGCACTTCGCCGCCGAAGCCGTGATCGTCGCCGGCTCCGCTCAGGTGACCATGTACAGCCTCGGTCTCGTCACCAATCTCCGAGAGGTGGCGCAGTTTCGTACCGGTCAGGTCCTGATGGGTCCGCTCAACGTCCTGTTCAACGGGGCGCGTCTCTCGTTGATCAGCGAGGGTGTGCGCATCGACGCGCTGTCGCGCGTGAAGCTGCGCAAGGCTGCGGTCGTCATGGGATTGACGATGGCGGCGACCGCACTGGCCTTCGGCACCGCGCTCTACTTCGCCCCGTCGCAAATCGGAGAGGCACTCCTCGACGAGCAGTGGGACGTCGCACGCGCGCTGCTGCCGTGGTTCACGCTCGCGGCCGCCGGACGCGGCCTCACAGCTGCCTCATCGTCGGGCCTACGCGTCCTCGGACGCGCCGACGACGTCTTGATCGCACGCGCGGTCATTGCGCCCTTCACGATCGTCACGAGCATCGTCGGTGCCGCGACGTTGGGAGCCGAAGGAGCGGCAATCTCGCTCGTGTGCACCGCCGCCTTGAGCTCTTGGCTGTACTGGCGCCGCTTCCTCACGGCCGTCGCCGCGCCGGTTCCCGCCGCGCCCGTTCCCGCCGCGCCGGTGCCGGATCGAGCGGAGCAAACGTGAGGATCGCGCTCTACGACGACCGTCACTTCTCCGCCTACGGCGCGCAGCGCGTCGTCGTGTCGATGGGCGCGGTCATGGCGCAACGGGGCTGGCAGCCGACGCTCGTCACCGGTAGGCGGGGACGGCTGACCGAACTCGCCGAGCAGGCCGGACTGCCGGTGCACGTCGTTCCCGTCCCAGCCGAGCTCGACATCTATTCCGGCACCGCACTCGAAGCCGGTCCCGCCGCCAAAGCCGCGCTCGCCGCACATGCGCTGCGCTACGCATGGCGCATCGGCGACGCACTCGACGACCTCGGCGCGTCCGTGGTGCTCGCGAGCTCGGTGCGTCCGGCGCTCTACTGCGCGATGAGCCGAATCCGCTCCCGCCGGCGCATCGTGTGGTTCGTCCAGGGCGGGCGCGACTTCGGCGCTCCCTCCTTCGCGGCCGGGTGCGTCGCGCACCAGATCATGCTCGTCAGCAACGGCGCCGCCGCCGCGCTACCACGAGTGCTGCGGCCGGTGCTCCTGCGCAAGGCGCTGGTCAATTCACCTGGTGTCGACCTCGCTCGGTTCCCGGCGTCGAAACCGGACGGCGTGCGCATGCGGGAGGCGCTCGGAGTGCCCACCGACGCGTTGCTCGCGTCGGCCGTCGGTTCGATCGAGCACAGAAAGGGCTTCGACGTGTTGCTCGAGGCCCTCGAGCTCGCCCGGCAGCGCGGTACCCATCTGCACCTGGTGATCGCAGGAACCGCGCCGCGGCGAGGTCAACCGCGCATACGACGAAGCGCTGCGCCAGTTCGCCGCATCCCACGCACTCCCGGTGATCATCGCCGGATACGTCGAAGACATGCCGGCGCTCCTGGCCGCGTCCGACCTGTTCGTACTGTCGTCGCGCCTGGAACGACACGGCTTGGTCACGCTGGAGGCCATGGCGAGCAGCGTTCCGGTGATCGTCACGCGAGCGGGTGGGAGCGAGGAGACCGTCGTCGACCGGCAGTCCGGCATCTTGGTCCCGCCCGACTCGCCTCAGGCGCTCGCCGACGCACTCGTCCTCCTCGCGAACGACCCCGCCATGCGTGCGACGATTGGCGCGCGGGCGCGAGAACGCGTGGAGGAGCACTACGAAGTCGAACATTTCGTCACGCAGTTCATGGAGTTCGCGCAGTCCTCGGTCGAGCAACGCGGCCGAAGCGTCAGAGGCGCAGGTTCCCGACCATGACGCGCGCAGATGCACGAAGCCGGCCGCGCTCCGTACGCTTCGCATGACATGAATTTCGACTTCACCGACGAACAACGCGAACTGCGAGAGGTCATTCTGCGGTTCGCGCGACGCGAGCTGACGAGCGACGTCGTCGAGCAGGACGCCTCAGGGGGGTTCTCGCGGAAGACCTGGAAGGCGTGCGCTGACGCTGGGATCCAAGGACTCGCGGTTCCCGAGGTGTACGGCGGCAGCGCCGCCGACGCGTTGACGACCATCGTCGCGCTGGAGGCACTCGGCTACGGCTGCAACGACAACGGCTTGCTCTTCTCGCTGAACGCCCAGATGTGGGCGGTCCAGCATCCGCTCGACCGATTCGGGACCGAGGATCAGAAGCGGAAGTACTTGCCGCGCCTCTGCGACGGCTCGCTCGTCGGAGGACACGCGATGAGCGAGCCGGGCTCGGGCTCGGACGCCGCTGCCCTCGCCACGGTCGCGCACAAGGACGGTGACCACTTCCGGTTGAGTGGTTCGAAGAGCTTCGTCACCAACGGACCGGTTGCAGATCTCTTCGTGATCTTCGCGCGGCTCGAAGGGTCGCAGGGTTTCATGGGGCTGTGCGCGTTCGTCGTCGAGCGCGACACCCCCGGCCTGAGCTTGGGCCGACCGCTCTCGAAGATGGGCCTCCGGACATCGCCGATGTGCGAGCTGTTCCTCGACGAGTGCCCGGTTACCGCCGCGCAGATGCTGGGAGCCCAAGGTCGCGGCATGGCGGTCTTCGCGTCGTCGATGGACCGCGAACGAAGCCTCATCCTCGCAAGTACGGTCGGGTCGATGGCGCGTGTTCTCGACCGGTGCCTCGACTATGCCCGCGAACGCGAACAGTCCGGGCAGCGCATCGGGAAGTTCCAGGCCGTGTCGCATCGGATCGTCGAGATGAAGCTGCGCTTGGAAACCTCGCGTCTGCTGCTGTATCAGCTCGGTTGGTCACTCGACCGCGGCGGCCGCGTCGCCCTCGACGCGGCGCTGGTGAAGCTCCATCTGAGCGAATGCCTGGTCGCGAACGGTCTCGACGCGCTGCAGACCTTCGGTGGCTACGGGTACATGACGGAGTACGAGATCGAACGCGAGGTGCGCGACGCGATCGGCAGCCGCATCTACTCCGGTACCTCCGACATCCAACGCAACGCTGCCGCCCGCGAGCTGGGGCTCTGATCCGGGGAGCGTGCGTGAACCGCGAATTCGACAAGAGATCCGAACAGGGGCTCCTGCTCCATCACCTGCTCGAAGCTGCGGCAGATAGGTACCCCGACGCCGTCGCGGTGGTCGACGGCGATCGAACCATGACCTATCGCGAGCTCGACGAGCGGGCGAACCAGTTGAGTCACCTCCTCGTCACCGTGGGCGTGACGCGCGGCGACCGAGTCGCTCTCTACCTCGACAAGTCCCTCGAAGCGATCGTCGGCGTCTACGCCATCCTCAAGGCGGGCGGCGCCTACGTGCCGATCGACCCGATGGCTCCCACCGACCGGTGTGCATACGTGGTTCACGACTGTCGCGTGCGTTGTCTCGTGAGCGCCACGAGCAAGCAGGTTCCGGCGAACGAGATCGTCAGCGCGAGCGGCGTGCCCGCGCTCGTCGTCCTCGCCGGCGAGCCGGGGAGTGGCGACGGCACGTCGGAGAACCTGCCGCAGACCAACGGCGCGGTGATCGCTGGTCGAGTCGCACTGGACGATCAACCGACGTCGCGTCTGAACGTGCGGGGAATCGATGCCGACCTCGCCTACATCCTCTATACGTCGGGGTCCACCGGCCGGCCGAAGGGCGTCATGTTGACGCATCGCAACGCGCTCGCCTTCGTGCTGTGGGCGGCCGACGAGTTCGGGGTGCACTCGGACGACGTGCTCTCGAGCGTGGCACCGCTCCACTTCGATCTGTCGGTCTTCGACCTCTTCGCCGCGGCGCGTGCCGCGGCCACGTTGGTGCTCGCTCCTGCGCGCGCCACCATGTTCCCCGTCGAAACGGCGCGCTTCATAGAAGCGCACGGCATCACGGTCTGGTATTCGGTGCCGTCGTTGCTGACCATGCTGGTCCAACGCGGAGGCCTGACCACCGGACGGCTCCCGACGCTGCGCGTGTTGTTGTTCGCCGGAGAGGTGTTCCCGACGAGGTTCTTGCGTAACTCATGCACCTGGTCCCTCACGCCCGCTTCGTCGATCTGTACGGGCCGACCGAGACGAACGTGTGCACTTGGTACGACGTCCCGCCGCTTCCGGAGGAGATGACGGAGCCGATTCCGATCGGAGTTCCCGTGCCGAACGACGACCTGCTCGTCGTCACGGACGACGGTCGACGCGCCGAGGCGGGCGAAGTCGGTGAGCTGTACGTGCGGGGCGCGACCGTCATGCGTGGATACTGGGGCGACGACGAGCGTACGGCTCGGAGCTTGGTCGTCGATCCGCTCGACGACGGTGCCGGCGACGTTGCTTACCGCACAGGAGATCTCGTGCGGGACGACGGCGACGGAGTGCTCCACTTCCTCGGCCGGCGCGACAATCAGGTCAAGACGCGCGGCTACCGCGTCGAACTCGGTGAGATCGAATCGGTGCTCTACGGCCACCCCGCCGTTGTCGAGTGCGCGGTGGTCGCGGTACCGGACGAAGTGGTCACGTCGCGCCTGCGCGCCTTCGTCGTGAGCCGCCCGGACGTCACGGTGGCGGATCTGGTCGAGTACGCGTCGATGTCGCTGCCGCGCTACATGATCCCGGAGACCGTCGTGTTCTGTGACCAGCTGCCGAAGACCTCGACCGGCAAGATCGATCGCCGAGAACTTCAGGCCGAAGCGTCGGAAGGTCGGTAGCCGGGCTCAGACACGCCACAACTGCCAGGGCGCCTCACCGCGGGTCCACAGGTCGTTCAAGAGCGTGTACTCGCGGTACGTGTCCATGCCGCACCAGAACTCGTCGTGCTCGTACATCGAAAGTTCCCCGTCCTGCGCGAGACGGCGTAACGGCTGTTGTTCGAGCAGGAGCCCTTCGTCGTCGGACAGGTAATCGAAGAACGAACGCTCGAACACGAAGAAGCCGCCGCTCACGAACCCCTGGGCGACGGTTGGCTTCTCGTTGAACTCCGCGACCGCCGCGCCTTCGACATGCATCTCGCCGTAACGCGACGTGGGATGTACACCGGTGACGGTACCGACGCGGCCCTCTGCGCGATGGTGCGCGAGCAGAGCTCTCACATCGACGTTGCCGATTCCATCGCCGTAGGTGAGCATGAAGGTGTCGGTATCGATGTAGTCCCGGATCCGGGCGATTCGTCCGCCGGTGCCGGTCAGGAGCCCGGTCTCGATGCAGCTGACCTCCCAGTCCTCGTTCCCGATGTCGTTGCGGAAGACCGGATCGTGGTCACCCTTCAACGCCACCGTGAAGTCGGCCAGGTTCTCCCGGTAACGGAGGAAGTACTGCTTGATGTCGAACGAGCGGTAGCCGAGGCACAGCACGAAACGACGGAACCCGAAATAGTCGTAGATCTTCATGATGTGCCACAGGATCGGCCGGCTGCCGATATCGATGAGGGGCTTCGGCACTGCGTCGGTCACATCGCGAATACGCGTGCCCATGCCCCCACACAGGATCACCACGGGGATGTCCGCCACGCCTGCTTCTTCGATCATCCTGATCTCCCGCTTGTCCGCCCCACGTCCGTGTGCACCGAAGGATAAGGCGCTGTACGCGCAGCGCGCGAACTGCAAAGCGTCTTTGCGGCAATTCGGCGGTATGAGCGCCTCGCAGGCGCCGCGTTTCCCGTCTGGCCGGGGTCGGCCGCTACTGTCGTCACCGTGGGTGGCGTCGGGCGGACACGTGTACTGCTTCTGGCTGCCCTCTTCATGCTCACTCTGGGAGCATCGTTCCAGTTGTCGGTGTCCCCTGCGTACGCCGACCGGTGCGACGACAAGCCGGAGTGGCACGACGAGGCGACGACGGGGACGACGGGGACGACGGCGGACGACCGGCACGACCGCAAGTGTCCGACACCGCCCGTCACCGACCCTCCGGTCACTGCACCGCCCAGCACCGCACCGCCTGCCGCCGCACCGCCCGCGACGGCGCCGCCCGCCGCAGCACCTGCCGCGGCGGCGCCCGCTCCAGCACCGCCCGCTCTCGGCCGCACCGCGCCGCCCGCCGCATCCTCGCCCGTGACCGAACCTCGGCGGATCGATCTGCCGGTCTCGATCGGGGCAGCTCTGCCGGGTCCGATGCCAACGGTTCCGAACGCCATGCCGCAGCCGGCAGCTCGCGGCTCTCACCGTCGCGCCGGTGCCTTCGTCGAAGGTTGCGCCCGAGACGACCGATGCGCCCACGTCCTCGACGTCATCTCCTTCGAGCCTCGAAGTTCAGCTCGCCCGAGCAGCTCCGGCGACGGCGACCTCGAATCCGGGCTCTCGCTGCTCCCGACACTCGCGCTCGTTGGGATGGGCGGCCTGCTCTTCACTGCGGGGTACTGGATCGTCGCCGTACGCAGGAGACGCTGAGCGCCCGGTTCCCGTCGCTCCGACCGTTGATCCATGCACGCCGGCCACGACATTTACGAACTCGTCACCGAGCTGTTCCCGCTGAACCGAAGCATCACCGGCAACGGAGTGCGGGACACGCTTGCACTGCTCGCTCGGGACGTGCCGCTCACCGTGCACGAAATCCCGTCCGGAACACCCGTGCTCGACTGGGTCGTTCCACCGGAATGGAACTTGCATGATGCGTGGATCGCCCGGGCCGACGGCACTCGAGTCGTCGATGCGGCAACGAACAACCTGCACGTGGTCGGGTACAGCGAACCGATCCACCGATGGATGCCGCTGAGTGAGCTGCGGGAGCACATTCACACCCTGCCCGCCCATCCGGCGTGGATCCCGTACCGAACGTCCTATTACACGCGCGCCTGGGGTTTCTGTATGGCCGCCGAGACGCTCGCCCGGCTCGAGGAGGGCAACTACGAGGTATGCGTCGATGCGACCTTCGACGAGCACGGCTCACTCACGTACGGAGAGCTCGTACTGCCCGGTGCCCTCGAAGACGAGATCGTCATCTCGACGCACTCGTGTCATCCGTCGCTCGCGAACGACAACTGCACGGGCTTGGCCATGGCCGCTCGCCTCGCGCGGCGCTCGGAGCACGCGACCGCCGGCACACGTTCCGCTTCCTCTTCGTTCCCGGAACGATCGGCTCGATCACGTGGCTGGCTCAGCACGAAGCGGAAACGAAGCGCATCGTGCACGGGCTCGTCATCACCGGTCTCGGCGATCGCGGCGGGGTGACGTACAAGCGGAGCCGGCGCGGCGACCGCCGACATCGATCATGCCGTGCAACACGTCCTGACGACGCTCGGCGATCCCTTCACGACCCTCGACTTCGAGCCGTACGGCTACGACGAGCGGCAATACTGCTCGCCCGGCTTCGACTTGCCCTTCGGGCGCTTCGGTCGGAGCCCTCACGGCGAGTACCCCGAGTACCACACCTCGGCCGACGATCTCTCGTTCGTCGATCCGGAGGCGCTCCGCGATTCGTATGAGAAGTTGATGACGATCATCGACGTACTGGAACGCGACGCCCGGTACCGCAATCTGTCACCCAAGGGCGAGCCCCAGCTCGGCCGCCGCGGCCTGTACCGGGCCGTGGGCGGCGACGTGGACAGTCGTTCCACGGAGATGGCCTTCCTCTGGGTGCTCAACATGTCGGACGGTCAGGCGTCGTTGCTCGACATCGCGCGCCGCTCCGGACTCGACTTCGACAGCGTGCACCGCGCCGCCGAACTGCTCCAGCACCACGACCTCCTCGAACGGATCTGATGACTGCACGAAATCTCCCCCGGGCACCTCGGTGAGAGTCCTGATCACCGGCACCGACGGCTACCTCGGCTGCCTGCTCGCGCCTTCGCTCGCGCGCCGCGGCCACGAGATCGTCGGTGCCGACACCGGGTTCTATCGAACGGGTTGGCTGTACGACGGTGTGGACCGGACCGTTGCCACGATCCACAAGGACATACGCGAGCTGGAACGCGCCGACCTCGACGGCTTCGATGCAATTGTTCACATGGCCGAGCTGTCGAACGATCCCGCGGGCGCGCTCTCGCCGACCATCACCTACGAGATCAACCACCAGGCATCGGTGCGCCTCGCTCGTCTGGCGAAGGCCGCTGGTATCGAACGGTTCGTCTACATGTCGTCGTGCAGTGTCTACGGAGTCGCGAGCGGCGACGTCACCGAGGATTCGCCCGTGAATCCGCAGACCGCATACGGCGAATGCAAAGTTCTCGTCGAGCGCGATCTTCTCGACCTTCGCGACGACGACTTCTCTCCGACGTTCCTCCGCAACGCCACTGCGTTCGGAGCCTCACCGCGCATGCGCTTCGACATCGTCCTCAACAACCTTGCGGGCCTGGCGTGGACCACGGGCGAGATCGCGATGACGAGCGACGGCACTCCTTGGCGACCACTGGTACATGCGCTCGACATCGGCAAGGCGATCGCGTGCGTGCTCGTAGCACCCCGGGAGTCGGTGCACGGCGAGGTGTTCAACGTGGGCGACACGGCTCAGAATTACCGGGTGCGCGACATCGCGGAGATCGTCGGCAAGGTCTTCGAAGGATGCCGCGTGAGCTTCGGGACCGTCGGCGCCGACAACCGGAGTTATCGCGTCAACTTCGACAAGATCCGCGAGCGGCTGCCGGAATTCTCGTGCGACTGGAACGCCGAGCGCGGAGCCCGGCAGCTCTTCGACGTGTTCCGGCGCATCGACATGGAGAGCGATGTGTTCACGAACCGCTCGTTCACGCGCACGGAGCAGTTGCGGTACCTGCTTCGTACCCGGCAGATCGACGATCGCTTCTTCTGGTCGCCTCAGGAATTGGGTCCGTAGACGAGCATCGCGTCCGACGGCGGGTCGGGGTCGTAGACCCGAACAAGGTCCTCCGGCAGCGGCTCGAGGTCACGGGCCCGCAGGTGCGCACGCAGGGTTGTGCCCCGCCCGAACGAGTCCAGGAGCGGCGCACCCCGCTGTGCTGCGACGTCGGCCCGGTGCACCGTGCGGAAGTCGACGCTGAAGCGGGTCGAACCCGACTGGTTCGGCACCGTCGCATGCAGCTGCGCTCCCGAGAACACGATGAGGCCGCCCGGTGGGCACACGACGCGGAACTCCGATTCGAGGTCGAGGGGCTCTTGCGCCTTGGGTTGCCAGCGGCTGTCCTTGCCGATCTCCTTGGCCGCGTTCTTGCGGGACTTCGCGTTCCACTCGTACATGTCGAACCGGTCGGAGTCGTTCCGCACCGGCTGGTGGAAGTACTTCGGATAGAACGCGAACGTGCTCTCCGATTCGATCGGGAAGACTGGCAGCCACCAGTTCACCTGCGAGCTCGGCGCGGCATACCAGGTGTCGCGGTGCGGATGGAGCTGGTACCCCACGCCCGCCGTCAGGTAGGCGTCGTGCGCCTGCACTCGCATGCGCGGGACGTCGAAGTACGTCTCGTCGGCGTCGCAGCACACCTCGTCGAGCATCGCCGCGATCAAGCGCTTCGACTCGGGATGATGGATGAAGCGCGGTTGGAGCGGGGCGATGATGTCCACGAACTTCTCGACCGGCATTTCGAACTGCGCTGTACGTGGGTCGAGTGGCGCAAACGCATCCTCGATCAGCGCGCGGGCGAACTCCGTGAAGGCGAGAGTGCTCGCCTTCGGCCCGTAGACGAAGACGTGGCCGTCGTAGATGCGATGCCGGCGTTCATCGTCCTGTACGTCGGCATCGAAGTAGAGCGTCGACATCGGGTCCTCCATGATCCGGTGGGTCGATCGGTATCACTCGAGCAGGGACTGCTCCCGGCCGTCGATCGCAGGCCACGTCGCGTCGCGACTGGACACGGCTGAGACCGGAAGCGGCCAACGCACCCGCAACGTGGGATCGTCGAAACGTATCCCGCGACCTGCTGTCGATTCGTATACAGCGCCCATACAGTATTCGACCTCGGAGTCGTCCACGAGCGTCTGGAATCCGTGCGCGCAGGCCTTCGGAACGTAGAGCGCCCGGTGGGTCGAGGCGTCCAGCTCGACCGCGACGTGTTGCAGCAGCGTCGCCGAGTCGGGTCGAAGATCGATGACGACGTCGTGTATCGCGCCGCGAACGCATCGCACGAGTTTCGTCTCGGCATATGCCCCGATCTGGTAATGCATGCCGCGAATGGTCCCGGCCTGGCTGGTGACGGAAACGTTGCACTGGACGATCGTCGGATCGAGTCCGTGCGCCACGAACTCGTCCCGGCAATAGGTGCGCGCGAACCAGCCCCGCTCGTCATCGATCGGGTCGATGTCGATGATCGTCACGCCTGCGAGTGCCGTGGGACTGAAGCGCATCAGACGGCCACAGCGAGACAAGCATCCTGCACGCGACGCAGACGAACGATCGGCGCCGTGTCGTCGAGGTCGACGGCATCGAGTGGTACCGGCGTGTCCTTCCGCACTGCACGCGTGAGTCGCGCGTGCGACGCGAACGCGATCGGCAACAACCCGTCCGCGTCCGCGACGGTGTCGATCTGTCCGTAGCAACAGTCTCCGCCGATGCCGTCGAGCCGCTCGCCGGGCTCGAGGTCGCGCTTCGCGACGGCGATCACGTCGGCGACTGGTGGACCGATGGGGCTCCACAGCGGGTCGCCGTCGAGCGCAACCTCCGCGATCGACCGCGGCATGTCGAACTGCACCAACGTGTACGGATTGAAGAGCAAGTACTCAGGCCCGCTGCCGAGCTTGTAGAAGCGCAGCGGGACGCGTACCGCTTCGGGCTCAGGTGCCCGGCCGATGACGAACACACCTGCGCCGAAGTCACCGCCGATCGTGTACTCGACGACGCCGTCACGATCGACCGCTGCGAGCACGTCGGTGAGTGCATGCTCGAGCGTCGTTTCCACGCCGCGCATGCCGCGACGTTCGGGTGGCATCCCCGTGAGGTTCGCGACGACCGCCTGTTCGATGTTCATCTTCGTGCCGTCGCCTGCCGAGACGGTCAACTCGAGGCTCGTCGCGTCCCGCGCGGCGTAGACGGCGCTCTCGATCGAAGACTGGTGCACGTCGAGATGGCGCTTGCAGTTCACCGCGACAACAGGGTCGAAGCCCATGTGGCGCACGCGATCCACCGTGCGCATGAGCACGCCGGGTTGGTCGCCGTCACTGATCGTGTACACGCCGCCGTGAGCAGCCGCCGAGCAGTGCAGCAACCAACCAATGGTCGCGTCGACCTCCGCGTTGATCGAGACAACTGCCCTCCCGGCCTGCAGGGCTGCGAGCATCACCTCGGCCCCGTGATCGAGCGAGCCGGTCCCCTCGACGATCACGTCCAGCTCATCGAGCGCAATGGCGACGCCGGGATCGGTCGTCACCGCGGCCACGCCTCGCTCGACCGCCTCGCGTGCCGCATCGGGATCGTCCACGACGACGACCTCGTTCGCGCCGGCGAACCGGAGCGCGTCGACCGCACGCTCGGGTGTCCGGTTCACGACGACCGCGCATCGAAACCCTTCGATCTGTCCGAGAAGGTGGGCGAGCCCCCGCCCGACGTAGCCGGCTCCTATGACGCCCACGCGCAGGTCGTCGCCCAGCGCCGCACGCCGGCGCACCCGCGTCCACGTTGTCACCCGCCGAAGTGTACGGCGCGATCATCTGGCTCAATGAATGGCACCCACGATGTTTCGGCAGTCGTGCTCGCTGCAGGCCGCGGTGCGCGCTTCGGCGGGCACAAGCAGTTCGCCCCCGTCGGAGCTGCGAGACTCGTCGATCTCTCGATCCGCACCGTCGCGAGCATCGCGAGCACGGTCGTGGTCGTCCTTCCCCCAGAGGTGCGGTGGGACGGCGCCGGTGTCGGCGTGACCGGAGGCGCGACCCGGTCGGCGTCGGTGCGCAGCGGCCTGGCATGCATTCCTGCAACGACCGAGATCGTGCTCGTCCACGATGCTGCCCACCCACTCGCAACGCCGGAACTAGCGGCGACGCTCGTGCGCAGTATCCGCAAGGGTGCCGACGCAGCCGTGCCCGTTCTCGCAACGCGCGAAGTCATCGCGCACGTGGACGGAGGTGAGCTTCGTTCTGCGATTTCGCGTGATGGTCTGGTGATCGTCCAGATGCCACACGCGTTTCGCGCACCCGTGTTGCGGGCGTTGCACGCGCCCGCGCAAGAGGCCGTCGACGACGCGTCGCTGGCTCTCTCCTCCGGCTACCGCGTCGTGACCGTCGAGGGCGAGCCGGCGAACGTGCACGTCACCGATCCGAGGGAGCTCGAGCTCGTGCGGCGTCTCGTGACCGGAAACGGCCCACACTGAGCCAGGCGCGACGACGTCAATCCGGGAGATCGAGGAGGGCTCGGTCGAGCTCGGTGACCGCACGAGCGCCCACGAGGGTCATCGTCCGCACGACGTCGGCCCGAAACCAGTCGAGGACCCGATCGACGCCACGCTCGCCGGCAGCTCCCAGCGTGTAGAGATACGCGCGGCCGGCCATCGCCGCGTTCGCGCCGGCAGCGACGATCTTGACGATGTCGCTCCCGCGCCGCACGCCTCCGTCGCAGATGATCTCGGCGCGACCGTTCACCGCGTCGGCGGCCGGTGCAACGAGCGAGAAGGGCGCAGGGGCGCCGTCGAGCTGGCGGCCGCCGTGATTCGAAAGCGCGATCGCATTGACGCCGCGTTCGGCCGCCAGCACGGCGTCGACGACGGTCTGAACCCCCTTGACGACGATCGGTCCGTCCCACACGGAGCGGAGCCACTCGACATCGGACCACGCGAGCGGGGATCGAACTGCGTCGTCACGTATTCGGAAAGGCTTACGGGTGAAGCGCCGTCGCCGACGTCGCTCCCGACCACGTTCGCGAACCGGATCGGTTCGGCGCGCACGAACGACCACGTCCAGCCCGGATGGACCGCGCCGTCAACGAGGGTTCGCGGGCCGATGGTCGGAGGGAGCGAGAAGCCGCGGCGCACGTCGCGTTCCCGCCGCCCCTGCGCCACGGTGTCGACAGTGAGCACGAGGGCTTCGAAACCGGCGGCCGCGGCGCGATCGATCATCTCCTTGACCAGATCGCGGTTCCGCCACGCGTACACCTGGAACCAGAGCCGACCCGCGCTGACGGCGCGGACCTCTTCGATGGAGCGGGTGCTGAGCGTCGACAGGGTGTACGGCAGCCCGGCACGCGCCGCGGCCCGGGCGACGGCGAGTTCGCCTGCGGGGTCGGCGATGCGGGTGAACCCGGTCGGGGCGAGGACAAGTGGATAGCCGACCGGTCGACCGAACAGGGTCGAGGAGATGTCGACGTGCTCGATGCCGCGGAAGACCCGCGGGCGGAACGTGGTGGTGGCGAGTGCGGATTCGTTGGCGGCCAGCGTGCGCTCGTCTTCCGCACCACCGTCGATGTAGTCGAACACGCCGGCCGGCAGGCGACGCTTCGCGATGCGGCGAAGATCGGCGACGGAAGCGGCTCGCGCCAGCCGTCGCTCCACGCGGTCCGTCTCGATGCGTTCGAATCTGATCACCGAACGCAAGGTGTCGAGGGCCCTCACGACGTTTCGTACCTCCGCAGCCCGCCCGGCCCCGCCAGCCGCTCTCGTCTTCCGTCGAGCGACGCGAGGCGAAGTTAGCGTACTGGCCGACGATCTCCGATACTGGCGACGGGAGTTGCGCGCGTCGTCAGGTCGAAGTTCGACTCCACGTTCTGATCGTCTCGCGCAACGCGGCCGCTTCGAGCGCGACGAACGTGTCGTCGCGCTCCGGATCGCCGTGGTCGAGCCAGTTGAGCACCGCATCCACGACGTGGTCGAAGAGGGTCTGCGCCGCCCACTCGCTGAGCTCGGACGGGAGCACCGGTTCGACGACCGCGCGCGCTGCACTCGACCGCGACGTCGCGGAACTCGTCGACGTAGCCCGCGAATTGCGGCTCGCGCGCCGCGTGCCGCCACAGCAGCCGGAAGCCGTCGGGATACTCGCGCCCGACCGAGAGCAGCGCGCGTGTCGCGCCGCCCGCTTCGAGACCTTGCACCATGTTCTCGACGAACAGCGTCACCTGGCGCTCGAACACCCGCTCCAGCACGGCCCGGTAGAGGGCCTCCTTGGCGTCGAAGTGGCGGTAGACGATCAACTTCGTGACCCCGGCCGCCGCCGCCACGTCGTCCATCGAGGTCGCGGCGTAGCCCGAGCGGGCGAACACCTGCGAAGCCGCCCGCAGGAGCTCGGCCCGTCGCGCGGGATCCCGCTGGGGGCGTTGCGCAGGCGCCTGGTCCGTGGTTGCCACGGTGTAACTCTAGCGTTTACACTTCGACCCGTGACTGATCTGCTGACTTCGCCGAACCCCCGTGGGCAACTGCATTGGAGCGAGCAGGAGTTGCTCGCGACCGATGCTGTCGCCGAACCGCTGCTCGCCGACGGTGTGCGCTGTCACGGCGGCTTCACCGCCGACGGCACCTACGTCTCACCGCGCACGAAGAACCGGGTGCCGGCGATCCTCGCCTGGCAACAGGCGCACCGCGACGCGTTCGGCACCGAGATCCTCGCAGCACCACTCGAGCTCTGGCCCGAACCGTTCCCGAACGTCGCGCAGACGAAGTTCCTGCTGCGCCAAGGAGTGCGCGAACCGACGATCACGTCGCTCACGCGCATCGGCACCGTCGAAGGCTTCGGCTCGATGATCCGCTACGTGCACCCCGGCAACATGCAGCACTTCTTCGACGAGTCCGTCGACGGCACTGCGATGCAGCACCTCGACCGCGGACTGTTCGAAGCGCACGCACGCGACGAAGCGGGTTGGGAAGAAGAAGGCGGGCACAAGCAGATGTGGTTCGCGGCGCGCGACGTCGCGTTCGACTCGCCGGTCACCGAAGACGAGACGCAGACGATGCTCGCGCGCATGGGGATCGGTGCCGCAGGCGGCCCACCCGACCCCGACGCGATGCGCAAGGCAGCCGAAGCTCTGCGGCGCTTCCCCGATCTGGACCTCCAGCTCGAGATGATGATCAGGCGCATGATCAGTCTGCTGTTCATCGAGGTGTCGGCCTTCCACACGTTTGCCTGGGCCGAAGCGGTGTTGTCGGACACGGATCTCGTCGCCGGCGACGGCGAAGCGGCCGCGCTCGTCGCGTGCATCCGCGCGGATGAGACGCCACACGTCGACTATCTGCGCACGACGCTGACCGAGATGCGCGACCGCACCTTCGTGGGCGAGACCGGCAAGAAGATCGCGGGCCGCGAGGTCATCGACACCCTCTGGTCGGCCGCACTCGAGCAGTCGCTCGGTGAGAACCGCAAGAACATGCGCAAGGCGACGATCGCCGAGCTCGAGCACGCGCTCGACGGCAACCCGCGCCGGGCGGAGATCGTCGAGGGATTCGACGCCCTCGGCGAGCACATGACCCCTGAGCCCATGAACACCGAGCCCATGAAAACGAGCACAGGCGGAGGCGTGGCGTGAAGTTCGGCATCTTCTACGAGCACCAGCTGCCGCGTCCTTGGACCGAGGACTCCGAGTACCAGCTGCTCCAGGACGCGCTCGAGCAGATCGAGTTCGCCGACCGCCTCGGCTTCCAACACGTGTGGGAAGTCGAGCACCACTTCCTCGAGGAGTACTCGCACTCGAGTGCGCCCGAGGTCTTCCTCGCGGCGGCGTCGCAGCGCACCAAGAACATCCGGCTCGGGCACGGCATCGTGCAGTCGCCGCCACCCTTCAACCATCCCGCTCGCATCGCGGAGCGGATCTCGACCCTCGACCTCGTGTCGGGCGGTCGGGTCGACTTCGGTACCGGTGAGTCGTCGTCGGAAGCGGAGCTCGGCGGGTTCGTGATCGACCCCGAGCAGAAGCGCAAGATGTGGGAAGAGGGCCTGCGGGTCGCGGTGCGGTGCATGACCGAGGCACCCTTCACGGGTTACTCCGGTGAGTACGTCACCATGCCGCCGCGCAACGTCGTTCCGAAGCCGCGCCAGAAGCCGCACCCGCCCTTGTGGGTCGCGTGCAGCCGGCGCGACACGATCCACCTCGCCGCGCAGAAGGGGATCGGCGCGCTTGCGTTCGCGTTCGTCGACCCGGAAGAAGCGCAGTACTGGGTCGACGACTATCACAAGACGCTCGCCGACCAGGGCGTGCCGATCGGCGACTCGGTCAACCCGAACATCGCATGCGTCACCACGTTCATGTGTCACGAGGACGAGGAAGTCGCGCTGGACCGCGGCATCGAAGGCGCCAATTTCTTCGGTTACTCGCTCGCGCACTACTACGTCTTCGGGCGGCACCATCCCGCGGTCACGAGCGTGTGGGACGAGTTCCAGCAACGGCGCGGCGAGCAGGGTTACGACCCCGAAGCGGTACGCGCCGCCAACGAGAATCAGGACCGGCTCGGCGCCAAGGTCGTGCAGGAGGGCGTCGGCGGTCTCCGCGGTGCAGTGGGCACCCCCGACCAGATCCGCGAGTACCTGACGCGGTACGAGGAATGCGGCGTCGACCAGGTGATCTTCTGCTACCAGGCGGGCAAGAACCGCCACGAACACATCATGGAAGCGCTCGAACTGTTCGGGAAGGAAGTGCTGCCGGAGTTCGCGGAGCGCGACGAGAAGCTCCAGCGCGACAAGGAGAAGCGCCTCGCTCCCGTGATCGACGCGGTGATGGCCCGCAAGCCGGCCGAAGATCACCCGCCGCTGCCGGCCGACGACTACGCGTTCCCGGCCATGCCGCGCGCGATGGCCGACCGATTCGGCAACGACGACTTCCACAAGATGCTCGACACCTTCGCCGAGCAATCTGCGCTCGGACCGAGCGGCATCGAGAACCTGATCAACAGCCGCGAGTAGCCGGTCACCCGCCCGGTACTCTCGAGTCGTGTTCGAGCAGCTCGAAGAACTCGAGGGCGAGCTCGATCGGCTGGAGACGGACCTTCCCGGGATCTTCGCAGCGGGCGACCGGCGCGCCGCGTGCGACGCCGGACGCCGGCACGCCGAGCTGCAGCCGCTCATCGCCTCGTATCGCGCGTGGAAAAAAGCGTCGGCCGGTCTCGACGACGCCAACGAGCTCCTCGCGGCCGAAACCGACAACGAGATGCGCGAGTACCTGAAGTCGGAGATCGACGAAAAGACGCACGTCGTCGAGCAGCTCGCGGCCGAGATCCGCGAGCTCCTGCTGCCGCGCGATCCCAACGAGGGTCGCAACGTCATCATCGAGATCCAAGGCACGGAGGGCGGCGAGGAAGCGAACCTCTGGGCCGGAGACCTCTTCCGCATGTACCAGCGATTCGCCGAGCGCGGCGGGTTGAAGCTCGAAGTGCTCGCGCAACAAGCATCGGAACACGGCGGCTTCCGGGACGTGACGTTCGTCGTCAAGGGCGAAGCCGCGTGGGCGCGCTTCAAGTACGAGGGTGGGCCACATCGCGTACAGCGGGTTCCCGCCACCGAGAGCCAGGGGCGGATCCACACGAGCGCGGCAACCGTCGCGGTGCTGCCGGAGGCCGAGGAGGTCGACGTCGACCTCGACCCGAACGACCTCGAGATCGATGTGTTCCGCGCCACCGGTCCGGGGGGCCAGTCGGTGAACACGACCGACTCGGCGGTACGGATCACGCACAAGCCGACGGGCCTCGTCGTCTCCTGCCAGGACGAGAAGAGCCAGCTGCAGAACAAGGACAAGGCGCTGCGGATCCTGCGCTCGCGCCTGTTGCAGATCGAACAGGAACGCCAACACGCCGAGCTGAGCGCGGCGCGACGCGAGCAGGTCAAGGGCGGTGGACGCTCCGAGAAGATCCGCACGTACAACTACAAGGAGAACCGGGTCACCGACCATCGCATCGGTCTCACCGTCCACGCGCTCGACCGGGTGCTCGGCGGCGAACTGGACGACATCGTCGACGCACTCGCCGCCGATGAACGCACCCGGCAGCTCGGCGGCGACCCCGCTGCCAACGCGGAGCCCCGCTCGCGGCGAAGCCGCCTCACGGCGCGCAGCGAAGGAGCCATGATGCCGTGCCCGCCACGTGGGCGCGTCGGCCGAGGTCACCGCGGCGCTGCGCGAGGCAGGTATCGAGCACGCCGACACCGAGGCACGCTTCATCGTCGAAGCGGCCTCGGGCACCGACGCGGGGGAGTGGCTCGAGATCCGGGACGAGATCGCAGGCGCCAAGGCGGAAGCCCGCCTGCGCGCCATCTGCGCGCGCCGCGTCGGCGGCGAGCCGCTCCAGTACGCGCTCGGTTCGTGGTCGTTTCGCGGCCTCGACCTCATGGTCGACCGCCGCGTGCTCATCCCGCGCCCCGAGACCGAATGGGTCGTCGAGGTGGCGCTCGAGGAAGCGACCCGTTTGGGGATGAAGCGCGTTCGGAAGCGCCCGCGCTTCGACGGCCCACCCACTGCGATCGTCGCCGATCTCGGTACCGGCTCCGCCGCGATCGCGCTCGCGCTCGACGCGGAGCTCGCGGACGTCGAGGTCTGGGCCACGGACGAGAGCGACGACGCGCTCGCGGTCGCGTCCGCGAATGTCGCCGGAAACGCAGCGACACGCGTTCGCATCGCGAGTGGTTCATGGTTCGGCGCACTGTCGGACGAGCTCCGCGCCCGGCTCACATTGGTCGTCGTGAACCCGCCCTACATCGCCGAGGAGGAGGTCGCGAACCTGCCGGCCGAGGTCGCGAACCACGAACCCCGGCGGGCGCTCGTCTCCGGCCCGACCGGGCTCGAAGCGCTCGATCACGTCATCACCGAAGCCCGCGACTGGCTGGCGACTCCGGGCGTGCTCGTCTGCGAGATCGCGCCGCACCAGGCCGACGTCGTCGTCGCACGCGCGCTTGCTGCCGGGTTCGACAACGCACACGTCCGCACCGATCTGACCGGGCGTCCCCGAGTCCTCGTCGCTCGGCTCACCGCCGCAGCTGCCGAGTAACGTGCGCGGACTGTGGCGGACGAACTCGACATCGACGCGATGCTCACCCGCTTCCGGGAGCGCGCTGCAGCGGTGAAGGACCGGCCCCTGCCTCCCGTGGCCGGGCCGGAACGCCAACGCTTCCTCGAACGAGCGCAGCTCGACTTCCAGGACTACGCGATCGTCGGCGACGCGTCTTGGACGTTCGACGACGGTGTGCTGATACTCACCGTCGACCTGCGACCGCCGGCCTCGTGATCCTCACGCGCACGCCGTTGCGGATCTCGATCGGAGGCGGTGGGACGGATCTTCCGTCGTACTACCGCCGCCGGGGCGGGTCGGTCATCTCGGCCGCGATCGACAAGTACTTGTACGTCGCGATCAACGGCACGTTCACCGACGACTACCTGCTCAAGTACTCGATCCACGAGCGCGTGCGTCGAATCGACGAGATCCAGCACGCCCTGATCCGTGAGGTGCTCGCGCGTTACGCCGTTCCTCCCGGCATCGAGATCGTCAGTGTCGCCGACATCCCGGCCGGCACCGGCCTCGGCTCGTCGGGGTCCGTTCACGGTCGGTCTGCTCCGTGCCCTCCACGCGTATTCGCATCAGCAGTGCTCGATGCAGGCCTTGGCCGAGGAGGCGTGCCACATCGAGATCGAGCGGCTCGCGGATCCTGTCGGCAAGCAGGATCAGTACATCGCCGCGTTCGGAGGCGTTACCCAATTCGAGTTCAAGTCCGACGACACCGTCGACGTCGAGCGCATGGAACTGAGCGCGGAGACGCTCGCCGATCTCGAGGACCATCTGCTGTTGTTCTTCACCGGCTATTCCCGAAACGCCGCGAGCATCCTCGCCGATCAGAAGGAGAAGTCGGAGGTCGACGACGCGGCGATGCTCGCCAACCTCGACTACGTGAACGACCTCGGCGCCAGCATCGGATCCGCGCTCACGTCGGGTGACACCGCGAAGTTCGCCGAGCTCATGCACGAGCACTGGACGCACAAGCGCCGCCGCAGTCAGGGGATCACCAACGAACAGATCGACGGCTGGTACGAGCTCGCGCGCAGCAACGGCGCGCTGGGCGGCAAGCTCGTCGGAGCGGGCGCGGGCGGGTTCCTGCTGTTCTACGCGGAGGAGCCGCGTCGGGTACGACAAGCGATGGCGACCGCCGGCCTTCCGGAGGTCCGATTCGGCTTCGACCACGACGGCTCGGTCGTGCTGGCCCGGAGCTGACGTTGCAATCGACAGCAGCGCGAACCGGGGACGCCTCGGTCGATGCGACGGAAGCGGCCGACGCACACGCTTCGTCCACGCGGGAACGCCGGTTCCGCATGTTGCTCGCGGTCGTTGCGTTGCTCGGACTGGCGGCCCGGATCGTCTACGTCGTGCTCGTGCGCGATCGGCCGCTGTTTCCCGACAGTCTCGGCTACCACTTCCGCGCGCAACTGCTGGCCGACGGTGAAGGATTCGTCGTCCCCGCCCGGCAGATGCTCGGCGCGGCGTCGAACCCACCCGATGCCGAGTGTGCCGCCGCTGTGGTCGCTGTTCCTCGCAGCGGCCGACCGGGTTGGGACTGCGGTCGATCCTGTCCCAACAGGTGGTTGCGTGCCTGCTCGGAGGTGCGACCGTGTTCATGTCGGGACTGGCAGGTCGTGCCGCGTTCGGGCGTCGTGCCGGGCTGATCGCCGCCGCGATCGTCGCGGTCTACCCGAACATCTGGATCTACGAGCGGGAGCTCCTGTCGGAACCGCTGGCGATGCTCGGCGTGGCGACGACGATCTGGACGGCGTACCGGTTCTTGGCGAACCCGACCCTCGGGTGGGCGGTCGGCGTCGGCGTCGTCGTCGGGCTGCTCGCGTTGACGAGGGCGGAGCAGATCGTGCTGCTGCCGTTGCTCGTCGTTCCGCTGTTCCTGTCGCGACGATCGCTCTCCTTCGGCCGCAGGGTCGGCTTCGTCGCGCTCGCCGGCGTCGCGTGCGTCGCCCTCATCGCGCCGTGGACGTTGTACAACGCGGACCGCTTCGAACGGCCGGTGCTCGATCTCAACCGGCGCGGGCCAGGTGCTGCGCGCCGGGAACTGCGACATCACCTACCACGGCGAGTTCCTCGGCTACACCTCTCTGAACTTCGGCGGGGTGGGCGATCCGCACGGCTGCACCATCCTCGAGGACGAATTCGCGGACGATCAGACGCTCGTCGACGAACAGCTTCGCGACGCCGCGTTCGAATACATGGGCGACAACCTCTCCCGAGTACCCGTCGTCGCGGCCGCACGCATCGGGCGTACGTTCAGCGTGTTCCGTCCGTTCCAACAGGTGCACTTCGAGGCCGAGCGGCTGTCACCGCTGTGGGTCGTTCGCGGAGGCCTCTTCTCGTTCTGGCTGCTGGCACCATTCGCCGTGCTCGGTGGAGTCGTCGCGCGACGGCGCAGGATCCCGATCTATCCGATCCTCGTCTTCTTCGCGGTCGTTCTCCTCGCGGTGACGTTCGCAATCGGCGCGGTGCGATACCGCGCGCCGGCCGAGGTTCCTCTGGCGTTGCTCGCGGCCGTCGGGATCGACCACTTGGTCCGCCGCTTCGCCCGATCATGAGCCCGTTGCCGTGAACCACGTTTCACAGTGCGTCGTGCTCGGTGGCGGGGTGGGCACGCGCATGCGACCGGCGACGAACACCCTTCCCAAGCCGCTGTTGCCCGTGGCCGGAGAGCCGTTCGCGGTCCACCAGCTCCGCTGGCTCGCGTCGGAGGGCGTCACCGACGTCGTGTACTCGATCGGGTACCTCGGCGACATGATCCGTGACGCGCTCGCCTCTCGGAGAGACCTGGGTTGCTCGGTGCGCTTCGTCGACGAAGGTTCGCAACAGCTCGGTACCGGCGGCGCGGTCCGGTTCGCGCTCGACCAGGGCGTGCTCGACGAGACGTTCTTCGTGCTGTACGGCGATTCGTACCTTCGCGTCGACGTGTCCGCGGTCGCCGATCGCTTCGAGGAGTCCGGCGACCGAGGCCCTGATGACGGTCTACCGCAACGACGGCCGGTGGGAAGCGAGCAACGCCGTCTTCGACGGGCGACCGGGTCGTCCGTTACGACAAGCACGAGCCCGACCCGCACGGGGCCGGCATGCACCACATCGACTACGGTCTGTCGGTCTTGCGCGCCGAAAGTGTTCGTGAACGACTCCCCGGCTCCGGGCCGGGCGACCTGGCCGACATGATGAGATCGATCAGTCTCGACGGCCGGCTCGCAGGATACGAAGCCGCGTCCCGCTTCTTCGAGATCGGTTCACCGGCCGGCCTGGCGGAACTCCAGGACCACCTCGCATCTCACCCCTGAAGATCACCGCTGAAGACCGACCTGTGACCACCTCGACCGCTCCCGTCACCGCCGACCCGAACGTGCGCCTGCTCGTCCCCGCCGACGACGTCGACGATCCGGAGCTGTCGATCGTCATCCCTGCGCTCAACGAGCAGTTGACCGTCTCCGACTTCGTGGCCTGGTGCAAGGAGGGGCTCGCGGCGGCGGGCGTGGTCGGCGAGATCCTCATCGTCGACAGCTCCGACGACGACACCGCCGAGCTCGCCCTGGCCGGCGGCGCGCGCGTGCTCCAGGTACCGAAGCGGGGCCTCGGTCGGGCCTACATCGATGCCCTCCCGTTCGTACGCGGGAAATGGATCGTCATGGGCGACGCCGACTGCACCTACGACTTCCGCGGGCTGCCGCCGTTCGTCGACGGGTTCCGCGACGGCTACGAGTACGTGATGGGCTCGCGCTGGAAGGGTTCGATCGAGGCCGGGTCGATGCCCGGTCTCCACCGCTACTTCGGTACCCCGTTCACGACGTGGATCCTCAACCGGCTCTACTCGAGCCACTTCAGCGACATCCACTGCGGCATGCGAGGGATCACGCGTGACGCGCTCGAGCGCATGAACCTCCAGTCGCAGTCGTGGGAGTACGCGTCCGAGATGATGTTGAAGTCGGTGCAGATGCAGCTGCGCACGACCGAGGTACCGGTCACCTTCCTGAAGGACCGCGAAGGGCGAGTCAGCCATCACAAGCGCGCGGGTTGGCTCTCTCCGTTCCAAGCCGCGTGGATCAACCTGCGCGCGATGTTCATCTACGGGTCGGACTTCTTCCTGTTCAAGCCCGGCCTCGTGCTGACCGTGCTCGGACTCCTGCTCACCTTGCCCGCCACCTTCGGTGATCTCGAGGTCGGACCCTTCGGTCTGTCGCTCAACTGGCAGTTCCTCGGTGTCGCCCTGCTCGCGATCGGGTTCCAGTCGTTCCTGCTGGGTTGTGTCGCCCAGGTGTTGTTCGACTACACCGGCCGCCACAGCCAGCGGTGGCGACGGGTCTTCCCGTACACGCGTACCGCGCTGATCGCCTTCGGTCTCGTGGCCCTCGGGATCGCGCTCGCCATCCCGCTCGTCGTGACCTACATCACGAGTGACCTCGCGCTCGAGCGCGCCGACACACTGCAGAACCACCTCGCGGTCACCGGTCTCGCGGCGGTGATCAGCGGCGCGCAACTGTTCGTGTTCACGCTGCTCCTGCACGGGACGATGCTCGCGACGACGCGTGGCCGGCCGCGAGCCTCGAACGAGCCCGTCAATGCACGTCGATGCGCCGATCAATGCGCCCGTCAATGCACATGGCATCGTCGTCGAACGCGAGGGCGCCGGTCGTTCGACCTCGTTCGGCCAGCACCGCCCGTCGACCGCGGTCGACCGGTTCGGAGTGTGGCTGAGCAGCGTCGCGGTGCGGCGGGGCGCGCGACTTCGCGGCGCAGCGCGTCGCCGACTTCGGCTGCGGCTTCGACGCGAACTTCGTGCGGTCACAACTCGACGTCGTCCGCAGCGCGCTGCTCGTCGACGTCGCGCTCGCCGACGACCTCAAGCAGCATCCGAAGGTGACGGCACTCGAAGGTCGACCTTGCCGGATCTCCTTCCGTCGGTTCCGAGCAGCGTCGGTGGACGTGACGCTGTGCCTCTCGGTGCTCGAGCACCTCTGGGACCCGGAGACGGCGCTCCGGAACCTGCGACGCGTGACCGCACCCGGCGGCGTCGTGCTCGTGAACGTCCCGACGTGGCAGGGCAAACGCGCGCTGGAGCTCTCGGCGTTCCGGTTCGGCCTGAGCCCGGCCGAGGAGATCGACGACCACAAGTGGTACTTCGATCCGCGCGACCTCTGGCTCGCTTCTCGTGCGCGCGGGCTTCAAGCCGAGCGAGATCCAGTGCCACCGGCACAAGTTCGGCTTGAACACGTTCGCCGTCGTGCCGCGTCGGCGCAGCGAATGTAGCGACCGCAAGGAGCGGCGCAGTGACTGAGTTCGCCCGTGGCTACGTCGCCGAGACGATCGAGATCCTCGCGCGCGCTCGATCTCGACGCGGTCGATCGGGTCGCGACGGGATTGGCCGCGGTGCGCGAGCGCGGCGGGCGCCTGTTCGTGCTCGGCGTCGGCGGTTCGGCCGGCCACGCATCCCACGCGGTCAACGACTTCCGCAAGATCTGCGGCATCGAGGCGTACGCACCGACCGACAACGTCAGCGAGCTGACCGCCCGCATCAACGACGAGGGCTGGGAGACGTCGCTGGCAGGCTGGCTCGAGGTCTCGCGGCTGTGCGACGCGACGCGCTGCTCGTGTTCTCCGTCGGCGGCGGCGACGCTCGAACGCAACATCTCGCCGAACCTCGTCCGCGCCCTGGAGCTCGCGCGTGCAGGTCGGCGCCGAGGTGTACGGCATCGTCGGGCGCGACGGCGGCTACACCGGCCGCGTCGCAGACGCCGCCGTCGTCATCCCGCCGCTCTACGCCGAGCGGATCACGCCGCACACCGAGGGGCTCTGCGCGGTCGTGTGGCACCTGCTCGTGTCCCATCCGTCGCTCCAGCGCTCGGAGACGAAATGGGAGACGCGAGACCGAGCGCCGACGGGCGCGACGTGAGCGACGCCTACCGGCGGGTCGTCGTCGTCGGCGGCGCCGGGTTCATCGGCAGCCACCTCGTGCGGACGCTGCTCGGGCGCGCCGGCGTCGAGCGCGTCGTCGTCTACGACAACTTCACGTCGGGCCGGCGGTGGCACCTCGAAGCCGTTGCCGGCGATGCCGCGCCTCGAGGTCATCGAGGG
The DNA here is from genome assembly GCA_963841215.1 of uncultured Actinomycetes bacterium. Classification (GTDB taxonomy): domain Bacteria; phylum Actinomycetota; class Acidimicrobiia; order IMCC26256; family PALSA-610; genus CAVUFH01. The sequence continues at coordinate 146,499 of CAWJBW010000005.1, read as the reverse complement.
CGAGGTCCGGGACCTCGACGCGCTCACCGCACGCGATGGAGGGCGCGACGACCGTCGTGCACCTCGCGTCGAACCCCGACATCGCCAAGGCGATGACCGACCCGACCATCGACTTCGACGAGGGAACCTTCCTCACGCACTGCGTCGTCGAAGCGGCGCGCCGCGCCGTCGATCGGGCTCGTGCTCTACGCGTCGGGCAGTGGTGTGTACGGCGACCTCGGCGAGATCGAGGCGGACGAGCACCACGGCCCGCTCGAACCGGTGTCGACGTACGGCGCGAGCAAGCTCGCGGGCGAGGCGCTGATCGCGTCGTACTGCCACATGTTCGGCATGCGCGGCCGCGCCTTCCGCTTCGGCAACGTCGTGGGCCCGAACCAGACCCACGGCGTCGGCTTCGACTTCGTGCGCAAGTTGCTCGCCGACCCGACCCGCCTCGAGATCCTCGGCGACGGATCCCAGAGCAAGTCCTACGTCCACGTCGACGACGTGCTCGCGGCCGTGCTGCTCGCAGGCGAGCCGGCGCCGAGCCGTACGCGGTCTTCAACGTCGCGACCGGCGACTACATCACGGTGCGCGAGATCGCCGCGCTCGCGATCGAGTGCCTCGGGCTCGACCCCGCATCGGTCGAGCTCGTCTACAGCGGTGGTGACCGCGGCTGGAAGGGCGACGTGCCCGTCGTGCGCATCGCGACCGAGCGCATCCGCGCGCTGGGATGGACGAATCGCTACGACACGACGGCGGCGTTGCGAGCTTCGATCGTGTCGATGCTCGACGATGCGCGTGCCGGACGCCTCAGTTGATGAATCGCTCGATGAAGAGGCGCGGCGTGTTCCTCGATCGAGACGGTGTGCTCAACGTCGCGATCGTGCGTGACGGGCGTGCCGTATCCACCCGACAGTGCCGACGCGGTCGTGCGGCTGCCGGGTGTCGAGGACGCGTGCCGCCGTCTGGCCGACGGCGGGATGGGTGCTCGTCGTCGTCACCAACCAACCCGACGTCGCGCGCGGCACGTGTACGCTCGAAGACTGTCGATGCGATCAACGACAAGATCACCGCGCGGGCTGCCGATCACCGAGACCGTCGTCTGCCCGCACGACGATGCCGACGACTGCGCGTGCCGCAAGCCCCGGCCGGGCATGCTGCTCGCGGCCGCGGTCGCGCTGGGAGCATCGATCTCGCGGCGAGCGTGATGATCGGCGACCGGTGGCGCGACATCGAGGCCGGGCGTGCGGCCGGCACCCGCACGTTCTTCGTCGACCACGGCTACTCCGAGCCGATCACGTGTCGTCCCGACCATGTCGTCGACGAGCCTCGCGGCTGCGGCCGATCTGATCCTCGCAGGCGGAAGTCATCGCATGACGCAACGCGTCGGCGCGAACGGTCCGGCGGCCGACGACTGGGAAGCGCATTGGAGCGAGTACGCCGACACGGCGTCGGACAATCCCGCGCAGGAGTACCGCCGGCAGCTCATCCTCGAGCTCGCGGACCGAGCCGGCGGACCGCCTGCGCGGTCGCTCGACATCGGAAGCGGCCAGGGCGACCTCCTCGCCGCGCTGCGCGCGCGCACTGGCCCGACGCGGAGCTGGCCGGCATCGAACTGAGCGCCGAAGGTGTCCGGCGGGCGCAGCGCCAAGGTGCCCGACGCGCGGTTCGTCCAGCTCGACCTGACGACCGAGGCGACACGACGCACCGGAGACTGCGCGGACTGGGCTGACCTCGCGGTGTGCAGCGAGGTGCTCGAGCACGTCGACGATCCGGCGCGGTTGCTCCGGTCCGCGATGCAGTACGTCGCGCCGGGCGGCACCGTGGTCGTGACCGTTCCCGGCGGCCCGCGCACCGCGTTCGACCGCCACATCGGCCACCGCCGGCACTACACGACGGATGCGCTGCGCGCCGTGCTCGACGCAGGCCGGACTCGAGGTCGAGCTCGTGCACGGCGCCGGTTTCCCGTTCTTCAACCTGTACAAGCTGCTCGTCATGATGCGGGGTGACGCAGTCGCGCGTGACGTGTCCTCGCTGGACACCGCCGCTCCCGACTGGCGACCGTCGTGATGCGCGCCTTCGGGGTCGTGCTGCGACCGCGCTGCAACATCGTCTCGGCGGGGCTGGCAGCTCGTCGCCGTCGCTCGACGGCCGGTCACGGGTTTGACGGGCGAGGGTTTGACCGCCGCACCGAGGAACGAGAGCATTCGTCGACTTCGTGACGGATCGCGGGATGAGCGGAAGAGCATGGTGATCGGATGAGCAAGGTCATGGACGATCTGCGGATCAAGGTCTTCGCGGACGGCGCGAACGTCGAGCAGATGATCGAGCTCGCCGGCGATCCCGCTGATCCAGGGCTTCACGACGAACCCGACGCTGATGCGCAAGGCGGGAGTGCGAGGACTACGGACGATTCGTCAAGGAGCTCACGACCGCCATCACCGATCGACCGATCTCGTTCGAGGTCTTCTCCGACGACTTCGCCGAGATGGAACGGCAGGCGCTCGCGCTCGCCGAGCACGGCGCCAACGTCTACGTCAAGATCCCGGTCACGGACACATCCGGCACCAGCGCCGCGCCGCTGATGACGCGGCTCGCGGCCGCGGGCGTCTCGGTGAACGCAACCGCACTGATGACCCTCGCACAGGTGCGGGTCGTCGCGTCGGCACTGGCCGACGGTCCCGCCGCCGTGATCTCCGTCTTCGCGGGCCGCATCGCGGACGCCGGGACCGATCCGGTGCCCGTGATGCGCGACGCGGTGCAGATGCTCTCCGAGTTCCCGCAGCTCGAACTGTTGTGGGCCAGCCCGCGGGAAGTGCTCAACATCGTGCAGGCCGACGACATCGGTTGCGACATCGTCACGGTCACTCCAGATCTCCTCAAGAAGCTGCCTGCACTCGGCCGCGACCTCGACGCGTTCTCGCTCGATACCGTGCGCATGTTCCGCGACGACGCCGTCGCGTCACGCTTCGAGTTCTAGATACGGCGCGATCTGCTCGTCGCGCGCTTCGTTCACGTCGAGCTGTTGCAGGAAGGCGCGATCGATCGCGACCCAGATCGTCTTCGAGAACGGATACGCCACGATCGGGCCGAGCACGGCGATCGGGACGCAGACCGCGAGGGTGGGCGCGATCGGGATGTCGGGGATCGTGAGCACGAGAATCGTGATGAACACAGCTGCGAACAGCCCACCGACGAGGATCAGGTTGATCGCGAGCGCACCCGCGAAGTAGCCCTGTTCGCGTTCGAAGTGGAGTCCGCAGCGAGGGCAGTCGTCCACCATGCGGAACCAGCGGTGGAAGAGCTTTCCGGATCCGCACCTCGCGCAGCGACGGGTCATGCCGCGCCAGAGCATGGTGCCGCGGCTCGGCTGATCGGGATTCGCATGGCCGGGATTCGCATGGCCCGGTTTCGGGGAACGAGGCACTCCGGCGAAGCTACCCGATCGCCCCGCTAACCGATCGCCCCGCTAACCGATCGCGGCGACGACCTCGTTGACGTTGCCGTCGTTCACCACGCGTACCCGCCTGCCCTCGAAGGCGTCCGTCGTGAACGCGTGCAGCACTTCGGCGTCGCGGCACACTGCGATCGCCCGCCGGCCGCCATCGAGGCGCGCCGTGACGAGACCGCTCGCAGGCGTGCCGTCGCGGTCGAAGGCCACCGAAGTCGCCTCGACCTCGACGTCGGCCGTCAGCAGGCCCGCGCTCGCGCGGCGCGGCAGCACGTCGACCCGTTGCTGCGTGTCCCGATGCGGCATGCGTCGGAATCCGTCGGCCGGCGGTCGCGTCGACCAAACGGCCGCCGCATGCTTCGTCAGGTACCAACCGAGCGCGGTCGTCAGGCCGGTCGCACCCGGATCCGCTCGCAACGTTTCGACCATGCGTGCAATCGCGTGCGTCGGATAGTTGTTCACCGGACCGCCCGCGAACCCGAGACCGCCGGTCACCGTGAGCGGGCGCGAGGTTCCGGTCAGGCCGATCTCGCGCATGGCGATCTGCACCGCCGACGGGAAGCACGAGTACAGATCGAGATGCGCAACATCGTCGATACCGAGCTGAGCGGCCTCGAGTGTGTCGCTCACGGTCGCCGCGAGCGCGGGCGACCGCGCCAACGAGTCGCGTTCGGTCACGAACCAGTGGTCGTGCGCCTCGGCGGATGCGTGCAGGAAAACCATGCGGTCGTCGGCGATGCCCGCGGCGCGCGCCGTCTCGTACGAACAGAGCAGGATCGCCGCACCTTGGTCCACGTCGATGTTCGAGCACATGCGCTTCGCGTACGGGAACACGACCATGCGGTTCTCGGGCGTGACCGTGCGGATATCGGCGGCGGTGTACGGCGTGCGCGACCACGCATCCGGGTTCTCGGCGGCCACCGCGGCAAACGATGCCCAGAGCTCGCTCACATGCGCCTGATGCTCGTCGATCGAGCGTCCGGCTGCGGCTCGGAGCGCGGTCTCGAACAACGGGTAGACGAATGTCGGTGCGATCGCGCCGTGTCGCATCTCTTCGTCGCTCGTTCCCGGGCGGTCATCACCGATGACCCAATCGCACGGCGCGTCGTCACCGAGCTCCCACTCGAGCTGGACGCGAGGTTCGCGCCGGGCTCGCCAGCGGGTGTACATGGCCTCCGCACCGCCGATGAGCACGACGTCGCACTCGCCGTGCTGAATGCGCTCGGCGAACTCGTTGACGAGGAGCAGCGGACTGTTTCCTCCGACCGTCGAAACGGCGGTCGCACGCGGCGTGACGTCGAGCCGGCGGGCGAGCAACGCGCCGGGATTCGGATAGGGCCAGGACGCGATCTGCACGATCGCGACGATGTCGACCCGACCCAGCAGCGCGGCACCGGCGTCGGCCTCCGCGGCGCGGGCGGCGGCTTGCAGGAGGTCGATGGGCGGTAGGGCGACGTCGGGAGTGACTCGCTGCGACGTCTGGCCGACGCCCACGACGACCGGGGCACGAGGATCCATGGGGGCCGGAGGCTACCGGCCGCCGGCTCAGTCTTCGGTGCCCGTCTGCTCAGTCTTCTGTGGTCGCGAGCACCGGCCACGAAGGGACGCCGCGAGCGGCGCTGTCGCGGCAGATCGACCGGTACTGGCACGACCCACAGATGTCCGGGTCGTTGACGCCGGGCCAATCCGCCTGCGCCCACATGCGCTCGACTGCACTGCGCAACGTTTCCTCCACGAACGCGAGGTCCTCGTCGTCGGGTTCCCATGGTTCGGGATCTTCGTCGACCTCGGGTTGCAAGTACTCGTAGCGCAATCGCAGTCGGAGGCCGTGCCGGTTCGCCGCGCTTCCGAGCACGAACGCCTGCACCTGGGCGGCGGGAACGTCGCACACTCGTGCGTGCCAGCAGCGCCCGGTCTTGTAGTCGCGCGCATCGAGCAGCCCGTCGTGCACCCACAACGCGTCGATGCGCGCGGTGGCCATGAACATCGGCGGCGGCTGCCGGTGGAAGCGCGCGAGCTCGATTTCGTGCCGAGCGTCGTCGGCGGCCGCGGACGGACACCGGTCGGCGTGACGCGCGATGAGCTCCCGCACCGCTTCGCTGCCGGCGCCGTGACCGGTCAGCACGTCGGCGACGTGAGCCGCGTCGTGACAGGAGCCGTGCTCGTGCACACGGCACAACATGTCGTGCACGAGCAGGCCCTGGTCGTTCGACGGCGCCGGATCGCTGGCGGGCACACCGAGCACGTCCCGGCAATAGAACGACCGCGCGCAGCGCTCGAACGCCTCGTACTTCGTCGGCGTGAGCGAGGTGATGTCGGACCGGAGACGCGTCACGGTTCCGCCAGTTGGGTCAAGCGATCACGCATGGGCGTCGCAGCCGGCGACGAAGCCACATCCGTTGCAGTCGCCGCCCGATCGGGCGAGACCATGCGCGGCGTTGCGCCGCACCACCTCGACGCGTGTGCGAATCCATGCCGCGGCCTCGAGCCGCTCGGCTTCGAGATCGGGCACATACGTGACGACCTCCTGCTCGAGGAGGTCGGCGACGACGATCGTGAGCTCGACGGGCGCCCACGCTTCGGTACGGATCGAGCGCGCACCGCAGCTCCACCGGGTCGAGCAGGGGCGCGCCGGTCCGCCGGCCGCCGAGCTTCAGCATTCGCAGCTCGTGCGAACCGTCGGCGCGCTCGAGCGGCAATCCGACGTTCGCGACGAGGTCGACACCGACGTCCGGGAGCGAGGTCTGCCAGCCGAGGTCGGCGAGCCGGCCGGGGCGGTCTCCGAAGTTTGCGAGGTATCCGCGTACGCCGGCCCAGTAGCAGGCCCGCTGCTCGGGCTCGAGGTCACGCGGATCGACGAACGCTTCGCGGCGAACGAGGACGGGGTCGGTGTGCGCGAGCCGGGCGTCGGCGACGAGCCGGTTGCTCACCGCGAAGCGGGCGTCGGCCGACCGGTTCGCGTAGCGCTTCCCGCCCGCGTGCTCGCGGGCGAGACGGCGGCGACACATCTCGTCGGCCCGCCGGAGCAACGACGGCGTGACCCGGGGCTGTTCCTGGACGTCCACGTTCGCACGGTACCGGCCGGTTGTGACACCGCCGACTCACGGACACAGTGGGCACCGCGACCGATCGGCGGGCCCGTCGTACACTCGCCGGGTGCGGATCGTGATCGGCTCCGACCACGCGGGCTACTCCCTCAAACACTTCCTCGTCCCGACGCTCAAGGAATGGGATCACGAGGTGCGCGACCTGGGCACCCATTCGGAGGAGCCCGTCGACTACCCGGCGATCTGCGCCGCCGTCGCCCGGGTCGCCGTCTCCGACGAGGCCGACCTCGGCATCGTCCTCGGCGGCAGCGGTCAGGGGGAGCAGATCGCAGCGAACAAGGTGCGCGGTGTGCGCGCCGCCCTGTGCCACGACCTGTTCACGGCGAGCCTGGCCCGCCGGCACAACGACGCGAACGTGCTGTCGATGGGTGGGCGTATCGTCGCACCGACGCTCGCCACCGAGATCTTGCGAGTGTTCCTCGAGACGCCGTTCGAAGGCGGCCGCCACGTCGCCCGGCTGCGAGAGATCGCGGCCATCGAAACGGCAGAAGCCGGAGAAGCAGGAGAGGAGGCGTGATGAGCACGCCGTTGGAGCGCACCGATCCGACCGTCGCGCGGCATCATCAGCCGCGAGCTCGAGCGCCAGAACACGACGATCCAGCTGATCGCGTCGGAGAACTTCACGTCGCCCGCAGTCCTCGAAGCGCAGGGTTCGGTCCTCACCAACAAGTACTCCGAGGGCTATCCGGGGAAGCGCTACTACGGCGGCAACTACGTGGTCGACGAGGTCGAGGACCTCGCTCGCACACGAGCGCGCGAGCTGTTCGGTGGTGACCACGCGAACGTGCAGCCGCACTCGGGCGCCAACGCCAACATGGCCGCGTTCCTCGCCGTCCTCGAGCCGGGCGACAAGGTCATGGGAATGCGCCTCGACCAGGGTGGTCACCTCACCCACGGGTCGCCGGTCAACTTCAGCGGCCGCCTCTACGACTTCGTCGCCTACGGCGTCGACGACGAAGACGAGACGCTCGACTACGACGCGATCCGCGATGTCGCCAAGCGCGAGCACCCGAAGCTGATCATCGCCGGTGCGACCGCGTACTTCGCGCGTCATCGACTTCGAAGCGTTCCGTTCCATCGCCGACGACGTCGACGCCTTGCTGATGGTCGATGCCGCGCACATCGCCGGTCTGATCGCGGGCGGCGCGCATCCGTCGCCGGTGCCGGTCGCCGACATCGTGACGTTCACGACGCACAAGACGCTACGGGGCCCGCGCGCCGGCGCGATCCTCAGCCGCGAGGATCTCGGGCCGGCGATCGACAAGGCGGTGTTCCCCGGGTTGCAGGGCGGCCCGCTGATGCACGCGATCGCGGCGAAGGCCGTCGCGTTCCACGAAGCGCTGCAGCCCGAGTTCTCCACCTACGCGTCGAACATCGTCGACAACGCGCGCGCGCTCGCGGCCGCGCTCGCCGGTGAGGGCTTCCGCATCGTCTCGGGCGGGACCGACAACCACCTCATGCTCGTCGATCTGCGGCCGTTCGGTGTCACGGGCAAGGTCGCCCAGGAGGCGCTCGACCGGGCCGGGATCACGTGCAACAAGAACGCGATCCCGAACGACCCCGAGAAGCCGTTCGTGACGAGTGGACTCCGGCTCGGCACCGCCGCGGTCACGACCGCGGGCATGGGCCCCGGCGAGATGCAGGAGGTCGCCACGCTGATCGGCACCGTGCTGCGCGCCCCCGACGATGCCGCCCTCGCCGCCGACGTCAAGGCCCGCGCCGCCGACCTCTGCGCGAAGTTCACCCCGTATCCCGAGCAGGTATGACCTCGCGAACTCCGACGCGGCGAGCGCAGCGCAGCGGAGCGTCGCCAGGAACGAGCGCCCGCGAGCCGGGTATCCCGGCTCGCAGCGAGTGACGCATAAACATGAAGGGCTATGGGATCGTCCTTGCGGTTGCGCTGGCGGTCACGTTCGCGCTGACGCCCTTGGTGCGGTTCCTGGCGATCCGGCTCGGCGCGGTGGTCGCGCCGTCGGGTGACGCGCGCCACGTGCACACGAGACCCACACCGACGCTCGGCGGCGCGGCGATGTTCGTCGGTTTCCTCGCCGCGATCGCGGTCGCATCGCAGATGGACCAGTTCCGCGACATGTTCCGCGACAACACCGAACCGTTCGGCGTGATCCTCGCAGCCGGTGTGCTCTTCTTCGTCGGCGCGCTCGACGACCTGATCGACGTCTCGCCACCGGGCAAGGTCGCGGGCCAAGTGCTCGCCGCGAGCATGCTCGTGTTGTTCGGTGTCTCGATGTTCTACTTCCGGATGCCGTTCAACCTGTTCGGCACGGATGTCGTTGCGTTGTCGTCGGACTGGACGCCGCTCGTCACGACGCTGTGGGTCGTGCTGATGTCGAACGCGATCAATCTCATCGATGGCCTCGACGGACTCGCGGCGGGCATCGTCGCGATCGCCGGCGCGGCACTGTTTCTCTTCTCGGATCAGCTGTTCGATGCAGGACGGCTCGAGAGTGCGAACATCGCGCCGCTCATCGCGGTGATCGCGGTCGGGATCTGCCTGGGCTTCCTCCCGTTCAACTGGAACCCGGCGAAGATCATCATGGGCGACGCCGGCGCGCTGTTCCTCGGGCTCATGCTCGCAGTGCCGACGATCACGATCGGCGGCCGCACCGACTTCGCGTTCTCGGGAAGCACGTACTTCTTCTTCGCCCCGCTCCTCATCCCGATCGTGATTCTCGGCGTGCCGATCGTCGACACGGTCCTGTCGTTCTTCCGGCGCATCCTGTCGCGCCAGAAGTGGTCGGTGGCCGACGCGGGTCACCTGCATCACCGGCTGATGAGCCTCGGGCACGGACCGCGCCGCACCGTCGTGATCATGTGGCTGTTCACGGCGCTGCTCTCGGCGGTCGCGCTGCTCCCCGTCTACACCGACCAGGGCAACGTGCTCGTTCCGTTCGGTGCCGCGCTGCTCGCGCTCGGCGCTCTACGTGTGGTTCCAGCCCGGGGTCCGCACCGCGCGCCAAGTGGCGGGGCGCACCCGGCACCCGACGGCCGTCGTCGCCGCGAAGACGTCCGCGGAGCGTGCCGACGGCGCGCACGCGGACGACGCGGAGGCCTCGGACGTCGTGGATCTCGAAGCCCGGCGCCGCAAACGCGCCTGAGCGCGGATTCGCTCGCGGGTTCAGCGCCGACGTTCCCGGTGCCGTTACCCCGGAGGGAATCGATTCGCTGACCCGGTTCGGTTTGACTCAAATCCTGGGCGTTGCCTAGATTGCGAATACATTCACAAGCAGTCCTCCGGCCGCCGCGCGGCAGCATCGTCGGCGAGCGGAGGTGAAGGTTCGGAAAGGCTTGCAACACGGTGGAACTCCGGGACCGGCAGGCGATGTGGCAGGGCTTCGGAGACGCCCTTGCTCTCGGCGTCGAGCTCGTGCTCACACCGCTACTGTTCGCAGGCCTCGGATGGTGGCTCGACGGTCTGTTCGGGACCCGACCGCTCCTCGCGGCCGCGTTCCTCGCGCTCGGCGTCGTGGGCGTCTCCGTACACACCTACTACGACTACCGAGCGCGGATGGCACGAGAAGAGGAAGGCAAGCCGTGGACGCGACCCCGGCAGTAGAACGCGACATCGCCGTCGACATGGTGAAGCGAGGGCTCCTCGTCAGCCCCGCCGTCGTGGCTCGTCGCCGGCCTCGTGCGCGGCTGGGACGGCGCCGCTGCGGCGGCGATCGCGCTCGACGATCGTGTTCGCGAACTTCCTCGCCGCCGCGGCCAGTGTGTCCTGGGCCGCGACGATCTCGAACAAGGCTGCCGGCATCGCGGCCACGATCGGTTACGTCGTCCGCCTCGCCGTCATCGTGGCGGTCCTGTTCGTGTTCAGGGACGTGTCGTGGATCGACTTCCCGACGCTCGGCATCACGCTCGTGGCCGCCCACCTCGGCCTGCTCACCTGGGAGGCGAAGCACCTGACGCTGACGCTCGCCGCCCCCGGCCTCCGCCCCGCTCCAGTTGACCTTTCTCGGCCTGCCGTCTCGGGAGACGAATGAACGTGCTCGCGCTCGAGTTCCCGCCGATCGACCATCTCACCCGCTGGCCGGAGTTCGGCCCGCTCGGCCTGAACAAGGTCGGCCTCATCTACATCTTCGCGACCGTCGCGACGCTGACGCTGTTCCTCGTCGCGGGCTCGAAGAAGCAGATGGTGCCCACGGGGCATCCAGAACATCGCCGAGTCGAGCATCGACTTCGTCCGCAACTCGATCATCATGCAGACGATGGGGCCCGACGGCCTGGGCTACCTGCCGTTCCTCGCGACGCTGTTCTTCTTCATCTTCTTCAGCAACATCACCGAGGTCATCCCGGGAATTCAGTTCCCCGCCAACGCCCGGTTCGGCATTCCGGTCGTGCTGTCCCTGCTCGTCTGGGTCGTGTACTGGGTCGTCGGCTTCATCAAGCAGGGCCCGCTGCACTACCTCAAGAATTCGACGGTCCCGCCCGGCGTCCCGAAGGCGATCCTGCCGCTGGTCGCGCTCATCGAGTTCCTGCAGATCCTCGTCGTCCGCCCGTTCTCGCAGGCCGTCCGACTCTTCGCCAACATGCTCGCCGGCCACCTCATCCTGGTGACGTTCGGCGTGATCTGCGCGGCGCTGTGGGCCGCCAGCATCACGATCGTGATCCTTCCGTTCTCGTTCGCGCTGCTCGTGTTCCTCACTGCGTTCGAGGTGCTCGTCAGCTTCCTGCAAGCGTTCATCTTCACCATTCTCACTGCCGTGTACATCGGCAGTTCCATGCACCCCGACCACTGAGTTCCAACCAGGAGGACAGCACGTGTCCGTGCTCCAGCTACTCGCAGAACAGGATCCCGGCGAGCTCGAGGCCGGTCTCACCGCAGTCGGCCGTGGCATCGTCTACGGCGGCGCGGCGATCGGCCCCGGTATCGGCATCGGCCTCGTGGTCGGCAACGCCATCACCGCGATGGCGCGTCAGCCCGAGTCGGCCGGCGTCGTCCGCACGACCATGTTCCTCGGCATCGCGTTCACCGAAGCGCTCGCGCTCTTCGGGTTCGTGCTGGCCTTCATCATCTCCGGCTGAGCCGGAACCCAACGAAGGAGTTCTGGTGCGCACACGCATCAAGGCGCCGCTCGCCGTCCTCGGCACGCTCCTGCTCGTCTTCGCGTTCGCGGCCCCCGCGTTCGCACAGGAAGGCGAAGAGGAGATCGAGTTCGCGGACCACGCAGCGGAGGAGTGCTACGAGCTGCTCGCAGAGGGCGACACGGTCGACGACTGCCAAGAGTCGCCCAACCCGCTGCTCCCCGAGACGAACGAGATCATCTGGGGCTCCCTCGCGTTCCTCGTGCTCCTCGTCGGCATGTGGAAGTGGGGTATCCCGGCCGTCAAGGGCATGATGGAGACCCGCGAGGAGCGGATCCGCACCGACCTCGAGCGGGCCGAGTCCGCGAAGGCCGAGTCCGAGCAGACGCTGCAGCAGTACCAGGCCCAACTCGCCGAGGCGCGCGCCGAAGCCGGGCGCATCATCGAAGAAGCGAGGGTTTCGGCCGACCAGGTCGCGCGCGACATCAAGGCGCGCGCCGACGAGGAGGCGCGCGGCATCACCGAGCGCGCCACCGCCGACATCGACCTCCAGCGAGATCGGGCGATCGCCGAGCTGCGTGGCGACGTGGCGACGATCTCGATCGAGCTCGCGGAGCGCATCGTCGAGCGCAACCTCGACCGCAACACGCAGATGCAGCTCGTCGACAGCTTCATCGACCAGGTATCCAGGACCAACTAGGCAATGGCTGATCGCGTCGACGTCTACGCCCGGTCGCTGCTCGAGATCGCGAGCGCCGAAGGGCACCTCTCCGAGGTCGAGGACGAGCTGTTCCGTTTCGCCCGGGTCGTCGACGCGAACGACGAGCTGCGCATGGCGCTCTCGGACCGGACGCTCCCGGCCGAGCGGCGGGCGGCGATCGTCGAGGAGCTGCTCGGGTCGCAGGCGCTCACGATCACCGTCGCGATCATCTCGTTCGTGGTCGGTGCCGGTCGCGGTGGTGACCTCGAGCGCGATCGTGAACCGTTTCGTCGAGCTCGCGGCGTCGACGCGCCAGCACGAGGTCGCGGAGGTCCGCTCCGCGGTCGCTCTCGACGACGCGCAACAGCGGCGCCTGGCCGAAGCGTTGAGCGAAGCGACCGGCAAGCAGATCGAGGTGAAGGTCGTGGTCGACGAAAAGGTGATGGGCGGTCTGGTCGCGACCATCGGCGACACGGTGATCGACGGCACCGTGCGCCACCGGATCGCGCAGCTGAAGGAGACGATGTAACCGATGGAGCGCAACGAAGCCCCGCTCGCCGAAGGCCACGGCGGCGCGAAGAGGAGCGACCAGTAGACATGGCGGAGCTCACGATCAACACGGCCGACATCACCGCGGTCCTGAAGAAGCAGGTCGAGGGGTTCACCCCGTCGATCGAGCGGGAGCGGGTCGGGCGCGTCCTGGAAGTCGGCGACGGCATCGCGCGTGTCGCGGGTCTCCCGAACGCGGCGGTCAACGAGCTCCTCGAGTTCGAGGGCGGCGCGCTCGGCCTGGCGCTGAACCTCGAAGAGGAGACGATCGGCGCGGTCATCCTCGGCGAGGCGGAAGCCGTCGAGGAGGGAATGACGGTTGCGGCGAGCGGCCGGATCCTCTCGGTCGGCGTGGGCGACGGTCTGCTCGGGCGCGTCGTCAACGCGCTGGGCAACCCGATCGACGGCAAGGGACCGATCCCGCAGGACCACGAGCGCCGGCTCGAGGTGCAGGCGCCGGGTATCACCGGCCGCCAGCCCGTGCACGAGCCGTTGCAGACCGGCATCAAGGCCATCGACGCCATGACGGCGATCGGCCGCGGTCAGCGCGAGCTCATCATCGGCGACCGCAAGACCGGCAAGACGACGATCGCCGTCGACACGATCCTGAACCAGAAGGGTCAGGGCGTGAAGTGCATCTACGTCGCGATCGGTCAGAAGGCCTCGACCGTCGCGCAGACCGTGGAGACACTGCGTGAGTACGGCGCGCTCGAGTTCACCGTCGTGGTGGCCGCGCCCGCTTCCGACGAAGCGGTCTTCAAGTACCTCGCGCCGTACTCCGGCTGCGCGATGGGGCAGCACTGGATGGACAACGGCGAGCACGCCCTCGTCGTGTACGACGACCTGTCGAAGCAGGCCGAGGCGTACCGCCAGCTGGCGTTGCTGCTCCGCCGGCCTCCGGGCCGGGAGGCATACCCGGGTGACGTCTTCTACCTCCACTCCCGTCTGCTCGAGCGGGCCGCGAAGCTGAGCGACGATCTCGGCAAGGGATCGCTCACCGCACTGCCGATCATCGAGACCAAGGCGGGCGACGTCTCGGCGTACATCCCCACCAACGTCATCTCGATCACCGACGGTCAGATCTACCTGACCGAGGACCTGTTCCGTTCGGGCGTTCGGCCCGCCGTGGACGTCGGTATCTCCGTGTCCCGAGTCGGCGGCGCGGCGCAGGTCAAAGCGATGCGCTCGGTCGCCGGCACGCTCAAGCTCGACCTCGCGCAGTTCCGCGAGCTCGAGGCGTTCGCGACGTTCGGCTCGGAGCTCGACGCGGTGTCGAAATCGCAGCTGGAGCGAGGCGCGCGTCTGGTCGAGCTGCTGAAGCAGCCGTTGCACGCGCCGATGCCGGTCGAGGAGCAGGTCGTCTCGATCTTCGCCGGTACCAACGGCTACCTCGACGCGATTCCCGTCGCCGACGTGCGCCGGTACGAGGACGAGCTGCTCGCATACGTGCGGACGCGCCACGCGAACGTGTTGACCGACATGCGCAACACCGGCGTCGTTCCCGAGGGCGACGTGCTCGCCGACGCGGTGCGCGACTTCACCGACGCGTTCGTCGCCTCGTCCGAGAGCCGGGCTGCGGCGGACGTCACGGCCACCGATGCCGAGACGACCGGCCCCGAAGCATCCAAAGAGACACTGCGAACCGAGTAGCCGCATGGCTGGTGGACAAGAGCGCATCCTGCGCCGTCGCATCCGAAGTGTGCAGGCGACGAAGAAGATCACGCGCGCCATGGAGCTGATCGCGGCGAGCCGCATCGTCAAAGCGCAGGCAGCGGGTGCAGGCGGCGGTTCCGTACGCGAACGGCATCACCGACGTGGTCCGCAACCTGCAGGCCGCCGGCGGCGGCGCCAGCCACCCGATGCTCGTCGAGCGGTTGGAGGTCAGCCGTGTCGCGCAGGTCGTCATCGCGGCCGACCGCGGTTTGTGTGGTGGCTACAACTCGGCGGTCATTCGTGCCACCGAAGCCGAGATCAGGGACGACGCGCGTCTCGGCCGGCAATACGAGCTCGTCACCGTCGGCCGCAAAGCCGAGGGGTACTTCCGCTTCCGCAACTACGACATCGTCGCGGTGCACTCCGGCTTCAGCGACAACCCTGCCTACGAGGACGCGCGTTCGATCGCAGCGCCGTTGATCGAGCGGTACGAAGCCGGCGACCTCGACCGGGTGCAGCTCGTCTACACCCGCTTCGTCTCGGCCGGCCGCCAGGAAGTGGTCGTCCGTGCGCTCCTCCCGCTCGCCGACGAAGGATCTCTCGGCGCCGGTCGAGGACGACGAAGTCGCCGCCGGCGGCGGGTACGAGTTCGAGCCCGATCCCGACGCGATCCTCGACCGCCTCCTGCCCCGCTATGCCGAAGCACGCGTCTACGCGGCGTTGCTCAACGCGGCCGCCTCCGAGCACGCGGCCCGGCAGCGCGCGATGAAGGCGGCGACCGACAACGCCGAGGAGCTCATCCTCGGGCTCACCCGCACGATGAACCGCGCCCGTCAGGACGCCATCACCACGGAGATCATGGAGATCGTCGGTGGCGCCGAGGCACTGCGCAGCGGCGCCGAGGCGCACGACGACGTGATCGACGACCAGTACTACGACAAGTCCGCCTGAGCATCAGACGCAACGGGAGCACGCAGCCATGACCGCAACCGCCGAACCGACGACAACGCTGAAGGACGGACGGGTCGTCGCGATCTACGGCCCCGTGGTCGATGTCGAGTTCCCTCCCGACGCGCTGCCGGAGATCAACCACGCGCTCGAGGTCGACATCACCCTCGAGGGCGACAAGATCACGATCACGGCCGAGGTCGCGCAGCAGATCGGCGAGGGTCGGTGTCGAGCAATCTGCCTCAAGCCCACTGACGGCCTGACGCGCGGCGCCGTTGTGCGCAACACGGGCCGCGGCATCACGGTGCCGGTCGGCGACGGCACGCTCGGCCACGTGTGGAACGTCATCGGTGAGCCGCTCGACATCAGCGAGAGCGAGGTCACCAACATCAGCGACCGGTGGGAGATCCACCGCGACGCGCCGGCTTTCGACCAGCTCGAAGCGCGGGCGCAGATGTTCGAGACCGGCATCAAGGTCGTCGACCTGCTCGAGCCGTACGTGCAGGGCGGCAAGATCGGCTTGTTCGGCGGTGCCGGCGTCGGCAAGACCGTGATCATCCAGGAGATGATCCGCCGCGTCGCGCAGGAGCACGGCGGCGTGTCGGTGTTCGCCGGTGTCGGCGAGCGGACCCGCGAAGGCACCGACATGTGGCTCGAGATGCAGGAGTCCGGGGTCATCGACAAGGCCGCGCTCGTGTACGGCCAGATGGACGAGCCGCCGGGTGTGCGCCTGCGCGTCGCGCTCGAGCGCGCTCGACGATGGCCGAGTACTTCCGCGACGTGCAGAACCAGGACGTGCTGCTCTTCGTCGACAACATCTTCCGGTTCGTGCAGGCCGGTTCCGAGGTGTCGACGCTGCTCGGTCGCATGCCGAGCGCAGTCGGGTACCAGCCCACCCTCGCCGACGAGATGGGCGAGCTACAAGAGCGCATCACATCGACGAAGGGTCGGTCGATCACCTCACTGCAAGCCGTGTACGTGCCCGCCGACGACTACACCGACCCGGCACCTTTCACGACGTTCACCCACCTCGACGCCACCACGGAGCTCTCCCGCCAGGTCGCGTCGCTCGGTATCTACCCGGCTGTCGACCCGCTCGCGTCGACGTCGAACATCCTCGCGCCGGAGATCGTCGGTGAACGCCACTACCAGGTCGCGCGGCGGACGCAGGAGATCCTGCAGCGCTACCGGGAGCTCCAGGACATCATTGCCATCCTCGGTCTCGACGAGCTGTCGGAAGAAGACCGCATCACCGTGGACCGGGCCCGCAAGATCCAGCGCTTCCTGAGCCAGCCGTTCTTCGTCGGCGAGGTCTTCACCGGTCTGCCGGGCATCTTCGTGTCGGTCAACGACACCGTCGAGAGCTTCGAGGCGCTGTGCAACGGCGACCTCGACCAGGTTCCCGAGCAGGCGTTCTTCAACGTCGGCGGCGTCGAGTCCGTCCTCGCCAAGGCCAAGACCTTGCAGGAAGGCTGATCGTCACCGTGCCGTTGCAGGTCGAGCTGGTCTCGCCGGAGCAGGTGCTGTTCACCGGTGAAGCCGACATGGTCATCGCGCGCACGATCGAGGAAGGCGACGTCGCCTTCCTCCCCGGGCACGCGGCGTTCCTCGGCGCGCTCGGAACGTGGCCGGTCGAGCTGATCCCGGCCGAGGGGACGCGACTCGTGTTCGCGGTGCACGGCGGGTTCGTCGAGGTGTCGCACGACAAGGTCACGATCCTCTCCGACGTCGCCGAGCTGTCGGAGTACGTCGACGTCGAGCGGGCGGAGCAGGCCAAGACCCGCAGCGAGGAGATCCTCGCCCGCGACCCCGACGACTGGACTGCGCAAGCGGCGCTCGAGCGCGCCGAGACGCGGCTCGCGGTCGCGGCGCGTTCCTAGGATCGGCGCGTCGGCGAAGCGGCGCGTCAGTGCACGTGGCCGCCGGCGTGGGTTGCCGCGTAGAGCACGCCGAGCGTGAGCATCGTCAGCACCGCGACGATCGCGATCGGAACGACGTCGATCGTCTTGCCGGCGGGCCGGTGCACGCGGGCGGGGAGCAGGATCACCGCTGCGCCCGCGACCGCGAGGAGCTGGAAGAACTGCGTGACGACGTCACGCCAGCCGAGCGCTTCGACGACGTCGAGACCCGGGAACCACGAGATGCCCTTCGTGCGGCTGTAGATCCACACCACGATCGATCCTGTGGTCGCCAGTGCGCCCACGAGCACGAACAGGCGGCGGGGGTCGACGATGAGGAGCACGCCCCACGCGATCTGGATCGCGGCGACGGCGAGGAAGCCGCGTGCGAGGGTCGGCTCGCCGCGGTGGTCGATCATCGCGAGCACGTGGAGGAGCCCCGCCGCGAACGACCAAATCGCGACGCAGTAGCGGAGCTGCTGCACGAGCACCGTTTCCGGTGATCTGGCCGCGGTGGGTGCAGGTGTGGTCGCGGCCGGCGGCGCGCTCGATCGTCTCCGGAGGACGTTCGATCGTGTCCATGTTCCCGGCCCCCAACCGATCGACGAAAGTTTGTGCAGTGTACGTGCAATCCCTGCGTTGGCGTCAGTCGTAGGAGATGGCGGAGTACGACATGAGCTTGGTCCAGCGGTGGTCGGCGTCGATCATGCGGATCGTGCCCGATTTCGAGCGCATCACCAGGCTCTGGGTGCTGGCGCCGTCGCCCCGGTACCGAACGCCGCGGAGCAGCTCGCCGTCGCTGATGCCGGTGGCGGCGAAGAACACGTCGTCGCCGGACACGAGGTCGTCGAGCTGGAGGACCTGGTCGAGGTCGTAGCCCTGGTCGAGCGCAGCCCGTCGTTCGTCCTCGTTGCGGGGCCAGAGCCGGCCTTGGAGCGTTCCGCCGAGGCGACTTGAGCGCGCAGGCGGCGATGACTCCTTCGGGCGTGCCGCCGATGCCGAACAGCACGTCGGTGCCGGAGTTCCGCCACGCAACCGAGATCGCGCCGGCGACGTCGCCGTCGGGGATCAGGCGGATGCGTGCGCCGGCCTCGCGGCACTCGCGGATCAGTTCCTCGTGCCGGTCGCGGTCGAGGATGACCGCGGTGACGTCGCTGACCTTCTCGCCGAGGGCCTTGGCGACCGCTTCGAGGTTGGCCTTCACCGGTGCGTTCAGGTCGATTGCGTCGGCCGCGGCCGGCCCGGTCGCGATCTTCTCCATGTAGACGCACGGACCGGGGTTGAACATGGTGCCGCGTTCGCTCATCGCGATCACCGAGATCGCGCCGTACCGGCCGAGCGACGTGAGCGTGGTGCCGTCGATCGGGTCGACCGCGATGTCGAGGCTCGGCGCGGAGCCGTCGCCGACCACCTCGCCGTTGAAGAGCATCGGCGCTTCGTCCTTCTCGCCCTCGCCGATGACGACGACACCGTCCATCGACACCGTGCTCAAGACGAGCCGCATCGCCTCCACCGCAGCGCCGTCGGCCGCGTTCTTGTCGCCGCGGCCGAACCAGCGTCCGCCGGCGAGCGCGGCTGCCTCGGTCGCGCGCATCAACTCCATCGCGATGTTGCGGTCGGGCCGCTGTTCCGGATCCATCCGGACGACCCTAGCCGTGACCCGGACACAGCAGCACCGGCGCGTGCCAACATCAGCGCATGGCAGCACTGGAAGGACGCGGCTCCGCCGCACTCGAGGGGAAGGTCGCGCTGATCACCGGTGCGGCGTCGGGAATCGGCGAGGCCTGCACCGCGCGGTTCCTGCGCGAGGGAGCGGCAGTGGTCGGCGCCGATGTCGCCGAGCCGACGCGCGACCTGGACGTACCCGACGGGTGCCGACGGCGCGTCGTTCGCGTCGCTCGACGTGCGCGACGAGGATGCGGTCGCCGATCTCGACGCGCGCGGTCGTCGCCGACTACGGCCGGCTCGACATCGTGGTGACCGCGGCAGGTGTCGCGGGCGGCGGGCCCGCGCATCTCGTGGAGCGCGCCGAATGGCAGCGCGTGATCGACGTCAACCTCACCGGCACGTTCCTCGTGTGCAAGCACGCGATCGCGCGCATGCTCGAACAGGAGCCGATCAACGGCGAACGGGGCTCGATCGTCACGATCGCGAGCGTCGAAGGCCTCGAGGGTACGGCGGGCGGCAGCTCCTACAACGCGTCGAAGGGTGCCGTCGTCATCTTCACGAAGAACATGGCGATCGACTACGGCACACCGGGGATCCGCGCCAACGTGATCTGCCCCGGGTTCATCGAGACGCCGATGCTCGAGAGCGTGTTCGGCGGTCCCGGGATGGAGAAGGTTCGAGCCGAGGTCACGCACGAGCACAAGCTCCGGCGGCTCGGGAAGCCGTCGGAGATCGCCGCGGTCGCGTCCTTCCTCGCCGGGCCCGACGCGTCGTTCGTCACCGGGCAGGCGATCGCGGTCGACGGCGGCTACACCGCCGGCCGCGACCACGGCGTCACCGAGATGTTCGGCCTCTGATCGACGGCGCTCGAGTGAGCTCAGTCGACGCGGCGCGCGATCATGGACGGGATGACAACACCGCGCGAGCGATGGGAAGCGGCGAACGCGGCATCGCCGGCCGCGTATCGCCGACTTCGCCACGATGTCGGGGGTGCCGGTCGAGCCCGTGTACGGACCCGACGACGGTCCGTTCCCCGGCGAGTACCCCTACACGCGCGGGCCGTACGCCTCGATGTACCGCTCGAAGCTCGTGGACGATGCGGATGTTCGCCGGGTTCGGCACCGCGATCGACACCAACCGGCGGTTCCACGACCTCCTGAACGCGGGCGGCGACGGACTCTCGACCGCGTTCGACCTGCCCGACGCTGATGGGCCGCGACTCCGACGACGCGCTCGCGCTCGGCGAGGTGGGGAAGTGCGGTGTCGCGGTCGACACGCTCGCCGACGTCGAGGACCTCTACCGCGGCATCGACCTCGGCACGGTCACCACGTCGATGACGATCAACGGCCCGGCGGCGATCGTCTTCGCGATGTTCGTCGCCAACGCCGAGGCGAACGGCGTGACGCGCGCGCAGCTTGGGCGGCACGCTCCAGAACGACATCCTGAAGGAATACCAGGCGCAGAAGGAGTTCATCTTCCCGCCGCGTCCGTCGCTGCGACTCGTGCGCGACACGATCACGCTTCTGCACGGCCGAGATGCCGAAGTGGCACACGATCTCCGTGTCCGGATACCACATCCGCGAAGCCGGTTCGACCGCCGCCCAGGAGCTCGCGTTCACGCTCGCGAACGGCTTCGCCTACGTCGAGCTCGGGCGAGCGGCCGGCCTCGACGTCGACGCGTTCGCGCCGCGCCTGTCGTTCTTCTTCAACGCCCACATCGACTTCTTCGAGGAGATCGCCAAGTACCGCGCCGCCCGTCGGATCTGGGCGCGCTGGATGCGCGACCGCTACGGCGCGCAGGAGGAGCGCTCGCAGCAGCTCCGGTTCCACACCCAGACCGCCGGCGTGTCGCTCACTGCACAGCAGCCCGAGGTCAACATCGTGCGCACCGCCGATCGAGGCGCTGGCCGGCGTGCTCGGCGGCACGCAGAGCCTGCACACGAACTCGATGGACGAGACCCTCGCGCTGCCGAGCGACAAGGCGGCCCGGATCGCGTTGCGGACCCAGCAGGTGATCGCGAACGAGACGCGGGTCACGAACGTCGCCGATCCGCTCGGCGGGTCGTGGTTCGTCGAGGCGCTGACCGACGAGATGGAGCGGCGCGCCGAGGAGATCTTCGCCCGGATCGACGAGCTCGGCGGCGGGTCGATGCTCGACGGTGCCGTACGGGGCGTGGAGGAAGGCTTCTTCCAGAGCGAGATCGCGGAGGCGGCCTACGAGCTGGAACGCAAGGTCAACCGGGGCGAGCACGTCGTGGTCGGCGTGAACGGGTTCCTCGACGGCAACGACGAGCCGCCACCCCCGATCCTGCGCATCGGACCCGAGGTCGAAGAAGAACAGCGGCGGCGCTTGGAGAAGGTGCGCCGCGACCGGGACACGCGGGCAGTGGATGCCGCGCTCGCGCGCGTGCGCGCCGACGCCGCCGACGAGAACGTGAACTTGATGCCCGCGCTGCTCGAGGCCTCCGCGTAGCCACGCGACGCTCGGCGAGATCGTCGATGCGCTGGCGGACGTCTTCGGCCGGTGGGTCGAGGTCCCGAGGATCTGACCGTGACGATGCTCGGGAGGTAGTTCCGTCGTGCGCCATGTCACGGCCGAGCGTCTGGGCCGCATCGGGCCGCTGCTCGAGCAGTTGCGGGGTATCGACGGGCTGAACGAGCCGAAGCTCGGCACGTTCTACCGGAAGCGCAACGCGTTCTTGCACTTCCACGAGCACGGAGACGATCTGTTCGCGGACGTGAAGCTCGACGGCGTCCAGTTCGAACGGGTGCGCGTGACGACGAAGACCGAGCAGCGGGCGCTCGTGGCGAGCGTTCGACGCGCCCTCCGTTAGCGTGCGCGCCTTGGACGATCACCTGCTCGAAGTCGCCCGGAGCACGAAGGGATTCATGCCCGACGACGAAGGGCTCGCGTTGCACGACGCCGGCCGCCGCGCGGGTGCACTCGGACCGTTGCTCGAGATCGGGACGTACTGCGGCAAGTCGGCTGTGTACCTCGGCGCCGCGGCGCGGGCGAGCGGAACCGTGCTGTTCACCGTCGACCACCACCGCGGATCCGAGGAGAACCAAGCGGGTTGGGACCACCACGACCGAGAGGTGGTCGACCCCGCAACCGGCCGCATGGACACGCTGCCGTTCTTCCGGCGCACCATCGAACGCGCCGGCCTCGAGGACGTCGTGGTGGCGGTGGTCGGGAACTCCGTGCCGGTGGCGCGAGCGTGGGCGACGCCGCTCGGGCTGTTGTTCATCGACGGCGGGCACGCGCTGGACGTTGCGCAGGCCGACTACGAGAGCTGGGCCGGCAACGTCGTACCCGGCGGCGTGCTCGTGTTCCACGACGTGTTCGAGGACCCGGCCGAGGGCGGGCAGGCACCGTTCGAGGTGTGGAAACGCGCGGTCGCCGACGGTTTCGCGCCCCAGTCCACGACCGGCTCCCTCCGAGTGCTGCGACGAGATCCAGCGCGGTAGCCTGGACGGCCGGCGTGTGGGTGCCGGCGTGTGGGTGATTGACCGGCGCGATCACGGACGAGAGCTTCATGGGGGACCCGACAACAGCACGCCGTTCGCGATCGCTCGGACGGCACGTCGAAGCCCTCGACGGCTATCGCGGCACGGCTCTCGGCTTCGTGCTCCTGTACCACGCCGAGGTCTCCTTCGCCCACGGTGGCTTCTTCGGGCTGACGCAGTTCTTCACGCTGTCGGGGTTCCTGATCGTGTCGATGCTGCTGCGGAGCAACGCGTCGGGCGGCATCAACCTGCGCGTCTTCTGGGCGCGGCGGTTCCGGCGGCTGATGCCGGCCGCGATGCTCGGGCTCGGGGTCGTCGCGATCTTCGGAGCCACGGTCGCGACCCGGCAGCAAGCCGCGGATCTCCCGGCGCCGTGTTCGCGGCGTCGACGTACTGGGCGAACTGGTTCTTCATGTTCACCCAGCAGTCGTACGTCGACTTGTTCTCCGACCCCTCGCCCGTGCAGCACTACTGGTCGCTGTCGATCGAGGAGCAGTTCTACTTCCTCCTGCCAGTCGGCATGTTGCTGTTGCTGCGGAGCGGCGGTCGGGCCGCGCGCGCACAACTCGTCGTGTTCGGCGGTGCCGCGGTGCTGTCGAGTGCGTGGATGGCGTTCCTGTACTCCCGCGGTGCGAGTCTCGACCGCCTCTACTACGGCACCGACACCCGGCTCGCCGAGATGCTCGTCGGCGGCTGCCTCGCCGTCGCGCTCTTCCACCGCGGAGACCTGTTTGCGCGCACGAGTTCTCGGCGCGCGCTCGGTGTTGCCGGCATCGGCGCCGTTCGCGCTCATGATCTGGATGACCGTCACGATGAGGGTCGTCGATCCGCGCGCTCTATCGCGGCGGGTTCCTCGTCTTCGCGGTCGCGTCGTGCGTTGCCATCGCGAGCGTCATGACCGGCGGACCGCTCGCGTCGTTCATGGCGTTCCGCCCGCTGGCGGCGCTCGGGCGGATCAGCTACGGCGGCTACCTGTACCACTGGCCCGTGTTCCTCTGGCTCACCGAGGCGCGGACCGGACTCGACTTCTGGCCGCTGTTCGCGCTGCGCGTCGCGGTCACCGTCACGATGGCGACCGTCTCGTACCACTTCATAGAGATGCCGATCCGCAACGGCGCGAAGTTCCACGTCTCCCGTTCGTGGGTGCGGTGGTCGGCGGTACCCCTGGCCGCGGTCACGATCGTCGGGGCAACCTTCGTCACGGTCGATCGTGATGCTCCGGACCCGCTGGCGACGCTCCGAGCGAGCGATTCGTCGCTCCTGCCTCCTTCGGGAGCACGCCGACGGCGTGCTCGATGTCGTTGTGATCCCGGGCGCGGCCGATGATCCCGTGGTCGATCGCCTCGTGGCGCTCGCCGCTCCCGAGGACGACGTCGAGATCACGGTGGCAGCCCCGTTCGCGTGCACTCGCCTCACGGACGACCAGGCCACGCCGGTGTGCGACAACTGGCTCGACGAGTGGCCGCGCCTGATCGTGAGCACGACCCCGAAGTCGTGCTGCTGTACGTCGACGACTGGTCGGTCGCCGACATGCGACGGCTCTCCGGTCTCCCGGACCAAGAGCTGGCGACGTTCGCGGGCACCACACTCGCGAGCGGTTTCGATCTCCTCGGCGCGAACGGCGCACAGATCCTGTGGGCGACCTCGGGCGCCGACTTCGCCACGAAGCTGCTCCGTTCGACGACGCCGTTCCACGTCGCCATGGCGACCATCGAACCCGAACGCAGCGATCTCCGTCACGTCATCGGCACGCGCATGCCCGACCCGGCCGCCGTGTCGGACCGAGCGTTCCGCGACACCTCTGCCGCCGTGCTGCTCTCCGACGCCGCCCTCTACCAACGTCAGGACGACTCGAACCTTCCGCGAGTCATGGTCATCGGTGACTCCCAGGCCCGCTCGGTCGGCTATGGCCTCGAGCGATGGGGCGCGAGCACAGGAAAGGCGGTCGTCTGGAACATCGCGAGCGAGGGCTGTGGTCTCACGGCCGACGGGCAGGTGCACGACGCGAGCGGCCGAGCCGTCGACAGTTCCGAGATCTGCAGGAACGCGCTCAACGCTTGGAAGGATCGCGTCGTGACCTTCCAGCCCGATGTCGTGGTCGTGCTGTCGAGCATCTGGGATTTGAACGACCGGAAGATCGACGGTTGGGACGACTTCGAGGCCATTGGTTCGCCCGTGTTCGACGAGTTCCTACGCACGCAGTACGCCGAAGTGATCGACACCTTCACGGGCGCGGGTGGCCGGGTCGTGTGGATGTCGGCGCCGTGCACGGAGACGACGGCGACGGCGGGACCGACGCCGGACGAATCCGACCTCGTCCGCCGCGGGACGGCTCCGACATCTCAACGAGAACATCATCGAGCCGGTTGTTTCCGCCCACACCGACACGACCGCACTGTTCGACCTCGACCGCGTGTTGTGCCCTGACGGGGAGTACATGGACAGTGTCGCCGGAATAGACCAGCTCCGCATCGACGGGACACACTTCTCGGTCGAGGGCGCGATCTGGTTCGCCGACACCTACGGTGAAGAGCTCTTGCGATTGGGAGGAACATGACGACCGGGCTCGATCAGCAGCCGTCCGCCGACGCGACGGAGTCGCTCGCGCGCGCTCGCAATCTCGCCGCCGAAGGTCGGGCGGTCGACGCGGTCGAACTGCTCACGGCCTCGAACCGGCGCCATCCCGACGCGACCGTCGAGTGCGAGCTCGTCGCGCTCCGACACGCCGCAGTGGCCGAGCCGGTGGATGCCCCGGGCCTGGAGGACTCGTTGGGTTCGCAGTGGCCGCCGCCGGTCGACGACCCCTTCACCGAGGCGGGTGTGCCCGAAGTCGACCGCCGCGGACCTGGATGCAGACCTCCTCAATGCCGGCCTCCAGCACCGAGGTTGCCTGCTCGTGCGAGGTCTGCTCGCTCCCGATGTGGCCGCGGCGTTGCTCGCCGACCTCCAGCAGAGCTTCGCGGCATCGGAGGCGCACGCCCAGGGCGCGCCGCTCGCCGCCACCGCGCCGTGGTACGTGCCGTTCGAACCCGACCCGCGCTATTCCTTCGGCGCGATGGAGCGGGCGTTCTCGCGCGAGATCGGCGGTGTGCTGTCGGTCGAGTCGCCGCGCGCGCTGTTCCGGGTGATCGAAGCGTTGAAGGGCGCGAACATCGACCGTTTGCTCACCGACTACTTCGGGGACGTACCCACGCTGTCGGCGAAGAAGTCGACGTTGCGCCGTGCCCGCCCGACGTCACCGACCGAGTGGCACCAGGACGGCGCGTTCCTCGGAACCGGCACGCGCACGGTGAACTCGTGGATCGCGCTCACGCGGTGCGGACGCGACGCGCCCGGCATCGATGTCTTCGCCAAGGCGTTCGACGACATCGTGGAGACCGGCACCGACAACGCCCTGTTCGATTGGTCCGTCAGTCCGCAACAAGCCGAACGGATCGGCACGTCGTACGTCGTGCGTCCCGAGTTCGAGCCCGGCGACGCGCTGCTGTTCAACCAGATGACGCTGCACCGCAGCGGCATCGACCCGAGCATGGCGCACGACCGCTACGCGATCGAGTCGTGGTTCTTCGCGACCTCGACGTACCCCTACGAGCAGGTCCCGATCCTGTTCTGACGCGAACGGTTCGCCGTGGGCGCATCTCAGCGGCCGCGGCGGCGGGGTGCGTGCCGCTCGGCCTCGATCGTGGTGCCCGCCTCGATGAGTTCCTCCGCGGTGAGCCCGGCGGGCAGACCTTCTCCGCGGAAGAGGCCGGAGGTTCGGCTCGCGCCGGCGAGCGTGTCGGCCGCGAGTACCACCGCGGCGCTGTTCCACGTGGGTTGTTCGGCGGTGTAGTACTCGCCGAGGAGGTCCCACCGCTCGCCGTCGAAGTTCATGCCGGTCCAGTACGAGCCGTCGTCGTGACGCAGGAACTGGATCCAGCGGAACAGTTCGTGGGCGCGGTCGTGGAGGCCGATCGCGTCGAGCGCCATCACGAGCTCGCACGTCTCGGCGGCGGTGATCCACGGTTGGTCCGAGACGCAACGCACCCCGCGACCCGGCGCGACGAAGACGTCCCAGCTTGCGGCGAGCCGCGCCTCGGCGGCGCCCCCACGCAGTACACCGCCGAGGATGGGGTAGTACCAGTCCATCGCCCAGCGTTCCTTGTCGAGGAAGCGCTCGGGACGGTGGGCGATGGCGATGGCGAGCGATCCGAGTGAGAGCTCCCAGTCGGGACGCTCGCGTCCGAGTCGCTCGGCCGCGGCGATCGCGCAGCGCAACGACAAGTAGATGCTCGACGAACCGGTGAGCAGCGCACCCTTGCCCTCGACACGCGTCGGGTCGGCGTCCCATTCGATCTCGCCGGTCGAGTGCTGGTTGTCGAGCGCGAAGTCGATCGCGGCCTCGACGACCGGGAACATCGCCTCGAGGAAGACTTGGTCGCGTGCACTCAGGTAGTGGTGCCAGACGCCGGTGGCGACGTAGCTCGTGACATTCGTGTCGAGCGCCGGCTCCTTCACCGCGTCGCCCTGGTAGTACGCGCACCACGAGCCGTCGGCGTGTTGCATGCGCGCGAGCCACTGGTAGGCCCGCTGGGCGGCAACGTACGAGCCGCCCACATCGAGGGCCATCGCGGCTTCGACGAGGTTCCACGGATCGGTTTGCCCACCCGGTACCCACGGGATGTTGCCGTCGGCCTGTTGCACGTTCTCGATCGCGGCGACGGTCTGCGCGACCTGATCGCTCGTCAGTACGCCCGGCACCTCCGGGCAGATTTGGTCAGTCAAGGCTGCGCTTTCCCCACTTCGCCATCGGGGCGGGCACCTTCTCGCCGTACACGACGAGGCTCTTGCCCAGGACGGGATTCAGTGCTCGCTCCGCGCGGTCGCCCAGCGCGGGTTGTGCTCGATCAGGTAGCAGAGGAAGTCGTGGTAACGCTTCACCGGCGCCGCCTCGGTGTTGTCGATGCCGTACGCGCACTTCAGCCACCAGTAGGGCGAGTGGAACGCGTGGGCGTGATGCGACCCGCGCAGGAACAGCCCGGCGCGTTCGAGCTTCTGCTCGAGCTCGTGCTGACGGTAGATGCGGACGTGTCCGCCCGGCGTGTCGTGGTACTGCGGGTTCAGCGCCCACGAGACGCGCTCCGGCCACCGGGTCGGGACCGTGGCCGCGACCCGACCGCCCGTACGCAGTACCCGCACGACTTCGACGATCGCGCGCTCGTCGTCCCAGATGTGTTCGAGGACTTCGGACACGACGACGCGGTCGAACGTGTCATCCGCGAACGGCAACTGCAACGCGTCACCGTTCACCGCGCCCGCCCACACTTCGTTCGTGATCTCGGCGCCGGCGAGCATGGCGCCCGCGACCGCGACGGCGTCTTTCAGGTCGGCCGCCGAGTAGTCGAGCGCGGTGACGCGTGCGCCGCGGCGCATCGCTTCGAACATGTGTCGCCCGCGGCCCGCGCCGAGGTCGAGGAATCGCTCGCGGGGCAACAGCCCGAGCCGATCGAAGTCGACCGTGAGCAATTCGAGCGCGCCTTGGCGGCGTCGTGCGCGCGCCGTGCGTGCGCTTCGAGCTCGAGGTAGTAGTGCTCGGCGGTGCCTTCGGCGGTGCGCCGCCAGGTGAACCGGTCGAGCACGCGTCGCCGGCCGCCTTCGGCGAGGCGGGCGCGCAGCTCGGCGTCGCCGAGGAGCGACGCGATTTGGGTCGCGAGCGCATCGACGTCGGCAGTCGGCACGAGCAGGGCGCTCTCACCGGGCGGGCCGACCACCTCCGGGAGCGCGCCGCCGGTCGTTGTGACGAGCGGGACCCCGCACGCCATCGCCTCGACGGCGGGCAGCGAGAAGCCCTCGTACAACGACGGGATCACCGAGATCTCCGCCTCGGCGTACAGCTCGACGATGCGTTCGTCGCTGACGCCGGACACGAACTCGACCGCACCGCCCAGGCCGAGCCGCTCGATCTGGGCCGGGACCGCGCTGCGATGACGCGGCCGGCCGATGACGACGAGGTGCGCGTCGGGCCGTTCGGTGCGGATCTTGGCCAGCGCCTCGAGCAGGTACGGAAGGCCCTTGAGCGGCACGTCGGCGCTCGCGGTGGTCATCAACCGGCCCGGCACGCGAGCGATGTGTGGCATCGGACGGAACTGGGTCTGGTCGACGCCGACCGGGACGACGTGCAGCGTGGCGGCGTCGACACCCATCTGGGCGACGATGTCCTTCCGGGAGTTCTCCGACACCGTGAGATGGCGCGACACCTGCCGGGCGACTTCCATCTGCATGCCCAAGAAGCCGTACCAGCGGCGCAACGTGAACTTGCGCCACGGGTTGGTGGCGTGCGCGAGCTCGAGGTCACGGTCGACGGTGATCGGGTGGTGCAGCGTGTTGACGAACGGCCATCCGTCGTGCAGGAAGCCGAGCAGGCCGCGGCCGAGGCACTGGTTGTCGTGGATGAGGTCGAACTCGTGGCGGCGGTGCCGGAGGTGCTCGTAGACGCGGCGGCGAGAACGCATAGGGCTCCGGGTACCCGGCCGCGCACATGATCCCGAATTCCTGGAGGTCGACCGCGTTCCGGAATTCGTACGGCCACGGCACCCGGAACGGGTTGTCGGGCCGGTACAGGTCGAGGCCGGGGACGGGTTCGAGCGTCACCGGCGGGTCGGCGACCGGCCACGGCTGGCCCGCCAGCATCGTGACCGAGTGACCGAGCTGGGCGAGCTCGCGCGTGAGGTGCCGGCTGTAGACACCCTGGCCACCGCAGTGCGGATTGCCGCGGTAGACCATGAACGCGATGCGCAACGGATCGCCCGGTACGGGGACCTGCGGGCGCGGCTGATCGGGCGAGAGGTCTCCGGGCATGAAGGGTCCAGGATGGCCAAGGGAGCGCCGAGGAGCAAGCCGAGTGGTCGTCCGCCCGCCCTCCGCGCGAACGCCGGAAAGGTACGTTCGTCCGAATCCCGGCGCGAAGGAGCGGAGGTCGCGCCCGCCGGGCGCCTGCAGCGAGGGAGCCATGACCGAGATAACGCCCGAGATGGTCGCGAGCTCCGGATCGGTGGCGGATCCACGCTGGTCGCCGACCGGCGCGCGCCTGGCCTGGATCGCGGCGCGAGACGGTCGGACCGATCTGTTGGTGGCGCCGGCCGACGGCGGTGCCGCGCCGGTGATCGTGACCGCGCAGACCGGGATCTCCGGCGGCTACGCCTGGGCATCCGACGACGAACTGGTCGTGGCGTGCCGCCGACGGCCGCCTCGTTTCCGTGCGCGACGACGGTGCCGCGGTCCGCACGCTCACCCGCGACGGCCGGGCCGGCGCGCCGAGCGTTTCGACACGCGGCGAGGTCGCGTGCGTCGATCGAGCGCGACGACGCGTGCGACGTCGCCGTCGTTCCCCTCGACGCGAGCTCGTGGCCGCAGCGGTGCTCGTCGGCCGGCTATGCGTGGGATCCCGTCTGGTCACCCGACGGCAGCCGGCTCGCGTGGCACGAATGGGATCTCCCGAACATGTCGTGGGACGCGTCGCGAGTCGTGGTGCGCGACGACTCCGGTGCGGCCAAGGCCGTCGCAGGTGGAGACGCGATCAGCGCCTCGCAACCGCGGTTCTCTCCGCGCGGCGATCGCCTCGCGTTCGTGAGCGACGCGCAGGGATATCCCATCGTGTGGACCGCCGACCCCGACGGCGGCAACGCCGAGCCGGCGCTGCGCGAGAAGCACGAGCACGCCGAGCCGGCGTGGGGGCCGGGTCAACGGTCGTACGCGTGGTCTCCGGACGGGGAACAAATCGCGTGGTGCCGCAACGAGAACGGCTTCGGCCGGCTCGTGATCGCGACGCCGGGCAGCCGATCCGCGCGCGAGCTCTCGAAGGGCTGGCACCGTGGCCTCGACTGGGGCGAGCCGGGGATCGCCTGTGTTCGTTCGGGCGCGGTGACACCCGGGCAGGTCGTCGTGCTCGCGGCCAACGGTTCCGGGCGGCGCGCCGTCGCGCGTGGGCCGGTCGGCGGGTTCGAGTCGACACCGTTGGTCGAGCCACGCGCGGTCACCTACAAGTCGGGGGACACGAACGTCCACGCCCTGCTCTACCGGCCGACCGGAGGCGGACGAGCACCGATGGTCGTGCATCTGCACGGCGGGCCGACCGGGCAGGCCATTGCGGACTGGAACGGGCGCGTGCAATGGCTCGTCCAGCGCGGATACGCGGTGCTGCAACCCAACTACCGCGGCTCGACGGGGTACGGCCGCGCCTACACGCAGGCGCTGGCGGGCGAATGGGGTGTGCGCGATGTCGGCGACGTCGCCGCCGGGATCCGCCATGCCGTGAAGGAAGGATGGGCCGACGGCGCCCGCGTCGTGGTGATGGGCGGGAGCGCGGGCGGGTTCACCGCGCTCCTCGTTGCTGCGCAGCACCCCGGCCTCGTGCGGGGCGTCATCGCGTTGTACCCGGTCACTGATCTTCTGGATCTCGCGGCGACCACGCATCGATTCGAGTCCGGCTACCACCTCCGCCTGGTCGGACCGCTGCCCGACGCGAGCGCGAGCTACCGCGACCGCTCGCCGCTCACCCAGGCGGCGCAGATCGGCGCGCCCGCGATGCTGTTGCACGGCAGCGCGGACCGTTCGGTGCGGCCCGAGCAGTCGGAAGCACTCGCGCGCGCGCTCCACGACGTCGAGCGCACCGTGTACGAGGGCGAAGGCCACGGCTGGAAGCGCTCCGACACCGTGGCCGACGAGCTCGATCGCATCGCGGCCTTCCTGGCCCGGCACGCCCCGGCCCGAGGTTCGACGGCGTGACGGTGTGACGCTCGAAGCCGAATACCAGGGCCCGAAGCGCGGCGCCGATCGCGCGGTGCTGCTCGCCCACGGCGCCGGGGCCGACATGCGCGCGGCCGCGCTCACCAGCGTCGCCGACGCGTTGGCCGACGCCAAGATCCCGTCGCTGCGGTTCAACTTCGCCTACAAGACGGCCGGGCGGCGCGGACCTGACCGCGCACCGGTGCTCGAAGCGGCGGTGCGTGAGGCCGCGGCGGACCTCGCGGTGCGGGCGAAGTTGCCGCCGGAACGCATCGTGGTCGGCGGGCGTTCGATGGGCGGTCGCATCGGATCGATGGTCGTCGCCGATGCGTCCGACCCGCTCCCGGCGCTCGGGCTCGTGCTGCTCGGCTACCCGTTGCACCCGCCGGGCCGGTCCACACAACTGCGCGTCGAGCACTTCCCGCGTATCCGGGTGCCGTGCCTGTTCGTCAGCGGGACTCGCGACGCATTCGGGAGTCCCGAGGAGCTGCGCAAGCACGTCCGCAAGATCAAGGGCAAGGTTGCGTGGCACTGGATCGAGACGGCCGGCCACGACTTCAAACCGCTCAAGGCGAGCGGTGTCGGCCCCGCCGCCGCGCTCGAAGCGGCCGCGGCGGCCGTCGTCGCCTTCGTCGCGGCCTGCTGAGCTCGGGCTCCCCTGCGATCCGCGAATCTGTCGGCCGCCCGGTTCCGACCGGGAGGCCGGCACCTGGGAGAATGGCGACGTGCGAGTCGACCGTTGGTTCGCGTTCGTCGACCTTGCCGGATTCACTTCGTTCGGCGACGAGCACGGCGACGACGAGTCCGTCCGCGTGTTGACCGTCTTCCGCGCAATCGTTCGTAGTGTCGCGACCGACTACGGCGTCCGCATCGCGAAGTGGCTCGGCGACGGCTGCATGCTCGTCTCGGTCGCACCCGACCAGCTCGTGGCCGCCGTGTGCACGTTGGAACGCCTGGTCGACGACGCCGAGCTTACCGCTGCAGATCCACGCGGGCATGGCCGGCGGCGCGGTGATCCTGCTCGAAGGCGACGACTACACCGGCGGGACCGTGAACCTCGCGTCCCGCCTCATGGACGCGGCCGGTCCGCACGAGATCTTCGCCCTCCCCGACCTCGCCGCGCACGCACCCCCGAACACGCCGGTGCAGCCGGTGGGAATGTTGTCCGTCGCCGGGTTCCACCAGCCCGTGGAGGTCGTCCGGCTCGGGTGCGGTCTCGCATCGGCCCGTCCCGTCACCTAGACCCGCCGTCTCGCGCCCAACTGGCGTGAGCGGTGCGGGATTATTCCCCGTCACTCACGCCAGTTCGCATGTTGTGGCGCGTGACGTCACCCGCTGCGGGGGTACCTACGGCCTATCCTCGACCCGATGCAGCTGAACACGCTCGAGCTCACGCGCGAAGGCATCGACGGGCAGCCGCGCGAAAACGGTGAGGTCGCGTGGCTGCGACTCGACCGCCCGGAGAAGCTGAACAGCTTCACCGTTGCCATGTGGGACGAGATGCGGAGACTCGGCCGCGAGATCGGCGACGACCCGACCATTCGCGCGCTCGTCGTGATCGGCAACGGCCGCGCGTTCTCGTCCGGGATCGACACGAGCGTGTTCACGGGCAGCACTCCCGACGACGTCCTCCGCAGCGACGAGCCCGACACCCACGACGACCCGTCGGTCGCCGGGATCCTGCGGGCCCAACAGTCGTACAGCTGGCTCGAGACCGCGCGGTACCCGACGATCGCGGCAGTGCGCGGGTACGCGCTCGGCGCCGGTCTGCAACTCGCGCTCGCGTGCGACATCCGCATCTTCGCCCGGGGCACCGAGGCGGGATTGCTCGAGCACAAGTACGGGATCCTCCCGGATCTCGGCGGCACGCAACGGTTGCCGCGGGTCGTGGGTGCGGGGAAGGCCAAGGAGATGATCTGGACGGCCGCGCGCATCGACGCGGAAGAGGCCTACCGCATCGGCTTGTGCGAGCGATTGGTCGACGACGCCGAGCTGGAGAAGGCCGCGGCGTCGCTCGCGCAGGAGATCGCGGCGCAGCCACCGCTCGCGGTGCAGGGCGCGAAGCGCGCGGTCGCGGCTGCCGGTTCCATGCCGGTCGAGGCAGGACTGGTGGTCGAGGCCGAAGCGCAGTCCATCGCGTTGCGGTCGAACGACATGCGCGAGGCGATCACGGCGTTCGTCGAGAAGCGCCCGCCGACCTACGAGGGCGCATGACCCTACGAGGCCCATGACTACGTTTCGAGTGCGCGCCAACGGCCCGTTGCACGGCCAGGTCGCGATCTCGGGCGCGTCGAAGAACGCGGGTACCAAACAGATGGCCGCGGCGTTGCTCGCACCGGGCGTCACCACCCTGCGCAACGTCCCGCCGGTGCGCGACCTCGAAGTGATGGCCGAGCTCCTGCGTGCGGTCGGTGCCGAGGTCGAGCTGCTTCCCGACGCGACGGTCCGCGTCGACGCGAGCGGCGAGCTCCGGCCCGAAGCACCGTACGAGCTGGTCGGACGCATGCGGGCTTCGTTCAACGTGCTCGGTCCACTGGTCGCCCGGTGCGGTGAGGCGCGCGTCGCGCTGCCCGGCGGCGACAGCATCGGGAGCCGCAAGGTCGACATGCACCTGCGCGGCCTGGAGGCGATGGGCGCGCACATCGAAGTCGAGCACGGCTTCGTGAACGCACACGCATCGCGGCTCGCGGGCGCGCGGCACGTGCTCGAATTCCCGAGCGTCGGGGCCACGGAGAACCTGATGTGCGCGGCCGTGCTCGCAAAGGGCGACACCGTCATCGAGAACGCCGCGCGCGAGCCGGAGGTGACGGACCTCGCGGCCTTCCTCGACCGCATGGGCGCACAAGTGGTCGGCGCCGGTACTTCCACGATCGAGATCGAAGGCGTCGAGGACCTCGCCGCGGCCGACAGCGAGATCATGGCCGACCGGCTCGAAGCCGGAACGCTGCTCATGGCGTGCGGGGTCGCGGGAGGCGAGGTCGAACTGCTCGGCGCGCGCCTGGAGCATCTCGAGGTCATGGCGATGAAGTTGTGCGAGATGGGCATGCGCGTATCGCCGACACCGGACGGCGTCTGGGCGCAGTGCACCAACCGGCTGCGCGCGGTCGACATCGCGACGCTCCCGTACCCCGGTTTCGCCACCGACTTCATGCCGACCGCGGTTGCCTTGATGTCGATCGCGCAGGGGAGTGCGATCGTCACCGAGAACATCTACGACGGCCGGTTCCTGTTCGTGGACGAGCTCGCGCGTATGGGTGCCGACGTGCGCACCGAGGGCCGCCACGCGGTCGTACGCGGCGTCGAGCGTCTGTCGAGCGCGCCCGTGAACGCCGTCGACGTGCGGGCGGGCGCGGCGCTGGTACTCGCCGGACTGGCCGCCGACGGCGAGACGACGGTCTACGGCTGCGAGCACATCGACCGCGGGTTCACCGACCTCCCCGCGGCGCTGCGCGCCCTGGGCGCCGACGTGCAGCGGGTCGCAGCCTGAGCGACACGATTCCCGGGCGCCGATGCCGGCCGTGAGGAGTCGTGGCGGGAACACCTGCGATACTGGGGGTGTTCCCAAGGGAGCAGCCGCAACTCGACGAGGGACCTTCATGGCGCTCAGCACCCCGGATATGGACCAAGGTGAGATGGAAGCCGGCATCCTCGAGGCGATCGAGGCGATCCGCCCTGCGCTGCAGAGCGACGGCGGCGACATCGTCTTCAACGGCCTCGACGAGGACATGGTCGTCCACGTCACGCTGGTCGGCGCCTGTGGCTCGTGCCCGGTGTCGACGATGACGCTCAAGGCGGGCGTGGAGCGCATCATCATGGACCGCGTCCCCGGCGTCACCGAAGTCGTCGCGGACGAGTAACGCTCTCGGCGCTCGGCACTAACTTCCGAGCGCATGCGCCCGTCATCGCCGTCCGAACTGGTCGAACGCGCGCGAGCCGGTGACCGGGGCGCGATCGCCAAGCTGATCTCACTCGTCGAGAACGGTGGCGACGACGCGCGCGTGGTGATGTCCGCGCTGCACCCGCACACCGGCGATGCCTGGTCCATCGGCCTCACCGGTGCGCCGGGTGCCGGCAAGTCGACGTTGACCGATCGCGTCGTTGCGACGATTCGCGCCGAGGGCGCCCCGGTGGCAGTCCTCGCCGTCGACCCCACCAGCCCGTTCACGGGGGGCGCGATCCTCGGCGACCGCGTCCGCATGCAGGACCATGCGACCGACACCGGTGTGTTCATCCGCTCGATGGCGACGCGCGGCCACCTCGGGGGCCTCGCGGTCGCGACGCCGCAAGCCGCGCGCGTCCTCGATGCAGTCGGGACACCGTGGATCCTGATCGAGACGGTCGGTGTCGGTCAGGTCGAGGTCGAGATCGCCGGCCATGCCGACACGACGGTGGTGGTCGTCAATCCCGCGTGGGGCGACGCGGTCCAGGCTGCGAAGGCGGGGTTGCTCGAGATCGCGGACGTGTTCGTGGTCAACAAGGCGGATCGCGCGGGCGCATCGGAGACCGTGCGGGATCTCGAGGGGATGCTCGAGTTGGGCGGCACGACGCGCTGGCAACCACCGATCGTCTGCACGACGGCGACGACGGGCGCCGGTATCGCCGAGTTGTGGTCGGCCATCGGCGCGCACCGCGCCCACATGGTGGAGACCGGTGGTGACGCCGAGCGCCGGCGCGACCGCTTGGGCGCGGAGATCCGGACGATCGTCGCCGAACGCCTGCTCGAACGGGCGGGCGCGGCCACGACCGGCGCCGCCTTCGATGCGCTCCTCGACGACGTCGCGACCGGCGCACGGGATCCGTACTCGGCCGCGGACGCGCTCCTCTCGAGCGACTGACCGGGCCGATGACCGACCCGAACGCGAGTGCGAGCGCGAGCGCGTCGCATCCACTCCGCACCATCCTCTGCGATGCCGCCGCGGGTCGGTTCCCCGGCGCCGACGGGCGGATCGAGGTGCTCCCGTCGCTGCCCGGTCCGGTCGACGCGCTGCACGCGTTCGCGGGTCACTTCGTGCTCTCGGCCGACGTTCCCGTCGCCGAAGTCGAGGCCCGGGTGCCGGTGGGTGCATTCACGGTGCCGTTCGGAGCCGCCTTCCTCCTGTGGGTCGCCGAGCAGACCGGCACCCGAGTCGGGACCATCGATGCGCTGTGCTGCGCGTCTGCGGACGGCGAAGGTGTCCCGGCGTGGCTCCGGGACGAACCGGACCGGCACCATCCGCGCGTCGAACGCGCCCGCCGCTATCGCAACGCGGTGCGCGTGTTGTGCACCGACGACGCGGCGGGTGTCCTCGTCGTGGGCCGCGGTGTCTGCGACCGCTGGGAGGTCGCGTTCGAAGTCGAGCCTCGTGCTCGCGGCCGCGGTCTGGGTCGCCGGCTCGCGGCTGCGGCGCGTGCGATCGTGCCGGCGGGCGCATCCGTGTGGGCACAGGTGGCTCCGGGCAACGCGGCTTCGCTGCGAGCGGTGCTCGCCGCCGGTTACGTACCCGTCGGTGGCGAGGTGCTGTTCCCGCGCACCGGCCCATTTTCCGCGGCTGGATAATGTCCCGCGCCATGGCCGACGACCACGTACTGACCACGCGCGACGAGAACGGCGTTGCCCTTCTCCAACTCAACCGGCCGCCGATGAACCCGCTGTCGCAGGCGATGCTCGCGGCGATCGGCGCGGCCGCGACCGAGGTCGCCGGAGACCCGTCGGTGAAAGCCGTTGTGATCACCGGGAGCGACCGCGCGCTCGCGGCCGGCGCCGACATCGACGAGTTCGGCGACCAGGCGACCGCGCGTCGCATCACCGACGGGTTCCGCGCCGCGTTCGACGCGATCGACGCGATCCCGCGTCCGGTCATCGCCGCGGTTCGCGGCTATGCGTTGGGCGGCGGCCTCGAGCTCGCGATGGCGTGCGATCTGCGCGTCGCCGGTGAGCGGTCGCGATTCGGTCAACCCGAGATCCTGCTCGGCATCATCCCGGGTGCCGGTGGCACCCAGCGCCTGCCGCGCCTCGTCGGGCCCGCCCGCGCCAAGGAATTGATCTGGAGCGGACGGCAGATCCGCGCCGATGAAGCGCTGCAGATCGGCCTCGTCGATCGCGTGGTCGGCGACGACGACGTCGTCGCCGCACGCGTCGCAGTGGGCGGCCGAGCTCGGGGCGGGCGCGGTCGTGGCGATGGGTCTGGCCAAGCGGGCGATCGACGCCGGGCTCGGGCAGTCTCTCGCCGTTGGTCTCGACGCCGAGGCCGACGCGTTCGTCGAGGTGTTCGGCACCGAGGATGCGCGCATCGGCGTCGACTCGTTCCGCGAACAAGGCCCCGGAAAGGCGCGCTTCACCGGCCGGTAGGAGACGTCACGTGAAGCCAGTTCACGTGAACGCCGACGGCCAGCGCTCCCGCGGTCGGAGGAAGTGCTCGAGGTTGCGCCACGACTCCGCGGTGTCGTCGCTCTCCGGGTGCGGGTCACGAAACAACGCGACGTATCCCGCGATCTCCGCGAGGTCGTACCACAGCCGGTACAGCATCAACGCCGCCGAACGGACCCGGACCCCTGTCGTCGTCGAGTACCGGTCGATGACGGACCCGTCGCCGGGATCGAGGTCCCAGAGGTCGCGCTCCGGTGGCGCGAGGCGCGCAGTGTCCCAGTCGACGACGTGGTACCGGCCGTCGCCGCCGATCATCACGTTGGCGGCGTGGGGCTCGCCGTGGGTCATGACCATCCGCGCGTCATCGGCGAGCACCTCGTCGACCGTGCGGTCGTACACGTCGAGGAGGCGCCGCACGTCGCCGGCGTGAGCGGCGAGCAGCAGGCGCGCGCGCTCGGAGTACGGTCCCGTCGCCCACGGACGGTCGCCGCGATCCAACGCGTCGATGAGGACGTCCCGATGCGGGATCGAGCCGTCGTCGCGCACCGCGGTGCGGCTCGACCCGAGGCGCGCCTGGTGCACGGCGATCACCATGCGCAACACGGCGGAGCGGTCGACGTCGTTCTCGAACTCGCCGTTCGGTCCCGCGGTGCGTGCCGGAATGAACGGGTGCACGACGACCGAGTAGCGATCGGACAGTCGCCGCAACACGGAGTCGTCGGCTGCCCGCAGCGGCGCGACGACGAACTCCAGCCCTGCTTCTTCGCGCAGCGCACACACCGCCGTGAACGTTCGCGCGAGCAGTTCGAAGGCGTCGTCCGTGGTGTCGGTCGTGCGCACCCGCTTCAGGTCGAGGTCATCGACCGTGACGAACCGAGCGTTGCCGTCGGTGTCGAGGGCGCGCCAGTGGTGACTCCCGAAACCGACCGGCTCGTACGTCAATTGCGATGCCGGGAACCGCCAAGACTCCGCCAGGCAGTCGCGTAGGGCCGCCTCGTCCAGGTCGTGCGGCCGCGTGTACATCGAGCCGATCAGATGAGGGCCTGCAACGTCGCGCTGACGGTCGCGCGGCGATCCTCGCCCCACGGCAGCGCGAACACGATGGGCAGGTCGACGCCGTTGTCGGCGTATTCCTGCACGGCGCCGCGCACGTGGGTGGCGTCGCCCATGATCTGGATGCCGTCGACCCACGCGTCGCCGATGGCGGCGAGTGCACCGTCGCGGTCCTTCGCCTTCCACTTCTCGCGGAACGTCTCGACGTCGGCGGCGTATCCGGCTCGGGCGAATTGATTCGCGTACGTGTCGACCACCGCGTAGTTCAGGAGATCCTTGCGCGCGAGGTCGGCGTAGCGGTCGCGATCCGTCACGCCGCAGTGCACGTAGGCGTAGATCTCGGCGTCGCCACCCTTGCGCACCTGTTCGACGCACGACGGCACGAGGGCCGCGGGCAGGTAGTTGAGGAGCACGGCGTCGGCGATCTCTCCGGCCAGGCGCAGCATCTGCTCGTTGAGGGCGGCGAGGACGATCTTCGGACGCCGCTCGCCGAGGCGGACGCCGAGCCGGAACCGCGACACGCGGTAGAAGTCGCCATCGAAGCTCACCGACTCGCCCGACAGGCACTCTCGGAGCAACGCCACGAACTCGCGCACCTGCGCGATCGGCCGGTCGGTGTAGCCGGCGCCGTGCCACTGGCCCGACACCGCCGGCGACGAGATCCCGATCCCGAGGAAGACGTCGCGGTCACCGGCGAGCTGCTGCAACGTTGCGCCGGCCATCGCGTGTAGCGGCGGCGTCCGGAGCTGCAACGCCAGCACACCCGTGCCGAGACCGACTTGTGGTGCGGCCTGGCTGATCGCTCCGAGCAACGACATCGCCTCTGCCGCGTTCGCCTCCGCGACCCAGACCGAGCCGAAGCCGCGCTCGCCGGCTTCGCGCGCGACGTCGACCGAGAGGGGTGCACCGAGCGTCTGCAGGCCGGCGACACTGACTGCGAGGTTCGTCAAGACATCGATGCTACGAGGCCGATCCACGGGCGCGTGCACGAAGCGCGACTCGTGACGAGGCGTTCGAGACGCCGGAGGTTGGCGGCCCACACCCGCCGCAACACCGGCTCGGCGGCGCGTGCGCCGATCGGGCCGCCGAGCCAGGTGGGGAATCGGATGTCCTCGGTCCACGCGAACCGGGTCGTGGCCCCGCCGCCGATCGGGTCGAGGGTGAAGCGGCCCGTCCCGGTGAACAGACCGTGGTGCTCGATACCCATGGCCCGCCCGGGTTCCCATTCGGTCACGACCATCCGGTCGACCGTGCGGAACGGGCCGATCTTCGTCGCGCACTCGAAGCGGGTGCCGACGCCGCGCCGTTGTTCGCCCGTGAACGTGATCGACTCCGGCGTCGGCCATCCACTGCACGTGGTCCTCGATGGGCTCCACGACTTCCCAGACACGCGCGGCGGCGCCGAGATCGCGATCGCGACTTCGACGTCATTGGGCTACAGCCTTCGGCCCTCGATCACGGTGGGGCGTTGGTGAGGCCCGGGCCTTCGGCTTGCGCCTGGCCCGTCATGCGGGTCCTCGCCGCGGAAGGCGGCCGCGGCGCTTGCGGGTTCGATCGTGCACACGGCCAGGCCCGTCGCCGCCTCGAATCCGCCCGGCACGGCGAGGCGCGGGAACACGTCGACCCACCAGTGGAAGGGACGATCGTCATCGGCGGGCGCGGTGTTGACCACGAGGTTGTACGGCGCGTCTCCGAGCAGGGTCCGCAGCTTGCGGAGATGATCCCGCACTGCCACGACGCAACGCGCCGAGCTCGTCGTCGGTTGCGCGGTCGAACCTCGGC
Source organism: uncultured Actinomycetes bacterium (assembly GCA_963841215.1). Taxonomy (GTDB): domain Bacteria; phylum Actinomycetota; class Acidimicrobiia; order IMCC26256; family PALSA-610; genus CAVUFH01. The sequence goes on along the minus strand of CAWJBW010000005.1, from coordinate 106,048 downwards.
CCGCCGGTCGGTGACGCGAACCGGACCGTGTAGGAAGCGAACGACGCCGGTGGACACCAGGAAGCGGTCAGTGCGTCATCGACGATCATGCAGTTGGTGTCGCGCGCTTCTTCGAGCGCGTCGTGCACGAGGTCGCGGCCAGTCGCCGCGAAGCGGTCGAGCATGCCGGCGACGAACGGAGGCACGAAGTCGAGCGCTATCACCTGGGCGTGCGGGTGTTCGATCGACGCACCCGATCCCTTGCCGTGGTTCACGAACGCGTGCGAGTGAACGTGACCATCCGCGAGCTGCCGGGCGACGCGGTCACGCCACACCGTGACCACCTCCCGCGCCTCGTCGTCGTTCAGGTCGGCGAGCGAACGATTGTGTGCGGTCGAGGTGATGACGACCTCGTGCGCGCCGGCGAGACCGCCTGTGCCGACGAGTGGGTACTTGTTGGGGACGACGCGGACCCGCCAGCCGGGCGTGTCCGGCGCGCCCGGGCCGGTCCGTGCGACCTCCGGCGGCGTCGCTCCTTCGTTGCCGGGACAGAACGCGCAACCGGCGACGAACTCGGACAGGGCGGCGGTGCCGGACGGTTCCGACGCCGGTCCACCGGCCGCCGATGCGACCGTGACCGGACGCGTCGATCGGGCGGGAGCGACGACGACGCGCGTGCCGGTCAACAGATCGTCACGCAGCTCCGACATCGCTACGACGCTAATGGGACGACGCTAATGGGCCTAGCCTTGAATCGTGGCTGTGCGACTCGTGATCATCGGCGGTGGACCGGCCGGCAACACCGCGGCGACGGTCGCGGCATCGCTCGGCGCCGACGTCACGTTGATCGAACGCGACGTCATCGGCGGGGCCGCGCACCTCTGGGACTGCATCCCGAGCAAGGCGATGGTCGCGACGGGCAACGAGCTCACGGAGCTCCAGCACGCGCGCACCATGGGTCTCGATGCGCACGGCGAGCTGGACGTCCACGCGTTGCGGGAACGCATCTCGGGCATCGAGAACCGCCTCTGCGACAACCTCACCAGCCTCCTCGAATCGCAAAGTGTGCGCCTGATCCGTGGGCAAGGCCGTCTCGCCGGCGCCGACAAGGTGATCGCAACGGGCGAGCACGGCGAGGAGGAGATCGTCGCCGACGCGATCCTGCTGTCGACCGGTTCGCGCCCTCGCATCCCCGAGTGGGCCACGCTCGATGACCGCGTCCTCGACAGTCGCCACGCGTACCCGCCGCCCGAGATCCCCGAGCATCTGGTGGTGATCGGATCCGGTGTCACCGGCGTCGAGTTCACGCACATGTTCAGCGCGCTCGGTGCCGCGGTGACGCTCGTCGTGTCGCGTCAGCAGGTGTTGCCCGACAAGGATCCCGAGGTCGCGGCTGCGCTCGAAGCCGAGTTCCTCGGGCGGGGCGTCAAGCTGCTGAAGGGGGCACGCGCGATGAGCGTGTCCCGCGACGGTGACAAGGTCGTCGTCGCGTGCGACGACGGTCGCCACGCCGAGGGTTCGCACGCGGTGTTCACGATCGGTTTCGTCCCGAACAGCGACGGCCTCGACTGCGCGGCCGCCGGTGTCGAGGTCGATCCCGCGCGGCTTCGTGCCCGGGAACCGTCACTGCCAGACCAATGTGCCGCACATCTACTCGGCCGGTGACCTCTCCGGCCGCCTCCCGCTCTCGTCGGTCGCGGCGATGCAGGGCCGCAAGATCGCCGAACACGTGATGGGCCTGACCGCGCGGGAACACCGGCACCTCGACTACGACAAGGCGGCGTCCGCGATCTTCACCGACCCGGAGATCGCCGACGTCGGCGTCGCCGAGGCCGAGGCCTTCGCGGCCGGGCGCAAGCTCCGGGTCACCAAGGTGCCGTTCTCGTCGAACGCCAAGGCGCTGATCAACGGCGACACCCGTGGCTTCGTCAAGATCCTCTCCGATCCCGCTACGGGGGTGGTGCTCGGCGGTTCCGTCGTCGGTCGCAATGCGGCCGAGCTGATCTCGGTGATCGCGCTCGCGGTCACGAACAACTTGAAGGTCGCCGACATCGTCGATTCGCTGCTCGTGCACCCCGCGCTCGCGGAGTCGCTCGCCGAAGCGGCCTACTGATCGACCTCGTAGTACTCGCGGTACCAGTCGACGAAGCGTTGGATCCCGACTTCGACCGGTGTGTTCGGCGCGAAGTCGACGTCGCGGACCAGATCGTCGACATCGGCCCACGACTTGAGGACGTCGCCCGGCTGCATCTCGAGCAGGTTGAGCGTGGCGCGCCGCCCAGTCGCGCGTTCGATCGCGGCGATGAACTCGAGGAGCTCCACCGGCCGGTTGTTCCCGATGTTGTAGACGCGGTACGGCGCGAAGCTCGTCGCCGGGTCGGGCGCGGTACCGGTCCAGCGTCGGATCGGGCGCCGGCGGCCGGTCGAGCACGCGTACGACGCCCTCGACGATGTCGTCGATGTAGGTGAAGTCGCGCGCCATGTTGCCTTCGTTGTAGACGTCGATCGGGCGACCTTCGAGAATCGCGCTGGTGAAGAGGAACAGCGCCATGTCGGGGCGACCCCACGGCCCGTAGACGGTGAAGAACCGCAATCCGGTGGTCGGGATCGCGAAGAGGTTGCTGTACGCGTGCGCCATGAGCTCGTTCGACTTCTTCGATGCCGCGTAGAGGCTCATCGGGTGGTCGACGTTGTGGTGCACCGAGAAGGGCATCGAGGTGTTCGCGCCGTAGACCGAGCTCGACGACGCGTATACGAGGTGCTCGGTCCCGTGGTGCCGGCAGGCCTCGAGGACGTTGAGCGTGCCGGTGATGTTGCTCTCGGCGTAGTCGTGCGGATGCGTGAGCGAGTGACGCACGCCGGCCTGCGCCGCGAGGTGGACGACGCGATCGGGAGACGCGGCGAAGGCGCGATCGATCGCGTCGATGTCACGCAGGTCGGCGCGGACGAATTCGAACCGGTCGCTCGCCGAGCAGCCCTTCGAGCCGGCGTTCCTTGAGCGCCGGGTCGTAGTAGCTGTTTACGTTGTCGAGCCCGACCACCTCGTCACCGCGAGCGAGCAATGCCGCGCTCACATGGAATCCGATGAACCCCGCCGCGCCCGTGACCAACACCCTCATCGGCGACCTCCCCGCTCATCCTTCATGAGCTCCTCCCGCGAGCGAAGAGTGAGCCGGCCAGCACCGTGACGGCAGTTCCGGATACTTCGACTCGGTCATCCTTGCAACGGCGGCCGTGGAGCTCGGCGCCGCGCGCGCGAGAGCTGCGCGACGCGCAGCTCCGGTCCGAGGCGTGCCTCCCAGTACGGCACCAGCGCGCAGACGGCCGCGCCCGTCGCCGGATCCTCGGGAATCCCGATGCGAGGCGCGAAGACGCGCACCACCACATCGAAGCCCACATCGAAGTCGCCTTCGTCGGCGGGCGCGGTTGCGATGACGGCGTCGGTGTCGACCGCGCGCAGGGCTTCGAAGTTCGGCGCGAGCGCACGCACAGTGGAAGCATCGCCGTACTCGACGACCGCGAAGAACGGCGTCTCCGCGTTCGAGAGCGGGCTCGGTTCTCATCGCCGCGGCGAGGTCGGGTCGATCGCCGCCGGTCGCGATCGGCGCGACCGGCAGGTCCATCGCGATGCGACCGTCAGTCGGCGCGCGTCGCCCGCAGTTCGCCGCTCGCGGTGTGGAACACCGCCGTCGCGTCCCGAGCGAGCCGGCCGCTCTCGAACAGCGCGTGCGCGCTCGCCAGCGTGGCATGGCCGCACAGCGGCACCTCGACCTCGGGCGTCCACCAGCGCAGCCCGAACGACCCGTCGGCCCGAGGCCGGACGAACGCGGTCTCCGCATGCTTGAGCTCCGCCGCGACCGAACGCATCCATTCGTCGTCGACATCCTCTTCGAGGAAGCAGACGCCGGCCGGGTTTCCGCGGAACGCCTGCGACGCGAACGCATCGACGACGAAGCACTCCACCACAGCCGTCCCGGTCTATTCGATGACGGCGAGGACGTCGCCGGTGCCGACACCGTCACCCGGCTTGACGCGCATCTCGGCGATCGTGCCCGCCTTCTCGGCGTTGATGTGGTTCTCCATCTTCATCGCCTCGAGCACCACGACGGACTGGCCGACCTCGACCGCGTCGCCGACGCCGACGAGCACCTTGACGATCGTTCCCTGCATCGGTGCGCTCACGGTGCCGTCACCCGCCGCCGCACCGCCGTGCGCGGCAGTCGTCCGCTTCGGGCGCGGCCTGCCGCTGGGCGAACGCGTCGCGACCGGCGTGTCGGGCAGCCACACCTTGACCTGGTACCGGCGACCGTCCACCTCGACCGGCACCGTGCGCTCGACGAGCGCTTCGGCTCTCCTCGGCGTCGTCGGCACGCGCCACGGTCACATCCACCGGCGCGCCCGCGGCCGAGAAGGAAGCCGGGTCGACTTCGTCTTCCACCCATTTCGTCGAGTGCTCGACCGCCCGGAACGCATCGGTCGCGAGCAGCGCGACGTGCGCGGGGATCGTCGTGCGGATGCCCTCGATCTCGAACTCGTCGAGCGCGCGCAGGAGCCGGTCGATCGCGCGCTCGCGGTCGGGTGCCCACACGACGAGCTTGCCGACGAGGTTGTCGTAGAACTGCGAGATCGTGTCGCCCTCCTGGTAGCCGCCGTCCCAGCGGACGCCCGGCCCCGACGGCACGCGCAGCTTCGAGAGTGTTCCCGGCGACGGGAGAAAGTTCTTGGCCGGGTCCTCGGCGTTGATCCGGCACTCGATGGCGTGGCCGCGCGAGCCGACCGGATGGCGGTCGATCGATTCCTGCGTGAACGAGAGTTGCTCACCGGACGCAACGCCGGATCTGCTCGGCGACCAGGTCGAGGCCCGTCACCTCCTCGGTGACGCAGTGCTCGACTTGGAGGCGCGTGTTCATCTCGAGGAAGAAGAAGTCGCCGTCCTGGTAGAGCATCTCCACCGTGCCGGCGTTCACGTAGCCGCAGGCCCGGGCCACCTTCACTGCTGCTTCACCCATGGCGTGCCGGGTCTCGTCCGGGATCGCCGGCGCCGGCGCCTCTTCGATCAGCTTCTGATGGCGACGCTGCGTCGAGCAGTCACGGTCGCCGAGGTACACGGCGTTGCCGTGTGTGTCGCAGAAGACCTGTAGCTCGACGTGTCGGGGCCGGGTGAGGTAGCGCTCCATGTAGCACTCGGAACGGCCGAAGTACGCCTGCGCTTCGCGTGCCGCCGCTTCGAAGGCCGGCGCTGCGCTCGCCGCGTCGGGCACGACCTTCATTCCCCGGCCACCACCGCCGAAGGCCGCCTTGATCGCGATCGGGTAGCCGTACTCGGCGCCGAAGGCCTCGATCTGGGCGACGTCGGTGATCGGCTCCGTGGTGCCGGGGACGGAAGCGACATCCGCGCGCGCCGCCGCGAGACGCGACGAGATCTTGTCGCCCATCACCTCGATGGCCTCGGGCGGCGGACCGATCCAGGCGACACCCGCCTCGATCAGCGCAGTCGCGAACTCCGCGTTCTCCGAGAAGAACCCGTAGCCCGGATGCACGCCGTCGGCACCCGACGCGCGGATCGCGTCGAGGATCGCGTCCGTGTTCAAGTAGCTCTCGGCCGCGGTCTGGCCGCCGAGCGAGTAGGCCTCGTCCGCGTATCGGACGTGTTCGGCGTTTCGGTCGAGGTCGGAGTACACCGCCACCGTCGTGATGCCGAGCTCGCGGCAGGTGCGCATCACACGGATCGCGATCTCACCTCGGTTCGCGATCAGGATCTTCGAGAGCAAGCTGTCCCCCGTACGGGTCGTCGCAGGCCCGCCAACCGGATACGGGCGGCCGTATCCTAAAGCCGTGTCATCGAGCGGCACGCAGTCGACGGCTGCGCAGCGCGTCGAAGCGCGCATCACGAGCACCCGCTTCGGCCCCGTGCAGTGGTTCGACCGCGTCGATTCGACGAATCGCGTGCTCTTGGACGAGGCGGAGCGGGGCGCGCCCGAAGGCCTGGTGGCGGTGGCCGACGAGCAGACCGCAGGCCGGGGCCGGCTCGGGCGCACGTGGACCGCGCCGCCCGGCGCATCGCTCCTCGTGTCGATCCTCCTGCGGCCGCGGCTCGCGCCGGAGCGGCTTGCGCTGGTGACGATTGCGACCGGCCTCGCCGCGATCGATGCCGTACGCGAGGTCGCCGGCATCAGGGCCATGCTCAAGTGGCCGAACGACGTCGTCGTCGACGACCGCAAGCTCGCCGGGATCCTCGCGGAGAAGATGGGTGCCGCGATCGTGGTCGGCATGGGCCTGAACGTTGCGTGGGACGCGTTCCCGGCCGAGCTGACCGCGAGCGCGACCGCCTGCAACCTTTGCTCGACGGAGCCGGTGTCGCGCGATGAGTTGCTCGCCCAGCTGCTCGTGGGGCTCGACGCTGCGCCTCGACGCGCTCGACGGGATCATCGACGAAGCGCGAGCGGCGTCGGCCACCCTCGGGCGGCGCGTGCGAGTCGAGATGCCGGGCGACTCGTTCGACGCCGATGCCGTCGACCTGACGGCCGAAGGACATCTGCGCGTGCAGCGCGACGATGGTCGTGAGGTGACGATCTCGGCCGCGGACGTCGTACACCTTCGGCCCCGACCGGCTTGAACCCGTCGCCGCGACGGCTTCGCCCTGACGTCAGGGATCCAGGTCGCGCGCGACGAGCTCACGGAACGCGCGCTTGAGCGCGGTCGCCACCGGTCCGGGCGCAGCCGGGAGCGCCCCTCCGTCGACGTGCGCGATCGCCTGCACCTCGCGCGTCGTCGACGACAAGAACGCCTCGTCGGCACTGGCGAGCGCCTCGATCGGAATGTCACGCTCGTCGCATTGCTCGCACAGCTCGAGCAACAGGCCGCGCGTCACGCCGAGCAGGCAGCCGGCCGACTCGGGCGGTGTCACGAGCAGGCCGTCGACGACGACGAACACGTTCGACCCGGTCGCTTCGCACAGGTTGCCCTGCGTGTTCGCGAAGATCGCCTCGTCCGCGCCGTCGCTCCTCGGCGTAGGCGAGCGCACGCACGTTCGCGGCGTACGAGATGGTCTTGAGACCGGCAGTGGCACCGTTTTCGTTGCGCGTCCACGGAGCGATGACGACGTCTGCCGTGGTCGCCGACGACTCGAACGGCGTCGCGACCAGGAACACGACCGGATCGGCTCGGCCGCGACGGGAAGCGCCGGGTGGCGCGGGCCCGCCCGTGACCGTGATCCGCAGGCGCGCGTCGCGAAGCCCGTTGGCGTCGAGGACCTGCGTCGCGGCATCACGGAGCGCGGCGATGTCCGGGAGCGCGAGCCCGAGGCCGTTCGCCGAAGCGTGCAGTCGTCGGAGGTGCCGCCGCCACGCGAACGGGACGCCGTCGTAGACCCGCAGCGTCTCGAACGCGCCGTCACCGACCGTGAGCCCGTGATCCAGCGGTGAGATGCGCGCGTCGGCGAGGGGCACGAGCGCGCCGTCGAGCCAGATGATCAACGAATGCCTGCCCCGACCGCGCCGCCGGCTGCGGCCGCCAGCAGTCGGGCCGCCTTCAGCTCGGTCTCGGCCCACTCGGATTCCGCGCGGGAGTCGGCCACGATGCCGCCCCCCACACCGAGGTACGTGGCTCCGGGAACGATCGTGAACGTACGGATCGCGACCGCGAGCGCAGCGCGATCGGCATCACCGTCGATCCAACCGACCGCACCGCAGTAGACACCGCGCCGGACCGGCTCCAGATCCTCGATCGCCTGGAGCACGCGTGGCTTCGGTGCGCCGGTGACGGATGCCGGAGGGAACGTGGCGCGCACGAGCGCGTCGAGCCCGACCCCGGCGCGCAGGGTTCCCGTCACGGTGCTCACGAGGTGATGCAGCCCGGGATGGGATTCGACCGCGCACAACTCGGGCACGCGGATCGAGCCGTACTCGCAAACTCGCCCGAGATCGTTGCGAGCGAGATCCACGATCATCACGTTCTCGGCGTGATCCTTCGCGCTGGCCGCGAGGGTCGCCCGGTCCAGCGGCCGTTCCCTTGATCGGCCGCGTCGTCACCGTGCGTCCGTCGACGGCCAAGAACAACTCGGGCGACGCCGACACGATCGCCAGCGACGGGAGCAGCGCGCCGAACGTGCACAGCGCACCGTGTGGCGCCGGGTTGGCCTGATCGAGCGCGAGGTACAGGCCGACAGGATCGGCCGACTGGGCGGCACACAGCCGGCGGGTCAGGTTCACCTGGTAGCACTCGCCCGCATCGAGCAGCTCGAGGATCTCGTCCACCGCGGCGGCATGCGCGTCGCGATCGAGCGACGAGCTCCACGCGCTGGTGAGGCCGCGGTACGAAGACTCGTGCTCGCGTTGCGCCCGCCACGCGGCCTGCGCGAGCACCTCGGCCGCCGGCCCGTCACCGACCACGCGCGGCTCCAGACCGGGCTCCAACTCGATGCGCGCGCGGTCAGCGCGCGAGAACGATGTCGGCGAGCCCGAGCTCGCGGTCTCGGACCTCGTCGCCTCCGGGCTGCGCTCCCGGCTCGACAGGGCGCGCGTCGACGCGCTCGACCGTGCGGCCCAGGTCGTACGCGAGGTAGCCGACCCAGAAGCCCCCGCGACGACACCTCGGCGAGCAACCGGAACGCATCCTCCCCCGACGCGCTGCGGACCTCGACCGGGTCAGTGACGACGATGGTGGTTGCACCGTCGCGCACGACCGACTGCCCCCGTCCCGGCCGGCAACTGCGCGAGCACGGCCGCGCCGTTCAGCGGTTGCCCAGCTCGTGACACCATTCGACAATCGAACGGTAGGGCATCGGTCCGAGCGCGTCGCTGTACCGTGCGTTCGGTGGAGTTCGACCTCGACCCCGAGCAGGAACAGTTCCGCCACGTCGTGCGCGAGTTCGCGGCGGGGGAGATCGCGCCGCACGCCGAGGAGTGGGATCGGGAGCAGGTCTTCCCGGTCGACGCCGTGCTGGCCATGGGCAAGCTCGGCCTGTTCGGGCTGCCGTTCCCCGCGGAGTACGGCGGCGCCGGGGCCGACTACATCACCTACTGCCTCGCGATCGAGGAGATCGCGCGCGTCGACTCGTCGATGGCGATCACGCTCGAAGCGGGCGTGAGCCTCGGAGCCGCGCCGTTCCACTACTCGGGCACCGAGCAACAGAAGCACGAGTACCTCGTGCCGATGATCGCGGGCGAGGTGCTCGGCGCGTTCGGCCTCACCGAGGCGGAGGCCGGATCGGACGCCGGCGCCACCCGCACGCGCGCGACGCTCGACGATGCGACCGGCGAGTGGGTCATCGACGGGCAGAAGACCTTCATCACCAACTCGGGCACGCCGATCACGAAGTGCGTCACGATCACGGCTCGTACCGGGCCGTCGGAGATCTCCAACGTCGTCGTCGACGCGGGGACAGCCGGGTTCACCGTCCTGCCGCCGTACCGAAAGATGGGCTGGCACGCGTCCGACACCCACGGGCTGGCGTTCGACGACTGCCGCGTCCCCGAAGACCGCTTGCTCGGCGAACGCGGGGATGGCTTCAAGACCTTCCTGCGGATCCTCGACGACGGCCGCATCGCGATCGCGGCGCTCGCCGTCGGGCTCGCGCAGGCGTGCCTCGACGCGTCGCTCGCGCAGGCGACCTCGCGCCGTGCGTTCGGCGGCCCGATCGGCCGGTACCAGTCGATCGCATTCAAGTGCGCCGACATGGCCGTCGCGGTCGAGAACGCGCGCAACCTCACCTACAAAGCGGCGTGGCTCCGCGACAAGGGGCGTCCGTTCCGGCGGGCGGCCGCGATCGCCAAGCTCTATGCGAGCGAGATCGCGGTGAGCGCGACTCGTGACGCGGTGCAGATCCACGGCGGCTACGGCTTCATCGACGAAACGCCGGTGTCGCGCTTCTACCGGGACGCGAAGATCCTGGAGATCGGCGAAGGCACGAGCGAGATCCAACGGCTCCTCATCGCGCGCGATCTGGGGCTTCCCGTCGAATAGGCCCAGGCCGCTGATCGGGCCCAGGCCGCTGAAAGAAAACGAGCAGGCGCCGGTATCCTCGACGCTGTCGTGGCTCCGGGCTCCTCGTTCAAGCATTTCGTTGGTCGTTACGCGATCGCGCTCGCGATCGTGATCGGCGCGACCTTCGTCGCGGTGAACACGGGAAATCGCTGGTTCGAGAAGGAGTTCGACGAGATCCCGACGACCCGCATACGTCCGGAATTGCTGACCGAGCCCGAGGAACGGGGCGAACCGGCGAACTTCCTCATCATCGGTACCGACACCCGCGCCTTCGTGCAGAACGAGGTGCAGGCCGAGGCGTTCGGCACCGCCGAGGAGGTCGCCGGGCAGCGGTCCGACACGATGATGGTCGTGCACGTCGAGCCGGACTCGAAGACGGGCTTCGTCGTGTCGTTCCCACGCGACCTGTGGGTCACGATCCCCGGCCATGGTGAGAACCGGCTGAATTCGGCGCTCGAGCTCGGCGGCCCGTCGCTCCTCATCGAGACCTTGACCGCCAACTTCGACGTGCCGATCACCCACTTCCTCGAGATCGACATCGAAGGCTTCCAGCAGATCGTGAACACGATCGGCGGCGTCGAGATCTTCCTCCCCACGCCCGCACGCGACGAGTTCTCGGGACTCGACCAACCCGAGGCCGGTTGCCGCGAGCTGGACGGCGGGCAGGCGCTCACCTACGTGCGAGCGCGTCACTACGAATGGTTCGACGCGGCGCAGAACCGCTGGCGCACCGACCCGCGGAGCGACCTCAGCCGGATCGAGCGGCAGCAGTACTTCATGCGCAGCCTCGCGCAGGCGTCGCTCGACCGCGGTGCCGGCAACCCCACGACCGCGTTTGCGCTCCTCGACGACATCTCCGGCTCGCTGCACAAGGACCAGAACCTCGAGCTCTCCGACGTCAAGGGCCTCATCAACGCGTTCCGTGATCTCGATCCGCAGAGCATCGAGATGCTCACGGTGCCGATCGTCGGCGCGATCGAGGGCGACGCCCAGGTGGTCGTCCTGAAACAGCCGGAAGCCGACGCGATCCTCAACCGGCTCCGAACGTTCGCGAACGTCGTCCGCCGACCTGCCCGAACCGGCCCCGCCCGCCGACGTGAAGGTCGAGGTCGTCAACGGCTCCGGCGTGCCGGAGTGGGGTGAGGAAGTGATGGACGCGCTCGTGAGTCACGGGTTCGTCGCGGCCGGGCCACCGACCGAGGGCGACCGCAGCGACTATCCGCTCACGCAGGTGCGTTGGGCGCCCGGTGCGACCCTCGAGGCGGTGACGACCGCTGCGTACCTCGGGACCGGCAACGTGGTGGCCGCGCGGCCCGTCGAGCTGTCCGAGGGAAACGTGCTCGTGATCGTCGGCCGCGACTGGGAAGGCCTCGTCGCCCCGGCCAAGACGCCGCCCGATCCGACCGCCACGACCACCACGACTCCTGCTGGGACCACTCCTGCCGGGCCGGAAGCAGGGCCGGGCCTCGAAACGACGCTCGCCCCCGAGACGACGACGACCACGGTGCCGTCACCGGACTCGACCGCGACCGTGCCGGTCGACCCGCTCACCGGCGGCCCGCTCGTCGGATGCCCCGACGGATGAGGCTGCCCGAGCCTGATGAAGTTGGGCCGGTTTCTCAGCCTGCGATCAGGTTCGATGCACCGGGTCGGGTTCGTGCGTCGCTACCGTTGGGTGTTCCCATGAGTACGTCCTGGCAGCCGCGCGCCTTTGTCCAGCGCTTCCTCGTCGCGTTGATCATCGTGTTCGTGATCAGTGTGAGCGCGATCGGCATGGCCTACTGGGTCGCCGCCGACAAGATCGATTCGGCGAAGACGGCGCGGTTCGATCCCGGCACGCTCGCCGACACCAAGCGTGGGGAGCCCGCCAACTTCCTGATCATCGGCTCGGACTCGCGCGCGTTCATCACGAACGAGCTCGATGCGGAACACTTCGGCGACCCGGCCGAACAGACCGGGGAGCGGTCGGACACGATCATGGTCGCCCACATCGACCCGGACACCGAGACCGGCCTGCTCGTCTCGTTCCCGCGCGACCTGTGGGTCGAGATCCCCGGCCGCGGTGAGGCCAAGCTGAACTCGGCGTTCAACGACGGTCCGCAGGTCGTCGTGGAAACGATCACGCAGAACTTCGGCATCCCGATCAACCACTACCTCGAGATCGACTTCGCCGGCTTCCGCAACCTCGTGAACGCGATCGGCACGGTGCCGATCTACTTCCCGACACCGGCCCGCGACTTCCAGACCGGTTTGGCGATCGACGCCGCGGGTTGTCATCGTCTGGACGGTGAGACCGCGCTCAAGTACGCGCGTTCGCGCGAGTACGAGTACGTCGGCGAGGATGGCGACTGGGAAACGGACGGCACGGCTGACCTCGGCCGGATCCGGCGTCAGCAGTACTTCATCCGTTCGCTCGCGAACGAAGCGGTGAAGTCCGGCTTCCGCAACCCCACGAAGATCTTCGACATCATCGACAAGATGGTGGGCAACATCACGCGCGACCCCGATCTCGGTCTCTCGGACCTGACCGCGCTCGCGAACACGTTCCGCGAGGTCGATCCCGGCGTCGTGGAGATGGTGACGGTGCCGACGGCGCGTGAGTTCATCGATCGTCAGGACGCGCAGGTGGTCATCGAGAGCGAGGCCGCGCCGATCTTCGACCGGCTGCGGACGTTCGGCGAAACGCCCACCGACGTGCCCACCGACGTGGCTCCGGGCGAAGTGCAAGCGCAGGTGCTCAACGGTTCGGGTGTCGGCGGTCAGGCGCGTGTCGTGTTCGACGGTTTGGCCGCGGCCGGGTTCGCCGTCGTCGACCCCCCGGGCAACGCCGACCGCAGCGACTACACGGCCACCGAGGTCCGCTACGCCGAAGGGAGCGAGAACCTCGCCCGCTTCGCCCTGGCGCATCTCGGCGGCGCCGGCAAGCTCGTCGAGGTCGACAGCGTTCCCGAAGGCACGAACGTCGTGATCGTCATCGGTCGCGACTTCGAGACCGTGAGCGCACCGACCACGACGGTGCCGGGCGCGACCCCGACGACCGTCGCCGGTCCACCTGCGAACCCCGGCGGCGAGGAACCGCTCCCTGAGGCCGGGTGCTGAGGCCGGGCTGCGCCGGGTCGCCCCTCTAACATCCCCTGCGATGCAGATCGCAGTCATCGGCGCGGGATACGTCGGCCTCACCACTGCCGCGTGCTTCGCGCATCTCGGTCACGATGTCGTGTGCGCCGACATCGACGAGGAACGCGTCGTCCGGCTGAACAAGGGCGAGGTGCCGATCCTCGAGAAGGGGCTTCCGGAGCTCCTGACGGCCGGGCTCGCGGCGCGCCGGCTCCGCTTCGTCACCGGCGCGGCCAAGGCGGTCGGAGAAGCAGACATCGTGTTCCTGTGCGTGCAGACGCCACAGGGCGACGACGGCGCCGCCGACCTGTCCTACGTCGAGGCGGTCGCCCGCGAGATCGCACCGGTCGTGCGGCCGGGCACGGTGGTCGTCAACAAGTCGACCGTGCCGGTCGGCACGACCAAGCTCGTGCAGCGGATGCTCTCCGAGAGCGGCGCCGCCCACGACGACATCAGCGTCGCGTCGAACCCGGAGTTCCTCCGTGAGGGCCAGGCGGTGCAGGACTTCCTCCACCCCGACCGCATCGTGATCGGGTGCGAGAGACCCGAGGCCGCCGTGCGCGTCTCCGAGCTCTACCGCGGGGTGCAGGCACCGGTACTCGTCACCGACCCGGCATCGGCCGAGATGATCAAGTACGCGTCCAACGCGTTCCTCGCGACGAAGATCTCGTTCGTCAACGCGATCGCGAATCTGTGCGAAGCCGTCGACGCCGACATCCGTGAAGTCGCGATCGGCATGGGTTACGACGACCGCATCGGGTTCCAATTCCTCCACCCGGGTCCGGGCTACGGCGGATCGTGCTTCCCGAAGGACGTCGCCGCGCTGCGGCACACCGCCCGGGCCGCCGACTACGACTTCGGCCTGCTCGACGGTGTGATCGGCGTGAACGAGGCGCAGCACGATCACATCGTCGAGAAGATCGACCGCGCCGCGGGCGGCTCGCTCTCGGGGGCGGTCGTCGCGATCTGGGGTCTCACGTTCAAGGCCGAGACCGACGACCTGCGCGATTCGCCGGCGGTTGCCATCGCTCGGCGGCTGTGCGCTGCGGGAGCGAGCGTTCGCGCCTTCGACCCTGCCGCGGGCGAGCAGGCCGGGCGCCTCGTGCCCGAGCTCGAGATCTGCTCGGACGCGTACGACGCGGCGACGGGAGCCGATGTGGTCGCACTGCTCACCGAGTGGGACGAGTTCCGCTGGCTCGACTACCCGAGGATCCGCGACGCGATGCGAACAGCAGCCGTCGTCGACGCCCGCAACCTGCTCGACCCGGCCGCGATGCGCCGGATCGGATTCACATACGACGGGGTAGGACGACGATGAAACGGATCGTGATCACCGGTGGATCCGGGTTCCTCGGCGCATCGCTCTGCCGGCTCTTCCTCGAGCGGGGCGACGAGGTCGTCGCGGTCGACAACCTCAGTACGGGTCGACGCGAGAACATCGCCGAGCTCGAGTCGGATTCCGCCTTCGAGCTCGTCGTTGCCGACGTGTCGCACGAGCTCCCCGTGGACGGACCCGTCGACGGCGTGCTCCATTTCGCGAGCCCGGCGAGCCCGCCCGAGTACCTGGAGCTGCCGCTCGAGACCATGGATGTCGGATCGCTCGGAACGCGTCGAGCACTCGACCTCGCCCGCGCCAACGACGCGCGATTCCTCGTGGCTTCGACCAGTGAGATCTACGGCGATCCGACCGTCCACCCGCAGCCCGAGGACTACAACGGCAACGTCGATCCCACTGGCCCTCGCGCGGTCTACGACGAAGCCAAGCGGTTCGCGGAGACGCTGACGATGACGTACCACCGGAGTTTCGACGTCGACACCGCGATCGTGCGGATCTTCAACACCTACGGTCCGCGTCTGCGGCCTTCGGATGGCCGGGTGGTCTCCAACTTCCTCGTGCAGGCGGCCGAAGGCAAGCCGCTGACGATCTTCGGCGACGGGTCGCAGACCCGCTCGTTCTGTTACGTCGACGACGAAGTGCGCGGCATCGTGGCGCTCTTCGACTCGGATGTGCACGCACCCGTGAACATCGGCAACCCCGACGAATTCACGATGCTCGAGCTCGCCGACGTCGTGCGCGAGGTGACCGGTTCGGATTCGGAGCTCGTGTACGAGCCGTTACCCGAGGGTGATCCGACCCAGCGTCAACCCGACATCACTCGTGCGCGCGAGCTGCTCGGGTGGGAGCCGCAGATCCCGCTTCAAGAGGGGCTCGCTCGGATGCACGCCTGGTACGAAGCGGAGCGAGCGCGTGGCTGAGCGTCACACGGCCACACCGTCGAAGCTGCGCAAGCTCTCGGTGATCGTCCCCGTCTACAACGAGCGCAACACGCTCGTCGAGATCGTGAGGCGCATGCGGGCGGTCGAGCTGCCGGACAACGTCGAGCGGGAGATCGTGATCGTCGACGACGGCAGCGACGACGGCACGCGCGCGGTGCTTCAGCAGCTCGGCGACAACACCGTGCGCATCGTGCTGCACGAGCGCAACCGCGGCAAAGGTGCGGCGGTGCGGACCGGGTTCTCCCACGCGACCGGCGAGTACGTCCTCGTGCAGGACGCCGATCTCGAGTACGACCCCGAAGACTGGCCGCGATTGCTCGCGCCGGTGCTCTCGGGCAAGGCGCAGGTCGTGTACGGCTCTCGTTTCACGGGCGAGCGCCGCAACATGCTCTTCTTCCACTGGGTCGGCAACCGTTTTCTCTCCTTCGTCACGAACGTGCTCTACAACACGACGCTGTCCGACATGGAGACGTGCTTCAAGCTGATCGACCGCGCGTTGCTCGAACCGATGCAGCTCGAGTCCGACGGCTTCGAGATCGAGCCGGAGCTGACCGCCAAGCTCCTTCGGCGCGGCGTGCGCATCTACGAAGTGCCGATCGCGTATGCGGGTCGTGAGGTCGACGAGGGCAAGAAGATCACATGGGTCGACGGGTTCCGCGCGCTGTGGACGCTCGTGAAGTACCGGGTGAACGACTGACGGCCCGCGCCGCAATGGCTGCCGGCGACGCGCGATGGGCCGCGGTGATCGTGAACTACGAATCCGGCCCGCTGCTCGAACGGTGTGTGAAGTCAGTGCTCGCCGACACGAGCGCGGGTCCGGTCGAGCTCGTCGTCGTCGACAACGGCTCGCGCGACGGTTCGGTCGCGATGCTGGGAGCTGCCTTCCCGCAGGTCGCAGGTCGTGCGCGCACCGGGGAACCTTGGATACGCACGCAGCGTGAACCTCGGAATCGCCGCCACCCGCGCACCGACGATCGCGGTCTTGAACCCGGACACCCACGTCGGACCCGGGACCGCGGGCGCGCTGCTCGCCCGGTTCGACACCAACCCCCGGCTCGCGGCCGCCGGACCGCGCATCGAGAACCTCGACGGCACGAACTATCCGTCGGCTCGTCAGCTGCCGTCGACGTACGTCGCGGTGATGCACGGGCTCCTCGGCTTCTGGCGGCCGAACAACCGTTACACGCGGCGCTACTGGGAGCTCGACGCGCCGGGAGATCGCGCGCGCGATGTCGACTGGGTGTCGGGCGCCGCGGTGTGGCTCCGGCGGTCTGCGCTCGACACCGTCGGTGGCTGGGACGAGCGCTACTTCATGTACCTCGAGGACGTCGACCTCTGCTGGCGACTGCGGCGGGCCGGCTGGGAGATCACCTACGAACCCGGCGGGGTGATCGAACACGTACAGGGCGCGAGCACCGCCCGACACCCGTACCGGATGCTCATCGCACACCACCGGTCGGCATGGCTCTTCGCCCGTCGCCGATACACAGGTGTGCGGGCACTTCTGCTCCCGTTCGCGGCGGGGTATCTGGCCTCGCGTGCCGTCCTCACGATGGCCGCGCACGCGTGGCGCGCGATGAAGAGCCGACACACCCAAGGGGTATCCTGAACCGTCATGGGCAAGTCCTCTCGCACGAAGCGACGCGCCAGCGTTCGCACGGCGCGCAAGTCACGCGGTAACGGCATCTGGTACGCGGCCGCGGCACTCGTTGTCGTCGCCGGAATCGCGTTGATCGTGATCTCCCGCGACGACAGCGCCGATGCTGCACCGCAGAAAGGCGACCACTGGCATGCCGCGTTGGGCGTGAACGTGTGCGGCGAGTGGATCCCGAACGCGCCGGAGTTCGAGGACGCCGAAGGCATCCACACCCATGGTGACGGCCTGATGCACATCCATCCGTTCCTCTCACGCGCGTCCGGAGAGAACGCGACTGTCGGCCTGTACCTGAAGCTCGGCGGGTGGGAGGCAAGTTCGGATTCGTTCTCGTTGTGGGACGGCGAGACGCACGAGTCGGGCGACGAGTGCGACGGTGAACCCGCGACCGTACGGTGGGAGCTGAACGGCGAGCCGCAGACGGGCGACATCTCGAAGTACCGCCCGCAGAACGACGACGTGATCGCGCTCGCGCTCCTGCCCGAAGGCGCAGAGATCGGCGAGCCGCCGTCGGTGACCGAATTGGCTGCGCCGCGCGATCTCGAACCGACGGCGACGGTGCCGGTCGATCCGAACTCGACGACGGTGCCGGTCGATCCCGGTGCCACCCCGGAGACAACTGCACCGCCGGCAGGAGAAACACCGACCTCGACACCATGAGACTGGTGGGCGGGTGAAGGCGGTCGTGCTCGTCGGCGGCGAAGGCACGCGGCTGCGCCCGCTCACGCTGACGACGCCGAAGCCGTTGCTGCCGGTCGCCAATCGTCCCTTCCTCGAACGTCAGCTGGCGTGGCTGGCTGCCCACGGTGTCGGCGAGGTCATCCTGTCGATGGGGTACCTCCCGAACCGATTCGAGGAGCACTTCGCCGGCGCGGGCAGGGACGCGTCGAGCGGCGCGACGGTGCGCTACGTCGTCGAGGCGGAGCCGCTCGGCACCGCGGGCGCGATCCGCTTCGCAGCCGAAGGCATCGATGAGCGCTTCGTCGTGTGCAACGGCGACGTCCTCACCGATCTCGACCTCGGCGCGATGGTCCGTTTCCACGACGAGCGCGGCGCGGAGGCGACCATCTCGCTCACGCAGGTCGAAGATCCGAGCGCGTTCGGAGTCGTGCCCACCCGCGCCGACGGTGAGGTCGTCGCGTTCGTCGAGAAACCTCTCCCGGGCAAGGCTCCGACCAATTGGATCAACGCCGGCACGTACGTCCTCGAGCCGTCATTCCTCGACCGCATCCCACCGAGGCTCAACGTGTCGATCGAGCGAGAGACCTTCCCTCGCCTCCTGGCCGAGCCGGGCGCCCTCTACGGGTTCGCGGCCGACGGGTACTGGCTCGACATCGGCACGCCGGAGAAGTACCTGGAAGCGCACGTCGATGCGCTCGCCGGACGGGTCGGCACGCCGCCGGCGCCGGGCGCACGCGAGGTGCAGCCCGGCGTATGGGTGCAGGGTGACGGACGCATCGCGGCCGATGCGAAAGTGGAGGCGCCGGTGCTGATCGGAGCGGGCACTTCGATCGAATCCGGCGCGCGCGTCGCGTCGTCGGTGCTCGGCCGCGATGTCACGGTCGACGACGGCGCCGACATCGAACGCGCGGTCCTTCTCGACGGCGTGCGCGTCGGGCGCGCGGTCGAGGTCTTCGATTCGATCGTCGGGCCCGGTGCGGTGCTCGAGGCCGACGTGTCACTGCGCGACGTCTCGATCGTCGGCGCGAGTGCAACCGTTCCCACCGCGACCCGCATCGCCGGCGGACGAGTGCCGGCGAGCGCACCCGCCTGACCCGCGCCCGAGGCAATCCACTCGAGCCCCGCTCGGGCACGTGATCAGGGGCGGAAGGTGCGGAGGTCGTCGAGCGGCACCGCGGGACGGCTGCGGCCGGTGTATGCCGGATCGGCATGGCCGACCATCACGAGGGCGTGGGGCAGCCACGCCTCGGGCAGCGCCAGCGCGTCGCGCGCGGCTTCCGGGCAGAAGATGGGCGCCGCGACCCAACACGAGGCCAGACCTCGGTCGGCGGCGGCGAGCATGAGGTTCTCGACCGCCGCGCCGAGCGACAGGAGTGCCATGCCCCACTCGGCGCGCCGGCGATCCTCGTCGGGGTAGCGGTCGAGCCCGTCCCACGTGAGGCAGCCGAGCACCAGTGCGGGCGCGCCGAGCAGCTTCGTGCGAGACGCCTCGACGAGCTCGTCGACACGCGCCGCGTCGACCCCGTCGGCGGCGAGGTCGGCGCGCCACCGTGCACCCATGCCGGCCGCGAGATCGGCTTTGGCGTCGGGACCGTCGACGACGACGAAGCGCCACGGTCGCGAGTGGTGCGGTGCGGGCGCGATGCAGGCGGACTCCACGAGCGTGTCGAGCAGCTCCCTGGCGACGGCCTCGGTCGTGAACGCGCGTATCGATCGACGCGCGTCCAGGAACGCAGGCACCGTGGTGGAGGTCAGCGGAACAGGTCCTCGTCGGGCGCGCGCACCAGCTCGCGGTACGAGCCCTCGCGGAACCACGAGCCGTCCAGGCCGCGGACGATCGCGACCGGGATCGCGGAAGCCTTGCCCATCACCAACTCGGCCGCGGCCGCGATCTCGTCGGCCACCGCGACTTCGGTCACGTGCAGCATGCGGCCCCGTGCGTCCGGGGTCTCGCGCAGGTCGACGACGGCCGCGATCCCACTCACGCCGATCGCGACGTCGGTGAGACCGCGCCGCCAGGGCCGTCCGAACGTGTCGGAGACGACAACGCCGACTTCCACCTTTGCGCGCGCTCGGACCGCGTCGCGGATGTGCTTGGCGGAACGGTCCGGATCGACCGGGAGCAGCGCGGCCTGGCCGGCGTCGACGTTCGAGAGGTCGATGCCGGCGTTCGCGCAGACGAAGCCGTGCCGCGTCTCGCTGATCACGAGATCGCCGCGCCGGCGCACGATGCGTACCGACTCGGACTCGACGAGTCGGTGCCGCGCCGCGATGTCGTCCGGGTCGAGGTCGACGAGTCGTCCTTCGGCCTTCGACACGATCTTCTGCGTGACGACGAGACAGTCCCGATCCTCGATCGGCGTGCCCTGGAGACGCGATGCGTCGAGCACGAGATCGGCGATCTCGTCGCCGGGGCGGATCTCGCCGATGCCCTCGATCGGCACGACGTGGAGCGCGCCGGCCATCTTCACCCGACCGGCACGATCACGCGACGGCGGCGAGTGCCCGTCGCGCGAGGTCTGCCGCGACCTCCGGGCTGCGCATCATCGTGTCGGCGACGACGGGGTGGACGCCGGCGGCTTCCACGGCCGGCGCGAGGTCGGCGTCGATCGCGTCGATCACCAGCGTGCTGCAGAACTCGGCGTACGCCCGGGCCACCCCGACGCACGACACCTCGATGCCGAGCGGCCGCATCAACCGGTCCGCGGGTCCCTTCACCGGTGCGCCACCGACGATCGGGCTGACCGCGACGACCCGGCCCCGGCGGTCGCGGAGCGCGGCACGGATGCCGGGCACCGCGAGGATCGGGGCGATCGAGATCACCGGGTTCGACGGGCAGACGAGCACGGTGTCCGCCGTTCGTATCGCGTCGAGAACACCCGGTGCCGGGCGAGCGTCGGACGCGCCGGCGAAGTC
Source organism: uncultured Actinomycetes bacterium (assembly GCA_963841215.1). Classification (GTDB taxonomy): domain Bacteria; phylum Actinomycetota; class Acidimicrobiia; order IMCC26256; family PALSA-610; genus CAVUFH01. The sequence continues at coordinate 85,440 of CAWJBW010000005.1, read as the reverse complement.
GACCGCGGTCACCGCAGGCTCGGCGCGCTCGCGCACGAACCACTCCTGCATTGCGTACACACGCTCCCGTCCGTCGGCGTCGACGGCGGTGATCCGAGTCGACACGGCGTCGTCGGTCATCGGGAGCAGTCGGACATCGACGCCCCATGCCGTCGCGATCTCCCGTGTCACCTGCGACAAGGTGGCCCCGGTGCGGAGCCGCTGGGTCCGGTACAGGTGGGTCGCCAGATCCTTGTCGCCGAGGCCGAACCACGTGTCGACGGGGTAGCGGCGGAGCGCCTCGAGCGTCGTGAAGGTCTCGCCTTCGAGTCCCCAGCCCTGCACGGGGTTCGACGCGCCGGCGAGCGTGTACGTGACCGAGTCGAGGTCGGGAGAGACGGACAGGCCGTGGAATTGGTCGTCGTCGGCGGTGTTGACGATCGCGACGACGTCGGCCGGAGGGACCGCTCGGACGAGTCCGGCGAGGAAGCGGGCAGCGCCGACGCCACCGGCCAGGGCCGCAAGCACGCGGGCAGGCTAACCGCGTGCGCGAGATCGGCGGCTCCGCTGGGGGAGCCGCCGATCGGGGATCGTGGGTCGGTTTCGGTCAGGCGGCGCTGGTGAAGCGCTCGCGCACGCGCGCCGTGACCGGCTCGATCGCCTGCGCGACCCGCTCGGGCAGTTCGGCGGCGGTCGCCTGCACCTGCACGAGCACCGGCTCGACGCGGGTGGTGACCTCGGTCGCGAGTTCCTGCACGCGCGAGACGGTCTGGGTGACGGTGCCCTCGGCGCGGCCCTTGGCCTCACGCGCCTTGGCGTCGAGGTTGCGACCCTGGGCGTTCACTCGGCCCTGCACCTCGCCGACCTGGCCGGCCAGGCAGGTGCCGGCGTCGTGCACGCGTTGCTGCAGTTGCCGTCGGCGCACTTGCGCCTGCTGCACGCCCATCATGCCGAGCCCGAGGGCGATGTAGCCGGCGTCGGTCAGCGTGTTGCGAACATCCATGAACGAGACTCCTTGCGGGGGAATTTCAGGTGGTGGAAACGCGGCCGCGGCCCGAGACGGCAGGTCGGCCGGAATGCGCTCGCGATCATAGCGCGGAGTGCTAACAGTTGCAAGCGCTCGTGCACCAGCGCACAAGGTTGCGGGCTATCCTCGTCCGGCCCATGGAGACGCTCGATCCGACGCCGGAGACGGCGAGAGCACCAGAGGCGCCCGAACCCGGACAGCCCGCACCCGGACCGCCCGAAACCGGACAGCCCGAAACCGGACAGCACGGACCCGAGGCACCCGAAGCCGAGCGGCCACCGGAGCTGTCGACCGCCGAAGCGGTTGCGCCTCCCGTCGTGGCGGTGCTGGTGACCAGCGACCCGGGGCCGTGGCTCGACGATGCGCTGGCGAGCCTGGCGGCGCAGGAATACCCGGCCCTGTCGGTCCTCGTGGTCGACAACGGCTCGGCCGTGGACCTCACGCCCCGGATCGCGACCACGATGCCCCGCGCGTTCGTTCGCCGCCTGGAATCGAACGTCGGATTCGCCGCGGCCGCGAACGACGCGATGGCCGCGGTCGAGGGGGCGACGTTCGTCCTGTTCTGCCACGACGATGTCGCGCTCTCACCCGACGCGCTCCGGATCATGGTCGAGGAGGCGTACCGGTCCAATGCGGGCATCGTCGGGCCCAAGGTCGTCGATTACGACACGCCCGAGATCCTGCTCGAGGTCGGAATGGCGATCGACCACTACGGCGTCCCGTTCTCGGGCATCGAGCGGGGCGAGGTCGATCAGGAACAACACGACGCGGTACGGGACGTCTTCTTCGTGTCGAACGCCGCGATGCTCGTGCGCGCCGACCTCTTCCACGAATTGGGTGGGTTCGACGCGGCGACCTTCCCCGGCTCCGACGACCTCGACCTCTGCTGGCGCGGCCGGCTCGCGGGCGCGCGGATCCTCGTCGCCCCGGACGCGCGTGTCCGGCACCGCCGTGCGACCGTCCAGGACGAACGTCCGGCCCGAAGCAACGATGTCGGCCCCCTGAAGGCCTGGACGAGCAGCCGAGTTCGGGTCCTGATGAAGTCGTACTCGGCGCCTGCGCTCTTCTGGGTGATCCCGATCGCGTTCTTCCTCGACGTGCTGGAGGCGATTGCGCTGCTCCTGACCGGCCGGGTCCGGCGGGCGCGTGGGCTCATCGCGGGGTGGTTCTCGGCTGTGGCGCAAGGCAGCGGCGTTCGGCGCGCTCGCGCAGAGACGCAGGCATTGCGGCGCGTCGACGACGGCGATGTGCGCGATCTGATGGTTCGCGGCAGCGCAAGGATGCGGACGTTCGTCTCGTCCCGCTTGCACGCCGGCGACCGCATGGCCGACGTGTCGATTCGGACGCGTGCCGCCGTTTCCGAGGCGGGAACACGCGCTCGCACGTTCCCGGTGGTCGCGGCGACCATTCTCGTCGCACTGCTCGCGTTCGGATCGCGATCGTTGATCTTCGACCGAGTCGCGCTGGTCGGCGCGTTCCAGGACTGGCCCGGTGCCGGCGGCCTCTGGTCGACGTTCCTCGGATCGTGGCGGACGGCCATGATGGGCGCCGACACAGCCGCGTCGCCGGTGTTCGCCATGATGGCCGTGCTCACGACCGCACTGTTCGGCGACAGTGACCTCGGCCGCACGCTCGTCGTGGCCGGCGCGCTCCCGCTCGGCGCGCTCGGCGCGTACCGGTTGATGCGCCCGTTCGCGAGAACCACCGCGCCCGCGGTCGCGGCGATGGCCGCGTATCTGATCAACCCGATCGCGCGGAACGCGATCGCGGAGGGGTTGCTCGGGCCGCTCGTCTGCTACGCACTCGCCCCGTTCGTGATGCGCGCGCTCGTGAACGCGTCGCGCCGCGACGCCGCACGGACGACGAAGGTGCATGCGACATTGACGGTCGCGCTGCTCCTGCTCACGGCGGTTGCATTCTGGCCACCGGCGCTACTGCTTGCGCTGTTCGTCGCAGCCGGTTGGGCGCTCGCGTGGCCGCTCGTCGGTGGCACGCGCATCGTGGCGAGCGCGTGGGTGGTCGGCGGCCTCGCGACGCTCGGCGCCGCCGTCCTCGCACTTCCCTGGCTGGTCACGCTCGTCGGCGCCGACGCGGCGACGCTCGGGCTGCTGCCGCGTGGGCCGATGAGCTTCGCCGACGTCGTCTCGTTCCACACCGGTCGCTCCGGCGCCGGGTTCGGCGCGCTCGGGCTGCTCGTCGCGGCCGCGCTGCCGCTCGCGGTGGCGACCGGGAGCCGGCTGGCGTGGGCCGGGCGGGCGTGGATGCTCGCCCTGCTCTCGTTCGCGTGTACTTGGCTGCCGGCGCGCCTGGACGTGGAGGCATCCGTGCCTGCACCTGAAGGGCTCCTGGTGCCCGCCGCCCTCGGGCTCGCCGTCGCGGTCGGTCTCGGCGTCGCCGCCTTCCTCGAAGATCTGCGCACATTCCACTTCGGCTGGCGTCAATTCGCCGCGGTGGCGGCCGCCATCGGCATCGCACTGCCGGTCATCGGGTTCGCGGCCGACACGCTCGACGGTCGCTTCGGCCTGCCCGAAGACGACTGGCCCTCGCGCTTCGCGTGGATGGACGAAGAGCGCGAGAACGGCGACTTCAAGGTGCTCTGGGTCGGCGACCCCGCAATCATGCCGACCGACGCCAAGGTCGTCGACGGCGTCGGCTACGGACTGACGCGGCAGGGTCCTGGCGACGCGCGCGCGCTGTGGTCTCCGCCCGTCGGTGATGCCGAACGCATCCTCGCGAGCGCGATCGCGCAGGCACGAGACGGTGCGACGGTGCGGTTCGGCCATCTGATCGCGCCGACCGGAGCGCGCTACGTCGCCTTCGCGACGCGCGCCGCGCCCGACGCCGGCGCTCGCGGTCGTCGGGATCCTTTGTTGGCGGAGTCTCTGGGATCACAGCTCGACCTGGCCGTCTCCCGCCTCGAGCCGGGCGCGGTGGTGTACGAGAACCAGGCATGGATCCCGGGCCGAGCGGTCGTACCGCCCGACACCGAACTCGCCGAAGACACCGATGACCCACTCGCGGCCGCGCAACGCGTCGCGTTGCCCGGCGTGACTGCGGTGACGGGCCCCGAGTCGGGCTCCGACCCCGCCGGACCGGGCACGCTGTTGTGGGCCGAGTCGGCGAACTCGGGTTGGCGCGCGCTCGGTGAACGGCGAGCGCGCCTCGAGAAGCGACGCGTTCGGCTGGACGAATGCGTTCGCACTGGACGACACGGGCAGCATCGACGTGTCGTTCTCCGGCGGTCCGCGTCGCGTCCTTGCCATCGGGCAGCTGCTCCTGTGGATCGTTGCGATCGTCCTGTGGTGGCGCACGCGCACTCCGATCCGGTCACGTCGTTCGGGCGCGCTCGCGCTCGAGGACGACGAGCCGGAAAACGAACGCGCGCTGGTCGGGAGCGCGACGCGATGAACATCCGGCGGCTCCCGATCGTCATCGTGCTGCTCGTCGCCGCGCTCGGCGCGGTGCTCGCCGGCAACGCGAGCGCGCCGGCGTCGCGCGAATCGACGGATGAGCTCGACGCGACGCAGCTCGCGGCGAGGAGCGCGCGAACGAGTGGTTGGTTCTGTCCGGGATTGCCGGCCGCGGCGCCACTCGAGGCGCAGGTGCTGATCCTTTCCAACATCGGCACCGACGACGCCGAGGCCGCGGTCACCGTGTTCCCGGACGACGGTTCGGCGCCGGTTGCGCAGACCGTGGCAGTTCCGGCCGCGGGCATCACGAGGCTCGTCCGGGCCACCATCGGGCCCGCCGGCGGGGTCGTCGTCGAGGCGTTCTCGAGTGATGTTGTCGTGGAGCAGGGTGTCGAGTCGAGCGACCTGTTCGCCGACGGACCGTGCGCGTCGGCCGCTGCGACCGACTGGCATTTCGCGGCCGGTACGACCGGGAACTTCGAGGCGAACACCACGGGCCGGCCCGTCGACAACTGGCTCGTGTTGTTCAACCCGTTCGGCACCGACGCACGGGTCGAGGTGACCGTGCGCGCCAACGACTCGGTGCCACAGGTGCTGCAGACGATCGATGTGCCTCGCCGGGTCCGTGTCCTGGTGCCGCTCCACGAGCAGGCCGTGCGCAAGCCGCAGGTGGGAGTCGCCGTCCACGCGTCCGTCGGTCGCGTCGTCGCATCGCAGTCGATGGTGTTCGGCGAGCAGTCGGGGTTCACGGGCATCACACTGAGCCTGGGAGCCACCCGACCGTCGTCGGAATGGACATTCGCGTACGGCGCGAGCACGGCTTCGACCCGTACCGTCGTCGCGCTCGTGAACACGGGCATGGTCGACACCGAAGCGGACGTGATCGTGAGCGCGGCGGCCGCCCCGCTCACGGTCCCGGTGAAGCGTGACGCCGTTGTCTGGGTGCAGATCGGCGGGTGCGCCGACCCGCCGGCCGAGAACTGCATTCCCGTCGGCGCGGACGTGTCGTACACGACACTCGTCGCAACCGAGGAGGACACGCCGATCGTCGCCGAGCAGATCGCGTTCTACGGCGAAGGCGCGGTCGGGGAAGGCGTTGCGACGGTCATGGGCGCGCCGCGACCGACGGCGCGGGCCGTGCTCCCGTCGATCGGCGCGACCGCCGGACGCAACGGCGTCGTCGCGATCGCGAATCCCGGCGTGACGCCCGTGTCGGTCGACCTCACGATCGTGCGCGGCGGCGTCGAGGAACGTCCCGAGGGCACCCAGGCGATCGAGATCCCGGCGAACGGGCAGTCGACCTTCGACATCACCACGCTCTTCGCCGCGGGCGACGGTGCCGTCGTCGCCGAGGCGAGCGGACCGATCGCGATGGTGCGATCCGCATACACATCGGGCGACATCACCCGCTCCGCCGCCGTGGTCGACTCGCGATGACGGCCCGCCCATGACAGCCCGCCGATGACCGCCCGCCCATGACAGTACGTATCGCGCTGGCGATCGGGTTCGTCGTCGTTGCCGCGATCGTGGCGTGGGTGCTCGAGCGCGCCGTCGGACCTGCCGCCGCCGACGCAGGGGCGCGTCACGGTTCCCCAGCAACTCGACCGGCGCGACTTCCCGCGCCCGGACGCGTCGTGGCTCGTCGTGCTGTGGTCGTCGCGCGACGTGCGAGTCGTGCCGCGGTCTGTTCGAGAAGATGACGCCGCTCGCATCGGAGGACGTCGCGGTCGTCGAGGTGGAGTTCCAGGCCGAACCGGAACTGCACCGCCGCTACGGGATCGAAGCCGCGCCGATGACGATCGTCGTCGATCGCAACGGCGTCACGCAGGCGCACTTCGCCGGTGCGTTCACCGCAACCGATCTCTGGGCCAGGCTCGCCGACCTGCGCAACAGCGTGTGACAACCAGGTTTCGGCGTCAGAACCTGCTGCTATGCGACAGGTTCTGACGCAAAAAGCGGGTTGTCAGCCGAGATCCTCGAGGCCGTCTTCGATCGGCTCGTCCGCGTACTCCTCGGTGCCGTCGGCATGGACGATCAGCCGCGGACCGCCGACCTTGCGGCCCATGGCGGTGTCGACGAGCTCGGTGACCTCGTCGGCGTCGAGCGTCTCGCGTTCGAGCAACGACTTGGCGACCGCGTCGAGTCCCGGGCGGTACTCGTTCAGCGTCTTCCGGGTGCGGTCCTCTTCCTCGCGCAGGATGCGCTCGACCTCTTCGTCGATCACCCGTGCGGTCTCGTCCGAGTAGTCGCGCGAGTGCATGAGGTCGTCGCCGAGGAACACCGCACCCGCAGTGCCCCAGGCCATCGGCCCGATGCGATCCGACATGCCCCACTCACGCACCATCTTGCGGGCGAGCTCGGTGTTGCCGACGAGGTCGTTGCTGGCGCCGGTCGACTGGTGGCCGAACACGAGCTCTTCGGCGACGCGGCCGCCGAGACGCACGACGAGCGAGTCGGCGATGTATTCACGCTTGTAGATGTGCCGCTCTTCGAGCGGGAGCTGTTGGGTCACACCGAGCGCCATGCCGGTGGGCAGGATCGACACCTTGTGCAGCGGATCGGCGTGCTCGAGCACGTACGCGAGCACCGCATGGCCACCTTCGTGGTACGCGACGACTTCCTTCTCCTCCTCGGAGAGCGCCATCGACTCGCGCTTCAGGCCCATGAGCACGCGGTCGCGTGCGGCTTCGAAGTCTTCCTTGTGGACTTCGGCCGACCCTCGGCGCACCGCGAACAGGGCGGCTTCGTTCACCAGGTTCGCGAGATCGGCGCCGCTCATGCCGGGCGTGCCGCGGGCAATCACGTCGAGATCGACGTCGGGGTCGATCTTCTTGTCGCGGAAGTGCACGGTGAGGATCTCTTTGCGCTCGCCCTGCGTCGGGAGCGGGACCATGATCTGGCGGTCGAAGCGACCGGGCCGGAGCAAGGCGGGGTCGAGGATGTCGGGCCGGTTGGTGGCCGCCATCATCACGATGCCCTCGGTGGCCTCGAAGCCGTCCATCTCCGAGAGCATCTGGTTGAGCGTCTGCTCGCGTTCGTCGTGCCCGCCGCCGAGGCCGGCGCCGCGCTTGCGGCCGATCGAGTCGATCTCGTCGACGAAGATGATCGCAGGCGCCTGCTTCTTCGCGGTCTGGAAGAGGTCGCGGACGCGCGCCGCGCCCACACCGACGAACATCTCCATGAAGTCCGAACCGGTGATCGAGATGAACGGCACGCCGGCCTCACCGGCGACCGCTCGCGCGATGAGTGTCTTGCCGGTGCCGGGCGGGCCGACGAGCAATACGCCCTTGGGGATGCGCGCGCCGATCTCCTTGAACTTGCCCGGTTGCTTCAGGAAGTCGACGACTTCGGTGATCTCTTCCTTCACCGGTCCGTAGCCGGCGACGTCGGCGAACGTCGTCTTGGGCTTGTCGGTCGCGTACACCTTGGCGCGCGACCGCCCGATGTTCATCACCGCACCCATCTGCCCCTGTGCGCGCCGGCTCATCCAGATGAAGAACCCGACGAGAAGCACGAACGGCAGCAGGTAGATCAGGAACGAGCTCAGCCAGTTCGACGGTGCCGGCTTGTAGTTGCGACCGACGTTGTTCTCGGTGAGCAGTTGCACGTCCTGGTCGGGGAGACCGTCGGGCTGACCCTGGGTCGTGAACTCGCTCTCTCCGTCGACCTCGAAGTCGCCGCGGAACTCACCCGTGATCTTGCCGCTCGAGCTCTCGTAGTTGATCTGCTCGACGTTTTCCTGCTCCACGAGCTCGAGGAAACGGGAGTACTCGACCTCGGCCTGGCTGCTGCCGCCGCCGGGCGCCGCCTGCCACACGAGCACGAGCGTCACGAGGACTCCGACGATGACCCAGGGCAACCACCGCGGCCGGGAAGACGGGCGGGGCGAACCACCCGAACCCGGGCCACCCTGGCCACCCTGGCGCGGCGGCCGATTCGGCGGCTCGGGCGGGCGCCACTGGTCTTCGGGACGGCTCATGCGTGCTCCCATTGCGGACGGGTCCTACATGGTACGGCGATGAGGTCCCTCCACCGACCCGGGCCCTATCAGCACAGTCTCAGGAGAACCGATTGCACCGTCGGTACCCTGCACGCCGATGGGTGCGGCCATGGAACCCGGAGGAGCCCGCCCGACACCGGCGTTCCCGCCGCCGGACACGCCGCGGTTCAAGGTCTGGGACGCGCTCGTCGTCTTCCTCGCCGGCCAGATCCTCGGCGCCGGTGTCGGCTTCGCGATCGGCTACGCGCTCAGCGGCGACGAGGTCGGTGATGCCGGCGGCCTGACGCTCGCGTGCGGTTTGGTGGGCCAGTTCGTCACGTACGGCGTGGTCATCTGGCTGTACTGCCGCGGGCGCGGCACCGGATCGGCGCGCCGCGATCTCGGCCTGCTCGTACGTGCGCGCGACTGGTGGGCGATCCCGCTCGGCACCGGCTGCGCGATCGGCTTCGGACTGCTCGTGTTCCCGCTGCAACAGCTCGTCGACGAACGCCAGTCGGTCGTCGACGACCTGAACGATGCCGGAGGCGCCGAGCTCGCGGTCATCGCGATCGCCGCGGGCCTGCTCGCGCCCGTGTTCGAGGAGCTGCTGTTCCGCGGCCTCCTGTTGCGGGCGCTCGGGTGGATCGTGTCCGATGGCTGGGCGATCGGGATCTCGGCGGTGGTGTTCGGCGCCGTCCACCTCCTCGGCGGCAACGTGCTGGGCACGCTCGTGGTGATCCCAGCGCTCGTCGGGCTCGGTGTCGTGTCGGGCGTGCTCGCAGTCCGCAGCGGCAACCTGTCGCAGTCGATCCTGTTGCACGTGGGGTTCAACCTGATCGCGGTGGTCGGCGCCATCGCGAGCTGACGCCGAGTCCCCACGCGTCTGGAGCCGGCGTCGCCCGGGCAACCCGGAACCTCCAGACGTGCCCGCACGGCGTCGGAGCCGGCGTCGCCCGGGCAACCCGGAACCTCCAGACGCGTGCCCCGCACGAGGATTGTGGACCCGAACTGGCACACTGGCGGGCCGTGAAGCGCCTGTGGACCATGCCCTTGCGCGTGGGCTCGCGTGCCGACGTGGGGATGACGACCGGGCGCGCGTGCTCGTCGTGCGGGCCGTGGGGGCGCTCATCGTCTTCGGCTGCATGCTCGTGGTGCTGCGCATCATGAACCCGGACATGCGCTTCTGGCCGCTGGGCGACATCCGGTTCGGGCCCCTCTTCGCGAACACCACCACCAACGGCGGCGACATGGGCGCCCACGTGTGGTGGCCCTGGTACCTGAAGGAGCACTGGTTCGGCGCGTTCCGCCTCTCCGGTTGGTCACCCGACTGGTACGCCGGCTTCCCGGTCGGGCACTACTACTTCCCCTTCCCGGCGGTGCTGATCGCGCTCGTCGACCTGATCCCGTTCGTCCCGTACAACGTCGCGTTCAAGCTGGTCACGGCGTCGGGCCCGCTGTTGCTCCCCGCGAGCGCGTACGTCTTCGCTCGCGGACTCCGGGCTCCCTGGCCCGCGCCGCCGCTGTTCGCGATCGCAGCCACCGGGACGCTCGTGCAGACCCGCGACGACTGGCAGATCTACGGCGGCAACATCGCCAGCACCCTCGCAGGCGAGTTCTCGTTCACGCTCTCGCTCGCCCTCGGCCTGTTCGCGCTCGGCGCGCTCGGCAAGACGCTCGATACCGGCAGGCGCGCCTGGATCCCTGCGCTGCTCCTCGCGCTGTCGGCGATGTCGCACGTCGTCGTGGCGATGGTGCTCGTGCTGTTCGCGGCGTTGATGTTCCTCACCCGCCGCCCCGGCCGCACCTGGCGGCTGGCGCTCCCGATCGGCGCCGTCGCGGTCGCGCTCACGGCGGTCTGGTCGCTCCCGCTCATCGCGCGTCACGACATGACGCAGAGCATGCGGTACGAGAAGAAGGTCCCGGCCGGCGACTGGTCCTTGCCGAGCTGGCTCGACTGGCTGGGGCCCGTCGGCCGAACCGTCGAAGGGATCGTGCGCGGGCTCGGCACCGCGACGAACGCCGCAGGTGAGGCGGTGAAGCAACCGCTGTGGCTGCCGTGGTGGATCTGGGTGCTGGCTGCGATCGGCATCGTCGCGGCCGCGGTCTACCGGCGACGCGCCACGCTCGTCCTGCTCGTCGCCGCGGTCGTGCTCGGCGTGCTCTTCGTGCAATGGCCCGAGCACGCGGTGTGGAACACGCGCTTCTTGCCGTTCTGGCTCCTCAGCTGGGCCTTCCTCGCGGCCATGGGCGTGACCGAGCTCCTCCGCCTCGTCGGGCTCGGAGTGAAGTGGGGCACGAACTGGATCCGGGACGGCGACCTCCAGGATGCGCACGCCGCGGCGTGGATCGAGCTCGCCGGCACCGACGGGCCGGATCGGGCCGAGGCCGAGGAGGTCGTCGAGCGACGGGAGTGGAAGCGGGTACCGCCGCAGTGGACGCCCCCCGACGAACTGCGACCCGAGCGCGTTCGCGCCGCCGTTCGGCGGTGGTCGGTGGTCGCGATCGCGCTGCTGGTCGCGGTCGGGGGCATCTGGTCGATCAACCGCGGCGTGGGGTGCGCGCGACGACAACCCGGACATCGCGATCCAGTCGTGGGCGCGCTGGAACTACAGCGGGTACGAGTCGAAACCGGCGTGGCCGGAGTACGAGAGCATCTTCACGACGATGGAGTCGTTGCCGCCGGGCCGCGCGTTGTGGGAGCCGTCGTCGATGCCGGGAGGCCAGGATCCGATCAACACCTACGGCACGTCACTCGCGCTCGAGCTGCTGCCGTACTGGACCGACGGTCACACCGGTTCGATGGAAGGGTTGTACTTCGAGTCGTCGGGCACGACGTCGTTCCACTTCCTCACGGTCAGCGAGCTCGCCGCGCATCCCTCGAACCCGGTGCGCGGCCTCGTGTACGGGTCGCTCGAAGATTTCGACCGCGGCGTCGAACACCTGCAGATGCTCGGCGTCCGTTACTACATGGCGTGGACGCCGGAAGCGCAGGAGAAGGCGGAAGCCAACCCCGAGCTGCGCCTCGTCGCGACGATCCCGGACCTCGACGGTGCCGACCCGAAGGGTTGGAAGGTGTACGAGGTGTCGGGCTCGGATCTCGTGCAAGGGCTCGAGTACGAACCGGTCGTCGCCGCAACGAATGCGGGTACGACGTCCGAGTGCTTCGGCACCGCGCCGCCGGTCGACGGCACGCGCGATCCCGAGCTCGGCGCGTGGGAGTGCTCGGCGGCCGGCTGGTACACCAACGACGAGTTGCTCGACCGGCCGTGGACCGCGTCGGGTCCCGACGAGTGGGCGCGAGTCGAAGTGGACGATCTCGCATCCGCACCGCGCACGCGCCTCGATCCGGTGAACGTGACCGAGATCGAAGAGGGACCCGACAAGATCGCGTTCCACGTCGACGAAGTCGGCGTGCCCGTGGTCGTGAAGTCGTCGTACTTCCCGAACTGGGAGGTGCACGGGGCCGACGGTCCGTACCGCCTCGCGCCGAACCTGATGGTCGTCATCCCGCGCGAGAACAACGTGTCGCTCACGTACGGGCTCACGCCGGTCGACTGGCTCGGCCGCGTCATCAGCGTCATTGGACTGGCCGGTCTGATCGTGCTCGCGCGCTGGAAAGGCGCGCGCCGGTACGGCGCGGCGCGGAATACCGCGGCAGGTCGTCACGGCCCTGCCGGCGACGGCGACACGCACGACGACACGCACGACGACACAGGGGCGCCGCCCGGTGAGAACGGCCGTGCGCCCGGTGGCGACGAACCTCCGCCGCCCCGACGGTCCGAACCGGCCCCGGCGCTACCATGACCGCGCCTCGGACCCGCTTGTGGGCAACGACAGGAGTCATCGAGACGTGTCGCTCGACGCCATCTTCAAGGCCTATGACATCCGCGGGATCTATCCCGACGAGCTCGACGAGACGCTCGCGCGCCGCATCGGGAACGCGTTCGCGCAGTTCACCGGCGCGGGGCAGATCCTCGTCGGGCACGACATGCGCGAATCGTCGCGTGCCGCTCGTCGCTGCGTTCACCGAAGGCGCGACCCTCGCCGGTGCCGACGTCACGCAGCTCGGCCTCTGCTCGACCGACCTCGTGTACTTCGCCTCCGGCCGTCTCGACGCGCCGGCCGCGATGTTCACCGCGAGCCACAACCCGGCGCAGTACAACGGCGTGAAGCTGTGCCGCGCCGCCGCGGCACCGGTCGGTGAGCAAACCGGGCTCGTGCAGATCAAGGAGATGGTCGCGTCGGGGGTCACCCAACGCGGTGAGGTGGCGGGGAAGGTCGAGCAGCTGGACCTCCTCGACGAGTTCGCCGACCACGTCCGCTCGTTCGTGGACCGTTCGGCGCTGCGGCCGCTGAAGGTCGTCGCCGACACCGCGAACGGCATGGGTGGGCTCGTCGTGCCCGAAGGTGTTCGAGGGCCTGCCGTTCGCGCTCACGGTCCTCTTCCCCGAGCTCGACGGGTCGTTCCCGAACCACGCGGCCGACCCCATCCAGGTCGAGAACCTCAAGGACCTGCAGCGGGCAGTCGTGGACGGCGGCGCCGACGTCGGCCTCGCGTTCGACGGCGATGCCGACCGCGTGTTCCTCGTCGACGACCTCGGTCAGCCCGTGAGCGGCTCCACGACCACGGCGATGGTCGCCAAGTTCATGCTCGAGAAGCACCCGGGCGAGACGATCGTCCACAACCTGATCTGCTCGCACGCGGTGCCGGAGATCATCCGCGAGAACGGTGGAACCCCGGTGCGCACCCGGGTCGGCCACTCGTTCATCAAGCAGGTGATGGCCGAGACCGGCGCGGTCTTCGGCGGTGAACACTCCGCGCACTACTACTTCCGCGACAACTGGCGCGCCGACTCCGGCTCGATCGCCGCGCTGTGCGTCCTCGAGCTGCTGTCGCGTGGAGGAGTGCCGCTCTCGGAGTTCCGCAAGCCGTTCGAGCGCTACGTGCAGAGCGGCGAGATCAACACGCGTGTCGCGGCCGACCCGGCCACCGTGATCGACCGCGTCGCGGCCGCGTACGCCGGCCGTGAGCAGGATCGCGTCGACGGGCTCACCGTGCAGCTCGACGACTGGTGGTTCAACCTGCGTCCGAGCAACACTGAACCGTTGTTGCGCCTGAACCTCGAAGCCGAGACGGTCGCCGCCGGCGAAGCCCACACCGCCGAGGTTCTCGCGCTCGTACGAGACCGATGAGGAGAACCCGATGACGCTCGACGCCAAGCTGCTCGAGATCCTCGCGTGCCCCGAAGACAAGGGTCCGCTGCTCTACTTCGCCGACGAGGACGCGCTGTACAACCCGCGGCTGCAACGCCGCTACCGCGTGCAGGACGACATCCCGATCATGCTCGTCGACGAGGCGGAGACCGTCGACGCCGGCGAACACGCACGGCTGTTGCGCAAGGCCGATGCCGAAGGCATCGCGCCGACCTTCGACGAAAACGCGTGAGCACCGCGACGGATTCCCTGCACTTCCTCGAAGCCGTCAGGGGACTGCCCGAGCAACTGGCAGCCGCGCACGAGGCCGCGGGCGAACTGCACGTCGCGCGCGCTCCCCGACGCCGGATCGATCCGCAACATCGTCGTCCTCGGTATGGGCGGGTCGGGCATCTCCGGCGACGTGATCGCCGCCGCGTTCAACGACGAGCTGCCGGTGCCCCTCACCGTCCTCAAGCAGTACCGCACTCCCGCGTTCGTCGGGCCGGGCACGCTGGCGTTCGCGGTCTCGTACTCGGGCGACACCGAGGAGACGGTGTCCATGGCGACGGCCGCAGTGAAGAGCGGCGCGTCGCTCGTCGCGGTGTCGCGCGGTGGCGCGCTCGCCGACCTCGCGCGTGCGCACGACGCAGCTGCACGTGCCCTGTCCCGACGGTTACCTTCCGCGCGCCGCGCTCGGCGCGCTGGTTGCGCCGCATCGTGGTCGTGCTGTTCCGGATGGGTCTGGCACCCGGTGGCCACGCGCTGCTCGTACGCGCACAAGAGCAGCTCGCCCACCGGCGCGACGCATGCCAGCCGAGTGTCGAGGGCGCGGCGAATCCGGCGCGTGAGCTCGCCCGCAGGATCGGCCGCACGATCCCGATCGTCTACGGCGGCGGCGCGCTCGGCGCGGTCGCGGCGTACCGGTGGAAGTGCGACGTCAACGAGAACGCCAAGGCGCCCGCGTACTGGCACGCCTACCCCGAGCTCGACCACAACGAGATCTGCGCGTGGGGCCAGCACGGCGACGTGACCCGCCAACTCTTCACGCTCGTGGAGCTGCGTCACGGCTTCGAGCACGCCCAGCTCGCCGCCGCGCTTCGACGATCACCCGCGAGATCGTCGAGGAGGCAGTGCACCAGGTGCTCACGCGTCGAGGCGGAGGGCGAGGGCCGGCTCGCGCAGCTGCTCGACCTCATGTACCTCGGCGACTGGGTGTCCTGCTATCTCGCCCTCGACAACGACGTCGATCCCGGCCCGATCGACGCGATCTTCGAACTGAAGCGCCGCCTCGAGACGTAAGCGCATCCTGTGACTGATCGCTCGACAAGCTCCTCGCTGGAGGTGGGCGAGCTCGTCGCCGCGCAGCGCGCGGCCTTCGAGACCGATCCGGTGCACGCGACCGCGACGCTCGACGAGCTGCGGGCCGCGTTCGGCGGACCGGTGCCCGAGGCGGGCTCCGACGACCGACGCGGTGATCGAGCAGCTCGACGGCCGCGGCGAGGCCCGGCCTCGTCGGCATTCCCGGCCCGCGCTACTTCGGCTTCGTCATCGGCGGGAGCCACCCGGCCGCGCTCGCCGCCGACTGGCTCACGAGCGGCTGGGACAACAACGCGGGCCTCTACGTCGCCGCGCCCGCGCCGTCGGTGATCGAGGAGACGGCGGCCCGCTGGGTCGTCGACCTGCTCGGCCTCCCGGCCGAGCGCGTCGGTCGGCTTCGTCACCGGCGGGATGATGGCGAACTTCACCGCGCTCGCCGCGGCGCGCCACCACGTGCTCGCCGACGCGGGCTGGGACGTCGAATCCGACGGCTTGCAGGGTGCGCCGCGCGTGCGGGTCATCGTCGGGGAGGAGCGGCACACGACGATCGACGTCGCGCTGCGCTATCTCGGCTTCGGCGACGCGACGCCGAGCGTCGTGCGCCGCCGACGACCAAGGCCGCATGCGTGCCGACGCGCTCCGCGACGTGCTCGCAGCGGGCGACGGCGCGCCGACGATCGTCTGCGCCCAGGCCGGCAACGTGAACAGCGGCGCGTTCGACCCGATCGCCGAGATCTGCGACGTCGCGCACGAGCGCGGCGCGTGGGTGCACGTCGACGGCGCGTTCGGCCTGTGGGCCGCGGTCACCGACGACCGGCGCGACCTCGTCGCCGGGCGTCGAGCGTGCCGACTCGTGGGCGACCGACGCGCACAAGTGGCTGAACGTGCCGTACGACTGCGGCGATCGTGATGTGCCGCGCACCCGGACGCGCACCGCGCGGCGATGACGACGCAGGCCAGCTACCTCGTGCAGGGCGGTGCAGGCGCGCCGCCCGACCCGTTCGACTGGGTGCCCGAGTTCTCGCGCCGGGCGCGGGGAGTGCCCGTGTACGCGGTGATCCGCGCGCTCGGACGCGCCGGCATCGCGGAACGGATCTCGCACAACTGCGCGATGGCGCGCCGCTTTGCCGAGCGCCTCGGCGCGGCCGGCCGGCGTCGAGATCCTGCAACGACGTCGTGCTGAACCAGGTGCTCGTCCGCTTCGGCGATTCCGACGAACGCACGCGCGCGGTCATCGACGGCGTGCAGCGCGACGGCACGTGCTGGCTCGGCGGCACCGTGTGGCACGGCGTCGCCGCGATGCGCATCTCGGTGTCGAACTGGACGACCACCGAAGCCGACGTCGACGCTTCCGTCGACGCGATCCTGCGCGTCTACGAAGCTCGAACGAACGGGAGCGTGAACTGTGCCTGCGTTCTTCGTCCACGGCGTGCCCGACACGTCTGCACTCTGGGACGACGTACGTGCCAACCTCGATCGTGACGACGTGATCGCGCCGAACCTCCCGGGGTTCGACGCGCCGGTGCCCGCCGGTTTCGGCGCGAGCAAGGAGGAGTACGTCGACTGGGTGATCGCGGACGTCGAGGAGGTCGGCGAACCGGTCGACATCGTCGGCCACGACTGGGGTTCGCTCCTCGTGCAGCGCGTCGTGTCGCTGCGTCCCGATCTGATTCGCACGTGGGCCGCGGGCGGAGCCACTGTCGACCGCGAGTACGTGTGGCACGACATCGCGCAGATGTGGCAGACGCCGGAGGTCGGCGAGCAGGTCATGGAAGCGATGACGCCGGAGGCGATCGCGGAGACGCTCGGCGACCAGGTCGGCGGGCCCGAGAGAGCCGCAGCGGTCGGGTCGCACGTCGACGCCACCATGAAGGACTGCGTGCTGAAGCTCTATCGCTCGGCAGCTGGCGGTTCGGACGAGTGGCACGACGACGTCGACCGCGTCCTGCCGACGCGCCCGGGCGTCGTGTTCTGGGGCGCCGACGACCCGTACGTCACCGCGAACTTCGGCGAACGACTCGCGCAGCGCACTGCGCGCCGCTCGTCATGTTCGCCGACAGCGGGCACTGGTGGCCCGTGAACAAGCCCGCCGAAGTCGCCGCCGGCCTCCAGGAGCTCTGGGCTCGCGCCTGACGGCGTCTACCGTCACGCACGTGAGGCTGACCGACCACCAGGTCGTCGTACTCATCACGGGAATCTCGGCATCGGGGAAGTCGACCGTCGCGGAGCTTCTGGCCACTCGCTTCGATCGCGCCGCGCACGTGCGCGGCGACATTTTCCGTCGGATGATCGTCTCGGGCCGCGCCCTGATGACCGCAGAACTCAGTCCGCAGGCGCGACGACAACTCGAGCTCCGATACCAACTCGGCGCGGCCACCGCCGACGCATACTTCGCCGAAGGGCTGTCCGTGATCGTTCAAGACGTCGTGCTCGGCGCCGATCTTCGGATGTACACCGAACTCATCGAGAGTCGGCCGCTGTGTGTCGTCGTGCTGATTCCGCGCCTCGATGTCGTGGCGATTCGGGAGCGCGACCGAGAGAAATCGGCATACGGCAATGGCCGCGCCGATCCGGCGGCGCTCGACGCGGCCGTGCGCGACATGACACCGCGTATCGGACTCTGGCTCGACAGCTCCGATCAGACCCCCGAGCAAACGGTCGAGGCGATCATCGATCGGGCGTGGGTCGAGGCGCGGGTGCCGTAGTGCAACCTCGAGGAGCGCCGGTGAGTTTGCTCGTCCCGTCGGGTCTGAGGTCCTGACGAGAGGAGCCGTCTGATGGCGCGTGCATTGTCGAAGGCAGGGCTCGATCGGATGCGCGACGTGCTGGTGCGCGACGTCGAGCACAGCGACGTTCCCGGCCTGGTTGCACTCGTACAGCGCGGCGAAGAGGTCCACGTCGAGACGGTGGGCGTGACGTCCGACGGCGGCTCGACGCCGATGCGGCGCGACACGATCTTCCGGATCGCGTCGATGACGAAGCCGATCACCGCGGTCGCGACGATGATGCTCGTCGAGGAGTGTCGTTTGCGGCTCGACGAGCCGGTCGACCGCTTCCTCCCCGAGCTCGCCGACCGGCAAGTCGTGCGGTCGCTCGAGGGTCCGGTCGACGACACGGTGCCCGCGACGCGCCCGATCACGGTGCGGGACCTCTTGGTGTTCACCTCGGGCATCGGCATGGTGATGGCGGAGCCCGGCACGCATGCCGTCGTCGATGCGCTGCACGAGGTCATCGGGTTCGGCCCGCCGCAGCCGGCGTTCGTGCCCGAGCCCGACGAGTGGATGCGCCGGCTCGGCCGGTTGCCGATCTTGCACCAGCCCGGCGAGCGGTGGTTGTACAACGCCGGCTCGGACATCCTCGGTGTACTCGTCGCGCGTGCATCCGGGCAGACGTTCCCCGACTTCCTCCGCGAGCGCATCTTCGAACCGCTCGGGATGACCGATACCGCCTTCAGCGTCCCTCCGGACAAGACGGACCGCTTCGTCACCGCGTACTCGAACGACATGGCGACCGGCGAGTTCGGTGTGCACGACGAGCCCGTCGGCGGGCAGTGGAACTCGGAGCCGGCGTTTCCATCGGGCGCGGGCGGGTTGGTGTCGACCGTCGACGACTTCAACGCGTTTGCGCAGATGCTGTTGCGAGGAGGTGTGCACGGCAACGAACGCATCGTCTCGCAACCGTCGGTGACGCTCATGACGTCCGATCAGCTCACACCCGAACAGAAAGCGCGCGGCGCGTTGTCGCCCGGCTTCTTCGACAACCACGGTTGGGGATTCGGTGTCGAGGTCGTGACCCGGCGCGACACGATCTACGACACCGTCGGCAAGTACGGGTGGGCCGGTGGCCTCGGCACGACCTGGAACAACGATCCCGTCGAGGACATGACGACGATCCTGCTGACCCAGCGTGCGTTCGGCTCGCCGGAACCCCCGGTGGTGCACGACGACTTCTGGACCACCGCGTACGCCGCGATCGACGACTGATCAGTCTCCGCGGTTGACGCGGAGGTCGAACACGTCCGGGCGGGCGTAGTGGCCGGTGACGTCGAACTGGCGGCGTGAGCGTCGGATCGTTTCGGTGTCGACGTCGGCGTAGAGGATGCCCTCGATCTCGGTGATCGGCCCGGCGAGGATGTGGCCGTAAGGGTCGACGATCACGGTGTTCCCGCGCGACATCCAGTCGTCCTCGCCGCCGTAGATCTCGTCGCGACCCGGGAACGACGCGGGGATGTCGGTGGCGCGCAGGCACGACGTGATGCCGAGGACGTAGCAGCGACCTTCCTTGGCGATGTGGCGCATCGACGAAACCCACACGTCGGAGTTGTCCCACGTCGGCGCGAGCAGGATGTCGATGCCTTGCTCGTACATCGCCGCACGCGCGAGCGGCATGTAGTTCTCCCAGCAGATCAAACCGCCGACGCGACCGAACGGGGTTTCGATCGACGCGAGCGTCGAGCCGTCGCCCTGACCCCACGCGAGCCGTTCGCCGCCGGTCGGCATGAGCTTGCGGTGCTTCGCGCGCAATGCCCCGTCGGGCGCGAAGTACAACAGCGTGTTGTAGATGGTTCCGCCGGCGCGCTCGTTCACCGGGATGGCGAGGTACACCTCGGCGTCGGCCGCGATCGCACCGAGCGCGTCGCACGCCGGCCCGGGCACGTCGACGGCCTGGTCGGCCCAGCGGGCGTACCACTCCGCGTCGGCCCACGGCGTCGTGCGCCACACCCAGTCGGGATAGGTGGGGACGAACGCCTCCGGGAAGGCGACCAGCGTGGCGCCCTGCCCGGCGGCTTCCTTCGTCAGCCGGCCGACCTTGTCGATCGTGGCATCCCGGTCGCAGAAGACCGGCGTGCCCTGAACCGCTGCGACCTTCGCGGTCGCGCCCGTCGTCATCGGCAGTGACCTTCGCACCCGGGTCCGGTAGCATCAAGGGCTGGTCGGGCCCCCAAGGGCTGTCATCCGGTGATCCGGGCCGGCTCCAACGTTGTGTCGCGGTCACCAGAGGTGTTGCCGCGCGAACACGAAGGAGTCTGCACTTGACTGCCACTGAATCACGCGCCACCGGATCACGCACGGAAGGCCCGATCCTCGGAGAAGCGCCCGTTCACCGACTTCAAGGTCGCCGATCTCTCGCTCGCCGAGTGGGGCCGCAAGGAGATCGAGCTCGCCGAGGTCGAGATGCCCGGCCTCATGGCGTGCCGTGAGGAGTACGGCCCGCAGAAGCCCCTCACCGGCGCCCGGATCATGGGCTCGCTGCACATGACCATCCAGACCGCGGTGCTCATCGAGACGCTCGTCGACCTCGGTGCCGAGGTCCGCTGGGTGAGCTGCAACATCTTCTCGACCCAGGACCACGCGGCCGCGGCGGTCGCCGTCGGCCGCGACGGCACGCCCGACGACCCGAAGGGCGTGCCCGTGTTCGCGTGGAAGGGCGAGTCGCTCGAGGAGTACTGGTGGTGCACCGAGCAGGCCCTGAAGTGGCCGAGCGAGCCCGCCGGCTCGGAAGGCTCGGGATATGCGGGCCCGAACATGATCCTCGACGACGGTGGTGACGCCACGCTGCTCGTGCACAAGGGCGTCGAGTACGAGAAGGCGGGCGAGGTGCCCGACCCGTCGACCGCCGACAACGAAGAGTTCGAGGTCGTGCTCGGGCTGCTCGGCCGGCTGCTGAAGGAGAACCCGAAGCTCTGGCACGGCGTCGCCGCGGAGATCAAGGGCGTCACCGAGGAGACGACCACCGGTGTGCACCGGCTCTACCAGATGATGCAGGCCGGCACGCTGCTGTTCCCCGCGATCAACGTGAACGACTCGGTCACGAAGTCGAAGTTCGACAACCTCTACGGCTGCCGCCACTCCCTGATCGACGGCATCAACCGTGCCACCGACGTGATGATCGCGGGCAAGATCGCGGTCGTCTGCGGCTACGGCGACGTCGGCAAGGGCTGCGCGCAGTCACTGCGCGGTCAGGGTGCGCGCGTCATCGTCACCGAGATCGATCCGATCTGCGCGTTGCAGGCGGCGATGGAGGGCTACCAGGTCACGACCCTCGAAGACGTCGATCGGTGAAGCCGACATCTTCGTCACCACGACCGGCAACAAGAACGTGCTCTCGGTCGAGAGCATGGCGAAGATGAAGCACAACGCGATCGTCGGGAACATCGGCCACTTCGACACCGAGATCGACATGGCCGGCCTCGCCAAGTTCAAGGGCATCGAGCGGCGCAACGTGAAGCCGCAGGTCGACGAGTGGGTCTTCCCCGACGGTCACGCGATCATCGTGCTCGCCGAAGGCCGGCTGCTGAACCTCGGTTGCGCGACCGGTCACCCGAGCTTCGTGATGTCGAACAGCTTCACGAATCAGGTGATCGCGCAGGTCGAGCTGTTCACGCACACCGACTTCTACGAGCGCAAGGTGTACACGCTGCCGAAGCACCTCGACGAGAAGGTGGCGCGGCTGCACCTCGACAAGCTCGGCGTGAAGCTCACGAGCCTGACCGAGGACCAGGCCGCCTACATCGGCGTGCCGGTCGAGGGCCCGTACAAGCCCGACCACTACCGGTACTGAGCGTGAACGGCGAACTGGCGTGAGCGGCGGGGAATAATCCCGCAGTGCTCACGCCAGTTGCGCCGAAAGACCCGATCCCTCCGCACGATCGAGTGGCGTGACGGAGTGGTCAGGGTGCTGGACCAGCGCGCGCTGCCCCGCTCGGTGCGCTACCTCCGTTGCCGTTCGGTCTCCGAGCTGTGCGACGCGATCACGTCGCTCGCGATCCGCGGCGCACCCGCGCTGGGTGCCGCCGGTGCCTACGGCGTCGCGCTCGCGGCGCGAACCTCGACGACGAAGCGCCAGGTGCGGGCGGCGGCGAAGAGAATCGCGTCGACGCGTCCGACGGCGGTCAACTTGCGGTGGGGCGTCGACCGAGCACTCGAGTCGTACGAGTCCGGTGGTGCCGATGCGACCCTTGCAACCGCCGAACGCATCGCGGCCGAAGACATCGCGCGCAATCGCCGGATCGGCGCGCACGGGGCGGCCGTCGTGCCGGGCGACGCGCAGATCCTCACGCACTGCAACGCGGGCGCGCTCGCGACGGTGGGCTACGGCACCGCGCTCGGCGTGATCCGCGGCGCGGTCGAGAACGGCAGCCACGTCCACGTCTGGGTCGACGAGACCCGGCCCGTGCTCCAGGGCGCGCGACTCACCGCGTGGGAGCTCGAACGGCTGGGCATCGACGCGACCTTGGTTGCCGACAGCGTCGCGGCGTCGCTGATGGCGCGCGGCACGATCGACCTCGTCGTCGTGGGCGCGGATCGCATCGCCGCGAACGGCGACGTCGTGAACAAGATCGGTACGTACGGCCTCGCGGTGCTCGCCCACCATCACGGCGTCCCGTTCTACGTCGCCGCGCCCGTCTCGACGGTCGACCTTGCCACCGCGACCGGCGCAGACGTCGAGATCGAGCAGCGTGATCCCGAGGAAGTGCTTCGTGTGCGGGGACGCGTCATCGCGCCCGAGGGAATGGCGGCGCACAACCCGGCCTTCGACGTCACGCCCGCCCGTCTCGTCGACGGGATCGTGACCGAGATCGGGATCGCGCGCCGGCCGTACGCGCGGTCGCTGCCGAGCCACGTCCGGCGCGCCGCGGGTCCGGCGAAGCTGTCGTAGGCAAGCCCTACGGTCGGCCGTGTGGGCTCCACACGCGTGATCGACGACATCCTGAGTGCGCTGCTCCCGGGCGCGTGTCCGTGCGGGGCGCGTGGCGAACCGTGCTGTCGGAGGTGCGCGGCTTCGTTGCGGGCGGCGCCACGCGCGCTGCCACCGCCCGGCATCGACTGGTGGGTTGCTCCGTTCGCGTACGTCGGGGTCGCACGCGAGCTCATCGCGCGCGTCAAGTACCGGAAGGCGCGCACCTCGATCCGCTGGATGGGCGAAGCGATCACGAAGGTGTTGCCAGACCACCCGATCGACGTGATCACGTGGGCGCCGGCGAGCACGCCGCGCCGGCGCGCGAACGGTCTCGACCACGGCGAGTTGCTGGCGCGTGCGGTCGGGCATGCGACCGGCATCCCGGTCCGGCGACTCCTCGCGCGTGACGCGGGTGCTCCGCAGACGGGTGCACCGCGCCGAGATCGAGCCGCCGGACCGGGTTTGCGTCCGGCTGCTCGTTCGGACGGCTTACGCGTCCTCGTCGTCGACGATGTCACGACCACCGGCGCGACGCTCGCAACCGCGGCCCGGGTCTTGCGGTCGGCGGGTGCTTCAGGCGTCGCCGCCGCTACCGCGGCGAGGACACCGCGCCCGGGCGACGCCTGACGGATGCGTGCCTATACTTCGCGCGAATGGACGTCGTCGTGTTCGGTAAGCACGTCGAAGTGTCGCCCGCGCTTCGGGCGTTGACGATCGAGAAACTCGAACGCATCGACAAGTTCGCCAACGACGTGCGTCGGGTCGACGTCGACTACGAAGAGCTCGCGACGAAACGCAAGGCCGACTCGCACACGTGCGAGATCCTCGTCCACCTGAACAAGCATCTGGTCAAAGGTTGCGCGCGCGCCGACGACCACGTCGGTGCGCTCGACGCCGCGCTCGAGAAGGTCGAGCGGCAGATGCGCCGCCTCCACGATCGACGCGTGCACCGCCGCAATGGTTCGAAGTCGGCACGCGGTTCCGGCGGCGCGTCGGGAGCGGCGGTCACAGGCGATGAGCTCGACGCACCAGTCGGCGGGCCCGGTGCCGACGCGATCGACGACCGCGACGACCCCGACGAACCGGTTGTGGTGAAGACCAAGCAGTTCGCAGTGAAGCCGATGGACGTCGAGGAGGCCGCGCTCCAGATGGAGCTGCTCGACCACGACTTCTTCCTGTTCACGAGCACCGAGACCGGCCGGGCGTCCGTGCTCTACCGCCGGCGCGACGGCTCGTTGGGTCTGATCGAGGCGGCCGGCTGAAGCAACGGCCGGCTGCATCACGAGCCGGATGAAACAACAGATCGTGGACAACCAGCGCGCGAACGGATCGATCCGTGTCCTGATCGCGGACGATCACGAGGTGTTCCGCCACGGGGTGGAGCAGGCACTCGGCAGCGAGCCCGACATCGAGATCGTCGGCGTCGCGGTCGACGGTGTCGGCGCGACCGAGCTCGCGTTGCAGCTCGCTCCGGACGTCGTGCTGCTGGACGTGCGCATGCCCGAACGCAGCGGGCTCGACGCCGCCGTTCACATCCACGAGGCACGGCCCGAGATCAAGATCGTCGTGCTGACGGGCTCGATTCGCGGAGGCCGACCTGTTCGCCGCGGTGCGTGCCGGCGCGACGGGCTATCTCCTGAAGGAAGTGTCCATCGAAGACCTTGCCGAGGCCGTTCGCGCAGCCGAGCGCGGCGAGGGTCTGCTCACGCCGCCGATGGTCGCCAAGTTGATGCGCGAGTTCACCGCGCTGTCGCGCCGGCTCGAGACCGACGAGAGCGGCGAAGACACGCCGAAGCTCACCGACCGTGAAGTCGAGGTGCTGCGCCTGGTCGCGCGCGGCCTGTCGAACAAAGAGATCGCGGCGCAGCTCGTCATCGCCCAGAACACCGTCAAGAACCACGTGCGGAACATCCTCGAGAAGCTGCGGCTGCGGTCGCGCACCGAAGCGGCCATGTACGCGGTGCGCGAGAAGCTCATCGAGCCGACCTAGACCCGAGGAGAGCGGCGCAACCGGGCCCTTTCCGCCCCGGTACACTCGCGACCCGCATGGGCGTCTTCCAGAAGCTTCTCCACGCGGGGGAGGGCAAGCGGCTCAAGGCCGTACAAGCCATCGTTCCGCTCGTCTCTTCGCTCGAGCCCGAGGTCGAGCGCCTGAGCGACGAGCAGCTCGTGGCGCGCACCTCCGAGTTCCGCGCTCGCATCGACCGGGCCAAGTCCGGTGCACGCGACGGCGAGCACGAGCTCGACCTCGTCGCCGACGCGCTCGACGACCTCTTGCCCGACGCCTTCGCGACCGTGCGCGAGGCCGGCAAGCGGGTACTGGGCCAGCGCCACTTCGACGTCCAGATCATGGGCGGCGCCGCGCTCCACCTCGGTTGGGTCGCGGAAATGAAGACCGGCGAGGGCAAGACGCTCGTCGCGACGTTGCCCTGCTATCTCAACGCCCTCGCCGGACGCGGCGTTCACCTCATCACCGTCAACGACTACCTCGCCCGGTTCCACGCCGAGTGGATGGGCCGGCTCCACAGCTTTCTCGGCCTGAAGGTCGGGACGGTCGTCCCCGACAACTCGACGCCCGACCAGAAGCGCGGCCAGTACGACTGCGACATCACCTACGGCACCAACAACGAATTCGGGTTCGACTACCTGCGCGACAACATGGTCGTGCGACGCGAACAACAGGTGCAGCGCGGTCACCGGACCGAGCTCCAGAAGGCACACTTCTTCGCGATCGTCGACGAGGTGGACTCGATCCTCATCGACGAGGCGCGCACGCCGCTCATCATCTCCGGACGCGCCACCGACGCGGCCGAGCTGTACTACCAGTTCGCTCGTATCGTGCGTCCGCTCCAACTCGAACGCGACTACGAGCTCGACGAAGCCAAGCGGACGATCGTGCCCACCGAGGAGGGCATCGGACGCGGTCGAGCAGGCGCTCGGTGTCGAGAACCTGTACGAGCACGTGAACCAGAACTTCGTCCACCAGCTCCAGCAGGCGCTCAAGGCGAAAGAGCTGTTCAAACGCGACGTCGACTACATCGTGTCCGACGGCGACGTGAAGATCGTCGACGAGTTCACCGGGCGCATCCTCGACGGCCGGCGCTGGAGCGAAGGCCTCCACCAGGCGGTCGAGGCGAAGGAGAACGTCAAGATCAAGGAAGAGAACCAGACGCTCGCGACGGTGACGCTGCAGAACTACTTCCGCATGTACGACAAGTTGAGCGGCATGACGGGTACCGCGAACACCGAAGCCGGTGAGTTCGCGCACACCTACAACCTCCAGGTCGTGTCGATCCCGACGAACCGGCCGATGCTGCGCGACGACCAGGCCGACCTCATCTACAAAGGCGAGGACAGCAAGTTCGAAGCGGCCGTCGAGGACATCGTCGAGCGCAACGAGAACGGCCAGCCGGTGCTCGTCGGCACGATCTCCGTCGAGAAGTCCGAGAAGGTCTCCCGCCACCTCCAAAAGCGCGGCATCGCGGCACGAAGTGTTGAACGCCAAGCAGCACGAACGTGAAGCCGAGATCATCACGCAGGCCGGCAAGCTCGGCGCGGTCACCGTGGCGACCAACATGGCCGGGCGCGGCGTCGACATCCTGCTCGGCGGCAACCCCGAAGGCCTCGCTCGCCGGCAATGCCTCTGCCGAGGGGCTCGCCCTCGACACCGACGAGTACCGGACCCGCTACCAAGACCTGCTGCCGAAGTTCGAGGCGGAGTGCAAAGCCGAAGGTGACGAGGTGCGCGCCACCGGCGGCCTGTACGTGCTCGGCACCGAACGTCACGAGTCCCGCCGCATCGACAACCAGCTCCGCGGCCGGGCCGGCCGCCAGGGTGACGCCGGCGAGAGTCGCTTCTACCTCTCGCTCGAAGACGAATTGATGCGCCTCTTCGCGACCGGTCTCATGCAGCGCGTGATGGGCGCGTCGTTCCCGGACGACGTTCCGCTCGAGTCGAAGATGGTCAGCAAGGCGGTCGAGCGCGCGCAGCGCACCGTCGAGGACCGCAACTTCGAGATCCGCAAGAACGTCCTCAAGTACGACGAAGTGATGAACGAGCAGCGCAAGGTCATCTACCGACGGCGCCAGCAGGTGCTCGACGGTGAGGATCTGCGCGAGGCCGCGCTCGAGGCGATCGAACGGGCGATCGGCCGTCAGGTCGATCTGCACTGCGCGGGTGAGTTCAGCGAGGAGTGGAACACCGAAGAGCTCGTCACGTCGGTGAAGACCTACTTCCCGACGCGCATCACCAAGGAACAGCTCGACGACGCAACGACGATCGAAGCGGCCGAAGACCTCCTCTACGAAGACGCGCTCGCGCTGTACGAGGAGAAGGAAGGGCACATCGGCACCGACACGCTGCGCGACATCGAACGGCGCGTGATGCTCTCGGTGCTGGACCAGCACTGGCGGGAGCACCTCTACGAGATGGACTATCTCCAGGAGGGCATCAACCTCCGCGCCATGGGCCAGCGCGACCCGCTCGCCGAGTGGCAGCGCGAGGGCTTCGACATGTTCGAAGCGATGATGGGTCAGATCGAGGACGACTTCGTCCGCTACGTGTTCCACCTCCAGGTCGTCGTGGACGAGCAACCGGAGAACCAGCTCCGCAACGTGCGCTACAGCGCGCCCGAGGAGCCCGTCCAGGGTGCCGGCGCGCTGCGCACGGCCGCGGCGCCGGTCGCGGCGGGCGGATTGGCCGAGGCGGGGCCGATGGCTGCCGGCCCCTTGTCGGCGGCCGCTCCCGGCCCGACCGTCACGTCGGAGAATGCAGTGGCGCCGGCCGCCCCGGTCCGGGTCGACAAGACCCCCGGCCGCAACGAGCCGTGCTTCTGCGGCAGCGGCAAGAAGTACAAGATGTGTCACGGGCGCTGACGCGCCCCTGACGGCATCTCGAATCGCATGCGTGACTTCACCGAAGCCCTTGCCGAAGCTGCGCCGCCGCGTCGGCGACGCGCGCGAGTACCTGCGCATCGACGATGCGCGGAAACGACTCGCCGAGCTCGAGGTCGAGGCCGGCGACGCTGAGCTGTGGAACGATCCCGAGCAGGCGCGCAAGGTCACGACCGAGCTCTCCAGAGTGCGCGCCGACGTCGAAGTCGTCGACGGGCTCGAGCAGCGTCTCACCGACGCCGAAACCCTGTTCGTGCTGGCTCGCGAGGAGAACGACGACTCGGTCGAGGGCGAGATCGCCGAGGCGACCGAGAAGATCGCGCTCGAGCTGGATCAGCTCGAGCTGCGTGCGCTCTTCAGTGGCGAGCACGACGAGCGCGATGCGATCTGCGAGATCCACTCCGGCGCGGGTGGTACCGACGCACAGGACTGGGCCGAGATGCTGTTCCGCATGTTCTCGCGGTGGGCCCAGGGACGCGGCTTCGAGGTCGAGGTCGACGAGATACAGGAAGGCCAGGAAGCCGGCATCACCTCCGCGACCTTCATCGTGAAGGGCCGGTACGCGTACGGGCTGCTCGCAGGGGAGCGCGGCGTGCACCGGCTCATCCGCATCTCGCCGTTCGATGCGAACGCGCGCCGCCAGACGGCGTTCGCATCCATCGACTGCGTGCCCGCGCTCGAGCACGCCGAGGAGCCCGACATCGACCCCAGTGACCTACGGATCGACACCTATCGTTCATCGGGCGCCGGCGGTCAGCATGTGAACGTGACGGACTCGGCAGTACGGATCACGCACCTTCCGTCCGGCATCGTCGTCTCCTGCCAGAACGAACGTTCGCAACTCCAGAACCGCGCCAAGGCCATGCAGATCCTCGCCGCGCGCCTCGCCGAACGGCAGCGCGTGGAACGACTGAAGGAGATGGAGGCGCTGAGCGGCGACAAGCGCGACGTCGTGTTCGGCAGCCAGATCCGTACCTACACGCTTGCTCCCTACCAACTCGTGAAGGACGAACGGACGCGCCACGAGACCGGAAACGTCGCCGCCGTCCTCGACGGCGATCTCGACGCGTTCGTCGAGTCCTACCTCCAGTGGCGGCGCGCCGCGGGTGGCGACGCGGGATAGGAAACAACCTGGTCAGGGCGGTTGGGGTCGGGGATCGGGTACCCGAATTCCGCGGTCCTGCTGCTACCCTCTCCGAGTTCCGCATGATCAGATTCGAAGACGTCACCAAGGTTTTCAAAGGCGATGTCGTCGCGCTGCGCAACATCTCTCTCGAGATCGCCAAAGGCGAGTTCGTCTTCCTCGTCGGCCCGTCCGGGTCCGGCAAGTCGACGTTCCTGAAGTTGCTGCTGCGAGACGAGGTCACGACGGACGGTCGCGTGCTCGTCGCCGGCCGCGACATCGCGCGCCTGAACCAGTGGAAGGTCCCGCAGCTGCGCCGCAACATCGGCTGCGTGTTCCAGGACTTCAAGCTGCTGAACAACAAGACGGTCTATGAGAACGTCGCGTTCGCGCTCGAGGTCATCGGCCGGCCCAAGCACATCGTGCGCACCCAGGTACCGCAGATCCTCGATCTCGTCGGCTTGTCCAAGAAGGCCGCCAACTTTCCCTACGAGCTCTCCGGCGGTGAGCAGCAGCGCGTCTCGATCGCACGCGCGTTCGTCAACCGTCCGCTGATCCTCCTCGCCGACGAGCCGTCCGGGAACCTCGACCCGGCGACGACCGTCGGCATCATGCGTCTGCTCGACCGCATCAACCGCACCGGCACGACTGTGGTGATGGCCACCCACGACCAACGCATCGTCGACGCGATGCGTCGTCGCGTGCTCGAGCTCGACCGTGGATCGCTCGTGCGTGACCAGGCGCGTGGCGTGTACGGCGTCGGGGGCTGAGAACCAGATGTCGCGACTCATGTACTTCACGCGCGAGACCTGGGTCTCGCTGCGCCGCAACCTGCTGATGACACTCGCCGGCATCATGACCGTGATGGTGTCCCTCACGTTGTTCGGCGGGATCCTGCCTCGCGCAACGTCTCGTCGACCACGGCACCAGCCGGTGGAAGAACGGCGTCGAGCTCGAGATCTTCATGAACGTCGATGCCAACGAGCAGCAGATCACCGCGGTCCGAACCGACCTCGACGCCCTGATCGACGACGAGATCGTTCGCGACTACGAGTTCCTCGACAAGGCCGCGGCGTACGAAGAGTTCAAACGCATCTTCCGCGACCAGCCGGCCCTGGTCGAGAGCACCACGCAGGACGCGCTCCCGACCTCCTTCCGAGTTGCCCCGACCGAAGCCGAACTGACGGCACAGGTGTCGCAACGGTTCAGCGCGGTGCCAGGAGTCGACGAGGTCCTCACACCCCAGGACCAGATCGACCGGATCATCGAGGTGACCCGCTGGATCCGGTATTTCTTCACCGCAATGGCGGTCGTCCTCCTCGGCTCGTCACTGTTCCTCATCATGAACACGATCCGCCTCGCCACCTACGCCCGCCGGCGGGAGATCGAGGTCATGAAGCTCGTCGGAGCTTCCAACTGGTTCGTGCGCGTCCCGTTCATGGCCGAAGGGCTCGTGCAAGGCGCCATCGGTGCCGGTCTCGCGTTCGGGGCCGTCTTCGCCCTCAAAGTGACCCTGTCGAACTTCGTCGAAGGCCGGGGCCCGCTCTGGCAGGGCTTCTACCTCGTGAATTCCGACGCCTTCTTGATCGGCATGCTGGTGCTGGCGATCGGCGCCGCGGTCGGCATGCTCGGCTCCTACATCGGCCTCCGCCGCTTCCTCGACGTGTAACGCTTCGTCGCTCGTCCGGCCGCGGGGTAAATAATCCCATTTAGGCAGTTCGCTACGCCCTGTTGTTGGTGGGAGTGGTGTTGCCTACGATGCCGGTGATGAGGAGCGCCGCGGCGTGCTACCGGCCGGCCCTCGTCGTCGCCGCCCTCGCGCTCATCGTCGTGGGATCGGAACTTCCCGCCGATGGGGTCGGGGCGCCCGCCGCCACCGACCCTCGGGTTCGGGAGCTCCAGGAGGCGATCGGCGAGGCCAGCGCGGAGGAAGCCGCGGCGCTGCGCGACCTCGCCGAGATCCGGTCCCGGCGGGCCGACCTCGACGCCGCCGTCGCCGCGTACGACGCGCAGGTCGGCGAGGTCGAGGCCCGCATCGGCGCACTGCAAGCCGAGATCGATCGGCTCACCGCTCGCGCGGTCGAGCTCGAAGGTCAGGCCGCACAAGCGCGGGTGCAACTCGACGCGGCCAAGCAGAAGGCTGCCGACGCAGCTGCAGCGCTGTACCGCGGCGAGAACGGGGGGCCGATGTACGGCGCGGTCCTCGATCTCGACAACGTGCAGGACGTGTTCGTGGGGACGAAGTACCTCACGCACATGTCGAACCTGCACCGGGCCGAGGTCGAATCACTGGCCGGGCTGAAGCAACTGATCGAGTCCCTGCAACAGGAAGCGAACGCGCAGCGCGAGCAGTCCGCAGCCGCGCAGGAACAGGCGCGAGGAGAACGCGACCGGATCGCAACGCTGCGCGCCGAGCAGCAGAAGCAACGGGACGCAGTTGCGCAGGAAGAGGGCCGGGAACGCGCGCTCGTGGCGTCGATCCAATCGCAGAAGGACAAGTTCAGCTCGCAGCTCACCTCGCTCCAAGCGCAGTCGAAAGCCGTGAGCGGCATGCTCACGACTCGACAGGGAAAGCAACAGCGGGGGACGTCGTTCAGCGTGTCGCGACCGGTCCCCGGCCCCGTCACCGGCTCGTTCGGACCGCGTGTGCACCCGATCCTCGGAACCGCGCGATCAGCACTCCGGCGTCGACATGCAGGCCGCCGTCGGGCAACCGATCAAGGCCGCGGCCGCGGGCACGGTTGCCTTCGCAGGGTCCAAGGGCGGCTACGGCAACGCGGTGATCATCGACCACGGCAACCAGTTCTCGACGTTGTACGGGCACGCGTCCGCGATCAAGGTGTCGACCGGTCAGAAGGTCTCTGCCGGCCAGGTCGTCGCCCTCGCCGGGTCGACGGGCATGTCGACCGGCCCGCACCTGCACTTCGAGGTCCGCATCCTCGGCGTTCCCGTGAACCCCGCCCCCTACATGTGAATCCCACCAATATCCCGCCATCAGATGGCGGCTTCTGATGCCCCGTCGACCACAACTCCACCATCAGATGGCGGAGTTGTGGTGTCCTCAGGTCTGGAGGGGGAGGACCTCGGCGGCGCCGGCCCGAGCTCGGCGTCCCAGTCCTTGGGCTCGGCGAACGGCACCAGCACCAACTTCGAGAACCCGACTTCGATGTACTCCTCGCACCGGGCGCGCACCGTGGGCCAGCCGCGCGCCACGAGATCATGCGGATCCACGTCCGGGTTCCGCGACGCGAGCACCTGCACCAACGCTTCCGGCAGCTCGTCGTGGGTGTAGAAGACCATGACGCCGAAGTGTTCGGGATCGATCTCACGACCGGCGGCGGCAGCGGCATCTTCGATGATCGGGCGCGACGCCGCGCACTGCCCAGCCGTCGCGAACGACGCGAGCCAGCCGTCGCCGAGCCGGCCCACTCTCTTGAGCTCGGAGGGCGCCTTCCCGCCCAACCACACATCGAGCGGGTTCGCCGGCTTCGGCAACACGTTCATACCGGCGTACTGGAACCAATCGCCGTCGTGATCGACGTTCTCCTCGGACCACAAGCGGCGCAGCAACGGAAGCGCCTCGTCGAAGATCGCGGCGCGGTCCTTGCGGGCGACGCCGAACGCCTGTTGCTCCACCGGATGTGCGATCCCGAGCCCGAACGCAGGTAACGCGCGACCACCGGAGAGCACGTCGAGGGTCGCCCATTCCTTGGCGACGAGTGCCGGGCTGCGACCGGGCAGCACCGACACGCTCGTGCCGAGCTTGATCTTGCGGGTGCGCGCCGCCGCGAACGTGAGCGCGAGCACCGGATCGGGTGCGGGCCCGCTGATCCGTTCCGACAGCCACAGCGAGTCGTAGCCGTGTCCTTCGATGCCCTCGGCCAGCGCGCCCAGCCGTTCGCCGTCGAGCGGCCTGAGGTTCCCGAGCCCGTAACCGACGCGGACCTTCATGTGCGTGCGCCGAACATGCTCAAAATCCCTCTGCCCGCACGTCGGCGTACTTGCCGAGCTCGCTGCGGGCGATCTGACGCATGTGCACCTCGTCGGGGCCGTCGACGAGGTGCAGGGTGCGCGCGTGCGCGTACATCGACGCGAGCGGCCAGTCGTCGGTCACACCCGCGCCGCCGAACAACTGGATGGCGCGATCGATCACCTCCGTCGCGCACCGCGCCGCCACGACCTTGATGGCCGCGATCTCGGTGCGGGCCTGTTTCTTGCCGACCGTGTCCATCATCCACGCCGCCTTGAGCGTCAGCAGGCGGGCTTGCTCGATCTGCGATGCGGGACTCCGCGATGCGTTCGCGCACGACACCTTGATCCGCGAGCGGCTTCCCGAACGCGACGCGCGTTGCGCGCGCTGACACATGAGCTCGAGTGCCCGCTCCGCGAGACCGATCGGCGCGCATGCAGTGGTGGATGCGACCGGGGCCGAGGCGCGCCTGCGCGATCGCGAAGCCGCTGCCTTCCTCGCCGAGGAGGTTCTCCTTCGGTACTCGTACATCGTCCCAAACGGTTTCGCCGTGACCGCCACCTTCGGAGTGCCCGAACACGGGAAGGCCGCGCGCCACGGTGACGCCGGGCGCGTCCATCGGCACGAGGATCATCGACTGCCGGTGATACGGGTCGGCGTCGGGGTCGGTGACACCCATGAACACCGCGACCTTGCAGCGCGGGTCCAGTGCGCCGCTCGTGAACCACTTGTGTCCATGGATGCGGTAATCGTCGCCGTCGCGGACGATGCGAGAGGAGATGTTGAGCGCGTCGGACGAGGCGACCCACGGTTCGGTCATCGCGAAACACGAGCGGATCTCGCCTTCGAGGAGCGGCTGCAGCCATTGATCCCGCTGCAACTGCGTGCCGAACTGGGCCAAGATCTCCATGTTGCCGGTGTCGGGTGCAGAGCAGTTGGTCGCCTCGCTCAGCAGCGGGGATCCGCCCATCACCTCGCACAGCGGCGCGTAGTCGAGGTTCGAGAGCTGGATGCCGTACTCACCCTCCGGCATGAACATGTTCCACAAGCCGCGCTTGCGGGCTTCGACCTTCAGTTCCTCCATGACCGGTGGCGGGAAGTGCGGGTCGCCCGAGTCTTCGCGCTGCCCGCGGTAGATCGGCTGCGCCGGCCGCACGATGTCCTCGTCGAATTCGATCAGCTCGACCCTGAGTGCGTCGGAGCGCGCGCTCGGTGCGAAGTCCATGTGGCCCCCTGTGGCTCACGCGTGTTCGGTTCCTCTCGTCGACCCTACTGTGCTGCCCGTGACGGGCACTTCCCACACCGATGCACCACTCGTAGGCGTGCGTGTCCTCGAGTTGGGCGCGTTCATCGCCGGTCCGTTCGCGGGACAGCTCCTCGGCGATCTCGGCGCCGAGGTGATCAAAGTCGAGCCGCCGGAAACCGGCGACATCATGCGGCGCTACGGCGTGCGCGTCGACGGGAGGAGCCTGTGGTGGCCGGCGATCGGTCGCAACAAGCAATCGGTCACCGTCGATCTGCGCGACGCGCGCGGACAAGACGTCGTGCGCCGGATCGCGGCCGGGTGCGATGTCGTGCTCGAGAATTTCCGGCCCGGCACACTCGCGCGTTGGGGCATGACCTACGACGCGCTCGCCGCGGCGAACCCCGGGATCGTGCTCGTACACGTCTCCGGGTTCGGCCAGGACGGCCCGCGTGCGTCCGAGCCCGGGTTCGGTTCGATCGGCGAGGCGATGGGCGGCATCCGCCACACGACCGGTGATCCCGACCGTCCGCCGGCCCGCTCGGGTGTGTCCATCGGTGACTCGACCGCCGCGCTCTTCGCGGTGATCGGCACGCTCGCCGCGCTGCACGAACGGCAGCGGAGCGGACGGGGCCAGGAGGTCGATGTCGCCATCTACGAAGCCGTGTTCGCCCTGATGGAGTCGACCGTCGCCGATTACGAGCTCGCCGGCGTGACCCGCACCCGCAACGGCGGGATCCTGCCCGACGTCGCGCCGTCGAACGCGTACCCGGCCGCCGACGGGCACGACGTCGTGATCGCCGCCAATGCGGATGCGGTGTTCGCCCGACTCGCCACCGCGATGCAAAGGCCGGATCTCGCGAGCGACTACGCGAGTCACGAGGCACGTGCCGCGCATCAACGCGAGTTGGACGCGGAGATCGCGCGCTGGACGTCGACCCTCTCGGCGGCCGAGCTCGTGGCGCGGTTGCAGGAGCACGAAGTGCCCGTCGGGCTCATCAACGCCGCGCCCGACCTGCTCCAGGATCCTCACATCGCCGCCGCGACATGATCGTACGGCTCGCCGCCGGCTTCGCCGCGCCCGTGCCGATGGCCGGCGTCGTCCCGAGGTTCTCGCGGACTCCCGGCGCGATTCGTACGCCTGGTCCCGAGCTCGGTGTCGACACCGAGCCGGTTCTACACCACGTGGCCGGATGTACGGAGTCCGAGATCGAAGCGCTACGAGACGCCGGCGTGATCGGGCGCGGCGTAGCCCGTCGAAGAACTCGATGTTCGGGATCGCCTTCGACACCTCTGGCGTCGCCTGCATCATCAGGTCGAGCGCGTGCGCGGCGAGTGTCTTCGTCGAGCACCTGCGTGGTGGTGCAGAACTCGACCATGATGCCGCTCGGATCGTCGGCGTAGATCGACGTGCACCAGCCGTGGTCGATGCGCGCGACGTCGTGGCCGTTTGCGACCAAGCGGTCCTTGCGGGCGTCGAGCTCGTCGAGGTCCTCGGCGCCGAACGCGATGTGGTTGACGAAGTTGGGGAGCCCGAGGCCGGTCGAGATCGCCGTGCCGTAGTCGCCGAGCGCGTTGTCGGTGTCGTGCAGATCCCAGAGCGCGAGCATCTCACCGTTGCCGGTGTCGTAGAAGAGGTGACGGGCCCAGCCGTTGTCGAGAAACGGGATGACGTCGACGTGGACGAGCTCGAAGCCCATGGCCTCGCTGTAGAAGCGGTGGCTGGCTTCGAGGTCACGGGTCGCGATGGCTACGTGGTGGTACGACATGGCGAAAGTCTGCCACGTTGTGCGCATGGACCGCCCTCCGCTCGACCCCGAACTCGTCGATCCGGACCCGATCGTGCAGTTCCGCCGCTGGTACGACGCGGCGGTCGCAGACGGGGTGCGCCAGCCCGAGGCGATGACGCTCGCCACCGTGGGAGCCGACGGCGCGGCCGACGCCCGCACGGTGTTGCTCCGCGGTCTCGACCAGCGCGGCTTCGCCTTCTACACGAACCTCGAGAGCGCCAAGGCGCAACAGATGCGCGAAGACGGCCGGGTCGCCCTCGTGTTCCACTGGCGCGAGGTCGAGCGCCAGGTGCGGGTGCGCGGATCGGTCACGGTTCTCGACCGTGACGAAGCGACGCAGTACTGGGAGAGCCGGCCGCGCGGGTCACCGGACGAGCGCGTGGGCGTCGCCGCAGAGCGATGTGGTGGACGCCGCCACGCTCGCGGCGAGTCTCGCCGAGGTCGAAGCCCGATTCGCAGGCGTCGACCCGCCGTTACCCCCGTTCTGGGGTGGATACGTGGTGGGTGTGGACGAGCTGGAGTGCTGGCAGGGACGGGTCGATCGGTTCCACGATCGAGTGCGCTACCGCCGCGTCGACGATGCGTGGCGCCGCGACCGGCTCGCGCCGTGACGCCGCTCGCCGGCGTCGCGCTCGTGTGCACGATCCTGTTCGCGTTCGGCAATTGGTGGGCCGTTGCCCGCGGCGACAAGCGTCTCGAGTTCGTCTGCAAGCCCGCCACGATGGTTGCGCTCATCGTCGTGGCGGTCGTCCTCGATCCCGCCGGCGGTCAGGGCGACCGCCGGCTCTGGTTCGTGGTCGCGCTGGCCTTCTCGCTCGCCGGCGACGTCTTCCTGATGCTGCCCCGTGATGCGTTCATCTCCGGGCTCGCCGCGTTCCTCCTCGCGCACGTTTGCTACGTCGTCGGGTTCTGGACCGACCCACCGGGGGCGGCTGCGATGCTCGTTGCGACGGTCGTCGTCGTCATCGCAGTCGCACCGATCGCAGTTCGCATCCTGCGCGCGCTCGCACAGCAGCGCGAGATGCGGGGTCCGGTGTCGGCCTACATGCTGGTGATCGCGGCGATGGTGGCATCGGCGGTCGCGTCGGGAAACGTCGTTGCCGCGGTCGGCGCGGTTGCGTTCGCCGGTTCCGACAGCCTGATCGCGTGGAACCGGTTCGTTCGTCCGCTCGCCGGCGCCGGCGTGGTGATCATGGTGACGTACCACCTCGGCCAGATCCTGCTGACCCTGTCGCTCCTCGCGACTGATCGTAATTTTGGGCGACGTGATTCGCTAGACCCGATCGAGCGGCACGTGCGGCTCGGGAGGGAGGGCGATCTCGATGGCGTCGTTGCGCCGGACCGCGCCGCCGAATACCACCACCCCCATCACGCCGGCCCTGCGCACCAGTTGCCCGTCAGGATCCCGAGTGACGACCTCGCGCAACAGTCCCGCCTCGAGCTCGTCGATCTGCACACACGGGTTGCGAAGCCCCGTGATGGCCAGCAGCGCGCCGTCGCCGATGCGCAGGATCGTGCCGGTGGGCAGCGACAGGAGATCGACGCCTCGGGTGGTGATGTTCTCGCCGAGATCGCCGGGCCCGGCCGTGAACCCGGCGGCACGCAGCTCGTCATGGAGCTCGTGGTGCATCAAGTGCACCTGCCGCAAGTTCGGCTGGCTCGGATCGGCCGCCACCCGGGATCGGTGCTGCACCGTCGCACCGAAGTGCGCATCGCCCTCGACGCCCATCCCGGCCACGAGCACGAGCTCGTCGACCTCGCACTTCGACAGTCCGTGCGCAACGTTGCGGTGCAGGTTGCTGACGACGCCGTTCATGCGCCCAGCGTAGGAGTATCGCGGACGACGGATGCCTGCCATTCGCTCTCGGGCCAGCCGCGTCTCCCGCGACCGACGTTGACCCGATGGAAATAGTCGATGACGTCGTCGGCGGAGTGACCGAGCTGTACGAGCGCGACGCCGAGCACCGTGCCGGTACGGCCACGACCACCGAGGCAGTGCACGGCGACACCGATACCGCGGCGCAGGTGCTGCACGACGTCGAGCGCCGCCTGTTCGACCGTGGCGCGTTCGTGCTCCGCATCTCGAGGCGGACCGCCGCTGACAAGATCCTGCAACGGGTACGCCGACACGCTGCACGGCGACGCGTCGTACGGCACCGTTGCGTGCGTGAGCGCGACCACATGTCCGATGCCGTGCTCGTGCAGCAGCGACCAGTCGGCGCGTCCCGGATACGCCATGCCCGCGAGTGCCACCGGAGCGCGGTGCACCCAGAACAGATCGTCGGGAACACACAGATCGCCGAGGAACCCGGTGTACGCGCCGGGCGGCAACAGCCGTGCCGGCATCGCGTCACCCGTCACGAGCAGGAAATCGTGAACGACGCGGCGAACCGGTCGCCGGGTGCGCACATCGGTGTTGCCCCTCGGCCGAGCGCATCGATCGGTGCGGTCATCGGCTCGATCGCGAGGAACTCGCCGCGCTCGGGCACGTACAGCTGCGCGTAGGGATAGTTGTCGTCGAAGGTGAGCCGTAGCCCGCGATCGCCGGCTTCGGCGGTGAACGTACGGTCGGTGCTCGAGCGCGTAGTGATCGTCGAACGTGCGGTCGCCGACCGGGGCGACCTCGGCCGGCTGGGGTGTGCGGGCACCCGTCGGGATGACCCGATCATCCACCTCGATGTGCTCGCACGCGGGCCACGACAGCGTCCATTTGCGCCGCTTGGCGCCCGGCACCCGCAGGTAGGGGTGCCAGCAGAACGAGATCGGGACCGCGCGATCGCCGGTGGGCTCGACCTCGGTCGTGAGGCCGAGCCCGTGCTCATCGAGGCGCGCGTCGACCACGACCCGGTGCGCGAACGGGAACGCCCGCATCCGTTCGGTGTCGGCGCCGTAGTCGAAGGTCGCGCGCAGGTGACCGGCTTCGAGGTGCTCGATGGCGAACGGCGCCGCGCGCAGGTTGCCGTGGATCGGGAGGCCGTTGTCGTCGACCTGCAGATCGACGCCTTCGAGATCGACGTGTTTCCCGGCCGCTTCGTAGCTCCAGGATTCGAGGCGGTTTCCCCACGGGTGCACCAACGGGATCGCGGTGACCTTCCCGTCGCTCCGGAACTGCGCGAACGGGCGAGGCCAGGCGACGTAGTCCTCACCGCGGAAACGCAACGCAGTGGCCAGCATGCCCGCGCCGGGCACGAACGTCGCTTCGTATCCGCCGGCGCGCAACGTGACTGCCGGCTCACCCCGCCACACGCGCAGGTCAACGGCGGTCACGATCCGAACCGCGCTACTTGTTGGGCTGGTCGCCGCTCTTCGCGGCTTCTTCCATCGCCTTGAGCCGCTCGAGGATCGGCATCGGCTCCTGGCCGACCTCGCCGAACCGACCGGCGAGCTGCTCGACCGTCCATCGGCCGTCGTTGCTGCATCTCGCGCACCTCGGACGGCTGGTTCCACACCGCGACGCGTCCGCCGTTCACGGTGTACACCTGCCCGGTGATCTCGCGCGCCTGATCGGAGAGCAGGAAGGCGACCACGGGCGCGATGTCCTCGGGCTCGCCCATCTCGAGACCGAACGGCACGTTGCCCGACATGCGCGACTTCGCAACCGGGGCGATGCAGTTCGACGTCACGCCGTACTTGTACATCCCGGCCGCCGCGCTCCTCACGAGGGAAACGATGCCGCCCTTCGCCGCGGAATAGTTCGCCTGCGCGACGCTCGCCGCGAACGCACCGGACGTGAAGCCGATGAGTGTGCCGCTCTTCTGGGAACGGAACACGGGTGCCGCGGCGCGGAAGACGGTGAATGTGCCCTTGAGGTGGGTCTCGATCACCGGGTCCCACTCTTGCTCGGACATGTTGAAGAGCATGCGCTCACGCAGGATGCCCGCGACGCACACGACGCCGTCGATGCGACCGAACGTGTCGACGGCCTGTTGCACGATCGAGGCGCCGCCTTCCATGGTCGTGACCGACTGCGCGTTGGCCGCGGCTCGTCCGCCGGCGTCGGTGATCTCCTTCACGACGCCGTCGGCGACCTCGCTCGTCGGCTCGTTGCCGTCGATGCTCACGCCGTAGTCGTTCACGACCACTGCCGCGCCCTCGGCGGCCGCCCCCAAGGCGACGGCGCGACCGATCCCGCGCCCTGCGCCGGTGACCGCGATGACCTTGCCGTCCAGTGCAACCACTACCGACCTCCGACGCGACACGCCTGTACTTCCGGGGGCGGCACGCTAGTAGCTTCGGGGCCGATGAGACCGGCCGGAGTGCACCACGTCTCGATCTGCGTGACCGACGCCGATGCGGGCCTGGCGTTCTACCGTGACGTGCTCGGTTGCACGCCGCTGCCTCGACCGGATCTCGGGCCTGGCCACTGGCTCGACGCCGGCGGCCAGCAGGTGCACCTGTTGCAGTCGGACGAACCGCCGCCGCGCAGCAACCACTTCGCGTTCCGGGTCGACGACCTCGACGCGGCAGTCGAGGACTTGCGAGCGAACGGCGTCGAGGTGCATCCCATCCCGCCGATCCCCGGCGCCGGCCGCCAGGCGTTCCTGCACGACCCGTTCGGCAACTTCCTCGAGCTCAACCAGCCCGAGTAGCGCCGGAGCGCGGCGTTGCTCGGTGCACCCGCGCTACAGGATGTGGAAGGCGAT
The DNA here is from genome assembly GCA_963841215.1 of uncultured Actinomycetes bacterium. Taxonomy (GTDB): domain Bacteria; phylum Actinomycetota; class Acidimicrobiia; order IMCC26256; family PALSA-610; genus CAVUFH01. Next base: position 45,190 of record CAWJBW010000005.1, on the reverse strand, counting down.
CCCGTCGTACTTCGCTGCTGCCTCGAGGCTCGGTCCGACGTCCTGGCGCGACACCGCGATGGCCGCGTGCAGCTCGTGCGCGGCTGCCAGCGCCTCGGCCATCGCCGCAGAGAGCGGACGACCCCCGCTTCGGTGCCGTTGCTGAAGTTCAGCCATCGACCACACGCGAGATCTCGCAGAGGCAAGACCACCGTGCTCACACGGTCTTCGAACAGCTGCCCGGATGGGAGATCGAGGAACTGGTCGGGCCTCCGTCCGGGTCGTCCGCCGGGTCACGGGTGGTCCCGTCTGCGTCCCGCCGACAGGAGCACGAAGATCGAGATCCAGTTCGAGGAGCACTACTCCCGCCCCGTCTAGACGCGGCCTCGGCGCCGGTCGCGTCGAATGCGACGGCGGCGGTCTCGACCACCCCGGCCGTGCGCCCCGGCGCCGCCTGGAACTGCCAGTACATGTTGGTGTGCGCGATCACCAGGTCGGCCGGTGGCAGGCCGTGTTCGGAGTAGTCGTCGGTGGTGTGCGCGTCGCCGACCAGGACGGTGTCGTAGCCGCGGGTGAACGCCCCGTGGAGCGTCGAGCGGATGCAAGCATCGGTCTGCGCGCCGGCGACGAGGAGCCGGCCCACACCCCGTTCCGCCAGTTCGGATTCCAAGGTCGTGTCTTCGAACGAATCGCCGTAGCTCTTGGGTACGAGCGGCTCGGACTCCTGGCGCTGCAGCTCGGGCACGTATTGCCAGCCGTCGCTGTTCGCGGGCAGTCCGTCGTCGGAGTGCTGCACCCAGATCACCGGCACCCGCCGGGCGCGGGCTTTGTCGATCAGGGTGTTGATGTTCGCGATCACCTCATCGCGGTGGAACGCGTTGGCCACCACGTCGTTCTGCACGTCCACCACCACCAGAGCAGTGTTCGGACGTCCGCGCAGGCTCGTCATGCACGACTCCTTCCTTCCTCGGTGTATTCGTCCGCGAGTTTGCGCGGCGCGCACGCCAGCCAGCCGTCGATGATCGCTTCGAGGAGCACGCGTTTCGTCACGGTCTTCAGCTGGATGAGAACCGCCGAGTAGCCGTCGAAATGCGGAATCGTGAAGAAGGCTTTGGGCTGCGCGGCGAGCACGGCGTCCTTCTCGGCGAGGTCTTCGACGCGAACCGCGAGAATCGGTCCGTCCGGGGGAGTCGCGTCGCCGAACCGTCGGATGTCGGCCTTGCTGAACGGCCGCTCCCACGCAAACGCCTTGCCGGCAACCGACCACGTGCGGTTCCCATGACGTTCGCCTTCGGTTACCTCCGGCAGGCCCATCGCCATCCGACCGGCCTCGTCGAGACGCACCATGTTCGGCACCGTACTGCTCCGATCGGGTCAACCGTTCGGGCTCCGTTCGCGCTCACCGCGGCGGCCATGCGTAGGCGAGGAACTGCTCGCCGACCCACTCCGCAGGGAGCTCCGGGTAGTCGGTTTCGTTCCACACCTCGTACGCGACGTCGCGGTCGGGCCGGCGTTCGAAGCCGAGGCGTGCATAGAGCCGTTGCGCGGCACCCATCCACTTGGTCGTGTGGATGATCACCGACCGGTCCCCGGCGCGCTCGAGACACGCGCGCACGAGTGCTTCGCCGACACCGCGACCTCGCGCCGACTCGTCGACTGCGAGCAATCGGAACTGCACCTCGCCCGGCCGCGTCCATTCGAGCCACGGTGAGTCGGGATCGGTGACGAGCGTCACCGAGCCGAGGACGCCGGCATCGTCTACCGCGACGAGCACATCGGCCGCCTTCGCACGCGTCCGCGACGTCGAGGATCTCGTCGTTGTAGCCGCCGAACAGGTGGTCGACGGGCAGGGCGCGGTACGCGGCGATCGTGAGCTCACCGACGCGCGTGTACTCATCCGGCCGCGCCTCGCGTATCCCCAACGCCTCACCGCATTACTTCGACCATTACGTCTCGGCGTCGACCGCGAGATCCGCGGCAGCCAAGCCTCCGCCTTCGAGGCGTCCGGCCTCCACGATCGAGCGCAGGAAGGTTCGCGTGCGGTGGCGTTCCGGTTTGGTGAAGATCTGTGCGGGCGGGCCGCTCTCCTCGATGCGACCTTCCCACAGGAACACCACGGTGTTGGCGACCTCACGGGCGAAACCCATCTCGTGGGTTGCGATCAGCATCGTCATGCCTTCGGTGGCGAGCTCGCGCACGAGCCCCAGCACCTCGGAGACGAGCTCGGGGTCGAGTGCGCTCGTGATCTCGTCGAGGAGCATCACCCGTGGTTGCATCGCGAGCGCACGCACGATCGCGACGCGTTGTTGCTGACCGCCCGAAAGGCGGTCGGGATACTCGTCGCGCTTGTCCCAGAGGCCGATGCGGAAGAGGAGGTCGTTGGCGCGCTCGGCCGCGTCGGCCGCGCGGAGCCGAAGTACCTTGCGGGGCGCCAGCGTGACGTTCTCCATCACCGTCATGTGCGGGAACAGGTTGTAGCTCTGGAACACGATCCCGACGTCCTGGCGCAACGCGTTCACGTCGATGCCGCGCCCCGAGACCCGGTGGCCGTCGATGCGCACCTCGCCGCCATCGATCACCTCGAGCCCGTTGATGCACCGCAGCAGCGTCGACTTCCCGCACCCCGACGGGCCGATGAGGCACACGACCTCGTGCTCCGCGACCGAGAGGTCGACGCCTTTCAGCACTTCGTTCTCGCCGAAGCGCTTGTGCACGTCGAGCAGCTCGATGAACGCCGTCACGGGAAACTCATCGTCGAGTGTTCATCATCTGGGGCTCATCATGTGGGGCTCATCCGGCCGTTGTCTTCCGCTGGTCGCGCTTCATCAAGTAGTCGACGAATCGCGTGCACGGGATCGTTATCACGAGGAAGAAGAGCGCCGCGCCCGTCACCGGCGACAGGTTGAAGTACTTGTTCTTCAACAGCTGCGCGTTGTTGAGGATCTCGGTGACGCCGACGATCGACACCAGCGCAGTGTCCTTCTGGAGCGCGACGAAGTCGTTGAGCAGCGGCGGAATGATGCGGCGGACCGCCTGCGGGATCACGACGTGCCGCAGCGTCTGCCACTGCGAGAGGCCGAGGGAACGAGCCGCCGCCGTCTGGCTCCAGTGGATGCTCTCGAGGCCGGCGCGATACACCTCGGCGACGTACGCGCCGTAGACGAGGACGAGCGCGAGCGCAGACAGCCAGAAGAGCTGTGACTCCCGGGAGAGGCTGTCGAAGGGCGGCACGCCTGCGAGCCCGAACCCGAGCACGATGAGGTAGATGACGATGAGCGCCGGTACGCCTCGGAACACGTCCGTGTAGATGATCGCGAGCGTGCGGACCGGCGCGAAGGCCCGGCCGGGGAGCAGCCGCACGATCGCGACCAGCAGCGCCCACACCAGCACGAGGACCTGGGAGACCAGGAACAGCCGCACGTTGTACCAAAAGCCTCGCATCAGCGCGGTCCGGCTCCGCCAGATGAGGTCGAAGTCGAAGAGGACGGCTCGGACGCGCCCGTCGTTGGCGCTCAACAGGAATGCGCTGAACCCGACGATCAGCGCCATCAACCCGAAGCCCGCGACGAACCACAGGTCGTTGCCGCTGTCTTCCATCTCGGTGCGTGCGGCCGGGCCGTCGCCTGCAATCGCGAGCCGTTTCGCCGCGCAGCATCCGCGCGACTGCACGGAACGCGTAGAACGGAACGGCCAACGTCGCGGCGGCGAGCGCGACGAGGACGATGCGCATCGCGACGAGCTGGCCGCCTTCGATGTGGAGCGAGTCGTCGAAGTACCACAATCGACTCCACGTGAATGCCGTGATCGCGAGCGCGGCGAACACCCCGATCACCGACGGCCACGCGCGCGGCTTGTAAACGGGCACCGCCCGTCGCGGTGCGACGGGCGGCGCCTGTTCGAGGAGAGGACTGCTCACGTCACTCCAAGGTGATCACCGGGAGGTTGCCGGGATCGGCGCTCAGATTCTCCTCGGCGAGCGCGTCGAGATCTCCGGAATCCTGCAGCTCCTGGAAGGCCGCGTTCACTGCCGCAGCGTCGTCGGAGTCGTCGGGCAGCAGGGCGCCGTACTGATCGGGACCACCGGGCTGCTCGAACTGCGACACGACCTCCAACCGGCCGTCGGAGCGGGCGGCCTGGCCGAGGTTGATCGCGGTGTCGATGAGCACGGCGTCGACCTGGCCCGCTTCCAGCGCGGTGTACGCATCGGGAAGCTGCTGGTACACGCTCGGGTCCTCATCGGTGCCGAGCGTGTCGAGGAGGTCGATCGCGGTGGTGCCGGTCTGCACACCCCACTTGACCGCCTTCGCCTCCTCGACGGTCTCCACGGTCACGCCGCTGTCGGCCGCGACCAGCACGCCCTGGTTCGACTCGAAGTACGGCATCGTGAACGTCACGACGTCGGCGCGTTCGCACGTGATCGACACCTGCGACAACGCGAGGTCGTAGTCGGTGATCGTGCCCGCGACGATCGCATCGAAGCTCTCGTTGCGAACTTCGAGGTTCGTCAGCCCGAACGCTTCCTTCATCGCTTGCGCGATGTCGTACTCGAATCCGGCGTTGACCTGTGTGGGGTCGTCGTCGCTGCCTTCCCAGAACCCGGGGCCGGGAAGGCTCGTCACGATCGTCAGCGTGTCGTTCGTCACCGGCGTGAAGTCCTCGACGCTGCCGACGTCGGTCACGTACGCGTCGGCCGGACCGCTGCAGTCGTCACCACCCCCGCCGTCGGCCCCGGCGGCGGTCGTCGTCGACTCCGAACCGCCGGCGTCGTCGTCATCGTCGTCCCCGCCACATGCGGCGAGACCGAACGTCAGGGCTGCGACACCGAGCAGAGCAAGCATCTTGCGCACTGGCAATCCTCCCCAGGAAAAATCTGACACTACGTCACGACCGGGTACCCCGCGCGGGCAAGGGCGGTCACGATGGCGTCAGCGTGCGACTGATCGCGGGTCTCGACCGACACCTCGAGCAGCGCCTGCTTCAGCGTGACGCCCGGAAGATCGCGCCGATGCTCGACGTCGACGATGTTGCCGCGCAGGCCGCCGATCACCTGGGCCACCTCGGCCAGCACGCCCGGCCGGTCGGGCACCTCGATGGCAACGCGGATCAGGCGGCCCGATCGAGCGAGGGCGCGTAGCAGCACCGACGACATGACGCGGAGATCGATGTTGCCGCCCGAGAGCACCACTGCGACGTTGCGATCACGGAACCGCTCGGGCCGAGCGAGGATCGCGCCGAGCGCCGACCGCGCCTGCTCCTTCCACCACCGATTTCTCGATCTCCGCCGCGAGCGCGACGGCCGTTTCGACGTACTCCTCCGAGACGACGAGGAGATCGTCGACGAGCTCGCGCACGATCTCGCGAGTGAGGAGCCCGGGTTCGACGACCGCGATGCCTTCGGCGATCGTCGGGCCGGCACGTGGTGCGTCGCCCTGCCCGAGCGCGTGCACCATGCCGGTGTAGCCCTCGACCTGGGCGCCGACCACCTCGATCGCATCGCCCCGCCGGCCCTTCGCCGCAACCGCGACGCCGGCGACGAGGCCGCCGCCACCGACCGGCACCACGATCGTGTCGATGTCGGGTACGGCGTCGAGGATCTCGAGCGCCACGGTGCCCTGCCCGGCGATGATCGCGGGATCGTCGAACGCCGGGACGAACGTGGCACCGGTGTCGGCCGCGAGCGCGCGTGCCGCCGCGAGCGCGCTCGGCGTAGTCCGGCCCGGCCAGCACGACCTCGGCGCCGTGCACCTCGGTGCGCGTGATCTTGGTGAACGGCGTGCCGGCCGGCATCACGATCGTCGCCGGAATCTCGAGCCGGTGCGCGTGATAGGCGAGTCCCTGTGCGTGGTTCCCCGCCGACGCGGCGACGACGCCCTTGGCCCGACGGGCCGGCGCCATCCTCGAGCAGGAAGTTGCACGCGCCCCGCTCCTTGAACGACGCGGTGAACTGCAGGTTCTCGAACTTGCACCAGACGCGGGCGCCGGTGATCTCGGACAGCGTCTGCGACGGAGCGGTCGGCGTGATCGAAACCTCGCCGGCGATCGCGGCCGCGGCCGCCTCCACGTCTGCGAGCGTCACCGGGAGGACCATCCGCCGCAGTCTTCCCTGATTCGGCGGCCCTGATTCGGCTGCCCCGATCAGCGATGTGGGATTCGGCCTGCCATAGCGGCTCGAGGGAGAGCGGGCGCGGTCACGTCCACAACCCGATGAACGTCGACTGCATCCGTCGACTCGCAGGCTCGACCCAGTCGGGCCGCCGCTCGCGCAGCATCGACAGGGCGCGCAACGTCTGGCAGGCCGTGAGGAACGCAGCCGTTGGCGCGTCGCAGTGCTCGTGCACCGCCGCGACCACGGTCGCGAGCGCTTCGGGTTCGCAGGTCCTGGGGTACATCTGGCACACGAACGCGAGGTTGACAAGGTCGAAGCGCCAGTCGCCGGGGCCTGCGATGTCCCAGTCGAAGACGCCGGTGACGCGACCATTGTCGACCAGCAGGTTCCGGTGGTGGAAGTCGCCGTGCACGATGGTCGTCTGCGCGAGCGCGAGGTCCTCCGTGTCGCTCAGCACCGCGCCGAGGGTTTCGTCGAATCGGTCGGGAAGCGGTCCCAGCGCGGCGAGGAAGCGCCGCGCTGCCTCGCGCGCCAGCGCGTCCCAAGGTCGGCGCATCCCCGAATCCATCGCGTGGCGGCAGGCCAGCGCGATCAGCTGCTCGGCGTGTCCGACCGTGAACATGAGGGGCACCGTGCCCGGCAGCACCGTCTGCAGCGACCACGTCACCTGTTCGGTCGTGCCCGTTTCCGTGTAGGCCGAGGCGGGATACCCCTGGTCGCGCAACCGCGCGGCCATCGCGGCACCGGTAGCCCACTCCGGCGCGAGTGCCAGGTCCATGCTCGCCTTGAGCACGAGCGGTTCGTTCCCGCGGCCTTCGACGAGCGCCGCGCCGAACATCGAGTCGTCGAAGCGCCGAACGATCCGCAACCCGAGGACGTCGGCCGCCACTTCGACCGCACCCACCTGCGTCACGCCCGACACGGTAGGACTCGCAGAAGACCTGATCGCGCGCCCGTCGATCGAGCACCGAGCGGAAGCTATGAGCGGTTCAGTTCGGCGAGGGAGACGTCTCGCACATGCTGAGCGAAGTACCACTCGTGGCCTTCGTGATCGAGGGCCAAGTACATCCGATCGCCGAACGGCAGTTCGACCGGTTCCGAGACGATCTGAGCACCAGCCTGCCGAGCCGATGCGCAATGCGCGTCGACGTCATCGACGAACACGTAGACCCCCGATCGCACGGCGCTCGGCAATGCGCCCGAGTTTCGAGGCCCGACGTTGCCGACCATGACGACGCCGTCGCCGAACGCGAGCTCAGCGTGATGGACGACTCCGCCCGGACCGGCAAGGCGGAATCGCTCCTCACACCCGAAGGCGGCGCAAAGCCAATCGAGCGCCGCGCCGACGTCGTCGTAGTAGAGGAACGGTGTGACTCGTTGGGTCGTGTTGATCTCGGTCGCCATCCCCGCAGGTTGCCCTGATCGATGATGGACGTGCGAGCGTGACGCGGACCTGCTCGACGTGCCCAAATCGAGCGATCGCAAGTGGCTGACCAGCCATGATGACCGTTATCATGGCTTGATGGCGGCGGTGCCCACCCTCGAGAGCACGACGACCCGGGAACGACTGGTCGCCGCTGCGATCGAGGTGTTCGTCGCGCAGGGCTACGACGGCGCCCGGGTCCAGGACATCGCCCGCACCGCCGGTCTCACCACCGGCGCCATCTACGCCAACTACCGCGGCAAGGCCGACCTGCTCTTCGACGCGATCGGTGCCCTCGCCGGCGTCGAGCTCGAAGCGCTGCTCGCACAAGCGCGCGGCCGCGACGCCGCGGTCGTGATCGAACAGCTCGGCGTCGCATTGACGCGCCGCATGGAGCACCGGCCCTCGTTGCTGCTCGACGCGGTCGCGGCCGCACGACGCGATCCGGAGCTGGCGGCGATGCTGCGCGAACGCCTCGCGGCGCGCGAAGTTCTGCTCGCGGAGCTCGTACAGCGCGCGCAGGAGGACGGCGCGATCGACGACACGCTCGAGGCGTCCACGCTGGCGCGCTACTGCACCACCGTCGCGATGGGCGCGCTCGTGTTGCGCACGCTCGACGTCGCACCACCCCAACAGGACGACTGGCAGGCGCTGATCCACCGCTTGGTGGCCGCGCTCGCCCCGTGACAGGAGTACACGAGATGACGACCTCGACGCCGACCTCCACCCCGATCCCGACGACCGGCGAGCAGCTCGAGACGATCCACGGCGTCTCCGCGAACTTCGAAACGATCTTCACGTGGGATTACGCGCGGAGTCGCCCGTCGCTCGGCAAGCTGTACGAGAAGGCCAAGACGTCGCAATGGAACGCGTCCACCGACCTCGACTGGTCGATCGACGTCGATCCCGAGCGCATCGGGCAGGAGCTCGGCGGCGGCGGCGTGATGCGGTTCCAGGCGTTGCAAGAGGCCGAAGGTTCGCCGGTGAAGCACTTCGGCGACAAGGAGTGGCGTCAGGTATCGGTGGAGATCCAGAACTCGCTGCTCTCGCAATTCATGCACGGCGAGCAGGGCGCGCTGCTGTGCACGGCCCGCATCGTGGAGACGGTGCCGTGGATCGACGCGAAGTACTACGCCGCGACGCAGGTGATGGACGAAGCGCGCCACGTCGAGGTGTTCGCGCGCTACCTCGACGAGAAGCTCGGCAGCCAGTACCACATCAACCCGAACCTGAAGGGCATCCTCGACGAGATCCTGGCCGACCCGCGCTGGGACATCGCGTACCTCGGCATGCAGATCATGGTCGAAGGGCTGGCCCTCGCGGCCTTCGGCATGATGCACATGGTCACCACCGAGCCGCTGCTCAAGAAGCTCCTGCGCTACGTGATGAGCGACGAAGCCCGTCACGTCGCGTTCGGCGTGTTGTCGCTCCAGGAGTACTACTCGGAGCTTTCCGACGCGGAGATGCGCGAGCGTCAGGAGTTCGCGTTCGGACGTCGCGCAGCGGCTGCAGCGCCGCTTCGCGCACGCCGAGATGTGGGAGCGGATGGGCGTGGACCCGAACGCCGTGTACCAGACGATGGATCGCGTGAACCCGCCGGCGCAACAGGCGTTCCAGAACCTGCTGTTCTCCAAGATCGTGCCGAACTGCAAGAAGCTCGGACTCCTCGACGCGTCGGGCGGCTGGCTGCGTGATCGGTTCACCGAGATCGGCGTGATCCAGTTCGAGGACTGGGTCGACACCGGCGAGGAATACACCTCCCTGGACGAAGTTGCGAAGGATCGCCAAGAATCAGCCGTGTGACGGCGACCGCACATTCGAGCACCAGCGACAGAACGTCGAGCGCTGTTCGCGGCGGCGGACCGGGGGACCCTGTGGTCGTACTGGGCCGAGCAGTTCCCGGACCGCGTCGCCGTTGCGCTCGGCGCACGGCGATCGCACGCTGGCGGAAGTCGACGCCCACGCCAACCAACTCGCGCGGGCGTTGCGCAGTCGGGGTGTGCGCGACGGCGACGGCGTCGCGCTGTTCTGCTCGAACCGGCCCGAGTTCGTCGAGGCCGCTGCGACCGCGCAGCGCGCCGGCCTCCGGCTGACGACGATCAACTGGCACCTCACCGGTGAGGAAGCCGGCTACATCGTCGACGACTGCGAGGCGACCGCGTTCGTCGCCGACGCGCGCTTCGCCGATGTCGCACGAGCAGCCGCCGACCTCGCCCCGAGGTTGAAGGCGAAGCTCGCCGTCGGCGGCGACCATCCCCGGCTTCGACCTCGTACGACGAGGCGCTCGCCGCGCAAGATCCCGGCGCCGCTCGACGATCCGGTCCTCGGCGGGACGATGCTCTACACGTCGGGCACGACCGGCCGGCCGAAAGGCGTGAGGCGCAACACCGAGGCGCGCGCGAGCGCCCTGCTCGCGACGCTGATCGCGCTACGACGGCGCGAAGCACGTCCACCTCTGCACCGGTCCGCTGTACCACGCCGCGCCGCTCGCGTTCTCGCTGGCGGCGCCGGCCGCGATGGGTGTGCCGATCGTGCTGATGGACGGCTGGGATGCCGAGGAGACGCTCGCGCTCATCGACAAGCACCGCGTCACGCACACGCACATGGTCCCGACGATGTTCCATCGGCTGCTGTCGCTGCCCGACGACGTCGCGACGCGCTACGACATGTCGTCGCTCATCTACGTCATCCACGGCGCCGCGCCGTGCCCGGTCGACGTGAAGCGGCGCCTCATCGAGTGGCTCGGCCCGATCGTCACCGAGTACTACGCGGCGACCGAGGGCTCCGGCACGTCGGTCGGCGTCGCGCGAATGGCTGGCGAAGCCAGGCACCGTCGGCAAGGTCGAACCCGCCCGACCACATCCGCATCCTCGACGACGAGGGCAGCGAGGTCGCGCGCCGGCACGATCGGCACCGTGTTCCTCAAGGCGCCGGCGGCCAGTCGGTTCGAGTACTTCAAGGCACCGGAGAAGACGTCGGGCGCCTACCGGGGCGACTACTTCACGCTCGGCGACGTCGGCTATGTCGACGACGACGGCTACCTGTTCCTCACCGACCGCAGCGCGCACCTCATCATCAGCGGCGGCGTCAACATCTATCCCGCCGAGGTCGAAGCCGTGCTGCTCGGCCACCCGGCGGTCGGCGATGCCGGTGTGGTCGGCGTCCCCGACGACGAGTGGGGCGAGATCGTGGTGGCGGCGGTCGAGCTCCACGCCGGCCTGCACGCCGTCGCCCGAGCTCGGCGAGGAGCTCGTCGAGTGGTGCCGCGACCGCATCGCGCACTACAAGTGTCCCCGCCGCGTCGAGTTCGTCGAGGAGCTTCCCCGGCACGACAACGGCAAGCTCTACAAGCACCAGCTGCGAGAACAACTCCGCTGCCGAGCGGCCGAGCGACACGAGAAGGATGAGCGCCAAATGGGTATCTGCGACGGCCGCGTCGTCATCATCACGGGTTCGGGACGCGGGATCGGCCGCGAGCACGCGCTCGCGTACGCGGCCGAGGGCGCCAAGGTGGTCGTCAACGACCTCGGCGGCGACATGCACGGCGATGGTGGGTCGCTCAGCCCGGCGATGGAGGTCGTCGAGGAGATCAAGGCCATGGGCGGCGAGGCGGTCGCCGACGGCGAGAACGTCGCCGACTTCGAAGGCGCGCGCCGCATGGTGCAGCGCGCGATCGACACGTTCGGCAGCGTCGACACCGTCGTGAACAACGCCGGGATCCTGCGCGACCGCATGCTCATCAACATGGAAGAGTCCGAGTGGGACGCGGTGATCAACGTGCACCTGAAGGGCGCGTTCGGACCGACGCGGCACGCCGCCGCCTACTGGCGCGAGCAGACGAAGGCCGGCAAACCCGTTGCCGGTCGCATCGTGAACACGAGTTCGCCGTCGGGGGTGTTCGGCAACGCGGGTCAGACGAACTACGGCGCCGCCAAAGCCGGCATCGCTTCGTTCACGATCATCTGCGGTCTGGAGCTCGGCCGCTACGGCGTGCTGGCGAACGCGATCGCGCCGGTCGCTCGCACCCGGATGACCGAAGACCTCGGGATGGGTCCCGCGCCGGAAGGGAAGTGGGACGCGCTCGACCCCGCGAACATCTCGCCCACGGTCGTGTGGCTCGGGTCCAACGAGAACACCGAGGTGACCGGGCGCGTGTTCCTCGTCGACGGCGACCGCGTGTCGGTGGCCGAGGGCTGGCGGCGGGGGCCGACGGCGCGCAACGACCAGATGCGTTGGGAACCGTCACAACTGACGAAGGTCATCCCCGACCTCGTTGGGCAGGCGCAGCCCAACTCGACGATGATGTCCTGAGATCCCACCTGTTTGCGAATCTCGACCGATCGCCGATTGTCACCGAAACCTGAAGGAGCGCGGCAATGCCGATGAACCTCGATTCCGTCGGGCAAGTTTCCACGCCGGGGGAGCGGTCCTGGAACTCCGACGACGCGTTGCTCTACGCGCTCGGAGTGGGCGCGGGCCAAACCGACCCGACCGGATCCGAGCTCGAGTTCACGACCGAGAACAGCCAGGACGTGAAGCAACGCGTGCTGCCGACGTTCCCGGTGATCGTGGGCATGGCCGGTGGCGGTGGCATGCCCAGCTTCGGCGACATCAACTGGGCGATGCTCGTGCACGGGGAGCAGCGGGTCGAGAACTTCGGTGAGATCCCCGTCGACGGCACGATCGTGTCGACGACACGCGTCGTCGGCATCTACGACAAGGGTTCCGGCGCGCTGGCCGTCATGGAGACCGAGTCGAAGTACAAGGACAGCGGCAAGCCCGCGTTCAACACGCGGTTCGGCGCGTTCATCCGCGGCGAGGGCGGCTTCGGCGAGAGCCGGGGCGACGAGCTCCCGGCCCGGCCCAAGATCCCGGATGCGAAACCCGACCACGAGATCACCTACGCGACGCGTGCGGACCAGGCGCTCCTCTACCGGCTGAGCGGCGACCGCAATCCGCTGCACTCGGACCCGTCGTTCGCGAAGCTCGCCGGCTTCCCGAAGCCGATCCTCCACGGCCTCTGCACGTACGGCGTCACCGGCCGCGCCTTGCTCCACGGGCTGTGCGGCTCGGACCCGGCCAAGTTCAAGGTCATGGACGCTCGCTTCTCGAAGCCGGTCATGCCCGGCGACGAGCTCACCGTGAAGATGTGGAACGACGGCAGCGGCAAGGCCCTGTTCCAGACCGTCACCCAGGACGGCGTCGTCGTCATCGACGGCGGAATCTTCAACTACGAGTAGCACGCGCGACGGCAGCGGCGCCGATGAGGGGGCCGTCGGGGCCGAGGCCTCCGGGCATGATCGTGGTGCCCTGCGCGAACTCGATGCGGCAGCGCGCGTCGATCTCGGCTTGCGCGGCTGCGAAGAACGGTTCGCCGAACCCGAGCGCGACGGATCCGGCGACGACGGCGAAGTCGAGGTCGAGGAGGTTCGCGACACTTGCCACGCCGCGCCCGACGAGCGTGCCCGTGCGCGCGATCACGTCGGGGGTCGCGCTCGCAGCCGGCTTTCCGGTCAGGCGCGCGATCGCGGCACCCGAGGCTTCGGCTTCGAGGCAGCCGCGCGCGCCGCACGGGCACTCGGCACCGTCGGGCTCGACGATGACGTGGCCGATGTGCCCGGCGTTGCCGGCGGCGCCGTCGAGCAGGCGGCCGTCGAGCACTATTCCGCCGCCGACCCCGGTCGACACGACCATCGCGAGGTAGTTGTCGTGGCCGGCGAGCGGCACCCACCCAACCTTCGGCCAGCGCGAGCGCCTTGGCGTCGTTCTCGACGAACACGGTCAGCCGGGTGTGGCGGGCGAGCGCACCCCGCAACGGGAAGCCGCGCCACGCGGGGATGTTCAGCGGCGAGACCCGTTCGCCATCGCGCTCCATGGGCCCGCCGCAGCCCACACCGACCACGTCGACTTCGGACCGGTCGATCTCGTCGATCATGCCAGCGAGCGTCGCGAACAAGGCGCCGCCGTCCATCGTCTGTGGTGTCGGTGTCTGCGTCGACGCGAGGAGCTTGCCCTTCTCGCTGACGAGACCGGCCGCGAGCTTGGTGCCCCCGATGTCGATCGCGAGGATCGGCACGGTTACGACGCGTCGGCGGTGACGCGCAACGCGAGGACGCAGATGTCGTCGGCCGACGGGATCGATGCGAACGAGCGGTCGACGAGCTGCTTGCACAACGCCTCGACGCTTTCGCCCCTGAGCGCGCGAACGCGATCGGCGAGCCACGCGAACCCTTCGTCGATGAGACGTCCGCGTCGTTCGATGAGCCCGTCGGTGTAGAGCACGACGAGCGACCCTTCGGAGAGCTGGACCTTCGCGGTCTCGAAGTTCTTGCCGAGCGTCCCGAGCGGTGTCGCGTTCACCTCTTCCAGGAAGCGGGTCGAGCCGTCAGGGTTGCAGAGCAACGGCGGCGGATGACCCGCCCGCGCCCACGTGAGAAGGCGCGTGTCGGGCTGGTAACACGCGACGACGGCGGTCACCATCGAGTCGGGATCGAGGGTGCAGAGCAGTTGGTGCACACGCCGGAGCAGCTCGGCCGGATCCGTCTCGTCGACGGCGTAGGCACGCAAACCGTTGCGAACCCGGCCCATGAGGCTCGCGGCCTCGATGCCGTGGCCGGCCACGTCGCCCACGACGAGCACGAGCGAGTCGTCGACGATGAAGGCGTCGTACCAGTCGCCGCCGACGTCGACGAAGGCGTCTGCCGGGCGGTACTCGGCTGCGAGCTCCACCGTTTCGACCACCGGCAGCTGCTCCGGCACGATCGTCTCCTGGAGGATCTCGACCATGTGGTGCTCCGCGGCGAGTCGGAGCTGACTCATCTGCCACAAGCGAGCGCGCTCGAACGCGGAAGCGCCGCGCCTTCCGAGGTCGGTGGCGAGCTCGAGATCGGATGGCCCGAACTGCAACGGATGGTCGTCGCCGATGAGGAGCGCGCCGTGGACGCGGCCGGCAATCGCCAACGGCACGACCATGGCCGAGACGGGCGCGATCCGGTCGAGGAGCGCCTCGATCTCCTCGATGTCATCGGGCACGTCGTTCAGTGTCACGAAGACGTCTCTGAGCTTCCCGAACGTGGCGCCGACACCGCTGGCCATGACCTCGTCGACGACGCCGCGCGCGTTGCTCCGAGTTCGAGCAGCCGCTCCAAATCCGGCTGCAACGAGCTGTCGGCGTGCGCGACGGCGACCCGTCGCAGCTCGGCATCGTCGGCATCACGGGTGTAGGCGATCCCGAACCGTCCGAGCCGTGTCGCCGCGAAGCGCGCCGCGGCGTGGAGGACGGCATCCGGGTCGTCGAGTCCCGCGAGCTGTTCCGAGAAGTCGAGCAGTATGCGGACACGGGCCCGGCTGCGCGACTCCGCCTCCAGGAGCTCGGCGCGACGGAGTGCCTGCGCGCACGCCTCGGCAACGGCGCGTATGTACTGCCGATCGTCGTCGTCGAACGAGCGCGCGGCGAGGAACCCGAAAGACAGCACGCTCGGCGTCGCCCCGAACGCGCCGATCGGCACGACGACGAACGCCCCGTGCACCGTCATCTCGAATTGCGGATACCGAAGTTCGCGGTCGGCGGGCGATTCGACGTAGATCACCTCGCCCGTTCGCAACACCTCGGTGGCGGGGAGCGCGTCGTCGAGTGGGATCGCCCGGTACTCGTCGATCATGCCGGCCGGATAACCCTTGTGGGCGCGGGTGACGAGCGTGCCGCTCGTCGGGTCGAGGGCCGCGAACCAGCCATAGTCGCTCTCGAACGCCGTCAATCCGTGGTGCACGATCGTCTCGCGCGATCTCGTCGACGGTGGCGGCGCCCGAGAGCGCGAGGGTGAGCTCACCGAAGTCGCGGAGTTGTCGAGTCGAACGCTCCGCAAGCTGGCGCGCGCTGCGTTCACCGTCGAAGAGCGCGCTGCGTTCGGTTTCGCCGCGCTTGCGCGCGTCGATGTTGCTCGAAACGCCTGTGGCTCCGACGATCGCACCGGTCTCGTCGCGCACGGGCTCGCCGCGCCCTTCGATCCAATGCACCGAGCCGTCGGACCACACGACGCGATGATCGAACCGCCACGCAGTGCCGCGCTCCATGCCGCGCCGCACCGCGCCCAGCGTCTCGTCGCGGTCGTCGGGGTGGAACAGGCCGGCATAGGTCTCGAAGGTGCCGTCGAACGACCCGGGCGCGAGCCCGTAGAGGGCTTCCTGCCGCTCGTCCCAGACCACCTGTCCGGAGCGCGAGTCCCACCGCCACGTGCCCATCGCTCCGGCCTCCAGCGCAACCGCGAGCCGCTGCGCGTCCCGGGCCACGCCGAGCGTCTGTTCGAGCTCCCACTCCCGCCGCTGGCGCACTTGCGTGAGCAACACGGCAATGGCGCAGCCCGCCGCGACGATCGACACCCGCACGACGTGGTCGCTCTCGCCGAAGATGTCGTTCACCCCACCGAGCGCGATCGCAAGGGCAACGGCGAGGATGCCGAGTGCCAAGACATCGCGTGTCCGCGCGCCGAACGCCGCGATGAATGGCCCGAGGATGAGTGCGCCGATGAGCACAGCGTCGTTGGTGACGAGGTCGACGACGACAACGAGCGCGATACCGACCAGTCCAGCACCGACCCACCACCACGACCGCGAAAGTGCGCCAGGCGTGCGCGCGAGCATGACCGGACCTTACCGGCGAACGATGAACCCAACCGTTCTCCAACTGTCCGGTTGAAAGGCCCTCGAGGTCGGTACGCTCTCTCGGTGGCGTCGATCGACCTTCCGCCCGAGCGGGCGGCAGCGGCTCGGGCTCGCCGCTTCGTACGTTCGACGTGCGTCGGATGGGGAGTATCGGATCGTGCCATCGAGGACATCGAGCTTCTCGTCTCGGAGCTCGTCACGAACGCGGTGAGGCACGCGCGGTCCCGGGCGAATCTGAAGATCGAGCGTCGCAGCGATGTCGTACGGGTCACCGTCTCGGACGAGAGCGCAGCCGAGCCCCAGTTGTGCGACTACGGGCCCGAAGCGATTACCGGGAGAGGTGTCCTGATCATCGACCGCGTCGCGAGGGACTGGGGCGTCGACTCGCTCGAACGCGGCAAGCGGGTGTGGTTCGAGGTCGAGGTAGAACGGGCCGGCGAGCGCACGTCACGATGAGCGCGCGCCTCGTGGCGCGCCCGTCAACGCTCGATGGTGAAGAGGTCGGCCACTCCCGCGACCTCGAGCACGCGGGTGACGCGCGCCGGGGGCCGCCGGAGGACGACCTTCGCACCGTTGGCGTCGAACCGCTGCTTGATCTGGATCAGCAGGCTGATACCGGTGGAATCGAGGAACTCGACGGACTCCATGTCGAGCACCAACGACCCGGCGCAGCTCTGCGAGATCTCGAGCAGCCTGGCGCGCAGCTCGGGCGCGGTGCCGTATTCGATCTCGCCGGTCATCGTGACGACCGCGGCGGCGTCGTCCTGCTCCACTGACAACGTCAAGACCGCGTCGTTCTCGGCTCCCACGGCGGAGAGCGTACCAAGCGTCCGGGCCGGTAGCGTGCGCGCATGACGATCGATTCGAACGGCGCGCGTGCCGATCTCGTCGTGGGTGACGAGAAGTACGGCATCTTCCGTCTCGACGCGGTCCTCGATGACCCGCGCCGGTTGCCGTATTCGTTGCGCATCCTTCTCGAGAACCTCTTGCGCCGCGAGGACGGTGTCAACGTGACCGTCGACGACGTGCGGGCACTCGCCGATCGACACACGAGCGTCCGGCGCATCTGACGCGCGCGAGCTCGCGTTCATGCCGGCACGGGTGCTGATGCAGGACTTCACCGGCGTGCCGGCGATCGTCGATCTGGCGACGATGCGTGACGCGGTCGTGGCGCTCGGCTCGAGCGCGGATCGTGTCGACCCCGCGATCCCGGTGGACCTCGTGATCGACCACTCCATCGTCGTCGATGTCGCAGGCGTTCCTGATGCGTTCGCGCGCAACATCGCCAACGAGTACGCCCGCAACGAGGAGCGGTACACGTTCCTCCGCTGGGCACAGGACGCCTTCCGCACCTTGCGCGTGTTCCCACCGAGCCAGGGGATCTGCCACCAGGTCAATCTGGAGTTCCTCGCCCAGGTCGTCTTCCGCGACGGCGATGGTCTCGCGTATCCCGACACGCTGGTGGGCACTGACTCGCACACGCCGATGGTCAACGGTCTCGGCGTGCTCGGCTGGGGCGTCGGCGGCATCGAGGCGGAGGCCGCGATGCTCGGCCAGCCGTTGTCGCTGTTGCTCCCCGCGGTCGTCGGCATCGAGCTGACCGGTGCGCTGCCGGAGGGCTCGACCGCGACCGACCTCGTGCTCACGGTCGCGCAGCTCCTGCGCCGGCACGGCGTCGTCGGGAAGTTCGTCGAGTTCTACGGCGAGGGCGTCGGCCGGGTCCCGGTGGAGAACCGCGCCACGATCGGCAACATGTCGCCGGAGTACGGCTCGACCTGCACGATCTTCCCGGTCGACGACGAGACCTTGCGCTACCTGCGAGCGACGGGCCGGCCCGACGATCTCGTCGCGCTCGTGGAGTCCTACGCCAAGGAACAGGGTCTGTGGCACGACCCTGCTGCCCGTCCCGTCTACGACGAGACGCTGACGCTCGACCTGTCGACCGTCGAGCCGTCGCTGGCGGGCCCGGCGCGACCGCAGGACCGCGTCGCCCTCGGTGACGCGCGGCGAGAATTCGACAAGGCGTTGTTCGCCTTCCGACAGGCGGCGGGAGATGCGCAGTCCGGTGAGCCGTTCGGCGTCAAGGCCGGTAGTCCCGAGGAAGCCTCCGCGGAGTCCTTCCCCGCCAGTGATCCGCCGGCCGCAGGCGAGGGCATGACCGATACGGGCGAGCCCAACGGTGGCGGCCCCCCGGGAGCGGGCAGCCGTCCGCTGTCGATCGAACGACGGCGGTGTCCGGTGACGTTGCACGACGGCACCGAGACCGAGATCGCCGACGGTCACGTCGTGATCGCCGCGATCACGTCATGTACGAACACGTCCAACCCGTCGGTGATGATCGGTGCCGGGCTGCTCGCCCGCAACGCGGTGGCGCGTGGTCTGACCGTGCCGCCGTGGGTGAAGACGTCGCTCGCGCCGGGATCGCTCGTCGTCACCGACTACTACGAGCGGGCCGGGCTCACCGAGCCGCTCGCCCGGCTCGGGTTCCACCTGGTGGGGTACGGGTGCACCACGTGCATCGGCAACTCCGGGCCGCTCGCGCCCGAGATCTCCGAGGCGGTCACCGAGGGAGACCTCTCGGTCGTGTCCGTGCTCTCCGGCAACCGGAACTTCGAAGGTCGCATACATCCCGACTGCCGCATGAACTACCTCGCGTCACCGCCGCTCGTCGTCGCGTACGCGCTCGCCGGGACGATGGACATCGACATACGCGAAGACCCGCTCGGTACGGGTTCCGACGGTGTGCCCGTCTACCTCCGCGACCTGTGGCCGACCTCGCAGGACATTGCCGCGGTCGTCGGCGCGGTGATCGAAACCGACATGTACACGCAGCGGTACGCGCACGTGTTCGACGGCGACGAAAAATGGCGAGCCCTGCCCGCGCCGACGGGCGAGCAGTACACCTGGGACGACGCCTCCACGTACATCCGCAAGCCACCGTTCCTCGAAGGTATCGGTCGGTCCTCGACGCCACCCGAGGATGTCGAGGGCGCGCGCGTGCTCGCGTTGCTCGGCGACAGCGTCACCACCGACCACATCTCGCCGGCGGGCGTGATCCGCCGGGACGGCCCGGCCGCGCAGTGGCTGCTCGAGCACGACGTGCCGGTCGCGGAGTTCAGCTCGTACGGCGCGCGCCGAGGCAACCACGAGGTGATGGTGCGCGGCACGTTCGGCAACGTGCGTCTGCGAAATCAACTCGCGCCGGGTACCGAAGGCGGTGTCACGCTGCACCTCCCCGATGGCGATCCGATGACGATCTACGACGCGTCGGTGCGCTACGCCGCCGAAGCGGTGCCGCTCATCGTGCTCGCGGGCAAGGAGTACGGCTCCGGCAGCTCGCGCGACTGGGCCGCGAAGGGCTCACAACTGCTCGGCGTGCGAGCGGTCATCGCGGAGTCGTTCGAACGGATCCATCGTTCGAACCTCGTCGGGATGGGCGTGTTGCCGCTGCAATTCGCGGAGGGCGAGTCGGCCTCGGCGCTCGGGCTCACCGGGCACGAGACGTTCCGGCTGGTCGGCGTGACCGCCCTCGCCGAGGACGGCCCCTTGCCTCGCACGATCCAGGTGTACGCCGATGGCCGGCAGTTCGAGACGATCGCGCGCATCGACACCCCGTTCGAGCGGGACGTGTTCCTCGAAGGCGGCATCCTCCCGTACACCTTGCGGCATCTGGCCTTCGCTCGGTGACGCCTGGCCGGCGGCGCTCGTTCGCTCGGCCACGCTCCGTGTCCGGGTGTACGCAGGGCTTTCCTCGAGACGACCGACGGGCTAGACAGACGGCGTGATGGAACACGCATGCACGGTCGAGGTCGATGACGAGCTCGGTGTGCGCGTGGCCCGCGTCAGTGGTTCGCTCGACGTCTTCTCCGCGAGCGTCGTCGGCGCACGCATCCTGTCGAAGCTTCCGTCCGACACGATGGAGCTCGTGCTCGACCTCGACGACATCGGGTTCATGGACTCGGCCGGCGTCAGCGCGTTGGTGCGACTGCGCGAGAACGCGAAGCTGCGCACGATGAACGTGCACGCGCACCTCGGTGACGCGCCGCACGTGAGTCCGACGCTGGTCGCGGTGTTGCGCCGCATGTTCGTCGTCGACGACGTCGTCGACCTCACGCCTGATGACGACGCGTCGGTAGCGCACACGCCGTTCGCCGCGACGACCTGAGCGTTCCCGCCCGGTTTACTTCCGCGCGAAAGGGTGCCGGCACCCCCGCATGGGTAGGCGCAGCGACGTCGAGCGCATGCTATGCGCAACAAGGTGTCCGTTCCTCACGTCGCTGCGCCCGCCCTTGCCAGCGGTCCCAGTGTGTGTCGATGCCGGGCCGGCGACACGATCCAAACGCAGGATTCGGCATGACACGTTCGTGGCAATCTGTGCCAGCCGATCTCGATCCGCGTCGTTGCGACAAAGGTCGAATGGACTTCGGCGTCAGCGCTTCTCGCCACCGAACAGCTCGGCGCCGACCGCGCGCGCTGCGGCCATCGGATCGTTGCCGAGTCGGTGTTGGAGGTTGCCCGTGACCCAGAGGCTCGCGAACCCGTGTGCGAAAGCCCATCCCGCGATGCCCACGCGCAGCGTGTCGCGCTCGGGTAACGCATCCGCCGCCGGTCCGTAGAGCTCGCGCGCACTCGCATCACGCGCGGCGATGACGTCCGGGTCGTCACGGGAGTAGAGGTCGGGATCGAACATCACCTGGAAGTGCGCCGGGTGCGAGATCGCGAAGTCGATATAGGTGAGCCCGATCTCGAGGAAGTCTCCGCCCGCGGCACGAGCGGCCCCGAGGGCCGTCCCGAGTCGTTCGTAACCCTCGACCGCGATGGCCGTGAGGAGCCCGGCCCGGTCGCCGAAGTGGTGCGCGGGCGCGGCATGCGAGACGCCGGCGCGGCGGGCCAGATCGCGGAGGCTCAGCGCGGACGGCCCTGACTCGGCGATCGTGTCGAGCGCCGCGTCGAGGATCTCGCGCCGCAGGTTGCCGTGGTGGTATCGCTGGCCGCTCACCATCGTTCGCAGCTCCGTGGATTCGGTAACATCTAGACATCTAGGCATTGACAAGATACCTCGCTCGTCATAACTTGTCACCGACAAGATTGGCAAGGGAGGCAACCATGCCCAAGCTTCCGTGGACCGGCGGGCCAATGGCCGACTCGGCACGCGACGACGACGCCGAGACGATCGTGCTCGGTTCGTTCCTACAGCTGCACTCCTACCGCGACATCCCGGGGTTCCTGCGGGCGGCGGCACGCATCCGCTCGCAGGTGCTGGCGTCGCCCGGCGCGATGGGCGTCTCGTTGATCGCGCAACCGACGAGGCGGACGTTCTGGACCCTCTCCGCCTGGACCGATCAAGCCGCCCTCGACGCGTTCGTGCGCGCCGTGCCGCACATGGACGTGATGCGCAAGTACCGCGGCCGGCTGCGCGCATCGGCGTTCACGACCTGGACCGTCGCCGCATCGGACCTCCCGAAACCACGCAGCAACGCCAAGGAGTTGTGGCGTGCGGCCGAGGCCCGGCTGGCCGAGACGAAGAACGGAGCGACGACATGACGACATCGATGCTCACCGGATGGGACATCGGACACGGCGCGGAGACCGAGTGGGTGCCTTGGGGAAGCGACGGTAACGCCCGCGCGCAGATACTCGCGAACGCGGACGGCTTCATGCTCGTACACGTCGAGGCGGACGCCGGGTATCGGGGTACCGAGCACACGCACGCGTACCCGGAGTTCCTGTATGTCCTGCACGGTGAGCTTCGCAACCAGGGTGTCCTGATGCGGGCGGGCGACGGATACGCAGCGGCGACGGACTCTGAGCACACGGACTTCGAGACCGAGACCGGCGCGTCCTACCTGGTCGTGTTCCGCATCTGACTCGCGGCTGTGGTCCCGCCGATCAATTCGGGATTACCGTTCGTGCACGGTCGGCCCGTTGATCAGCGAACGTCGATCGGGCTCGGCGTCACGAAGGAAGTGCCCGGATGCACGACACGCAGATGCACGACACGCAGACGAGGAACACACTGCGCGAGATCGCACAGGCGCGCTGCGACGACGTTGTCCTGGCCGCCGCGGCGTTCGGCCCGAACGCGATGGGCCGGAGGGAGCTGAGCAGCCTCCGGGGCATGACGCAGCGTCAGGTCTTGAAGAGCAGGGGCTCGTTCCTCGCGGACCGGGTCGTGCTCGCGGTCACGCCGCTCGAAGTTGTTGCGATAGCGCTCGGACCGCTCAGCTCGCGCTTTCGCGAAACGCTTCGTTTCGAGCGTGAAGACCTGGTGATCCGTGGCCTGGTCTCCAACATCGGTGACCACCGTCCGGCGTTCGCCATCGTCGGACGAGGTGGTGCACACCTCGAGCTCGCGGTGCTCGCGCATGACGACAACACGCGCGCGGTGCTCCGGCTCCTGTTCGAGATCGGCGCCCGCGGCACGGTCCGCCGCTGAGCGATCTCGTAGCGCCCTGCGACACACGGTTTAGGAATCGGTTCAGGCCGATTTCCTGACCTGCGACGAAAGGGTCAGACCTCTGTCTCGACCAGGCGTTTTCCTGTTGCGCACGTTGGCAAGAGTGGGTGCGCGTGAAGGTGTTCTCGCGGACTTTTCGCGGACCTAACGGCGGAGCCGACGAAGCTGTCGACGCTCGCTCTCGTAAGTCCCACCCCAGACACCCGAGGTCGGACGGGTTGCGAGCGCCAGCTCCAAGCACTCGGTTCTCACTTCGCAACCGGCACAGACCGCTCAGGCTTCTTCGACACCGTCGCGATCGCCTCGCTCGTTGAAGAACGCGTCGGATGGCATGTCGCGACACGCAGCCCGGTCCTGCCCTTTGAAATCTCTCCCAATGCACGGACACAGATCGTCGCGCGGTGCAATCGGAGAGTGCTTGGGCGTCGTGATCCGGTGTGTCCTGTAGGAGCCCGGCCGCGTGTCATCAGCTCGATGACGTTCGCCACCCCAAAGGGGGTCCCTTGAAGATTCATGGACACTCGATCGGCCGTCGATTCGTCGTCGGTCTCGGTATCGTGGCGCTGCTGGTGCTCGGCGTCGCGACGAACGCCAGCGCACAGCCGTCGCCCTTACCGGGGGCGTGCGGCGAGGACTTTCCGCTCACCTTCGAGGTGCTGGAGAACAACCTGAAGGAGACGACCTTCATCCGGGGCGACGAGACGATCGTGCTCACCACCGGCGCCTTGAAGATCCGGCTCGTCAACACCGACTCGGGGGAGGCCATCGTGCGCAACATCTCCGGTCCGGTGGAGCTCACCTACCACGCCGACGGGTCGGTCACCCAGGTGGCCAACGGCCCGAGCTTCACGGTCCTGGAGGACGACGTCGAGCGGGGCGGGCTGCCCGTCGGCGCCGTCATCACCTACGGGCGGGTCGTGTCCCGCTTCGAGGAGGGGACGCCGGGCGGTCCGCTGTTGGGATTCTCCGTGGTGAGCGTGTCGGGACGCTATGAGAGTGTCTGTTCCACGCTTGACAGCGCCGCGTAGGGCTGCTCTGTTGTAACGCTTCCGGTCCATCGGCATGACGACGCGGCGGGTCACTCAGTTGCTCGCGGCCGCTCGCTCGTTCGGGCGGTTCACCGCCAGTCGCGGCGCGCCCCACGACCGGGACCGGCGACAGATCGACGTTCGGCATCGGCGGCAACGGCCAGCTCGACCCGAGGCCCGCGACCCTGCGCGTCCGCATCTGCGAGCGTGCTTCCCGCATCGGTTCCGGGACCGTCATGTCGTCGTCCGACGGTCTCGCGTACCCGGACCGCCGTGTACGTGTACGGCTCTTGCGCAGCACGCGGCACCAGCGACACCTCGAACACTATGCACTTCAAGTGCTCGTGGACACCGTCGCGAACGTCGGAACGACTCCAAGCTCTTACAGCCGATGCTGAAGTTCCGTTTGCCGTCAGCGAACTTCTGCATCGCGCCGAGGACCCGGCCCCGCACATGCAGCCCACCCGGGCTTTCCGAGATCGTGCACGAACCCAGATAGGTCGAGTGGTTCGCCTTCAACGGAATGTTCCTCGCCTGCATCTCCCACATCGTCCCGTCGAGCCAGCAACAACTCCAGCCCGCCCAAAACCGTCATTGACCGGCGTGCTGTACGGGCACGCGATCACCACTTACGACAAAGTCCCGGACCGACATGCTCGACCCCACAAGGCGCTACATCCGCCTCGCCGGCATCGGGGAGATCGTCGACACCATCGTCGACCGCTCGATCTCGACCGTCCCGCTCGAACGTCTCTGGACCTGGCGAAGAAGGTCGCGGACTTCCGCCGCCGCTGCGGGTGATCCGGGTCCGGGCGCCAACATCAAGGTCGTCCAGACGATGCTCGGTCACGCGTCGGCGACCCTGACGTGGGACCGCTATGGGCACCTGTACCCGGACGATCTCGACGTGGTCCGTGGACCGGATCGACAGCGCTGCGCCGACCGCTAACGCGGATACCGCGAATCAGCTCGCGGACTTTTCGTGGACCTCGAAGGTCTCCGCGACGAGAAGCGTCGCGTCGTAATGCTCTGACCAGCACCGATACCGGGCGCCCTCGGCAGGATTCGAACCTGCGACACACGGTTTAGGAAACCGATGCTCTATCCCCTGAGCTACGAGGGCTTGAACTCGTGCGTTTGTGCAGGTCGCAGCGTATTTCGCGTGTCGCTGCTCCGCTTGGTCTTCCTTGGTCTTGTGTGCGCCGCGGGATTGCAGCCGTCGGCCGTCAACATTGTCGCCGTCACGAGTGACAAAGCAGCAGGTCAACGATCTCGCGTCGCAGTGCTCCGAGCAAACGAACAGCACCGCGGTGATACGCGGTCGTCGGAACCGATGTTCAACGTTCGGGGCTGCAGCGGTGGCTGAGCGAACCCGGAATGCAACCGGCGAGGAACGTTGCGACGATGTAGGTGGCGTGTCAGTCGAGGGTGACGCGAGCCCGGTCGTAACGCATCGCGGTACGAGGTTCGGCGTGGCTCGCGGCCTCCTGTACGTCGCGGAGGGGAACCCGGCGTCGAGCGCGGCGGTTATGAACGTGTGGCGCAGCGTGTGAGGGCCGACCCGCTTGGCGATGCCGGCTCGGCGGGCGACGCGACGCACGATCCGGCTGGCGGCGTGACGGTCGAGGCGCTGCCGTCGGCTCCGAAGAAGATCGGGCCCTCGCAGCGTTCGCCGACAGCGAGATCGACCGCCCGAGCGGTGCGGGGCGCAAGGGAATTGTGACGATCTTGCCGCCCTTGCGGACGATGGTCAGGGTGCGGTGACCGCGCTCGAGGCCGAGTCGTTCGATGTCGGCGCCGATGGCTTTGGATACCCGTAGTCCGTTGAGGGCGAGCAGACTCGGAGGAGCGCGTGGGTCTATCGTCCGGTACGACAGAGCAACCTGTGTCGCCGCACTCAGATGGCACGGAAGGGCCGCGTCAGCAACGGTCGCTGATCCATCCACGCATATCTCCCGCTCGGAGCGCGACGCGTGCGCGGACGTGGCCCGATCAGACCAGTTGACGTTACGCGTGCGCTGTTCATGGCTTGATTCGTTGCGCCTCGCATCGGGCAATCTGAGCGACAATGGGTCCGTTGGTTGATAGACATCGGGCACGTCCTGGCATCTCGCTCTGCGAAGTCTACTCTTCGCCCTCGTGGCGGCGACGAGCCCGCTCGCCGTGCTTCCGTGCTCGTCGTCCTCACCAGCGCCCGTGTGTGGTCAACGGCGCGGCATTGGCCATCGGATTCGTCGTGGTTAAGCGGCTTTCTTCGTCCTCGTGTTTGCGATCGGGACCCGTTCATCCGACGGCGAGAACCATCCGACAGTGGTCGATGTCCTCGCGATCGCATTCGGTACCGCGCCGCTCTTGACCGCGGGATACGTGCGTTGGCACCGAAGCGACCCGGCTAGCCGTCCCAATCCGTGCACCGTGGACATTCGTACCCGACTCGCCAACCTCCGACCATCGACCGCACTGGGGACGGGCGGGGTGCTGGGATTGGCGGCCCAAGCGCTCCGGTGTCACGATCGTTGTGAGTGCAGCAATTGCTGCAGCGGGCTTGGAGAGTGCGGAGGCTTTAGGACTCGCCGTCCTCTACATCGTGGTTGCTACCATCCTCGTGTGGGTTCCAGTCCTGCTCTACATAGCGTCGGGTCCACAAGCCACAGAATGGCTCGCGAAACGGACAGCGCTGGATCGGACAACACAAGGTGCCCCTTACCTTCTACCCCTCGGCAGTGCTCGGCACTGTCCTCGTGGTCCACGGCATCGTGCGCCTTGTCCGGTAGCCGTCCCCGCTCGCCGCTCGACGGCAGCTCAGCGAACGACGTTGTCCATGAACGTGACCACGATGACTCCGCCGAAGGCGGGCACCAAAGACCCCGCCTGCACACCCAGCCGTCGCCGTTGAAGTCATACTGCGCCGACTGATGCTCCGGGCCGCTTGGCTGCACCAGCCCCCACCCGGTGGTGATGCGCTGGCCGGTGATCATGGCGCCAGCGCCAGTCGGGCACCCTCCGATCGGGGGCCCGCCGCTCCCTCTGGGGGTCCCACTGGGACCGCCGATGCGGCCCCCGCCCACAGCGCCGTCATCAGCGCACCCGCAGCCAACGCAAGACCGAACCGCTTCTTCATCGTCTCCCCCGCTCACGCGTGTCGGCATCGACAGTTTGCGTTACCCGAACGCAACAACGCGACGGCTGACCGCACCATATTTCTCCGTGTTGACTGCTGGCAAAGGTCAGTGGAACTGATGGCGAAGGGCCACGCCCATCTCAGACTGCACCTAGCAGGAGCTATGCATAGGCATCGTGACCGCGCCGACCGATTGCGAATGATGATGCCAAGAGCGATCCACAGCACGAACACAGCGAGCGAAGGACGCTGGCTGGCACGTGCACAGATTGCCGATGCGAGCGCACCGGGCACGATCAATACGCGGACACGGCATGCTCCATGCTCGATAGCGCTGGTCGCGGACGTGTCGCCGCGCCTGCCAGGAAGGCAGTTCTGGATGCGGCCTCGGTGCTGTCGACCACGACCGGGGGGTGAAGGGCCCCCAGCGCGGGCGAGCCTGCACGCCGAGAATCTCGGCCAGGACCTGCGCCAAACGCATCGGATCGGTCGTGTCGCGCGATCGTGTGATTGAGTTCGATGCTCACGCGACAGTCATACAGCGGTTCGGGTAGAAGGACCAGGTGGATACCGAAGCCGCGCGTGCGATCGTCGACGCCAATTCGTACATGACCCTCGCGACCGCGGATGCCGACGGTGCACCCTGGGCGTCGCCGGTCTGGTTCGCGCACGAGCAGTACGAGACGTTCCTCTGGATGTCGCAGCCCGGCGCGCGCCACTCGCGGAATATCGCCGCGCGACGCGAGATCGCGATCGTGATATTCGATTCGACGGTGTCGCCCCACCAACGAAACGCCGTCTACGTCGAAGCAGCCGCCGCCATCGTGCCCGACGCAGAACTGGCGGACGCAGTAGCCGTCTACGCCGCGCGTTCCGTCGCGCGCGGGCTGGAGACGCTGGCACGCGAAGAAGTCAGCGGCGACGCGCCCTGGCGTCTGTATCGCGCCCGCGCATCCGCGGTGTACGTACTCGAGGACGAGCACGATCGCCGCGTCGCCGTGCAGCTCGCGCGTTGATCACGCGACGGGGGTTGTCTGGGCCGGCGCGACGCGCCAGGCGCCACCGTTCTCGACGAGGACGAAGGTCAAGCTCCCGGTGCTACATCATCACTGACGACGCAGAGCCGTGGCATGCGCGGCTCGTCGCAGCGGCCGGCTCTCGGTAACGGGCGTCGAGGATCAGCCATGAGAGATGCGCGAGTCCACCCTGACCGATCCCAGACGGCAATCAAATACGCATCGGACGCCCAACACCAGAGGCCGACTGAACGTTCCGGCGACGATCGCGAACGGCGTGATCTACTACGGATCCTTCGACAACAAGATCTATGCCGCCGACGCGGCCGGGAACCTCGGATGTGGTGGCAGCCCCTCCAAGACGTGTCAGCCACTGTGGAGCTTCACAACCGGCGGGGACATCACCGCGGCGCCCGTGGTCTCTGACGGCTTCCTCTACGCAGGGTCAGGCGACGGAAAACTGTACGTGTTCCATCTGTAGATGAACGCGACGAGCGCTCGCGACTCGCGGCGCTCGTCGCGTACGGCTGGTGGGCGACCTCGCTCCGGCCGTTCTCGGCGGCCGCCGCGTTCGCGGTCGTCGGCGCCGGTGTCGTCGCGGTGGTGTGGGGCGCGATGCATCGGCACCCGCGCCGCGGCGCGATCGAGCGCCGGGGCCTCGCGATGTGGCTGCTGCTCACCGCTCGTGCTCGCGGCGTGGCAGCTCGCAGCGTTCGTGCAGGAGCCGCGCTCGGAGCATCCGACCCTCAGTTCGATGGCGAACGTCGTGCTGGAACCGCACTTCGTGCGTGCGCTCGCGTGCGCGGTATGGCTGCTCGTGGCAGTGAAGCTGGCCGAACGATGACGCGTGCGCTCACGTTCGCCGGCTACGTCGTGATCCTGCTCGCGATGCTCGTCCACGAGATCCGCGCCGACGCACGGGGCGCGCGACGATCGACGACGCGCTCGCCTTCGTCATGCGCTCGCCGCTCGGGCGAGCAGTGGTGATCGCCGCGTGGCTCTGGCTGGGCTGGCATCTCTTCGCGCGTGCAGATCACTGACCCCGCACGTCTCACTACCGTGTACGCATGGCGGACTGTGAGCGTCTGCACGACGGTCTGCTCGACGAACCGGTCAACGCGATCTCGAGCCTCGCCTACGTCGCGGCCGGCGTCTACGTATGGCGGTACGACCGGGTGCAAGGCGGCGCCCTCGTCGCGGCCGGCGTCGGCAGCTTCGCCTACCACGGGTTCGGAGGGCCGGTCGCGCACATGTTGCACGACGCGACGATCCTCGTGCTCGCTGTTGTCGTCGCGCTCTCCGCCCGTCGCATCTGGCAGGGCGCGCGCGAGCAGCCGATCCTCGGCGCATGCGCGGTCGGCGCGATTCGCGGTCGCGGTCCCGCTCCAACTCTTCGGCCGCACCGGCGGTCCGCTGTGCGATGCCGACAGCGTGTTGCAAGCCCATGCCGGCTGGCACGTGCTCACCGCGTTCGCGCTCGCGTGCGCGTTCGTGGTCGCCGACCAACACGAGCGCCTGGCCGGTACGTCGGCCTCCTGACATCCTTTCCGAGCGTGGGGACTCGACCTAGCGGCACGGTGACCTTCTTGTTCACGGACCTCGAGGGCTCGACCGCCGGCTGGGAGAGCCACCCGGACGCGATGGCGGCGGCGCTCGAAGAGCACGACCGAATCCTGCGAACGTTCATCGACGAGCACGACGGATACATCTTCTCCGTGGCCGGCGACGCCTTCGGCGCGGCGTTCGGTTCGGCTGCGAATGCCGCGGCGGCCGCCGCGGACGCACAGCGCGCACTCCGGTCCGCGCGATGGGCTGAGCCCGTTCGTCTCGCGAGCCGAATGGGCCTGCACACCGGTTCCGCGCAAGAGCGCGACGACAACTACTTCGGCCCCGTGCTCAACCGGGCCGCCGCGCATCATGGCCACCGGGTCGGGAGGACAGGTGCTCGTGTCGGCTACGACCGCGGCGCTCCTCGCCTCCGAACCTGCGGAGCTTCACGATCTCGGGGTCCACCGTCTTCGAGACCTGCTCGCGCCCGAACACGTGTACCAACTGGTCGTCGACGGCGATGAGGGCGCATACCCGCCGCTGCGAACCCTCGAACACGTCGACCACAATCTGCCGACCGTCCGCTCGTCGCTCCATGGACGCGAGGACGACGTCGAAGCGCTCCGCCAGGAACTGCGCCGAGCCCGGGCTCATCACGCTGACTGGCGCGGGCGGGGTCGGAAAGACACGTCTTGCGTTGGAGGTCGCAGCACGTGAGATCGACGCTTTCGACGGCGCGTTCTTCGTCGATCTCGCGGTCGTCACCGATCCGGAGCAGGTGCCGGCGGCGTTCCTGAGCGCGCTCGGCATCGAGACGAATGTCGGCGCCGATGCGATCACCCGCATGCTGCGGTCGAGGTCGTCGGCGCTGATCATCGACAACTGCGAGCACGTCGTCGACGTCGTCGCGGAGCTCGCCGACGACATCTGCCGGTCGTGTCCGCGATGCAGTGTCCTCGTCACGAGCCGCGAGCCGCTCGGCATCGACGCGGAACGTGTGTGGCGCGTCCCGTCGCTCTCGGAACCGGCAGCGGCTCGAACTCTTCTTGGAACGCGCGATCGCGGTACGGCCCGATCTCACACTCGACGACGCGGCGCGTGCGGCGACACTCGAAGTCGTGCGCCAACTCGACGGACTCCCGCTTGCGCTGGAGCTCGCGGCCGCACGAGCATCGCATCTCTCGATCGGCGAGATCGCGACGTTTCTGGACGAGCGGTTCGAGCTCTTGACCGGCGGTCGCCGCCGAGCCCGCGCGCGGCAGCTCACCCTTCGCGCAACGATGGACTGGAGCTACGACCTGCTCACGGCCGCGGAGCAGTCCCTGCTGCGCGCCTGCTCGGTGTTCCTCGGCGGATTCACGCTCGATGCGCTCGTCGATGTTGCCGACTCGCCGCGCCCGGTCGTGCTCGACCTGCTCGGATCACTCGTGCGCAAGTCACTCGTGCTCGCCGACCAGGTGGACGGAGCGACGACGCGCTACCACCTGCTCGAAACCGTGCGCCTCTACGGCCAGGAGCAACTGGTCGCGGCCGGCGAAGGGACCGATCGTCGGCAGCGCCACGCGCGCTTCTTCGCCAACAGCGTCCGAACCGCGCGCGACAGGGCTGCTGCGACGTGGAGGATCGCGTCGGGCGACAACGATCCTGAACCCTTCGACGAGCGTGACAACGTCATCGTGGCACTCGAGTGGTGCGACGATCACGACGATCTCGCTGACGTGGGAGTGCTCGCATCGGCGATCGCCATACTCACGAGCCAGTACGACTGGAGCGATGGCGCATGGCGATATCTCGGCCGCGAGGACATCCTCGGTGCGCTGTCCGAGACGGACCGCGCGTTCTACTTGTACGCGAGCGCCGAGAATGCCAACGGCATCGGCGACTTCGCGTCGCAGCGCGCCTTTTGCGAGCGCGCGCTTCCGCTCGTGGACCAGGGCCCGCTCCGCGCGCTGATCATGTGTTCGCAATCGGTCGCCGTATCGACGATTGATGCCGACACGGCCGAGCAGATCGTGAACGACGTGTTGGCGTTCGTTCCCGCCGAGTCCGCGATCGCCAATGAGGCGTTGCAGCTGAAGGCAGGCGCGGTCACCATGCGGGGCGACCTCGCCGCGGCGATCGAGCTTCGCGAACGTGGGCGGCTCAGCGGATTCTCGGCGTACCGAGCTCGTGCTCGCGCTGCACCTCCAGGGTGAGCACGAACGGGCGCGAGCGGTGCTCGAATCGGCACGGTCTTCATTGCCGGCAAACTGGTACGCGTTTCGTTTGAACATGCTCGACGCGCTCGAGCACGCCGCGGCGGGAGAATTCGAACGCGCTGGCCGACGACGCGCGCGATGCATTCCGGCGGGTGGACCGCTACCCCGGTCGACTGCTCGATCGGGATCTGCTCGTCAGCGTGGCCGCGGTGGCCTACTTGCGCGGCGATGCGTACCGATGTGCGGTGTTGCTCGCCGTCGAGGAGGAATCGCTCACGATGCGATCGCCCAGCTCCTGGCAGTTGTATCTCCACTACCGCGCGGGCGCGTGCGGCGCTCACGTCCGAGAACGTCGCGAGCGCACGCGCGGAAGCGCGGCGCTACACCGTGCGGGCTGCGCTGGCCGAGGAGCTCGGCGAAGCGCGGCGTGTGACGAGCGTGAAAATCGCTGGTTGCCCTTCATGCGCCCGAGCGCCTCGGACTCGATCTGGCCGTCCGGAAGCATCCTGTCCCACGGCTTCATCGGGTACAGATCACCGCGAGGACCCGGCCAGTCGTTGGCTCCGATCGGCGGCGGGAACTCCACCTCGTCTCCTAACCGAAGCACCATCTTGATGAACCATCTTGATGTGGAAGGCGTACGCATCGACGGTTCCACGGTTCGTCGGCCGACGCCGCGACGACGAAACCACGTAGCTCGCCTGTTCGGTCTCGACCGAAGCGCTCCAGAGCGAGCAATCTGTGCGCCGTGTGACGCCGACACATTTCGTCCCACCGGATTTTGTGGTCCCAACCGAGGCAACGTTCGGTGACCTCCGCCTGGTTCCACTCGGGCCGGAACACAACGCGGCCGACTACGCGGCGTGGACGTCGAGCATCGACCACATTCGGGCCACGCCCGGATTCCCCGATGGTTCGTGGCCGACGCTGATGCCAGTCTCCGAGAATCTGCGCGATCTTGAACGACATGCCGAGGACTTCCGACTGCGCCGAGGCTTCACGTACACAGTGCTCGACGCCAACGGCGAAGTGATCGGATGCGTGTACATCTATCCGTCGACTGACGAACACGTTGACGCGACAGTCCAGTCGTGGGTTCGCGTCGACCGAAGCGATCTCGATCGACCGCTCTACGTAGCCGTCCGAGCTTGGCTACGCAGCGATTGGCCCCTCGGAGCGGTCGAGTACGACGAGCGTATTGCGGAGTAGCGCCGCCGAGGGACGACTCCCGGCACGCTCGCACATAAGCGCAGCACTGGCACGGTGACGCCGCCGACGTGCTGAGTCGACGGTGAAGGTTCTGTGCGCGCCGGCTGGCCGGATCCACCCGCGCCGATCGGTGCCTGCTATTCGAGGAGATCCCGATGCTGCTCGATCCAAGGAATGCGCTCGACGCTCTCGTTGACCTCACCGGTGCGCACCCAAGCGGCTTGTGGTTGAGGTCCCGCTTCGCGAGGGCGTGGACGTAGGCGTCGTCGAGCCGGAGTCGTTCGATCACCGTGTCAACGAGACCGGTCGTGGACTCCAGTCCGTACGCTTCGGCAAAGACGGCGATACGGCGCTTCCGATCCGGTGCGACGTCGAAGCCGTGCCATCTCACACAGGTGTCGTCATCACGAAACGGGACCGTGTAGTTGAGCGCGTAGGCGATGTCATTCATCGCAGGTGCCGGCCCGGCGAAGTCCCAGTCGAGAATTTCCGACCGGGCGGTCGTCTCGCCAAACTATGTTCCAGGGCGCGAAGTCCGTGTGACAGATGACTTCATCGCGTCGCGGGGCCCGTCGGCGAGCCCCCATCGCGTGTCGTCGCCGAACGAGAGCTCCCGGGTCGCGTCGTGGTACGCGGCAACAGCCGAGCGAACCGGCGCAGGCCATCGTCAGACACGACCTTCGCCCACCCGGCGACACCACTCTCACCGTCGATGAACGACAGCACTTCGCGGCCCTGTTCATCGATGCCGAGCACGTGTGGTGACGCGTGCTCGCACCCCATCGTCTCCAAGCCCACGAGAACTGATGGACCGCGGGTGTCCACCAGCCGACAGTTCGTCGACCGCGTTCCCGACGTGTACGACGGGTCGTGTCGGATCGTCCTTCAGGATCTCGGAGTCCATGGGCGCCTCGTCGGTAGAACTCGCAGCAACAATTGGAACGGATTCGGCGTGGGCCGCGGCCGTGACCCGAGCGTCAGGAAATGTCGCTAGAGCACGCGAGCAGATCGGCAGTTCTGGCGCGAGTGGTGCGTTCCTGATCCGGCGTGGGGATGCTGCGGTGCATCTTCGCCGGCCGAGCCCGTCTGGCATCGCCTGGCGGTTGTCGACACGACCAGACGCCCGCCCATGAAGTGCTGTTCTCGGTTGCGGTGTGTCAGACCTGGTTGCCGTCGACGGAGATCAGGAGCTCGGCGGTCAGGGTGCTCCTCACAGTTCCTCCTTGCGGCGAAGACGCGCGAGGTGGTGACGGTCGAGGTCACGCAGCCCAGTCGGGCGGCGCCAACAGGATCATCCAGAGGTGGCCGTCGGGATCGGCGACCTGCGCTGCGAAGGCACCCCACTCCCGCTGCGACGGCGCATAGACGCTGGTCCCGCCGGCACCGAGGGCGGCCTGGTAGCGCGCCCGCACGGCGTCCTCATCATGGGCGTAGACGGAGAGCACGCACTCGTTGGCGCCCGGCGGAGCCACCCGGTCCTCGCCGGCGACCCAACCGAACCCGCCGGTGGGGATCAGCATCAGGCTCACGCTCGGCGCAAGGCGAAGCTGGAGCGGCTCGGGGACACCGTCGTCGGCGAGCGGGCCGAAGGCTTCGAGCCCCAACCCGTCGCAGTAGAAGGAGAGCGAGCGATGCCTGTCGGCAGTGGCCAGGCTCATCGTGTAGTCCATGAAGGTGAGACTCCCTGCGGAAAGCGAACTCATCGCGGTTCGGGGGGCACTCGAGGCTCCTCGCCGCTCAGAGCCTGCTCGTAGCGAAGGACCCGATCAAGCAACGATCGCGTGAGCGCCGAAGGTCGTGTTCTGCTTCGCTACGGCACCGATCAGTGACCGCCTCCGAAGTGCCGGTCGGGGACGCGCCAGATTGCCCGATCTGGCGCTACCGCTCGTGCACCCCCGTGTTCCGCAAGGTCGCTAGTACGCGAGCAGATCGGCAGTTATGGCGCGCGCTCGGACGCGGTTCGGGGGCGGCACGATCGCGGACGCCAGCCATCAACGCTCTCCCGAACTCGTTGCCTTGATGTTCCGGCGCGATGCCGATCGCGGGTACGAAACGGCCGACGAGCGGCGGTTAGGACATTGGCGAAGCGACCAGCACGGCGTGCGGGGTGTCTCGTTCGCGATTGTTGCTCGTCACATCCAGGGTTGCAGTTCGGGGGCTGGTCCTCGACCGAGGAGCCACGCCATGAGTTCGCGCTCATCGGCACGTCCCGGCAGTCCGGCGAGCAACCGAGGAAGTGCTTTGTTCACCAGGCTGTCAGTCCAGTCCGAGGACCGAATCGTGAGCCCGAGGTCGACGAGGTGCACTTCGACCTCCCACCATCGCATGAACGGGAGCAGCGCGACTGGGTGCTCGTCGCCAGCGACGGTCCGCACGGGTCGGGCCCACACCTCATCAGGGAGCGACTGAAACAGGTCGTCGAGTGTGAGCGACCAGCTCGTTGCATCGTTGCGCAGAGCGGCGGCATCTCGGTTGGCTCCTGCTTCGATCTCCGCCGCTCGCCCGGCGCGGCCGCCCTCGTACTGGTCGATGACTTCCGATCGCACAGCGGCGTCGATCCGTCGACACATCGATTCCGCGTTTCGCGCGAGGTGCGTGAGAACATGGCCGACGGACCAGCCTGGCAGCTTCGAGGCACGCCTGACCTCGGCATCGCCCAGGTCGGCCACCACGGATCTGAGCAGGTCGTGCGCGACCCGACACCCCTCGATGTCGGCTTGGGGCCTCACCGTGTCTCCGAAGGAACGTGGTAGGGGGTGTCGGCCTTCATCCCTTGGCCGTCCACTGCAGTCGCCCAGTGCCCGGCGTCGCTCCACGCTCTGACGACATTCGCGAGCGCGGGATTGAGTCCCGTCGCCGTTTCGTAGACCCCATGCCCTGCCATGAGGGCACATTCTTGCCGCGTCCCACACCCGTCGTCGGACTACGAACCGATACCGCGATCGCAGCGCATAATCCCCGTTCTGGAGCGTTTTCGCCACGACCCCTGAGCGTCAGGCAATGTCGCTAGAGCCTGCGAGCAATCGACAGTTATGGCGCGGCTTCGTCGACCGCGTTGCCACACCGAGATGTGCTTGGACTCTCGTTGGTGAATGGCGTGAGTGATCCCAGTCAGCCCAGCGCTCCACCAAGGCCATTCCCGCGATCTCGGCCATTAGGTCAAGTTCGGCTGGCCACGCGTAGCGGCCTGAGAAGTCGAAGCGCTCGGTCTGACCGTCGCTCTGAAGAAGTAGTGGTGCGACACGCATCGCTGCGTCGCAAGATCCAGCGTGTCGAAGCCGAGGTGATTGGGACTGATGTCGAAGGGCACCGCGGTAGCTCCGGGCGGGAAGCGACGGAGAGTCGGCACCCACAACTCCACGACGAAGCGACCTGCAGGCTGGAGATGGCGAGCGGCATTGCGGAACGTTTGCACCCACTCCGATTGCTCCAACAGATTGGCGATGCTGTTGTAGACGACGTAGACGAGCGAGAAGGTGCCGTCCACTGTCGTCATCGCGAAGTCGCCGAGTGTCGTTGCGATGCCCTGCGCGCCGGGCTTTCGGCGTAGCTGGTCGATCATGTCGGCGGAGATGTCGATTCCGTGCACGGGGACGCCGCGCTCCTTCAGTGGAGCGCGACCCTGCCGTGCCAATCCCGAACTCCAAGGCTGATCCGCCTTGTGCCTGCGCCGCGAGGAATTCCACCGTTGCGGCGAGTAGTTCCCGTTCGAACATCTCGGGTGAGTCCGCGTCGTACGCCTCGGCAATCCGACCTATGAAGCGATTCTGCGGCATGTCGGGAGTGTTGCCGAACCGCTTCCGGCCGCGTTGGATTTTCGGTCGGACGGCGAGGGAGCGCGAGAGCGCACGGAGTGCCCGATCCGGGGCGCGGCCCGGCCGCGTACCCGAGTGTCAGGCAATGTCTCCAGAGCACGCGAACAGATCGGCAGTTCTGGCGTGCCTCGTGCTCGTCGCTTGGGTCTAACCGAGCGGCGGTTCGATGGCGTGCAGATCGAGGATTGTCATCTGGGTCGGGGTCGCCGGGAACCCAACGGATGCCAGTAGCTCCTTGAACTCTGTGCTCGACCACCGAGCGCTGACAGCCTCCGCGGATTCCCAGACGCCGATGATGTAGAGCGCGTGCGGCGAGACGTGGCGCAATGGTGGCGCAACTCGCCGACGGGCACCGCGACCGCGGCTGATGATCAGGTCATGCGCGTGCCGTTGTACGCCGCCATCAGGTACTCGACGTCGCCATCGTAACGGGCGATCAGCATGATGTGGCCCTGCGTCACCAGCGCAGCTTGCCCGATTCGATGACTTCAGTCGACGAGCCGATCGGCAGCTATGGCGCGAGGCCTGACGACTACGACCGATCGGCGTGGACGACACTCGTCGTGAACGAGACGACGATCTTCTCGCCTTCCTCGACTGGATCGAACCCTGTCGGCGGCCCCTCGCCTCGCAGCTCGGCGCGGAGCAGCTCTAGCACCGCAGCGTGTTCAGATTGCTCCGTAAAGGCGACATCGATCGGAAGTCGGAACGTCGAAGTGTCGGCATACGTGAGCGCATCGACACCGCCTGGGAGAAGCTCCGCAAGCTCACGTTCGAGACACGTGCGAACGTGCGATGGGTCGACAAGAGCCGGTGAACGTGATCGAACAGGTCGTGTTCACCGGGGATGGGCGCGATGAGGTCGACAA
Source organism: uncultured Actinomycetes bacterium (assembly GCA_963841215.1). Lineage (GTDB taxonomy): Bacteria > Actinomycetota > Acidimicrobiia > IMCC26256 > PALSA-610 > CAVUFH01. The sequence continues at coordinate 7,760 of CAWJBW010000005.1, read as the reverse complement.
GGACGACGTGACCGCCGACTCGGCAGACACGCACCATTTCGGATACTGCCTGATCCGGACTGGCGAAGTGGTGCAGCGAGCTTCGACAAAACACCACATCGAACGACTCGTCGAGGAACGGCAGCGACTCCGCTTTGCTTCGGCAACAACACGTTGAAGATCCCCGCGTCCGTACCCGCTGCGCGCCTGCCAACCTTCAACAGCGCAGGCGTGAGATCAAGGCCGACGGCCTGCCGAACAACCGACGCGATTGTTCGTCCGTGTGCGCAGCGCCACACGCAACGTCGAGAACGATCATGTCGCTCGATAGCGGCTCCATCCAAGAGAGTGACCCCTCGGCACGTTGCGCGCAAACGGCGAGTCGGGCCCGGAGAAGAGTGCCACCTGGTCGCTCCAGCGAGCGGCGCACTACTTGCTCATGCCCACCGACCGACACGAGCGCATATTGCCCTGATAGAGGATCGGGTGCACGCGTTGCGGGTGTTCGTAGCGTCGAGGGTGCCGGCGGGTGGTCTCGAGAATGCCCTGCCGCCTTCGGGTTGGCTTCCGAGCGATGAGGCCATCTTGCCGGTTCCCGTGCTGTGGCGTGGCTCGAAACAGGAACGGCATCCCCGCATCAGGAGTGCCCGCCGCGGCGTTCACTTCTGATCGAGGAGGACTGCGTGTTCATCATTGGGATCGACCCGCACAAGGGTTCGCATACGGCCGCGGTGATCGACGGCGACGAGCAGCTCGTCGCGCGAGCTGGCGCTGCGCGCGGATCGATCGCAACGCGATCGGCTGTTGCGCTGGGCGGCGGAGTTCGAGCCGCGGTTGTGGGCGATCGAAGGCGCGACCGGGACCGGCGCGCTGTTGGCGCAGCAGCTCGTCGGGGCGGGCGAGACGGTCGTTGACGTGCCCGCCGGCGCTCTCGGCGCGGGTGCGGCTGTTGGACTCGGGTCGCAACGACAAGACCGACAGCCACGATGCCCGCTCGGCCGCGATCGTCGCGTTACGGCATCGCAACCTGCGGGCCGTGGCGCTCGAGGATCACCGGCAGGTGCTGCGGCTGCTGGCGCACCGTTACCACCAGCTGATCGCGGGCCGGACCCGTGCGATCTGTCGGCTGCACGCCGTGTTGTGCGTGATGATCGAAGGCGGCCTCCCCCGAAATCTGTCGGCAGAACGGGCCTCGATCGCGCTCCGCACGCTCCGGCCGGCCGACGCGGTCGGCACCGAACGCAAACGGATCGCGGTCGAGTTCCTCGACGAGGTCCGGCGCCACGACCGTGCGCTCACCGAGCTCCGACAGCCGCATCAAGATGCGCGGTCGACGCCGCGAACACGACCGTGACCGACGTGCACGGTGTCGGCCCGATCGTCGCCGCGTACCTGATCGGCTACAGCGGCGACATCCGCCGGTTCCCCAGCGCCGGGCACTACGCCCGCTACAACGCGACCGCACCGATCGAAGCGTCGTCGGGTCCGACGCGTGCGGCACCGACTCAACCCCAACGGCAACCGCCAACTCAACCACGCGATCCACATCGCCGCGCTCGGACAGATCAGCCACGACACCGCCGGACGCGCCTACTACCTGCGCAAACAAGCCGAAGGGAAGTCGCGCAAAGAAGCGATGCGCGCGCTGAAACGACGCATCAGCGACGCCGATCTACCGCCAGCTCCGCGCCGACGCGCACCCTGAACGAGAACGGGCCCGGGAGGGCAACCAGGGACGACTCTTGAATCCAGCGTGGCCGGCAAATCCCTGAACACCGGCACTTCGGAACAGCCACTCCCGAACCCGAACAACACGCTACGACCACACAACCCCGCTCGCCACGGGTCGACCGCGCGCCCGAACACGCCCAAACACGCCCCTTGACACAAACAGGCTTCGCTCTGGAGCGCCCGTGTCTGTGCACCCCAGAGTCCAGGAATGTTCCTCGAAGAGATCGGCGACCCCGCTCCAGGACGGGCATTCGGACTGCGCCCGTGCGTCGAGCCGAACTCAGCAGGACAAGACGTTGAACTGCACCGAGAACTCGTCGGTGCCAAGGATCGGATGCACGACGGCTGTTGTCAGAGAGTGGCTTCCCACCGTCAGCGTTCCGGGCCGAACAAGCGTGCCGACACCAACCCAGTACCCGTCTTCGTCCGACAAATCGACAGGGTTCCTCTTGATCGCCGTGCGTTCGGTCGTCAGCGGCACGCCATCGAGCCGGAACGTCACATCAACCGACGCAAGGCTGTCGAACAGCGCCTGTTTGTCGTCGTAGAACACAGCGCCATCGCCCACGTTCAGGCTGATGAGATGCCAGCCCGACGCGGAGTACTGGAAGTTCCTCGCCAGGGGATTGATCCGAACAGCCTCGGGGTCGCCGGTCTCGCGTTGTCCACGCGGTACGCCCAATCCGTGCGATCGAAAGAGGATCGTTATCCCCCCCGTGCCACCTGCCTGGAACACCGCCTGTGCCGCCCCACGACTTCGATCCGGGGGGACGTGCCGACCGGACTGCCGATGCCCAGGAGTCCAGCACCCGCGATCGCGCCCAACACGGCACACACCAGGACCCTCGCCCGCATGACCGACCTCCCCCGCATGACCGACCTCCAAGGATTTGGCGACGCTACTACGCGGCGGCACGCCCGTGACCCGAGCGCATAACTGCGGCACCGATCTGTCCGCGTCCCGAGACATCACTTCTGCGCATCCGAGCGTCAGGCAATGTCTCTAGAGCCTGCGAGCAGATCGGGAACTATGCGCAGTCCGCATCGGGATTCGGCTCTGGTCGAGCCGGACCAAGTACCCGCTCGATGGTCGAGGGCTTTCCCGGCCAGGCTTCGAGAGCTACTGAACGTGGGACCTGTCGGGCCGGTAACGAAACGCTAGCGCGATGACGACGACGTCGTCCAGAGGGTCCGATCACAGGAAGGAACTCAGGGATCAGGTCAATCGGCGAGAGCACCCAGAGCAGCGCGAACCCGATTGCGAGCTTGGACCTTCGAGGTACCCGCGGATCGCGACGCAGCCGACGTGCGGTCGTTGCGCAATCCGGCAGAAATCCAGCCAGTTCCTTCAGGCTTCCTTCAGGCAACCGTGCCGCGAGCAGGACGAGCAGCATCCAACTCGCAACGAACAGCGCCGTGCCGACCAAGACCCATGCCCACCACGTCATCGCCGCTCAGAATGTCCGCTCTGGGTGCGGCCGCGGTCTCGCACCCGAGCGTGATGTCACCTGGCCGGCGATCGTGGGCGGGGATTAGGGTTGAAAGCTGGCGATGAAGCTTGCCTGCTCGTCGGTTTCGACCGCCTCCTCGGCCTCGTCGGGAGGAGTGCCGGTGAGGACAGCGAGCAGCAGCGAGTGCTGTTCCTGTGCGGCCGTGGCCGCCGAGGCAGCCGACCTCGACCGTGCGATCGTCACGGACGCGGCCGTTGAAGCTTTCGACGAGGGGTTCTCCCACGGCGAGCCGGGTTCGTCGTGGTGCCGGCGAGTCGGCACCAGTCTCGTAATGCCCACGCGATGGGCTTGGACGACGTCAGCGGCCGCGAGCATGTCTGGGCCACGTGTACCGCGGGCGCTTCGCGGCACGGAACGCCTCATGGCGCCCGTACGGCTGCGCTCAGCAGCGTGACCGCAAGCACCAGCGCAGCGCAACCGCTGGCCGCGAGTGCTCCCATCGGGCAATCTGTGCGTGCGTGTAGGAAAAACAGTTGGAGGTGGCATGGACCGGGAGTCGAAGAGCTGGATCCTCACGGTCGGCAAGGTCATCACGGGGATCGTCTACGCCATCCTCGTCGTCTACATCGTCATCCTGACCTTGGCGTTCTTCCTGCGGCTGTTCGGCGCCAATCCGACCGCCGACTTCGCCGAGTGGGTGTACACCGCGGCGTCTCGGATCATGGAACCGTTCCGAGGGATCTTCCCGACGACGCCGATCGGCGACCGCGCGGTGTTCGACGCGTCGCTCCTCTTCGCCATCATCGTCTATTCGATCCTGGCGCTGGCCTTGCATTCGCTGATCGCCTGGTTCACCCGCCGGCTCGCGGCGCTCAAGTACCAGGCGGACCGCGACCGGTACTCGCGCAGACGGGCCGGTCCCAGGCGGTCCGTCCGGGCCGGCCACGCCGACCGCGACCTCCGGCGGTGTCCCGGCGGCTGGCACCGTCGCCCCGCCGCCGCCTCGCGGCTGACGAGTCAAACCTCTGTAACCCGCTCGACATCGCCGCTTGACGCCAAGAGGCGCCTCAGATACCAGCGTGCGAACTAGGGGGCCGCTGGTTGGTCCACCGGTTCTAGCTACCGAAGCCTGACCGCTTCTCGGATCGCTTCGCCTGCTTGTCAGAGCGTTTCTCCTTGAGTGACTTGTTGGGCTTCTTCGCGTTCCTTCTTGGGGGAGCTTCATCACCCACAGCGAACTCCTCCGTCGGCTCATCGCTTCCTGCCGTCAACTTACTTGCGGTTCTTGCTGTTTCTCCTTGCCCTTGCGTCGTTGTTTTTTGCCCGGAGGGCCGCCCGTACCCCCAGTCGGCGTGCTGGGATCGGCTGGCTTCTTCTGTTTTGCCATGCCTGCACCGTAGGCGACCGAGCCTCACGACCGATCGCACGCCGCGATCGTGAGCGCAAATCGGCAGACGGCGCCGCGCAAGAGATCGTGTGGTTGGGCGCCTGGATGCCGGGGCGACGCGGCTGCAAGCCCTTCGGCGCGTTGCTTGAGGCACGCGTTTTGATGACTGATCGTGTTGCGCGGCGTGCGGTGACGATCGTCGCTTGGCTGGCTGCCAGGGAACTTGGGTTGTATATGCAGGCGCTAGGTCTACGGTGGGAGGCGGCGGCTGGAGGGCGGCTCGGATTGAGCCGACGTCGTGAACCCACGCCACATCATCGGGCTCCAACATTGACGGCTGTCATCACGCTCGTGGTCGTCGTCGCCGCGGTCCTGTGGTGAACGTCGCGCCAGCAGGTGCAGCCGATGCGAAAATCACAGTCACGCCGGACGCTAATCTCCGCTCGGGGAGAACGGTTACCGTCGAGGGCTCGGGCTTCTTCTTCATGCTGACCATCGTCGCCCAATGCGCGACACCAGTTGGTGATCCCGCCCGAGCTTGCGACCTGCTGTTCGGGTTTGTCACGGCGCCAAACGTCGGCACCTTTACCTGGGAATACCACGTGAACCGGTTCATCAGCCCGCCGCGTGGTGCCGTCGACTGTGGCGCGCGTTCGCCGGCGCATGCGCTATCGGTGCCGGGGAAACCAATGATCGTGCGAACAACGTCTGGCGGGCGTTTCACCCAATCAGCTTCGTCGAGGCGATAGTGCCGGGCATCGGCGCGGTGATCGAGGGCAACGCGGGCGCAACCAATCTCGAAGTTCCCGTCTCGGCGTTCGTGTCACCGCTACCGAAGACGGTGCAATGGAAGACCGTCGTCGTCCCCGGAGGTCGATTGGTCAAGCCGATCCGCAACGGACTACACGCCGCGAGTGGCACAGTCACCTTCGCTCCACGGAGACACGAAAGGTAGTGACAATCGCGGTCACTGGCGACACGGCCGAAGAGCGAGACGAGCACATCGTCATTCAGTTCGGGAACCGGGCCGGCGCCGTCATGGGCGGCTTCTTGGGGACTCGGGTTCGGCACCATCACGAACGACGGCGCGTTGCCCGTGATCATTCCGGGCTCGCGTCGAACCTCGAAGGCTACGGCGGCGATCTTCCGGACTTCGTCTATGTGCCAGTGCATCTCTCGAAGCCGTCGGCACGCGTCGTGTCCGTCGACTTCCGTACCGTCTTCGTGCCCGGCGCGCCGGGATCGCAAGCCGAACCATTCACGGACTACGGGCCCAACTGTTGCACGATGAGTTTCAGCCCGGCGTTACGACGATCATCGTCGCCGTGGAAATCAGGGGTGACACGGTCGCCGAGCCTGACGAGTACATCGTCATTCAGTTCGGAAATCCGACCGGCGCCGTCATGGGCGGCTTCTGGGGACTGGGATTCACGGTCATCATCAACGACGACAGCTGAGTGGTCGCCTCCAACCTGCTTCCCTCAGGATCTCGTCGAGGCCCGGGAACAAGTGGCCTTAGCGAGCAACACGTGGCGCGGAGAAGGCGATACTCAGACGACCTTGGATCAGCCCACATCGCCGAACTCAGAGACTGGTTACCTCTTCGACAACCGAGCGCCTGAGGCCGAGCAACGCTTCGACACTCTTGCCAGCACTCTTCAATCCGGTTACGTTCCGTCACCTCGACAAGCTCGGGATATCCGCGGGGTGGCGCTGTTGGGGAGTTGGTGGCCCGTCGGTCGCGGTCTGGCTGTCGGACCGGGTGGGCGAATCGGGCCAGGCGGTGGCCACCGACATTGACGTCACTTGGGTGCAACGCCCCATCGCGGGACAACGTCGACGTTCTTCGGCATGACGTCGCTACTGACGAACCCCCCTGCCGGGCCCTTGATCTGGTTCACGAGCGTTTGGTACTCATCCATGTGTCGGGCCGAGAGGCAGCGCTGGATCGGATGATCAGCGCACTACGACCTGGCGGTTGGGTCCTCCTGAAGACTTCGACCCGAATCTCCCAGCCCTACGCGTGTCCAGACGCATACGGACCCGAGCAACTGCTGGCGAACAGAATCCGAGCAGGCATGCGCGCGCTATTGGCGGAGCGCGGTGCCGACCTGGACTTCGGGCGCCGACTCCCGCGACTGCTTCGAGCCGCGGGCCTTGCCGACGTTGCGGCCGACGCTTACCTGCCGATCGCATCGCGTGCCGTGTCAGCGTTGGACGAAGCGAACGTCCGACAGACCCGCGAGCAACTCCATCGCTGCGGGCCACGCAACGAGCGACGAGGTAGAGGCGCACCTCGCCGCACTTCGCACCGGAGCGCTCGACATTGCGACACCGCCGCTCATCGCCGCTTGGGGCCGCAAGCGATAGTTCGTCACGAGCCATCGCGGTTACGACGCGATGGGTAGGGCGGCACGGTCGTCGTCTGCCGCGAGCGCGGCACGCTCGATGACGTCGAAGGCCTCATTCGGTGAAGGAGGAGCGCTCGAGCACCTTGCGCATGTGCACGTCCTCGGGCTCGAGTTCGAACAGCTCGGCCAACGGTTCCGCCATGGGCTGGAAGCCGCGACCGAGGTAGAACCGCACGGTGTTCTCCGACGGCGTCGCCGAGACGACCATGGCGGCGTCGCCGGCGGTGCGGGCGATCTGCTCCATCTGCTCGCACAGACGGCTGCCGATACCCGTCGCACGGAACGGTGCGCTGACGTGGAGGAATGCCAGCTGCGCGATCCGGGGCCGAAGGTGGGGCACGACGACACCGATGCCGGCCAGCCGTCCGCCGGTGAACGCACCGAGCGCGATCCCGCCGGCGTCGACGTAGTGCTCGAGCGCCTGCAGATGGGCCTCGACGGAGTGTTCGCCGTGACCGTCCGGATCCCAGGCCGACCGCGCTCCAGTTGCCGTGCCGCGCGACGAGTTGCGTGCCGTGCTGGTCGTAGAGCACGTCGATGCGTTCCGTACGGTCGATATCGCCGACGCGCGCAGCTCGGTCCGGTCCAACCTTCGGATCTCGACCGCGGGTTCCACCGGCGTTACGGGCGACGTCGTGCCCGAGCCATCGAATGCGGTCTCCTTCGTGAGAGTCACGTCTGAATTGAATCGAAGGTGTTGCGGAGCGCGTCGATGAAGCCTCTCCGACCGCAGCATCGCAGGTCTGTACATCCGGCCGTCGGGCCTTAGCCGGCTGCGCTCGCGTCCTTGCGGAGCACGCG
>CAWJBW010000004.1:0-806306 GCA_963841215.1 uncultured Actinomycetes bacterium | reverse complement strand
TTAGAACAATCGCTCCACTTTCGTTCCCCGGAGCGACGACATGAGCAGCACGATCGTCCGCCCGTTCCGATTCGGCTTCACAGGCGGCGCGTCGTCGAAGCGGGTGAAGCTGCTCGACTCGGCTCGCGCCGTCGAAGCGATCGGGCTACTCGACGTTCGGCCTGGCCGATCACTTCGTTCGCCCGTTCGCCCCACTCGTCGCGGCCAGGCGGTCGCCGACGCCACGACGTCGCTGCGCGATCACGCAGACCGTGCTCGCCCAGGACTTTCGCGAACCGGCGGTGCTCGCCAAGGAGCTCGCCACCCTCGACGTCCTCTCCGAAGGTCGGCTCCAGGTCGGCCTCGGTGCCGGGTGGTTGCGCCAGGAGTACGAGGACGCCGGGATGCGCTTCGACCCCGCTCCGGTCCGCATCGCCCGGCTCGAAGAAACCGCGATCATCCTCAAGGGGCTTTTCGCCGACGGACCATTCACGTTCACCGGCGAGCACTTCCACGATCAACGATCTCGACGGGCTGCCGCGGCCTGTCCAGCAGCCACGCCCGCCGATCATGATCGGGGGCGGCGGCAGGAAGGTGCTGTCGCGTCGCGGCCCGGCAGGCCGACATCGTCCAGCTGATGCCGAGCAACCCCGGCGGGCAGGTCAGCTGCTCGACCCATCGCAGTTCTCCGACGGCGGCGATCGAGGAGAAGATCGGCTGGATCCGCGACGCCGCCGGCAGCCGATTCGACGACATCGAGCTCAGCGCTCAGTTGCTGGAGTGCGCGGTCACCGACCACGCCGATGAGCACCTCAGCGACTTCGCCGATCGCATCGCCATCGGTCACCGAACGGATGGGCGGCGCACGTGTCGACGTTCGGATCGACGACCTGCGACGCTCCCCGATCGTCGCAGTCGGGCTCGCTCGACGAGGTGTGCGAGAAGCTGTCGCCACCAGAGACGCGTTACGGCATCAGCTACTTCGCCGCGCCGATCGACGCCCGACCCGAGGTCCTGGCACCGGTGATCGACCGTCTCGCCGGCACCTGACGATGCTCGCTGAACCGACGGCCGTTCTGCGGTCATCGCAGGCGGCGCCGGCGGTCTCGGAGGTGCCGACGGTCCGCAGGCTCGCCCGGCTCGGCGTCGGCGTCGTCATCCTCGACCCCGACGACGAAGGCTCGGCGGCCGTCGTTGCCGAGCTCGGCGACCGGGTCACGCCGTCGCCGGCGACAGCAACGACGACGAGGCGTCCTCGCCGGCGATCGCCGCCGCACAATCGCTGGGCACCTTCTCGATCGCGGTCAGCGCCACGGGCGTCGTGATCCGCAGCCCGAGGCTCGTCGAGCCGACGGCTCGGTCATGCCCAAGGAGCGCTGCTCGCCAACCTGGAGCTGCACGTGACTGGGCCCGTTCAACCTCGCCCGCCTCTCGGCCGCAGCGTTCGCCGAGAACGATCCCGATGAGGACGGCCAACGCGGCGTCATCGTCCAGACAGCATCGATCAGCGCCTACGACGGCCAAACCACGATGGTCCCCTACGCCGCGGCCAAAGGAGCCATCGTCAGCTATGACGCTGCCCATGGCCCGCGACCTCGCCCCCATCGGCGTGCGCGTCTGCGCCATCGCCCCCGGCGCCTTCCTCACCCCGCGGGTCTCCTCACCGCAGGTCCAAGCGCTCCTGCACGGAGGACGTGGTCTTCCCGAAGCGCCTCGGGCACGCCGATGAGTACGCCTGCTTGTCGAGACCATCGTCGCCAACCCCTACCTGAACGGCGAAGTCATCCGTCTGGATGGCGCGACGCGGCTCTCGAGCGAGATGGCGCCGCGGCAACAACGCGACCGCGTGAACGCAGCTTCGGGCCCCGCCGGTCGCGACGTAGAAGTCGGTAGTGAAGCGCGGTGCTGCCCGTCAACCGCTGCACGTGCCAAACGCGCGGCCGTGGCCGAAAACCCAATCGGAGGGGTACAAGATGACAAGTGCCTCTCGAACCCGGAGTGAGACAACTCCTGCGCCAACGCGCACGAACGTGAAAAGGAGAAGCCACGTGCACAGGTTCGCCGCATGCGCCGCCGTCCTGATCCTGGCGTTGGTGGGCTGCACGCCCGGCCACTTCGACCCTAGCGACCACCGCGCACACCGTCGCGGGGTTCCGAACCCGACGGTCACGCCGTGACAGGCGGCCTGGTCAGGCGTCTGGCGGGATGCGCTACGACGTCACGCAGTTCGGCTACCAAGAGAACGAGTACTTCTTCGCAGGGACCGCCAAGACCTATCCGCCTGAGGCCTCCGCGTGGGCGCCGTACCGCAGCCGCATGATCACGTGGACGCCGACTGACCCAGCGCGCTTCAACGGCACGACGATCGTCGAGTGGGCCGAGGTCAGTGACTTCGGCCAATTCGAGCTCACCGTGGAGCTCAATTCTCAAGCGCCGATGCTCGAGAACTCGGGCTACGCGTTCGCCCTCGTGAGTGCCGAGGAGGGCGGCGTCTGTGATCGGAGCGCCACCGGATTACACCCACATCTTTGAAAGGCGCGGATCCGGCGCGCTATGGCTCTCTCGACCACCCCGGTGACGCGTACAGCTTCGACGTCTTCAGTCAGGCGATGCAGGCCATCAAGTACCCGAGGGGGATCGCTCCGCTCGGCACGCTCAAGACGCGAATCCTGATCGCTGAAGGCTTCCAGAACTCGGCCGACAAGTGGTTCCCCAACGGTGCGCCCGACACGTTGCCTTCCGGTCCGCTCGGGATCTACGGACCACTCAACGCCTACCTGGCGAACGGTGCCGATGACGACACGCGACTGCAGACGCGTTCCTCATCGATGCTGCGGCACCCAAAACCGAGCCCGGGGTACCGGGTGCCGACGCTGCACCACCTGACGGTCAGCGATTCGTCGCACCCCAGCGCAGGACCGGCGCAACCACGTCACGTGGGAGATTGCGGCCGCCGCGCACCGATCGGTGGGGCGGCGGCCACATCAGCCTGCCATCGAACAATCCGTCCCCCAAGCGCACGCGCGCGGAGGAGCTGGCGCGACGCGCAAGCTCGACGACTACGGACAACTCCCAGATCCCGGCACGGCCGCATGCGCACCGGCCCCAGCACCGGCAACCTGTTCCCGCGCCGCTTCACCCTGAACGCAGCGCTCCTAGCGCTGCGCAAATGGGCGGGAACCGGCGCGCCCGCCCCGTCCGCACCACGGATCAGCGTCTCGGACCAGTCCCGGACTCGCCCACAAAGAAGCTGAACCACGATCTCGACGGCAACACGATCGGTGGCCTTCGCTCGCCGATCATCCAGGTCCCAGTCGCGACGTACAACGGCGAGGCATGTGTCGCCGCGGGGACGACGATCCCGCTCCCGTCCCGCGCCTCACGCAGCTGTATCCGACGCACGAGAGTTACGTTCTGCGGTTGTTGGCAGCCACGAACGATGCCGTCGCCAGCCGGTTCCTGCTGTGCGATGACGCCGCGACGATCATGCGCAAGGCATCTGCATCGACCATCGGTGGCACGGACACGTTTACGGCTGTGCCGCCGTGCGCAACGCGTTCGAATCACGCGCAATCGAACGACGGGTAGCTCAAACGTCGATCCGACGGTACTGGCGACCCGACGGTACTGGCGAGATCTCCGCCTGGAACAGAAGACTCGGCACGGCGTGCTGCGAGGCGCTACGCCTCGGCGCGCCTCGCGGCGTGACGCCGACCAGCGCCAACATGACCGAGCCGCTCGATTGGACTCGAGCTGCAGGTCGTCACACATATGACGTGCGGGTGTCACGCGAGGACCTGACACACGTGTCATGGCACGTCCATGGCGCGCGTCCCTCGCGGCATGAGGTGGCACCTGGTGGCGCGTGCAGCAGCGACCTGGCATTTCGCGGCACCACGTGGCACCTCGTGACCAGGTTCTTCTTTCGCAACGTAGAAGTCGGCGGTTCGAGTCCGCTCACCTCCACGCCGAAGCTCCTCCCATAGCCACCTGATACGACGGGAGTACGACTTCGACGAAGACGACCTCATGACCAGCGAGCGTGTATAGACCACGCCACCGACCGTCGATCAGATCGTAGGACGTGTCACGACCGACGGTCGTGCACGCGAGTGAGCATCATCTTGAACGTCTCGACTTCTTGCGCACCCGGGATCGCGAAGCCAGGTGCAAGCAGGAACGCAGGAACGCCGAGCACGTCGTTCTCGACGGCCTCCTCCAAGTCTTCTCGCACCTCGTCGGCGAACGCACCGGCATCGAGTACGGCTGAGGCGTCGTCGACATCGAGGCCGGCCTCTCCTGCGAGCGAGGACAGCGTTGCCCGGTCGGCGACATTCGCGCCTTCGGTGAAGTAGGCGCGAAAGAGTCGCTCGGCGAGCGCGTTCTGGGCGTCAGTGCCGTGCGTTGCCGCCCACGCGAGCAAGCGGTGTGCGTCGAAGCTGTTCACGCGTTGGACGCGGTCCCACCGATAGTCGAGTCCCTCCTGACGGCCGAGCTGGCCGAGCCGGTTCGTGATCCGCGGAACCGCGTCCGGGCCGTACTTGCGCGCCAGCACATCGGCGTACGGCCGGGGCTCGACCGACGCCCCTGGATCCAACTGGAATCCGCGCCAATGCACCTCGATCTTGTCGGCGAAGTCGAGTTGTTCCCGGGCGCGCTCGAGCCGGCGCTTGCCGAGCCAGCACCAGGGACACACAACGTCGGAGAACACTTCGATCTGCAACCGCGCCGACGGTAGGTCCATGTACGGCCGGCCGCAACGCGCGCGAGAGTCCGCCGCCAGCGACTGAGTTAGAAGTCGTCGTTGAAGTTCCAACGAAGAACCCAAGTACGCGACTGGTGGTGCCGGTCAGCAACAGCGACCACTACGACGGAACCCGAGGCGGTAGCGAACTCACGGCGCTCCGCTGCAGTGACGTTCGGCGCTTGCCGTCCGTATGCAGCGGCGCGACGATTGGAAATGTCTGAAGGAAAGGTGGGCTGCGCATGGTCCGCTCAAGACATTCTCGGTTCCTGGTGTTGGCGGTCGTGGTGCTTATGACCAGCGGCTGCGCGTTCATCGCGAGAGTCAGCGTCGACACAGCCGGTGGTGACGCCGACGGCGTGGGCATTGATGCCTCGATCAGTGGCGACGGCCGCTGGGTGGCGTTCTCCTCCAATGCGAACGATCTCGTACCCGTCGACGGGAACCCTGGCTTCGATGTGTTCGTGCGGGACGTCAAGAAGGGGAGCACCACCCGGGTGAGCGTCGACAGCGCCGGCGGCGATCCCAATGGGGAAAGCGGTGCCCCGGCGATCAGTGCTGATGGCCGGTACGTGGCCTTCCAGTCGAATGCGAGTGACCTCGTGTCCGGCGACGCAAGCCGCGGTCACCGACGTCTTCGTCCGCGACCTGAAGAAGGGTTTGACCACCCGAGTCAGCGTCAACGTCGGACGGCGTGACGCAAACGGCGTGAGCTTCGCGCCGTCGATCAGCGCCAATGGACGCGCCGTTGCATTCTTCTCGAACGCGAGTGACCTGGTGCCTGGCGACGGAAACTCCGCGACGGATGTGTTCGTTCGCGACCTGAAGAGTGGTGTGACCTCCTGGGTGACGGTCGCCACCGCCGGCGGCGATCCCAAGATCAACAACCTCGCACCATTGTCGATCAGCGCAACTGGCCGCTACGTCGGGTTTTCGTCAAACGCGAACGATCTCGTACCCGCGGACGGCAACCCCGGCTACGACGTGTTCGTGCGCGATGTGAAGCGGGGAAAGACCACGCGGGTCAGCGTCGACACCGCCGGCGGCGACGCCGACAACGACAGCTTTGCGCCCTCGATCAGCGCCACGGGCCGCTATGTCGCGTTTTTCTCGTGGGCGAGCGATCTCGTGACCGCAGACAACAGCCTGCGCGCCGACGTCTTCGTGCGCGATCTGGAACGCGGAACGACGAGACGAATCAGCGTCAACACTGCCGGCGGCGACGCCAACGATGCCAGCTTCTCCCCGTCGATCAGCGCCGATGGCCGGTTCGTAGCATTTGCTTCATTTGCGAGTGACCTGGTGTCTGGAGATGGCAACTTCGTCGGAGATGTGTTCGTGCGCGACGTGCGTGCAGGGACCACCGTCCGAGCAAGCGTCAACCTGCTAGGGGAGGAGGCAAACGACGCCAGCGAAGAGCCGTCGATCAGCACAGATGGTCGTTGGGTCGCGTTTCGCTCTGACGCAACGAATCTGGTGCCCGGGGACGGCAACTCCGCCACAGATGTGTTCGTGCGAGATTTGCAGACACCAGATCACTGACTCCGTGACAGCGGCCACGATCGCGCGCGGAAGTACCACCACGCTCACGGCAATGGGCAGCGGGTGGTGTGGTGTCGGTGATGGTCGTAGAGATGTAGCCAGCGGGCAAGCGCGCATGTTCGTTGAACCGTCGGAAGTCCAGGGCCGGGCGTAGGCCGATTCCACGCGAGGGTTCGGTTGAGGCGTTCGATTCCGGCAACTGGCAGGTCGTGGTCAGCGAAAGTTCGGGTCGCGGCGTTCGAGATACGCCGCGACCGCTTCCTTGTGCTCCGGCGTCGCATACGCCTGCAGCAGATGCCTGATCTCACGCGCCTGCACCGCCGCGGATCGGTCTCGTTCGCGTCCTGCGTGAGCAACTGCTTGATCCAGCGCAACTGCGGTGACGGGTTCGCACCGTACGAACGCGCACGTTCCAGCGCGGTGTCGAGCAACACATCGGGAGGGACGACCTCGTCGACGACGCCGAGTGCGCACGCTTCTGCCGCGAGGAGCGTTCGCCCCGACAGCATGAGATCGGACGCGGTTCCCCAGCCGCAGCGCAGCGGCAGGAACATCGTGCTCGCGAGTTCGGGCACGAGACCGAGCTTGACGAATCGGATGCTGAGCTTGGCGCCGTCGGCGACGACGATGCGATCGAACGGCAGGATCATCGTGAGACCCATGCCGATCGCCGCGCCGTTCACCGCGGCGACGATCGGCTTCGTCGCACGGATGAGGTCGACCCAGTCCCGCCCGCCGGGCAGCACGCCCGCGCTCTCGTCGCCTTGCAGTTGCGCGTCGAACACCGCGCTGATGTCGGCACCCGCGCAGAACCCGCGGCCCGCGCCGGTCAACACGACCGAACCCACCGTGCGATCCGCGTCGGCGGCCTCGATCGCGTCGGTCAGCTCCGCGGTCATCTGCGGTGTCCACGCGTTGATGCGGTCGGGTCGGTTCAGCGTCAGCACGACGACGTCGTCGCGCTGCTCCCGCCGGATCTGCTCGTATTCCATGCGGCCAACCTAGACCTGAACGCTTGTTCAGTTGGCGGCTAGGGTCTGCCGCATGGTGCGCATGCGACGAGAACCGCAGGACGACTACCTCCACGCGGTCGAGACCGCGTCGAACTTCAACGAGAGCCGCTACTACAACTTCTTCGATCCCGGCGCGGGCATGGGCGGTTGGGTCCGCATGGGGAACCGCCCCAACGAGGGCTACGCGGAGATGACCGTGTGCCTCTACCTCCCGGACGGTCGCGTCGCGTTCAACTACAAGCGACCGAAGATCGACGGCCACGACGCCCACGACGCGGGCGGCCTCCGGTTCGAGGTCGTGAAGCCTTACGAGGAGCACCGCATCACGTACGACGGCAAGGTCTGCGTGCTCGCGCGGCCGCGCGAGATGGCCGACCCGAAGAGCGCGTTCAACGACAACCCGCACGCGGCCTGCACGATCGACCTCACGCTCGAGGCCGTCGGCCGGCCGTGGGGCGGCGAACCGGAGTGGGAAGAGGGCGACAAGAAGCCCGACCTCGACCCCGAGAAGATGTTCGCCCGCGGTCACACCGAGCAGCACATGGCGATCACCGGAACGGTCAGCGTCGGCGACGAGCGCTTCGACATCACGGACGCGCTCGGGTTGCGTGACCACTCCTGGGGACCGCGCTTCTGGCAGAACATCTGGTGGTACCGGTGGCTCACCGTGAACCTCGGGCCGAAGCTCGGGTTCGCGCTGACGATCTCCGGTGCCGAAGAGGACCCTGACGCGCGTCGGGTCGGCGGCTTCCTCTATGACGTGGATCGCTACGGCGACAACCAGTGGGTGGCGATCCGTGACTGCACGCTCACGTCCGACTACGACGAAGAGTGGTTCCCCATCAAGAACCACCTCTCGGTGAAGACCGACGACCACACCTACGAGGTCGTCGGCGACGTGTGGTCGAACATCCCGCTGCGCAACCGGCGCGACGGGTTGGTGACGCGCATCACCGAGGGCATGACGCGTTGGTCGCACGGCGAGCTGACCGGCGCGGGTCTGTCGGAGTATCTCGACCAGGTCGTGGATGGCATCCCCGTCGGAACCAGCGTCGACATCTGAGCGACTGCGCGCGGTCCTCGAGCCGGTCCTCGGTCGTGTCGAGATCGAGGACCTGAGGCAGCTGAGCGGCGGCGCGTCCCGCGAGACGTGGTCGTTCACCGCGAACGGACGCGCGCTGATCCTGCGTCGCGATCCGCCCGGCCGCCCGGGCCTTCCGGGCTCGATGCGGTTGGAAGCGGACGCGATGCGCGCGTGCAGCCGTGCTGATCTCGCCGTGCCCGAGGTCCTCGTCGACGACGACGGCAATGTGCTCGGGACCGCGGGCCTCGTGATGTCGCACGTCGACGGCGAGACGCTGGCGCGGAAGATCCTGCGCGACGACGAGTACGCAGGCGCACGCGCGCATCTCGTCGACGACCTCGGCCGCTTCCTCGCGGGGCTGCACGCGATCGATCCGGCCGAGGTGCCGGGTGCGGCCGATGTCGACTCGGTCACGCAGTCCTGGGCTGCCTACGAGCAACTCGACGACGTGAGCCCGACGTTCGAGAAGAGCTACGAGTGGTTGCTCGCCAACCGACCCACGCGCACCGCGACGACGATCGTGCACGGCGACCTGCGGCTCGGGAACGTGATCGTCGACGACCACGGCCTCGCCGCCGCGATCGACTGGGAGCTCGTGCACGTCGGTGACCCGCTCGAGGACCTCGCCTGGTTGTGCGTCAAGGCGTGGCGATTCGGCGCACCGCTCGCGGTCGGTGGACTCGGAACGATCGACGAGCTCGTCGCCGCGTACGAAGCGGCGGGTGGCCGTACCGTCGACCGCGACGCGCTGCACTGGTGGCTCGTCGCGAAGACCCTGTGGTGGGGCGTGGGATGCATGGGGCAGGCCGCCGCGCACCTCAGCGGCGCGGTGCGGTCCCACGAGCTCGCGGCGATCGGCCGGCGCGTCGCCGAACAGGAGTGGGACCTGATCGAGCTGCTCGCGCCGGACGAGTGGGAAGCCGCGCGCGACGCGCCGTTGCCCGCGCCCCTTCCCGATGTCGCGGGACTCTACGGACGCCCGACCGCGCTCGAGATCCTCGACGCGGTGCGGCGTTACCTCAGCGACGACGTCATGCCCGCGACGAGCGGGCGGCTGTCGTTCCACGCGCGCGTCGCCGCGAACATGCTCGGGATCGTCGAGCGAGAGCTTGCGCAACCGGCCGCGGCTTACGCCGGTGATGACTGGGCATCACTCGCGAACGCGGTGCACATCAAGCTCGGGGTCGCGAACCCGAAGCACCTGCAAGCCTGACCGCGAACTCCTGGTACAGGGCGGTGACGTCGGCGAGTGGCCGTCCGATCTCGGGTAGATCGCCGACGAGCGACGTCGTCAGGCTCACGATCGCGCGCGGTCTCGCGCGGGCTCGTCGATGTCGAAGTCGCCGGTGCGCGCGCCGTCGCGCAGGATGTGTTCGACGACATCGAGCAACGCCTTCCGCTGCACCTCGATCGCGGCGCGCTCGGGTGCTTCGAGCCGCGTGTACTCGCGAATCGCGACGACCGACGCCTGCTGCGCGAAGTCGTCGTGCAGGTGCGTCCACACGAGGGTGCCGACGACGCTCTCGAGGCGCGCCAAGGGACCGTCGA
This sequence comes from uncultured Actinomycetes bacterium, assembly GCA_963841215.1. Lineage (GTDB taxonomy): Bacteria > Actinomycetota > Acidimicrobiia > IMCC26256 > PALSA-610 > CAVUFH01. The sequence goes on along the minus strand of CAWJBW010000004.1, from coordinate 796,396 downwards.
CGCCCTCGAGTCGCCGGTCGATGCGCGCGAGCGTGACGCTGTACGCCTCGTCGAGGAACTCGCGCAGCAGGCCGAGCTTCGACGGGAAGTGGTGGTAGAGCGCGGCAACCGAGACACCGGCCCGGCCCGCCATGTCGCGCGTCGACGCCCCCTCGAAGCCTTCCTCGGCGATGACCTCGACGGCGGCACGGAGGATGGCGGCCTTGCCCGGTCGCCGCGAGCCAGTCACAGCAGGGCAGTGTACCGGGAACCGAACAATCGCTAAGTTTCGCGCCATGGCTGACGCTGACGGCATGGGGGACCTGTTCGCGATCGACGTCGTCGACATCCGCGGCGTGCCCACCAAGGTGTTCCGCAACGCCCCACCTTCGCTGCGCGCGGTATGGGATCTGAGCGTCGCGTTCGCGGCGAACGACTTCATCGTCTACGGCGACGAGCGCATGACGTTCGCGGACGCGCACCGTGACGTCCGCGCGGTGGCGCGCTGGCTCGGCGCGCAGGGCGTGCGAGCCGGCGATCGCGTCGCGCTCGCGACCCGCAACCTCCCCGAGTGGGTCGTCGCGTTCTGGGCCGCGCAGGCGATCGGTGCCGTCGTCGTTCCGCTCAACGCGTGGTGGACCGGACCCGAGCTCGAATACGGGCTCGCGGATTCCGGTTCGGTCGTCGTGTTCGCCGACGACGAACGCGCCGAGCGCATCGCATCGCACCTCGCCGAAACACCGGTGCGGGCCGCGGTGCTCATCCGTGCCGAGCGCGCGCTCCCGGGAGGCGTGCCGTGGGCGGACGTCGTCGCGGGTGACGACCCACCCCTACCCGACGTCGCGATCGATGTCGACGCGGACGCGGCGATCATGTACACGTCCGGCACGACGGGAAGACCGAAGGGCGCGGTGCAGACGCAGCGCAACTTCACCAACTTCCTCATGCAGGGCGTGTACTTCACGATGAACGCGGCAGCCGCGAGCGCCGCGCGCCAGCCGGCAGGCCCGACGCCGGCACCGCAGATGGCGACGCTGCTCACGTTGCCGCTGTTCCACGTCGGTGGGCTGCAGTCGTTCCTGCTGCCCTTCACGATGGCGGGCGGCAAGATCGTCCTCACGTACCGCTGGAACGCCGGCGAAGCCGTCGACATCATCGAGCGCGAAGGCATCACGACGATCGCCGGCGTGCCGACGACGATGTTCGAGCTGCTCGAAGCGGCCAAGGCGAAGGGTGCGACGATCGAGTCGCTGAGCGGCATCTCGTCCGGCGCGACGCTCGTCCCGCCCGAGCTCGTGCGCCGCATCGACGAGCAGACATCGTCCCGCGCCGCGCCCGGCAACGGCTACGGCCTCACGGAGACCTCCGGTGCGGCGATCGCGAACTTCGGCCCCGCGTACGTCGCGAATCCGGAGAGCGTCGGCAAGCCGATCTCGCCGGTCATCGACGTGCGGGTCGTCGCCGAGGGCGGGAACGACGCCGCGGTCGACGCGATCGGCGAGATCTGGCTGAAGGGACCGACCATCGTGCGCGGCTACCTCGGGCGCGAGCGAGAAACGGCCGAGGCCTTCACCGACGGTTGGTTCCACACCGGCGACCTGGGTCGCCTCGACGCCGACGGCAACCTCTACGTCGTCGACCGGCTGAAGGACGTCATCATCCGCGGGGGCGAGAACGTCTACGCAGCCGAGGTCGAAGCCGCGCTGTACGAGCACCCGGATGTGGCCGAAGCCGCAATCATCGGCGTCCCGGACGAGCGATTGGGCGAAGCGGTCGGTGCAGTCGTGCGCGTGCGCGGCGGCTCGTCGCTCACCGAGGAGGCGATCCGCGCGCACGTCGGCGACCGGCTGGCCGCGTTCAAAGTGCCCGCACACGTCTGGCTCACCGACGACGAGCTCCCGCGCAACGCGAGCGGGAAGGTGCTGAAGCGCGAGCTGCGCGAGCAGCACCAGGTGCCGTCGTGAGCGACTACCGCGAGATCGTCTACGAGGTCGTCGATCACGTCGGCGTGATCACGATCGACCGACCCGACGCCCGCAACGCCTTGACGCTCACGACGTACGCGGAGCTGACCGACGCGGTCACGACAACGACCGCACGCTGCCTCGTCGTCACGGGCCGCGATCCGGCGTTCTGCTCCGGTGACGACGTGAAGCAGGTCATGGCCAAGGCCGGCGATCAGGTGTCGTCCGGGTTGCGGGCCGAACCGCGCCTCACACCGGCCGCGAAGGCGCTGCTCGAAACGGATGTGCCGGTCATCGCCGCGGTCAACGGACCGGCGGTCGGGTGGGGCATGGAGCTCGCGATCATGGCCGACATCCGGGTGTGCTCGGAGCGGGCGAAGTTCGGTGAGCTGTTCGTCAAGCGCGGCCTCTGCTGTGACGTCGCCGGCCTCGCGCGGCTCGCGCAACTCGTCGGTCGAGAAGCTGCGGCCGAGCTCCTCTACACCGGGCGCGTCATCGACGCGACGACGGCCAAGGAGCTCCGCCTCACCTCGCGTGTCGTCCCGCACGAGGAGTTGCTGCCGACCGCACTCGAGCTCGCAAACGAGATCGCGGCGAACCCTCCGCTCGCGGTGCGACGCATCAAGGCCGGACTGCGCACGGCGCTCGATCCCGACTTCGACGAGCTCGGCCGCTGGGTCTCGTCGTCCCTCGCCGACTTGTTCCGCACCGAGGACCACCGCGAAGGTGTCGCCGCGTTCCTCGAGAAGCGCGAACCGAAGTACGTCGGCCGCTGAACCGCAGTGCGCGACCCGATACGTAGCGGTCGCGCTGTGGTGCTCATGGAGTGCGGCCGATGAACGCCAGCAGCTTCGTTTGGGCGTCTGCGTCGTCGGGGACGTCGACGCGCGGTCCGTAGTGGCCGCTCTGGCGCAGCGCCTCGTCCATCGGCAGCATGCCTTCGAACATGGCGGCACACTGGTCCGGGTCCAACGTTTCGTCCTGGCCGGTGGCACGGGCGAGATCCCAGCGATGCAGGAACACGTCGCTGGTGTAGATCATGTCGATCGCTTGCCCGAGCGACATGCAGCCGATGTGCGGGAGATCGTGCTCGCGGTCGGCGACATCCGCGTCGTCGAGCAGTGCCTGCACCGCGTCGGTCTGGGTACGCCACGCGCCGACGGGGTCCTCGTCGACCGACGGACCGGCCGGCAGCGTGATCCCGGCCGATCCTTCGAGGAACGCCGGGAACCACTCGACGAGGTGGCGGACGACATCGCGGGCAACCCAGCCCTCCGGCGGCGCGGGCTCGTCCCACGCCGCCGGCGCGACGCCCTCGACCGTTGCGGTGAATGCCGCGGCGATGCGCCGGTGCTCGTCGGCCGGGCTGCTCATCGGAGTTCGGCGATGAGGGCGTCGAGTTTGGCGTATCCCTCTTGGACGCCGGTCTCCATGCCGCTGGCCAGCCACTGGTCGCGGTCCGCAAAGCTGTCGACCAGCGACTGCGCGTGCAACCGCGTGCGGCCGTCGCCGAGGTCCTCGAACCGCAGCGTCTCGAGGGCGACGCCATCGGGCTGACCATCGAAGGTGAAGGTCTGCACGATGCGGTCCGCGCCGACCTCGTGGAAGCAACCGTGGAAGCCGTACTCCTCGCCTTCTCGCTCGGCGACGTAGCGCCAGCGGCCACCGGTGGTGGCGTCCCAGTCGAGGATCTTCGTCTCCATCCCATTCGGCCCGACCCAGCGGGCGAACAGCTCGGGATCGGTGTGGGCCCGCATCAGCTGCGCCGGCGTGGCGTCGAAGTCTCGGGTCATGCGGATGATCGGCAGGGTGGGGTCGGCCTCGATCGAGACCTGGTAGCGGTTGGTCGTGGCGCTCATGACGCAGCTCCTTGTTGTGCGCGTGATCGGTTGGGTCGTTCGTCGCCCCGCGTCTCGGCGAGGACGGCGTCCAGGCGCTCGTAGCGCGCCTGGGCCTGTTGGCGGTACCGCTCGATCCACTTCGACATCAGGTCGAAGACCTCCGCTTCGAGATGGCACGGCCGCCGCTGGGCGTCCTTGCTCTGGCTCACCAGGCCGGCGTCGGTCAGCACCTTGATGTGCTTCGACACCGCCTGGACGGAGACGTCGTAGGGCTCGGCGAGCTCTCCGACCGTCGCGTCGCCCACCGCGAGTCGGGCCGCGATGTCGCGCCTCGTCGGGTCGGCCAGAGCGGCAAAGACTCGGGAGAGCTGGTCGTCGACCACCGACGATCTCCTTGTTCAACTGAATGGTTGAACACAACGTACGCCGATGATCTGACCATTGTCAACCACTTGGTTGAAGATCGAGGACCGCCGAGGCTCAACCGAGGAGGTCGAAGGCTGTGTTCGGCGAGGGCGACGAGGTCCGTGATCGAATCCGCAGCCAGCGCCGCATCGGGATTCGTCACCATCGCCTCGACGACGAAGGTCTTCCCGCGACTGTTGGTGGCGAGCCAGCCGAGGGTGAGGACGCCGGACTCCGAGCCGCCCTTGTACCAGACGGTCGGCCATGCCGACGGCTCCAGTCCGATCCCGGCCACTTGAAGGGAAAGGATCGCGGACAAGGGAGACAACCGCGGGTTCTGCGACAACCGCTGCAAGCCGGCGAACGTGCGGCAGATGTCATAGGGGGAGGCGAACCACTCGATCTGTTCGACATAGCGAGGGTCCGCGAGTAGCCGGAGACAATGGCGCTGATCGGGAGTGGGTCGACCGACGAGGCGAGGAACGCCTCTCGTTCGCGGCGCGGCGTGGCGAGGTAGCGATCGCCGAGACCGGCGACGTAGTGCAGCAAGATCATCTCTCGTGTCGTGAGGAAGGGTTCGTTCGCGGACGCGTTCGCCGCCCACTGACGAACCTGCGCCTCGACGCGGTTCCGGCCCAGCAGACCGATGAGCATGTCGGCGGCCGTGTTGTCACTGATCGAGATCATCTTCGTCGCGGTTTCTTCGACCGAGACCTGGGTGCCGGACGCGGCGAACTGGAGCGACCCTGGTCCGTTGCCAATGCTCCTGACGGCGTCCGTGACCGTCAAGGTCTGGTCCCAGGAGATCCGCCCCGCGGCGATCTCGTTGGCGAGCGCACCCAAGACGAACAGCTTGAACTGCGACGCGGTCGGTCGGGCCGTGAACGGAGAGACCGTCGTGGACCGGAAGGCACGTTCCATTCGATGACACGCGTGCCGCGACGAGGCCCACCTTCGGTCCCAGCTCGGCGAGGCCATGATCGATCTTCGCCCACTCGCGCGCCGTCGCTCCGGGAGTGCGGGCGCGGCCTCGGGAAATGCGAGCGGGCTGCACGCGCCGAGTGTCAGCCCGGCGCCGACGACGAGGGCCAGCGCCGAGCGACGAACGGAACGCGCGGGCATGTGGATCATCCTCGCTCCTCGGTTGATGAGGGCTGTGCAGCCTTTGGGAAGGATCCGGCGTTCGTAAAGCCAACGCGCGCAACCACCGCAGTCAGTCCGCGAGCGTCCAACGAAGGAAGCGCCGTATCCCGGACATCGACGCGGGCGGAAGGTCGGTATGACCCCCGACGTACACGTGCATCGAACATGGTCCAGGAATCGCTTCCAGCACCTCGATCGCCCGAGCGATCGGAAACGACTCGTCGGCGGTCATGTTCACCATGAGCACGTCGCGATCGCCGAGCTTGGGTATCCCCTTGGCGATCATCTCGTTCACCGAGGTCGCGAGGCCGCGCTCTTCTGCGACGTACCCTCCGACCGCGAACACCGCGGCACGGACCTCGGGCAGGTCGCCGACGATGGAGAGGCCGAAGATCGAACCCATCGAGAAGCCGGCGTAGGCGACGCGCCCGTCCAGCGCGGGGACCGCCTCGCGAGCCGCGGCGATGACGAGGGGCCACTCCTCGAGCACCTGCGCGTGCACGTCGGGATCGCCGACGCGAGCCAGCACGTAGGGCTCCCATTCGGCGTCGGTGAGATCAGGTGGACGGCGTTCGCCGTGATCGGGAGCGTCCATGATCGCGACCGCGGCCGGCACCGACGTGAGCGCGCGGCACAGCAACTGCATCGTCGCGTCGTCCTTGGAGAGGTGTCCGCCGTGACCCAACAGCACGAGCGGCATCCGCGCCGGCGCGTCCTCGGGCACGAACACGAGCGTCGGAATGGGACCGGCCGGCCCCTGGGGCGCGACACGAACGGGTTCGATGGGCATTCCCCCATCATCGCTCAGTCGCGTACCTTCGAGTGCGTGTCGGCCGAGGTTCAGGTACGGCGGGTCGCGTTCGAGTATCCGACCCAGGGCCTGCCGCGGCATTTCGTATCGGGCGAGATCGTCATGAGCCACGTTGTCGCCATGCTCTCGGCGATGTTCCCCGCTCGACTCTGCTGCGTGACGTCCTCCGTCGAAGCATCAACCCGAGAACCGAATCGTCGGCGAGCGCGACGGCGAGCGCGCGTCAGCGCTCGGTGGCGGCGAGGATCACGGCGTCGAGGATCGTGGCAGGCATCGCCGCCTGGTCGGCTGCGTCGTAGTTGCCGGCGCTGATCGCGACGACGAGGTCGAGCTCGGGGACGATGACGAGACGCTGGCTGCCATTGCCCATCCCGGCGACCCACCGGAGCGGGCGACCAGCGGCCCCGGGCGCCGCCGATCCACCGAGGTACCACTGATACCCGTACTCGAAGCCCGGCGCGATCGTGACCGCGGCTGCAGCATTGTCTCGATCCACGACGCGGGGACGACCTCGGTTCCGTCCCACCGACCGTGCTCCAGCACCACCTGGCCGATGCGCGCCAGGTCACGCGGGGCCAGTCGCAGCCCCGACGCGGCTGACTCCACGCCGTCGCTGCCGCCCATCCATTCGAAGGCATGTACGCCGATCGGCTCGAGCAGTGTCCTCTGTGCGAAGTCCGCGATGTCGTGCCCGTGCCCTGGACGATGAGCTTGCCGATCAGCGCCGACGCGCCGCCGCAGTAATGCCAGGTTTTCCCGGGATCCTCGGTGATCTGGCGTTCGAGGACGAAACGGTACGGTCCTGCGCGACTCCATTGCGATCTCGCTGTTGGCCGCGCTCGTGTACGGGACGTCTTCGGTCCACTCCAGGCCGAGCGTCATCGTGAGCGCGTGCTCGACCGTGAGGCGGGAGCGACCCGTTCGGCCGCGAGGTCGGCGTACTCGGGGAAGCACGCAAGCAGCGGTTGGTCGGGCGCGGGAACACGCCCGTCCGCGAGCGCATCCCGTAGAGAAGACCGACGACACTCTTCGTAACGGAACGGATGTCGTGGAGTACGTCGGGCCCGAACGTCACCGAACCGAGCGGGTCACCCCACTTGAAGTCCGCGCCCGTGCCGTAGTGCTCGAGGACGATCCGACCATGACGTAGCCCGACGACGCCGTGGAGGTTGGGGGCCTGACCGGCGCGCACGGCTGCCGCGAGACGATCAGCGAATGCGGGCGTCGACATGCTCATTCGTGTCCGTGCTACACCGTGCAAGTCGACGTGTCGACCACGAGAACGACGTGTGGCACTACCCGGGCAACGGAGACTCGCGTTGTGGTAGTTCGTTCATTGCGAGGACGATCGCGTCGTGCGTGAGAAGTGCCACGATGGACACGACACGTACTGGTCACTGCTCGACGACTTCGAGTGGCTCCTCGGATTTGCGCCGCGTCTCGGCATCGTTGAAGCCGACCGCCAGTCCTTCCGGCGGACCCCGAAGCCGTCAGCGCAGTGGTACGCGGAGGTGATTCGCCGCAACGCCGTACCGCTCACGTGATGACGTCTGACAAATTTCGCGCCCGGGAGCGATCTCAACCAGTGTTCAGTACAGGTTGTGGCTGTAGTCGCGGCGGAGGCCGGCGGCGAGCGTCGGCTCGTTGACGAGGGCGCGCATCGCCTTGGCGGCGACGCCGGGGTCCTCGTTGAGCTTGACGTGGTCGACCCAGATCCGGCTCGCACGCGGCAACGCGTCGGCCGGAACGTGGCGCTGCGTGTCCCAGAGCGCAGCATCCGTGATCGCGCGCTCGTGCCGTAGCTCGACGTGATCGACGGCGATTACGAGCGCCGCGGCCGGGGTCTTCCCCTGCACGGCCATGGGCGCGCAGAACAGTGGATCGTTCGTGATGCGCGCTCGGCCGCGCACTTCGAGCACTCGTTCGTCACCGGGTACGAGCGCGAGCATTCCGATCTCGGGCCGCTCGATGAGGTTGTGCATCGTGTCGGTGCGGCGGTTACCGGGGCGGTCGGGAATCGCAACGGTCTGATCGTCGAGCACGTGTAGGAAGCCGGGCGGGTCGCCTTTCGGGCTCACGTCGGCGCGGTCGTTCCCGTCGACCGACGACAACGCAACGAAGGGTGCGTGCGCGAGGAAGGCGCGTGTCACCTCGTCGAAACCGTTCGTCGCCTGGACGCCGACGTCGGCGCCACCCTCCGGCGTGCGGGGCGGTGCCCAGAAGCGTGAGCGGATCATCGCCTTGGCGCAGTGGAGGAAGGCTTCGTCGACGTGCAAGTGCACTTCGTCGCCGAAGGCAAGGGTGCCGTTCACCCGCAGCGTCTCGCGATAACCCGGGATGAGCGCGAGGAGTCCGGCGGGGGCGCCGTCGAGCGGTTGAAGGTCAGGCAGTCGTGGCAACACGAGCGTGTGCGGGTCGGCCGGTGCGACGCACCCCGGGGCGCCGCCGACCGCGAAACTGTGGAGCGCGCCGTCGGACGCGCGAGCGCCGACGACACTGAACGTCGATACCGCGAGCAGGGTGTGGCAGTGCTCGTCGAGGAGGGAGATCGACTTCAAGCCCGCGCCCGGCGGCCGCTTCCCGACGGCGTCCTCGAGCTCGGCGATCGTGCAGAGCGAGTGGTCATCCGACACGGTCGCCTCCCGGGTTGGTTTAGGGAAACCTCACCTTACTCGGGCGACGTCTCCGTGATCATGTCCGCCCATTCCGCCTGCAAGCGGCCGGTGTACCGCGCGCCTTGGAAGCCGCCGTCGACGGCGAACACCTCGCCCGCGACGTAGCTGAGTCGCGGACTGCCGAGGACGACGAGTGGCCACGCCTGTTCTTCGGCTCGTGCGTACCGTCCGATCGGCCCGACCGCCTGGTCCACCACCTCCTTGGTGGCGAAGTCGTGGAACGCCGGCATCATCGCGGTGTCGGTCGGGCCGGGGTTGATGCAGTTGATGCGGATGCCCTTCGCGGCGAGGTCGGGATACCACCAGCCGACCCACGCGTCGACGACCCACTTCGAGAAGAGGTAACCGCTCCAGGACCACGATTCCTCGTGCGCCTGCAACCACGCGACGGCCGCGTCGAAGCCGTCGGTCGCGAGGAGCTCGCCGATCGTCGCCATCTGGTCCTGCCAGCCGACCGCGGCCGACGACGAGATCGCGGAGATCGACGCGCCGCGCGGCATCTTCGGCACCAGTCCTTCGCGCGAGGTGGCGCGCGCCGACGAAGTTGACCAGCATCGTGTCGAGCTCGGAGAAGGGCGGGCCCGGCAGTCCTGCGCAGCTGAAGAGGTTGTTGACGGGATCGCCGATCGACGCGACGGCGTCGTCGATGGCGGCGCGGTCGCGGAGGTCGACCTCGACGAATCGGTCGACGGCGACCTCGGTCGGCTTGATGTCGATCGCGGTGACCTGCGCGCCGAGGTCGACCAGGATCTGTGCTGTCGCAGCTCCCATGCCGGATGCGGCGCCAGTGACGACGACCGAGGCATCGCGGTAGCCGAGAACGTCTTCCATCTCGTTCCTCCTGTGGTGCGCGGTCAGCGGGCGGTTGGCCAGACGAGCTCGAGGTCGGGCACGAAGCGCAGTGGTGGCTTGTAGGCGACCGTGTAGCCGGGTGCGAGTGCGTACTCGGGAATGCGCCGGTGCCACTCCGACGAGCGCGACGCGCAGCTCGCGGCGCGCGAGGTGTGAACCGAGGCAGCGATGGATCCCGCTGCCGAAGGCGAGGTGGCGGTTGACGTCGCGGTCGAAGCGGACGTCGAGCGGATCCGTGTACTGCTCGGGGTCGACGTTGGCCGACGACAGGTTGGCCATCACGAGGTGACCGGCGCCGACCGGGTGTTCGCCGACGCGGTGATCCTCGCGCGCCCAGCGGACGACGGCGGGCACCGGCGTTTCCCAGCGGAGCAGTTCCTCGACTGCGTTGGGGATCACCTCTGGATGCTCGACGAGCTCGCGCTGGTGATCCGGATGTTGCGCGAGGAACGCCCAGAAGCACGTCAACGAATCCGTGACCGTGTCCAGTCCCGCGGTGAGCAGAACGAAGCAGATGTCGAGCATCTCGTCGCGCGTGAGGTGCTCGTCGCCGGCTTCGACAGTGGTGAGCAACGAGAGGATGTCGTCGCGCGGCGCGGCGGCGCGTTCGTCCAACACCGCGTTGAAGTACGCGTAGACCCGCTGCGCCGTCTCCTTCTGGATGCGCGTCCGTTCCTCGGGCAGCGACTCCGGGGTGCCCGGTCGGAGGATCCCGTCGCGGAGCGCGACCAGCGTGTCGAGCTCTTCCCAGTCGAGCCCCATCATCCCGAGGAACACCGACGACGGGAACAGCTCGGCGAGCTCCGCGGTGAAGTTGCATGCGCCGCGTTCGACGAAGCGATCGATGAAGTGGTTGACCCGCATCGTGATGTCGCCCTCGAGCCGATCGATCTGACGGGGCGCGAAGAGCGGATCGAGCAACCGGCGGTAGCGAAGGTGATCCGGCGGGTCGATGGCCAGCGGGATGAGCGGCCGATCGTTGCCCTGATCGACGAGGTCGGCCGACGAGAAGACCTCCGCGTTCCGCAACGTCTCCTCGACGAGCGAGCGGCTGCACGCGATGAGCAGGTCGCCCAACGGAAGCGCGCCCGCCTGGGCCAGCTCGTGGTTGTCGGGTTGGGGCGCCGGCGCGTCGGGCACCACTTCGGGTTGCAGGTTGACGAAGTCGACCCGAGTGATGGGACGGTCCGCACGCTTCGGTGTCGAGCTCATGTCGGGATCCATAAGATGGTGTCCACTATCTTATGGGGCCGAGGCTCATGAAGACGACGACGAAGACGACGACGAAGACACGAAGGCGACACGACGGCCGAGGGGCGAGCCGCGACGGCTGCTCCTCGATGCTGCTCGTGAACTGTTCGCGCGTCAGGACTACCGCAGCACGACGACGCGCGAGATCGCCGAGGCAGCCGGCGTCGCGGAGCACTTGCTGTTCCGCCACTTCGGTTCGAAGGCCGCGCTGTTTCGCGAGGCGCTCGTTGTTCCCTTCACGAGCTTCGTCGACGACTTCCGCGAAACGTGGATGTCGTTGGTCCCCGAGGAGACCGACGAGGAGGAGGTGGCGAGCCAGTTCATCGGCCAGTTGTACGACCTGTTCGTCGAGCACCGCGGCCTCGTCATGACGCTGTGGGCTTCCGACTCGATGAGCGAAGAGGAACTGGCGGATGCCGGCATCGCCGACATCAAGCGCGCGCTCGCGGTTCTCGGCCGGATCAGCAGCGAGGGCATGGACATCCGGGGGATGCGATCGAGCCACCCCGACCTCGCGGCGCACTCGACGGTGGCGATGGTCGCCGGGATGGCCGCGTTCCGGTCCACCTTCTTCGGTGCCAGGCGGCCGCCGAGGAAGGCCATCGTCGAGGAGCTCACCCAGTCGATCCTCCACGGCTTCCTGCACCGCGAACGGTGATCGCCGTGGGCATCCTCCTTTGTCACTGCCAGTGCCCGCCGAAGCGGGCGACGAGGTGGGAGTTGATGCCATCCGGGTCGAGCCGGCGCGCGACGAGGTAGCCGGCGCCGACCCAGCCGCGGTGCATCCAGTTCCCGAACGAGAGGTAGGTACCCGGGGATCCCGACGCGGCGGGGATCATCTTCACGCGCTCGAGCGCGGCCCGAACGCCGTCCGGCGTCAACGGATGGGCGTCGGCGATGGCCTGGAGGAGCGCGTTCGCAATGTCGAAGTTCACGACCAGGACGCAGTACTCGGGGCGGCGGCCGTACGCCTCGTTGAACTCGTCGAGCAAACGCTGGCCGACCGGGTTCGCCTCGTCGTACTGGTCGACGCCGGTCCATCCCAACATGGCCTGCCACAGCAGGTCGTTGAGCCAGGCGTTCTCGAACGCGGTGCTCATGAAGCGCGGCGGGTCCCAGTCGAGCGACTGGAGGATCATGTTGGTCATCGCCATGCCGAAGCCGAAGCCGCAATGCACGATGGCGTCGGGCTCGGCCTCGTGGAGCTTCGTCACTTCCGCGGTGATGTCCTGCGCGGTCTGGGCGATCATCTGCTCGGCGACGATCCGGATCCCCGCCCGTTCGCAGGCCGCGCGGAAGTTGGTGATGTAGGTGTGCCCGACGTGTGAGCGCTCGACCAGCGCGCCGACCGTCTGATATCCGGCGTTGACCATCTGCTCGGCCCAGAAGACCGGCTCGTCGGTGAGTGATCCCATCGGCAGTGAGAACGTCCACGGACCCAACCACGCTTCGGATCCGGTCACGCTGATCGCCGGCACCTCGAAGCGGCGCTCGATCTCGACGCGTGTCGGTTCGCAGTTGTCGGTGATGAAGGGCCCGAACACGGCGAGGCAGCCCTCGTCGACGAGTTCGCCGTACGCGTCGATGACCGCCTTGGCCGATCCCTTCGGAAGCCCTTCCACCTCGCGGTAGACGACCTCGATGGGACGATCGATCACGCCGTCGCGATGGCCGCGTTCGAAGATGAGGTCGAGCGACTGGGTGAGATCGAGGCGCCGGTCCTGCGGGTACTCCGCGGGCAGGACGAAGTCCATGAGGTAGCCGACCTTGATCGGGTTGGCAGTGCTCTCGTACGACACGCGAACCTCCTTCGTCGGGACTCGACCTCCCGGCGCAGTTAAGAAAGTGTCTACTATCATCCGGCTTGCGCCGTCGCATTCCGATCCTTTGGGGGCAGCGATGAACCTGGACGACCTGATCCTGGTGAGCGTCGACGACCACGTGGTCGAGCCGCCGGACGTGTTCGAGAAGCATCTGCCCGCGAAGTACCAGGAGTTCGCGCCGAAGTTGAAGGAGCGCGACGACGGAACGCTCGCCTGGTACTACTACGAGCACGAGATCACGAACGTCGGCCTGAACGCGGTTGCCGGTCGCCCGAGGGAGGAGTACGGCATCGAGCCGACCCGCCTCGACGAGATGCGCAAGGGCTGTTGGGACGTCGACGAGCGCATCAAGGACATGAACGCCGGCGGGCTGCTCGGCTCCCTGTGCTTCCCGTCGATGCCGGGGTTCTCGGGTCGCATCTTCGCGTCCGCCAAGGACGACGACATCGCCACCGCGATGGTGAAGGCGTACAACGACTGGCACGTCTACGAGTGGTGCGGCAAGCACCCGGGCCGGTTCATCCCCCTCGGCGTGCCGATGATCTGGAGCGCGGAGGAGACGGCCAACGAAGTGCATCGCCTCGCCGACATGGGGTGTCACGCGATCACCTTCCCCGAGAACCCGGCGCCGCTCGATGCGCCGACGCTTGCACGAGCCGTACTGGGACCCGTTCTGGCGCGCGGCCGAAGAACGCGGGACGGTCATCTGCATGCACATCGGCTCGTCGTCGAAGCTGGCGATGACCACGCCCGACGCTCCCATCGACGTGTTGATCACCTTGCAACCGATGAACATCGTGCAAGCCGCGGCGGACCTCGTATGGAGCCGAGTGCTCAAGGAGTTCCCCGACATCAAGATCGCGCTGTCCGAGGGCGGCATCGGATGGGTGCCGTACTTCCTCGATCGCATCGAGCGCACCTACGACATGCATCACCACTGGACCGGTCAGGATCTCGGTGACCTCACGCCCACCGAGCGGTTCCTGAAGAACGTGCTCCTGTGCTTCATCTCCGACCCGGTCGGCCTCCAGCTGGTCGATCGGATCGGCTCGCAGAACGTCAGCTGGGAGATGGACTACCCGCACTCCGATTCGTCGTGGCCCACCGGGCCCGAGGACCTCGCTCGCGACATCGTCGCGGCCGGCGTGAGCGACGCCGACATCGAGAACATCACGCATCGCACGGCCATGCGTTGGTTCGACTACGACCCGTTCCAGCACATTGCCCGGGAGGACGCGACGGTCGCGGCGCTGCGCAAGCAGGCCGAGGGCCACGACATCGCGGTCCGTTCGATGGGTCGAGGACGCGTCGAGTCCGAAGCGCTCAACATCGCCGAGCTGTCGAAGAGCGCCACCGGCCGGTGACATGACCCAGCCGGCAGAACGGCCGCTGCGGGTCGCGGTCTGGTCGACCGGTGGCATCGGATCGATCTCCATCGTCGCGATCGCTCGCAGGCCCGGCCTCGAGCTCGCCGGTGTCTGGGTGCACTCCGACGCGAAGGTCGGCCGGGACGCGGGCGAGCTCGCCAACGGTCGAGCGATGGGGCTGACGGCCACCAACGATGCGGACGCGCTCCTCGCGCTGGAGCCCGACTGTGTCGTGTACGCCGCCAGCGGCCCGGAGCGCGACGCCGCAGCCGTGCCCGACTACGTGCGGATGCTGCGAGCGGGGATCAACGTCGTGACCACCACGTCGTCGCGCATGATCTACCCGCCGGCAATCGATGCCGCGACGAGGGCGCAACTCGAAGCGGCGGCCGAAGCCGGCGGGGCGTCGATCTACGCGTCGGGCATCGAGCCGGGGTTCGCGTGCGATCACCTCCCACTCGTGCTCGCGACGCAGTCCTCCGACATCCGCTCGATTCGAGCGAGTGAGATCTCGCTCTACGACGACTATCCCGTCGCGGAGGTGATGATGGACGGGATGGGCTTCGGACGCCCGATGGACTTCGATCCTCTCGTCGGACTCCCGGGTGTCGTCACCCACGAGTGGGGCGGCGGGCTCCGCCTCATGGCCGATGCCTTGGGCGTCGAGCTGGACGAGATTCGCGAACGTGTCGAGCGTGCACCGACCGACGAGGACGCTCGAGGTCGCGTGCGGAACGATCGCCGCCGGCACCAGCGGCGCGATTCGCATCGAGGCGATCGGCATCGTCGACGGTCGCGAGGCGATCGTCATCGAGCACGTCAATCGCATGGCGCGCGATGTCGCGCCGGACTGGCCGATCGGTGAGCGCGACCATGGTTATCGCATCGAGATCGAGGGCACCCCGAACATCCACTGCGAGCTCTCGCACTCACTCGATGATCCCGGCGCGGCCGGCGTCGAGGGCATGGCGGGGGGCGCCGGCGGGATGGTCGCGACCGCGATGCGTGTGGTGAACGCGATCCCGTACGTCGTCGACGCGGCTCCCGGCCTGTTACATGCGCTCGACCTCCCGCTCACCGTTCCCCAGGGTGCCTTCACCTCGGCGTGAGGAGCGAGATCGTGCAACGCGCGGCTTGTCGAGTCGTGGTCTGGTCCACGGGCGGTGTCGGCTCGAACGCCATTCGAGCGATCGCCGCGCGCGCCGACCTCGAGTTGGTCGGCGTCTGGGTGCACACACCGGAGAAGGTCGGCCGCGACGCCGGAGAGCTCGCGGGCATCGCGCCGCTCGGGGTCACGGCCACGAGCGACATCGACGCGCTGATCGCGGCTCCGACCCGACTGCGTCGTGTACGCCGCGAGCGGACCGGAGCGCGGCGCGGGCGCGGTCCCGGACTACGAGCGACTCCTCGAAGCCGGCATCAACGTGGTCACCACGACATCGACCGAACTGGTGTTTCCGCCCGTCGCCGACGCGGCGCTGCGCGAACGCTTGAGCAAGGCGGCGGCGGCCGGCGGCGCATCGCTCTACGCGTCGGGGATCTTCCCCGGCTTCGCGTCGGACGAGCTCGCACTGCTTCTCACCACGCAATCCCGAAGCATCCGGACCCTCCGGCTCATCGAGGTCTCGTTGAACGACCACTACCCGGTCGCGGACGTGATGATGGACGGGCTCGGCTTCGCGTCGCGCGCTCGACTTCGAGCCCTTCATCGCGCTGCCGGGAGTCATCCCCATGGTCTGGCGGGCGCCGATCGCGCTCATCGCCCGAGGACTCGACGTCGAGCTCGAAGAGATCCGCGGTCGAGTCGACCGCGAGCTCACCGATCGCGACATCGAGGTCGCGTTCGGCACGATCCCGGCGGGAACCGTCGGTGCCGTCCGCACGATCGCGAGCGGGATCGTCGACGGTCGGGAGGCGATCGTCATCGACCATGTCATCCGGATGTCGCGGGACGTCGCACCGCAGTGGCCGTCGTCGGACAACGATGCGACGTACCTCGTCAGCATCGAGGGCGATCCCGACATCGAGTGCCGCCTGACCCTCGGCCCACGCGAGGGTCACGACGCCGGTGAGGCGGCGATGACCGCGACCGCGATGCGGGTGGTCAATGCCGTCCCCGCGGTGGTCGACGCCGCGCCGGGGCTGCTCAGCTCGCTCGACCTCCCGGTGACGGTTCCGCGTCAGGTCTTTGGATGAGCCGACGCGACACGAGCAGTGCTCGCCGATGAGAGGCTTCTCTCATAAATGAGACGATTCTCTCATTCATGAGTAATAGGATTCCGTCGTGGACTTTCGTCGACCCATCGAGGCACTGATACCCGACGCTCAGGGCCGCATCCTTGGCGTGCTCGCTCGCACCACGGAGGAGCTGACGTTGACCACGCTGGCCGATCTTTCAGGTGTTTCATTGTCGCACGCAGCTCGAGTTGTCCCTCGGCTCGTCGAACTCGGAGTCGTCGAGCGGCGAGAGGTGCCACCCGCCGCGCTCGGTGAGGCTGGTCCCGGACAACCTGGCGGGTCGAGTGCTCCTCGCGCTCGCCGACTTGCGATACACACTCTTGGACGAGCTGCGGGAGAGCGTGCGCCGCCTCGAGCCGGCTCCGGTGAACGTGACGCTGTTCGGATCATTCACGCGAAGCGATGACGACGCCTCGAGTGATATCGACGTCGTCTTCGTGCGCCCGAGTGCGATCGACGAGGAGGATTGTGCTTGGTCGGAGTCGATCATCCGTTGGGAGGCTCACACGCGACGGATCACAGGCAACCCCGTCAGCCGGGTCGAGGTCGGCGAACATGAAGTCGCAAAGCTCATGAGGTCGCGCAGAACGCTTTGGCAGGAGATCCGTCGAGAGTCGATCACGCTGCTCGGGATTCACCTGGACTCGTGCTGTACTTGCTCTTGAAGATGTGGCTCGAGTACGGCATCGACGGAGACCTGATGTACGACAAGTTCCCCTACGCCGAGTACACGGATCGCTGATCGCGTGCGCGCAACGCAGTCGAGGCACGACATGCGACGGTGCGTTTAGAAAGTTTGACTTGTCAAGACAGGGATACCTGTCTTAAGGTATCCGCATGGCAACCGGGTCGACGGTGATCGAAACCACCGACCAGCTCGCGGCGCTCACCCATCCGACGCGGTTGCGCGTGCTCGACGCGCTGCGCACCCCGGATTCGGCGGCGAACGCGGCGCGGCGGCTCGGGGAGCCGAGGCAACGGATCAACCACCACGTGCGCGAGCTCGCCACCGCGGGCCTGCTCGTGGAAGCGGGCGAGCGGCGCAAGGGGAACTTCGTCGAACAGCTCTACGAATCGGTGGCGGGGACGTTCGTCCTCTCGCCACGGCTCATGTGGGGCGACCGGGAACGACTCGAGGCGATCGCCGATCAGGTCTCGCTCGAGCATCTCGTCGAGTTCGGCGAACGCCTGGCACGCGACGCGGCGACGCTGCTCGATCGCGCCGCGTTCGATGGCGCGCAGATCCCGAGTGCCGCGGTCGAGGCGACGGTGCGGTTCGCCGACGCCGAGGCGCGGGCGGCGTTCTTGGATGAGTACGTAGAGCTCACTGCGCGCTTGATCGAGCGACATGCGGCGCGGGCCGGCGACACGTTCACGGTAGGTCTCGTTGTGCACCCGGCTATCGAGGGGACGAACCGATGACTGAGGTCGAAACGACGTTCGAGATCCCGTTCCCGCCCGCGGCGGCGTGGAAGGCGCTCGAGGAGGTGTGCATCGGGCGCACCGATCCCGAGCAGGAACCGCGGGAGTGGTGGATACCGGGGTTCGAGTCCAAGGCCGTCGAAGTCGAACGGGAGGCCGACGCCCGGCTGACGGTGCGCAAGGCGCAGCAGCCGTGTGAGGGAACCCTCATCGCGATCACGTTCGAGCACCTCGACACGGGCACGCGCGATACGCGTCGTGCAGTCGGGATTCGACGAGGACTTCGTACGCGGCGCCGGCGAAGCGTTCTGGACCCACTCCGAACACATCTTCGCCGACCTGGAGTTGTTCCTGCAGACCGGCGTGATCGGTCGGCGCGCGTGGCGATCGCTGGTGTGGCTCGGCGTCGGCGCGGTCACGACGTCGTATGGCGTGGTCGTGCGCAACGTGACGTCGGACTCTTGGGCGGATCGCATCGGCCTCCGCGAGGGCGATGTGCTTCTCACGGTCGATGGCGCGCCGCTGTTCTCGACGCGCGATCTCGGCACGGTGCAGCGGTTGGTGCGCGAGGGCGGCGAGGTAGCCGCGACGTGGGCGCGTGCCGGTGAACACTGCAAGGAGACGGCGCGCGTCTGATCGCGAGCCGCGGGTGCCCGCTGGGTCCGTCACCGTTCCACGTCAGGTCTCCGCTGAGTCGCGTTCCGTGTCGCGCAGGCGCGACAGCAACTGCATCGTGTGCGCGAGCAAGGCTGCGAGTTCGGTATCGCGGGCGACTTCCCGCCCGCGATCGAGATCGTCAGGGAAGAGCATCTCCTCGGCGAGTACCGCGGCTCCGAAGTTCCCACGGTCGGTGCGTGTGGCCGCTGCGCATGCGGAGGTCCTCGGCTGCGCCGAGCAACAGAGCGGCGTCGGCGCGTCGGTCACTCTGGATCAGTAGCGACGCAACGGCTTCCAACGTGTGAGCCAGACAGCCTTGCTCGGCAGAATCAGCCAGCAGGGGTACAACTTGTTCAAGGCATTCGGCTGCGCACGCTGTTTCGCCGCGGCGGAGGCTGATCAGCGCACGGCCCTCGAGACAGTGGGCAAGCCCGAACGGTGAGTCGATGGCGCGGAACATTGCCTCGCTCTCGCGGGCTTTCGACTCTGCGTCTGCAACGTCCGGCTCGAGCTGAGATTGCACCCACAGCATGTACGCGAGTCCCAGCGTTTCGTCCATTGCGCGGAACTCCGCCAGCAGTGGCTCCAGCCGGGCGCGAACCTCGTCGTCGTCGAGATGTCCCCATGCGCTGAACACCTCGAAGTACCGCGCCCAAGCGGCATGGCGGCGATCGCCCATGCCTGCGAAGAGCTCGGCTGCGGCATGGCCAGCGGTCAGTCCTTCTGCCGGACGTCCCGTTGCGAACGCGAACTGTGCCTTCGCAGTCAGAGCGTGTCCACGCAGCGCGTCGGGAAGATCAGACATCTCCGCCAACAGATCATCGATCGCCGCGTAACGCTCGCGCATCCACAGGATCGGCGCGAACGTCACGACCCGCAATGCGAGATCATCGTCGTGTCGCGCGCGCTTGCTCGTACACAGCGCGTAAGTTCTCGCGCTCGCGGCCGGCGGCGGCCAGGCTCGCATCCTGGCGCGTTGTCCGCATGTCGACCTCGAGCCGATGGCTCCACGCCCTCGCCCACTCGTTCAAGTGGGCCGTGCACTCTTCGACCTCGTGCTCGCGCAAAGCTGCGCGCGTCCGTAGTGCCGCAGCGTTTCGAGTATGCGGTACCGGTAGTCGTCGCCGGCACGCAGCGGCACGACGAGTGACTTGTCGACGAGGCGCGTCACGATTTCGAGGACGTCGAGCTGATCGATGTCGCCCCAGCCTGCTATCGCCTCGGCGCCTTCGAGGTCGAAGCTGTCGGCGAAGATCGCGAGTCGCCGGAACACCGCCCGCTCGGAGGGATCGAGCAGGTCGTAGCTCCACGAGACGATGGCTTCGAGCGTGCGCCCCCGGCCCGAGCCGAGCAGACGGAAACGGTCGTCGAGTCGGTCGGCGATTTGCCGCAGCGACACACCGCGCAGCCGCGCCGCCGCCAGCTCGATCGCGAGAGGTAGCCCGTCAAGACGCCGGCAGATCTGGGCGATAGCGGCGGGGTCCTCGGTCGCCTCGTCGAACGCCGGAACTGCCGCGCGTGCTCGTTCGACGAACAGGCGTGTTGCGTCGGCGTCGGGGAGCGGCGAGACCGACATCGCTTGCTCCCCTCGCAGTCCGAGTACTTCGCGACTCGTCGCCAATACGCGTAACGAAGGGCATCGCTCCAGCAGCGGACCTAGGAACCCGGCAACCGCATCGACGAGATGCTCGCAGTTGTCGATGACGAGTAGTACCTCTTTCGGGGCGAGTTGCGACAGCACCGTTTTTCCCAAGGATTCGCCGCCGCGTTCCCCGATCTGCAGCACTTGCGCAGTGAGCCCGACGACCTGGTCGGCGGTGGTCGCGGCGCCGAGGCCGACGAACCACACGCCGTCGCGAAACTGCGGCAGAACGGCTGCGCCGACCTCGAGTGAGAGTCGGGTCTTCCCGGATCCTCCCGGCCCGATCAGCGTGACGAGACGCCGCTCGGTCAACGCTTCGGCGACCTCGACAACCTCGAGCTCCCGATCGACCATGCGATCGGTGGCGGCGGGCAGATTGTTAGGTAGTGCAGTCAGTGTCTTCAGCGACGGGAACTCGGTCACAAGTCCGTCAGCACGGAGCTGAAAAACCTCGAGTGCTTCGGGCACGTCGCGTAGTCGATGTGTGCCCAACGAATCGACTGTTGCGGCTTGCACGAGTGCATGCGTCGTGTCAGAGATCAGCACCTGGCCGCCGTGACCCACCGAGCACAGGCGTGCCGCGACATGCAACGGCATGCCGACGTAGTCGCCGTCGACGATCTGTACCTCACCAGTGTGGATTGCCATGCGCACGCGTAACGACACGTCGTCGGGCCACGCGTAGGCGCCGAGCACGCGCTGGGCGGTCGCCGCCGCCGCGATCGCGTTCGTCGCGGATTCGAACACGACGAACAGCGCGTCACCACCGGTCCCGAACTCGAGGCCGCCGTGCCTTCCAACCGCGTCGCGGATCATGCGGCGGTGTGTCTCGAGCAACGTTCCGTACGCATCGCCGAGCTCGTGCAACAGTCGAGTCGAACCCTCGAGGTCGGTGAACAGGAATGTGAGCGTTCCCGTCGGGAGGGGGCGATTGGCCACCGACGGTCCGGTTCGTCAGCCGGCGGGGAGCCAGAACTCGAGCTGGATGTTGTCCGGGTCGCGGTAGAACTCCGCACTCCTATCGGCGTCGCGAACAGTCAGCGCGACGTGGTGCCCACCCGTGATCGACGGCATGGTCCATACCCTAACCCCCGCGCGTTCGCGTGCTCTAGGGCTCCGTCACGTCAAGGTCTTGGGGAACCAGCGCTGCGCGTAGGGATTGTCGTTGTAGCGATCGATGTCGACGTAGCCCGCGGACTCGTACATGGCCATCGCCGGCGTGAGCGTTCGGTTCGTGTCGAGCACGACCGTGTGCCGCCCGGCGGCGCGAGCCTCGTCCTCGAGGCGGGAGAGGAGACGCTTCGCCACCCCGCGGCCGCGGGCATGCTCGCTCACCCACATGCGCTTGATCTCGGCCTGATCACCGTCGAGGAAGTTGACGCCGCCGCATCCGACGGGTTGGTCCGCGGCATACACCAGGACGAAGACGCCTCGTGGCGGATTGAGGCTGGTCCGTGCCTCGGTGAGTCCGTCGCCCGCGTCGAACCCGGTGGGAAACCGCGCGTCGAGCTCGGCGAAGTACTCCGACATCGCCCACTGCGCCTCGTCGGAACCCGCGTCGACGACTGCGAACGTGACGTCGTCCACGATCCGACCGTAGCGGCGCACGCTTGCCGTCACTTCCCACGCGCTTCGCGCCACTCGCCGATCGCGTGGCACGATCACGCTCCTCGAATCGAAGGAGACGATCGGAGCAATGGTCGAGGAGACGCTCGGGGACCGGCTGCAGGCGTTGGTCGGGCTGCCCATCAGCGACCGCGGGACGACGCAAGGGCCCGATCCCGTCAACCAGCCGATGATCAGGCACTGGGCCGCCGCGTTCGAGGACGAGAACCCCGTGTACACGGATCCCGACGCGGCCGCGCGCTCGCGCTTCGGTGAGATCGTCGCGCCGCCGCTCATGTTGCAGACCTGGACGATGGCGACGCCGCGCATCACCGGGATGGCCGAGCGCGGTGGCTCGCCGGTCGAAGGAGGTCGGGCGGGGGTGCTGGACCTGCTCGACGAAGCGGGCTTCGTGGGCACGCTGGCGTCCAACTCCGAGTTCGAGATCGTGCGCTATCTCAAGCTCGGCGACGTCGTGTCGGCGACGACGCTGCTCGACTCCGTGTCGCCGGAGAAGCAGACGCGGATCGGCGCTGGTCACTTCGTGACGTGGGTGACGACGTACACCGACGCGTCCGGTGCGGTCGTCGGCCGCCAGACGTTCCGCATCCTCAAGTTCCGTCCCGAGGGAGCACCGTCGTGAGCTTCCGACTCGCGCCGTCGATGACGGCCGACACGCAGTTCTTCTGGGACGGCGCCAAGGACGGCCGGCTGTTGATCCAGCGTTGCGCCGCGCTGCGCGACGTTGCGCCATCCGCCGCGTCCGATGTGCCCGCACTGTCACAGTCTCGAATGGGAGGCGGTCGAGGCGTCGGGACGCGGCACCGTCTACAGCTTCGTGATGCCGCGCCATCCACCGCTGCCCTTCTTCGAGGACGGCTACATCGTCGTGCTGGTCGAGCTCGAAGAAGGAGTCCGGATCGTGAGCAACCTGGTGGATGTCGAGCCCGACGACGCGTCGATCGGCATGCCGGTGCAGGTGCGCTTCGACTCGTTCGACGGCGACGTGCGTCGCTGCCCGGTGTTCGTGCCGGAGGTGACGGCATGACGCATGAACGTGCAGGTCGGCGATGCGCTCCCGGCGATGGTGATCGAGGTCACGCCGACGCGCGTCGTCGCGGGCGCGATCGCGTCGCGCGACTTCATGCCGGTGCACCACGATCGTGACTACGCGAACCAGCAGGGCGCGCCCGACATCTTCATGAACATCCTCTCCGACACCGGGTACTGCAGCCGCTTCCTCACCGACTGGGCCGGACCCGATGCGATGATCCAACGGCTCGCCATCCGGCTCGGCGTGCCGGTGTTCCCCGGTCACACGCTCACGTACACGGGCGAGGTGACGGCGGTCGAGCGGGACGGCGACGACGCGATCATCGACGTCGAGCTGCGGGCGATGAACGAGCTCGGCGAGCACGTCGGTGGCACCGCGCGTCTCAGTGTTCCCGTCGGATCGGCGCCGTGACGTCGCGCGGGTTGTCGGGTCGCGCCGCGATCGCCGGCATCGGGCAGACCGAGTTCTCGAAGGAGTCGGGTCGCACCGAGCTGCAACTTGCGTGCGAGGCAGTGCTCGCGGCGATCACCGACGCGGGCCTCGATGCCGCCGATGTCGACGGACTCGTCACGTTCACGATGGACACGAGCGAGGAGATGGAGATCGCGCGCAACCTCGGCATGCGCGAGCTGTCGATGTTCACGCGGGTCCCGTACGGCGGTGGCGCGTCCGCCGCAGTCGTGATGCAAGCCGCGATGGCGGTCGCGACCGGCGTCGCCGACATCGTCGTCTGCTACCGCGCGTTCAACGAACGTTCGGGCAACCGCTTCGGCGAAGCGAGCGCGCAGGTCACCACGCTGCCGCTGTGGTTCGCGTGGTACGCGCCGTACGGGCTCATGACGCCGGCGGCGTGGGTCGGCCTGCACGCGCGTCGTTACATGGAGACGTACGGCGTGACGAACGCCGACTTCGGGCGCATCGCCGTGGTCGACCGCTTGCACGCCGCGACCAATCCCGGCGCGTGGTTCTACGAGCGGCCGATCACCCTCGAGGACCACCAAGCGTCGCGCTGGATCGTCGAACCCGTGCTGCGATTGCTCGATTGTTGCCAGGAGAGCGACGGTGGCGTCGCGATCGTCGTGACCTCCGCCGAACGCGCGCGCGACCTGCGCCAGACACCCGCGGTCATCACCGCCGCCGCGCAGGGCGCGACGTTCGACGGCGAGATGATGACGAGCTACTACCGCGACGACCTGACCGGGCTCCCCGAGATGGGCGTCGTCGGCCGGCGGCTCTGGGAGATGTCCGGCCTCGGGCCCGCCGACATGTCGACCGCGTTCCTGTACGACCACTTCACGCCGTTCGTGCTGATGCAGCTCGAAGAGCTCGGCTTCTGCGCGCGTGGCGAGGCGAAGGACTGGGCGACCGTGGAGCGGCTGTCGCTCGGCGGCGAGCTGCCGATCAACACCGAGCGGCGGCCTCCTCGGCGAGGCGTACATCCACGGCATGAACGGCATCACCGAAGTCGTGCGCCAGATCCGCGGCACGTCGTGCAACCAGGTCGCCGATGTCGAACACGCGCTCGTCACGGCGGGAACTGGTGTGCCGACGAGCGGCCTGATTCTCTCGAGACCGTAACGTCTTCCGCACGTCGCGGGTCGGCCGGGTCGTGCCGCTTCGTGTTGCGAGCGAACACCCCGGACGGCTTTGATGCGTTCGCACTGGACGACCGCGGGATGCTCGATGACCGAGGCTTCGACAGAACGACGAACCACGCCCGGGTACGAGTACGCGGTCTGGCCGATGGTCCTGTTGGCCCTCGTCAACCTCGTGGACCAGATCGACATGGCGATCGTCCGGGGCGTGCTGCCGATCTTGGAGGACGAGTGGCACCTCTCCGACCTGCAACTCGGCAGCCTCGGCTTCGCGTTCGTGTTCGTGAACAGCGCCGCGACGATTCCTGCCGGATGGTTGGCCGACCGGGTCCGTCGAACGCAGCTCATGGGCTGGACGCTGCTGAGCTGGAGCGGGCTCATCGCGTTGTCTGCGACTGCAGTGAACTACCTCAACCTGCTGTTCGCCCGGGCTGTCATGGGAATCGGTCAGGCCATCGACGACCCCGCGTCGACGTCGCTGCTGGGTGACTTCTATCCGTCCCGCATGCGAGGACGCGTGTTCTCGCTGCAGCAGGTCAGCGTGTTCGTCGGCGGCGCCCTCGGGCTCGGACTCGGAGGACTCGTCGGGTCGACGCTCGGCTGGCGGTGGGCATTCGCGCTCGTCGGTATGCCCGGATCGATCGTCGCGCTGCTGGTCTTCCGCTTGCGCGAGCCGCGGCGCGGGGAGGCAGATGCGCGCGAACACGGGATCGTGCTCGACGACGACAATGCCGACGACGGCGCATCCACGGCATCCATCCGACAGCTCGCGAGCGAGATGCGCTCGGGCATCGGTGCCGAGCTGGCGATGATCCTGCGGATCAGGACGATGCGGTACATCCTCGTCGGCGTCTCCGCGCTGCTCTTCACCGTGGCGGGAATCGGCTACTGGCTCGCCGTCTACCACGAGCGCTACTCAGGCATGACCGTCGGGGAAGCGACCGCCGTCACCGCGGTGATTTTCGGCGCCGGCGGCGTGGTCGGCACGTTCGGAGGAGGATGGCTCGCCGATCGGGTGGTGCGAGGCGGACCGAGCGCACGCATCGTCCTCGTGGTGTGGGCGACGATTGCGTGCGCGGCGCTGTTCGCGATCTCGTTCGCGGTCGACAACCTCGCCGCAGCGCCTCGCACTGCAGTTCGTCGGTCTCACTGCCGGAGCCGGAGCGGCGCCCGCCCTCAGAGCCTCGATGCTCGACGTGCTGCCTGCGGCTTCGCGCGGCGTCGGCACGTCTGCATTCGCACTCGTGTCAACGCTGCTGGGAACTGCGCTCGCGCCTCCGCTCGTGGGTCTGATCTCCGACCTCACGTCTTTGGTGACCGCGTTCTACATCGTGTTCCCACCGATCATCATCGGGGTGTTGTTCCTTCTGCCGCGCACGCGACACGATCACCGAAGACGCTCAAGCGATCATCACCGCCATGCTGCGCACCAGCGCGACCGCGGACACGCAGGGATGAGCGGGGCTCGAGGGCACTGCGCTGAGCATCGTTCTCGACGTCGGATGGAAGCGTTAGCGTGACCGCGCATGCGGCGACTGATCTGCGTGTTGACCATGGCGATGCTGGCAGCAGCGTGCGGCGGAGACGACTCCGATACGACCGACTCGGCGAACTCGTCGGTGAGCCGCGCCGAGGCACGTGTCGCGACTGCGGAGACCGCGGTGAACGACGCAGAGGACGCGTTCGCCGGCGCCGCCGAAGCGTTCTGCGCTGACAGCGAAGAGCTCATCGACGTTCTGGACCGGTATGGCGGCATCCTCGACGACGCGGCCGTCAGCGTTGGTGACGTGCGCTCGGGCGCCACCGATTTGCAGCGGACTCGGACCGAGGCGGGAGCCAGTGCGGATGCCGCGGTCGCAGCGCGCGAAGAGCTCGACGCAGCCAACGAAGAGCTGACCACAGCCGCGGCGGAACTGGAAGCCGCGCGCATTGCCGACACTTCGAGCTCCACCGCGACGGTCCCGGACGAATCCGCGACAGTGACCACGGGGACGACCGCGCCACCGGTCCCCGATGACGTGGTGAACCGGGTCGAGGAGGCCGAGAGCGACTTCTCCGAGGCCGCCGAGGAGTAGACGACTCCACGCCCCTGACCGAGGCGACCGTGCAGTTCGAGTCGGCCGCGTACGCCGTCGAATTCGCCTGGCTGCAACTGTTCGCTGCCGCTGGTTGCATCGACGACGAACAACGAGCCGAGGCGATCGCAGTCGTCGCCGAGTACACCACCGCTTTGCAGACCGAACTCGAGCTCACCGGCTACTACACCGGCGGGGTCGACGGGGTGTACGGACCCGAGACAGTCGCGGCAGTCGAGCAGCTTCAGGAGGAGAGCGAGCTGCCGGTGACCGGTCTCGTCGACGGACCGACGCAGCGCGCGCTCGACGCGGCCGTACAGTCCCAGGCCGATACCGCTGCCGCGGATGCGGCTTCGCACAACGCAGCCATACAGGGCGCGCTCAAGGTACTGGGATACTGGGACGGACCGATCGACGGTGAGTGGTCGGACGAGCTCGGTGCCGCGATCGCGAACCTCCAGAGCGACCTGGGTATCGAGCAGACCGGGATCGTTGACGCCGCGACCCTGCGCGCGCTCGAAGCGGCGCTCGAGGCGTCGGAAGCATCGCTCACCACGACAACGACCAGCGCCGGCACGACCACAACGACCGCTCCCTAGCGCGGGTCGATCGCCTCGATCGCAGCCTTGAGCGTTGGGTAGAAGTGGTCACCGTTGATGGTCTCGAGGAGCCCGTATCGGCGGACGAGGTCTTGAAGTCGGCTGCGAAGCTCGGCGAACGCGATGCTCACGCCGATCGCGTTGAGTTCCTCGTCGAGGTGCTCCAGGATCTCGGCCGCGGTCACGTCGATGTCGGTGATCGCTTCGCACTGAAGGACGATCCAGCGAGGCTTTCGTTCTTTCACCAACGCGCGGACCTGGCGGGCGAAGTCGCCCGCGTTCGCGAAGAAGAGGGGCGCCTCCCACCGATAGACGACGATGCCCTCGCGCTCGTGCGCGTCCGGGTTGTCGACGATGCTGTGCCAACCGGGGATGCCATCAACCTGCCCGAGCACAGCGCCGTACGGCCACCAGTTCCGCCGAAAGAACAACACGATCGCCAGCGCGATCGCGATGGCGATGCCCTCGAGAACGCCGAAGAAGACCACGCCGGCCGTGGCGACGATCGACAAGAAGAACGCGCTCTTGCGGACCTTCAGAAATCGGACGACAGCACCGATGTCGACGAGGGACAGCGCCGCGGCGATGACGACGGCAGCGAGCGCCGACTGGGGAAGGTCGGCAAGCAGCGAACTGAACAACACGAGGAGCAACGCGACTGCGCCCGCACCGACGAGGCCTGCAACCTGTGACTTGGCTCCTGACTGCTCGGCCACTGCAGTCCGCGAACCGCTGGTGGACACGGCGAAACCCTGGAAGAACCCGGCCAAGACGTTCGCGGCGCCCATGCCCGTCATCTCGCGATCGGGATCGACTTCCTCGCCGCGGCGCGCCGCGAAGGCTGACGCAGTCGCGATCGTGTCGGTCAGCGAGACGATCGTGATGCCGGCCGCGGCGAGCAAGAGTGGGCCGACGTCGCCGAACGCTGTCCACGGCAACGATGGAGTGGGCATGCCACTCGGTAACGATCCGACGGTGGCAACCCCGTCATGCGCGAGGTCGAGAACGGCCGACGCGACGGTTGCCCCGACGACCGCGACGAGCACGGCCGGAACGCGACGAGTGATCCGCGGGAGCACCAAGAGAACTGCGAGCACCGCGACGCCGACGACCAGCGCAGCCCCGACGGTCTCGTCGAGTCCGTCGACGAACGCGTCCATCTCGTCGATGAAGGAGTCGGCATCGGTCGAGTAACCGAACAGCTTCGGGAGCTGGCCCATGATGATCGTGATGGCAAGACCGTTCATGTAACCGACTCGTACCTCGCTCGAAAGCAGATCGGCGACGAAACCGAGCCGGCCGAGGCCGAGGCCGACCTCGATCAAACCGACGAAGACGGCGAGCATCCCTGCGAGCGCGATCGCCTCGCTGGTGTCGCCGGCGACGAACAACGGTGTGATCGCCGCAAGTATCAGCGGCGACACCGACGAGTCGGGGCCCAACACGAGGACTCGTGACGGTCCGAAGATCGCGTACCCGACGAGGCACGCAATGGTCGTGTAGAGCCCGGTGACGGCAGGTAGGCCCGCCAGTTCCGCGTACGCCATGCCCTGCGGCACGAGAATCGCGGCGAGCACGACTCCGGCCACGAGGTCGGACCGCAGCCAGGCTCGTTGATATGAACGCGCCAATCGCACGCCCGGCACCCAGCGGTCGACGATTGCAGAAGGCTGGGCCACTGACGCGACAGGTTGCCTGACCCGAGCCGAGTCCGGCAATAATGACGCAGCGGTCTCACGATCGTCGCTTCTTGTTCGCTCACGCGAGACTCCTGACGTCTCGACTCCGAATGAGGTTGGTGGAACAGTTATGTCAGATGACGCGAACACGATGGGGCCGATCAGTTACTTGATCGTCGAGTTCCCCGGCAACAAGATGACCGGCGAAGGATTCGCGAGCCTCGTCGACCTCGTCGACCGGGGTGTGATCCGCATACTCGACCTGCTGTTCGCCTCTCGCGACACCGACGGCTCGATGCGCGCGATTGCCTTGAGCGACATCGACCATGACGGCAGCATCGACCTGGCAATCTTCGAAGGTGCTTCGTCGGGGCTGCTCGATGAGAGCGATCTCGCCGACGCCGCATCGGTGATCGAGCCGGGCTCCTCGGCCGGGATCCTCATTTTCGAGAATCGCTGGGCGACCGAGTTCGTGCAGGGGCTGCGGCGCGGGGATGCGCGACTGGTTGCGGCCGGATACATCCCCCAGGACACGCTCGTTGCGTCGCTCGACGCGACGGATCGCTGATCGAATCGGAGGACCAGACATGCCCGGACTTCTTCGCGGCGTCGCCCGCACAGCCGTCGTGGCCGGTACCGCCACCGCGGTGTCGAACCGCGTCTCCCGTCGACAGGCCAATCGCTGGTCGCAACAGGAGGAACAGCAGTACTACGACCAGCAACCGCAGTACGCGCAACCGGCGCCGGCGCCGGCGCCTCCGCCCGCCGCGCCGCAGAAAGACGCCGTGACGCAGCTCAAGGAGCTCGCGGAGCTGAAGGCGCAGGGCATCCTCACGGAGGCCGAGTTCGCGGCGCAGAAGGCGAAGGTCCTGGCGATGTGAAGTCCGATCGGAGGATGTTGTGCTGTTCCGCTACCGGCCTCGCCAGACCTGGATGCCCTACCGGCTTCCTCGCGCGCCCACGCAGCAGGAGATCTACAACCGGCAGATGCAGCAACAGTTCGACGCGACGCGCCGCGTACCGGCGCCCGTGATCGGCGCGCCGGATCCTCAACTCGACACCGTCACCGCACTGAAGGAGCTCGCCGAGCTCCGCGCATCCGGCATGATCGACGACGCGGAGTTCGCGGCGGCGAAGACGAAGCTGCTGGATGGCGACAGCGCGACGAGATGACCTCGACTGCCGAACGCAGCGCGATCCTGGTCCGGGCGCTCCGTGCCGGGGTGAGCGGCGACGCGGCGACGCTTGCGTCGCTGTACACAGAGGACATCAAGGCCTGGACTCCGGCTCGATCGGCGTCGTCGGCGGCCGAGCTCATCGCCGAGCTGGAACGTCGCGACGGCGCCTTCTCCGAGATCGAGGTCGAGATCACCCCTCTCGACGTCGGCGGCGACTACGCGTGCGCCGAGTGGCGGGTGACGATGGCACACACAGGCGACCTCGAGCTGCGCGACGCCGTCGTGGCCGCGACGGGTCTGCGCGTCGCGATCAACGGCGTCACGATCGCCGAGTTCGAGGACGAGCGGATCTGCGCGCTGCGCCAGTACTGGGACGAGCTCGCGGTGTACGAGCAACTCGGTTTGGTCGGCGAGATCGACGACTGACGGTTCGACGTTCGGAGTATGCATGGCATCAGTGATCGAGCACGCAGCATCGAACGTTTTCGAGGAAGCCGTCGACGAGTTGTACGGGCAGTCGAAGAAGAGTTGGGCGTTGATCCTTCTCGCGTTCATCCTCGGGGGCGTCGCCGCCGCGGTGGTGGCGGTCTGGTTCCGAAGGCGCGGGGCCGCTGAGACCGTTGGCGGACCCGACGCGGACACCACGGCTACGCAGTTCGGTTCGCAGGCGTCCGAGGCGCGCTACGTCAATTCGCTCAAGGGCTCGGCGTGGTCGCGCCGGCGCGCACAGATCGCCAGCACTGATGCGGCCATGCGAGGACGGGTCGGTCGCGCGGCGAGCCGCTTGAACATTCGCCGCCACACGCTGGTTGGGCGAGACCCCAGCGGCTGATCCTCCTCAGGGGCGGATCTCCCTCGCCTATTTCGCTCGCTTCGGCCCTGCCTTCCCGCCCGATGCCTTGCCGCCGGATGCAGATTGAGGGCGAGCGCGGCACGGATGAGCGCCTTGAAGGCTGCCGCGTCGAGCTTCTCCCCCTCATGGATGTCGATCGCGCGCCTTGTGTTCCCCTCGAGGCTCGAGTTGAAGAGCTTGGCCGGGTCCGGCAACGATGCCCCTTTTGCGAACGTGAGCTTCACGACGGACTTGTACGGCTCGCCGGTGCAGATGATTCCGTCGTGCGACCATGTCGGAGTGCCCGGCTTCGTCGCCGTCACCCACTTCACTTCCTCGACGACGTCCGGGTCTGCCTCCTTGATGAGCTTGCGCATCCTGCTCAAGGTCTCCCCGCGCCAGTCCCCGAGCTCGGCGATCCTCTCGTCGATCCGCTCAGATGCCGACTGCCGCTCGTTGGAATCCGACTCTTTCATGTTCTCCTCCCGGAAACTCGGCTCACCCGCATTCTCGGGCTGCACCGATCTCGCCGACGCACGCGATGTCACTCGGGGCGAGGTGTAACCCGGAAGACCGAGATGTCGTCGTTGATCACGCTGGCGCGGGTGAGCGAGGGCGGGGCGTAGAGCCCGAAGTGCATCTGGTCGAGCGAGCCGTCACCACCGTCGACTCGCGCGGCCGACACGAGCACACCGTCCTGCCACACGGCCGCGGCCCCACTGTCGGGGTCCAGATCCAGCCACGTCGTGATTCGGACCCACCGTCCCTGCGGGAAGGGAATGTCGGTGCGCTGCAACTCCCTTTCTCCGACGCCGTGATGGGGGACATGGAAGAGGTGTAGCCAACCTTCCGATCCCACGTTCACGGTGATGACCCGTGCCCACCGGTCCGACGGATCGGCCGAGAACGTGGCGAGACTGAGCCATTCACCGCGATCGAGCTCGACGTCGTCGACGCGCGCCCAGAACTCGATGAGGCACGGCGTGGCGCATGTTCCCACCGGGCGCTTCGACAACTGGATCGTCGGATATCCGCGATGGTTCGGGCCGTCGACGGGTTCGCTTCCAACCGCGCCGGTGAGCCACCCGATATGTGCGCGACTTCCTGAGTGTGCGATCCCGGAGCGAACCTCGTGGCGGGTAAGTGCGCTCTGCGGAGTGACATAGAAGCCGGCGAAGTCAGCGTCGTGCTCGAAGCCGGAGGCGAAGACCGGCGTGAGCGAGACCTGATCGAGCGGCGGAATCCCCAGGGTGTCGAGGACAGGACTGCGATCGAGCGGTCCTACCTGACGGCATGCCGCCATCGCGCAGGCGGCAAGAAGAAGTGCGGTCATTGCGAGGAAGCGACGCGTGCGTCGCCACCGTGATGTCTTTCGCGCATGCGACACGTCGACGAGTCTGCTCGCCCATCGGGTTGGCAGTCGAGATGACGAGTATCCGCCGGACCGCGACACACAGGCGACTGCACAAGATCACGCCCTACCGTCTTCCCATGCGTCGGATCGCCGTCCTGCTCCTGGCTGCCGCAGTCACAACCGGCGTTCTCGCCGCCTGTGGGCCGGTCACCCCGCACGCGACGATCAGCACGTCGATCTTCGAAGGATTCGATGTCGTCTCGTACGTTCCCGAACATCCGGTCGGCATGGCGTACGTGTTCCACGGCAGCTACGGGAGCGCCGACTTTGCGACGAAGGTCGAGACGGTCGACACTCTGAACGAGCTCATCGATCGCGGGTACGGGTTCATCGCGACGGAGAGCACGCTGCGGACCGGCAACAAGCGCTGGAACGTCTTCGACCCGTCGCTCACGACCAATGTCGATCTGGCGCGTCTCGTGCGTCTCCATGACCACTTCGTCGACACGACGGCGATCACGGCGGACACGCCGCTGGTCGGGATCGGGATGTCGAACGGCGCCCGTTTCGTCAGCCTGTGGGGGCAGGAGTGGGCCGACGCGGGCTATCCGGTCCGTGCGATCGCGATGTACATGGGAACGATCGCACCACCCGTCGAGACCACCGGTGGTTTGTCGGTCCCGACGGTCTTCGTGACCGCTGAGAACGACAGCACCTCGCCACCGTGGCCGATCGCCGTGGACCAGGCGAGCACTGCCGCGCAGGGCACGCCGTCCGAGCTCATCGTCGCTCGGGAGCAGGCACTGTCAGCCGCGCGCTTCGTCCGCATCCCGGGCGTCGACCCGGCCGAAGCGACTGCGATCTTCGACGCATTCGTCGCAACCGGCGCGTGGGATACGGAAGGCACGCGGCTCGTGCCCGTCGCCGACGCGGCCTCGAGTGCGGCGGCCGCGAGCCTGCCGGCGAGTGTCGCCCCGGTGCGCAACGAGATCGCGAACCAGGTTGCGCTCGTACTCGCCGAGCACCAGATGCGCGGTGACGTCAAGGTGCCCGTCGCCGAGTTCGTCGGCCAATTCGTCTGAGGGCATACCTTCACGGGCTGTGACGACGACGCTCCCGGCCCGTGCCTATCTGGACCCGGACGCTCTACGCCGCGGAGCGGGCGCACATCTTCGCGACGCAGTGGCAGCTGGCTGCGTTCCGCGCGCAGTTGCGCGAACCCGGCGACTACGCGGCGCACGAGTTCGCCGGTTGGCGCGTGGTCGTCGTCGTGCAGGACGACGGAACCCTTCGCGCGTTCCACAACGTCTGCCGGCACCGAGCCGGTCCGCTCGTCACCGAACCCGACGGACACTGCACCAACCTCGTATGTCGCTATCACGGCTGGTCCTACGCGCGGGACGGCTCGCTCAACTCGGCGCGCGACTTCGGTGCCGACGACCTCGATGCATCGGAGTTCGCGTTGCTGTCGGTACGCGTCGAGGAGTGGCGCGGCTTCGTGTTCGTCAACCTCGACCCGGACGCGCCGAGCTTGACCTCGGACCATGCCGCATTCTTCGAACGCGCCGCCGACCAACCCCTCGAGTCGTTCACCTACAGCCATCGGCTCGCGCACGAGGTGGGCGCGAACTGGAAGGTGTACGCCGACAACTACATGGAGGGATACCACGTTCCCCTCGTGCACCCGGAGCTGAATCGCGAGATCGTGGCCAAGGAGTACCGCGTGGAGGTCGGCGACCACTTCTGCGAGCACTCGGCGCCGACGCGCGACGGTTCCGTCAACGCCGGCCGTTGGCTCTGGCGCTTTCCGAACCTGGCGCTGAACGTGTACCCCGACGGCATGAACGTCGAGCGGTTCATCCCGCTCGACCACCGCCGCACGCTGGTGCTGT
Organism: uncultured Actinomycetes bacterium; assembly: GCA_963841215.1. GTDB lineage: Bacteria > Actinomycetota > Acidimicrobiia > IMCC26256 > PALSA-610 > CAVUFH01. Next base: position 762,463 of record CAWJBW010000004.1, on the reverse strand, counting down.
ACGACTTCTTCTTCCGGGACCTCGACGACGCGCGCGTCGAGAACGAGGAAGTGGTCCGGGTCGGGTGCACCATCCTCGAGGAAGACCGGGTCATCTGCGAGGCCGTGCAACGCAACCTCGAGTCCGGCGTGTACGACACCGGCCGGCTCAGCCCGCGCCACGAGCAGGGCGTCGCCGCGTTCCAACGCTGGATCACCGAGTCGCTCGAGTGACCGAATCGCAGGCGGTCGAGCACACCGCACGCTGAGTTCACGCGGTGAAGACCGATCGAGCGATGATTGCGCCGTGCTGACCGAGGAGCTCCTCGACGTCGTGCGGGTCGAGTTGGGTGACGCGCTCGTCACGTACCAGGAGCGACCGGTTCGTCTGACTGGCGGCTTCTTCACGGAGAACCACGCCTTCCTGCTCGCAGGAGCACCGCCGCCCTGGAACGGCCCGTTGGTCGTGCGCCTGTTCCCGTCCGCCGCGCCGCCGGATCTCGCGCGGCGGGAAGCGGCGGTGCAGCGCGTGCTGAGCGCGCAGGGCTATCCGGCTGCTCCCGTCGTCATGTTCGACGACTCCGCGCGGCTGCACGGGAAGCGGTTCTTCGTGATGGAGCGGCTGCCTGGCGCGGCGTTGATGGCCGGCAACCGCATGCGCGAGCTCGCAGGCTCCGCCTGGCGGATGTACCGACAGTTGCCCGACGTGACCGCGACCGTGCAGGCGTCGCTGCACCGCGTGGACGCGTCGCCGTTGCTGGCCGAGCTCGACGACTTGGATGTCGGCCTCGACCGTTGGTTCGCCATGCTCGGTGAACAGGTCCACGCCGGTGCGGAAGGACTGCGGGCCGGACTGGACTGGCTCGTCGATCATCAACCGCCGAAGTCAGCGAGTCCGTCCATATGTCACGGCGATCTCTGGGGCGGCAACATCTTGACCGAACGCGGACGGGTCACGGGCGTGCTCGATTGGTCCACCGTCACGGTGGCCGAACCCGCCCTCGACGTCGGCTTCACCGCGATGAGCTTGTGTCTCGCGCCGATCGAGGCGCCCGCGTTCATCCAACGCTCTGCCGCGCGTGTCGGGGTTTCGGTCTCCGCGCGCTACGTCCGCACGTACCAACGTCTGACCGGCGCGGATCTGACCGCGCAGCCCTACTACGAGGCATTGCGCTGCGCGACCGAGCTGTCGTGGGTCGCGGCCTATCGGATGGCGGAGGCGAGCGGTGAACCGCACGAAGTACCGCGGCTGAGCTGGGACTCGATTCCCGACCAGATGATCGCCTACTTCCGAGCCCGAACCGGCGTGACGCTCTCGGTGCCTCCGTCGACACCGCGCTGACCGGTGCTCGCATCGCGGTGCTCGACGCGCATCCGTCCGACGCCCGGAACGAAGCGGCCGGCGCGCATCGCCCACTGTGCGTACGCGGCGCCATGTCGAGCCCGGAGGAACGGCTCCTCGGCGAAACGTACAACGGCTTCGATCGCCGCGACGCCGACCGCGAGCGCGAACGCCGTCAACGGACCGGGAAGCACGGCACACAGGCCGGCGCAGAAGGCGATCATCGCGGTGTAGATCGGATTTCGCACCCAGCGGAACGGCCCGCCCGTCACCAACGCAGTCGCCTCGGCGCGATCGAGTCCGATGCGCCACGACGCTCCCATGGCGAGCTGCGCCCAGAACGCCGACGCGATCGCGAGAACGGCGATGCCCCCGCCGGTGAACACGATCGGCGCGGGAACTTCCTCCGGTCCACCGAGCGGTTGGCCGGCGAGGGCGGCGCCGATGGAGACCGCCAGCGCGCCGGCCGCCAGCACGAGCCCGACGAGGACCGCGCGATCGGCGCGTGACTGGCCCATGCGGTTGAGCACCACACCGGTCGTTCCGGTCCGGCGCCACTGGAGCGCGACCCGCAGCCCGACGCCGAACCCCGCGAACCCGAAGGCCAGGAGGAATGCCAGCTCGGCTCGCGCTCGGAGCGCCACGCCGCCAACTTAAGGCAGGCTGCCCTAAATTACAAGCGGCCGGCAACGTCAGGCCGATCCCATCGGGGATCGAGCCGGGTGTGGTGTGAACCGCACCGGCATCTCGGAGATGCCGGTGAGCGCGCGAGGCGGTGGCGTGTCGGTTGCGAGCGCGAGGTCGGGGAGCCGTGCGAGCACGCGGTCGAAGATGGCGTGCAACTCCAGGCGCGCCAGGCTGGCACCGAGGCAGAAGTGCGCGCCGAAGCCGAACGCCAGGTGCTCGTTCGGCGAGCGTTCGATGTCGAACCGGCTCGGATCGTCGAACTGTGCTTCGTCGAAGTTCGCCGACTCGTAGAGCAGGAGGACCTTGTCACCCGCGCCGAGCTCCTGGCCGCCGAACTCGACGTCGTGCGTCACGGTCCGGTTCATGTTCTTGATCGGCGAGACCCACCGCAGCATCTCCTCCACCGCGCCCGTGAGCAACGAACGGTCGGCGGCGACGCGCCGCCTCTGCGCGGGATGCGCGAGCAGTTGTTCCATGCCACCGCAGGTCACGTTGCGCGTGGTTTCGTCGCCGCCGAGCAGGAGCAGGAGCAGCTCGAACACGAGCTCGTCGTCGTCCAGGTGCTCGCCGTCGACCTCGGCCTGCACGAGCACGGTCACGAGGTCGTCGGCCGGTTGCGCGCGCCGGTCGGCGATGACGCCGTGCGCGTACGCCAGGTAGTCACCGAACGCCGTGGCCGCGGCCTGGAGCGCGTCGGGACCGCCGTTCAGCGAGCCCAACATCTCGTCCGACCAGTCGAGCAGCGCCGCGCGATCGTCCGGCGGGAATCCGAGGAGGTCGCAGATCACGATCAACGGGAGCGGTGCGGCGAGGTCGTGCCGGAAGTCGCACTCGCCTTGCTCGCATACCGCGTCGATCAGGTCGTCACAGATCGCGCGGATGCGTGGCGCGCTCTCCCGGACCCGCGCCGGGGTGAACGCACGGTTCACGAGCTGTCGCCGTTTCCGGTGAGCCGGCGCGTCCAGGTCGATCATCCAGGGCAACGGTCCGGTCTCGGGACGGCTCCCACCCGCGTTCGAGAACACATCGGCGTTCCCCTCGGCCGCGCGCACGCCGTCGTACGTTGCGATTCCCCAGATGCTGTTCTTGGTGTCGCGGTAGACGGGAGCGTGCTCTCGCATCCACGCGTAGGCCTCTCGAGCACCGTTCACGTAGAAGTCGGCGTCGAGAAGGTCGATCCGAGGAACCGGCTCGGGCACCCGAGGATGATACGGAGCCCACATCCCTCGACGTGCTCCCGTTCGTCCCGATCTGATGAAGCCGTGAGGAATCGGTCGACATCCGCTGCGCCGAGGAGTACGTACCACCTCAGAGGCCGATTCTCCGTCGGCTGCTACCCGGAGGTTGCCCATGCGCAAGGCCAAGATCTTCGCCGCTCTCGGAACCATCGGAATCGTGAGCGCGTTCGCGTTCACCGGCATCGCTGCCGCTGACGACGAGGACTTCCGCACCACCATGACCGGCGCCGCAGAGGTCCCCGGGCCCGGAGACCCCGACGGCACCGCCAAGGGCAAAGTCGAGATCGACGTCGCTGCCGGCGAGGTCTGCTTCAAGTTCAGCTGGGAGGACATCGCCTCACCGACCCTCGGCCACATCCACGAAGGCGCCGGCCGGTGAAGCCGGCCCGGTCGTGGTCGACCTGCTCGATGGCATCTCGCTCGACACCCTGGAGTCGGACGACGACGTGCGTGGGTGCGTCGATGCCGACCCGGCGCTGCTGGGCGAGATCGTCGCCGATCCGAGCGAGTACTACCTGAACCTGCACAACGCCCGCTTCCCCGGCGGCGCGGTACGCGGCCAGCTCCCCGCCTCATAGGCACGGCCGCGGAGGATGGCGCCGCGCGGTTTCCGCGCGGCGCCATTCGCCTTTCTGTGTCAGCTCAATGGTGCGGGAATGAGGTCGCCGATGGATGTGCCCGAGTCATCGACGGCGCGCGTGGAGGTACGAAGTGTGCTCGGGCAACCGAGTTCCTCGGTCGCCGGATCGACGCACACGAGCACGAGGTCGACGATTTCTTCGGGCCACACGGTCATGAGCCGAACGAATTGGGTTCCATCACCCGGCACGATCCGCTGATCTCCCATCTGCACTGAGTTCACCGTGACTGCGCACGCCTCCACCGCACCGCCGGCTTCGCTGCACGACCGTGCGGTGGGACCCTCGAGGTTCGCGGTGGCAACGAGCGCAAGCGCGAACACCGTGTGTTCGGCTGCTGCCGGACACGGCGAGCTCGATCCACGCCGCCGGTGGTCCCGTGTAGCGCGCGGCGGTACGGTCGAGTTCGCCGCCGACGGCGACCGGATCGCCGAGCAATGGGTTGCATCCCACGAGGACGACGAGCGCGCCGATCACGCCCATCGTCAGTAGCATGTTTCGTCGCGCGAACCGTCTGTGCCGCACCACGGTGCGAAGGTAGCGAGCACGTCGCTGCCTCGCAATCGCACTGATTCGTGCATGCAAAAGCGCGACAGTTTCGGGACGATTCACGGCATCGCTGTGTGAGCATGTGCGCGGCTCGGTAGGGTCCGCGTCGTGCGGGCACATTTTGGCGGTCAAGGCAGTCGCGGCGCGCGCCGGCGCGCCGCAATCGTGTTCTTCCTGTTTCTGGCAACCGCCTCGGCCGTCCTCGTGCGCGTCGCGGAGCCGGCGACATCCGCGATCACGACCGAGACGCTCGTGCCGGTTGCAGATGCGTATGTCGACAGCTCGACGCCGGCAACCAATTACGGCGCGGACGCGCGCGTCGTCGTCGACGGGTCTCCCGTGCGCCAGACGCTGTTGCGCTTCGACTTGTCGTCCTTCACCGGTCCGGTGCAGAACGCGCGACTCCGCCTCCACGTCGCGAATGTCGCCGAGAGTCAGAGCACCAACGCAGGCACGGTCGCACGCGTCACCGACAACGGGTGGGTGGAGGGCGGCGTGACGTACGCGAACCGTCCGACGGTGTGGGGCGCTTCCGCCGCGTCTTTGGGTGCGGTCAGCAGGAACACGTGGGTCGAGGTGCCGGTGACCGCCGCGGTCGTCACGGGCGGGCTCGTCACGCTCGGAGTCCGCACCGCCGACTGGGACGGCGCATACTTCGACAGCCGCCAGACCGGCGCGACGAGTCCCCAGCTGATCGTCACCGCGGAGTCGACGGCAACGACGTCGAGCAGCACGACGACGACAACCACGACAACCGCGCCCACGACGACATCGAGCAGCACGACGTCGAGCACGCACGACGTCGAGCACGACGACGTCGAGCACGACAACATCGAGCACGACGACGACGACCACGACCGTACCGAGCGAGACGACAACGCTCACCGTGCTTCCTGCGGCCGACTCGTACGTGGAGAGCACGACGCCGAACAACAACTACGGGTCGCAACCACGCGTCGTCGTGGACGGTTCGCCGGTCCGGCAGACGCTGCTGCGCTTCGACCTCGCTTCGGTGACCGGTCCGATCCTCGGCGCCCGTCTGCGCATCCACGTCGCGAACGTGAGCGAGAGCCAGACCCCGAACGCCGGCACGATCTCGCGCGTCGAGGACACGACCTGGACCGAGGCCGGCGTGAACTACGCGAACCGGCCGACGAACTGGTCGGCTCCGCTCGCGTCGCTCGGTGCCGTCGCCCGCAACACGTGGGTAGAGATCGACCTCGGCTCGGCCGCCGCCGCCGGCACTGCGCTGAACCTCGGCATTCGTACCGGCGACTACGACGGCGGCTACTTCGACAGCCGTGAATCCGGTACGAGCGCTCCGCAGCTCGTGGTGACCGTTCCGTCGAGTTCGGTGCCACCCCCGCCACCTCCTCCGCCGCCCCGTTACCGGGACGCGCATCGCGGCAGTCGGGGACATGGTCTGCCGGCCGGGCCAGGCGCAGACCGCGACGACCTGCCGGCAGATGCCGGTGTCGGATCTGCTCGTGAACGACCCGGCACTCGAGTACTTCTTCCCGCTCGGCGACCTCCAGTACGACGACGGGACGCTCGCCGAGTTCCAAGGTGCATACGACCCGAGCTACGGGCGGGTGAAGAACAAGACCCGACCCGTCGTCGGGAACCACGAGTACAACACCAGCGGCGCGAGCGGATACTTCACGTACTTCGGTGCGGCGGCCGGTTCCCCGGGGGCGGGCTACTACAGCTTCGACGTGGGAACCGCTTGGCACGTCGTCGTGCTCAACTCGAACTGCTCCAAGGTCTCGTGTGCGCCGGGATCGGCGCAGGAGACGTGGTTGCGCGCCGACCTCGCTTCGAGCACGCGTCCGTGCACGATCGCGATGTTCCACCACCCGCGCTTCTCGTCGGGCACCGGCCACGGGAGCGATCCTTCGGTCGCGCCGTTCTGGGATGCGCTCCAGGCGGCCGGTGCCGAAGTCACGCTCGCCGGCCACGATCACACGTACGAGCGCTTCGCACCACAACTGCCCGTCCGGCGTCGCGTCCGAAACCGGCATCCAGGCCTTCGTGGTCGGCACGGGTGGCCGCAGCCAGTACGGCTTCACGACGCCGGTGGCCAACAGCGTCGTTCGGCGGTCTGCGTTCGGCGTCGTGCAGATGACGCTCGGCGACGGCGCGTACTCCTGGCAGTACGTCGACGAGGGCAACAACGTGCTCGACAGCGGCACCCGCAGCTGCCACTGACAGCATCGCCCGCTACGCAGGCGATGCTGTCAGGCGCCGAACTGACACCCCGGGTCACGTGTACATCAACGAGCCGGGGGTCGTGAGCTTCTCGCCGGTCTCGAGCCACGTCTTCAGGCCCGAGAGGATCATCGGCCAGCCGCCGTAGAGCTCGTCGTTCGCGCCTTCGCGCAGTTGGTCGTGCGTGACGGTGAGGCGGCACGAGTCGGCGACCTGCTCGATCTCCCACGTGACGCGCGACGTGCCCTCGGACTTCACCTCGTCGCTCCACAGCGCGGTCATGCTCTGCACGAGCTTGCGCGGCGGATCGACTTCGAGAACCTCGCCTTCGCCGAGCACGATGCCCGCTTCCTTGTGCGCCATCTCGTAGTGCGACCCGACCTTCCAGTCGCACTCGACACCGGCACCGAAGTTGTACTGGGCCCGGATCCCGGGATCGGTGATCGCCTCCCAGAGGCGCTCGGGCGTCGTGCGGATGTAGATCTCGAACACCTTCTCCATGGAATGCTCCAGTCGTTGTTTGAGGCCGCTGAGCCCGGCGACCCAGGGTTCGGCGAACTTGGTGACCCACCGGTCGTGGACGAGGCGGATCGGGACCGGGTTGAGGTAGTGCAACTTCTCCCGGCCCTGGCGCCTCGTGACGACGAGGCCCGCTTCCTCGAGTTGCTTCAGGTGCTTCATCACGCCGAAGCGGGTCATCGAGAAGCGGGCTTCGAGTGCACCCAGCGTCTGCCCGTCCTGCCGGAACAGCTCGTCGAGCAGGCTGCGTCGGGTCGGATCGGCCAGGGCTCGGAACACCTCGTCCACCCGCCGAAGATACGTGACCTATTGGTCACATGTCAACCCTGTATCGGCTCAGGCGTCGAGCTGCTTGACCAGGGTCTTCGGCGCGATGGCGCGGTAGCTCTCGTCGATCCACTCCTCGAACAGATCGATCGGGACGTCCTCTCGGAGCGGGATCGCGGCCGAGACCCAACCCGCCCGGCCGAGCCCGTAGCCGGACGGCTCGGCCCACTCGTGGCTCAGCGCGAAGTCGCGGCTGTCGGGGAGCTTCACCGTGATCCCCAGCTTGCCGTCGTAGATGTTGGCGAAGACGAAGATCTTCTTCCGGACCTTCACGACGTTCTCGTCCCACGGGTGGTCTTCCCACGCCTCGGGGTAGCCGAGCGCCACCTTCAGCAGACGATCGAGCGAACGTTTCCCGGCTTTCATGCGGTCCAGCATGGTCGGCTGCGTGCACCGCCGCCAGTGCGCGCGGCAAGCGACGGTGATGGAAGCGATGGTGCGTCGTTTCCGGTCGGTCGAGAATGGGGGCGTGCGGCTTGCGCTGATGTCCGACATCCACGGGAACTCCGTTGCGTTGGAAGCGGTCATCGCCGACGCGCTCGCCGCCGGGCCCGTCGATCGATGGTGGGTGCTCGGCGACATCGTCGCCATCGGACCCGATCCGGTCGGAGTGCTCGCACGGCTCGATGCACTCGGCGCCGTCGAGTACGTGAGTGGCAACACCGAGCGCTACCTCGTCACCGGAGCGCGCCCGTATCCGCAGCGCGCAGACGTCGAGGCGGACCTCTCCTTGCTGGCCCGGTTCGAGGACGTCGCGAACTCGTTCGGGTGGACGCGAGGCGTCGTGACGCACGCGGGCCGGCTGCCGTGGTTGCAGGCGCTGCCGCGCGCGCTGCGGACGACGCTCCCCGACGGAACACGCGTGCTCGGCGTCCACGCCACGCCGAGCGCGGACGACGGTCCGGGAATCGATCCCTTCATCAGCAACGCAGATCTGGAGGGACTGCTTGCCGGCTGTGACGCCGACGTCGTGATCGGCGGCCACACGCACGAAGCCGTTGATCGCTTCGTCGACGGGATCCGAGCAGTGAACCTCGGAAGCGTCAGCAACTCTCACCGACCTGACCGCGCCGCCACCTACGTCCTGATCGATGCAGACGAGCGCGGCTACACGCTCCGACACCGAGTCGTCGACTACGACCACCGCGCGGCAATACGGGCGATCGACGCCGTCGCCCATCCGAGCGCCGAGTTCCTGAAACGATTCCAGGTGGTCTGACGAGCGAGACTGCGTACATGCCGTTCCACGCTCGCATGACCGGTCGGGATCCCGAAGAGGAGCACCGCGCCGCGACGCCACTCGAGCTGTTCTCCGATCTGGCGTTCGTCGTCGCCGTCGCGCAGGCTGCGACGAGTCTGCACCACGGTTTGGTGGACGGACACGCGTCGGACGTGCTGCCCGCGTATCCACTCGTCTTCTTCGCGATCTGGTGGGCGTGGGTGAACTTCACGTGGTTCGGATCCGCCTACGACACCGACGACGTGATCTACCGGCTCGCCGTCTTCCTGCAGATCACGGGCGTCCTGATCCTCGCAGCCGGCGTTCCCCGCGTGTTCGTGGACCAGGACTGGGGCGTGGTGGTCGTGGGCTACGTCGTGATGCGGATCGCGCTCGTAGGGCTGTGGCTGCGGGTCGCAGCTTCGCATCCCGAACGACGGACCACTGCGCTCCGTTACGCCTCCGGCATCACGCTGTGCCAGTTGACGTGGATCTCGTTGCTGTTCTTACCCGAGGGGTTGATAGTGCCGTGCTCCCTCGTGTTCATTTCGCTGGAGCTCGCAGTACCGGTCTACGCGGAGGCTGCGGGTGAGACCTCGTGGCATCCGGGCCACGTCACCGAGCGCTACGGGTTGTTCACGATCATCGTGCTCGGCGAGCTGTGCCTGTCGGCGACGATCGGTGTGCAGGAGGCGCTCGACGACGACGGTGCGCTGGCCGATCTGGCGACGGTCGTGATCGGCGGTCTCCTGATCGTGTTCGCGATGTGGTGGACGTACTTCGATCTCCCGACCGAGAAGGTCATCACCCACGCGCGTCGCGATCCTGACGATCGCGTGGGCGCGTTCGTCTGGGGCTACGGCCACTACTTCGTCTTCGCCGGCGCCGCCGCGGTCGGCGCCGGGATCGCCGTCGCCGTCGACCAGGCCACGGACCACTCCACGCTCAGCGATACGCAAGCGGGTTTCGTCCTCACCTTGGCCGCGACGACCTTCCTTGCTCGCGGTGTGGTTGGTGACCTACCGGTTCAAGCCGGCGGGACCGATCCGGACCTTCGCGGTCCCGGTCGCGAGTGTGCTCATCCTGCTGACGAGCTTCACCGCAGAACCGGTGCTGTTCACCGGATTCCTGCTCGCGGCGTTGGTGGTCCTGCATGTGGTGGTAAAGGAGCTGCAGCCCGAGCGGGCCGAAGAATCCGGCGACGATCGCATCCCCGACATTGGGTACCGTGAACGCGCATGAGCGGCACCACGGACCTCGATGCCACGCAGCTCGAACTGGGCTTCGAGCAGTACCGCAGGGAGTTGACCGCGTACTGCTACCGCATGCTCGGCTCCGCGTTCGAAGCCGAAGACGCCGTACAGGAAGCACTCGTGCGCGCCTGGCGCGGCTTCGACGGTTTCGAGGGGCGCGCCGCGTTGCGTTCGTGGCTCTATCGCATCGCCAGCAACGTCTGCTTCGACATGCTGAAAGGCAGGCAACGGCGCGCGATGCCGATCGACTTCACGAGCGTCGGCAGCGCGTCGGCACCACTCGAACCGCCGATCGGCGAGAGCACGTGGATCGGTCCCATCCCCGACGGTCGCGTCCTCCCCGCCACCGGCGACCCGGCCGACGAGACGATCGCGCGCGAGTCGGTACGGCTGGCGTTCATCACCGCGCTGCAGCACCTCCCGCCGCGTCAGCGCGCGGTGCTGATCCTGCGCGAAGTCCTCAAGTGGAAAGCCAACGAAGTCGCGGAGCTGCTCGACACGACAGTCGTGTCCGTCAACAGCGCGCTCCAGCGCGCTCGGGCGACACTCGCCGAGCGCGACATCGCAACCGATCCTTCCGATTCGTCGGACCAGTTCGATCCCGAGCTGCAAGCCCTGTTGGCGCGTTACCTGGACGCGTTCGAACGGTTCGACATCGACTCGCTCGTCACCCTGTTGCACGACGACGCCACGATGTCGATGCCTCCGTACCCGCTCTGGCTGCGCGGATCGGACGAGTTCGCGCACCTGGATGCGAGGCCCCGGTAGTGACTGCCGCGGTTCGAAGTTCGCGCCGATCGAGGTCAACGGCGGGCCTGGGTTCGCGCAATGGCGCGTGCAGCCCGACGGTTCCTACGAGGCGTGGTGCATCCACACCTTTCAGTTCTCGGACGGCCAGTTCTCAGAGAGGAAGATCGCGGCGATCGACTTCTTCGTCGACAAGGAGCTCTTCCCGCTGTTCGACCTGCCGATCCGCATCGACGCCTGAGTCCTGCGAGCAGGGGATCACGTCCGCGAGGCCGACCAGCGCGAGCAGGTCGGCGAGGTTGCGGTGCACGTTCGACAGCTCCACCGACGTGCCGGAGCGGCGTGCGGCCAACTGGAGCCGGGCCAGCGCGTCGAGCGTCGCCTCGTCCGGATCGGTCAGCGCGCGTGCGTCACAGGTCAGCTCGCCCGATTCGTTGCTCGCCACGACGACGACGACCTGGTCGCCCTCGTCGCGCGCGGCCGGGCTCCCGACCGCGATGATGATCGAGGCCGCGGGCGCCGGTTGATCCGATGGCACGACGTGTTGACCGCTCCGTGCCCGAGAACTCACCGCGACCAGGCTCGGCACCGCACAGGTCCGTCAGTTGTAATGGCGGGCGGCGTGCTCGAGGGCGATGATCTCGTCCCGTACGTCGTTCTCCAGCGCCACCGCCGATCCGCTGCCCGGTGCTACGCAACGCACTTCGCATGAGGCGCTGATCGCACGGTCGTCGGTGCCGGCGACCGACCGGATGCGCAGCGACAGCGTGAACGACGTCGGAAAGAACTCGGTCGCGGTGGCGCTGACCACGACTTGTGCGGGTCGGCCGGGAAGCGCGCCGGTGGCCGGCGGGTCGCCCGAGATCTGCAGCTCGGCGCCGGCGGTTTCGCAGGTGTGCTGAAGCGCCGGAACCTGCGCGAGGTACGCGCTCGTAGCGGCGGCGATCCACCGCTCGAGCGACTCGCCGCGGACAGATCCGTCGTCGTCCAGGTCGGCGTCGCTGACGGGGTGCTCCTGGAGCACCGACCACTTGCTGAGCATGCCGCTCATGTCGTGGCCTCGTCCGATCGACTGCTGCGGAGATACTCGTGCACGACCGCGATGCACGTGGCTCCCTCACCGACTGCCGACGCGACGCGCTTGATGGAGCGGTGACGGACGTCGCCGACCGCGAAGACTCCCGGTGCGCTCGTCTCGAGCGACATCGGTGGGCGAGACAGCGGCCACGACCCTGCGGAGACGTCGGCGCGCATCAGATCGGGACCGGTGACGACGAATCCCCACTCGTCACGCACGATTTCTTCGGGCAACCAGTCGGTGTGCGGACGAGCGCCGATGAGCACGAACAGCGCACTGGCGGCGACCGTCTCGGTCGAGCCCGTCCGAGTGTCGCTGAGTGTCAGCGACTCGAGTCGGCCCGTACCTTCGCCGCCGGTGACCTCCGTGTGCGCCCGTACATCGATCTTCGGGTGCGCGTCGATCTCCGTGATCAGGTACTCCGACATCCCGAGGGTGAGGCCGGCGCCGCGCACGAGGATCGTGACGGATCCGGCGAACTTCGCGAGATGGATCGCGGCCTGTCCGGCGGAATTCCCACCGCCGACGACGAACACATGCTGCGCGCGCAGGGTCGGTGCTTCCGTGACGGCGGCACCGTAGAAGACGCCGTTCCCGATGAAGTCATCGATCGACGCGACCTCGAGTCGACGATACGTGACTCCCATTGCGAGCACCACGGTGCGGGCGACGATTTCGGTGCCATCCGACAACCTGACCGCGTACGCCTCGGAAAGCGGTCGCAACGAGTCCGCATCGTGCATGAAGTGGAACTTCGCGCCGAACAACCAAGCTTGCTCGTACGCGCGCGTCGCCAAGTCGCTCCCGCTGATGCCGGTCGGGAAACCCAAGTAGTTCCGGATGCGCGATGACGTACCGGCCTGTCCGCCCAGTGCTTCGCGTTCGAGCACGAGTGTGTCGAGGCCCTCCGACGCGGCGTAGACGGCCGCACCGAGGCCCGCGGGCCCGGCCCCCACGATGGCGATGTCGAACCGACGACCGAGCTCTGCTGTGTTCACGCCCATCGCGGCGGCGATCTGCGCATTCGACGGATCGATGATCGCAGGCGCGCCGAGCACGGTGACGACGGGTCCCGTTGCGCCGGTCGCGCCGGCGTCCCGCCGGATCGCGGCGCCCTGCTCCGACGCAGGGTCGAGAACGCGGTGGGCAAGTCCGTTGCGCTGCAGCAGGTCGCGCAGCTCGTGGACACGGGGGTTGGAGTGCTCGCCGACGACGACCACCGGAGCGAAGCGCCGACCGACGTCGCGCGCCCAGTCGGAGAGGAACGTGCCGATCACGGCGTGGAACGCCTCGTCCGGCGCGGTCGCGGGCTTGGGCACGTAGTAGTCGAACTGACCGAGTGCGATTGCTTGCAGGATCGCGGCGGCCGGTGCAGGGTCGCCCCACATGACGAGCAATCCGCGCCTCGCAGTCGGCTGCAATGCAGACACCCGACCGAGGAGAACGGTTCCCTCGATGTCGGCCATCGATTGGCTCGCGAGCACGAGCGCGATTGGTTGGCCCCGTTCGCCGCGCAACTCGAGGGTTCTCAGTGCTGCTGCACCCGTCGCCTCGATGACGACGTCGTAGTCGGTCCCGTACCGCTTCTGGAGCTCCCGTTCGAGGACGCCGCGGTCGGTCGCGTCGTCGTCGGCGGCGAGAATGACCGCTCGCGGCGACTCCTGCGTGCGACGCTGGTCCGGTCCCCACCTTTCCGAGCTCACGTGTCCAAGTCTCGCGTCGAGCGAGACTCGAGTCATGCGAGATCGGATGTACAGCAAGAGAGGCGAAGTGAGATGAGCAACTCGCCCGAACCGACGGCACCCGTCATCGGCATCGACGTCGGAGGCACCGGCATCAAGGGCGCGCCGATCGACGTCACGACGGGGGCGTTGGCGGCCGATCGGTTGCGTCTGCTCACGCCCTCGCCCTCGACACCGGAGCGCGTCGCGAAGGTCGTTGCGCAGATCGTCGAGCAGCTCGACGTTCCCGGACCGCTGGGGATCACGGTACCTGCGGTGGTGCGCCATGGTGTCGTCGAAACCGCGGCCAACATCGACAAGGCGTGGATCGGGACGGACGCGGTCGATCTGTTCGGCACCGCAACCGGGCGCGCGGTCGCGGTCGTCAACGACGCGGACGCAGCCGGAGTCGCCGAGGTCCGGTTCGGCGCCGGTGCCGGACACGCGAGTTCGGGACACGGGGGTGTGATCATCGTCGTGACGCTCGGCACCGGGATCGGGAGCGCGCTCTTCGTGGACGGTGTGCTCGTCCCGAACACGGAGCTCGGGCACCTCCCGCTGCACCACGGCGATGCCGAGCAGTGGGCGGCCGACTCCGCCCGCGAGCGCGAAGATCTCTCGTGGAAGGAATGGGCGCACCGACTCCAGCGGTACTTCGAGCTGTTGGAGCACTTGTTCTGGCCCGAGCTCATCATCGTCGGCGGCGGCGTGAGCAAACGTTCGGCGAAGTTCCTGCCCCACATCGACATCCGGACCGCGCTCGTGCCCGCGACACTGTTGAACAACGCGGGCATCGTCGGCGCCGCGCTCGTCGCGCCGAGTTCTGGGGCTCCGAGTACTGGAGCGCCGATGGCGCGAGGAGAGCGAGACCATGACCACTGACCGACCGATGCAGCTGGGCATGATCGGTCTCGGCCGCATGGGCGGGAGTCTTGTGCTCCGCCTCATGCGCGACGGCCATGACTGCGTGGCTTACGACGTGAACCCGACCGCGGTGGAATTGATCGAGGGTGAAGGCGCGACGGGTGCGTCGTCACTCTCCGACTTCGTCGACAAGCTCGAGCCGCCGCGCAACGTGTGGATCATGCTTCCCGCGGCGATCGTGCAGGCGACAATCGACGAGCTCGTTCCGCTGCTCGCACCCGGCGACACCCTGATCGACGGCGGCAACTCGTACTACCGCGACGACATCACGCGTGCCGCGCACCTCGCCGAGAAGCAGATCCACTACGTCGACTGCGGCACATCGGGTGGTGTCTTCGGCTTGGAGCGTGGTTACTGCCTGATGATCGGTGGTGACGACGTCGCCGTGGAACGGTTGGATCCGATCTTCGCCACGATCGCACCCGGCGAAGGGACGGTGACGCCGACGCCGGGCCGAACCAGCGACACCACCGCGCCGCGCGGTTATCTGCACTGCGGACCGAGCGGCGCCGGACACTTCGTGAAGATGGTCCACAACGGGATCGAGTACGGGATCATGGCGTCGATCGCGGAGGGGCTCAGCATCATCGAGCACGCGAACGTCGGGTTGCAGCCACAGATCGCAGACGCGGAGACGACACCGCTGCGCGATCCCGAGTACTACCAATACGACATCGATGTCGGCGAAGTGGCCGAGGTGTGGCGACGCGGTTCGGTCATCTCGTCGTGGCTGATCGACCTCACCGCCGAGGCGTTCGCGCATTCGCCGCAGCTCGAGGAGTTCGCCGGTCGCGTGTCGGATTCCGGCGAAGGACGGTGGACCGTGCTCGCGGCGATCGACGAGGGTGTGCCCGCGCCGGTCATCACCGCCGCCCTCGTCCAGCGCTTCGAGTCACGCGGGCTCGGCCTGTTCACCGACAAGGTGCTCTCCGCGATGCGCAGCGCGTTCGGCGGCCACGCCGAACGTCTCGAGCCGCTCTCGCCTCCACACACGCAGCCGTAAACCTGACCGCTGCGGGTTGGCGCAAATTGCGATCCTCGGCGAGACTGCGGGCCGCTTCGGCTCCTGGGGGGATCTCGATGGGTGTAGTGCATGCGCAACGACGCGTCCACGGTGGCCGTCGGCGGTTTGCGAGTGCAGTCGCGCTGACGCTGGCGGTCGCGAGTGGCATCGCCTCGAACGGCACCGCGGGTGCGCAGGACGCGGGCACCACTGCGGCCGAACCCGTCGTGGCGCCCGCCGCGGGCCCGTCGAACGAACTGCTCTACGTGAACGAGGGCAACCGCCTCCGGCGCATCGACGTCGACTCGATCGGCCGGGGTTCTCTCGTCCAGGACATCCTCGTCCAGCGAGCGTCGCAGAGCCCGACCGGCCGCGACATCAACGGAGAGATCTGCGAGCGCCCCGACTCGCCCGGCGGGTTCGTCGCCGGTGAGGACACCGGCCAACCGACCCCGCCGCCGGGCTGGGGCGTCTTCGATGCCGATGGCACGCAGGTGGGCAAGCTCACCGCGACCTACAACGTGCCGCAGGCCGAGCCGTTCGGCTGCGAGTTCGCGCCCGATGGCACGCTGTTCACGAGTGAAGTCGGCTTCCAGGGCTTCGGTACCGCGCAACGGTCAGCTGATCCAGTGGTTCCCGCCGTACGACCAGTTCCCCGGTCCCGCCGGCGCGTACCCGGACACCAACGAACGCTCGACCAACTTCTGCAAGCTGGCGGTCGATCTCGGGACCGCCGGTGCGGTGCTCGCCGACCCGCAGGGTCGCATCTACGTCGCGGAGGCGTCGGGACTGCGCATCGACCGGTTCTCGCCGCCGTTCCCGACCGCACCGACCGCCGCCGGCGGTTGCGGTGGTACCGACGCGACCGGTGCGCCGATCGCCGACGCGGTGCAGCGCGAGGTGTTCGCGACGCCCTCCGACGGCATGCTCACGTTCTCCGGGCTCGCGTTCGCGCCCAACGGCAACATCTACGCGTCGAGTGTGTTCACCGGCCGGATCGGGGAGTACGACACCGACGGGAACCTCGTGCGGCTGATCCTCGCGCCGCCGGACGCGACGCTGCCGATCCCGACCGGCAGTCCGCAAGGCATCGCCGTCGGTGCCGACGGCACGCTCTACTACGCCGACCTCAACCTCGTCGGCACGCTGCCGAACGTCGGACCGGGACCGAACGGCAAGGTGTGGCGCATCCGCTTCAACACCGACGGCGATCCACTGCCGCCGGAGATCGTGCGAGAAGGGCTCGCGTTCCCCGACGCCGTCTCGGTGTTCTCGGGCGACCTCGAGTCGACGAACGCGGCGCCGCTCGAGTGGCCGACGCTCGCGGGTGGCACCGCGCGGAAGTTCTTCAACGCCAACGAAACCACGCTCACCGCGGCAACCGCACCGAACCTGATCGAGCGCTGGCGCTTCGACACCGACGCGGTCGCCACGTCGTCACCGAGCGTCGCGACGATCGATCACCCGACGCGCGGACGCATTCGAGCCGTGTTCTTCACGTCGTGGGACGGCAACTTCTATGCGCTCGACTGGGCGACCGGCGCCGAGCTCTGGCGGTTCGCGTGGGAAGACCAGCCGGGCGCCTCGTATCCAGCTGCTGCATCTCCGACGATCACCGACATCGACGGTGAACGCGTCGTGTTCGTCGCGGCGGGCGAGACGATGTACGCGTTGAACGCGGCGAGCGGAACCGAACGCTGGAGGTTCGCGGCCGGAACCGGCTGCGGCGACGCGACCGCCGGCACGTTCCCAGGTCTCTGCTCGTTCCAGGGCGAGCGCAACGAGGTCGAGACGACTCCGATCGTCGCCGATGGCCTCGTGTACTTCGGGATGGACGTCAACGACGTCACGCGCGGCAAGGGCGGCTTCTATGCCGTCGACGCGAGCGCGGGCACCCTCGAGTGGTTCTTCGATCCCGAGAGCGGTGCCGTCTGCCGGCCCGACGCAACCGACGAGATCCGGAACTACGACGGGTACCACTCGGAGTCCGAGCTCGGCCTGCCCGCAGGTTTCCTCGCGTCGCGTGACGGCTGCGATGCACCGCGCAACCTGTACGGCTGCGGGAACGTGTGGTCGTCGCCGTCGTACGACGCCACTCGTGGTCTCTTGTACTTCGGCACGAGCAACTGCGATACCGACGACGATCCGGCGACTCCGACCCCGGCACCGCCGATGCCGCCGTACGACGAAGCCATCGTCGCGCTCAACACCGATGGGACACCGGCGTGGCGCTGGCGGCCGCGTGAGGTCGACAACGCAGACCTCGCCTTTGGTGCTACGCCGAACCTGTTCACGATCGACGTCGGCGGACAGCCCGCGAGGTGCTCGGCGTCGGCGGCAAGGACGGCACGTACTACGTCCTCGACCGCGACGGTGTGAACGAGAGCAGCGGCGTCGCGTGGGACGACGCCGACCCGCAGCAGCTGCCGTACTGGAGGACGAACGTCGTGCCCGGCGGCCCCGCCGGCGGGATCATCGGCACCGCATCGGTCGACGAGACCGACGCGACGCGTCGTCTTCTCGACCGCGCCCGGCTCCAATCCGCTGACGCCGCAACAGCCGACCGTCCACGCACTCAACCTGGATACCGGTGCGATCGTGTGGCAGAACACCGGTGCGACCGGTCTCGCGTCCGATGCCAGCTTCGGGCCCGTGAGCGGCGTGCCCGGCGTCGTGATCGTCGGCAGCGTCGTGCTCCCGCGCGTCCGGTTCTACGACGCCACGAACGGGACATTGCTCCTCGATCGAGGGTCGGGAGAGCGGGCGTGCAGTCCGGTGTGGCCTCGGGCGCGGTGGTGCTCGACGGCACGGTGATCGTCGGAGCCGGCATCGGCGCACGCTCGGGCGGCGGTTCGAGCCCCGGTGACTTCGCGGCGTACACGCCCTCGGCAGTGGTGGCGCTGTGTGTGCCCGGATCTCCGGGTTGCCGGCCGCCTGTCCTCGAGCCGGGAGCGGCAAACGTTGTCGAGGGCGACAGCGGCACGACCGCGATCGACGTGCCGATCACGTTGTCCCGCGCGATCGGCAGCCCGGTGACCGTTGATTGGTCCACCGCGCCGGGGCAGGCCAGTGCGTCCGATTTCGTCGCGGCATCCGGAACCGCTGACCTTCGCGCCGGGCGAGACGCAGAAGTCGGCGCGGGTCTTCGTCAACGGCGACGAGGCGTCGGAGAACGACGAAGTGTTCCTCGTCTCGTTCCGCAACCCGACCAACGCGACGCTCGGCGGGTTCTACGGGCTCGGGTACGGCATCATCAACGACGACGATTCCGGCGTGACGATCAGGCCCGGCGCCGCGACCATCACCGAACCCGATCGCGAGAACACGACCATCCAGATCCCGGTGAATCTGTCGCAGGCGAGCGCGTCGACGGTGACCGTCGCGTGGTCGGCGGTGCCGGCGGGCGCGACTCTCACCCGCCGACTTCGACGCCGCGTCGGGCACGCTGACGTTCGCGCCGGGTGAAACCGCCAGTTCGGTGTCGGTCGTCGTGAAGGGCGACGAGATCGACGAGCCCGACGAGGCGATCGCGCTCGTGTTGAGCAACCCGACGAACGCCCGCCTCGGTGGTTTCTTCGGGCTGGGCTTCGGCATCATCGCCGACAACGACGAGTAAGGGCTACTCCAACTTTCGGCCGCTCGCCCGCCACTCGTCGGGCGGCTTCTCGTTGTGCGGCGGGCCGGCTGCGAAGAAGCGCGGCATCTCCGTGACGAGCTCGCTCGCGGTGAAGCCGCGGTCCTCGCGCGTGAGCTCGCCGCGCAGCGTCCACGGGATCGCGTGGCCGATGCGAAAGCCGCTCACGTGGAACAGCTGGCCGCTGATCCACTGCGCGGCCGGACTTGCGAGGTAGCACGCGAACTCGGCGACATGGTCGGGGCTCTGCTCGACTCCCGCGGCGACGGTCCGTTCGGTGCGCCATCCCACTGCGGCCATGCGTGTCGCCGCGCCCGGAAGGATCGCGTTGGCGGTGACCGTGTAGGCCTCCATCTCCTGCGCGACCGCCACCGTGAACGCCGCGACCCCGGCCTTGGCCGCGACGTAATTCGACTGGCCTGCGCCACCCATCGGTAGCAGACCGGTGGAGGTGTTGATGACGCGCCCGGTGACGGGCCGGTCCGGCCTTGTGCTCGGCCCGCCACCACCGGCATGCATGCCGGGTCGTGACGAACGTGCTGCGCAGGTGCACGCGGATGACGTCGTCCCACTGGTCGTCGTCGAGGTTGAAGGCCATCTTCGGGCGCCCGATCCCGGCGTTGTTGACGAGCACGTCGACCCGACCCCACTCGTCGATCGCCCGTTGCACGACGGCGGTGCCGCCCTCGGTCGTCGACACGTCGTGCTGGTCGAGCACCGCGGTGCCGCCGGAATCTCGGATCTCCCGCACGACCTCGTCGCCCGCGGCGCTCGTCGGTCGCCTCGCCCGTGATCGAGACGTCGATGTCGTTCACGACCACCCGCGCCCCGTAGCTCGCGGCGCGCAGCGCATGGGCCCGGCCGATGCCGCGCCCGCTGCCCGTGACGACCACGACCTTTCCCTCCAACAGGCGATCGGCCATCGGCGCATCCTCCCACCGTTTGAACGATTCCGGCCCCTGCAGGGCACGCCGGGGTGCAAACAGCGCCGGGTGGCGCGGAACCGGCGACCGGTGGCGAGCGACTACACGATCGATGACTTCTCCCATGATGCCCAAGCGTTGGATTCCGGCCGCCGTCACCGCCGTCGCCGGGGTGCTCGTCCTCGCCGGCCCGGCCTTCGCGCACGTCGGCATCACGTCCGACAGCGCGGTCGCAGGACAGCCGGCCACGATCACGCTGAGCGTCCCCAACGAGGAGAGCGACGCCGGCACCGTCGCGGTGGATCTCCGATTCCCCGACGGCCAACCGCTCACGAACGTGACGGTCGCGGAGACCCCCGGGTGGACCTCAGCGGTCGACGCCACGGGTGTCGTGTGGACGGGCGGCCCGCTCACCGGCGACGCCCGCGTCGAGTTCACGTTCACCGGAACGTTGCCCGCGAACGTGACCGAGCTCGTGTTCCGCGTGCTCCAGACCTACGACAACGGCGAGATCGCCCGGTGGATCGAAGCCACACCGCCGGGCGGGGCCGAACCCGAGTTCCCCGCGCCCGTACTCGCGGTGGCGCCCGGCCCCGCGGTCGAGGCACCGGTCGCGCCCACGACGACGACAACCATCGCCTCCGATCACGATGAACACTCCGAGGAAGACGAGTCGCCGGTCGTCGCGCCGATCGCCGCTGACGATGACGACGACGACGGTGACAACAACATCGCGGTGATCGCAGTGATCACCGGCGCGCTCGTGGCGGTCGCGGCCGTTGGCGGCGCACTCATCTACAGGCGCTCGCGCCCGGCGGCGTAGCGTCCGTGTTCGAGCTGCCCCACTGACCGGTTTTTGCGACAGAACTCGCGCTCATACCGCGGTTTCTGTCGCCAAAAGTGGGGTTGGGGTCAGAAGTCGATGCCGGAGAGGGCGGGGATCCACTTGCGGGCGCGTTCGACGGCGTCGTGCCATTGCGCGCGGTCGAGCGTTCGGGTGGGTTCGACGCGTGCGCGCGGTGACCACGTGACGCCGAGGTCGGCGATCGTCTGGTGATGGCCCACGGCGAGGCCGGCCATGAGCGCGGCGCCGAGCGCGGTGGCTTCGCGCACCGGCGAGATCTCGACCGGGCGCTGCGTCGCGTCGGCGAGCGCCTGGACGAACGTCGGGTTGTCGGTCATGCCGCCGTCGACGCGCAGCGTCGGGATCGCGATGCCGGCGTCGGCCTCGGCCGCGTCGACGAGATCCGCGCCGCGCTGGGCGATGCCTTCGAGCACTGCACGCGCGATGTGCGCGCGCGTCGAACCAGGTGCCAAGCCGAACAGCGCGCCGCGCGCGCCGTAGTCCCAGGCCGGCGTGCCGAGACCGAGGAGGGCGGGCACGAACACGACGCCGTCGGAGTCCGGCACCGAGGAGGCGAGCTCGTGGGTTTCGGCTGCCGTCGAGACGAGGCCGACCTCGTCGCGGAGCCACTGCACGTTCGTGCCCGCCGCGAGCATGATCGCTTCGACGCCGTACGTCGCCGTGTGCTGCGCGCTCCAGGCGACGATCGGGAACGTGCCGGCCCGGCCTCGCTCGCCGAACGGCGGCGGATCCGTCCCGAGCGTGAGATCGAGCATCGCGCCCGTCCCGAACGTGATCTTGGCGTCCCCGTGATGGACGCAGCCCTGACCGACGAGCGACGCCTGTTGGTCGCCCAGCAGTGCGGCAACCGGTGGCGCGCCGTCGAGCGCGGTGGCCGCGGCCACGATCCCCGTCGAGTCGACGATCTCCGGCATCAGGCGCCGGGGTACGTGCAGCAGCTCGAGCACTTCCGGAGTCCCACTGCATGTGGTCGTGCGTGCGATGGAGACCGGTGACTGCAGCGTTGCTCGCGTCGGTGACGTGCGCGGCGCCTTCGGTGAGTGCCCACACGATCCACGTGTCGACGGTGCCGAAGCAAAGGTCGCGGTCGCGGTTCGCATCGACCTGGTCGAGGAGCCACTTGACCTTGGTGGCGGACTGGTTCGGCGCGACGCGTAGTCCTTCGGCGCGCAGCGCGAGGCAGTCGCCGACCGTACGGAGGTCCTGCCACCCGATGCCGGGTCCGATCGGTGCACCCGTGCTGCGATCCCACACGACCGTCGACGCGCGCTGGTTGGAGATGCCGACCGCGTCGACAGGACCCGCAGCCGACGAGCGCGGCGCGCGCCACCTCGAGCGCGGTGCGTGCCATTGCCGTCGCGTCGAACTGCACCAGACCGCCGGCCGGCGCATCGGGGAGCAGCTCGCGGGCGACTTCGTGCACGAACGTGCCGTCGGCGCGGATCACCGCCGCGCGCACGCTGCTCGTCCCGACGTCGACGACCAGGACGCCTTGCTCCGACGTCACGGCCAGGGGAGCGCTCCGAAAGGTGAGGGCAGGCCGAGCTTGCCGGGGTTCAGGATCCCGTTGGGGTCGAGGGCCTGCTTCACCGCGGTCAGCACACCGAACCCGGCGCCGAGCGCGTCGGGCACGAACCGGGCGCGATTGAGGCCGATGCCGTGGTGGTGGCTGAGGACGCCGCCGGCCGCGAGCACGCTGCGCTGCCCCGCGTCCCACACCGCGCGGTAGTACGTGTCGCGTTCGCCTTCGGGCGGTCTTCCCGCGAAGGTGAAGTAGAGACACCCACCATCTGTGTAGGAGTGACTCTGGTGCGCCGACGCGACGAGCGTGTGCTCGACCGCGCGCATCGCGACGGTCGTGCGTTCGTAGATCTCGGGCAACGCCCGCCACGTGCCGGCGATCTCCATCGTGTCGACGACGAAGCCGCGCTGAATCAGCGACTCGAGCGCCGACACATCGTTGCGGTGACCCATCCACTGCTCGACGAGCGCGACATCGATCGGCTCGGCGGTTGCACACTCCTCGGCGACGACCCGCATCGTTGCGTCGACGATGTGCGCGTCGCCTTCGTCGAGGACGAGCAGCACGTTCGCGTCGCCGGTGTGGTACGAGCGGTCGCCTTCGATCGCGTCGTACAGCCGGAGCACCGCGGGTGTCGCGCCGCGCTGCACCACGCGCCGCATCGCGTCGAGTGCGCCGGTAAAGGACGTGAATGCGTAAGCGGCGCGGCCCTCGGCGGCCGGGCTCGGATGGGCGCGCAGTCGCGCGCCGACGATGACGCCCAGGGTGCCTTCCGACCCGACGAACACCTGCGTCAGGTCGGGGCCGACCGCCGCGCGCGGCGCACCGCCGGTGGTGAGCTCCGTGCCGTCGGCCAGCACGACGTCGAGTCCGGTGACGATGTCTTCGATCTTCCCGTAGCGGGTCGAGAGCTGGCCGGCGCCGCGACACGCGACCCAACCGCCGACGGTCGACAGCGCCATCGACTGGGGCCAATGTCCGCAGGTGACGCCGTGCTCGGCGCGCAGCTGATCTTCGAACACGTCGCCGAAGGTGCCCGGCAGGACGTCGACGATCATCGAGGTGGTGTCGACGTCCCGGATGCCATCGAGCGCGGTGAGGTCGAGCAGCACCCCGCCGAAGACGGGCACGCTGGCGCCGCAAACGCCGCTACGACCTGCGGCGGCGGTCACAGGAACCCGTGCTTCGTTGCACAGTCGCAGGACCGCGGCGACCTGCGCGGCATCGTCGGGACACACCACGACAGCCGCGCGCGCCGCGACGTGGTCATCGAGAGCCCAGATCATTGCCAGGGGCCACCAGTCGCGGCTCGCTTCGCCGAGCTCGCCGGCGGAGCGCGTGACGGTCGCGCCCGTGTCGGTGAGACGGCGCTCGAGCGCGTCGTCCACGTCGACGAACGCGGTGGACAGGTGAGCGGTGACGCGCGCCGCGCCGCCCGGGAACGCGATCGGCGGTGTGGGCGCGCCCCGGTTGGTCTCCATTCCACGGCTCCCCGCGCGGTGGCCGTGTCGCTCCGATGCTCGCGCGCCGCTACGACGTTTCTCGCAGCAGCACGTCGAGCGCAGTCTCGGGCAACCCGCCCGCTTCCTGCTCCGCACGCACGAGCGCACGGTAGTGCTCGACCTGACGGTGCTGCTCGCTCGCATCCCAACCGAGCTCGTCGGCCATGAGGACCGCGACGTCCTCGGCTGCGTGCGCCGACGCATCCCGAGCGAGCAGCCGGGCGCGGGTGCGGCGCGACAACACGTCGTCGACGGTGCGGGCCATCTCGCTGCGAGCCGCGTGCACGACCTCGGCCCGGACGTAGTCGAGACCGGGCACGATCGGCTCGGCCAACGTCGGTTCGGCGCGCGCCAGCGCCATCACGGTGCGAGCCTCGGCGCCGTAGCGAGTGCTGTACGAGCGCGGGCAGGTCCGGCGCGTCCCAGCCGGTGGCGCCGTGGAGCTTGACGTGCTTCGTGCGGGAGCGGCCACCCCGTTCGAGGAGCTTCATGATCTCGTCGACCGTGTCGGCAGCCATGCGGCGGTAGGTGGTCAGCTTGCCGCCGGTGACGGTGACGACGCGACTCGGCGTGACGCGCACCGAGTGACGACGGCTCAGGTCGGCGGTGCGATCGCTGCTCGCGTCCCGTACGAGCGGGCGCAGGCCGGCCCAGCTGCCGAGGATGTCGGCTTCGTCGATCTGCGTCGTCACCGACGCGTTGATCGCGCGCAGCAGATATGCGATGTCGTCGGGTGTGCACTGCGGCTCTTCGATCGACCCGTCGTAGTCGGTGTCGGTGGTGCCGATGTACGTGAACGCGAACTCGCCGTTGCCACGGTCACCCCACGGAACGACGAACACCGAACGCCGGTCCTTGGGTACGGGCACGACGGCCGCGATCTGATTGCGCACGAGGTGCCAGGGCACGGTGATGTGGATGCCCTTGGCCGGCCGGATGCTGTCGGGGTCGCGGCCCTCGTCGAGCGCGCGCACGCGGTCGGACCACACGCCGGTCGCGTTCACGATCGTGCGGGCGCGCACGTCGAACTCTTCGGTTCCCGCACGCACGCGCGCGGTGCGGACTGCACCGTTCGCGTGCTTCTCGATGCCGACGAGCGTCGCGTAGTTCGCCATCGCCGCGCCGTAGTCGGCCGCGGTCTGGGCGACGGCGAGCGTGAGCCGCGCGTCGTCGGCCTGTGCGTCGAAGTACACGTACGAGGCTGCGAGCCGGTCGACGGGCAGGGTCGGCATGTACTCGAGCGCCTGCTCCTTCGAGACGCGCTTGTGCAGCTTGCCGATGCGCAGCCCACCCGTGAGGTCGTAGGCCCACATGGTGGCACCGAGGATGCGGGCGAGCTTGCCGGGGAGCAGGCCGTCGCGCGTGAAGACCGGGAGCAGGAACGGGAGCACGCGCACGAGGTGCGGTGCGGTCTTGCGCAGGGTCTGACGCTCGGCCAGTGCCTCGTAGACGAGGCCGACTTCCTTCTGCTGGAGGTAGCGGATGCCGCCGTGCACCAGCTTGGACGACTTCGACGACGTGCCCGACGCGAAGTCGGACTTCTCGATCAACGCCACCCGTAGCCCGCGCGTGGCGGCGTCGAGCGCAACGCCGGTTCCGGTGATCCCACCGCCGACGACGAGGACGTCGAAGTCCTCGGCGGCGAGGCGTCGGAGCGCGTCGGCGCGATCGAAGTTCATGGTCGGGTCAGGCTACCGGCCGGGTCAGAGATCGCGGCCGAGGAACACCATCGGGAAGGCGTACTCGTGGATCGGCGGGACTTCCGAGAAGCCCAGCGATTCGTACAGCGCGATGGCGCGCGTTCGTTGCGGCAGCACGTCGAGGAGCATGCGCGTGAAACCGATCCGCCGCGCTTCTTCCATCGACGCGACCGCGAGGGCACGGCCGAGGCCGATCGTCCGGAAAGCCGGACGCACCCACAGCCGATTCATCTCGCACACCCCGTCGCCGAGCGGGGTGACGCCGACACAACCGGCGGTCTCGTCGCCGACCGTGGCGACGACGAACGAGCCGCCGCTGTCGAGGAACCGACCCGCGAAGTCGTCCCAGTCGGGGATGTACGGGAGGATCAGCTCGACGTGCGGGTCTTCGCCGGGCCCGGCTCGTTCTTCGGCGGTCGCGACGACGTACTCGCGCACGAGCGCCTGTCCGAGCGCGACATCGTCCGGTGTGTCGGCGAGCGCGCGCAGATCGACGGTGCGCGAGCTCAGATGACCTCTCCCGGCGACTCGTCGTCCCGAACCACGGGAAGGCCGGCCGCGGCCCACGCCCGCATGCCCCCGGTCAGGTTCGCGGCTTCGAAGCCCCAGCCGATCATTGCTTCCGCGGCCTTGGCCGACCGTCCTCCGGAGCGGCACACGCACACGACGCGCTTGTTGAACGGGATCTCCAGCCGGGCGCGCTCGAGGTCGCCGAGTGGGATCCACCGGGCGCCCGGTGCGTGACCGGCCTGCCATTCGTCGGGCTCGCGTACGTCGAGCAACACGTGATCGGCCGATCCCGACTGCGCGTCGACCGCGTCGATCTCGGGGATCTGGTTCGGATTGAAGATCGTCACGTCGCCTCCTGCTGGAGCTGCAAGCTGCGCGCCCGGCGCTTCTGATGCCAGCGGACACCCGCCTGAAGTGCGGCGAGGATCGTGTCGTTGTCGCGCGAGATGAAGTCGTGCACGCGCTTCTCGAAGAGCGTGCGCATCACCGGGTTGAACGCTTCGTACTCCTCCGCGAAGTTCACGCGAGTGCGCGCTTCGCCGAGCACCTCGAGGCGCGTCCATCCGGTCGCGTGCGACCACAACGGCTTACCGATCGCGTCGTAACGCCACGACTCGTGGAGCGTCACTTCGGTGAGCCACTCCCACGAGTGGCCGACGCCGCCGGAGAGCAGCCACTTCGGAACCGGGAACGTGCAGTGCCGGACCAGCCCGTTCCCGACCTCGTCACCCGGGTGGAGGATGTCGATGCGCGTGCGCACGTCGCGCGGTTGCGGGCGGTCGGGCCCCCGGTACCAGAAGACGTCCCAGAGATCGGGCACGGACGCGTCGAGGTCGACGGAGAATTCGTGCCGTTGCATTCAGGCGGCCTGGGGGAGCAGCGACTGCACCGACGCGGCCAGGCCGTCTTCCCAGCGCCAGTTGTGCTCGAAGTGCCGGTTCCAGTCGACCATCACGTCGTAGGTCCACCAGATCAGGTAGATGCCGCACGTCACCAAGGTGACGATGATGCGCGCGACGTAGTTGTGCTCGCCCTTCAGCCGCCCCGGGTCCGGCGGCGGTATCGGTGCACCGAGCCGGTCGTAGATCGCCGAGAGCTCCGCTTCGACTGCGCCTTCGGCGCGGTCGTGGCGGATGAGGTCACCGTCGAGGAGCACGTAGGCAACGATTCGGCCGATGCCGCCGGTGATGAAGTCGATGAGCACCCAGATGATCGGCTCGCGGAACTCGGTGGTCTGCCCGCGCATCTGGCCGAGCGCAGTCGCGATGCGCTCGAACGCCGGAGAAAGCTCACCCGAAAGTCCGCGTGCGTGGGCTTGTTCCCACGCGAAGGTCGTTGCGGCATCGAGCAACTCGACGCGGCGCCGGATGTGGTCACGGTCCCGCCGCATGAGCTGATAGACGATGTACAGGCCGTAGACGCCGCACGTGAGCACCGTCCACCCGAACGCGGTCCAGAACTCGAAGATGTAGTCGCTCTCGTGCCGTTGCTGCCAAGCTCGCGCGCACCCGGTCGGCGGGCGCGAGTTGTGGTGCCGCTGGCGCACTCGCCGGCGGCGAATACGTCGGTGTCATATCCGGCGGCGGTGCTGCCGGTTGGGAGGGTGGTGCGGGCGGCGGACCCTGGGGCTCGTCGCCGGGGGGCGGGAACTGCGTCACGTCGGGGAGCATACGCTCGCGCCGAGGTGCCCGACTCCCGGAGGTTTGCGATGAGCGAGCAGTACGCACCGACCCCGGAGGACCGTTTCACGTTCGGGTTGTGGACGGTCGGCAATGTCGGCCGCGATCCGTTCGGCAACGAGACCCGGCCGCCGCTCGATCCGGTCGACTCGGTGCGAAGGCTCGCGGATCTCGGCGCGTACGGCGTGAACTTCCACGACGACGACCTCGTGCCGCCGGGCTCGACGGCCGCCGAGCGCGAAGGGATCCTCAAGCGCTTCCGTCGCGCGCTCGACGACACCGGCATCAAGGTGCCGATGGCCACGACGAATCTCTTCTCGAACCCGGTGTTCAAGGACGGCGCGATCACCGCCAACGATCCCGCGGTTCGGCGGTGGGCGCTGACGAAGACGCTCGACGCGATCGACCTCGGCGTCGAGCTCGGTGCGACCGTCTACGTGATGTGGGGTGGCCGAGAGGGATCCGAGTGTGACGCCGCGAAAGACGTGCGCCTCGCGCTCGACCGGTACAAGGAGGGCGTCGACCTCTGCTGTGCCTACGCGCGTGACCGCGGTTACGACCTCCGCTTCGCGATCGAGCCCAAGCCGAACGAGCCGCGCGGCAACATCCTGTTGCCGACGGTCGGTCACGCACTTGCGTTTGTCGACAGGCTCGAATGGCCCGACATGGTGGGGTTGAACCCGGAGCTCGCGCACGAGACGATGTCGGGGCTCTCGTTCCACCACGCGATCGCGCAGACGCTCTGGGCCGGGAAGCTCTTCCACATCGACCTGAACGGACAGGTTCCCGGCAAGTACGACCAGGACTTCCGCTTCGCGTCCGAGGGCGTACGCGACGCGTTCTACACGGTGAAGCTGCTCGAGGATGCGAACTGGGACGGCATGCGGCACTTCGACGCACACGCGTACCGAACCGAGGACGCCGACGGCGTGTGGGACTTCGCGGCCGGTTGCATGCGCAGCTACTTGATCCTGCGCGAAAAGGCCGAACGATTCCGCACCGACGCCGAGATCCAGGCCGCGCTCCGAGTTGCGATGGTCGACCGGCTCGCCGAGCCGACGTCACCCGAAGGTACCGGCACCGACGCGATTGCCGCCTTGCGCAAGGGTCCCCACGACGTCGCCGCACTCGCCGCCCAGGGATACGGCAACGAACGGCTCGACCAACTCGTCACCGAGCTCCTCCTCGGCACCCGCTAGATCAAGTTTCGGCGACAGAACTCGCGCCATACGGTCGGCTATCTGACGCAAAAACCGGTGTTGGGTCAGACGCGCGCGGGGTGGACGGGTGTGCCGGCGACGTCGACTTCGGCGTGCAGGAGACACCCGCGCCGTTCGGGATCGTCGGTGTTGTCGGCCGTCGCGACGTAGAGGTCACGGCCGTGGAGACAGACGCTCGTCGTCATGGACGAGGGCACCTCGATCCGCCGATCGAGACGTCCGTCGGGTGTGAACCGTCCGATGCCGTAATCCAGGAGGGCGATCCAGATCGCGCCGTCCTCGTCGACGGCGAGACCGTCCGGTTGGCCGTACTCGCGCGTATCGATGACGCGCCGATCGGTCGCGGAGCCGTCGCGCAGCGTGTGGACGACGACGGCGTGCGAGCGCGTGTCGGAGTGATAGATCGTGTCCTCGGCGGGCGAGAGCGCGATGCCGTTCGGATGGACGACGTCGCCGTACAACCGGGTCGCCGTGCCGCGTGCGTCGACGCGCCAGCAGTCGCCCGGCACCGGCGCGGCATCGCGGTCGAACACCGCGAACCGCAGTGCGCCGCCGTACACGTGGCCGGCACGATCGGTGCAGATGTCGTTCCAGCCGGGCAGACCCTCGATCGTGAAGACCGTTGCCGTTTCGCCATCGCGCACGTGCACGAGATCGCGCCCCGACGCAACGATCCCGCCCTCCGCGTGGAGCGCGAGACCGCCGACACCCCGGCGCTTCGGCACGATGGTCTCGACGACCGCCCGTGTCCGACCAGCGGTAGACCCCGCCGCCCAGCACGTCGCTGAAGTACACGCGTCCGTCGTCGTCGACGGTCGGCCCTTCGACGAGCCCGTAGCCCGACGCGAGAACGGTGAACTGCATAAGGTCCGAGGCTATGCCGGTGGTGCTCGGCGTCGACTCTTCGACGCAATCGACCAAGGTCGAGCTGCGAGACGTGGAAACCGGTGCGCCGAGAGGCGTTGGTCGCGCCCCGCACCCGGCGACGACGCCGCCGCGGAGCGAGCAGGACCCGAACGCGTGGTGGGAGGCGCTCGAGACCGCGGCGACAGCTGCGGGAGTGTCGAACCACGACGTCGCGTGCGTCGCGATCGCAGGGCAACAGCACGGTCTCGTCGTGCTCGACGCCGCCGGTACCGTCGTGCGCCCGGCGAAGTTGTGGAACGACACCGAATCGGCGCCGGATGCCGCGTGGCTGGTCGAGCAGCTGGGCGGACCGCAGACATGGGCGGACGCGTGCGGCTCCGTACCGGTTGCGGCGTTCACGATCACGAAGCTGTCGTGGTTGCACCGCTCCGAACCCGATGCGTGGGCGCGCCTGGAACGGGTGTGCCTCCCGCACGACTGGCTCACCTTGCAGCTCACCGGTTCGTTCGTCACCGATCGTGGTGACGCGTCCGGTACCGGCTACTTCGACGCGGCAGAAGACCGGTACCGGTTCGATCTGCTGGGGATCGTCGACCGCGACCTCGACTGGCAGCAGCGGGTCCCGCGTGTGCTCGGCCCGAGCGAGACCGCCGGCACCACCAACGCGTTCGGTGACGGTGAGGTTCCGGTCGCGGCGGGTACCGGCGACAACATGGCCGCCGCGCTCGGCATCGGCGCGCGCCGGGGTGACGTCGTCGTCTCGATCGGAACGTCCGGCACCGTGTTCGCGGTGAGCGACACACCGACTCGGGATGCGACGGGCGCGGTCGCCGGTTTCGCAGACGCGACCGGCCGCTTCCTCCCCCTCGTGTGCACCCTCAACGCAACCAAAGTGACGGGTGCGATCGCCCGCCTGCTCGGCGTCGACGACAACGGGCTCGACAACTTGGCGCTCGAGGCCGCGGCCGGCGCCGATGGCGTCGTGCTCGTGCCGTACTTCGACGGTGAGCGCGTGCCGAACCTTCCCGACGCGACCGGCCACATCACCGGCCTGCGTTCCGACGTCACGCGCGCACAGCTCGCCGCGCGCCGCGTACGAAGGGGTCGTATGCGGCGTGCTCGACGGCATGGATGCACTTTCGGCCGCGGGCATCCCGACCGATGGCCGGCTCGTGCTCGTCGGCGGCGGCGCGAACTCTCCGGCGTACGCCCGGGTTCTCGCCGACCTCGCGGGGCGGCCGGTGCTCGTGCCGGCGTCGGCCGAGCACGTCGCGACGGGCGCGTGCGTGCAAGCGGCCGCGACGGTTCTCGGTGCTTCCACCGACGAGATCACCACGGCCTGGGGGCTGGGCGCAGGCACGTTCACCGAGCCGCACGACGTCGACCGCGACGCAATCCGCGCGCGCTATGCGGAAGCCGCCCGCCGATCGACCGCGCCTCGCTCCCCATCGCAGCCAGTAGCGTCGAAGCGATGACCGGGCCCCGTTCCGGAGACGCGCGAGCAGTCGATGCAATGGACGTGGCCGGTTCGATCCTCGATCTCGTCGGCAAGACACCGCTCGTGCGGCTCTCGCGCTTGATGGCGGCGGAAGGGCTGCGCTGCGACCTGCTCGCCAAGGTCGAGATCAACAATCCGGGCGGGAGCGTCAAGGACCGCGTCGCGATCGCGATGGTCGATGCCGCCGAGGCGGCCGGCTTGCTGAAGCCCGGCGGCACGATCGTCGAGCCGACATCGGGGAACACGGGCGCCGGGCTCGCGATCGTCGCCGCGCAGCGCGGCTACCACTGCATCTTCGTGATGAGCGACAAGATGAGCGACGAGAAGATCGCGCTGTTGCGATCGTACGGGTCCGAGGTCGTGGTGTGCCCCACCGCGGTGCCGCCCGAAGATCCGCGGAGCTACTACTCGACCGCCGAACGGCTCGTGCGCGAGACGCCAGGTGCCTTCCGCCCCGACCAGTACTCGAACCCGGCCAACCCTCTCGCGCACGAACGCACCACCGGCCCGGAGATCTGGGAACAGACTCGCGGGCGCGTCACCCACTTCGTCGCCGGCATCGGCACCGGTGGCACGATCACGGGTGTCGCGCGCGCGCTGCGTGCGCACAAGCCGGAGGTGCAGATCATCGGCGCCGACCCGTCGGGTTCGGTGTACTCCGGTGGCACCGGCCGTCCGTACCTCGTCGAAGGTGTCGGCGAAGACTTCTGGCCGACCACGTTCGATCCCGGCCTCGTCGACCGCGTCGTCGAAGTCAGCGATGCCGAGTCGTTCCTCATGGCGCGCCGGGTGACGCAGGAGGAAGGACTCCTCATAGGTGGCTCCTGTGGCACGGCGGTGCACGCGGCGCTGGAGGTTGCACGCGACCTCGGCCCGGACGATGTTGTCGTGGTACTGCTGCCGGACTCCGGCCGCAGCTACCTGTCGAAGATCTTCGACGACGAGTGGATGTTCGACATGGGCTTCCTGCGCGCCGACGGTCCGGTGGTCGGCGACGTGCTCGCAGGAAAACGCGGTGACCTCCCGGACCTCGTGTTGATCACGCCGAACGAACGAGCGCGCGACGCGATCGCCCTCATGCGCGACACGGGAGTGTCGCAACTCGTCGTGAGTGTCACCAAGGAACTGCCGCTCGCAGCGAAGGAAGTCACGGGTACGGTGCGCGAGCTCGAGCTGATGGACCAGGTCTACCGCGACGCCGCCGTGCTCGATCGCCCGGTCGGTGAGATCTGCGACGTCGGGATGCCGATGATCGGGATCGGTGAACCGGTTGCGCACGCCGTTGAGTCGCTCGAACAGCAATCGTCACTGCTCGTGCTCGACGGTGGCCACCCCATCGGCGTGCTCGGACGCTCCGACGTGCTCGCATTCCTCGCGGCGCGCACGTTATGAGTCCCGAACGAACCGGAAGTTCCGAGCACGCCGACTCCCATCACGACGGCCCGCGTCACGACGAAACCGCGCTCGGATTCGAGACCCGCGCCATCCATGCCGGCCAGGATCCCGACGCCCGCACCGGTGCCGTCGTCCCTCCCATCAGCCTCGCCACGACGTTCGCACAAGACGCGGTCGGCGTGCATCGCGGCTACGAGTACGCGCGGAGCGACAACCCCACTCGGAGCGCGCTCGAGGCCTGTCTCGCCTCGCTGGAAGGCGCCGGGAACGGGATCGCGTTCGCGAGCGGGCTCGCAGCCGAGGACGCGCTGCTGCGCACCCTCTCGCCCGGCGATCACGTCATCCTCCCGACCGACGCGTACGGCGGCACCTTCCGCCTCGTCGCGCGCGTGCACGAACGTTTCGGCATCGACTGGAGCGCGGCCGATCTCTCGAACCGCGATGCCATCGACGACGCATGGACCGACGCGACCCGAATGGTCTGGATCGAGACGCCGACGAACCCGGCGCTCTCGATCGTCGACATCGCGGCCGTCGTCGAAGTCGCCCACGCCCGAACTGCGCGCGTCGTTGTCGACAACACGTTCGGCACGCCCTACCTGCAACAACCCCTTGCGCTCGGTGCGGACGCGTCGGTCCACTCGAGCACGAAGTATCTCGGTGGTCACTCGGATGTCGTCGGCGGGTTCGTGGCGGTCCACGACTCCGAGCTCGCAGACGAACTGCGGTTCCTGCAGAACGCGATGGGCGCGGTCCCGTCGCCGTTCGACTGCTACCTGGTGCTCCGCGGCGTGAAAACCCTCGGCGTGCGCATGGATCGCCACTGCGAGAACGCGCGTGCGGTTGTCGAAGTCCTGCCGCGCGCACGACGCCGTCGACCGTGTCCTGTACCCCGGTCTCGAGGACCACCCGGGTCATGACGTCGCGGCGCGTCAGATGCAGGATTTCGGCGGGATGGTGTCGTTCACGCTCGCAGGGGGCGAGAATCCCGCGTTGGACGTCGTCGCCCGCACCCGCGTGTTCACACTGGCGGAGTCGCTCGGCGCGGTCGAGTCGCTGATCGAGCATCCCGCCCGCATGACGCATGCGTCCGCTGCCGGCTCTCCCCTCGAGGTCGATCCCACGCTCGTCCGTCTCTCGGTCGGCATCGAGACCGCGGCCGATCTCGTGGCCGATCTCCGGCAGGCGCTCGACGCAGTGCTCCGGTGAACCGGCGCGATTTCCTCGGTGTCACGGCCGGAGTTCCGTTGCTGGTCGCGGTGCGCTCGGCGCGCCCGCGGCGCGTCGCGATCAGCAAGCGCCCTACGGCGCGCTGCGACCCGCCGACCAGTACGGCTTGATGCTCCCGCCCGGGTTCACCGCGCGCGAGGTCGGGCGCGCCGGTGAAGCAGTCGCGGGCACGAGCTACGTCTGGCACACCTGGCCCGACGGTGGCGCCACGTTCGCCCGACCCGACGGCGGCTGGATCTACGTGTCGAACAGCGAGGTCGACGACCGTCGGGGTGGGGTCGGCGCGATCCGGTTCGATGCCGGCGGCACGATCGCGGACGCATACCCGATCTGCACCGGCACCTCGCGCAACTGTTCCGGCGGATCGACGCCGTGGGGCACGTGGCTCACGTGCGAAGAGGTCGACGACGGGCAGGTGTGGGAGTGCAGCCCCGAAGGCGGCGACGCGGCCGTCGTGCGCCCCGCGCTCGGTGGGTTCCGGCACGAAGCAGTCGCGGCCGATCCGGATTCCGCAGCACTGTTCCTCACCGAGGACGCGCCGAACGGACGCCTCTACCGGTTCATCCCCGCGACGTGGGGCCGTCTCGACGCGGGCGACCTCGAGGTCGCGGTCACCGACGACACGGGCGCGGTCACCTGGATCCCGGCCGATGACGGCGGCGGCACGACGTACGCCGGCGGCGAAGGCATCGCGTACGACGACGGCGCGGTCGTGTTCACCACCAAGGCCGACAACCGCATCCGCCGCTACGACACGCGCACCTCCGAGATGAGCGTCCTGTACGAGCCGGGCCAGGAACCGCCGGTCGTCGGGCCCGACAACGTCGCGTTCGCGTCGAACGGCGACCTGTACGTGTGCGAAGACGATGCCGCGGAACAGGATCTGATCCTGATCGGCGCCGACGGCGCACGCAC
Organism: uncultured Actinomycetes bacterium; assembly: GCA_963841215.1. Lineage (GTDB taxonomy): Bacteria > Actinomycetota > Acidimicrobiia > IMCC26256 > PALSA-610 > CAVUFH01. The sequence continues at coordinate 727,572 of CAWJBW010000004.1, read as the reverse complement.
GCAGGTACTTCGCCTCGACGCCAGCCACGCCGGCTCGGAGCTCGCCGGCGTCGCGTTCGACCCGTCGGGCACGCGCCTCTACGTCTCCTCGCAACGGGGTGCAGGCGGCGCGGGTGCGACGTACGAGATCAGCGGACCGTTCCGCACGCTCGTCGCGACCCCCACCACGTCGCCGGCCACGACGGCTCCGCCCGACCACGGGCGGTGCATCCGGCCGCCCCGACGACACCGGCGGTGCGGCCGACGACGGCAACGACGCCGATCTCCTCGTCCCGGTCGCCGGCGCGGCCGGCGCCGCCGCGCTGCTCGCGCTCGGCGGGCTGGCGTGGCTGCGGAACCGGCGGGGTAACACCCACGCGTGACGCTCTTCCCCCAGCCCTCGCTCGACGAGCTACGGGTCGCGGTCGATGCATGCACCGCGTGCGATCTCTACAAGGAGGCGACCCAGGCCGTTTTCGGCGAAGGTCCGCCCGACGCGCGGCTGGTGCTGATCGGCGAGGTGCCGGGCGACAAGGAAGATCTCGCCGGGCACCCGTTCGTCGGTCCGGCGGGCAAGGTCCTCGACGATGCGCTCGAAGCCGTGGGCATCGACCGTACGCAGACCTACGTCACCAACGCGGTCAAGCACTTCAAGTTCGAGCGTCGAGGCAAGGTGCGGATCCACAAGAAGCCGAACGCGGCCGAGATCCGCGCGTGCAGCCAGTGGTGGGAAGCCGAGGTCGAACGCGTGCAGCCGCAGGCGCTCGGCATCCTCGGCGCCACCGCGGGCCAGGCCGTGTTCGGCCCGAGCTTTCGCGTCACCAAGCAACGCGGGGTGTGGCTCGACGGCCCCGCCGACGTCGCGACGCTCGCGACGATCCACCCTTCCGCGGTGCTGCGCGCCCCGCGCGAGCGGCGCGACGCCGAGTACGCCGGCCTCGTCGCCGACCTGCAGCTGTTGGCGTCGGCGATCGCCTGATCGCTCAGGGGCCTGATCGCTAGGGGAACGTCTGGCCGGCGAGGCGACGCTGCTTGAACTGCGCCTTGACGTAGTCGCGGTTCATCAGCGCGATGAAGTCGATCGAGATCGACTTCGGGCAGGCGGCTTCACACTCGCGGTGGTTGGTGCACGACCCGAAGTAGGACTCCATCGTGTCGACCATCGCGATCGTGCGGTCCCAACGCTCGGCCTGCCCCTGCGGCACGAGGTTGAGGTGCTGGATCTTGGCCGCGGTGAACAACTGCGCCGCGCCGTTCGGGCACGCGGCCACGCACGCACCGCAGCCGATGCATGCAGCCGCGTCCATCGCCGCGTCGGCGACCGGCTTCGGGATCGGCACGAGGTTGCCGTCGGGTGCACCGCCGGTACTCGCACCGATGTAGCCGCCCGATTCGATGATCGCGTCGAACGGGGTGCGGTCGACGATGAGATCGCGAATGATCGGGAACGCCGCGGCCCGCCACGGCTCGATCGTGATGTGGTCGCCGTCACGGAACTTGCGCATGTGCAGCTGGCACGTCGCGGTGCCGCGCTCGGGGCCGTGCGCCTGCCCGTTGATCATCATCCCGCAGGAACCGCAGATGCCCTCGCGGCAGTCGTGGTCGAACGCGATCGGCTCCCGACCGTCCTTGATGAGCCGCTCGTTGACGACGTCGAGCATCTCGAGGAACGACATGTCGGGACTCACACCGGGTACGTCGTAGGTCTCGAACGCGCCCGTTGGAATCAGGGCCGGCCTGCCGCCAGGCCCGCAGCGTGATCGTGATTTCCCGTTCTGACATCGAAAGGGCTCCGCGGTTCTACTTGTACGAACGGGTCGACGGGTGGGCGTACTCGAACTCGAGTTGCTCCTTGTGGAGCACCGGCTGCTTGCCGACCCCGGTGAACTCCCACGCGGCCACGTACGAGAAGTCTTCGTCGTCGCGCAGCGCCTCGCCGTCGTCGGTCTGGTACTCCTCGCGGAAGTGGCCGCCGCACGATTCGTTGCGGTGCAACGCGTCGAGCACGAGCAGCTCACCGAACTCCAGGAAGTCGGCGACGCGTCCCGCCTTCTCGAGCGACTGATTGCGCGTCTCGTTCTCGCCGAGCACCCGCACGTCCTTCCAGAACTCTTCGCGGATCGCCGGGATCTCCGAGAGCGCTTTGGTGAGGCTCTGCTCGCTGCGCGACATCCCGCAGTTGTCCCACAGTGCCTTGCCCAGCTGGCGGTGGATGTCGTCGACGGTGCGCTTGCCGTTGATCGACAGCAAACGGCGGACTTGCTCGTCGACCGATGCCTCGGCCTCGGTGAACGCGGGGTCATCAGTCGGTACGGCGTCGTTCCCGAGCAGCGGGGCGAGGTAGTCGCCGATCGTGTACGGCAGCACGAAGTAGCCGTCGGCCAGACCCTGCATCAGCGCGGACGCACCAAGTCGGTTGGCGCCGTGGTCCGAGAAGTTCGCCTCGCCGAGCACGTAGAGACCGGGCACGTTGCTCATCAGGTTGTAGTCGACCCAGAGCCCACCCATCGTGTAGTGGATCGCGGGGTAGATCCGCATCGGCACGGCGTACGGGTTCTCGCCGGTGATGCGCTCGTACATCTCGAAGAGGTTGCCGTATCGCTCTTCCACGACGTCGCCACCGAGGCGCTCGATCGATTCGGAGAAGTCGAGGTACACGCCGTTCTTCAGCGGCCCGACACCGCGGCCTGCGTCGACTTCACGCTTGATCGCGCGCGACGCGACGTCGCGCGGCACGAGGTTGCCGAAGGCGGGGTAGCGGCGCTCGAGGAAGTAGTCCCGATCGTCGGCCGGGATCTGGTCGGCGGTGCGAGGGTCGTCGAGTTGGGTCGGAACCCAGACCCGCCCGTCGTTGCGGAGCGACTCCGACATCAGCGTGAGCTTCGACTGGAAGTCGTCGCTCGCGGGGATGCACGTGGGGTGGATCTGCGTGAAGCACGGGTTGGCCATGTACGCGCCGCGCTTGGACGCCCGCCATGCCGCGGTGACGTTCGAGTTCTTCGCGTTCGTCGACAGGTAGAAGGCGTTGCCGTACCCGCCGGTCGCGAGCACGACCGCATGACCCGACAGCGAGTACACCTGCCCGGTGTTGAGGTCGCGGCAGACGATGCCTGCGGTCGCACCGTCCTTGACGACGAGGTCCAGCATCTCGGTCCGCGGGTACAGCTGCACGGTGCCCGCGTGCACTTGTCGCATCAGCGCCTGGTACGCACCGAGGAGGAGTTGCTGACCCGTCTGACCACGCGCGTAGAACGTGCGCGACACCTGGGCGCCACCGAACGACCGGTTGTCGAGCAGTCCGCCGTACTCCCGTGCGAACGGGACACCCTGGGCGACGCACTGGTCGATGATGTTCACCGACTCCTGCGCGAGCCGGTACACGTTCGCCTCGCGCGCGGTAGTCGCCGCCCTTGATGGTGTCGTAGAAGAGGCGGTAGATGCTGTCGCCGTCGTTCTTGTAGTTCTTCGCGGCGTTGATCCCGCCCTGCGCGGCGATCGAATGCGCACGGCGGGGCGAGTCGTGGAACGTGATGACCTTCACGTTGTAACCGAGCTCGCCGAGCGAGGCCGCGGCCGAGGCCCCGGCGAGACCGGAGCCGACGATGATGATGTCGAACCGGCGCTTGTTGGCCGGGTTGACGAGCTTTATCGAGAACTTGTGGTTGTCCCACTTCTCTTCGAGCGCGCCCTCGGGACTGCGCGAATCAAGCGTCAAAGCCGGACTCCTCCGTGCATTCCCCGACCGGATCCGTCTGCGGGCACGCGACGTCGACCAGGTCGAGCTGCACCGCAATCGGGAACGTGAGGTTCCCGACGAGGATCACGGCCGCGAAGCCTTGCGCGAAGCGACGACGCGCCGCGTTGTACTTCGGGTTGTTGAGCCCGAGGCTCTGGAAGAGCGACCAGGAGCCGTGGTACAGGTGGAACGCCGAGCGCGACGTTGGCGACGATGTAGATGATCGCCACCGGCACGCGTTGCATGCTGTAGATGAGGTTGTTGTACGGGTCGCCGCGCAGCCAGTCGGGATTGGCGTTGCCCCACGTCAGGTCCATGAGGTGGAAGATCAGGAAGAGGGCGATGATGATGCCGGTCCATCGCATCGTGCGCGACGCGAAGTCGGCGGCCACGTAGTCGCGCCGCGACTTGTACGTTTCCGGACGCGCCTTGCGGTTCATGATCGTGAGCGTGGCGGCGGCGTGGATGTGGAACACGAACGCGGCCAAGAGCCCGATCCGGACCGTCCACAGCAGGACCGTGCGGGGGAGCAGGTGGCCGGGGACGTCGCGGAGGGCCTCGCCGTAGAGGTTCAGCTCTTCCTTCGAGAGAAAGAGCTTGAGGTTCCCGATCATGTGGCCGAGGACGAAGCCCATGAGGACGATGCCGGTGACCGCCATCACCCACTTCTTGCCCACCGCCGACCGGTAGAACTGGACGATGGCGGGACCGCCCCGCTTGACCTTCCGGATCGGCGCAACGCCACGCGGCGGTGTCGTCGTCGCTTCGACCGTCCGGTCGATCGTTCGGGCCATGTTCACGCCTCTTCTACGGCTTCTGACACGGCTTCGTGCCGCTCTTACGGGCCCGGACGACCTCGGTACCGGGCCGCTCGTGCCTTCGTGAAACGAAATCTAGGCACGCCTGGCGGGCGGAGGCCGAATCGCAGCAATCGGCCCGGAAGCCGGGTCACCGGCGCAACGCGAGCAGGGGATACCGGTTGGCGACGCGGCCGGCGTCCGGGTGCTCGAGGATCGCTTCGACGTCCACGGCGCCGGCCAGGTCGACGCGCCCGACGAAGGTGATGCTGTCGGCGGGCGCGTCGCCGATCCAGCGGGTGACGCGGGAGTCCACCGCGACCTCGAGCTCGGCACCGCGCAGGTCGGAGCGGGTGTCGTTGACGACATGGACGAGTCCGCCGCGCGGTTCGATCATCGGGAGCACCGGGCGACAGGCGTCGCGCAGCGCGGCATAGCCGCGCTTCGGCGTGCGCTCGTGATCGAGCACCGACCAGCTCGCGACCGGCTGCGGATCCGCGAACGAGAACATCGCGAACCCGCCGGTCGGTGCGTACTTCAAGCGGCGAAGGTCTTCGATCTGCACCTGGAGCAGCGCGGCCTGGTATGCCTGCGTCATCGCGCGCCACTCGTCGAACGACTTCGCATCGCCGGGCGGCATCCGCCGTTCGAACACGTCGAACTGGAGCGCGTGACGCTGCGCGAGTCCGTGCCAGTCGAGGTCGGGCCAGCGCTCGGGCTCCATGAACGCCGCGTGCTCGGGGACTGCCTGCGCGCCGAACTCCGACACGAAGCGGCCGAGTCGCGGCCAGCGCCGAAGTGTCGCGGCGAGGCCGTCGAGCTCTCCGTGGTACCAGCCGTGGTAGAGGTGGCTGTCGGTGCCGCGCTCGGCGATGCCGGGGAGCACGCCACTGTGCCGGACGACCGGTCGGGTGCGATCCTGGCGGCCCAGCGCGCGGGCAACGGATCGGTCGAGCACCAGCTTGGCCCACGTCGGCGCCAGCCGCGTCGCTGTCAGCTTCACTCGCGCCGATCTCGTCCACGGCTCGCCCGGTTCGCGGTCCACGGCGAACGGCGCGTTGTGCCCGCACCAGAGCATCACGCTCGGATGGTGACCGAGCAGGTCGACCATCGCGCGCGCCTGGCGCGCGGCCTGCTTGCGGACACCGCGGCGTAGCCCCACTGCAACGGCAGGTCCTGCCACACGAGCATGCCCGTCTCGTCCGCAGCGTCGTAGAGCTCGGGCCGGCCCACGTGCGCGTGCACCCGCACGAGATCGAGGTTCGCGTCACGTGCGAGCGCGACGTCGTGACGCACCTCCTCCGCCGTCGCCTCGCCGAGCAACATGCGGGTGGGCGCGAGGTTCGCACCCTTCAGGAAGAGTCGTTCGCCGTTGACCGAGAACTTCCAGTTGTCGACGCGGACGTCGCGAAACGCGCTGCGTTGGGTGCGCTCGTCGCTCGCCTCTCCGCCGACCAGCACGCGGATGTTCACCGTGCACAGCGGTTGGTCGCCGAGCGCGCGCGGCCACCATCGCGGCGCGTCGTCGACCGTCACCACCCACGACTGGCGGTTCTCGCCCGCCGCCAACGTCACCGGCCGCGACGACTCCGTCAGCACGTCGCCCGATGGTCCGCGCACTTCGGCGACCAGCGTTGCCTCGAGCGGTCCGTTGTCGGCATCGAGTGTCACGTCGCAGGAGAGGCGACTGTGCTCGGCGAGCGCCTCGGTGCAGAGCACACGCAATGCGGAGATCCGCACCCGACCGGTCTCGACGACACGGATCGGTCGCCACGGCCCGCCCGGATTGCCCTGCGGGTCGGCCGCATCCCAGTGACCGAACACGCCGGTGACGGTCCGCTTCGCGGTGCGATCGAGCTGGGGCGGACACGCCGACCTCCAGTGCGAACACGTGCTCCGACGCGCTCCGCAGCGCGTCGGTGACCTCGAACGCGTGCGGCACGAAGTAACCCTCCGTTGCGCCGAGATAGTCGCCGTCGAGCCAAACGTCACCGAAGTAGAAGACTCCCTCGAGCTCGATCCACGCGCGCCGGTCAGGTCCGGGGGTGCTTGCGTCGAAGCGATGGCGGTACAGCACGGGTCCGTCGGAGGTCGCGAACTCCTCGACGCTGCGCCAATGATGCGGCAGCCGAACCGTCGACCAATGGCGATCGTCGAAACCTACGTCGGCGAACTGCTTGCTCGATTCGGCGTCGCCGAGACGCGCGGTCCAGGTGCCGGTCAGGTCCACACGGCAACGTTACGGCGGTTTTGTCGCAACTTTCTGAGCGGCGGGTGCGGCGGGTGCGGCGGGTGCGGCGGCGGAATCGAGGCACGTACACTCGCCCGCATGACGCGTCCCGCCACTCTCGGAGAACTACACAGCAGCGGCTGGAAGTCGCGCCAGGTGAAAGAGGAGCTGCGCGCCAACGCGGTTCGCAAGCTGCTCGCGGGTGAGCCGTTGATCGAGGGCGTCATCGGTTTCGAAGACACCGTGATGCCGCAGGTGGCGAATGCGCTGCTCGCAGGCCACGACATCATCCTGCTCGGTGAACGCGGACAGGCGAAGACGCGCATCATGCGCGGGTTGGTGAATCTGCTCGACGAGTGGCTCCCGATCATCGCCGGCAGCGAGATCAACGACGACCCGTTCCACCCGATCTCGTCGCACGCGCGCGTGCTCATCGCCGAGCGCGGCGACGAGACGCCGATCGAGTGGGTGCACCGGGAGCGGCGCTTCGGTGAGAAGCTCGCGACGCCCGACACGTCCGTTGCCGACCTCATCGGCGAGGTGGACCCGATCAAGGTCGCCGAAGGGCGCTACCTCTCGGACGAGCTCACGATCCACTACGGGCTCGTGCCCCGCACGAATCGCGGGCTGTTCGCGATCAACGAGCTACCCGACCTCGCCGAGCGCATCCAGGTCGCGCTCCTCAACGTGCTCGAAGAGCGCGACGTGCAGATCCGTGGCTACAAGATCCGCCTCCCGCTCGATGTGGTGCTCCTCGCGGCGCGAACCCCGAGGACTACACGAACCGCGGCCGCATCATCACGCCGCTCAAGGACCGGTTCGGCGCGCAGATCCGCACGCACTATCCGCTCGAGACCGAGATCGAGATCGAGATCATCGAACAGGAAGCACGACCGTTCGAAGCCGAAGAGCTCGCCGTCACCGTGCCGGGGTTCATGACCGAGATCGTGGCCGAGATGAGTCAGCTCGCACGCCGTTCACCGCACGTGAACCAACGGTCGGGTGTGTCGGCGCGGCTGTCGATCGCCAACCACGAAACGCTGGTCGCCAACGCGACGCGTCGCGCGCTCTCGGGCGGCGAGCGCGACGTCGTCCCGCGCGTCTCGGACCTCGACGCGCTCACGGCCTCGACCAGCGGAAAGATCGAGATCGAGACGCTCGAGGACGGCCGCGAGGGCCAGGTGCTGGAGCGCATCGTGAAGGCCGCGGTGCTCGAGGTGTTCCGGGCCCGAGTGCGGCCCGAGAACCTCGGCCCCATCGTCGGCTCGTTCGAGGACGGCTCGATCGTGCACACCGGCGAGGACGTCCCCGCGGCCGACTACGGAGCGATGCTCCAGCGACTCGAAGGCATCGGTCCGGTGCTCACCGAGCTCCAGGTCGGTGAGTCGCCCGCCGGCATCGCGTCCGGGATCGAGTTCGTGCTCGAAGGTCTGCACCTCACCAAGCGTCTCAACAAGGACGCGGTCGGCACCCGCGCCACCTACCGCTCCCGCGGCTGACCACCACCAAGTTTTTGCGACAGAAGTCGCTGCTATGGCGCGCCTTCTGTCGCCGAAACCTGGCGCAGGTCGGCACGGCTACCGCCGCTCGGCGCGGGTCGAGGCTACGTTCGCCAGGTGGGGACGAGTACGGCGCTGCTCACCGGTGCCGCAGGCTTACTGGGTCACTGGCTGCTGCAGTTCGCGCGCCCAGCGCTGCGATGTCGTCGCGCTGACCCACCGGCGCGCCGTTGCGGGTGTGGCTTCCGTCGCCGCCGACATGCGAGAGCCGACGGGCGTTGTGGCGGCCCTGGCGGAGGTGAACCCGACGATCGTGGTCCACGCCGCGTATGCGAAGGATCGCGAGTCGATCGTCGACGCGACACGACACGTCGTGGATGCAGCGAAGGCTGTGGGCGCACAAGTCTTGTTCATCTCGACGGACGCCGTGTTCCTCGGCGACGGCCTCGCACGCGACGAGCAGTCGCAACTCCCGACGCGACCTGGGACTACGGCCGTTGGAAGGTCAGCGCCGAGAGCATCGTCCTCGACGGCTCGGAACACAGCGCAGTGATTCGGTTGCCGTTGCTCGTTTCGATCGACCCCGACGATCACGTCGTGCGCGAGATTCGGGCCGCTGCCAGTAAGCGGCACACGGACGCGATGGTTCATCGATGAGGTGCGTCAGCCAGTGTTCGCGTTCGACGTCGCCGCCGCAATCTGGCGCATCGCCGCGCTTCCAGCCGCTGAGCGCCGCGGCTGCTGGCATCTCGCCGGCGCCGAACGGCTGTCCGCGTTTCGAGATCGCGGCTGTCGGATGGTCGATCGTTTGCGACCTCCCTCGACTCGGTCATCGAGTCTGCCGCTCCGCCGGCACAATCGCGACCGGCCGCGCGACATCGCATTCACCGATGCTCGCGCACGCGCCGCGATCGGCTGGCGTCCGTGCACCATTGGCTGAGCAGATGAGCGCCGGGAGCCCGTTCATCAGAGACACGTCTGTTGTACCTATACCTGCCTCTTTGCGAGACAGAGATGAAATAAACGAAGTTGCGCGCCACAGTTCGACGTGCGCGGAGCTAACGCGCTGCGTACGAGCGCAGGAGTTCGGCGCTGCCTCTCGGTTCGCGGTCACGCGAGAAGGCGCCGAACTGGACGTCGAAGCCGTAGGCCCATTCGTAGTTGTCGACGCCGGTCCAGTGGAAGAAGCCGCGCAGGTCGACACCGTCTGCGATCGCGTCTTCGACGACGGCCAGTGACTCGCGCAGCACGTCGCAGCGCCACTCGTCGTCGTCGGTGCCGACGCCGTGCTCGCAGATCAGCAACGGCCGACCGGGGAGCTCGTCGTGCAGGCGGTGGAGCACGATGCCGAGGCCTTCGCTCCACGGCGCGTAGCCCATCGGGCCGACGCGCGCGTCGCTGGGGTACGGCACGACCTTGCCCTCGGCGTCGACGCCGTGCGCGGAGTAATAGGAGAAGCCGACGAGGTCGCACGCCTCTTGGAGGTCCGGGACCTCGCGGGGCATGCGACCCGGGAGCTCGAGCACGCCGTCGCGATCGGCGCGCATCCAGATGTCCCAGGTGACCGCGTCGAGTGCGGCCGCGACGTTCGTCGTCTGCACCGTCTCGCCCACGCGATAGTTCGGCGACAGGTTGTGGATCGTCGCGACCGGCTGACCACTGCCGCGCAGCTCGCGCCACGCATCGCGTTGTGCCAGCAACACCCCGCCGAGCGTGTCGAACACCTTGCCCCAGTCGAGCCGTCCGGGTGGCCGCCCGCCGGTCCGGTAGAGCGAGGCATAGGCGTTCGGTTCGTTGATCGGTTTCCATCCGAAGACGAGATCGCCGAACGTCTCGGCGCAGAACGCGACGTGGCGCGGCCAGAAGTACGAGCGGGCACGCTCGTCACCGAAACCGCCCTCGCCGATCTCGGTGAACCAGCCCGGCAACGTGAAATGGTGCAGACAGATCCACGGGGAGATGCCGGCCGCGCGCGCGGCCGTGAGCACCTCGCGGTAGTGCTCGATCGCGGCGTCGTCGCGCCGGCCCTCCTCGGGTTCGATGCGTGCCCACTCGATCGACAGGCGGTGGTGCGCCAGCCCGTACTGCGCGTACAACTCGAAGTCCTCGGCGTAGCGGGTACCGAAGCCGTTGCCTTCACCGCTCGGCGGTACCCGGCCCGCGCGCTCCCACGCCATCCAGTCGGAGGCCGGCGCGGCACCTTCGGCCTGCGTCGCCGACGCGCCGGTGCCCCACCAGAAGTCACTCGGGAAACCCACGCTCCGACACTACGGGTAGCGTGACTGCGTGAGCAGGTTCCAGTACTCGCGGTGGGACGGCACGCAGGTCGGGTTCGACCTCGATGCCGACTCGCTGCTCGAGGAGATGACCGACGATCTCCTCTACCACGGCGATCTCAACGCGGCCCTGCGCCGGATGATGCAGCAGGGGTTCACCGACCGCGAAGGCCGCGACATCCAGGGCCTGCGCGAGATGCTCGAGCAGCTGCGGCAGCAGCGCCGGGAGCAGCTCGACCGGTACGACCTCGGCGGGGTGTACGAAGAGATTGCGGAACGCCTCGACCAGATCGTCGAGCAGGAGCGCGAAGGGATCGACCGTCGCCTCGACGACGCCCGTCAGTCCGGCGACAAGCGACGTGAGGAGTTGCTCGAGGATCTCGCGCGCGAACGCCGTCAGGAGCTGGACCAGCTCCCGCCCGACCTCGCGGGCCGGGTGAGCGAGCTCCAGCAGTACGACTGGATGGACGACGACGCCCGTCAGGAGTTCGAGGGGCTGATGGACGAGCTGCGCAAGCAGCTCCTCGACTCGATGTTCAACCAGTTGCAGCAGGGTCTGTCGGAGATGTCGCCCGAGCAGATGCAGCGGATGAAGGACATGCTCGCCGAGCTGAACCACATGCTCGAGCAACGCGAGCAGGGCGAGGAGCCCGACTTCGAAGGGTTCATGGATCGCTACGGCGACTTCTTCCCCGACAATCCGCAGACGCTCGACGAGCTGCTCGAGCAGATGGCGCGCTCGATGGCGCAGATGCAGCAGATGCTCAACTCGATGTCGCCCGAGCAGCGCGCGCAGCTGCAGGAGCTCGCGAACTCGCTGCTCGACGACATGGATCTGCGGTGGCAGGTCGACCAGCTCGGCCAGAACCTGCGCAACGCGTTCCCGCAGATGGGTTGGGGCCAGCGCATGCCGTTCCGGGGCGACGAGCCGATGCCGCTCGGCCAGATGGGGAGCGTCCTCGACCAGCTGGGCGACATCGACGCGCTCGAGCACATGCTGCGCAACGCGACGAGCCCGGGCCAGCTCGCGGAGGTCGACCTCGACCAGGTGCGCGAGTTCCTCGGCGACGACGCGGCGCGCTCACTCGATCAACTCGCGAAGCTCGCCAAGGAGCTCGAAGAGGCGGGACTGATCGAGCAGCGCGAAGGACGCATGGAGCTGACCCCGAAGGGCATCCGGCGCATCGGACAGCGCGCGCTCGGCGACCTGTTCCGCCGCTTGCTCCAGGACCGCGCCGGCCGCCACGAGATCGAGCACTCGGGCCACGGCCACGAACGGGCCGACGAGCACAAGCCCTACGAGTTCGGCGACCCGTTCCATCTCGACGTCGGCAAGACGCTTCGCAACGCGATCACCCGCCAAGGTGCGGGTACGCCCGTGCGCATCCGTCCGGACGACTTCGAGATCGAGCGCACCGAACAGATCACGAGCACCGCGACCGTCCTCATGCTCGACGTCTCGCTCTCGATGGAGATGCGTGGGCGTTTCCTCGCGGCGAAGAAGGTCGCGATGGCGCTCCATGCGCTCATCTCGTCGCAGTACCCGCGCGACTACCTCGGCATGGTCAGCTTCGGGCGCGTCGCGCGCGAAGTGAAGCCGGAGCGTCTTCCCGAAGCCACCTGGGACTTCGAGTGGGGCACGAACATGCAGCACGCGATGCTGATGGCGCGGCGCATGCTCGCGGGCAAGTCCGGGCGCCGGCAGATCATCATGATCACCGACGGCGAACCGACCGCCCACATCCAGCCGAACGGCGATCCGTTCTTCGACTACCCGCCTGCGCCGCTCACGATCGAGATGACGCTGCGTGAGGTCCAGCGCTGCACCAAGGCCGGCATCCGCATCAACACGTTCATGCTCGAGGACAACTACTACCTGCGCGAATTCGTCGAACGCATGATGAAGATGAACCGCGGTCGCGCGTTCTTCACGACGCCGGAGACCCTGGGCGACTACGTGCTCGTCGACTTCATGGACCAGAAGCGCGAGCAACGCCGGGCCGGTTGACGACCGCGCTCGTCGGGAACTCAGACGGCGATCGCGGTGTTGAACGACGTGACCAGGAGGATCAGATGACCCGCATTCCCCGAGACCAGCTCCCCGGCACCGACGCCGAATGGCGGGAGCGGCTCACCCGGGAGCAGTTCGCAGTTGCCCGCCAGGCCGGCACCGAGCGGGCATTCACGGGTGAGTACTGGGACTGCCACGAGGACGGCACCTACACCTGTGTGTGTTGCGGTGAGCCGCTGTTCTCGTCGGAGACGAAGTTCGAATCGGGCTCCGGCTGGCCGAGCTTCTGGACGCCGATCGCCGACGCAGCGATCGAAGAGGTGAACGACGCGTCCCACGGCATGGTCCGCACCGAGGTCCGGTGCGACAACTGCGGCGCCCATCTCGGCCACGTGTTCCCCGACGGTCCCCGCCCGACCGGGCAGCGGTACTGCATCAACAGTGCATCGCTCCGGCTCGAGGGCACGAACCTCGAAGATGAGGGCGACGAGGGTCAACGCGACGGCGCCGAGCAGCAGGCAGCGAGGGAGCCGTCAAAGTAGCGCCTCGTAGGTTGCGAGCGTGCCGGCGTCGAACGCCACCAAGGTGACGTCGAGGTCGCCGGCGCAGTCGCGCAGGGTCTGCACCGCGATCTCGGCGGCCTGCCCGCTCGGGTAGCCGTAGATGCCGGTCGAGATGGCGGGGAACGCCAGCGAGCTGGCGCCGGCCTTGGTCGCCACCTCCACCGAGCGCCGGTAGCAGGACGCGAGGAGTTCCGGCTCGCCCTGGCCGCCGCCGCGCCAGACGGGCCCGACCGTGTGGACGACGAAGCGCGCGGGCAGGGCGAAACCGGGTGTGCACACCGCGTCACCGGTGGCGCAGCCACCGATCTCCGCGCACGCTCGATCGAGCTCGGGACCGGCCGCGGCGAAGATCGCGCCGCACACGCCGCCGCCTCGCCGCAGGCTGCCGTTGGCCGCGTTGACGATCGCATCCACCGCCAACTTGGTGATGTCTGTCCGAATTGTCCGTAAAAGTCCGGTCATAAGCGCGATATCGGCCGGCAATTGTGCCGCGTGGACCCGTCCCCCTTGCGCCCCGCTCGAACCAGCGGCAATGATGACATCGTTGTAATTCCATCGGCGGCATTCGCCGGGGCGAGGCCGGTCGGCCGATCACTCCGATCGTACGGCCGGACCCGACGAGTCGGCACAGAGCAAGGGGACAGCCGATGCGAGAGATGCTGATTCACCTCGACGTCGACCAGGGCGATCGGCGCTGGCAGGAGCGAGCCAACTGCCTGGGCGTCGACCCGGACCTGTTCTTTCCCGAACGGGGCGCCTCCACCAAGGAGGCGAAGGGGGTGTGTCACGGGTGCGAGGTGCAGCCCGAATGCCTGGAGTACGCACTGCGGCACGGCGAGAAGTTCGGCATCTGGGGCGGCATGTCGGAGCGTGAACGGCGCCGGATCCGCCGCCAGCGCGCCCTCGCCCGGCGCGGCATCGCCAGCGCCTAGATCGAGCCCGCGAGCCGGCCTTCGATCGTCATCGAAGGGTCGAGTCCGGCCCAGCTCCTGAAGTTCTTCGAGCAGCGCTCGAGCTCCGAACCCGGCAGCAGGCCCACCAGTTCCACTGCGGCGACGTCCGAGCCGCGCTCGCGCGCGAAGCTCGCGCACCCGTGTGCAGGCCGCCTCGACCCCGGTGCGGTCGAGGTCGACCAGGTTCATCGACACCTGCACCCGATCGCGGTCGACGACGAAGACGAGCGCGCGCACGCCCGGCAGGCCGCCGTCGCGTTCCCGGACGCGCGTCGTCACGTCGCGTGCCACGCCGACGTCGGCAGTGCTGAGCACACAGTTGATCGCGACGAGTGGCCGGCGCGTGCCCACCGCGGTTGCGCCGAGCGTCGCATGGGGCCGATCCGGCCCGACATCCGGCGCGCAGGCGCGAAACCCGTTGCGCCGCACCGCGGGCAACGTGCGCCCGGTGCCGTCCGCGTCGTCGTAGAAGAACACGGGCACGCCGTAGTTCGCCGACCACCACGTCCCGAACTCGAGCGCGGCCGTGCGTGCTTCAGCGCGTAGCTCGGGGTCGAGCGCGACGAACGGGACGACATCGAGCGCACCGAGCCGCGGATGCACGCCGGCGTGCTCGACGATCGACACGCGTCCTGCGACCGCGGCGGCGAGTGCTTCCGCGGCTGCCCTCGTTTTTCCGACCTCACCCGCGATCGTGAACACGGAGCGGTTGTGATCGGGATCGCTGTGCAGGTCGATGAGCGCGTCGCCGCATGCGGCTGCGAGCTCGTCGAGCACGCGCTGGTCGCGGCCCTCGGAGACGTTCGGAACGCACTCGAGCACGGAGAGCAGCGTACGAGACGCTCCCTGATTCGCGCCCCGTTAGTCTCCGCCCGATGAAGCTCGGTCTCGCACTTCCGCAGTACGACTACTCGGTTGCCGGCGAGAACCCACTCGAGTACCCGACGATCGTCGAACACGCGCGTGCCGCGGCGGGAGCCGGGTTCGATTCGGTTTGGCTTTCCGATCACCTGTTCCTCGACCTCGCGAAATACGGCGGAACCGACGAGCGCTTCCACTGCTACGAACCGATCGTGACCCTCGGTGCGCTCGCGCGCGACGTTCCCGACGTTCGGCTGGGCACGCTCGTGATGTGCGAAGCGTTACGGCCGGCATCGGTGCTCGCGAAGTCACTGGCGACGCTCGATCGCATCTCGGGTGGTCGCCTCGACGTCGGCCTCGGTGCGGGTTGGTACGAACCCGACTACGAGGCGGTCGGGATGGAGATGCCCCGCCCGGGCGAGCGCCTGGCGCGACTCCGCGAGGCGGTGGAAGTCGTGACCGGCCTGCTCGGCGGCGGCCCCCTCACCTACGACGGTCGCTTCCATCGCGCGCAACAGGCCGTCAACATCCCGGCGTCGGTGCAACAGCCGCGGCCCAGGGTGTTCGTCGGCGGCTCGGGCGATCGCCTGTTGCAACTCGTGGCCGAGTGCGCCGACGGCTGGAACACGTGCTGGACGTGGACGCCGGACGCGTACCGCGAGCGGCTGGCAGTGCTCGATGCCGCGTGCGAAAAGGTCGGACCGCGACCCGGCCACGGTCTGGCGCACGCTCGGGCTCTACGCGCTCGTCGGCGAGGACGAGCGCGACCTCGCGCAGCGGTTCGCCCACTTGCAGGCCGCGGCACCGGCCGGTCTGCTCGACGGCACGGATCTCGCGTCGTACCGATCCAGGCGCCTCGTCGGCACCGTAGACGAGGTGCGAGAACAGGTCGCCGGCTGGGACGCCCTGGGTGTCGAGACACTCGTGATCGGCGCCGGTGCAGTGCCGTTCCACGTCAGCGGGCTGGAAGAACTCGAACTGCTCGCCGCCGCCACCCGGTGACGGCACCCTCATTGCTACCCTCGGCGTAACGGCCGCTCGGCGAAAGGTCTGCGAATGTTCGGTCTCGGTGCTCCCGAACTGCTCGTCATCCTGCTGATCGTGCTCGTGATCTTCGGCGGCTCGCAGCTGCCTCGCCTCGCCCGTTCCCTCGGCCAGGCCCAGAAAGAGTTCAAGACCGGACTCGACGAGGGCCACAAGCCCGACGAGGACGCCGGTTCCCACGAGAAGAAAGCCGGCGGCAGCGACGCCACGTAACCCGGCGGCCCAGCGGGACTATCTCGCCACCGGGAACTCTCTGTCGGGCCGCTTCGTTACGACCAGGCCTGACGGTGTCAGGCGCGCGGAGCCGGAGCGGGCGCGTGTGTCGAGACGGGAGCGACCGGCAGCGGCGAGGTGAGATCGCGCCGGCGCCGGAGGATGCGGCGGCGTTCACGTTCGGACGCACCGCCCCACACGCCGTGCTCGATTCGATGCAGGAGCGCGTATTCGAGGCACTCCATGCGCACCGGGCATCCGGTGCAGATCCGTTGTGCGAACTCGACACCGAGGCCGTCCGATGGGAAGAACTCCGTCGGCTTGGCGCCGCGACAACGAGCGTGCAACATCCACGCGTACTCGTCAGGTGTCTGTGGTTCTTCCACGTTCCCTCCAACGACCGATCCGGGCGTGGAGTTCCTCCGCCCGTCATCGTCGCTCCCCAGTTGTACACGCAAACAAACACGGGTGGGAGGTTGCCATCCCTGCTGATGCCGAACCTGTGCTGAGAACCTCAGCAAACTCTCAGTTGCCTTCGGAACGGATCAGGTCATCATGCACGTTGCACGCCTCGAAACAACGAGGTCCGAATCATCCGCGATTCCTGGAGAACGCAATGGATCACGAGTACGGCGAGCAGGGAGTGCGCAGCGCAGTCGACCCCGAGCCGGCCGGCCCGCAGACACCCGAGCCCGAGACATCGGCAACCGCAAATGATGCCGGCGCTTGGGTCGCGCCGAACGATGCCGGCGCGACGACTACACGTTCAGGCTCGACGCCAGGGGACGAGAGCGACACGCTCCAGAGCCTGCCTCCCGTGGACGCGAGCGCGAACGAATTGCCGCAATCCGAGCCGGCGCCGTCGTGGGCGTGGAGCACGGACGCCACCGCCGCGCGGCACGCCCGAAGCGATGGCGGTCGATCCGGATCAGGTCGACGCCGGTCCGGTCGAGCGGGAGCGGTCCTCGCGTCGCAGCGGCCTACGGTCGGCACTCGTCGGCGGTGTGGCCGGCGCGCTGGTGGGCGCACTGATCGCCGGCGGGCTCGTGGTTGCTTTCGACGACGACCCGCAGCCCGGACAGGTAACCACCGTCGAGACGACCGACGACACTGCGCGTCCCGCGTCGCAACCCGTCGAACCCGGCGACATCCGCAGCATTCTTTCCGCGGCGCGTCCGGCAGTTGTCCGGATCGACGTCGGCGGCAGCAACAGCGTGACGCAGGGCACCGGTACGGGCTTCATCATCGACTCGAGCGGTGTGATCGTCACGAACGCGCACGTCGTCGACGGCTTCGACACCGTGACCGTCCACACCGCAGACGGCGATGCGCTCGAGGGCGACGTGGTCGGTGAGGATGCCTCGCTCGACGTCGCAGTCGTGCAGGTCGACCGGACCGGGCTGCCGGCGCTCGAGCTGGGTGACTCCGACGCGCTGCAAGTCGGCGACCCGGTGATCGCGATCGGCAACGCGCTCGGTCTTTCCGAGGGCAGTGGGGCGACCGTGACGACCGGGATCATCTCGGGCCTCGACCGCGTCGTCGAGGTGGGCCAGCAGGAAGTCTTGTTCAACGCGATACAGACCGACGCCGCGATCAACCCCGGGAACTCGGGCGGCCCGCTCGTGGACGCAAACGGCCGGGTGATCGGCATCAACACCGCGATCGCGAGCCCGGACACGTCGAACAACGTGGGCTTCGCGATCTCGATCTCGTCGGCCACGCCGGTGATCCAGGCGCTCCGCGAAGGCCGTGAGCCCAGGTGGCGTTCCTCGGTGTGTCGAGCGAACCGGTGACGACGCAGAACTCCGAGGAGCTGGGCGTGACGCAGGGCGCGGTGGTTTCCGAGGTCACTTCGGGCTCGGCGGCCGACGAGGCGGGTCTCGAGCAAGGCGACGTGATCGTCGAGGTCGCCGGCACCAAGGTCGACAGCGTCGACGACGTCGCGAGCGAGGTGCGCAAGCACAGCCCCGGCGACGTCATCGACATCGTCGTCGTACGCGACGGCGACCGGCAGACGTTGCAGGCCACGCTCGGCGAGCGACCGCAGGACTCCTGACGGTCCCCGGCGCCTCCTGGTGCCGGGAGACGGCTCCGGTAACGTGATCGTCCGGTCTACGCCGTGTAGGCCGGACGATGCACGTTGCGACAGGAGCACCCTTCATGGCGATGGAGCCCGAAGTCCTCGAGGAAGACATCCCGCCTCGTGGGCACGTGAAGGTTGTGTACACCGGTCCCGTCGCCCCGCACTGGGAGATCCACCGAGTGTTCGGCGACCAGCACGCGATCGACGAGTTCCGCCAGCGCGCCATGGCGCGGCTGCAGCTGCTGCCCGTCTACGACCCGCAGTTCCGCCGCAACCGCGAGCGCGTCGCTCGTGACGCCGAGCGCGAGCACCTCATCCTCGAATGGGACCTCGGCGATATCGAGGAGTAGCCGGAGCCGACCAGAGCGGAGGCGGATCCGACCAGGATCGAGGAGTAGCGGTCAGCGGTCGCGGTCGTAGCGGTTGCGCAGGAGCACGGCCGCCGCGTTGCACAGCACCGTGACCGCGAGCAGGACGAGGATCGCCGCGGGTGCGAGCGCAGACTTGAACTCGGCCTTGGCTTCACCGGCCCAGTTGAAGATCACCACCGGCAGCGCGGTGTAGTCACCGCGGATCTGCTCGCCGATGCCGGCGTTGGGGGTCACGAAGAAGTTCGACAGCACCGCGCCGACGAGGATCAGTGGCGCGGTCTCGCCGAGCGCGCGGGAGAGCGAGAGCACGGTGCCGGTGAGGATGCCCGGCGCTGCGTTCGGGAGCACGAGGCGGCGCACCACGTCGGAAGGTGCCGCGCCGAGGCCGAAGCCGCCGTCCCGCAACGAGCCGGGGACCGCGCGGATCGCCTCGGCCGAGGTGATGATCACGATCGGCAGCACGAGGATCGAGAGCGTCAGGCCGCCGGCGAGCAAGGTGCGACCGCCGGTGAGCCCGCCGTCGGACCCCATGTCGGTTCCGAGCAGCTCGACGAACACCGCCAGGCCGAGCAGTCCGTACACGACCGACGGAACGCCGGCGAGGTTGCGGATGTTCAACGCGACGAAGCGAGTGAATCGGTTGTCGCGCGCGTACTCCTCGAGGTACACCGCGGTCGCGACGCCGAGCGGGAACGCGATCACGACGACGAAGCCGGCGAGGAGCAGTGAGCCCTTGATGGCCTGCCACACGCCGGCCTCGGCCGGTCGCGTCGACAGGTTGCTCGTGAGGAAGTCGGTGCCGCGGTCGGTGAACACGCCGATGCCGTCGCTGAAGACGTCGGCGATGAGCACGAACAAGAACGCAAAGCACGCAACGATGCAGAAGATCAACCCGGCTTGGAACGCGAGGCCCCACTTGTCGATGCGACGCCGCGGGAGCGCACCGGACGATGGAACCGTGACCGTTGCCATCAGTACTTCTGCCTGACTCGGCGCACGAATCGGTTCCCGATCACATTCAGGGCCATGGTGACGAGGAAGAGCAGCAGACCGAGGAAGAACAGGCTCTGGAACGCCACTCCCTCTTCCGCGCCCGCACTGGTCGCGACCTGGTCGCTCCCCGCCGCGAGCGCCATCATGGCGGCGGTCAGCGTCTGCCCCGGCGCGAACGGATCGGTGCTGAACGGCGAGTTGCCGGAACCGCCGGCCGCGAGCGCGACGATCATCGTCTCACCGATCGCGCGCGACGCCGCGAGGATGAGCGACGCCACGATGCCCGAGATCGCAGCCGGGAAGACGACGCGGATGCTGGTCGTCACGCGCTTGGCGCCGAGGCCGTAGGACGCTTCGCGCAGCGACAGCGGGACCGCGCGCATCGCGTCCTCGCTGACCGACGCAACGAGCGGCGTGATGAGGACGCCCACGCCGAGGCCGGCAGCCATGAGGTTGAAGAGCGTCGCGCCGTCGTCCATCCGCTGGACCACTTCCGGGCTGATCCAGCTGATCGCGAAGAACGCGATGACGATGCTGGGAATCCCGGCGAGGATCTCGAGGATCGGCTTGAGGATCTTGCGCGCCCGAGGTTTCGCGTACTCGGAGAGGTAGATCGCGGCGCCGAGTCCGAGCGGGGTCGCGATGACCATCGCGACCCCGGTGACGATCAACGAACCGACGAAGAGTGTGCGGAGGTCGAAGAGGTTCCGGCGCGGGAACCAGCCGTCGCTCCACAGCGTCGAGAGGTCGACGTTGCGCAGGAAGCTGAACGCCTCGCCGACCAACGACAGCACGATCGCGGCGCTGATCGACGACCGACGACAGGGCGGCGAGGAAGAAGGCGCCGCGGACGAGTCGCTCGCGACGGTGCCGCGCCGCGCTGCCACGCAGGTCAACGTTCAGCGGTAAGGGTGCGCTCGTCGTCACATGGTGCTCCGCCACGTTGGGCGCCGATGCACCCGGAGGCGAGGGCGGCCGCCTCCGGGTGCTCGTGCGGGTTTCGCCGGCCGTCGGTCAGCCGGCCGTGGTCTCGGTGCTCCCACCGCCACTGGCCCGGTCTTCCCAGGTGGAAACGGTCTCCGACCACTGGTCCTCGGGCAGTTGCACGTAGTCGGCTTCGGCGACGGCTTCGTAGCCGGCGTCGGAGAGATAGAAGTCGACGTACGCGCTCAGGGCGGGATTCTCGTCGGCCTTGGCCGTGTTCACGTAGATGTACAGCGGCCGTGCGACCGGGTAGCGTGCCGTCGGCGATCGTCTCCGCGGTCGGAGCCACGCAGCCGTCGCCACCGTCGACCTCGAGCGACCTCACCGCATCCTGGTTCTGGTCGGCGAACGCGAAGCCGACCCAACCCAGCGACGTGTCGCTGCCGCCGATGCCTTCGATGATCGCGTTGTCGTTGGCCTGCGAGGAGTAGTCCTTGCGGGTGGTCTCGGCCTGGTCCTCGGTGATCGCACCGGCCGCGACCCGAGCCTCGGCGATGTCCCCGAGCGCGATCTCGATGAACGAGTCGTAGGTACCCGACTCCTCGCCGGGCGCCGTGATGTCGAGCTGGGCGTCGGGGAGATCACCCTCGCCGCCGATCTCGGTGACGAGCGTGTTGGCGTCGCTCCAGTTGTCGAAGCCCTCGGATTCGGGTCCGACGAGGCCGTACAACTGCTCGAAGCTGAGGCACTCGACCGCGTCGTTCGCCGGGTTGGTGATGACCGTCAAGCCGTCGATGCCGATCTTCAGCTCGACGTACTCGATACCGGCGGCTTCGCAGGCCGCGACCTCTTCCTCGTCGATGGCGCGTGATGCGTCGGAGATGTCGGTCTGCCCTTCGCAGAAGAGCTCGAAGCCGTCACTCGTCCCCGGACCGTCGACCCGGACGGCCACATCCGGGTTCTCGGCCGAGAAGAGCTCACCGACCAGGGCGCTGATCGGCTCGACGGTCGAGGAGCCGGACACGACGACCTCGCCCGACAGGTCACCGCCGCCGGCTTCGGTCGCTCACTGCCGCTGTCATCGTCGTCGCCGCCGCATGCGGACACGACGAGCGTCAACGCCGCTGCGAGCGCGATGGCGACCCGCGTGCGCTTGAACGTGCTACTCACACAGTCCCCTTTCGAAGGGAAAGAACTTCCCGCCTGTCATCGACGTGATGAGCGTAGGAACGACGGGTAGCGCCGATCCGACGTCCTCGTGAACGACAGGTGAACGAGACCGGAACGATCAGGGCATGTCGTCGGCGAACGACGCGTCCTCACCGGGCAGCTTGCCCGTGACCATGAACTCGACCCAACGCCCGATCATCACCGCGTGGTCGGCGGCCCGTTCGTAGTCACGACCCACGAACGCGAGCTGGATCGCCATCTGCAGCGCCGACTCGTCGGGCGCGCCGGCCGCGAAGATGGCGCGGAACAGCTCCTTCTGGAGATCGTCCATGACGTCGTCCATGTCGGGCAGCGCCGAGGCAATCGCGGCGTCGCTGTCGCCGAATGCGTCGACCGCGAGGTGCGTCTGGATGCTTGCCTGCGCGCCCATCCGCTCGAGGATGCCGCGGATCCGGGGCGGCAGATCACGGGAGTACAGGCGGCGCGTGGCGCGGGCAACGTTGCGCATCAGGCCGGCTGTGAGCTCGATCTCGTGCAGGATGCGGAGCACGGCGAGCAGCTCGCGGAGGTCGGAGGCCATCGGCTGCTGGAGCGCGAACAGCTGGTAGACGTGGTGCTCCACGTGCACCACGCGAGCCGCGATCTCCTCGTGCTCCACGTAGATCCGTTCGACGAGCTGGAGGTCGCCGTCGAGGATCGATTGCGTCGCCGCGCCGATCTGCTCGCACGCCTTGGCCGCGACCTTCACGACGTCGGAACGGATCTCACCGAGTTGTTCGTGGTAGCCGCGACGGGCCTCGGGAACGGACTTCTTGTTCACTGTCCATGTCGGTCGAGTCTGCCTCCGTCGCCCGAGCCGGCGACGATCGTCCGGTCGCTGTTCACCGGTCGTTCACCCGGACGCCACCCTTCCCTTACGCTCTGTCCAGGCACCGTCCGTACTCTGGCCCGGTCCGGGGCGCTTGGCGACGCACAGGCTCCAGCCGCGATGCTGGGTCCGGTCCGCCGACGCGCCGGAAAGGTCGATGTGTCCACAGCCGAGGGGCCCAAACCGAGGGCAACGAGATGACCAGCACACCGACGCTGTCCATCAGCGTTCACGAGTCCGACCGTCCATCCGCACCCGAGCCGAGCCCGGACGAGACCGTGTTCGAGGTGGACGACGTGGCGGTGTCCTACTCGGGCGTCATGGCGGTCGAAGACGTCTCGATGGACATCTCCCGCTACCGCATCACGGCGCTGATCGGGCCGTCGGGCTGCGGGAAGAGCACCCTGCTGCGAGCCTTCAACCGCATGAACGACCTCATCGTCGGGGCCGAGGTCCACGGACGACTCTCGTATCACGGCCAGGACCTGTACGCGTCGAACGTCGATCCGGTCGAGGTGCGCCGGCGGATCGGCATGGTGTTCCAGAAGCCGAACCCGTTCCCGAAGTCGATCTTCGACAACGTCGCGTTCGGACCGCGCGTGATGGGCACCAAGAAAGGGCCTCGACGACATGGTGGAACAGGCGCTGATCCGGGCTGCGCTGTTCGACGAGGTGAAGGACAAGCTGAAGGAGTCGGCGTTCGCGCTCTCCGGTGGTCAGCAGCAGCGGCTCTGCATCGCGCGCTGCCTCGCGGTCGGGCCCGAGGTGATCCTCATGGACGAGCCGTGCTCGGCGCTCGACCCGATCGCCACCGCGCGCATCGAGGACCTCATGGCGGACCTCAAGCAGCAGTACACGATCGTGATCGTGACGCACAACATGCAACAGGCGGCCCGCGTCTCCGACATGACGGCGTTCATGACGGCCGAGGTCGATGCCGACGCGCGCCGGGTCGGGAAGCTGGTCGAGTACGACGTGACCGAGAAGATCTTCACCAACCCGATGACACCCGCACCGAGGGCTACATCACCGGACGGTTCGGGTGAGCGTGGGGTTGACGAGGCGCAGTTGAACGTCCTGCTGCTCGTCGCCGCGATCGCCGGCTGGTGCGTTGCAGCGCTTGCGATCGTGCGTTGGACGGCGCGGCTCGCGGGAGTTGCGGGCGGCGCGCGACGCGCTCGGCGAAGCCGGACGAGTTGCCGCTCGAAGTCGCGGTGGAGCAAGCGCAGCAGGATGCCGACGAACGGGTCGGCGTGGCCGAGGCGACGCAGCACTGGCTGGTCGGCGCGCTCGACCAGTCGGCAGACGGGATCGTGGTCGTTGATCGGATCGGACGGGAAGTGTTCAGGAACGCCGCCGCGCACAACTTCCGAGGCGCGCGACACGGTGACGTCATCGCGGAAGACGCGCTCGCCGAGATGATGCAACACGCGCTCGAACGGCCGCGTCGCCGAACGCGAGATCCAGCTCTACGGACCGCCGCGCCAGGTGCTGCACCTGCAGCACGTTTCCGCTGAACTCCGGGGGCGAGGTCATCGGCGCGGTCGCGTTCACGCGCGACATCTCCGAAGCGCGCCGGGTCGAGAGCGTTCGGCGCGACTTCGTTGCGAACGTCAGCCACGAGCTGAAGACGCCCGATCGGGGCGCTGGCGCTGCTCGCCGAGACGATGGCGGCCACCGACGAGGTGGTCGTGGTCCAACAGCTCGCCGAACGCGTCGTGCGCGAGTCCGACCGCCTCGCGACGCATCGTCGACGACCTGCTCGACCTCTCGCTGATCGAGGCGCAGGAAGCGCCGATGCGGGAACCGCTCCCGGTCAAGGTGCTCGTCGCCGAGTCGGTCGACCACGTCCAGGCCGCGGCCGACACCGCCGGCGTCCCGATCCGCATCTCGCCGGCGCCGCCCGACGTCGAGATCTCGTGCGACCACCGCCAGGTGCGCAGCGCCCTCGTGAACCTGATCGACAACGCGATCAAGTACTCGGGCAGCGGCGAACCGGTCGAGGTCGGCGCCGAGATCGTCGGCGAGAATGTGGCGGTGATCGTCCGTGACCACGGCATCGGCATCCCGAGCCGGGACCTCGAACGGATCTTCGAGCGCTTCTACCGGGTCGACCGCGCTCGCAGCCGCGAGACGGGTGGCACCGGGCTCGGGCTGGCGATCGTCCGGCACGTCGCGCAGGTGCACGGCGGCGACGTCACCGTGCAGTCGAGCGAGGGACGAGGGTTCGACCTTCACGCTCTCGCTCCCGCTCGCGAACGGCGGGCCAGCGCGCTTTCGGAGGCATCATGACAACGAGGCGCAACCCACCGTGACGGAGGCGCCAGATGGCCGACCCGCCCCTGATCCTCGTCGTCGACGACGAGCAGTCGTACCGCGACGCGCTCTCGGTCGCGCTACAGCGCGAGGGCTTCCTCGTCGAAACCGCGGCCGACGGTACCGAAGCGATCGCGCGGTTCGACGCGACGAAGCCCGCGCTGGTGCTGCTCGACGTGATGTTGCCCAAGGTGTCGGGGATCGACGTATGTCGCGAGCTGCGGACTCGATCCCGGGTCCCGATCATCATGGTCACGGCGCGCAACGCCGAGATCGACGCGGTCGTCGGCCTCGAAGTCGGTGCCGACGACTACGTCACGAAGCCGTTCCGACTGCGCGAGCTCATCGCCCGGGTGCGCGCCGCGTTGCGGCGGGTTCCGATCGCGGACGAGAACCGTGACCATCCGGAGATCCTCGAGGTCGGCGACGTCCGCCTCGACGCCGCGCGCCACGAGGTGCAGGTGCGGGGCACGACGGTTGCGCTCCCGCTGAAGGAGTTCGAGCTGCTCGAGCTGTTGATGGCCAACGCCGGCCGGGTGCTCACCCGCGACGTCCTCATCGACCGGATCTGGGGACCCAACTACTTCGGCGACACCAAGACGCTCGACGTGCACATCAAGCGGCTGCGCTCGAAGATCGAGGTCGATCCCGCCCGTCCGGATCACATCGTGACGGTGCGCGGCGTCGGCTACCGGTACGAACGCGCCGCCGCCGCCGCAATCGCGTAGCGAGTCACTCGTGCAGGGGGCGCGACGTACGTTGCGTTCGCGACGTCGCCGGTCGCGTCGACGTCGAGTATCCACGTGCAGCCCTTCGGGCACACCGGGTCGGGGCCGAGGTCCACACCTTGTGCGGCGTAGTGGTCGAGCAGCATCGGGATCACGTCGCCGTGGCTGCACATCACCGCGTCATGGTGCGCGTGCTTGCGCACCAGCGTCAGGGCGTCTTCGAGGCTCGCGCCTTCGGTGAGCGCCGAGACCGGTTCGACCGCGAGCATCCGCTCACCGCCGAGCGGTACGAGCGTTTCCATGCACCGGATGTAAGGGCTCGAGAGCAGCCGGTCGATCGGCAGGCCCGCGAATTGTGCGAGCAGCCCTTCCGCTTGGAGCTGCCCCCGGCGCACGAGCGGTCGCTGGAAGTCGTCGCCCGCCCAGGAACTGCGGTCGCCCGCTTTGGCGTGGCGAACGAGATGGATCGTCAACCCTCCGCTCCTGCGTCAGTCCAGGGACCGCACCATCTGACGGTCGGCATCGTGAGTGAGCAGTGTCGCGGCTTCGTCCCGGGAAATCCAGCGCACCTCGTCGACCTCGTCGTTGGGCACGAAGGTCCCGTGCGATTCCGGTGTCATGAGCCAGTACCGCACCCGCTTCGGGCGGCCCTTCCGATCGCGGTAACGCACCGACGGCAGTTCCGCGCCGAGGGTGCAACGCCACGCAGTCTCCTCCTCGACCTCGCGGACAGCGGCGACTTCGTGGGTCTCGCCGGGATCGAGCTTCCCCTTCGGCAGGCTCCAGTCGTCGTAGCGGGGGCGGTGCACGGCGAGCACCCGGAGTTCGCCGCCCTCGAGCCGGGTCACGACCCCGCCGGCGGCTTCGACCGTCCGTTCGCCGTCCCTGTTCACTCACGTGCTCACAGCCACGTGCGCAGCTTGCGCCGGCTCGCCTTGTCCCACACCTCGGGAAACTCGGCGCGGGACTCCTCGGCGGCGCGCGTCTCGATGTCGGCGAGCATGCCGGCCGCGAACGCAACGTCGGGCGTGCAGTCGCTCGCGGTCTTGGCGATCCATGTGCGCGCGACGACGGCATCCTGGTGGTCGCCGAGCACGGTCTGGACATCGGCCATCGCCTTGGAGAACTCGCGCGCAGCCTTTCCGAACACGGGGATCGCAGCCTCGGCCGCGTAGCGAGCGCGCTTGGCGCGAATGCGCGTCGCGTGGAGCGAGTCGTCGCTGGGGTCGTCGCCCAGCTCGTCGACCGCGTCTTCGAGTTTCCGCCACGGGTGGCGCACGAGCCGTGGGAGCGAACCGCGTGCGCCGAGGTTCGCCCACGTCGTGCAACGCGGATGCGACCCGACCGCGACGAGCCGGTCGCGCAAGCCCTCGTACCGGTCGCCCGCGAGCGTCTCGACGATGCGGGTCCGCGCGGCCTCCCACTCGGCGACGAGCCGGCGCACCACGAGTTCTGCATCTTCTTGCTGCGCGTCGGGAAGCTGCTGCCCGTGTCTTCGCAGCCGGTCGAGCAGGACCTCGATGTCTCGCACCTCGCCGAGCTCGTCGCCGAGCCACTTCAGCTCGCTTCGGAGATCCTCCGCCCATTCCATGACGACGAAGTCCCGGAACGTCCGCAGGTCGGATCGCAGGCGCCGGGTCGCGACGCGCGCTTGGTGCACCCCTTCGGGATCGGCACCGGCGCGGACGCCGTCTTCGTGAGCGACGAGACGCTCGACCGAACTCGAGAACGCAACGCCGATCACCTCGGCAATCGTCGCGTCCCCGTCGAGCTCCGTCATCGTGCGCGGTAGACCGTGATCGCGATCACT
The DNA here is from genome assembly GCA_963841215.1 of uncultured Actinomycetes bacterium. Lineage (GTDB taxonomy): Bacteria > Actinomycetota > Acidimicrobiia > IMCC26256 > PALSA-610 > CAVUFH01. Next base: position 700,147 of record CAWJBW010000004.1, on the reverse strand, counting down.
GATCGGTGGAGTGCGCTTTCGCCCGTGCGATCGCGAGCTCCTGGAAGCGGACGTGCGACTCGAGTCCCTCGATCGTCGGTACCCGTTGCCACGTGCCGTCGACGCCAAGCGTCCACGACGAGCACGTCGTCGGCGAGGTTGAGCTCGAGTATCTCGTCGAGTCGCGCCTGGAGGCGTGGCTGTGTGACGCGCAGCATCGCCTCGACCCGTCGATCGAGGTTGCGCGGCATCATGTCGGCCGAGCCGATCACGTATTCGGTGCCCTCGGCGCCGGGCTCGCCGAACCGGCAGATGCGCGAGTGCTCGAGGTAGCGGCCGACGATCGAACGGACCGTGATGCCTTCCGACAGCCCCGGCACTCCCGGCCGCAGACAGCAGATGCCGCGCACCACGAGATCGATGCGCGCGCCTGCGGAAGACGCGTCGTAGAGGTCGTCGATGAGGCGCGCGTCGACGATCGAGTTCATCTTGATCGTGATGCGGCCGTCGGGCCGCGCCTGACCGCGGATCAGTTTCTGGAGCGTCGGCCGCAAGTGCGTGGGCGCGACGATGAGGTCGCGGTACTCGCCCGGCATGCTGTAACCGGTGAGATGGTTGAACAGCTCCGTGAGATCGGCACCGAGGTCCGGGTCGGTCGAGAGCACACCGAGGTCCTCGTACGTGGTGGCGGTCTTCGGGTTGTAGTTCCCGGTGCCGACGTGGCAGTAGCGCCGGATGCCGTCGGCCTCCTGACGCACCACGAGCAGGATCTTGGCGTGGGTCTTCAGCCCGACGAGCCCGTACACGACGTGCGCGCCGGCTTGCTCCAGCATGCGGGCCCGTTCGATGTTCGCCTGTTCGTCGAAGCGCGCCTTCAACTCGACGAGCGCCACCACCTGCTTGCCTTGCTCGGCCGCCTTCACGAGCGATTGCACGATGCCGGCCTCGTCGCCGCCGGTGCGGTACATCGTCTGCTTGATCGCCAGCACCGCCGGGTCACGAGCCGCCTGCTCGACGAAGGCTTCGACCGATGTTGCGAACGAGTCGTACGGCAGGTGCACGAGCACTTCGCCGTGGCGCATCGCCCACAGCACGTCGGGCTCGTCGCTCGCCAGCGCGGGTGGGGTCTGCGGCGTGAACGTCTCGTACTTGAGCTCGGGCCGCCGCAGTGAGTACAGGTCCCACAGTCCGGCCAGGTCGAGCGGTCCGTCGATGACGTACACGTCCTGCGGGCTGAGCTCGAGCTCGCGACAGAGGAGGTCGAGCACGTCCGGCGTCATGAGCGGGTCGACCTCGAGCCTCACCGCGGCGCCGAACTTCGTCCGTTGGCGCAACACCGACTCCATCGCCGTGAGCAGATCCTCGGCCTCGTCGGTGAGCTCGAAGTCGGCGTCGCGTGTGACGCGGAAGGGATGGTGCGCGAGCACCTCCATTCCCGGGAACAGGGCGTCGAGATGTGCGGCGATCAGTTGTTCGAGCGGTACGAATCGCGTGCGTCCGGGCAGTCCGACGAAGCGAGGCAGCAGCGGGGGCACCTTGACCCGCGCGAACCGCTCTTCGCCGCTCGCCGGGTTGCGCACCGCGACGGCCAGGTTCAGCGAGAGGTTGGAGATGTACGGGAACGGGTGCGCGGGATCGACCGCGAGCGGCGTGAGCACCGGGAAGATGCGAAGTTCGAACTCCCGGGTGAGCTGGGCCCGCTCGTCGTCGGGCAGTTCGTCCCAGTTGGCGAACTCGACGCCCGCCTCTTCGAGCCCGGGGCTCACTTCCTTGGTGAAGGTGCGCGCCTGGCGGGCGACGAGCTCTTCGACGCGCGCCCGGATCGCCCGGAGCTGCTCGACCTGATCGAGTCCGTCGGGGGCATTGCTGCGCACGCCCGCCGCGAGCTGCTCCTGGAGCCCGGACACCCGGACCTGGAAGAACTCGTCGAGGTTGGTGCTGAAGATCGCGAGGAACTTCGCGCGTTCGAGCAGCGGCAACGCCGGGTCCTCGGCGAGCGCGAGCACACGCGCGTTGAAATCGAGCCACGACAGTTCACGGTTGAGGTAACGCGAATCGTCGTGGGTGGGGAATCCCACCGCGTCCGGCAGCGCCATGGCCCGATGGTAACGGCCGGCGCGAGCGCCGCCCAGCGGCGGCCACGAGCGGCTCCGGGGGTGTCGGACACTCGTGGCCGCGTGCGCTGGGCGGGCGACCCTCAGACCCGCAGTCGGGACTGGGGGATCCCGTGCGAGCAACGCGAACGGTATCGACGGTGTCTGGCGTCGGCGTTGCGGTCGCGCGACGGCGAGGTGAGCAACGGTTGAACGATCGGTGTACGTGCCGGGATCGCACGCCGGGATTGAACACGCGCGGCCGGCGGTAACCTGCCGCGACGGACGTACGCGCACGCCTCGAGTCGACGACCTTCACGCCGTTCTCACGTCTGGCGATGGCGCACGCCGTGAGCGTGGCCGGCGACGTGTTCGTCACCGTGTCGCTCGCCGACTCGATCTTCTTCGGTGCGACGACGTCGGCGGCTCGTGGACGGGTCGTGCTCTACCTCCTGCTGACGATGGCGCCGTTCGCGGTGGTGGCGCCGGTGCTCGGCCCGTTGTTGGACCGGACGCGGGGCGGCCGGCGGCTCATGATGGTGGCGTTCTTCGCGGGCCGGGCAGTCCTGTGCCTCCTGATGGCCGGCGCGATCGACGAGTTCGTCTTCTATCCGCTCGCCTTCGCGATGCTCGTGTTGTCGAAGGGCCACTCGATCGCCAAGAGCTCGCTGGTTCCGGCCGTGGTCGACAGCCACGACGAGCTCGTGCTCGCGAACTCGCGCCTGGCTCTGATCGCGGTGGCGGGCGGCGTCGTCGCGGCACCGGTGGCGGCGGGGGTTCTCCAACTGACGGGCGCGGTGTGGGTACTGCGGCTCGGCATGGTGATCTTCGGGCTCGGGATCTTCACCGCGCTCGCCATCCCCAAGGCGAAGAGCATCGGCCCGTTGGAGACGGAATCCGATCGGGAGCTGCTGCACGCGCCGAGCATCGTGATGGCTGGTTACGCGATGGGGGTGGTGCGCGGCGTCGTCGGGTTCACCACCTTCTTCGCGGCGTTCGTGCTGAAGAAGCAGGGCGAGCCGGCCTGGGTGTTCGGGTTGGTGATCGCCGCGGGCGCGGCCGGGAACGCGCTGGGCACACTGGCCGCGCCGCTGCTCCGCAAGCGTGTGCGTGAGGAGTGGATCCTTGCGGGTTCACTCATCGCGCCGGCGGTCCCGCTCCTGTTCGCAGCCCGTTCGTACGGCCGCGTCTCGCTCATCTTCGCCGCCGGTGCGGTTGCGGCCAGCGCGGCGTTGGCTCGCCTCGCGTTCGACAGCGTGCTGCAGCGCGATGGCGCCGAGGCCGCGCGGGGCCGGGCGTTCGCACGCTTCGAGACCCGGTTCCAGCTCATCTGGGTCATCGGTGGCCTGATCGCGGTGCTGTTCTTCGGTGGCGGTCGCTCGGGCATCTTCCTCGTGGCGCTGGTGCTCCTGTTCGGTGGTCTCTCCTATGTCGGCGCAGTTCGGCGCGGCGTTGCCGGCCCGAACGCGCCGGTGCGGGGCGAAGCTCCGAGGAAACTCTCGGCACCGGCATGGACCAAACGGCTAAACCGTCGGCCATGGCGCTCGAGATCCGAGCAATCGGACCCGACGAAGTCGACGACCTGATCCGCGCCGACGCGCGCGCGTTCGGCAACCCTCCACACCCGAAGGAAGCGTCCCGTACGTGGGCCGAAGCCGAGCTCGACCGTACGCGCGTCGCCTTCGAGGACGGCGCCATCGTCGGGGCCAGCCGCGCGTACTCGTTCGAGATGACCTTGCCCGGCGGCGCGTGTGTGCCGTCGTCGGCGGTCTCGTGGGTCGGTGTGCTCCCGACCCACCGGCGGCGGGGCATTCTCACGAAGATGATCGGTGCGCTGCACGACGATGCGCGCTCGCGAAACGAACCGGCGGCGATCCTCACCGCGTCGGAGAGCGCGATCTACGGCCGCTTCGGATACGGCATCGCGACGTGGCGGGTGGGCCTGTCGATCGACCGTGTGCACGCGCGGTTCGCGAGCCCACTGGACGACCGCGGACGCGTCAGGCTGATCGAGCGCGACGCCGCCGAGAAGATCCTGCCGTCGCTGTACGACGAGATCCGCAAGCTGCGACCCGGGATGGTCAGCCGTCCCTCCTACTGGTGGCCCGAGGTGTTCTGGGAGGACGGCACCCCGGAGAAGGCGCTGTTCGTCGCGGTGCACGAGGACGCGAGCGGCACGGCCGACGGCTTCGTCGCGTACGAGGTGAAGGAGGGATGGAGCGCGGGTCATTCCGAGCGCCGAGTCTTCGCCTACGACATCCAAGCCGTGAGCGGCGAGACGCGCAGTGCGCTGTGGCAGTACCTGCTCGGCATCGACCTCGTCGTCGGCGTCACCGCGACAAACGCCGCGGTCGACGAACCGATCCGGCACCGGCTCACCGATCCCCGGCGCGTGCGTATCGACTACGTGAACGACGGCCTGTGGCTGTTGCCATTGGACCCCGGCGCGTTGCTCGGCGCCCGAACGTACGCGCCGTTCGACGGACACCTCGTGCTCGAGGTCGAAGACCCCGACGGTCGGGCCGTGCGCTACGCGGTGGAAGGCGAACGACCAGGACGCGCAGTGCTCCGAGACGACCGACACCCCCGACGTCTCGATGACGACGGCGACACTCGGCGCGCTCTTGCTCGGCGGGAATCGTTTCACCGAATACGCCGACGCAGGTCTCGTGCACGAGCACCGGCCCGGCCAGCTCGCGTACGCGGACGCGATGTTCCTCACGTCACCCCCGCCCGCGCTGCTCACGTCCTTCTAACCGCAGCTTTCGGCGACAGAACTCGCGCCATAGCGCGCGCCGATTGTCGCCGAAACCGGGGTCAGCTCCAGCCGGAGCCGGCGCCACGGACCATGCCGAACGGGCCCGAGGGCCACCGATAGCAGTCCGTCATCAGCTGGTCGACCTGCTCGCGCGTCGCGATGCCTTCATCGACGACCCGTTGGGCTTCGCGCACCATCGCGAAGTAGACCCGGTTCGCGACGAAGCCCCAGGCCATCGGGTTGTCCTTCACCACGATCGGGTTCTTGCCGCACCGGCGCGCGGCCTCGGTGACCGCGTCGATCGTTTCCTCGCTGGTCTGCGGCGTCACCACGATCTCCGCCAGTCGCATCACCGGCGCGGGCGATGCCCAGTGCCAGCCGATCACGCGGTCGGGCCGGTCGGTGGCCGCCGCGAGCGCGGTGATCGGCAGGCCCGAGGTGTTCGACGCCAGGATCGTCGCCTCGGGCGCGATCGCGTCGAGGTCGCGGAACACCTCGATCTTCACGTCGATGCGTTCAGGCACCGCCTCGATCACCAGATCGGTCTGCGCGACATCGTCGAACGACGCCGCGAACGAGATGCGGGCGAGCGCGGCGTCGGCGTCTTCGCGCGTCAGCTTTCCGCGTTCGACCGCGTTTTCGAGCCCGAACCGGCCGGTCGTCGCGTGCTCGCGCGCCTGTGTCAGCGCGTCGGGCGAGATGTCGGTGCACAACGTCTCGTAGCCCGCGATCGCCAACACCTGGGCGATGCCCCCACCCATGACACCGGCACCGAGCACTCCGATCCGCATCGCGACCCCCGGGAATCTTCAGTCGGCGGGCAGTTCGATGCGTGCGAGCCACAGCCCCGGCGCCGCGAGCTCCGCCGGCGTGGGCACCATCTGCGGTCCTTCCCACAGCCGGTGCAGGCCGTCGAGGCCGGCTCGTTCGATGACACCACGGCAGAAGGCCGCGCCGGTCTCGTAGTGCTGGCGTTCGAGCTCGAGTCCGAGAAGGCGGTCGACGAACGATGCTGCGTCGCCCCGCTCGAGGCGATGGCGGCGCAGTGCCTCGTCGATGCGTTCGTGCGCGCTCACCATCCGATCACCGATGGTCTCCACGACCACGTCGGCATAACCCTCGAGCACGCTCACGAACCGTTGGAGCTCCTCGAGCAGCGGGCCTTGGCGTTCACTGCGCATCGCGCCGAGCAGCGCGCCCGCATCGCCGAACCCGCCGAGCGACTGCATCGCCTCCGGGTTCGTGAAGTCGAGCGCGCCGAGCTGTTCTTCGAGCGCGTCCGGCCGCATCTCGTACGCGCCGACGTAGTCCTTGGCGAGCCGGCTCAGATGCTCGCGAACCCACGGGACCGATCGCTGCCCGGCGTGCACGGTTTCGCGCACGACGAGCGCGTAGCGGAGCTCGTCGATCGGGAGCGACCACGCTTCGGCGAAGTCGTCCACGTTGCGGGAGACGAAGAGCAGCGTCGGCGCCTCCTCGAGTGGGAACGGGAGATCGAACTGACCGAGCGCGTGGTGCGAGAGCTGGCCGATCATCCACCCGGACCACACGCCGAGGAGCATCGGCATCAGGTTCTGCATCACGAATCCGAACAACGCTTCTTCGCCGGCGCCGGTGTCCATGTCTGCAGTCGGGGCGGGGGCCGAGGCGTCGGGATCGGTTGCCGTGACCGGTGTGCCGCCGAGCGCGCCGGCGAGGGCTTCGAGCACCGGACCCAAACCGTCGATGGTCGCGGCCGACCATCCTTGGCGGTCGACGGCGCGCGCCGGTACCGCGAGTACGCCTGCGATGCCCGTCGTGTCGGCGACCGCGGTCTGCGCGGCGCGAACCAGGCTCTCGTACGCCGCGTGCGCGTCGCGATCGATCACCGGTTCGGTGCCCGGTTGTCCGGTGTCCGGGTCGGACGTCGCGATCACACCGGCGATCTGGCGCGCGATGTCGAAGTTGACCGGACCCTGCGACTGCAGCATGCGCATCAACTGCGAGAAGTCGAAGCCACCGGGAAAGGGGAAGCCCGGCCCCATTTGGGGAACGTCGCTCACTACGCCAATCTATCGACAATGGTTCAGGGCACCGTCTCGGTCTGCGTCGCGATCACCGGGGTCTCCGGTTTCATCGGTCAGCGCCTCTTGCCGCTCCTCGACGCGTCGCCCGCAATCGGGCGCGTCGTCGGCCTCGACGTGCGCGATCCGGCCCGCCGGGCGCGGAAACTGACGTTCCACCGGCTCGACATCCTCAACACCGACCTCGCGCCCTACCTCGCCGAAGCCGATGTCGTCGTGCACCTCGCCGCGATCGTCGGGCCGATCCCCGACGAAGGCCTGATGACACGCGTGAACAGCGACGGCACGAGGCGGGTGCTCGACGCCGCGGGGCGCGCGGGCGTGAACCGAGTCGTGCGGCTCTCGAGCGCAGCGGTGTACGGCGCGTGGGAGAACAATCCCGTGCCGCTGACCGAGGATGCGGTACTCCGGCCGAATCCCGGTTACCTGCCTGCCATCCTCGACGCCGAGTGTGAACGCGCACTCGCAGAGTGGGCGCGGCTCAAAGACGATCGGGTCGCGACGCGCCTGCCGCGTCGCGCCGGTCGTGGGGGCGGGCGCGAGCTCGGTGCTCGCCGCCGCCGCAACCGGCCATCCGCCGATCGCGATGCGTTCTCCCAACGCACCCGTGCAAGTCGTTCACGTCGACGACGTCGCGAGCGCGTTGCTGCTGGCCGTCGAGCAGTCGCTCGAAGGCGTGTACAACGTCGCCGCCGACGGATGGCTCCCCACCGAGGACGCCGATGCGCTGCAGCCGCGCCGCCGGTTCCCGGCGCTGCCGCAGGAAGCCGCCGAACGGGTGTTGCAAGTGATGTGGGGGAGCGGTCTCGGCGACGCGCCGCCCGCGATCGTTCCGTACCTCGCGAACTCGTGGGTCGTCGCCAACGACCGGATCAAGGACGCGGGCTGGAAACCGAGTCACACCAACGAAGAGGCGATTCTGCTCGCGTCACCGATACCCACGCCGCGGCGTTGGCCGTGGATCGCAGCCGCGGCGACCGCGTTCGGCGCGGGATTCGCCGGCGCGTCGTGGTGGTTGCTGCGTCGTCGACGCCGGCGCAGCCGCGCGTTTCAGGCTCCGGGCTCCGCGTCTAACTCGCGGTGAGGTTGCCGCGACGCCACTCGTCCCACTCGGGCGTGAAGTAGCGCACCCGCACCTTCTTGTACTCCTTCACCGACCACAACAGGCAGAACTCGTCCACGCCGGTCTCGGTGCGGATCGCGTCGATGGTGGCTTCGCAGTCGCGCGCGGTACGACCGTGCACCATCGTGAACACCGAGTAGGGCCAGTCGTCGTACGTGGGCCTGCGATAGCAGTGACTCACCGCGGCGAACCCGGCCATCTGCGGACCGATCGCCTCGAGCTGTTCGTCGGGCACGGCCCACACACCCATGGCGTTCGCCTTGAAACCGGCGCTGCGATGGTTCATCACCGCCGCGAACCGGCGCATCAGCTTGCGTTCCTTGAACGAGCGCAGGAGGTCGAGCACGACGTGTTCGTCGACGCCGAGGAGCTCGGCCTGCACGGCGAAGGGGCGCTCGACGTTCGGCAGGTCCTCCTGCACGACGCCGATCGCGCGGCGCTCCAGATCGGAGAGATCCGGGGCAGGCATGTCCGCCTTGCGCTCCGGCATCTCGTGCGGTTGCACCTCGACCTTGGCGTTCGCCGCGGTCTTGCCGGTCATGTCGAGCTTGACCCCGATCTTGTACAGCTTGAGCGTCGGGAGCTTGCGCGTCACCGGTCGCGCCCGACTCGCGGTGCAGGACGTCGAGGTGGTCGTCGAGGGACTCGCCCGGGGGTACCGCCAGCGTGTACCAGAGGTTGTAGTCGTGGTTGCGCTTGTAATTGTGCGAGACGCCGGGATGGGCGTTGACGACCTCGGCCGCCTGATCGATCGTGTCGGGATCCACCTTGGCCGCGACGAGCGCAGAGGTGTAGCCGAGCGCACGCGTGTCGAAGATGGCCGACAACTGCCGCAGCACGCCGGAGTCCTTGACGCGTGCGATGCGGGTGCGCACCTCCGGCTCGGGGATGCCGAGCCGTTCGCCGAGGACGGCGTACGGCCGGGGATCGAGCGGGAAGTCCCACTGCACCGCGTTCAGGAGCTCACGATCGAGGTCGTCGAGGCCGTTCTCGTCGGGGGCGGGCGTCGAAGTCGGGGTCTCGGCGTGCGTGCTCATCACTGCCCATGGTCGCGCGCCCGGCCCGCCGGCGCTCCCTCGGACCCCGAACCTTCTCGCCGGTCGATCGTCAGGGGCCGGGGACAGGCATCGTGGCGCCGAGGGTCACTTCGATGTCGAGCTTCTCGCCGTTGCGCCACAGCCCGACGTCGACGACGCTGCCGGGCCCGTGCGCCTGGAGCAGCGCGACCAGCCCGACGCGGTCGACCACCGCTCGACCGTCGACGGAGACGATCACGTCGCCGGGGAGCATTCCTGCCCGGCCCGCGGCGCTGTCGGTCGCGACGGTCACGAGTTGCGGACCGTTCGGCGTGTCGATCGCGTCGATCGGCATCGCTCCGTGCGCGACGTATCCGTTCTCGCGCAGCTCGTCGGCGATCTCGACTGCGCGTTCGATGGGTACCGCGAACGCGCCGCGCTGATCTCCTTGTGGCCACAACACGATGCCGCTCACCGCACCGGTCCGGTCGACGAGCGCGCCGCCGGCGGACCAGTTCGTTCCGAGCGCGTCGGTTTCGACGAGGCCGCCGGTCATCGGCCCGGGTGCATTCGCGACCACGGCGTCGGCCGAGGAGACGAGTCCGCTGCTGATCCACGGGCTCGTCTCGCGTGGCGCCGTCGCGCCGAAGATCCAGACGCTGTCGCCGACCTCCGCCAACGTCTCGGACACGGGAACCGCGCGCAAGGGCTCGGCCGCGTCGACGAGGACGAGCCCGGTCGCGTCGTCGCGTCCGACCACCGTGCCGACGAGGGTCTGACCTTCCGAGGTCGTGATCTCGGCGGTGGTCGCGGTGCCGATCGTGCCCCCGCTCGTGAGCACGTCGCCGCGGTGACGCACGCAGACGCCGGTGGACTGCCGTGTCCCGGCCGCGTCGGTGACAGTGATGATCACGAGGCCGGGCGCCACGATCCGCGCCAGCTCGGAGAGCGCGGCGTCGCCCTCGGCGACTTGTTGCTCGACCGGTGCGCCCGTACGCGTGCTGCCCCCGCTCTCGAACGCGCCGATCAGCCCGAGCACCACGACCGCGGCGATGGCGCCGAGCGCCCCGGCCGCGAGCGGCACGAGCATGCTGGATGCGCGCGATCGGGTCGGCGCGACCGGCGCGGGTGCGACGGCGCTGAGCTCGGCCGGGTGTACCCACAGCCGATCCATGCGATCCGGCGGCGCACCGAGCGGTCGTTCGTCGTCCGGATGGTCGTCGGGATGTTCGCTGGGATTGTCGTCGTCGGCCTCGCGGCCCTCATCGCCCCCGGGCCCCATTGCCGGCGAGTGTAACGACGCCAGGTGCGCGAACCACCGCGGCCGCGACCGTCGGCCGGATGCGCCGACGAGGTGCTTCCGTAGACTGTCAGCCCGTGCGACGCGTCCCTTCCGACTCTGTCGGCGACTCCCATGTCGGCCCCGATGTCGGCCCCCTGTCGACTCCCATGTCGGCCCGCCGGGCGATCCCTCGCGCGCGACTGGATCGGCCTGACGGCGGACGTGCTGCCGACTGAACGCGCGCTCGCATGGGCCACGACCCCGGATTCCGGCGCCGTGGTGATGTTCCTCGGCGTCGTGCGTGATCACGCCGAGGGCCGCGACGGCGTGCGCGCCATGACCTACGAAGCGTACGAAGAGCCCGCCGTGCGTGCGATGACCGGCGTCGTCGAGGCCGCCCGCGCGCAATGGCCCACGATCACGCGCGTTGCGCTGCTGCACCGGGTCGGCGAACTCCGGTTGTCGGAGGCGTCGGTGCTCGTCGTCGTGGCGTCGCCGCACCGAGAGGACGCGTTCGTCGCCGCCCGTTCGTGCATCGACACGCTCAAGGAGACGGTCCCGATCTGGAAGCAGGAGCATTGGTCGGGCGGCTCCGACTGGGCCGTCGAGCAACACGCCATCCGTGCGCCGGGCAGCCGAACGGGCGCGAAAGAGTCGGTCTAGGAGCATCGTGGCCTTTCTCCTGTTCGCCATCGCCGCCAGCGCCATCGGCATCGTGATCGTGCTCATGCGAAACCGTCGTCCATCGACGACCGAGCACAGCATCGCCGAGTTCGAACGCGGTCTCCGGGCCCTCGCGCCGGAGAACCAGCCGCCGCGCACGGTCGCGGACGAGTAAGAGGCGACACGTCCTGCCTCGCGACCTTGCGATCGATCTCGGAACCGCGAACACGCTCGTGTACGCGCACGCGCGCGGCATCATCCTGAACGAACCGACTGTCATCGCGCTCAACAGCCGAACCCAGGACGTCCTGGCGATGGGGCAAGAGGCGTGGCAGATGATCGGCCGCACGCCGGGCTACATCGTCGCGGTGCGGCCGCTGCGCGGCGGCGCGATCACCGACTTCGAGATCACGCAGCGCATGATCCGGTTGTTGTTCCAGCGGGCCGGCGTCAACCGGCTGTATCGAGCGCGCGTCCTCATCTGTGTGCCTTCGGCGATCACGCACGTCGAGCAGCGCGCCGTGCTGGAAGCCGCGCGGCGGGCCGGCGCGGCCCAGACCTACCTCATCGAGCAGCCCATGGCGGCTGCGATCGGCGCCGGGCTCCCGATCCACGAGCCGATGGGGAACATGATCGTCGACATCGGCGGCGGTACCACCGAGGTCGCGGTGATCTCCCTGGGCGGCGTTGTCGCCCTCGAAGCCCTGCGCGTGGGTTCCTTCGACATGGATGCCGCGATCCAGACCTACGTGCGGCGGGAGTACGGCATCGCCATCGGCGAGCGCACCGCCGAGGAGATCAAGCTCGCGATCGGATCTGCCAGCGTGGGCGACGAGAGCTTCAAAGCCGAGGTGCGCGGTCGCGACCTCATGTCGGGGCTGCCGAAGACGATCCTCCTCGTACCCGAGGAGGTGCGCGGCGCGATCGAGGAGCAGGTCGGCGCGATCTGCGACGCCGTGATCGCCTGCCTTTCGCAGACCCCACCCGAGCTCGCGCAGGACCTCATCCTCAATGGCATCCATCTGGTGGGTGGGGGCGGGATGCTCCGGGGCCTCGATCGACGGTTGCGCCAGGAAACCGACTTGCCCGTGCACCTCGTCGACGCGCCGCTCGAGTGCGTCGTGCTCGGCGCCGGACGTTGCCTCGAGAACTTCGACAGTCTCAAGGAGATGTTCATGGCGCGCTCGGCCGCGCGCTGAGCCTGCCGTCCAACGCCGGGAGCTCGGCGCTCACTGTCCCGGGCGGCGCAGGTCTTCCGCGTTCTGCCGAACCTGCCAGTCGGGATCTTCGAGTGCACGCGTGAGCGCCGCTTCGACTTCTTCGCCTTCGAAGGCCGCGAGCGCGAGGACGGCGCGTCGCCGGATCGCCGGTTTGTCGGCGCAGCCGCGGAGCACCGCAGGCAACCCTGCCGGATCTCCGAGCGCGCCGAGCGCGGCGACGGCCGCCTCCCGTACGAGCGGGTCGTCATGCTCGGTTGCGGTGGCGACGAGGACGGGCACGACGTGTTCGTGGTCGACACTCGCCCGTTCGCCGAGCGCGAACGCGCTTGCTTCTGCCACCCACGCGTCGTCGTCGTCCAGCAGCGTGACGAGGGAGCCGACGGGCACCGCGGGCCCGAACGCGGGTGCGGTTTCGGCGGCACGCCGCCGGACCGACGCGTCGAGGTCGCTTGCCGCCCGGTGCCACGCGTCGGCTTCGACTTCGGTGTCGCCCGAGCCGGTGACCGCACGCGCGAGCGCGCCGATCGCCACGGCTCGGACCCGTGCATCCGTGTCATTGGCGACGAGGTCTCGTAGCCACATGCGTTCGGCAGGATCGAGGGGATCCGAGTGCGCGAGGGCCGCGGCGGCAGCCGCGCGGTTCGAGCGGATCTCCGGCGGCCACGACGAGAACGTAGCCAACCTGTGTCATTTTCCGTTCCCGCGGCAGGAAAGCGCGTCGGGCGTGGCAGGCTGGGAGGTCATGGTTTCTCCGTCAGTGGACGCGCCGGGCGCGAACGAACAAGCGCCTCCGCAACCGCCGGAGAGCGCGCCCGAAGGATTCCAGTGGCGACGGTGGATGACGTGGGTCACCGTCATCGCGATCACGGTGCTGATCGTGCTGTTCGTCGGCCGCGAGATCCGCCTGCCCTACTACACGATCTCTCCCGGCAGCGCCCTCGACCTCCTCGGTGACAGCCGCGACGACGAGCCCCGCATCAGCGTCGAGGGTGCCGAGTCGTATCCCACCGATGACGAGATCTTGTTGCTCTTCGTGCGCGAGAGCGCGCGGGTGAACGTGTGGGAGTGGATACAAGCGTCGCTCGACTCCGACATCGATCTGTTCAAGGAACAGCAGTTCACGGGCGGACTGAGCCCCGAAGAGGTGCGCGTCGAATCGGACGCCGACATGGCGCGTTCCCAGATCGCAGCGAAGAAGGTCGCGCTCGAGGCTGCCGGTTACACGGTGGCGGCCGGCGAAGGGCTCCAAGTACTCGCGGTGCAGCCGTCGCGTCCGGCCGCGGATGCCCTCGAGACCGGTGATGTCCTGCTCTCGGTCGATGGCGCCACGCTCACCGAGCCCGCCCAGCTCGCCGACGCGGTCAAGGCGCACGACGTCGGCGACACCGTCGAGCTCGGGATCCGGCGCGGGGACGAGGAGCAGACCGTGCAGGTCGGTACCGAGGCCGGTCCCGACGGCACGCCCGTCATCGGGGTGATCATGTCGGGTCGCTACGACTTCCCCATCGACGTCGACGTGGACACGAGCGAGATCGGCGGTCCCTCGGCCGGCCTCGCGATGACGTTGTCGATCCTCGACCGGCTGACACCCGGCGATCTCACCGGCGGCGAAAAGGTCGCGGTGACCGGCACGATCGCCGAGGATGGCTCGGTCGGTGAGATCGGTGGCCTCGGCCAGAAGGCGGGGAGCGCGAAGAACGCCGGTGCCGAGCTCTTCATCGTGCCCGCGTGCACCAACGACGCGATCAAGGCCGAGTGCGAGGCGGAACTCGACAAGTTGCAGGAGCGAGCCGGCGACCTGCGCGTCGTTCCGGTTGCGACCTTCGCCGAAGCGCTCGTTGCACTGCGAGACGCGGGCGGCGATCCGGTCGACGTCGTATCGCCCGCCGCCTGAACGCGCAACTCGCCATCAGCCCACACTCACGTCAGCCCAGACTCACCATCAGCCCATGACTCACCAACAGATGGTGAGTTGTGGGACGCGCGCGTCGGTACGATGAGCGTTTCGTGTCTCCAACTCTCCGGGGGGATCGCATGGCTGACGGCGAGCGGCGGCAACGAGTCATCACCAGTACGCCGAGGATCTCGCCCGAAGAGATCGCGAACCGAGCGTTCGGATCGTCGTTCCGCGGCTACGCCGAGCACGAGGTCCGCGCCTTTCTGGGCCGGGTCGCCGAAGAGCTGACGTCCGCCCGGGAGCGCGAAGAGCAGATCCTCATGACGCTCGACGATCTCGAGGAGCAGTTGCGGGCGCCGAAGCCGCTCGACGAGCAGGAATTGCTGGAGGCGCTCGGCGAGGAGACGGCCCGGTTGCTGCGCGCCGCGCGCGAAGCCTCCGCAGACATCCGGCGCAAGGCCGAGGAGCGCTCGGCCAGCGTCATGGAAGAGGCGCAGACCGAGGCGCACCGGCTCCGCACCGACGCCGCGGAGATCCTGGCGGTGCGGTCTCAAGAAGCAGAAGGTGTCGCCGCCGAGATCGTCGGCGACGCCGAAGCGCGCGCCGCCGAGATACGCGCTGTGAACGAAGCCGCGAGTGAAGATCAGCGCCAGCGCGCCGAGGAAGAAGCCGTCGCGATCGTCGAGTCTTCGCGCATCCAGGGTCGCGAAATGCTCGACGAAGCGCGCATCGCACGCGAACGCGTGCTCACCGATCTCGGTCGGCGTCGCTCGCTGCTCCAGGCGCAGATCGAAGAACTGCGCCAAGGTCGCGACCGGCTGCTCGATGCTTACCGAGTCGTGAAGCGGACGTTCCTCGACGCGACCGAAGCGCTCTCGCAGGTCGAGGCGCGCGCGGCGGCTGATCGCGCGCAGGCGAACGCCGCGGCCCCCGCCGGTCAGTCCGACGTCGGCGACATCGAAAGTGCAACTGCGGGCACGGGCGAGTTCGACGACCTGAGCGCGTCCGAAGCCACGGCGCCGTCGTCCGATCTTCCCGACGTCGACTCGTTGTTCGCGCGCTTGCGGGCGGGTCAGGACCCGGACGAAGCTCGGCCGCAACCCGAAGCCGCCGAACCAGCAGGCCGTCGAGAGCTCCGAACCAGAAGCCGCCGAACCAGAAGCCCCCGAACCAGAAGCCGGCGAACCTGCGATCGACGAGCCGCGATCGGTGTGCCTGCGATTGGTGTGGTCGAGGGTGGCGTGCTCGAGGAGGAACCGCCGGGTGCGGAGCCCGACAGCAGCGGGACGACGGAACCTGAGCACGAGGCCGACCCGCACTCGGAGCCTGAGGGCGAGCCGGCCCAGGAAGTGCCGACCGCGGCCGATGCGTGGCGGTCCCGGCACATCGCGGCGGTCGAGCCGCTGACGCGCGATCTCGTGCGCCAGGGCAAACGGACGGCTCAGGACGAGCAGAACGCGTTGCTGGACGCAGTTCGCCGCTACAAGGGCCGGCCGACCGCGCAGCAGGTGCTCCCCGACGACGACACGACGGTCTCGGCGTGGACGGGCGTGCTGCGCGAGGCACTCGACGCGGCGTACGCCGCGGGACGGGATGCGGTCGGTGCGCCGGCCGAGTCCGCGCCCGAGTCGCTGTTGCGCGAAGCCGCGGAGGGCATCGCGTTCCCGCTGCGCGAGCGCCTCGGACCCGCGATCGACGATGCCGACGCCGACGAGATGCACGGCCTGGTCGAACGCATCGGCGCCCGCTACCGCGAGTGGAAGAACCAACGACTCGAACGCGCGCTCGGTGACGCACTCGTCGTGGCGTGGACGAGCGGCGTGTACGACGGCGTCGCCGACGGAACGATCCTGCGTTGGCTCCCACTGGCCGAAGGTCGTTGCGCCGACTGCGACGACAACGCGCTCGAGCCGACCGTGAAGGGCGAAGCGTTCCCCACCGGGCAAGCCCGACCGCCTGCGCACCCTGGTTGTCGCTGCCTGCTCGCACCCGAGAGCGTGGTCGCGGCCTCCGGCGCCACCTGAGCACGTAGCATCCGCCCCGATGCGTGCCCCGTCCGCTGACGTGCCGCGCCGTCCGCTCGGCCTGCGAGGTTGGCTGATCGGTGGAGCGGTCGTCCTCGTCATCCTGCTGTTGAGCCTGCGCGGCCTCGCGCGCTTCTACACCGACTACCTGTGGTTCCAAGAGGTCGGCTTCGACCAGACGTGGCGGCGGCTGCTCTCGGCCAAGGCCGTGCCCGCGCTCATCTTCTCCGCGCTCTTCTTCGTCGTGCTGCTGGCGAATCTGATCATCGCCGACCGGATCGCGCCGAGGTACCGCTCCGCGGCCGGGCCCGAAGACGAGATCATCGAGCGCTACCGCACCTACGTCGCGCCCTATTCGGGGCGCCTGCGGGTCCTCGTCGCGGCCTTCTTCGCGCTCGTCATGGGCGGCGGGGTTTCGGCGGAGTGGCGGAGCTGGATCCTGTTCCAGAACAGCGTCGACTTCGGCGTGAAGGATCCGCAATTCGACCGCGACATCGGCTTCTACGTCTTCCGCTTGCCCTTCCTCGAGTTCGCAGTCGGCTGGCTCTTCGCGGCACTGCTCGTCGTCCTCATCGTCACCGCGGTGTTCCACTACCTGAACGGCGGGATCCGGCTCCAGAGCCCGTGGCAGCGCGTGACCCCGCAGGTGAAGGTCCACCTGTCGGTGATCCTGGCGTTGATGGCGCTCACGAAGACCGTGCAGTACTACCTGGCTCGCTACGAGCTGGTGTTCTCGCGACGCGGGTTCGTCGACGGCGCGAGCTACACGGACGTGAAGGCGCAGTTGCCGGCGTTGAACCTGCTGATGGTGATCTCGATCGCCGCGGCCGCGCTCTTCATCGCCAACATCTTCCGCAAGGGCTGGGTGTTCCCGATCATCGCGGTCGGGCTCTGGGCTTTCATCTCGCTCGTCGTCGGCACGATCTATCCGGCGGTCATCCAGCGTTTCGTCGTGCAGCCGAACGAGTTCTCGCGTGAGGAGCCGTACATCGAGCGCAACATCGAGATGACACGCGACGCGTTCGGGCTTGCCGACAACATCGAGACGGAGAGCTTCGAGTACGCAACCGATCTCACCGAAGGCGACGTCACCGCGAGTACCGAGACGCTCGGGAACATCCGGCTGTGGGATCCCGCCCCGACCCAGGAGGTGTTCCGCGCCCAGCAGGAACGCTTCCCGTTCTACCGGTTCGTGGACGTCGACGCGGACCGTTACACGGTCGGCAGCGACCCGGAGCAGGCCACGATGGTTGCGCTGCGTGAGCTCGACGCCGGCAACATCCCCGACCGCTCGTGGACCAACCGCCATCTCGTCTACACGCACGGATACGGACCGGTCGCGATCACGGCCAATCTCCAGTCCGACGGCGAGCCCTCCTACCTCGTCTCGGAGATCCCGCTCACCGGAGAGCTGGCCGAGGCGACGCAGCCCGGCGTCTACTTCGGCGAGGACATGACGGGGTACGCCGTGGTCGACACCAAGGTGGCGGAGCAGGAGGCTGCCTCCGGCACCGAGACCGAGCAGACCCGCTACGAGGGCGACGCCGGCGTCCAGGTGTCGAGCTTCCTGCGCAAGAGCGCGCTCGCGCTCCGGTTCGGCGACTGGAACCTGTTCGTCTCGGGTCAGCTCACCGACGAGTCACGCGTGCTCTACAAGCGCGACGTGCGCGAACGCGTCCGCACGGCCGCGCCGTTCCTCCGCTTCGACTCGGACCCGTACCCGGTCCTCGCGGAAGGTCGCATCCTCTGGGTGACCGATGCCTACACCACGACCGATCGGTACCCGTACTCACAGTCGATGACCCCGAGCAATCTCCCGGACGGCAGCGGGCTCGACACCGACCTCAACTACGTGCGCAACTCGGTGAAGGCGACAGTGGATGCCTACGACGGGACGATCCGCTTCTACGTCATCGACGATGTCGACGACCCGATCATCCGCGCCTATCAGAAGGCGTTCCCCGAGCTGTTCAGCGCCGAGTCCGACATGCCCGAAGGTTTGCGGGAGCACTGGCGCTACCCGGAAGACATGTTCCGCGCCCAGACCGAGCAGTTCACGCAATACCACATGACCGACACCAACGACTTCTACCGCAAGCAGTTCATCTGGGACATCGCCCCCCGCCCCGAGCGCGGGGTCGCGGCCGCCGGGCCGAGCACCACCGCAGCGGGCCAGGACGGTGGTCGGAACACGACGCTCGCCGCGGGGAACACGCCGATCGAGCCGCTCTATCTGACGATGCAGCTCCCCGGGTCCGAGGAGCAGGAGTTCGTGCTGACGCGCCCGTACGTGCCACGCGGCAAGGCGAACCAGCTCTCCGCGTTCATGGCCGCGCGCATGGACGGTGAGAACTACGGGAAGCTCGTCTCCTACGAGATACCCACGTCGCTGGTTGCGCCCTCGCCGGCGCAGGCGGCGACGCTGATCGAATCGGACCCCGACATCAGCGCCACACTTTCGCTGATCGACCAGCGCGGGTCCACGGTGGTGCGCGGCAACGTGCAGTTGATACCGATCGGGGATGCGATCGTCTACGCGCGCCCGATCTTCGTGGTGGGTACCGGCGAGGGCGAGTTCCCGCGCCTGCGCTTCGTCGCGCTCGCGTACGGGAACAGCGCGGTGCTCGTCGACTTCGAGGGCGAAGGCGACTTCAGCAACGTCGACCAGGGCATCCGGCAGTTGATCGCCACCCCCGAAACGGACGAGGAACCCGACGAAACCGATGGCGGCGAAACCCCCGAGGGCTCGACCACCACGACCTCCACGACGACGTCGACCACGGCGCCGGGCGAGACGACCACGACCGCCCCGCTGCCCACCGACGTGGCCGGGCTGCTGACCCAGGCCGACGCCGCGTTCGCGGCCGCCGACGCCGCGTTCGAGGCCGGTGACCTCGGCGAGTACCAACGCCGGGTCCAAGAAGCCCAGCGCCTGGTCGCCGAGGCGAATCGCCTGCTCGCCGCGGGCGGTTGACCGCGCTCGCGCCCGGCGTCCGGCATTGTTCGGGCTCGGTAGGATTGTTACTATCTACGTAGTGTTTATTCCGGGCACTGCGGCTGCCCGGACCCCGCAAACAGCCGCCCGGAGCCCCGACCTCGGTCCCGGCTCCGGCATCGAGGAGGCGCACCGATGGCGGTATCCGACATCGATCTCGGCAAGTACAAGCTCGGCTGGCACGACACCGAGCAGTACGTCAACACCCCGAAGAAGGGCATCAACGAAGACGTCGTCAGTGAGATCTCTCACATGAAGTCCGAGCCGGCGTGGATGACGAAGTTCCGGCTGAACGCGCTCAAGCGCTTCGAGCGCAAGCCCATGCTCGAGTGGTTCGCGAAGAACATGCCCGACATCGACTTCGACGACATCTACTACTACCTGAAGCCCACCGACAAGCAGGTCTCCGACTGGGACATGTTGCCGGAGGAGATGAAGACGACCTACGAGAGGCTCGGCATCCCCGAAGCCGAGCGCAAGTTCCTCGCCGGCGTCACGGCTCAGTACGAGTCCGAAGTCGTTTACCACAAGAATCGCGAGGACCTCGAGGGCCTCGGGGTCATCTTCTCCGACATGGATACCGCGCTGCGCGAGCACCCGGAGATCGTGAAGCAGTACCTCGGCACCGTGATCCCGCCCGGTGACAACAAGTTCGCCGCGCTCAACTCGGCGGTGTGGTCGGGTGGCTCGTTCATCTACGTGCCGCCGGACACGCACGTCGACATGCCGCTCCAGGCGTACTTCCGCATCAACGCGGAGAACGCCGGCCAGTTCGAACGCACGCTGATCATCGCCGACGAAGGCGCGTCGGTGCACTACGTCGAGGGTTGCTCGGCGCCGGTGTACTCGACGGACTCGTTGCACTCCGCGGTCGTCGAGCTGATCGCCAAGCCCGGCGCGCGCATCCGCTACACGACGATCCAGAACTGGTCGCCGAACGTGTACAACCTCGTCACCAAGCGAGCGCGCGCGGAAACCGAAGCGACGGTCGAGTGGATCGACGGGAACCTCGGCTCGAAACTCACGATGAAGTACCCCGCGGTCGTGATGACCGGGCCCAAGGCGCACGGCGAAGTGCTGTCGGTCGCGTACGCAGGCCCCGGTCAGCACCAGGACGCGGGCGCCAAGATGACGCACGCCGCGCCCGAGACGACGTCGATCATCGACTCCAAGTCGATCTCGAAGGACGGCGGTCGCACGACGTACCGAGGCCTCGTGCGGGTCGAGGAAGGCGCGCACGGCGTCAAGAGCCACGTGCGTTGCGACGCGCTGATCCTCGACGAGGAGTCGCGCTCCGACACCTACCCGTACATGGAGATCGAGGAGAAGGACGCCCGCATCGGTCACGAGGCGACGGTTTCCAAGGTCGGCGACGACCAGCTCTTCTACCTCCAGAGCCGCGGCCTCACCGAGCAGCAGGCGACCGCGATGATCGTGAACGGCTTCATCGAGCCGATCACCAAGACGCTCCCCATGGAGTACGCGGTCGAGCTCTCCCGCCTCATCGAGCTGAACATGGAAGGCTCGGTGGGTTGACGGGCGCCGCCGCGTTCACTGTCGACGCGGCGCGGGCGCTGGGCGGTCCGGAGTGGTTGGTCGCGCGCCGGGTTGCCGCGGCCGAACAGCTCGCCGCAGTCACGTGGCCGACGCCGCAGGAGGAGATCTGGCGTTACAGCCGGATCGACGAGCTCGACCTCGACCAGTACCGGCCGTTCGCCGAAGCAGAGCTCGGTCGCCCCGGTGACGAGCGCGCCCCCGGCGGGGGGCCGTGGGCGGCGGAGGTCGGCAGCTACGCAGCGATGATCGTCGTGCGCGACGGCCGCGTCGTGCACCACGAGGTCGACGCCGCGCTCGAGGCCAAGGGTGTGCGCGCGTGCGGCATCGCGACGTGCGAAGACGATTTGGTGCAAGGGCTGTTGGGCCGCGTCTCCTCCGCTACGCCCGACGCCTACACGACGCTGCACGATGCGTTCCTTGCCGGCGGCGCGTTCGTCGACGTGCCGGCAGGCGTCGTCGTGTCCGATCCGATTCTCGTTCTCCACTGGTGCGAGGGCGACGGCCGCGCGTCCTTCCCCCATACGCTCGTCCACCTCGGCGAAGGCGCGGAGGCGACCGTCCTCGACCGGATCGGCTCGCCCGACACCGACCATCTCGTCGACGCCGTCACCGAGCTCATCGTCGATGACAACGCCCACCTGCGCTACCTCCTCGTGCAAGAGCACGGCCCGCGAACGTGGCACCTCGGCTACCAGCGCGCCGATGTCGGACGCGACGCAACTGTGAAGAGCTCCGCGGTCGTGCTCGGCGGCGACTACGCCCGACTGCGGAGCGAGGCGCGACTCGGCGGGCAGGGCGCGGAGAGCGATCAGCTCGCGGTGTACTTCGGTGACCGCGCGACAGATGCTCGATTTCCGCACCCTCCAGGATCACGACGCGCCCTTCACGCGCAGTGACCTGCTCTTCAAGGGCGCGGTAGAAGACGAAGCCCGCTCGGTGTACTCGGGGCTCGTGCGCCTGCGGAAACCTGCGCAGAAGTCGAACGCGCACCAGACCAACCGCAACCTCGTGCTCACCAAGGGCGCCGAGCGCGGAGTCGATCCCGAACCTCGAGATCGAGGCGAACGACGTCCGGTGCTCGCACGCATCGACCGTCGGCCCGATCGACGAGGACCAGCTCTACTACCTCGAGTCGCGCGGCGTCCCGCCCGACGAAGCCGAGCGCCTGATCGTGCTCGGCTTCTTCGACGACGTCTTCGCGCGCCTTCCCGTCAGCGCGTTGACCACCCGGTTGCGGGGCACGGTCATCGAGAAGCTCGAACACCGTCGCGGCGGCCGCGAATGACGACCGTCCGCATCTGCGGCGTTGACGACGTCGCGCCGGGCACGGCCCGGCGCTTCGACGCCGACGGACATCGCATCGCGCTGGTCCGCATCGGCGACGACTTCTACGCGCTCGGAGACGAGTGCTCGCACGCCGACTATTCGCTCTCCGAGGGCGACGTGTGGGAAGACGAGTGCGAGATCGAGTGCCCCAAGCACGGCTCGACGTTCTCGCTGAAGACCGGTGAGCCGCAGACGCTGCCGGCGACCCAGCCCGTGCCCATCTACGACGTCGTCGTCGAGCCACCCGACGTGCACGTGGTGCTGCCGTGACCAGCCAGGCTGTAGCCGCATGAGCGTGCTGCGCATCGCCGATCTGCACGTGAAGGTTGCGGGCGTCGAGATCCTGCGCGGTGTCGACCTCGAGATCCGCTCGGGCGAGGTGCACGCGCTGATGGGCCCGAACGGGTCGGGCAAATCGACGTTGTCGCACGCGCTCATGGGCCGCGGCGACTACGAGATCGTCTCGGGCTCGGTCACGATCGACGGCGACGAGCTGCTCTCGCTCCCGACCTGGCAACGCGCCCAGCGTGGCCTCTTCCTCGCGATGCAGTATCCGGTCGAGGTGCCCGGCGTCCGCCTGGTCGACCTCGTCGGCGCCGCGCTGACGAGCCGCGGCGCGGGACGTCGCCGATCTCGACGGCGCCATCGCGACGGAAGCCCGCGAGCTCGGTGTGCGTGACGAGCTCCTGGCGCGCGGCGTGAACGACGAGTTCTCCGGCGGCGAGAAGAAGCGGGCAGAGACGGTGCAGCTCGCGGTGCTCGGCACGAAGTTCGCCGTCCTCGACGAGATCGACTCGGGGCTCGACGTCGACGCGCTGCGTGACGTCGCCCGACGCGTCGAACGCATGACGAACGACGACGGACTCGGGGTGCTGGCGATCACGCACTACGCCCGCCTCCTGACCGAGCTGCGACCCGACCGCGTGCACGTGTTGCTCGCAGGCCGGGTCGTGACGAGCGGCGGCCCCGAGCTCGCCGACCGGCTCGAAGAGACGGGCTACGAGGGAATCGCGGCCGAGTTCGGCGTCGACGAGCTGACCGTCGAGGTCCCCGTCGCCGGCGACGTGTTCAGTGACCCCACCAAGGACTCGAACCCGTTCACGGACCCGTTGGCCTGAGTCCGCTCACGCCGTGGGCTGGCGCAGCGTCAACAGGTACGGCTCGACCTCGGCGCGCGCCGTTTCGAACCGGTCCTTCTCGGTCGTGAACGTGGCGAGTACCGCGTTGCCGTTCTCGACGCTGACCACGAGGAGGAAGCCGAAGCTCTGTGTTCCCTGGGTGCCGTCGTAGGCGATGACGCCCAGTTCGCGTTGCGGATCGTCGTCGTCGCTCTCGTCGTCGTCGAGGTCGGGCGTCAGCACGCGGAACTCGCGGAGCTGGAAGTCCTCGACGGACTGGGGTGCCTGGTCGATGACCAGCTGCATGTAGTCGTCGAGGCTGACGTCCACGCCCGTTTGCGCGGCGACCGTGACATTGTCGCGGAACGTTTCTTCGCCCGTCGGCGTGAACCACGTCTCGACGTCGGGTGCGTTCGGCGTGACGCTCTGCTCCCACTCCGGATCGATGTCCATCGTGTACGCGCCCTGCGGGTCGCGGAACGAGACGACGTCGCCGGTCGGCACGGTCGGCACGACCGAGTTCCCGGGATCGTCGTCGTCGTCGGATCCGCCGGCGAGGATGAGCAGGGACGCACCGAGGGCTCCGAGCACCAGCACCGCGACGACGCTGACCACCAGGATCGTTCGGCCCTTGCTCACGTCTACGGTCGTGCTCACGTCACGGGGTCGGCGGCGGCGGCGCGACCGTGGTCGTCGGGTGGTGGTCGTCGTCGTCGGTGGCTCGGTCGTGGGCGGGGGTGTGGTCGGGGGCGCGGTGGGTGGTGCCGTCGGAGCCGGAGGGGGCGGAGCCGCCGGTGCCGGTGCCGGCGTCGTCGGCGGCGCGACCGTGGTCGTCGTCGTGGGCGAACCGTTGTCGGGTGGCAGCGGTCCGCCGGTCGCCGGCGCCTGTGTCCCGAGCACGTACACCGCCATGCCCTTGGACACGAGGTCGCCGAAGTGCTCGGAGGTGTGCATCGGGATGCGTGCGCAGCCGTGCGACGCGGGTCCGGTCGGCACGTCGTTGTATCCGTGCACCGCGATGCCGCCGTTGAAGTACCAAGGGTTGTACAGACGTCCGAGGTCGCCGTCGCGCCAGCCGTTCACGTGCCACTGGAACTCGTAGCGTCCCGTCGGCGTGATCGCGTACTGGCATC
Organism: uncultured Actinomycetes bacterium; assembly: GCA_963841215.1. Lineage (GTDB taxonomy): Bacteria > Actinomycetota > Acidimicrobiia > IMCC26256 > PALSA-610 > CAVUFH01. The sequence goes on along the minus strand of CAWJBW010000004.1, from coordinate 675,900 downwards.
CGTCGGCACCACCGCAGAACTTCTTGCCGTTGCCGGTCGAGGTGGTCGAGATCAGGCTGATCTGCCAGTCGCGGTAGACGGTGAGCACCTGCTTGTCGAGGTCGATCTCGACGCGGTCGGGCGTGTCCGGCGACAACGGTGCCGGGTACTGGAAGTTCGAGAGCACGTCGACCATCTGCTGGTCGATCGTTCCGTCGCGACCCCAGCCCATGACCTTCTCGACCGCGTGGACGGCGTAGCGCGTCTTGCCGTCGAACTTGCCGTCGACGGGGCCGGGATCGAATTTGAGGTCGTGCAGGCGTTGCTCGTACGCGGCGATCTCGGGCGAGTTGGCGCCGGACTGCGCGACGCCCCCCGGAACCGGAGGCAAGGCCGTCGCCGCCGGCTGGACGATCGGCGGGATCGTCGTGGTGGTCGTCGCCGCCGCAGTGGTCGCGGGCCCGGCCGAGGGCGGGTCCTGCCCCTTGCTGACCGCGAGGTCGTTCGCCGGTGGCGTTCCTTCGCCGTCGGGGCGGTTGACGAGCACGCCCAGCGCAACCCCGACGATCAGTGCCAGCAGGAGGGCAGCCACTCCGATGCGTATCCACACGCGACGCGAACGGGAATCACGCGAGCGGGAATCTCGGCTCCGCCCGTCTTCGCGCACGGCGAAATGCTAGCGGTTGGTCTGCTCCGAACCGGGACGCGTCGGGCTGTAGCCGGCGGCGGGTTGCGCCGACGCGAGCCGTAGCGTGAACGCGACGGTCGTGCCCGCGTCGTTCTTCTCCACGCGCATCGAGTCAGCAAGCTCGTTGATGATGTGCAGGCCGCGACCCTCACCGTCGCGCGGTGGCCGCCATCTGCCGTCGTCGCAAACTCGCACCGCGAGCTCCGGGCCTCCGAGCTCCGAGACCCCGAGCACCGCGTCGATGCGCAGCGCGCCGCCCCTCGGGCCGTAGGCGTGCATCGCGACGTTCGCGGCGGCCTCGCCCACCGCGAGCACGACCGCGTCGATGTCGGCCGCGTCGACGTCGCGCGCGCAAGAACGTTCGGAGCTGCTCTCGGATCTCACGAAGATTTCTTCGTTCGGCCGGGATCTCGATCGCAAGTGCGGGTGTGCGCATGGCGTCGACTCGGATGCCGAGTACGGCGACGTCGTCGTCGCGCCGGGACCCGATCATCGCGTCGACCACGTGATCGCACCATGCATCATCGTTCGGCACGATGGCGCGCACCCGTTCGGCGAGGAACTCGAGCCGGGCGTCGATCGACTCGCCTCTGCGCTCGACGAGTCCGTCGGTGAAGAGCACGAGCATTTCGCCGGGTTCGACGAAGAACTGCTCCTCTGCGTAAGGCGCGTACTGCAGCACGCCGAGCGGTATCCCGGTCGCGCCGCCCAAGTAGCTCGTCGCACCCGTGACGTCGACCCGCAGCACGGGGAGGTGGCCGGCGCTGGCGACGCGCACCTCGCCCGTCGTCTGATCGAGGATCGCGCACACGCACGTCGCCATCTCGTCCTCGTGTTCGACGAGGAACCGGTTGAGCTCGCGCATCAGCGCCGCCGGCGTGATCTCGGTGTCGGCGACCGCACGGATCACCGTGCGGATGCGTCCCATGACGATGGCGGCCCGTTCACCGCGGCCGGCGACGTCGCCGACGACCAGCAGCAGCCGCTGGCACCCGAGCGGGATGACGTCCCAGAAGTCGCCACCCACGACCAGGTCGCTGCCGGGTAGGTAGCGCGCCCACACCTTCGCCCCGGCCACGGTGGGGACCTCTCGCGGGAGCAAGCTGAGCTGGAGCGACTCGGCGAGCCGGCGCTCGCGCGCGTACAAGCGCGCGTTCTCGAGGGCGTTCGCGAGGCGCCGGGCGAGCTCGGTCGCGAGCACGTGGTCGCCGGCGGAGAAGTCGGGCCGGGCGAACGTCACCGATCCGAAGGATTCGCCGCGCGCGACGAGTGGCAGACGAAGGAGCTCGAGGGATGCGGTGTCCGGGAACGCCGCGCGGTCGGCCCGGAGCGGTTCGCTCGACTCGCGCTCGAACTCCACTTCGGCCGCCGACGCGAAACTCGGAACGACGACGTCGAGAAAGGCCTCCATCGCGCGAGCGGCTCGATCTCTTCGTCGAGGCGGGCGCCGAGTGCGGCGAGAATCTGGAAGCGTTCGCGCAAGAGCCGTTCGGAGTCGTGCAGCATGATGCGCTCGAGCGCCTGCGCGGCCTGATGGGCGAACGCGGTGACGACCCCGAGATCCTGCTCGTCGAGTTGCGGTTCGTAGGAGAACACGACGCCGAGGATCCCGAGCCGGCGGCCGGTGACCGCGGCCTCGAGTGGCGCGACGAACACCGCGCGGGCGCCGTGATCGATCAGGAACGAACCGAATGGGTACGCCGACCTCCACGCGCTGACGCGTGGGCAGCCAGATGGCTTGCCCGGTGCGAAAGGCATCGGTCGCCGGCGCGGCTGCGGTGATCCGGATGCGCGGGATGTGCTGCATGATCACGTCGCCGAGATCCCCGGCGACCGCAACGAACTCGAGGTCACCGTCGTCGTCGACGAACGCGATGCCGGTCCCCTGCGCGCCGACGGCGTGGAGCGCGTTGTCGACGAGTGCCTGCGCGGCGACGGTCGCATCGGACGCTGCGGTCACCGCGGTGATCGCGTCCTGCAAGTGCGCGACGCGAGAGAGTGCCCGCTCGCGCTCGGTCGTGTCGACGACGACGCAACCGACGGTCGTGCGACGGCCGTGTGGATCGTCGAGGCCGAAGAAGCTGACTTCCGACCACTGCGTCTCGCCGGTGACCTGATGCGACCCCACGAGCGGAATCCCGTAGACGGGCTCGCCGCCCGCGAAGATCTCCTCGATGATCGGTTCGAGCTGGTCGGCGAGGTCGGGACGCATCTCGCGCAGCGTCTTGCCGACGTGTTCCGCGACCGTGTTGCCGTTCAGCTCGGCCAGGTACTCGTTGACTGCGAGGTAGCGCAGCTTGGCGTCGAATGCGGCGAGCCCGATCGGGCCGGAGCGTCCGAGCCGATGTAGCAAGTTGTCGCGCGACGCCCCCGGCATCACGCCGACGCTAGGGAGATGTTCGATGCGCGGCAACCCGCTTCGACCGGCTGGCCTGCGCCGCTCAGATCAGTGGGCCGGTTCGGCCTCGGACTCGATCAGTGCGGCGAGCGCAGCATCGGAGACGACGACGGTACGGAAATCGAGCAGGAAGTCGACGATCTCGCCGGAGGCAATCAGGTCGCGCCCGGCGAATCGCTCGAGCGCCTCGTCGATGAGTGTGACGAGCCCGGCCTGGTCCATCTCGACTCCCTCCCTCGTGCTTCTCGCTTGTACTTCACTGGGGCACTTCACTGGCTGCTGTTGTGAAGCGTAGTCCCCGGCTGCGCCACCCAAGCACCGCGCGGCCGTCCTGGCAACAACTGCCGTGTGACGATCGTGTTCGTCGTCCAGCGAATCAAGCGTCGGCGGTGGCGATCTCTTCGAGGCCCTGTTGCAGGGCGTTCCACGCCAGAGTGGCGCACTTGATGCGCACGGGGAACTTCACGACGCCCTGGAGCGCCTCGAGATCGCCGAGTCGAACGCCCTCGAGCTCGGCGGCCAGGTCACTGCCGTCGCCCTCGCCCTCGAGCTTCGACTCGTGGATCGACATGAGCGCCTTGAACGCCCGGATCAGCTGGCGGACCTCGGCCCGGGGCCTGCCCTTGATCGCGGCGCTCATCATCGAGGTCGAAGCCTGGCTGATCGAGCAGCCCTGGCCGGCGATCTTGATGTCGTGCAGGGTGTCGCTCGCGGGGTCGAGCTCGATGTAGAGCACCACCTCGTCGCCGCACAGGGGGTTGAAGCCCTCGACCATGTGCGCAGGCGGAACCGGCAGCTCACCGCGGTTCCGCGGCGAGCGGTAGTGGTCGAGGATGATCTCCCGGTAGAGGTCTTCGAGTCCGGCCATGGGATTGCGATCCTATTTTCTCTGCGAGCGCTCGCCTCAGACGGCGAAGAACTTCTCGGCTTTGGCCAACGACTCGACCAGGATGTCGACGTCGGCCTCGTCGTTGTACACGTAGAGCGACGCGCGACTCGTCGCGGGCACCCCGAGTCGGCGCATGAGCGGCTTGGCGCAGTGGTGTCCGGCGCGCACGCACACCGCGTCCTCGTCGAGCACCTGGCTGATGTCGTGCGCGTGGATGCCGTCGAACAGGAACGACACCGCGCCGCCGCGGATCGAGACGTCCTTCGGGCCGTAGATCGTGAGCGAATCGGGGAAGCGTTCGGTGAGGGCATCGAGCGCGTAGCGCGTCAGCCGCATCTCGTGGTCCCGTACTTGCTCCATGCCGAGCGCGCTCAGGTAGTCGACCGCGGCGCCGAAGCCGATCGCTTCGACGATCGCCTGCGTCCCGGCTTCGAACTTCCACGGCACTTCGTTCGGCGTGAAGCCTTCGACGCGCACGTCGCGGATCATTTCGCCGCCGCCGAGGAACGGAGGCATCTCGTCGAGCAGCTCGTAGCGCGCCCAGAGCGCCCCGATGCCGCTCGGACCGAGCAGCTTGTGGGCCGAGAACGCGACGAAGTCGGCGTCCCACGCCTGGACGTCGGTGGCGACGTGCGGCACGTACTGACATGCGTCCACGAGCACGAGGGCGTCGTGCGCGTGGGCGGCGTCGGCGAGCGGCCGGATCTCGTTGATGGTGCCGAGCACGTTCGACATCGCGCTGATCGCGAGCAGCTTGGCGCCGTCGAGCATCTGGTCGAGGTCCGAGAGGTCGAGATGGAAGTCGTCGGTGAGCGGGATCCAGCGCAGCTCCACGCCGCGCTCCGCCGCGAGCATGTGCCAGGGGACGACGTTGGAGTGGTGCTCCATGTGCGACAGCACGATCGCGTCGCCCTCGCGCACGTTCGCGCGCGCCCACGTGTACGCGACGAGGTTGATCGCTTCGGTGGCGTTGCGCGTGAACACGAGCTCCTCGACGCGACGCGCGTTCACGAATCGCGCGACCTTGCGGCGCGCTTCCTCGAAGGCCGCGGTCGCCTGCTCCGCGATGGCGTAGACGCCGCGGTGGATGTTCGCGTAGTAGTTGCGGTAGCAGTCGTCCATGGCGTCGAGCACGGCCTGCGGCTTCTGCGACGACGACGCCGAGTCGAGGTAGACGAGGCGCTTGCCGTTCACCTCGCGACCGAAGATCGGGAAGTCCTGCTTCAGGCCGGCGACGTCCAACGGGGCCACGGTCAGGCCACCCGCTCGCGGAACGTCTCGAATCCGTGCGCCTCGACCGTGGCCGAGAGCTCCGGGCCGCCGGTCTCCACGACCCGCCCGTCGACGAGCACGTGGACGACGTCGGGAACGAGGTGGTCGAGGATGCGCTGGTAGTGCGTGATCATCAGGATCCCGAGCTGCGGCCGATCCTTGCGGACCTCGCCGATGCCGGCCGCGACCTCGCGGAGCGCGTCGATGTCGAGGCCCGAGTCGGTCTCGTCGAGGACCGCGACGTCGGGTTCCAGCATTGCCATCTGGAGCACCTCGTTGCGCTTCTTCTCGCCGCCGGAGAAGCCCTCGTTGAGGTAGCGGTCCTGGAAGCGGTCGTCCATCCCGAGCCGCTTCGACCAGGCCAACAGCTGCATGCGGACCTCGAGGATCGAGAAGTCGTCGATGCCCTTGCGCCGTGCCATCGCCTGGCGCAGGAAGTTGAACACCGAGACGCCCGGGATCTCCTCGGGATGCTGGAAGCCGAGGAAGAGCCCGCGAGCGGCGCGTTCGTCGGTGGGCAGGGCGGTGACGTCGACACCATCGAGGAGGATGCGGCCGGCCGTGATCTCGTAGGCCGGGTTCCCGAGCAGCGCGTTGGCGAGCGTGGACTTCCCCGAGCCGTTCGGCCCCATCAGGGCGTGGAGCCGGCCGGCGCCGACCTCGAGCGAGAGGCCCCGGAGGATCTCGCGGCCCTCGACCGCCACGTGGAGGTCTTCGATGGCCAGAGCCGGGGCCAGAACCGGGGCCGATGACGGGGCGTTCACGGCGGCCATTGTAATAACACTACGTCCGTAGTGGAAATACCTGCGGCGAACGATTCCGGCTCAGGCCAGCGAGGCGAAGAGGGCCTCGTAGCCGGCCACCATGGCCGCGGCCGAGAAGTGTTCCTCGACCCGTGCCCGGCACGCGGCGGGGTCCAGCTCGTCGATGTGCGCGATGGCGCGCGTCAGGTCGTCGGCCGTGTCCCGACGGAAGCCGGTGACGCCCTCGAGGACCAACTCGGGTGCCGCGCCCCGGTTGGTGGTGACCACCGGCGTTCCGCACGCCATCGCCTCGACCATCACGAGACCGAACGGTTCCGGCCACCGGATCGGGAACACCAGCGCGCGGGCGCGACCGAGCAGGTCGGCCTTCTCCGTGTGCGACACGTTCTCGAACAGCTCGATGTCGTGACCGAGCAACGGTTGGATCTCGTGGTCGAAGTACGCGATCTCCGGCGGCTCGCCGCGCTTGAGGATCATCTTCAGATCGTTGCCGGTATCGCGTGCGATGCGGATCGCCTCGACCGGGCCCTTGTCCGGGTTCGACCGGCCGATGTAGACGAGGTAGTCGTCCTTGTCGGTGCGGTACGGATAGGCGTCGACGTCGATGCCGTTGTGCACGACCCCGGCGTAGGTGACGTCGGGATTCTCCTCGGCTTGCGCGTTGCTGATCGCGACGAGATGGACGGCATCGTCGAGGAGCCCGTAGAGCAAGCGGGACTCATCGGTCCACGGTCCGTGCAACGTGTGGACGGCCGGAGGTTTGCCGCCGCGCATCGCCGCGCACACCGGGCCCATGATCCCGGCGTGGTCGTGCACGATGTCGAAGTCGCCGAGTCGCTGGTACGACGCGAGCGCGTGGTACGCGTCGTACCACGCGTTGCCGAGCTGACTGCGGTCGGGTGGCTCCGCCAGATCAGTGACAAGGGTCGCCTTGGTGCTCGACCCCGGCGCCCCGAACAAGGTGACGTCGTGGCCGCGCTCGACGAGCCCTTCGGTGAGCAGTGACACGACGAGCTCGATGCCGCCGTAGCCGGGCGGCGGGATGGGGAACCAGACCGGTGCAACGATCGCGATGCGCACGGCCCGCAGGCTAAGGCCCCTTGGTAGCGTTCGTCGATGCCCGACCCGTGGACGACGAGCGCGAGCGCGAGCATCGGCGGTACCGACGGTGTCGTCACGCTCGTCGAAGGTTCGGCATTCTGTCTCTCGTCGAGAAGCGGTGAGATCGATCCGGCCCGGCCGCAGGGACTGATCTTCCGCGACACGCGCTTCCTGTCCGAATTCCGGCTCCGCCTCAACGGCGTCGAACCGGAACCGCTCGCGGCCACCACGCGCGATCCCTTCAGCGGCGTCTTCGTGTTGCGCGGCTTGCCGGCGGCCGGTCACGCGGACTCGCACCTCATGCTCACGCGCCGTCGGTACGTCGGGCGCGGCATGCGCGAAGACATCGAGATCGCGAATTTCAGCGAGGAGGCGGCGTACTGCTCCTTGGAGTTGCAGCTCGGCGCCGACTTCGCCGACCTGTTCGAGGTGAAGGAAGGACGGGTCCGGACCCACGGCAAGCACTCGGTCGCGCACGAGCAGGGACGCTTGACGTTCTCCTTCTCGCGCGGTGCGTTCCGGCGGGCCACGCTCGTCGACTTCAGCGAGCTGCCCCGCATCGCGGGCGAGCACGTCACCTACGAGGTGATCATCGCGCCGCGCGGCTCCTGGAGCACGTGCATGCAGGTCACCCCGGTGCTCGACACGCAGGAGATCACCCCGCGCTACCTCTGCGGCCAACCCGTCGAGCGTTCGACGCCGGTTGCCCGGCTCGAGGAGTGGACCCGGCGGCTCCCCGTCGTGAGCAGCGACCACGACGAGTTCCGAGTGTTGCTCGAACGATCGACGCGCGATCTCGCGGCGCTGCGGATCTTCGACCCCGAACACCCGGATCGGGCGGTCGTCGCCGCGGGTGCCCCGTGGTTCATGACGCTGTTCGGCCGCGACTCACTGCTGACGTCGTGGATGACGATGCTCGTCGACCCCGACCTCGCGCTCGGGACCTTGCAGACGCTCGCCCGGTTCCAAGGCGAGCGCGTCGACCCGCTCACCGAGGAGGAACCGGGGCGCATCCTGCACGAGATGCGCTTCGGCGATACCTCTTCCCTCGCGCTCGGTGGCGGACGCGTCTACTACGGGACTGCGGACGCGACACCGTTGTTCGTCATGCTCGTCGGCGAGCTCACCCGGTGGGGGAGCCGGCGCGACGAAGTCGACGCGCTGATCCCTGCGGTCGACCGCGCGCTTGCATGGATCATCGAGTACGGCGACAAGGACGGCGACGGCTACGTCGAGTACGAGCGCACGAGCGATCGGGGCTTGCAGAACCAGGGTTGGAAGGACTCCTGGGACTCGATGCGGTACATGGACGGCAGCCTCGCGCCCACTCCGATCGCGCCGCTCGAGGCGCAGGGGTACGTGTACGCGGCGTTCGTCGCCCGCTCGCACATGGCGACGGAGGCCGGTGACCACGAACTGGCCGAGTCGCTCCGGGCCCGGGCGCGTGACCTCAAGCGTCGCTTCAACGAGGACTTCTGGGTCGAGCGCGACGACGGCGGCTACTTCGCGATGGGGCTCGACCGCGACAAGCGCCCGATCGACGGCATCGGTTCCAACATGGGCCACGCCTTGTGGGCCGGCATCGTCGACGAAGACAAGGCCGCCGCCGTCGCCCGCACGCTCACCGACCCCGGGATGCTCACCGGCTGGGGCGTTCGCACCCTCGACGAGTCGGTGCACGGCTACAACCCGCTCTCGTACCACTGCGGGAGCGTCTGGCCGCACGACAACGCGATCTGCGCCGCGGGATTGATGCGCTACGGCTTCGTGGCCGAGGCCCACCGGGTGATGCTCGGGCTCGTCGAGGCCTCGGGTTGGTTCGGTGGTCTGCTCCCCGAGCTGTTCGCCGGCACGCCACGTTCCGAGGTCGGGTTCCCGGTGCCGTACCCCACGTCGTGCTCGCCGCAGGCGTGGGCGGCGGCGTCACCGCTGCTGTTCCTCCGCACGATGTTGCGCTTCGAACCCGACTTCAGGAACGCCGAGTTGCACCTCGCGCCGGCGATCCCGGATTGGATCGGCCGGCTGCGCCTCCAGCGCATCCCGGTGATGGGCGGCCACCTCACGCTCGACGTCGAGGGCGAGGTCGTGCACGCGCTCGAGGTCCCCGAAGGCATCAAGCTCGTCGCCGCCCCCCGAGACCCGACGTACTGACCGAAGGTTTTTGCGACAGAACCTGCTGCTATGGCGCGGGTTCTGACGCCGAAAGCCGGGGTGTCAGCCGCGGTCGACCTCGGCGCGGAGGGAGCGGTAGACGCCGTCGGGGGTGAGGACGCCGAGGTACTGCTCGCCGTCGAGCACGCCGATCCAGCCGTCGTCGCTCAGCAGCGTGTTCGCGAGCGCTCGTTCCAAGGTGTCGCCCACGTCGACCCACGCGTCGACGCGCACCAGCGAGTCGGCCGCGGCTCCTTCGCCACTCGCGTCCTTGGCGCGCACGCGTCCACGCAGTGCACCGTCTGCATCGACCACCGGGCACCGAGAGGATCGCGGTCTCCGCGAGCAGTTGACGCACCTGCTCGAGCGGCGTGTCCGGCGTGACCGTCTCGGGATGGTCGAGCTGGGTGCGGTCGATCGTCGTCACCTTCAACTGCTTGATGCCGCGATCACCGCCCACGAACGACGCCACGAAGTCGGTGGCGGGATGGCCGAGCACCTCGGTGGGCGTGTCGAACTGCTCGAGCACGCCGCCGACATTGAGGATCGCGATGCGGTCGCCGAGCTTCACCGCTTCCTCGATGTCGTGGGTCACGAACACGACGGTCTTCTGCAGTTCGCTCTGGAGGCGCCGGAATTCGTCCTGGAGCCGGGTGCGGGTGATCGGGTCGATCGCACCGAACGGCTCGTCCATGAGCAGCACCAACGGATCGGCCGCGAGCGCGCGGCGACGCCGACGCGTTGACGCTGTCCGCCCGACAGCTGGTGGGGATAGCGGTCGCGGTACTGCGCGGGATCGAGGCCGACGAGGTCGAGCAGCTCGTGGCGCGGGCCTCGCGCTTGGCCTTGTCCCAGCCGAGCAGGCGAGGAACGGTGGAGACGTTGTGCTCGATCGTCTGGTGCGGGAACAGCCCGACCTGCTGGATGACGTATCCGATGCGGCGCCGAAGTTGCACGGGGTCGACGTCGGTCACGTCCTCGTCGTCGAGGAAGATGCGCCCACTCGTCGGCTCGATCAAACGGTTGACCATGCGCAGCAGCGTGGTCTTGCCGCAGCCCGACGGGCCGATCAACACGGTGACCTCGCCGGACGGCATCTCGAGGGAGAGTTCGCGCACGGCGACCGTGCCGTCGGGGAAACGCTTGCTGACCGACTCCAGGCGGATCATCGAACCCACGACCGACGCACGAAAGTGCGACGGTAGCATCGGCGCGCGTGTCGATCGTGGCCGCGGATCTTCGCGATCAATGGGTCTCCTGGGAATGGGTCGGCGATCACCTGTCCGAGATCCGTACCGCACTCTCCGAGCACATCTTGCTCACGGTGCTCACCGTGTTGCTCGGTCTCATGCTGTCGATCCCGCTCGTCATCGTGGTGCGGCGCTGGCGGCGGCTCTACGCGCCGGTGCTGTGGGCAACGGGCCTGTTGTACGCGATCCCGGCGCTCGCGCTGTTCGGCATCCTCGTCCCCATCACCGGACTGTCGCGCACGACCGCGCTGATCCCGCTCGTGAGCTACACGCTGTTGATCCTCGTGCGGAACATCGTCACCGGTCTCGACGCCGTCGCGGAAGACGTGCGCGACGCCGCGCAGGGGATGGGCTACACCGGCCGCGCGCAGTTCGTGCGGGTCGAGGTGCCGCTCGCCATCCCGGCGATCATGGCCGGCATCCGCATCGCCACCGTGTCGACGATCGCGCTGATCACGGTCACCGCGGTGATCGGCCAAGACAGCCTGGGCCAGCTCATCCTCGACGGTCTGAACCGCGACTTCCGCACCCCGCTCATGGTCGGACTCGTGCTGACGGTCGCGCTCGCGGTCGTGGCCGACCTCCTGCTGATCGGTGCGCAGTGGCTCGCGACACCCTGGACGCGGCGGCGGCGCGTCATGAACTTCCTCGGCGACGTCTACGACTGGTTCACCGACTCCGATCAGTGGAGCGGAACCGCGGGGATCCCGCACCGCCTCTTCGAACACGTGCAGCTCTCGTCGATCTCGGTGCTCGTCGCGTTGATCATCGCGATCCCGATCGGCGTGATGCTCGGGCACGTGCGCCGTGGTGGGAACGCGGCGGTGATCGTCTCGAACATGGGCCGCGCCATCCCGTCGTTCGGGATCCTCGTGTTGCTCGTTCAGGTGCTCGGGCATCGGCGGCGGGCCCGACGTTCGTCGCGCTGTTGTTGCTCGCGATCCCTCCGATGCTGACGAACGCGTACGTCGGCGTCGCCGATGTCGACGACGACCTCCGCGACGCGGCGCGCGGGATGGGGATGACGCGCTGGCAGATGCTGTGGCGCGTCGAGTTGCCGGTCGCGTCGCCGTTGCTGATGGCGGGTGTGCGCACCGCGGCGGTCACCGTGGTTGCCACCGCGTCGCTCGCGGCCGTCGTCGCATGGGGCGGCCTCGGGCGGTTCGTCGTCGACGGCATCGCTCAGGGCGACGAGGCGCAGACCTTCGGTGGCGCGATGTTGATCGGCGGGCTCGCCATCCTCACCGAGGTCGCGCTCGCACTGAGCGAGCGTGTCATCGTCCCCAAGCCGATGCGCCGCACGGCCCGGGTGCGGTCCGCCGCCGCGATCGGGACACTCGACCCGTCCGACCTCGAAGTCCGCGCCACCACGGATCCGGATGGCGGCTAGCGTTCGGCAGCTTCAAAGCAGCCAATCCTTTCGAGGAGGAACCGTGCGCAAGGAAAAGAAGTGGTTCCGCGGCCGGATGTTCACCGCGTTCGTCGTGGTGCTCGCCCTGGTCGCGGCCGGATGTGGCGGTGACGACGATGACGACGACGCAGGCTCGTCCGACACCACGGGCAGCGGCTCGTCCGAGGAGTGCGGGTCGGTCACCGTCGGCTCGACGAACTTCTCCGAACAGCTGATCGTGGCGAGCATGTTCGCCCAAGTGCTCGAAGCTCAAGGGTTGCACGGTCGACCTCCAGGACAACCTCGGCGCGCGCGAAGTCGTGTACCCCGCGCTCGAGAGCGGTGAGATCGACGTCATCGCCGACTACGTCGGGACCTTGCTCGAGTTCCTGAACGAAGGTGCCGGCGAAGCGACGGGCCGAGACGCGAGCGACCTTCGACGCGCTGGCCGGGTATCTCGCGGAGGACGACCTCGTCGGGCTCGACCCGTCCGACGCGGAGGACCGCAACGCGCTCGGCGGTGACCGCAGAAACCGCCGAGGAGTTCAAGCTCGAGACGGTCTCCGATCTCGAGTCGGTCGCCGGCGAGCTGGTCATGGGTGGGCCGCCCGAGTGCCCGACCCGGCCGCTGTGCCTGCTGGGCTACGAGCAGGTGTACGGCCTGAACTTCAAGGAGTTCAAGCCGCTCGACGCCGGTGGCCCGCTCACGCTACGCGGCGCTCGAGAACGGTGACATCCAGGTCGCGCGTCGTGTTCTCCACGCAGGGCCAGCTCGAAGGCGACGACCTCGTCGTGCTCGAAGAAGACAAGGACCTGCAGCCGGCAGAGAACGTGCTGCCGGTCATGCGCACAGGTGTTGTCAACGAAACGATCCGCGACGCGGTCGATCTCGGTGATGGACGTCCTCACCACCGAGGACCTCATCTCGCTCAACAAGCAGGTCGACATCGACCTCGAGGATGCACAGGACGTCGCGCAGGCGTACCTGGAAGACAAGGAACTGCTCTAGCGACGCGACCAACGGTTTGGAAGCCGGGTGGCCCGCAACGGGCCACCCGGCGACCAAACGCGCGTCACCAACCGCGGTCGACCCACTCCTGGAGGTGCGGCTGTTCGGTCGCGATGGTCGTGTCGAGGCCGTGGCCGGGCAGCACCAGCGTTTCGCCCGGCAGCGTGAACAGTCGGCGGTCGATCGACTCGATGATCTGCGGGAAGCTCGCGCCTTCGAACTTGGTGTTGCCGGCGCCGCCGGGGAACAACGTGTCGCCGCTGAACACGACCGGGTGACCAACGAGTCGGAAGCACGTCGACCCGCGAGTGTGACCGGGCGTGTGGATCGTGCGCAGCCGCAGGTCGCCGACTTCGATCACGTCGTCGTCGGGGATCGTGAAGTCGTAGGACGGCAGCATCTCGGCGTCTTCGGCGGCGACGCCCGACGTCGATGCCGGCGTCGCGCATCTGCGTCACCGCTTGGATGTGGTCGAAGTGCCCGTGCGTGGTCAGCACCCGCCGCACGCCGGTGGCGCGTGACACCTCGAGCAACAGCTCGTGCTCGTTGGCGGCGTCGATGAGCACCGCGTCACCGGTGTCGGTCGACCGCAGCACGAAGACGTTGTTCTCGAACGGCCCGACGACCATCTTGTCGATGCGGACGCCGGTGCCTTCGTAGTGCGCAGGCGGCGACCGGGTCATCGATCGGAGCGTACCGGCGGCGGCACGAGTTGGCGCCTGCGCTGGCAACCTGACCGGGCGGTCAAGTACCGTCGGCCTGCCGATCGAGCCGCTCCGGCAGACCGCGCAGCCGGACACGGGCGTGGTCTCGGCGGCCGATCAGACCCAACCAGGGGGACCGAGAACCGTGAACTTCGCCTTCTCCGAGGAACAGGAAGAACTGCGGCGCACCGTGCGCCAGTTCCTCGAGTCCAAGTCGCCCGAATCCGAGGTGCGGCGGCTCATGGAGACCACCGAGGGCTACGACCCCGCGGTGTGGAAGCAGATGGGCCAGGAGCTCGGGCTCCAGTCGCTCGCGATCCCGGAGGCACTTCGGGGGCCAGGGCTTCACGTTCATCGAGCTCGGCATCGTGCTCGAGGAGATGGGCCGGGTGCTGCTCTGCGCGCCGTACTACTCCTCGGTCGTGCTGGCCGCGAACGCGATCCTGAACGCCGGCACCGACGCGCAGAAGGAAGCACTGCTGCCCGGCATCGCGAGCGGCGACACGATCGCGACGCTGGCGTTCACCGAGCCGAACGGGAAGTGGGACGTCACCGGGGTCACGCTCGAGGCGACCGAGTCCGGCGGCAAGCACACGTTGAGCGGCGAGAAGATGTTCGTGCTCGACGGTCACGTCGCCGACACCATCGTCGTCGTCGCGCGCACCGCCGGGAGCAGCGGTACCGACGGCGTCTCGTTCTTCACCGTCCGCGGTGACGCCGACGGCCTCACCCGCACGCCGCTGTCGACGATGGACATGACGCGCAAGCAGGCCAAGCTCGAGTTCGCGAACGTCGAGGCCGAGCCGCTCGGCGAGCTCGGCGGCGGTTGGGCTGCGTACTCGAAGACGCTCGACCAGGCCGCGGTTGCGCTCGCCAACGAGATGATGGGTGGCGCGGAGTTCGTGCTGGACATGTCGGTGCAGTACGCCAAGGACCGCGTGCAGTTCGGCCGGCCGATCGGCTCGTTCCAGGCGATCAAGCACAAGTGCGCCGACATGCTGCTCGAGGTCGAGTCCGGGAAGTCGGCCGCGTACTACGCGTCGTGGGCCGCCGCCGAGGACAACGAGGAGCTGCCGGTGGTCGCCGCGCTCTCCAAGGCGTACTGCTCCGAGGCGTACTTCCACGCCACGGCCGAGAACATCCAGATCCACGGTGGCATCGGCTTCACGTGGGAGCACCCGGCGCACCTCTACTTCAAGCGGGCCAAGTCGTCGGAGATCTTCCTCGGCGACCCGACCTACCACCGCGAGCTGCTCGCGCAGCGCATCGGCATCTGAACTCAGTTCACCGTCGCGGCGTTCAACGCGCACTGGGGTGTCGGCAAGTTCGGCCCCGACCGCGCGCGCCGGTACGACGTTCCCGCGGTCATCCGCGGTTTCGACGCCGACGTGGTCGTGGTGCCGGAAGCCTTCCGCTTCGCCGACGGCACCGGTGTGCTCGACCCGCTCCGTGACGACGGCTACACGCTCTACACGAGACGGTTCACCGAGCTCGCCGAAAAGGTGTGGCGCCCGGGCGACGCGCGGCCGGCCGGCACGTGGGAGCTCGCGGTGTGCAGCCGCCTCCCGATGAACGATGCGCGCGACGTCACGCTCGGCCGCGTGTTCCGCGACCCGGCCGGGGAACGCTTCGCGATCGCGTGCTCGGTACGGGTCGGCGATACCGATGTCGACGTCGTCGGCGTGCACGTGTCCTCGAAGCTCTGGTTCGGGGCACCGTTCGTGCACCTGCGCAACCTGGCTCCGCAGCTCCCGCCCTCGACCGGACCGGCGATCGTCGCCGGCGACTTCAACTTCTGGGGACCCGGTGTCACGCGCCTGCTCCCCGGCTGGCGCCGGGCCGTGCTCGGTCGCACGTTCCCCGACCACCGACCGCACAGCCAGATCGACCACATCCTCGTGAACGAGCACATCAAGGTGCTCGGCGGCGAGGTGCTTGCCGAGATCAGGCTCCGACCACCTACCTGTGCGCGCGCAGCTCTCGCTGAACCCAACAGGGTGAGTGTGCTGCGCACCCGCCGCGAGCTGCGCGAACCCGGTTTCGCTGAAGTCCTGGACTACCGTTGAACGACATGGCGGCCACGACATCAGGCGGGGCGCGTGTCGTTCGTTCACGTATCAATCTGCGCGAGCGGATCGCGCGCCTCTGGCGCTACCGCGAGCTTCTCGTATCGATGGTACGGACCGAGTTGAAGGTCCGCTACAAGAACAGCGCGCTCGGGTTCGCATGGTCGCTCGTGAATCCGCTTCTGTACCTCGTCGTCTTCTACGTTGCCTTCGACCTGATCCTCGGCAGCGCGATCCCTGCGTTCCCGCTTTTCCTGCTGTCGGGTCTGCTCATCTGGAACCTGTTCTCGGCCGGACTCGGAACCGCGACGGGCGCGATCGTCGGCAACGCCGGCCTCGTGAACAAGGTGCGTTCCCGCGCGAGATCCTGCCGCTCGCGAGCATCGGCGCTGCCCTCGTGCACTTCTTCCTGCAGTCGACCGTGCTTGCCGCAGCGCTTCTCGTGACCCGCTGGGACGTGGCGTTGCGCTATCTGCCGCTGTTGCCGCTCGCGCTGGTAGCGCTGCTCGTGCTCACAGCCGGGCTCGGCATCCTGCTCTCCGCGGTCAACGTGTATTTCCGCGATACGGCGCACATCCTCGAGCTCTCGCTGCTCGCTTGGTTCTGGATGACGCCGATCGTCTACGGATTCATGACGATCGGGAGCCGCGGCGGCTGGGGCGAGAAGCTGTTCATGGCCAACCCGGTGACGCCGATCGTGATCACGTTCCAACGCGCGTTGTACGCCAAGGTCGACATCGGCGCTGAGCCGTCGGGCGGCGGCGTCCTTCAGAACGCTTCGAACGCCGTCACGATCCTGCCGAACTGGACGTGGACCGGGTATCTCGCGTACATCGGCTACACCATGGCGGTGGGGCTCGTCATGCTCGCGATCGGCGTCTACGTCTTCGGCCGGCTCGAGGCGAACTTCGCCGAGGAGCTCTGAGCGTGCCGCCCGCGATCGAGGTGCGGAACGTCTCCAAACGCTTCCGCCTCCACCACGAGCGGTACTCGTCGCTGAAGGAACGGGCCATTCACTTCGGCCGCATCCCGTACGAGGACTTCTGGGCGGCGCGCGACATCGATTTCGTGGTCGAAGAGGGCACCACGGTCGGCATCCTCGGTCACAACGGCTCGGGCAAGTCGACGTTGCTGAAGTGCATCGCCGGCATCCTCCAACCGACGAGCGGCGAGATCGTGACGCGCGGCCGCCTCGCTGCGTCTGTTGGAGCTCGGTTCCGGCTTCCACCCCGAACTGACCGGTCGCGAGAACATCTTCATGAACGGGTCGATCCTCGGGCTGTCGAAGCGTGACATCGCCAAGGTCTACGACGAGATCGTCGCGTTCGCCGAGATCGAGAAGTTCATCGACATGCAGGTTCGGCACTACTCGTCGGGCATGTACGTGCGCCTCGGTTTCGCAGTTGCGGTGAACGTCGACCCCGAGATCCTGCTCGTCGACGAAGTGCTCGCCGTCGGTGACGAGCAGTTTGCCACGCAAGTGCCTCGAGCGCGTCGCGCGTTTGCAACGTGAGGGTCGCACGATCCTGTTCGTCACGCACGGCGCCGACCTCGTCCGCCGGATCTGCGACCGCGCCATCGTGCTCGATCACGGGCGCATGGTGGCCGACACGCTGCCCGCCGAAGCCGTGCGAATGTTCCGCGAGACGCTTGTTCCAGGGCGGCCTCGCCGCTGACCCCGACGCCGAACCGGCAACGGACGCGTCGCAAGAGCCGAAGGAGCCGACGACCCACGGCGAGCTGATGGCGTCGACTGCGACCGGACGCGTGAAGATCACCGCGGTCGACGATCGAACATCCGGGCCGCCTCGTCGACCGCGAGTGGTTGCTCCCGGACGAGGCGATGACGATTCGGGTTGCGTATCACGCGCGCGAGATGACCGAGGATCTCCTCATCGGGATCGCGATCCACGACGAGGAGGGCAACCTCGTGTTCGGCGCGAACACGAAGGTGCTCGACGTGCCGGTGCCGGCTGCTGACGGTGATGCCGAGATGAGCTTCGAGTTCGAACGGGTGCCGCTGCTCGACGGCAACTATCTCGTCACGCTCGCGTTGCAGACGACGGACGAGGGCACCGTGTACGACTGGCAGGAGCAGGAGTACTCCTTCTCGGTGCTGAACCCCGCGCAGACGGTCGGGCTCGTTGCGCTACCGGTGAAGGTGCTCTTCTCGGATCCGCAGGTCCAGCGCATCGACTCGCGATGACTCATGCGCGGTTCGAGATCTTCCTGTAGATGTCGGTGAGCTCGTCGGCGCACCGG
This sequence comes from uncultured Actinomycetes bacterium, assembly GCA_963841215.1. GTDB lineage: Bacteria > Actinomycetota > Acidimicrobiia > IMCC26256 > PALSA-610 > CAVUFH01. The sequence goes on along the minus strand of CAWJBW010000004.1, from coordinate 657,977 downwards.
TCCCACGAGTAGCGCGCGACCCGATCGGTCCCGGCGACCACGAGGTTCCGCTGCAGTGCCTCGTCTTCGAGGACGGTGGTGAGTCCGTCGGCGAGCGCATCATCGGTGGGCGCCACCAGTTGCGCCGCGTCCCCGAGCACCTCGGGCACGGCACCGACCGTCGTCGCAACCACGGGCGTGCCGGCCTGCATCGCTTCGAGCGGCGGCAGCCCGAATCCCTCGTACAGCGATGGATAGGCAAGAAGCGTCGCGCCGGCGAGGAGATCGGCGCGCTGGCGGTCGTTGACCCGTCCCGTCAGCACGACGCGGTCTCGTGCCTTCGCGTCCGAAGCGCGTCGTCGAAGCTCGACGTGTTCCACCCGCGCCTGCCGGCGATCACGAGCCGGACGTCGGGGTCTCGAAGCGCGATCGCGGTCGAACGCCCGGACGAGCGCTGCGAAGTTCTTGCGTGGTTCGATCGTTCCGATCGCGAGCACGTAGCGATCGCCTCCGGCGAGCAACCTGCCGGCCACGCTGTCGCCGTCCGCAGCGTCGGAGACACCGTTGTGAACGACGTGGATCCGTTCGCGTTCGACCCCGAACACCTCGATGACCTCGTCGGCAACGAACGCCGAGACCGTGTGTACGTGCGCGCCTCGGCCGAGTGCCCGGCGAACGAGATGCGGGTAGTGCACGGTGTTCTCATCGCAGTACTCGGGATGATGCACCGAGGTGAGATCGTGCACGGTGACCAGTTCGACGGCGTTCCGAGCAGGCGGCACCACGAAGTTGGGCCCGTGTACGACGTCGATTGGGCCGGTCCAACGTTCGATCGATGGCCAATCGAATCGCGACCACAGCTCTGCGCGTCGTCCGAGCCGGAATCGCGCGGGCTGGCACCGTCATCCCGTCCGGAACGAGGGCTCGGAACTCGGCTGAGGAACCGGCGGGTGAACGCAAACGCGATCACGTCGGTGCCTGGACGCGTCAACCGCGGCAGTACCTCGCGCGACGAAAGTGCCGACACCGGTGCGCGAGTCGAGAAGAGGGGTTGCTTCGAACGCGACGCGCATGTACGCGCCGAGACTACGGGGTTGATCGCGATGAATTTCGCGTAGTCGCGGCCCGGCCAGTAGTGCGTGACGACGATCGAGGGCGATGCTCCGTTGACCGAATGCAGACTTCCCCACGCGTCGAGCACGTAACCGACGAGACCGTTCGGACCGTTGTAGACGGCGACGCCGCGCGCGATGTCGACGCCGTGGAAGTACCGCGAGATGGTCAAGGGCGGCGCACCGTTGAAGGGAGCGAGGCCACCCCAACCGTCCAGCACCCAACCACCGGGACCGTTCGGGTTCACGATCACGTCGCGTGCGATGTCCCATCCCGGCCAGTACCCGCCCGCGGTGATGGGCGGCGCAGCACCGAATGGGTGGAGCCCGCCCCAGCCGTCCATCATGTAGCCCGCCGGGTTCGTCGCAGTAGAGGTCGGAAGCATCGACGATGTCGCGCGCGATGTCCCACCCGCTGAAGTACCCCGCGGTCACGACCGGTTGGGCGTTCCCGAAGGGCCAGATGCCACCGAAGCCGTCGAGCACGTAGCCGCCGTTCCCGTCGGGATTCAGCGCCAGACCCCGCACGATGTCCCAGCCACCGAAGTAGGCGTACTGCGCGACATTCGGGGCATCGCCGACGGGCCGGATCCCGCCGGAGTAGTCGACCTCGTAGCCACCCCCCTGCGGCCGCAGCGCGAAGCCTCGGATCGCGTCCATGCCTCCCCAGTCAGGTGACGCCATCGGCGGACTCGAGATCGTCGCGAGGTCGCCACCGCGTGACATCACGTACGCACTGCTGAACTCGGTGGTACGCGCCGCCGCGCCGTCGACGGTCGTCGACATCTCCGCCGAGAACGCGCTGGCGTTTCCCCAACCGTCGACCGCCTGCACGCGGAACGTGTAGGTGTGACCGGCCACGCCGAAGTACGTGAAGTCTCCGGCGTACGCGGGCCGAGCGATCCAGCGCGGCGGGATGTGGTCGAGCCAGCGGATCCACGGACCGCCATTGTCGGAGACGTCGACGTTGAAGCCGGCAATGCCCGACTCGAGGTCCTGGCCCCACCAACCGACCGTGAACGCCGAGCTCGGTTGCGTCGTCGTCGCGGGCGCGTGTGAGCATCGCGACCGGAGCGGACGACGTCGGGATATCCACTCAGCGGCCACAAACCGTTGAACATGAGTGCGTTGGAATACAGGTTGAGGATCCTGATCCCGTAGTCGGGTGCCGACGCCCAGATCAGCTTCCCGGTGGGGTTGTTCCCGCCGAAGTACTCCCACCAGGGTGCGAGCCCGATGCGGTCCGAAGGCGGCATGCGCAACCGATCTGGCAGATATCGCGACGACGGATCGGCGTACCCGCGCAAGAGGTGCATCTGCGCGCGCACTCCGAGTTGTGGCGTCGCGTAACAACGCGTCGCGAAGGGTGCGTCGTACACCTCTTCGGCACATGTCGTGCCTTTTCGCCGGCCACCGAAGGCGTTGATACCTGCGTAATTGTTGAACTCGGGCCGGATCTGGCCACTGTCGCTGAACACGAACCAACCGGTCTCGATGATCGACTGGACGAACGCGATGTCGCCGCGCACACCTTCCCGCGCGCCCTCGTCGAGGAAGATCTGCGCAAGCGCGCGGATGTCGTTGTTGAGTGCAGGAAGGCGTGGCTGCGCCTGCCCGGATCGCTTCGCGTTGAACCAAGTCGCGAGCTGGTCGGCGTTCAGACTGTTCGGCCCCATCACCGGCGTACGTGCGTCCGCCGCGCGCGCGCCGGCGTCCACTGAGAACAGGCTCGCAGCCACGACCGCGAGGATGCAGTGCGAGCGCACGATGACCGCAATCGCCTCGCCGGCGAGCAGTGTGCTCGCGCTGAAGGTCATCGGACGCGCCACACGTTCAGGGAACGAGCGTGAGGAACTTGGCCTGGTCCTGGAATGGCCAAGACCTCGTGGGCGTGACGGCGGGTGCGTTGTTGATCGGGCGACACGCCGCCCCACCCGTCGAGCACGTATCCCGCGAGACCATTCGGGCCGCTGTACATCGTCAGGCCGCGCGCGATGTCCCATCCGGGCCAGAACGCGAGAGATCTGCACGTACGGGGCGCCACCGAACGGATGCACGCCACCCCAGCCGTCGAGCACCCAGCCGCCGGGGCCGCTCGGATTGGCAACGACGTCGCGAGCAATGTCCCAACCGTGCCAGTACGGACCCTGCGTTGCTCCTGGCGCCCCACCGAAGGCGTGCAGTCCGCCCCACGCGTCCATGGTGTAGCCCGCCGGCCGGTTCGCCGTAGATGACGGCAGCAAGACGATGTCGCGCGCGATGTCCCACCCGGAGAAGTAGCCGGCTGTTGTCACCGGCGCGGCGTTCCCGAACGGCCAGATGCCGCCGAACCCGTCGAGCACGTAACCGCCTCGCCCGTCCGGGTTGAGCGCGATGCCGCGCACGATGTCCCAGCCACTGAAGTACGCAGACTGCGCGACCGCCGGCGCACCGCCGACGGGCCAGATACCGCCCGAGTAGTCGACCTCGTAGCCACCACCTTGCGATCGCGCCACGAAACCCCGGATCGCGTCACTGTTCCAATGCGGGACCGCGATCGGGACTGCTCGACAGCGCGGAGACCTCGCCGTTGCGGCCCATCGCGTACGCGGAACTGAAAGGCATCGGCCGGGCAGCACCAGCGGAGACGGTTGTCGAGATCGTCGGTGAGAAACCACTCGTGTTGTAGGCGTTGTCGACCGCGTGCGCGCGGAATGAGTAGGAACGACCCGGCGTGCCGAAGAAGGGGAAGTCGCCGGCCGCGTCGAGCCCGGCCCGATACTTTGCGGGCACGCCCGACAGCCATCGAATCCAACTCCCGCCATCCAGCACGTCGACGTTGAAGTACGCGATGCCGGCGTCGTTGTCGGTACCCCACCAACCAACGGTGAAGGTCGCAGCGGACTGCGTCGACTCGAGCGCCGCGCTGATCACCCTCGGTGGAGTCGTGTCGGGTGGTTTGGCGATGGGGCCGTAGGCGAACCGGAACGTGACCCAGATCGTGCCGTTTACGACAACGACGCCGATACCGACCTGATTGAAGCCGCCGAGCATGTTGTTGCGATGCGGGATCGAGTTCCAGAAGGCGTCGTGCAGGCTTCCGGTCGAACCTCCGTAGCCGATGTTCTCGCCGGCGTTCGACCATCCGGCGACCGCAGCGCCGGTTTCCTCTGCGAGGTACGGCGAATGAACCAGGCTCTGCGACGCACCCATCTGCGCCGACCAGTTGCGCGCGTAGGCGGCGAGCGAACCGTTCCATACGAGCGGCGCAAGCCCTTGTCCCTGGCGGGTCGCGTTCAGCGCGTTGAAGAACTCGGCCTCGGCGTTGTCGGGCGTCCCGGAGTATGCAGTTGCTGTTGAAGTGGGGAGAACAGCGACCAAGCACGCGAGCGCGACAATGATCGAAGCGATTCTGCCGAAGTGCCGCGGCCGACACGGTCGCGGCATCGGTGCCTGGTGGAGCGAGTCAACTGACAGGGCGATGAACCTCGCGTGACTGCGGGCGGTCGAGGTGAAGTCCCGTACGGACCTTGCGCACGATGCGGGAAGCGCAAACTCCTAGGGTGTGGCCGTAGTCTTGCGCGATCCCGACGTGCCATTCCACTTGGCCCGCCCGGAAGGAGTTTCAAGTCTTGCGGTTGATGCGGAGATTCGTTCCCTTGGCCGTGTTCGCGAGCGTGTTCGCGACCGGCGCACCGTTGGCGCCTGCGGCAGAGATGAAGGTCGACGTTTCGTCGAGCTCGGTGCAAGTGACCGGATCGAACAGCGCCCAAGAGTCTCATGTCGTTTCGCGCTCGGTCGTGAATGACGAAGGGCAACGCCAGACGATCACGGAGACGCAAACCGCGACCACTGGCTTTCAAGCGCGCGATCGAGAACCCGAACGACGGTCAGTTGTTCGGATTCGTGTGGAGCGGCACGACCACCGCGACACTCGAAGTTCGCACACAACACGCATCGGGGTGGTCCGACTGGATCGAGGTAGAGACCGAGGACATGCCCGATCCCGCACTGGAAAAGGTGCGTCCCGGTATCGGTCCGATCTGGGCGGGCGACGATGCCGAAACGCTGGAGTTCCGTGTTGTCGAGGGCGAGCTCACCGACCTGAGTGTCGAAGCGCTGCACATCGACATCAGCGGTCCGTCGGGCGGGCTTCCCGCGGCAGGCGCGGCGTTGAATCAACCGGGAATCATCTCGCGCGCCGAGTGGGGCGCGACACCGTTCGGAACGAACGTCGCCGATTGCGGCTCGACTCCGTCGATCGCGCGCGCGCGGATGGCAGTGATCCACCACACCGTCCACACGAACAACTACTCACCCGCGCAGGCGTACGGGATCGTGAAAGCGATCCAGACCTACGAGATGACCTCTCGGCAGTTCTGCGACGTGGCCTACAACTTCATCATCGACCGCTTCGGACAGGTGTTCGAAGGGCGTACGCGGCAGTGTGTGGGAGACGCCGATCGGTGGGCACGCGCGCGGGTTCAACACAGGCAGCATCGGCGTCGCGTTGCTCGGGCAGTACCAGAGCGGCGCGAGCCCGGCTGCGGCTTCGGTCACGACGCAGCAGTACAACCAGTTGCGCGATCTCCTGGCGTGGAAGTTCTGGTGGCACGGTATCGACGCGCTCGCGTACGTGTACACGACGAACAGCTTGCTCGTCGGCGCCCGACGGATACCCGAACTGCAAGTGGCCGGAGGGCACGCCGATCGTGCTTCCCTCGATCGTCGGTCATCAGGACGTCACCCGGACCTCGTGTCCCGGCGACTTCGTCATGCCCCTGTTGCCCGCGCCTCCGTGCCGAGGTCGCGGAACGGGTCATCACCGGTGGGCCGTTCTATCCCCTCGACGCCGTGCGGTGGCAGCCCGAGGGCGGCAAGCCGGAGGTCGCCACACTCGACGCTTTCGGCGGAATGCATCCTGCGGGTGGCGCCGGCGGCGTGCCCTGGACCGGCTACTGGCCAGGGTGGGGGATCGCGCGTGCCGCGGCCGGTTACCCGACCGCCGGATGGGTGCTCGACGGTTGGGGCGGCGTCTACAACTACGGCATTGCGCCGCCGCTCGCAGTGTCCGGGTACTTCTCCGGATGGGACATCGCGCGGTCGCTCGCGATCACGCCGAATCTCGTCGGCGGCTACGTGCTCGATGGTTGGGGTGGTGTCCATCCCGTCGGGACCGCGCCACCGATTCAGACGCCGGGCTACTGGTACGGCTGGGACATCGCGCGCGACATCGCGTTGTTGCCGAACGGAACCGGTGGATACATCCTCGACGGATGGGGTGGCGTGCACCCGTTCGGCGGCGCGCCGCCGGTCTACGACGCGCCGTACTGGCACGGCTGGGACATCGCGCGGTCTCTCGCATTGAACCCCGACGGTCCGGGCGGGTACGTGCTCGACGGTTGGGGTGGCGTGTACGCGTTCGGTGGTGCCCCGCCCGTCGGAATCACCCGATGGGATCCGTACGTCAACCACGTCGACCTCGTGATGCTGTCGGGTGGACGCGGCTATGTGGCCGACGCACTCGGATACCTGTCGCCGGTGGGAAGCGCTCCACCCGTGACGCCATCGATGACCTTCAACGGTTACAACATCGGCCGCAGCGTCGTGGCGGCCGGCTGAACGCCAGCTACACGTTCGTCAGGCGCGCAACGACGTCGGCCCAGTCGAGTGACGTCACGCGCCGGCGGCCCTCGTTCGCCGAGCGCCCGCGCGAGTTCGGGATCGAACGCGAGCTTGTCGATCGCGGCAGCGACGCCTGCGGGCGTGCCGTCGGTCACCAGTCCGCTGACGCCGTCCTCGACCCACTCGAGCACGCCGCCCGAGTCCGCGGCGGTGATGACCGGCTTGCCCGCGAAGAACGCTTGCAGCGTGACGTATCCGTAGTCCTCGTCGAAGGGTACGTACACGACCGCGAGCGCGTCCGCGTAGAGCTCGATCAATCGCTCGTCGTCGACGAAGCCGAGCATCTCGACCCGATCGCGCGACGCTCGACGAGCTGGCCTGCGCGACGAGCGCGTCGTGCATCGATCCCCGTCCCGCGATGCGTATGACGCGTGTCGCTCGTCAGGTGCTGCGGCGGCACCGACCATCAGTTCCGGCCGCTTGTTGCCCTCGAGCCGGGTCGGGCAGAACACGTAGTCGCCGAACGGCCCGGGATGCAGCCGGTCGTGGAGGGGCGGTGGGTGGTACAGGGGCTCGGCCGCGAGTCCGTTGTAGCGAGCGAGCCGGTTCGCGACCACGCCGGAGGTCGTGAAGAGTCGCGTCGCTTCGTCGAGCGCGCGCGTGTCCCACTCGGTCAGCATGCGCTGGGCCTCGAGCGCCTCGTCGTCGTCGGTGAAGTCGCTCCAGGGCTGGTCGATCGCGTCGTAGGCGGCGCGGTGTTGGTGGAACAGCCACACGACCTTTCGGTCGTGGCGAACGAAGTACGAGGGGAAGTTCGTGGCGATCACAAGATCTGCGTCGAGTGGCACGAGTCGCCAGGCGAGCGCGGCGTCGAAGATCCGGCCGCGCTCCCAAGCCACCGGGAGTCGGACGAGCTCCGCACGATGGCCGGCGCGCTCGAGCGCGAGCACGAGGTTCTCCATGTGCATCTCGGCGCCGCCGCGCATGAACGGAACCTGCGCCCCACAGACGGCGACATCCATGGCGAGTCACGATATCCGTGGACCCGTCCGCGTGTGGGTTCTCGGGGTCGTGAGAGTGCGCAACTACGCTGCAACATCATGGTTTCCCCGGGTCGCATCGGCTTCGTCCCGCCCCGATTCGGGGACGACGTGATCGGTGGCGCAGAGGCGTTGATCCGCGAGACGGCCGAGGGGCTCGCCGAACGCGGCTACGACATCGAGATCCTCACGACCTGCGCGCGTGATCACTTCACGTGGGCGAACGAGTACCCGGCCGGCGTCGAAGAGCACGGAAAGCTCGTGGTGCGCAGGTTCCCGACGGTGATCGACACGCCGAGAGCCGAGCGCCAGGCGATCGAGGCCGCCATCCTCCGCGGCGACACCACTTCGATCGACCAGCAGCAGCGGTGGATGAACGACGACCTCCGGGTTCCCGAGCTGTACCAGTACCTGCTGCGTTCCGCGCCGCAATACCGCGCGCTCGTGTTCGCGCCCTACCTGTTCTGGACCACCTTCGCGTGCGGGCAGATCAGTCCTGAACGCACCATCCTCCAGCCGTGCCTGCACGACGAGCCCCAAGCTGCACTCGAGCTGTTCCGACCGTTGTTCTCCGGGGCGCGGGGCGTGTGGTTCAACTCGGAGCCCGAGCAGGCGCTCGCAGAGCGGTTGTTCCGACTGCCGGCCCGCCAACGCGTCGTCGGTACCGGCGTGCACGTCCCCGACCGCTACGACACCGAGGGGTTCCGGCAGCGCTACGGCATCCGTGACCGCTTCGTGCTCTACGCCGGCCGTCGTGAAGGCGGGAAGCGCTGGGAGTGGCTGCTCGATGCGTTCGCCCGGGCGTTGACCGTCTACGACCTGCCGTTCTCGTTGGTGACGACGGGGACCGGCGCGGTGAACGCACCGGCGTCCATCACGGAGCGGGTGATCGATCTCGGTTTCGTGTCGAGCACGGACCGCGACGCCGCCTTCGCCGCCGCCGACGTGTACGTGCAGCCGTCGTCGTACGAGAGCTTCTCGCGCACGATCATGGAGGCATGGCTCGCCGAGACCCTCGTGGTCGCCAACGGCGCGAGCGATGTCGTCGCGTGGCACATCGACCGGTCCGGGGCCGGTCTCACCTACGACAACGCCGAGGAGTTCGCGCAGTGCCTCTGCTTCGCGGCGGACGAACCGGACGCCGCGCGTGCGCTCGGCGCGCCGCGGTCGCTCCTACGTGCTCGAGAACTACCAGTGGGACACCGTCCTCGACCGCGTCGAAGCAAGCCTCGACGAATGGCTGCCCGCATGACCCGGACGGAGCGCGAGGCGTTGTGCGTGTCTTGATGGTGTCGGCGTATCCGCCGATTCGCGACGGCATCGCGAGCTACGCGGTACAGGAGGTCGCAGCGCTCCTCGACGAAGGGCCACGAAGTCGAGGTGCTGTCGCCGTGGCCGTCGGCTGCGCATCACCACCTGGCGCTCCGGGGGCCGCGCGGTCCGCTCGCGCTGGCGAAGCGGGTCGACCGGTACGACCGCGTCATCATCCAGTTCCACCCCGACGTCTTCTATCCGCTGCCGCTCGACGATCGCGAACGGTTGCTGGTCACCGCCGGGCTCCTCGCCGCGTTCGGCCGGAAGCGGAACGTCGAGGTCCGGTTGCACGAGATGAACTTCGCGTGGGGTCGCGAGACCGGACTCTTCGGTCGGATGTGGCGCGCGCTCTGGCGGCTGCCGGCGGCGATCACGGTGCACACCGAGCGCGAGCGTCAGCTCGTCGCCGACTCGGTCCGGCTTCCACCCGAGCGCATCAGCGTGCGCGATCACGGGCTCACCTTCGTACGCCGCGCCACGATCGACCGCAACGAAGCTCGAGCGCGCCTCGGCATCGACGATGCCACGTTCATGTTCCTCGCCATCGGCTTCATCCAGCCGCACAAGGGTTTCGACCGCGCGGTCGCGGCCTTCGACGGTCTCGCCGACCACGGATGTCGTCTCGATGTCGTCGGATCGGTGCGGGTCGACGAGCCCGCCTTCGTCGACTACGCCGACGAGCTGCGCACGCACATCGCGACCACACGCGGCGCGCACATGCACGAGGGCTACGTGAGCGACGAGATGTTCGACGTGTGGCTCGTCGCAGCCGATGTGCTGCTGCTCCCGTATCGCCACATCTGGTCGTCCGGCGTGTTGCAGCGGGCCGCGCTCTACGGCACCAACGTGATCGCGACACGAGTGGGCAGCCTCGACGAGCAGGGCCACGAGGGTGTCGTGCTCGTCGAGTCCGACGCCGAGCTCGCGATGGCGATGCGGACTGCGGCCGGCGTGCCTTCGCAGCAGACCGACGGCGCGGCGTGGCCGGTTCGCGTCGGCCGAGGATCCAGACCGGCTCGCCGTGCAGGCCGCGATCCGACAGCGCGCCGATGCCCTCACCCCGAACGCCGGCAACCGCGTGGGTATCCGACCCGAACGAAGCCGCCTCCTTGCAGCGCCTGCCGCTGCTCGCTCTGTCCCACGCCCGTCTTCGAACAGCCCGATCGCCTACCTCGTCAAGCGGGTCGTGCGGAAGCTCACGGCGTGGCAGATCGATCCGATCATCCACCAGGTCAACACCGTGCACCGCGCCGCGGCCGAAGCCGACCACAGAGGCGAGTCGATGAGCGGCGTGGACGCGCCGCTAGCACGCGGTCCCGCGCATCGCCTGCAACGGCGCGTCGCGTCGCGATCAGGCGGTCCGATGACGAGCAGTTCGTCGCCGACTCGTTCCAAGAGCTCCTGGACCGACCGGTCGACCCTGCCGGCCGCGCCTACTACGGCAAGCTCCTGGCTGCCGGAACGTCGCGCGCCGAGTTGCGTCGCCATGCTGGTCGCTTCCGACGAGTACCAGAACCGCATCGCCGCCCGTGACTTCGTGCTCCCCGACCTTTGCGAAGTCGCACCCGACCGCTACGACGACCTCACGGCGGATGACGGGTCCCCGGTCCGCACCTTCCGAGCGGATTCACGCGAAGCGTTCGACTGGATCGAGCAGCAGATCGTCGCCAACGGCTACTACGAGCGGCCGGGTATCTGGAGTCTCGGGATCGATCTCGACAAGCGCGTGATGGGCGAGATCATCGCCGCGCTCGAACCTCGTTCCGCCATCGAAGTCGGTTGCTCGAGCGGCGCGGTGCTCTTCTGCCTCGCCGAAGCGGGCGTCGACGTGTGCGGCGTCGAGATCAGCGAGCTCGCACGCGATCGAGCCGACGCCGTCGATCCGGGATCGCATCGTCCTCGGTGACGTCGGCGAGATCGACTTCGGCCGTTCATTCGATCTGGCCTTCGGCCTCGACGTGTTCGAGCACGTCCATCCCGACAAGCTGGACGAGTTCATCACGGCGCTCGTCGCCACGCTCGGCGACGAGCGGGTTGCTCTTCGTCAACGTTCCCGCCTTCGGCCGACGACGACGTGTTCGGGGAGGTGTTCCCGATGTTCCTCCCCGAGTGGCGCGACGACGCCCGACGTCGGCACCGTGTTCCGGCACCTGCAGGTCGACGAGTCCGGATACCCCGCGCACGGACACCTCGTGTGGGCGACGACCGACTGGTGGGTCGACCGGTTCGAGCGTGCGGGCGTGCGGCGGGCGGTCGCGCTGGAGCGCGCGCTGCACGACCGCTACGACTGGTACTTCGAGTCGTGCGCACCGGCGCGCAAGTCGTTCTACGTCTTCGCGAAAGGCGAGGCGACGAGATCTCGCCGGGCTCGCCGAGCGAATCGCGGCATCACGACACGCGTGTGCTCGCGCAACTGCGGGTCGACCTCGGCGTCGCGCCGACATCGTGAGCGGACTCGAAGGCTCGGTTGCGTGCGCAGCTGGTGAACGTCGCCGACGCGGTCCCGCCGATCCGGCGCCTGCGCGCCGATCGGACCTTCTACGCCCACGAACGCGACCGGCTCGTGCAGGAGCTGGCCGAGATCCGGACGTGCGCCGGCACGGGCTGTACCCGCCCGGCCACTTCTACTCGCCGATCCCCGACCTCGATGCGGTGAAACGTGATGCGTCACGGATATTCATCCGGCCCGACGACGTCGCCGGCATCGATCTGCGGACCGATGCCCAACGTGCTCGCCTCGAGACGCATCGCGGCGCACTGGAGCGATGTACCCGTACTACGGCGACGCCGATCCGAGGTTGCGGTATCGAGCCGGCGAACGACTACTTCGGACACATGGACGGTCTCGTGCTCTTCGGCATGCTCGACGACGCTCGAGCCGCTGCGATACGTCGAGATCGGTTCGGGTTGGAGCTCGGCGCTCGTGCTCGACACGCGCGAACGGTTCTTCGATCGGCGACCATCGAGTGCACGTTCATCGAACCTTACACCGACCGGCTGAACGGGTTGTTGAAACCCGAAGACCGCGATCCGTGACAGATCATCGAGCAGCCGCTCGCAGCACGTCGATCCGGCGACTGTTCGATGTGCTCGAAGCGGGAGACATCCTGTTCATCGACTCGAGTCACGTCAGCAAGGTCGGCAGCGACGTGAACCTGCTGTTCTTCGACGTGCTCCCTCGACTTCGACCGGGCGTCTGGGTGCACGTACACGACATCGGATACCCGTTCGAGTATTCGCGCGAATGGATCTTCGAAGGGCGAGCGTGGAACGAGGCGTACCTGCTGCACGCCATGCTGATCGAGAACCCACATTGGGACATCGAGCTCTGGTGCAACTACCTGAGCGAGAAGCACGCGGACTGCGTCGACGCGACTGCTCCCGCCGAGCGCACAAGCCGACGGGCTGAGTCTCTGGCTGCGTCGAACGTGAGCCCTCCGCTCGTCGCCATGATCGTCGGGTCACTGCGCCGCCGGCGCTGCGTGCCCTGCTCGACGACCTTTCCCGAGTACGTCCACCTCGCGGTGATCGATTCGGTCGCCGCGTCGCGTTTCCGTGCCGCGATCGTCTCCGATCCGGCGCTCGTCGACCGTGCACCCGCCCGACCTGCCGATCGCGGTCTGGGTCGAGGACGCGAGAGCCACCGAACGCGTGCTCGAACACGCCGCGCGTCCGCGCCGTGATCGGCCCCACCGAATCCATCGTCGCTGCGGCCGGTCGTCTCGGTGTGTCGGTACCGAATGACCAGCAGGTACGACGATGCGCGTCCGGTCGCTCCCGCCGTGCGAGCCAGGATCCGCCGCGCGCGATCGCTGCCTCCACGTGCGCGTCGTCGTCCTCGACCGCTCCGGCGCCACGTGGTGCGGTGAAGAGCTTCCCGACGACGCGGTGGACACCGCGCTCGGCTGTGGAGCAGTTGCTGTCGTCGACCGAGACCATGACGACCTCGTACGCGCCCTGGCGTGGGCTGTCCCCGTCATCACTCGATGCCGCCACCCTCGACACCCTGGGCGCCGTCGCCGGACGCGACGCGGTTGTGGCCGAGGATGACGACTTCGTCCAGGCGGCGGCTGCCATCATGGACGACGACGTGATCGCATCTGCGCTCAGCTGGAACGGACGCTCGTTCTACGAGAGGAACTTCGACCGACGCCGCGTCGCGTGTTCGGTGTGTCGCCTGCTCGACGTGGGCCCGCACGGCATGGATGGCTTCCAAGCGCGGCTGGACGATCTCGGCGCGCCCGTGAACGCGCCGGGCATCGCCCGTGCGTACGATCGAATCGCTCCGCTCACTTGGTGATCGGGAGCACCTGATGCCACTACCACCCGCGTTGTCGGAAGAGGCGACCAGCCGGCTTCCGGGCGCGACCACCTGCACCGGACGGGACGCCGCAGCCCGTGCTCGTTCCCGTTGCGCCTGGACCGAAGCCGGGCGCCAAGGTCCGTTCCTTCGCGCAGCGCGTCGTGGGTCGCGCCCTCCGGTCGACCTTCGCACCGCTCCAGGCCGAGTTGATCGTCGACCCGTGAGCGGGTCGAATCCCTCGAACGTCAAGTGCGGGTGCTCGGCGAGCTCCAACGTCTCCTCGCTCAACTCGGCGACATCACCGACCGCGTCAACGCGGTGAGCGTCAATCAGGAGATGCTCAAGGGCGAACTGCGTCCCGTTCCCGCAACGCTCGAACACCTGAACCGCACGCTCGAACAATTGGGCCGGTCCATCGCACCCGGTGCCGGCATCGACGGTGTCGGCGTCCGTTTCGCCGAGCTGCGCGAGCGTGTCTACGGGCTCGAGCGTCGGTTGCGCACGCTCGTCGGAGCGGCGGCGCCGCCCGCAGACCGGCCCGCTGCGCGCGCCGGTCGCGCGACCGAGACGCAACCGACGTCGCATCGGATCTGTTCGACTACGCCGGATTCGAACAACGGTTCCGCGGCGACCCCGCGGTCGTGCTCGAGATCCTCGAGTCGCGGTACCTCGAGATCCTCGCGTCGTCGGCGCCCGTGCTCGACGTCGGTTGCGGTCGCGGTGAGCTCGTGGCCAAGCTCGCCGAACACGATGTCGACGCGTACGGGATCGATCTCGACCCCAGTCTGGTCGCCGAGGGTCAGGCGTCCGGTCTCGACGTGCGGCTCGGCGACGTGATCACCCATCTCGAAGGCCTCGACGAGCGCTCGCTCGGTGCGATCGTCAGCACGCATGTGATCGAGCACTTGGAGCTCGACGTGCTGTTGCGCTTCATCGACCTCGCCGTCTCCAGGCTGCGCCCGGGCGGGGTGTTCATCGCCGAGACGCCGAACCCGGCCTCGCTGATCGTGCTCGGCAACTCCTACATCCTCGACCCCACCCATGTGCGACCTCTGCACCCGTCGCTGTTGTCGTTCCTCTGCGAGACGGCGGGTTTCCGCGACATCACCCTGAACCTGTACGCCCCGGCCGAGGGCTACTGGCTCGATCCGATCGACGTCGCCCGACGCGCCCGAAGTGGCCGCCCAGGTCAACGCGGCGTTCGAACGGCTCAACCATGTGCTGTTCGGGCCGCAGGAATACGCAGTCATCGCGCGCGACGCCGCCCGACGCCGGCCCACCGTGAGCGACACGACCGTTCTCGAACGCGTCGCACCGATACTGCGCTCGAGGGCGACTCGCCCTCGGCTTCGAGGACAGGACGTAGTGCGCATCCTGGCCTGCTCGTACTGCGCGACTTCGCGATCGTGGTCTGTCGCCACGCTGGTTCCGCTCGTCGTGCTCTTCCGCTTGTGGGAGGGCGATCTCGACGTCCCCTTCGTCTACTTCGGCGATGCGAACTTCTACGGCGGCGTGACGCAGAACATCATCGAGACCGGCTGGTATCCAACACAGCGACCGGCTCGGTGCGCCGTTCGGTCAGGAGCTGTACGACTTCCCGCTCGGCGGCGACAACTTCCATTGGCTCGTCATGCGGGTCCTGAGCATCTTCACGATCAACTGGGCGGCGGTCGTGAACGCCTTCTACCTCCTGACGTTCTTCGCGTCCTCGGTGAGCGCGTTCTTCTGCCTGCGCTGGTTGGGTGGACGTCGAGCCACGAGCCTCGTGGCCGCGCTCCTCTTCGCGTTCTTGCCGTTCCACTTCATCCGCTACGGCCATCTCGTGTACGCGTCGTACGCGATCCTGCCGGTCGGTGTCGTCTTGGCCGTGCGCGCCTCGCAGGGATGCCATCCGTTCAGCGGCTTGCGCAGCCACCGGATCGCGTCGGTGGCCGGCGGTCGTAGGTTGGGTGGTGCTCACTGCGCTGGTCGGTTCCTGCAACGCGTACTACGCGGTGTTCTCGGTGATCATGATCGTCACGGCCGTGGTCGTGAAGAGCATCGCGGAGCGTACGTGGCGGCCGCTGCTCGCCGGCGCGATCACCGTGGTCGTGATCGGCTCGGTGCTGGTGGCGAACCTGGCGCCTTCGTTGTTGCACAACCGCAGGAACGGCGACAACGAACAGGTCGCCGAGCGGCATCGCCAGCCGAGGTCGACGTGTACGGCCTGCGCGTTATCCAACTCCTGACGCCGGTTCCCGGGCATCGGATCGCGCCGCTGGCAGACGCTCTCCGAGGACCTGCAGGAGACGCCGTACAACTCGGAGCAGTCGATGTTCCTGGGTGCCGTCGGCAGCGTCGGCGCTGTTGGGCATGGTCGGCTCGTTGCTCGTGAGGAGCGTGCGCGGCCGTGGACCCGCCCGAGATGACGAGATCGAAGACCGTGCCAGTCGGGCAGAGCCGATGTGCGACCGCTGCTCACGGTGTTGACAGCTCGTCGCAATCCTCATCGCGACCATGGGCGGGCTCGCGTGGTTCCTCGCGGTCGCGGGGTTCACCGAGATGCGGGGCTGGAACCGCATCTCGACGCTCGTGGCGTTCCTCGCGCTCGCGTGGTTGGTGCTGAGCGTTGATCGACTGCTCGCCTCGTCTCGCCTCGCGCAGATCGGTCGCTGGCCGATCGCCGCCGGCGCGTTGGTACTCGTTCTGGTCGGCATCGCCGACCAGACCTCCTCGGCCATCGTGCCCGATCGCCGCGACGTCGCAACCGAGTTCGCGGCCGACCGGGAGTACTTCGCGCAACTGGAAGAGCAGCTGCCGCGCGGCGCGGCCGTGTTCCAGCTCCCGTACATGCCGTACCCGGAGACGCCCGCGATCGAGAACATGATCGTGTACGACCCGCTCCGGCCCTATCTGCACACGAACGAACTGAAGTGGAGCTACGGCGGCATGAAGGGCCGTGAAAGCGATTGGCAGGCAGTCACCGGGAGCAAGCCCACGTCCGAGATAGTGGACGACGCAATCGCAGCCGGATTCTCGGCCGTTCCTCGTCGACCGCTTCGGCTACGCGGACAAGGGCGTGCAGATCGCGATCGCGCTCGGCAACCTCACCGGCGACGACGGCACGGAGAGCGCCGACGGTCGATGGATCTCTTTCGACCTGTCGGCGCCGCTCGCACGGTACGAGACCTCGACCACGCCAGCGCAGCGTGATCAACTGCGCGCCGAGGTGCTCGCCCAACGGCCGTAGGCGTCCGCCTTACGTGTCCGCCGGTCACGGATCGAGACCGGTTTGGACTACGTGGCGAATGCCCTGAGCTTCTCCATGCTCGAGCCTTTCCTGCGCCAACACCTTCGCGGTCGGAAACGCATCCGTGAGCGTGAGACGCCTTGATCAACGATCTGTTCGGAGTCGCCGAGCAGGACGAGCACGTCCGGCCTCACCGCGAGGATCGCGCCTTCGGTCTCAGCGGTCAGGTTGGGCATCCCGAACAGCGCCCGGGCGAGCCATCCGTACTCCGCGCCCGGCCACGTTCATCCCGCTCGTCCAACTGTCCGGGCCCCAAATCAGAAGTCTCCGTTTTGGGCTGTCCGGTGGCGGCACCAGGTCGGGTAGATCGCTGGCGACGCGATAAGATCCCGGTTTGCGCGGTCGCTGTTCGCGAAAACGTCCTTGTAGTACGGATTCGCGAGTGCGGCCTGGTCCTCCCGAAAGGGAGGCGTTGACGACTGTCCGATCGTAACGAGAAAGGCGACGGTGAGGAACGCCACTGAGGCCATTGCGGCACGGCCGGTCGTGGTGAGGCGGCCCAGCATGAAAATGCCGACGACTGTGCACAACCCGACCACCATTGCGGTCACCATCCCCATCCTCCACCAAACGCCGGCGGTCGACAGCGCAACCGTGACGCCGAACACGAGGAGCGCGGGCATCCATCGCAAGACCCGGTTTGCGAGGAGGCTGCGACCGAGTTCGCAGACGGTCGACGCGACCACGAGCGCCACTGCGGGCCACAACATCTCGAAGTAGTAGTGGAACTCGAGCGTCCAATCGTTGCGGAAGAACTGCAACCCGGTGAAGACGACGCTCTGTGACCCGAGCACTGCCGCCAGGGTGTCTTCCTGGGACGAGAACGAATGCCGGCGACGAAGCCGCAACAACCCCCACATCGCGAGCACGAGTAAAGGAACGGCGAGTTGTGGCGTGTCGAGCACCCAGCGCCAATTCGTCGAATGGAATGCGGCGGTCGATCGTTCGGATTGGACCTCATCGAATGCATCGAAACTGGGCGACCACAGATCTGCGCTCCCGAACACTTGCACCGACGCCGCGCTCAACAACCCCGAAACGGCGCCCCAGGACACGAGGATCACGACGCCATCCACGAGCGCGGTCCGGATTCCGAATCGGATCCGGAAGATGACGACCATCGCTGCGGCCGCGACCGCGAGCGGAGTCGCGACCACGTGCGAGTACACGGCCAGCGCGAGGAAGGCGCCCCCGACGAGAACCCAGAGCATGCGCCGTCGAGCGCCCGGCGAGGGGAACAACAGGCAGCAGTATCCGGCGGTCAGGTAGGAGACGGCCGAGGTCATGGGATAGTCGGTGCTCCACGCTCGCACGATCACCGGACTGGCCAGGATCACCGCGACCGCGACCGCGCCCGCGGGCCGGCCGCGCAACCGGGTGAACAACGCGTAGGCCGGGACGATCGCGAGGAGGATCAGCGCGTAGCGCAGCGCGTAGTACCCACCGATGTCACCGAACACCTCGTTCGCAAGACGCCCAGGCACCGTGAACGCGGCGCGCGAGAGTTGGCGGTCGACACCGAACCGCTCGAACAAATCCGCGGCCGTGCTGGATATAGGCGGTGTGGAGGTACGGGTCGATCGTGTCGAGAGGCCCGAACAACTGCGCCGCGCAGCGGCCAGAGCAGTACGAGGGGCGACGCCAGCACGGCGATTGCCGCGCCGAGCCGGGAGCGGTTCGTGCCAGCTGGCGCGAACCGCGACCTGGTCGTCAGCGACGGGCGGCGACGTAATGCTGCGCACCGGCCGGCATCCAGCCGAGGCGTCGTTCGACACCGGGCACCCACGCACGGTCGAACGGCGCGAAGATCACGAACCGCTTCTCGATGGCGCGCAGGCCCGCATCGGCGAGGAATCGCTGCACCGTGCGCCGGTTCAGCAGCACGACACCTTCGTCGAACTCACAGTTCCTCACGACGTGACGCGTCAGCGGGTTGTACGGATTGTGCTCGAACACCACGGCGAGACCGCCGGCTCGGACGACCCGCCGCATTTCCGCCGTGAACGCAGGGCGCTGCTCGACGTCGACGTGATGCATCACGCAGATCGCGAACGCGACGTCGAACGTCTCGTCCGGAGTATGGCAGCGTCGCGCCGTCGTACGCCTGGTATCGGACGGTCGGATTTGTCGTCGTCGCGCGCGTTCGACGGCTTCGCTCGCGAGGTCGACGCCGTGCAGCTCGCGGACGTGCGGTGCGAGCAGCGCGTCGGTCTGACCGATCCCGCAACCGACATCGAGCATCGACACCCCGGCCGGGTCGCCGATATGGCGGCGGGTGATGTCGAGCAGCTCCTCGACCTTCCGGCGGGTGAAGTACTCGAGCTCCTGCCCGCAGAAGTCGATGGCGCGTTGAATGTCATCGTCGTACGACTGCGCGTACTCGTCGAACTGTTGGGAGGTCATCGCAAGGCGGGGAGGATACTTCGGCGGCGAGCGAACGGCAGCTTCGGGCCCCGGGATCGGCCGGTAGCGTTGCAGTGATGGTGCTCGTTGCGACGTTGCTCGTGTTCGGCGTCGCCTGTGCGATCGCGGCGTGGTTCGTGACGAGGGAAGCGGCTCGCCTGTCGTACGAGCCGACGCCGCCGGTGTTCGATGCCGACGAGGCCTTCGACTGGGTCGTGGCCCGGGTTCCCGACGACGTCGCCGCGACCCTCACCCCCGCCGACGTCCGCAGGATCCTCGACCTCCAACTCGAGTACTTCCGCCGCAAGGGTGTCACCGGCAACGGCTCGACGAGCACACCCTCCCGGTGAGGTCGTCGTCGGCGTATCCGAGACCGTCGACTACATCATCGGGCGGTCCGGCGAAACGGGCGAGGAGTACCTCCCGGAGCAGATCCACGCGGTGGTCGAGACCCAGATGGCCTACCTCCGGGCCATCGGCGCAGTCGGCGGGACGGCCGATCCCGACGCCGAGAACTGAGCCCAACGGCCGCCCGGAATCTGGTACAACAACAGGACCAGAGAAGGGAGGTGGTCCACACGATGCACGATAGATCTGGGACCCTGGAGGTGCGCGGCCGCTAGGTCACGCGAAACGTCGTCACCTCGTTGGTGTCGGCCGGACCGCCTCAGCGGAAACCCAACCGCTGCACCGATGCTCACGTACCGGGAAATGGTCCCTCCGGCGTACGGCGTGAGCATTTCAATCTTGCGTTCAAGAACCGAGGAGCGCCGAGCGCTCCTCGGTTCGCGTTCGGGCGGGATCGATGTCGCTTCGCTCTCGAAGTTCTCGGCGACGCCCGATCCGCGCGGCGGGCGATACGAATCGCCAGCGTCGCGGCGGCGACCGCAACGGTGAAGGCGACGACGCCGAAGACGGTTGCGCCGCCGCGGAACCATCGCATCGGAAGGGTGTAACCGTCGCCGAGCGTGCGGAGATTCACGACGAGCGGGCTGCCCGAAAGGGAGTTGAAGGACTCGTCGATGCGCGTCGCCAACAGCGTGTCGTACCGGTCGGGCGGCACCGGCGCGACCTCGGTGCCGATGTTCCGCCAATACTGGTCGTACGGCACCCATACCGATGCGATAACGGCTGCGACGCTCAGCGCGCCCAGCAGTGCGAACACCGTTCGGGCGGCGACGCGTCTCGCGCGCACCCATCGCGACGTGTGGTCCCAGGCTTCGCCGAGCGGTAAGGCGAGCAGCGCGCACCACGGCAGGAGGTACCGAGGACCCCACGCCACGCTGCCATCGGGGAATGGTGTACTCGCGCGACGAACGAGACGCGCAGGACGGCGATGCCGACGAGCAGCATCGTCAACGATCGATCGCGACGCCAGAGCCACACCAGGCCGGGCAGCGCCGCGAGCAGGATCGTGTTGTACCAGAAGAATCCTTTGCCGGGACTGAGGAGTTGACGCCCGAGCCCGTTCAGCATCGGGTTGTCGAAGCTGACACCGGAGTACGAGTCGCGCAGCGGTGCGCCGTATCGCAGGTTGTTGTAATAGCCCTGCCACAGTCCGACGGTCGCCACCGGGAGCGCAACGGCGGGCAGCCACTGTTTCCACGTCGCGCACAGGCGACGCCAGGGAACGAACATTGGTATTGCGAGGGCTGCAGCTCCGACGAGCAGCAGCGCGTCGACCCGGAACAACACGGAGAACGCGGTGCCCACGCCGACGAGCCAGGGTCCGGTCGCGCACTGCGAACGCCATCTGACGAGGCCGAGCACCACGCCGAGCGTGCCGAGCGTCACGGCGGGTTCGGCGAACAGCTCCGTGCTGTACAGCGGCGCCATGGTCAGAGTGCCGAACGCGAATGCCATCCCGATCGACGTGCTCCGCCGCAGTCGGATCGAGATGCCGATCACGTACAGGCACGCGCCACAGCAGGCCAGGACGATCGGATTGGCGAGCGTCATCCACTGCGCGCCGTCCGCGGAGTCCAGCCGTTGCAGGCCGTAGAAGGGCAGCAGAAGCAGGCTCTGTCCGACGCCGTACTGCGAGTAGACCTCGGCGAGCGGGCCGTCGGGGAACAGCGGGCCGAAGCTCTGCAGGCGGCCGTGCTCCCAGAGATTCCGGGTGACGCCGGCCATGATTCGACCGTCGTAGCTCGCGTACTCGCCACGCTGGATCGCCAGGAAGAAGGCGAAGAGAGCGACTACAACCAGGCCGGCCAGCACGACGTCAGCGTGTGCAAGACGCGGCGTTCCCAGGTCGACCGCAGACGCCCGGTCGGCACGGTCGACCACTAGCGGAGTATACGCCCGGGGTACGAATACACTGAGCGACCTTCGGAACCAGACGGTTGGTCTTCGATAGCGCCAAGGAGGGCGCGGGTTCAGCATGAGATTGCTCGTCGCCATTCCGGCACTCAACGAAGAGCAGAGCATCGCGTCGACCATCGAGCGGTGCCTTGAGGCCGCGCCACGCATCGTTGCCGATGACCGCCGTGACCGACGTCGACGTCACGGTGGTCAGCGACGGCTCGACCGATCGCACCGCCGACATCGCGCAGACATACGGCGACCGGATCGACGTCATCGTGTTCGAGCGAGAATCGGGGCTACGGCGCCGCGATCAAGGAAGCCTGGCGACAATCCGACGCCGATCTCCTGGCTTTCCTCGACGCCGACGGTACGTGTGATCCGGAGTTCTTCGTTCCGCTGTGCGACGCAGTGATCGACGAAGGTGTCGACGTCGTCGCTCGGTTGCCGGCTGCAACGACGAGAGCGACATGCCGCGCATCCGACGTATCGGCAACCGCGCTCTTCGCGGTGCTGCTGCGAACGCTGTCGTCGCGGGAAGTGCGCGACACCGCCAGCGGGATGCGCGTCGTACGGCGCGACGCGCTGCCGCAGCTCTACCCGCTCCCCGACGGTCTGCACTTCACGCCGGCGATGAGCGCGCGCGCGCTGCTCTCGGACGACATCCGTCTGCTCGAGATCGACATGCCGTACCACGAGCGTGAGGGCGAGTCGAAGCTGCGCGTCGGCAAGGACGGGCTCCGCTTCCTGCAAGTGATCATGAAGACGGCGGTCCTGTTCCGTCCCTCGCGCGTGCTCGGGCTTGCGTCGATCCCGTTCTTGGTCGCCGGCGTTCGCCCTGCTCGCGGTGCCGGCGACCGATTGGGTTACCGGCGGCGAGTTCCCCTCCGGCGTGCGGGGCGCGCAAGCTGCGGCCGGTCGTGGTCCTGCTCACTGCGGCTGCGCTCCTCCTCTGCGCCGGCTACCTCGCCGGGCGCATCGTCGAGGTCGTGCTCCAGATGCGCAGCGGCGGCTGGAGCCATCAGTTCCTCCGACGTGTCATCGGCGCGCGCTGGTTCTGGGTGATCCCGGCGGTCTTGCTGGCGGCCGGCATCGCCGCCGGTGTCGCTCGGCGCGCATCGGGGAGGGCGAGGCACGGGGCCTGTTCACGATGGTCGTCCTGGGCGTGGCCGCGGTGCTCGCCGCGGTCACCCGCCTGCTCGACCGGTTCATCGACGTGGTGGACGATCGCCTGCGCTACGAACGGGAGATCGCGCCGCACGTCCTGGTGACGCCGATGACGCACGACGAGATGTTCGAGCTCGGGAGCTCGTACGACGAGATGCTGCAGCAGGGCATCGGCCTCTCGGGTGAGACGAAGGACGTACTTCATCGACGGCCGTATCACCACGTTGCAGACGGAACTCGGCGACACGTCCCGATCACCGGTCGATCCTCGACTTCGCGTGCGGCGTCGGCGACTCGTCGGTGCGGCTCGCTGATGCATTCGCGCGCCGAGGTGCATCGGCGTCGACGTCGCGGCAAGGTGCCATCGACGAGGCTCGTCAACGGGCCGATGACGAGCGAGTGCGGTTCTCCCTGCTCGACGACATCCCAACCAATCGACAGTTCGACCTCTGCTACGTCAACGGCACCTACCACCACGTCCCGGTATCACAGCAGCCGGTAGTGACGCGTCGAATCCTGGAGCTCTTGCGACCCGGTGGCGTCTTCGCGTTGTTCGAGAACAACCCGTGGAGCATCCCGCACGTCTCGTCATGCGCCGCATCCCGTTCGACCGCGACGCCGTCATGTTGCGCCCTGCTCGGGCACGCGACCTCTTGGCCGACGCCGGCTTCGTCGTTTCGGCCGCGACGAAGTATCTCTTCTTCTTTCCGAGTGCACTGCAAGGGCTCCGACGAGTCGAGCCGTCATTGCGCCGTGTTCCGCTCGGTGCGCAGTACATGGTTACCGGCGTCCGTCCTTAGGGCGCGCCTACCCTGCCTGCCGATGGACGCGAGCGAGGTGTTCGGGAACATCTACGCCACCGATCACTGGAAGGGCGGATCAGGCGAAGGCTCGACGATCGAGGCGAGTGCGCCGTACCGACGCGTGCTCCAACATGCGCTCGGTGCGCGCGACGTCCGGAGCGTCGTTGAAGTCGGGTGTGGCGACTGGCAGGTGTCCGGCCTCGTCGACTGGCAAGGGGTGCGCTACGTCGGTGTCGACGTCCTGGACGAGCTGGTGCGGAAGAACCGCGACAACGCTCCGCTCGGCTTCGAGTTCATAGTCGCCGACGCCCGCACCACTGCACTCCCGACCGCCGATCTCCTGGTCATGAAGGATGTCCTGCAGCACTGGCCCGTGGCCGACATACGCCAGTTTCTCGACACCAACCGGTCCCGCTACCGGTACCTGCTCCTCACGAACGACATCGCATCGGTGCACTGCCCCACTGAGCTGTTGAACAGCGAGGTCGAGCTCGGCGCGTGGCGCACGGTCGATCTCGAGCGATCGCCGTTCAGTGAACGATCCGCATGGCGCTTCGACTTCGACGTGCGTGGCGAGTGGACCAAGCGGGTCATTCTGCTCGTGTCGTCGAATGACCGACTGCCCGCGTGGCGTCGGAACACGCTGCGTCGCCGGCTGCGACGCTTCGCGCCGCGCTGCCGGTGAGCCGCGCATGGATTCATCCACCTCGATCGCCGACAACTCGCGCGTTCTTGCTGGCGACCTGACGCTGGAGTCCAGGGACCCGAGCGCCCGGACGAGCCGCCGTGGCGCTCACGCGATCGAACTCGTATTGGTCGCACTGGCGCCGATCGTGATCTTCTACGCGTACCGCGTTCAGCCGATGCCGCTCCGGTCGAAACGATCGACCCGACGCTCTACACCGCGTACATCAACAACGGACCCGAAGTGCTCCAGCGATTCGGATCCGACGTCTACTACTGGACCCGGCTCGGCATGGTGCTACCCGCGCGCCTCTCACATCTCGCGTTCGGCGCGGTGCCCGGCTTCTTCGTGTTCCGGTTCCTGCTCGCGGTCGTCGCGGTGCTTCCCGCCTACGAGTTGTTCCGACGCTTGCGAGGGCGAGCCGCAGGTGCCGTGGCGGTGGCGGTGATCCTGGTCAATCCGGTGATCCTCCGGGCGTGGGGGACCGACTACCCGAACTCGGCCGCGATCGCGTATCTCCTCGGTGGATCCGCTTGTCTGTTGATGCCGGGGGCTTCGGGACGCGGCCGTTGGTTGTGGCTGATGACGGCCGCGGCGCTCTTCACCGCTGCAATCCATTGCAACATCATCATCACCGGGCTCGTTGCCTGCACCGTCGTCAGCTATGCGGCCGTCTTCGGCGCTCGAGCACCGCGCCGAATGCTCATGCAGATCGCGGTGATGGCTGCCACTGGCATCGTGGTCTCGGTCGTCCTTGTCGTCGGCGCCAAGCTCATGTTCGGCGTCGCCGACATCATCGGGCCGAATCGTCGCGCGGTCGAGGATGTGCAAGAGAAGTACAACACCTTCTTCCACTCCACGAACTGGCGTTGGCTGTTGCGCGCCACGCATCTGGTCGTCATCCCGGTCGTGCTCGCGGCCTGGGTGCTTCTTCGCGGAACGCTTCGTCATCGATCGTCGCTGTGCCGCGAAGAGACGGTCGCGTTCCTTTCGCTGTTGCTCCAAGCGATCGCGTTCACTGTGTGGCAGTTCGCGTTCAACGGGAGCACGCTCGAGCACTACTTCTACTTCTCACTGCTATGGGCCGGTGTCTCATTCTTGACCGCGTTCGTGCTGGTGATGATGTGGGATCGCCAGGGGTCCGATCGTCGCTACCTCGCAACTGCGGCTGTCGTCCTACTGACGCCCTGGCTGTTCCACCTCGCCGGATGGAGACCGGCGTTCACGTTCTGGCCGTGGGTACCGGTCCTCCTCGCAGTGTTCGGTGTCAGTGCGGTGGCCGCGCGAGCTATGCGGTCGCGACGCGTGACGCGGATCCACTGCGGTGATGTTCGTCACCGCGGTCGCCCTCGTCGCCGTGTGCTTCGTCCTGACAATCGGCGCAGCGTCAGCGTCAGCCTCTGCTCGCCGGACAGGTAGCCCAGCCCGACCCCCACTACGGGCAAGTGTTCTTCAACGGGAACGATCGATACGTGGAGATGTATCGCGTCGCCTCCCAGGTGCCGCGCGGTGTGCCGGAGGCGGATGACGAACCGGGGCCACTCCTGAAGTGGTGGGCGCGCGGCTCGTCGGAGCTCGTGAGCATGTCAGCCGCGATGTACCTGGTAAACGGCATCGACATCGCCGGGCTCGATTTTGATCGACAGAGATTGCTCGACGATCCGCCGCGGCTCGTGATGTTGCTCGGCGACAGCACCGACGGGTTTGCGGAGATGACCGAGATCCTGCAGGACACCGGGTTCGAGGTCGAGCAGGAACTCGATCGGACCCTGACCGAGGGCGACGCCACGTTGCACCAGCGGCTCCTCCGCGTGACCCCGCCCGAGAACGCCCGCAAAACCGGCGATCAGGACTCGGAAGCGACCAGCGGCTGAGCCTGCAGCCCACGCCTCCCGCGAACCGGAATCGGATCGTATGCTTCGCCGATTCACGGCCTGGGGGAGTCTTGGGACCGAACGTGCGCCGCGGGCTGATCCTCGGGCCCGTCGTGTTGGTGGCGCTCGCGGCGGTGACGATGCTGTCGAGCCTGACCGCGGGCGCGCAGCAAGCGCCCACCACGACCATCCCGGCGGGCGGGACCGCGGCGCCGGGCCCGGCAGTCGGGGGCCGCATCGTCGACGAGAACGACGAGCCGGTCGAAGGGGTCGACCTCGAGGTCGAGCTCGGCGACGAGGTCATCGACACCGCGACCACCGACGCCGACGGCGCATGGCGCGTCGATGTGCCCGAGGCGGACACGACCTACAGCGTGACGCTCGACGTCGACACGCTCCCTGACGGGGTCGGGCTCCGGGACCCGGATCGCGCGACGCTCGACAACGTGCGGGTGCGCTCGGGGTTGAAGCCGGTGTTGTTCCCGCTCGGGGAACCGACGAGCAGCGGTCCGTCGTCGTGGGAACAGATCATCGACCTCGCCGCCGAAGGCGTCCGCTTCGGCCTGGTGCTCGCCGTCGCGTCGCTCGGACTCTCGCTCGTGTTCGCCGTCACCGGACTCACGAACTTCGCGCACGGCGAGCTGGTGACATTCGGCGCGCTCGTGGCCTACCTCTTCAGCGTCTCGATGTTGGAGTTACCGCTGCCGGTTGCGGGCCTCCTCGCGGTCGTGCTCGGCGGTGCATTCGGCGCGGCCAACGAGCTCGTGCTGTTCCGACCGTTGCGGCGGCGCCGCTCGGGAACGATCTCCCTGATCGTCGTGACGATCGGGCTCGGCCTGTTCCTCCGGAACCTCTACCTGGTGCTGTTCGAAGGCCGGCCGCGTCCCTACCAGGACTACACGATCCAGACCAACCTCGATCTCGGGCCGATCTCGCTGCGGCAGAAGGATCTCTGGATCATGGCGCTGTGCGTCATCGTGCTCCTCGGCGTCGCACTGATCATGGAGAAGACGCGCCTGGGCATGTCGTTGCGGGCCGTGGCCGACATCAAGGACCTCGCCGAGGCATCGGGCATCGACGTGAACCGCGTGATCCTCCACACGTGGATCGGCTGCGGTGCGCTCGCGGCGCTCGGCGGCGTGTTGTTCGGCATCAGTGACACGGTGTCGGCGGACCTGGGCTTCAACCTGTTGCTGTTGATGTTCGCCGCGGTCGTGCTCGGCGGTCTCGGCACTGCCTACGGCCCCGTGGTCGGAGCCGTCATCATCGGGGTCGTGTCGCAGGTGTCGACGTACTGGATCTCGACGAAGTACCGGATCGCGGTGGCGCTCGCGGTGCTGATCATCGCGGTGATCGTGCGGCCGCAGGGCATCCTCGGGCGCAAGGAACGGATCGGCTGATGGACATCGCATCCGTGCTCCAGGACGCACTGCGAACCGGTTTCGGTCCGGTCGCGGCCGCGTACGCGCTCGCCGTCATCGGGCTGAACCTCCAGTTCGGCTACACGGGTCTGCTCAACTTCGGGCAGATCGCGTTCCTCATGGTCGGCGCGTACGGCACTGCCATCACCGTCGATCAGGGCGGACCGTTCTGGCTCGGTTTCCTCGTCGGCATCCTCGCGGCCGTGCTCCTCGGTCTCCTGTTCGGGCTCCCGACCCTGCGGCTACGCGCCGACTACCTCGCGATCGTGACCGTCGCGAGCGGTGAGGTCGTGCGCACGCTCATCCGATCCGGCGACGAAGACTCCCTCACCCACGGTGTGTTCGGCATCACGCAGGTCGCGCAAGGCTTCTACGACCTCAATCCGTTCTCGAGCGATCTCGTGATCTGGGGCCGATGGGCGTACAGCGACCGCGCGCTCTGGGTCACGACGGTGGCGTGGCTGCTCGTTGCGATCTTCACGATCGTCATCGCATTGCTCGTGTCGAGCCCGTGGGGCCGAGTGCTCCGCTCGATACGTGAAGACGAGGATGCCTCCCGCAGCCTCGGCAAGAACGTCTTCTCGTACAAGTTGCAGAGCCTGGTGATCGGAGGCGCGATCGGCGCGGTCGGCGGCATCGTCATCGCAATCGAACGCGGCGCGGTCACGCCCGACACCTACCTCCCGGTCGGGACGTTCGTCGCGTACGCCGTGCTCATCCTCGGTGGCCCGGCGACGCGCCTCGGCCCGATCGTCGGCGCCATCCTGTACTGGTTCATCATCTCCTTCACGGACGGATTCCTTCGCGAGTCGATCGACGCGGGATGGATCGGCTTCATCGACGACACCGACATCGGCGCGGTGCGATTCATGCTCGTCGGGCTGGCGCTGATGCTGCTGATGATCTTCCGCCCGCAAGGCCTCCTCGGAAAACGCGAGGAGGTGATGCTCGATGCCCGCTGACGGCGCGACCCTGGCCGGCACCGCGCCGATCCCCGGCGTCGCGAAGCCCGACCCGATCCTCACGATCGACGGCGTGTTCCGTTCGTTCGGCGGGCTCGCGGCGGTGGACGTCCAGCACCTCGAAATCGAGCGCGAACGGATCACTGCGCTCATCGGCCCCAACGGTGCGGGCAAGACGACGTTGTTCAACCTGCTCACCGGGTTCGATCGGCCGCAACGAGGCAATTGGAGCTTCAACGGTCGACCGCTGCACGGCGTACCGGCGCACCGCGTCGCGCGCGCCGGGATGGTGCGTACGTTCCAGCTGACGAAGGCCCTGGCCAAGATGACGGTTCTCGACAACATGTTGCTCGCAGCGCCTCACCAATCGGGAGAGCGCGCGTTCATCGGGCTCACCCGGACCTGGCGCGGACAAGAACGCGCAGTGCGGATGCGAGCGATCGAGCTCCTGGAACGGTTCAACCTGGCGAATATGCGCGATCAGTACGCCGCAACGCTCTCGGGTGGGCAACGCAAGTTGTTGGAGATGGCGCGCGCGCTCATGACCGACCCGGTGCTCGTGATGCTGGACGAGCCCATGGCGGGCGTGAACCCTGTCCTGGTGCAGTCGATTCTGGATCACATTCGCGAGTTGCGCGCCGAGGGCCTCACCGTCATGTTCGTCGAGCACGACATGGACGTGGTGATGGGCATCAGCGACTGGGTCGTCTGCATGGCCGAAGGGCAGGTGATCGCGGAGGGCCCACCCCGATCGATCGTCACGAACGACGAGGTCATCGACGCGTATCTCGGTACGCACCGCGCCGCACGACATCAAGTCGACGAGGTCGAGACCGGCGAATGACGAGCACCGACGCGCTGCTCGTGGTCGAGGATCTCATCGCCGGCTATCTGCCCGGCGTCGACATCTTGCATGGCTGTAGCGTCACGCTCGGAGCTCGCGAGATCGTCGGCATCATCGGGCCGAACGGCGCCGGGAAGTCGACGCTGCTCAAGGCCGCGTTCGGGTTGGTGCCGGTGCGATCGGGCACGGTGACCCTTGCCGGCGAATCCATCACCAACCGGCCTGCACACGAGTTGGTGGACGTCGGCGTCGGCTACGTACCGCAACGCGACAACGTGTTCCCGAGCTTGACGATCGAGGAGAACCTGCGCATGGGCGCGTATCCGACGCGCCGAAGGGGTTCGGCGACCGCTTCGACACGGTCGCAGACCTCTTCCCGATGCTCGCGGCCCGCCGCAAGCAGCGCGCCGGCAATCTCTCGGGTGGCGAACGGCAGATGGTCGCGATGGGCCGGGCCCTGATGATGGGTCCGACCGTGCTGTTCCTCGACGAGCCTTCGGCCGGGCTCTCGCCGCTGTTCCAGGACCAGGTCTTCGAGCGCGTGAAGCAGATCAACGACGCCGGCGTCGCGATCCTCATGGTCGAACAGAACGCGCAGCGTTGCCTCGAGATCGCAGACCGGGGCTACGTGCTCGACCAGGGTCGCGACGCCCACTTCGGCACCGGCGAGCAGCTGCTCAGCGACCCCAAGGTGGTCGAGCTGTACCTGGGTGCGCTCGCCGCCGAAGCGGACTGACGCGACGACGGCCCCCGTGACCGGGGGCCGTCGTTCGTCTGTCGATTCGATGGTCGCGGAAGAGCTCAGTTCTCCCCGACGGGGATGCTCTCCTCGATCACCGCGACCTTGCCGTCGGCACCGAAGCTCCAGGTGTCGTACGCACCCGCGCCCGGTTCACCCGCTTCGACGAAGTCGAGCGGCCCGGCTGCACCGTCGTAGTCGATGTCCTCGCCGGCCTCGAGCAACGCCACGCAGTCGGCGAACAGCGTGCACTTCTCGCCGTCCTTGGTGACGTTGATCATCTCGGCCTGGATCGCCTCGGGCGCATCACTCCCGGCTGCGATCGCCGCGAGCGCGGCAGACGACGACGCAGTCGTACGTGTGACCCGAGAAGATCGTGTCGACACCCGGCGCGAACGCCTCGAACCGCGTCCGGAACGTCTGCTCACCATCCGCGGGCGCCGCCGACGGTGCCGTGCCCCTCATGCCCTTCGACGACGGCCGGGTTGGCCGGGTCGACCTTCTCGTAGAAGGTGCTGCTCTGGATGCCGTCGGTGCCGTACCACTCGCGCGGCGTCGAGTCCGACGCCGGCCGCGATCGCAGCCTGGATCACCTGGGCGCCCTCGTCGAACGCGATCATCGCGACCGCATCCGGCGCGGCGTCGGCGAGCTGCTCGCGCCTCGGCCTGGTAGTTCCCGGCCTCGGGGTCGTACAGGATCGGGTCACCCGGGTTCGCACCACCGTCTCCGAGCTCCTGCTGCAGCGCGTTGGCGAAGCCTTCGCCGTACTCGTCGCTCCGGGCGATGATCGCGACGTTGGAGTTGCCGTCGTCGATGATGAGGTCCGAGAGCACCTGCGCCTGCAGGTTGTCGGGCGGCGCGGTGCGGAAGTAGAAGCCGCCGTCGTCGTAGGTCGGTGAACTGCAGGCCGGTGTTCGACGGCGAGCACTGCACGACCGGTTCCTGCGCGTGATCTTGTCGATCACGCCGATCGAGACCGTCGGACGCCGCGGCGCCGACGATCACGTCGACGTTGTCGGCGAGCAGGTTGTCGACGCCGGGCTCGGGCGACGTCGGGGTCGGTGCCGTCGTCCTGTCTCGACCAGCACGACGGCCGCACCGTTGACGCCACCGGCCGCGTTGATCTCCTGACCGCCATCTGCACCGGCACCGATCATCGGTGGGCCGAGGAACGCGAGCTCAGCCGGTCGGCGGCAGCAGTGAGCCGATGCACGAGCATGCCGTCGCCGTCGGGCGCCTCGCCCCCCTTCGGTCGTCGTGGTCCCGTCTCCGCAGCGCGTCGTCGTCGTCATCGTCGCCGCCGCACGCGGCGAGTGCGATGGCGAGGGCGCTGACGACTGCGAGCAGTCGCAGCCAGCGATGGTTTTTCATTCGTTCCGTACCCCCGGTCGAATTCCCCAGTTCTGTCCAAAATGACTGGCAGAACCTACCGCCGGGGGCCGCGAGTTAATCGTCAGGCCCGCCAAAGCCGCTCCGTGAGCACCGTCCCCGCTAGATTTTCGCCCGCGATGGCCCGTCCGACCCGTTTCGAACACCAGCGCTACCTCGGCGACAAGCGCAGTCAGGTCGTCTACGACCTCGACCTGATGGACGCCGACGAAGCCGTTGCCGGCGCGGTCGACGAGCTCGTCGCCTCCGAGAAGTTCCAGACGTTCGGTCCCGACACGCTCGCCGAGGCGCGGAACCGGTGCTACCGGCCGCACGCCTCGATCGCGGCGGCGGAGGCGGCGGCCGCAGCCGAGTCGACGTCCGGCGACTGACCGTCGTCGCCGTGCCGCGCGCGATCGACTTCCACGTCCACCCATCGACGTCGGAGTACCTCGACGCCGCGATGGGGGAGTTCACCCCCGCGTGCGAGTCGTACTTCCGGACGTCGTTGCCGCGGCACAAGGTCGAGGAGATGGCCGACGTCTTCCGCGGTGCAGACGTGCTCGGTGTGCTGCTCGCGTGGGACGCGGAGACGAACACCGGTTTGACACCCGTCACCAACGACTTCGTCGCGCGAGTGCGCGCGCGATCACCCCGATGCCTTCATCGGGTTCGCGTCGGTCGATCCGCTCAAAGGTGACGCCGCGGTCACCGAGCTCGAACGCGCGGTGCGCATGCTCGGCCTGCGCGGTTTGAAGCTGCACCCGTCCGCGCAGGGCTTCGTGCCCGACGACCGGTCGGTGTACCCGATCTGGGAAGCCGCCAACGAGCTCCAGATCCCCGTCCTCGTGCACACCGGTACGACCGGACTCGGCGCGGGCATGCCCGGCGGCGGGAAGGTGAAGCTCGCGCCGTCGAACCCGATCCACCTCGACGCGGTCGCCGCCGACTTCCCCGAACTGCAGATCGTGATGGCGCACCCGGCGTGGCCGTGGCAGGACGAGCAGCTCGCGGTCGCGTTGCACAAGCCGAACACGTGGATCGACCTGTCGGGTTGGTCACCTCGACGGTTCGCGCCCGACCTCGTCCGCAACATCAAGGGACCGCTGCGCGACCGCGTGCTCTTCGGGACCGACTATCCGTTCCTCACGCACGAGCAGTGGTTCGGCGCGTGGGCGACGCTCGAGATCCCCGACGACGTCAGCGAGCAGGTCTTGCGCACCAACGCGATGCGCCTGCTCCAACTCTGACGGCCGCGCTACTGCCAGACGCCTACGTCCATACATCGGGCGGCAACGACCCGCGCACGCCCTTGCGCTTGGCCTCGAACGCGACGTCGCTCAGCGCGGGATCCGATGCGACGACGTCGACGTCCGGGAGGCCGGCCAACGGCACCCAGGACGTGCAGCCGCCGTACTCGTCGTTCCACGCCACGGTGATCGGCTCGTGCAGCCGGTGCACGCGCACGACGAGCACCCACAACGGGTCGCGCTTCTTCCACTTCAGCCGCGACTGCGCGTAATCGTCGGTCCACACCGACTTCGAGTCGAGCGCTTCGAGATGTTCCGGTTCGGAGATCGTCGCGATGTCGGTGATGTCGGCCCAGCCCGCGAGGGTGATCGGGTGGCCGACCGGCGCGGCATCGGCGAGATCGGTCCAGTGCCGGTACGCCGCCTTCAACAGTTCGGGGCGCTGGTGCTCGGCCGTCGGGTACAGCCAGAACCGCCGGCTCGGCAGATCGAAATGGCGTCCTTGCTCCCGTAGACCGCCCTTGCGGAGGTCCACGATCTGCTCGCCTTCGAGCAGAGCGTGCACGACCGCGGCCCACTCCTTCAGTGCCGGGACCTCGACCTCGATGGGTGTCGCCGCAGTCATGCACGCCAGGATATGAGGACATGACGGCAGTTGTCGGCGGGGTCGACGAGATCATCTCCGAGGGGCTTCGGCTCGGCGCGCACTACGCGCGGCCGGTCGGCACCGCGCGCGTGCCGGGCCTCATCGTCCTGCCCGGCTTCCCGCGCGGGCCGGGCGGTGCCGCCACGGTGGGGAACACGTACGCCAGCCTCGTCGATCGGATCGCGCGCGAGGCCGGTTGGGGTGCGCTGACGTTCACGATGCGCGGTACCGGCGTGTCGGAAGGCGACTTCTCGATCGAAGGCTGGCTCGCCGACGTGCGCGCCGCGATCGACCTCATGCACGCTCGCACCGAGCTCACCGGTGTGTGGCTGGCCGGCTTCCGGTTGGGAGGCACGCTCGCAATCGTCGCCGCCGCCCACGACCCGCGCGTGCGCGGCGTCGCGACGTTCTCCGCGCCGGCGTCGCTCGAGGAGTGGGTGCACGACCCGGCATGGTTCCTCGACTACGCGCGCCGCACCGGCGTACTGCGCTCGCCCGACTACCCGGCCGACCGGGCACGCTGGATCCGCGCCATCGCGAACCTCGACGTCATCGACGCCGCGCGCCACATCGCGCCCCGCCCGTGGTTGCTGGTGCACGGTTCGGAAGACGACGTCGTCTCGGTCGAGGATGCCAGCGCCCTGCGCGAAGGGGGCGGCGACTGCGTCGAGATGCGGATCGTGCCGAACGGTCCGCACCGCCTGCGCCACGATCCTCGCGCCATCGCCGCGCTCCTGGGCTGGCTCGACCGGCAGGGTCCGTAGGCCAATTCCGATAGGCCAGGCCGATTCACTGCGCCCGTCGCGCGTCCTCCAGCACGTCGTGCAGCGTCTCGGCCAACGTGTACTCGGGCTCCCATCCGGTGGCTTTGCGCAGCTTCGCGGCGTCGCCGACGAGGACCGGGATGTCGACGGGCCGTACCAGCGCAGGATCTTGGACGAGGCGCACTTCGGTGCGCGCGTGAGCGAGCAGTGCGCCGGCGATCTCGGCCACCGAGACACCGTTACCGGAACAGATGTTGTAGACCTCGCCCGGCTCTCCTTCGCTTGCCAGCAGCCGGTAGGCGCGCACGATGTCGCGCACGTCGTTGATGTCACGAACGGGATCGAGCGAACCGACAGGGATCTCCGTCGTGCCGTCGCGTTCGGCCGCGGCGATGCGCTGCGCGAGCGCGGCGACGAGGAACTTCGGCGACTGCCCCGGCCCCGTGTGGTTGAACGCGCGCACGCGCATCGTCTCGAGGCCGCTGCCGAGCCACGCCTGGAGGGCGAGATAGGACGCCGCGACCTTGCTCGCCGCGTACGGCGAGGTCGGGCGGAGCGGCGCATCTTCACGCAGCGGGAGATCGACCGGATCGACGGCGCCGTACTCCTCGGAGCTCCCGATGACGACGACCCGTCGCACGCCGCCGGCCTTGCTCGCGTCGAGCACGTTCGCCGTGCCTTCGACGTTGACCCGCAGCACTTGTTGTGGTGCAGCGAACGAGTCGCCGACGTGCGTGAACGCGGCGAGGTGGTACACGACGTCCGGCCGGTGCGCGGCGATCGCGGCGTGCAGTGCCGCCCGGTCGGTGATGTCGAGCGGATCCGGGCCCGAACGATCCGTCGTGACGACCTCGTCGCCCGACGCGAGAAGATGCCTGAGCAGGTGCCGGCCGGCGAACCCGTTTGCCCCGGTGACGAGCGCCTTCATACGCGTGCGACCGCTTCCCGGTAGACCGCGAGCGTTCGCGCGGCGCACGCCGGCCATGTGTAGCGAGCCGCGTGCGCGGCGCCGCCGTCCACGAGCTCGCGCCGGTGGGCGTCGTCGGTGAGGAGCGACACGAGCGCGTCCGCCCACGATTCGGCGTCGTGAGGGTCGGCGTAGTGCGCGTTCGGGCCGGCGATCTCGTGCAGCACGGGGATATCCGAGCACAGCACCGCGGTGTGCGCGGCCATCGCTTCGAGGACGGGCATCCCGAACCCCTCGTGGACGCTCGGGAACGCGAAGAGCTCGGCGGCGCGGTACAGCGCGAAGAGATCCCGATCAGCGAGTGACCCGACGATCCGCACCTTGTCGCCGAGGTTGTCGGCAGCCGCGCGCAGCTTCGCCGGCGTGTGCATCCACCCGTCGGCTCCGGCGAGGACCAGTACGTGGGGGAGATGCGCACGCTGCATCGCGATCCGGAAACCCTCGACGAGCATCGCGACGTTCTTGCGCGGCTCCAGCGTGCCCACCCAGAGCACAAACCGCTCGTCGGTGAGGCCGAGGCGCGCGCGAGTCTGGGCGACCTCGTCGTCGGACACCCGGCACACGATCACGCCGTGAGGAACGATCCGGATGCGCTCACGTGCGATGCCGGTGAGGCCCGCGACCTCGTCCGCCGCGGTTGCGGACGGCGTGATGACGAGATCGGCCCGCCGGGAGGCAGCCTCGTAGCCATGTCGGTGGAACCGGCGGCCCTGGCGGGTGAACGCCTGCGGAAACAGCAGCGGCGCGGCGTCGTGAACGCTGACGACCAGCGCCGCGCGCGATTTCGGCGGTACCGCAACCGACGGCGCGTGCACGAGATCGAGCACGCGCAGTTCGCGCGCGAGCCGGCCGAGGCTGCCGACGCCGAAGGTGTTCCAGGCCTCGTACAGCGCGGCGCGAGGCAGCGGCAACATCACCGGCTCGAGCCCGTCGAGTCCGAACGACGAGAGTCGCGCGTCGACGTCGGCTCGAGCGTGGCGGGCCACGAACGGCACGAGCTCGACCTTCTCGGTGCTCGCGATGTTCTCGATGTTCTCGATCGGCGCGCCGGTCTCGGCTGTGTCGCCATCGGTGACCGACCCGGATGCGTCCAGTAGCCTCGCCAGCTCCGCCGCGTACCGGCCGATGCCGCCCGGCGGATTCTGCAAGAGCTGTTCGATGTTGAGAGCGACTCGGATGATACGGCTGCTTTCGGTGCAACCCGTCGCGGAACGAGGCGGGTCGGATCAGGCGATCCTACGGATGTTCCGAAGCCTGCCGCAGGACGAGTTCGACTGTCACCTCGCAGTGCCGGGCGAGCCGCCCTTGCGCTCGGAGCTCGCGACCGCGGGTGTCACGGTGCACATCGTGCCGATGGCGCGCATCTCCTCGTCGCACGATCTCCGCAACTGGATGGCGTACGTGCTCGGCTGGCCGGTTGCGGTCCTGCGGCTCGTGCGTCTCATCCGGCAGTTGGACGTGGATGTCGTCCACACGAACTCGCTGCACTCGTGGTACGGCTGGGCCGCGGCTGCGCTGACTCGCCGTCCCCACGTGTGGCACGCGCGCGAGATCGTCCTCCAGTCGGGCGCGGCGTTGCGCGTCGAGCGGTTCCTCGCCCGTCACTTCGCAACGCGCGTCATCTGCATGTCGGATGCGATTGCCGATCAGCTCGATCCCGCGAACGTCGTTGTCATCCGCGAGACGCCTGACCCCGCGGAGTTCGACCCGGCACGACGCGGGCTCGTTCCGTGCGGCCGCGGGCATCGCCGACACCGTCGTGCTGGTCGGCGCGGCCGGGAGGATCGACAGTTGGAAAGGCTTCGAGGTGTTGCTCGATGCGTTCGAGGACGCTCGTGCCCGGCGCGACGACATCGAGCTGGTCGTCGCCGGAGGCCGCGTGGCCGGCAAGGAAGCGCTCTTCGATCAGCTGGAGACGCGTGCCGCGTCGATAGCCGGTGTGCACTGGCTCGGGGAACGGTCGGACATGCCCGAGCTGTTCGCCGACCTCGACCTGTTCGTGCTCCCGACCACCGTGCCCGAACCGTACGGTCTCGTCGTCGTCGAGGCGTTGACGTGCGGTGTTCCGGCGGTGGTCACCGACGCGGGCGGGCCTCGCGAGATCGCGCTCGATGCCGCGCCCGGCAGTGTGCGCCTCGTGCGGTCCGGCGATGCAGCCGAGTTGCGCGACGGCGTCCTCGCGGCGCTGGACGGAACGCATCGTTCCTCGACCGACGCGCGGCGGCAGCGCCGGTCGCTACGCCCGCCCGAGCCGGAACGCGTCGGCGCGGTGCTGCGCGAGGTGGCGCGGTCGCAGCATCAGCCGGCCAGTTGCCGGTAGCAGGTCGACGAGGCCGTGTGCGGTGTTCTCCCACGAGAAGGCGCGCACACGATCGCGCCCGCGCGCGACGAGCTCGCGACGCAACGCGTCGTCGGTCAGCACGCGGGTGATGGCGTCGGCCAGGCCGGCTTCGTCGGTCGGTTCGACGAGCAGCGCGGCGTCGCCCGACACCTCGGGAATCGCGCCGGCACGCGCCGCCACGACCGGCACACCCATGGTCATCGCCTCGAGCGCCGGGAAGCCGAAGCCTTCGTAGATCGACGGGTAGACGAGGAGCCCGGCCTGTTCGAGCAGTGCGTTCCGGCCGCCGTCGGACACCGGACCGGCGAGCACGACGCGCGCCGCGGCGTCGGGATCGAGCCGCGCGATCGCGCGCTCGATGTCGGGCCGTGCCGGACCGTCGGGGCCCGCGACGACGAGCCGCAGATCGCGAGCCGTCGCCGCGACTGCTCCGAACGCGGCGACGAGGTTGGGAAGGTTCTTGCGCGGCTCGAGCGTGCCCAGCGCCAGGAGGTATGGCGCGCCCCCGAGTCGGGCGACCACCGCCGGCATCTCGCGCTCGGCGCCGATCTTCGGAACTGCGAACGGCACCACCACCAGCCGGCCCGCCGCGCGCAATCCGGGCCCGTAGATCTCTTCGACCTCGCTCGCGACGAACTCGGACGTGACGTGGATGCTCGCGCCGCGACGCACCGCGCGTTGCACGACCGGTGCGAGCGCCCGCACCTCGGGCCGACAGAGCTCGGGGTAGCGGACGAACGAGCAATCGTGGACCGTCACGAGCGTGGGCAGGTGGCTGGGCGGGGTGAGGAAATTGGTCGCATGGAGGACGCGCGCCGGCTCGATCCAGCGATCGATGCGCGGGACGTCGAAGTGCGCCCATGCCGGCAGCAGCACGCGGGCAGGGATCGGCACGAAGCGGGTGCCGGTCGGGAGCTCGTCGCGATGGTCGCGCGCCCGCCGGCTGAGCGCGTACGGCACCAGCTCCGGCCCTTCGTCGAGCCGGGTCAACGCGTCGACGAGCTCGGCGACGACGTGACCGACACCCGTTCGGACCCCGACGAGCGCGGTGACGTCGAACGCGACGGCCGGGTGCGTGCTCACAGCGACCGCCTCGCGCTCATGAGGCCAGCATCGCTCTCATGAAGTCAGCATCAGGCGACCGCGGCGGGCACGCACGACATGATCGGCCATCGCGAACATCTCGTTGTCGCCCGCGCTGTCGCCGTAGGCCCAGAGCTCGGTGGGTGCACCGCCCAGATGGTCGCGCAGGCGCACTGCCTTGGCGGGACCACGACAGTTTCCGTGGTCCATCCGGCCCGTGCAGCGGCCGTCGGTGCCGACCTCGAGCCGGGTGCAGATCGCGCGCTCGATGTCGAGTGCGTGCGCGACGGTGCCGAGGTAGACGTCGAGGGATGCGGACACGATCACGACCTCGTCGCCGCGCGCGCGATGCCAGGCGACGCGTTCGCGTGCCTGCGGCGAGATCTTGCGCGCGGCAAGCTCCTCGCCGTACGCGGCTCCCGCCCGGGCGAGATCGTCGAACGGGACGCCGGTGAGCAATCGCTCGAAGAGCGCTGCCTTGGTGCCGTCGCGGTCGCCGCGCCCGACCGCGAGCGAGAGAAAGCGTGGCAGCAACGCACCGACCGCGAGCAGTGTGCGCGAGCGGCCGCGCGTCCGTAGGAGGAACGGCAGCAACGAATCGCGGCGCGTCATCGTGC
Source organism: uncultured Actinomycetes bacterium (assembly GCA_963841215.1). Classification (GTDB taxonomy): domain Bacteria; phylum Actinomycetota; class Acidimicrobiia; order IMCC26256; family PALSA-610; genus CAVUFH01. Next base: position 619,097 of record CAWJBW010000004.1, on the reverse strand, counting down.
CGTCGAAATCGAACGCCGCGACCGTCCGCACGTCAGCTGTTCACGTCAGATCTTCAGGCGCCGGAAGACCGGCCGCGGAAGATGCCGCAACCCCGACATCACGACGCGCAGCGCCGCCGGCACCCAGATCGTGGTGCTGCCGCGTTCGATGCCACGCTGCGATCGCCGTCGCCACGGCTTCGGGCGTCGTGGCGAGCGGCGCCGCGGGCATGCCTTCGGTCATCTTGGTGGTGACGAAGCCGGGTCGCACGATCAACACCTGGACGCCGGAGCCGGCGAGCGCGTCGGCGAGGCCTTGGTAGTACGCATCGACACCCGCCTTGGACGCGCCGTAGACGAAATTCGAACGCCGGGCCCGTTCCGCGGCGACGCTCGACAGCAGCACGAGCGTGCCGTGACCCTGCGCCTCGAGGCGGTTCACCAGCGGCACCGTGACCGAGACGACACCGGTGAAGTTGGTCTCGACCGTCTCCCGGGCCGCCGACGCCTCCACTTCCGCACGGGCCTGATCGCCCAGCACACCGAACGCGACGAGCACGACATCGAACTCGCCGAAGCGCTCGAACGTCGTGGCGACGAACTGCTCGTGCGCGGCGAAGTCGGTCGCGTCGAACGCCACGGTGTCGACGGACGCGGCACCGGCCGCTCGGATCTCCGCAGCCGCCGCATCCAGCGCCTCCGGTTTGCGCGCCGCGAGCACGACTCGCGCCGCGCGCCGGCCGGCGAGCTCCTTGCACGTCGCGCGTGCGATGTCGGATCCACCGCCCAGCACGAGGATCGACTGCACCGACCCGAGCGCGTCCTTCATCGCTGCAACTCCTCCGGTGATCGGTCCTGATCGTCGGTGAGGCCGAGGCGACGATCCATGTCGCTCCGCAGCACGTGCTCCGGGTCGAGCCGGGCGCGAATCTCGCGCCAGGCCGGAAGCTGCGGGTACATCGCCGGGAGCAGGCCGGGCGCGAGTCGTGCGTCCTTGGAGAGGTACACCCGGCCGCCCGCTTCGGTGACGAGTACGTCGAGGTCGTCGAGCAGCGCGGCGAGCGCCGCACCGCGGGCCGGGAGATCGAGCGTCAGCGTCCAGCCGCCCATCGGGAACCCCAGCAGCCCACGGCTCGCGTGCTCGAATCGCTTCAGCACCGCGAGGAACGACGCGCAACGGGCACTGCTCAGCCGCTCCAATGTCGTGCGGACCACCGATTCCGCGCCGTACGGCACCACGAACTGGTACTGCAGGAACCCGCGCCGGCCGTAGATCCGGTTCCAGTCGGAGACGCCGTCGAGGGGATGGAAGAACTTCGTGATCGACTGGATCTCGCCGCGCCGCTCGCGCGGTGCCACGCGGAACCACAGTTCGTTGAACGCCGCGATCGACAGCGGGTTCAGCAATGTGTCGGGAACCCATCGCGGTGCGCGCGCAACCTCTCGCGGTGCGAACTCGCGCGCTCGGCTCCGCTTCGGTGCCGGCAGTTCGTCGAGCTTCGCGTGGCGACCGCGTGTGAGGACGGAACGTCCGAGCCGCCTGCCGCGTGCGAGGCAGTCGATCCAGGCGACCGAGTAGCGGTAGCGGTCGTCGGTGTCGAGCATCCGGCTCATGCAGTCGTCGACGTCGGCCGCGCGTTCGGTGTCGACCGACATCGACCCGGTCTCGATCGGCTGCATCTGGATCGTCGCTTCGGTGACGATGCCGGTGAGCCCCATCCCGCCCGCCGTCGCCCAGAAGGTGTCGGGGTCGGACCGGGGGTCGACCGCCACCACGCCCCGTGCCGGCGTCACGAGCTGGAAGCGTTCGACGGAATCGCAGAAGGATCCGTGCCGGAACTTGCCGTGGATGTCGGACGCGATCGCGCCGCCGACGGTCACGAAGCGCGTGCCGGGCACCACCATCGGGAACCACCCGAGCGGGACGAACGCGCGCAGCAGGGTGTCGAGGCTGACGCCGGCTTCGACCGTGCACCGGCCCTTCTCGAGGTCGACCTCGAGCACGCGGTCGAGGCCCGTGCACCGGACCACGTCGCCGCCCGCGTTCTGCGCGGCGTCGCCGTAACTCCGGCCGAGCCCACGCGCGAGAACACCGCGCCGGCCCGCGCCGGTCACCCGTTCGACGATCTCGTCGAGCGCGCGCGGCGACCACACCGTCGCGCGGCTCGGCGCGGTGCGGCCCCAACCGGTGAGAAGTTCGGAGACGGCCAGGTGGCTCGGAGGCGGGCGGCTCGGGAACTGGCACCGGGCCGACGCCGGTATCAGCCATGGACGGCGATCGCGAACGTCACGGTCCAGGCGAGGCCGATGGCGAGGAGGGTCTTGTCGCCGAGGATGATCTCTTCGGGTGCGCTGCTGCTCCCGCCGCGATCCAGCAGGAACGCGTACCGCAAGATCCCCAGCACGTAGGGAACGATCGAGAGCTCGAACCACGTCGTGTCCCCGACCCGCCCCGATTCCTCGAACGCCCACAGGCAGTACGCCAGGATCGCGACGCTCGACGACACCGCGCGCACGTACACGAGGAACGCCTGCGAGTAGAGGTCGAGCGACCGTCGGTGGTCCGATGCGTCGTCGCCCAGCTCGAGCAGCTCGCGGGAACGCTTGCCGGTCACGATGAACAGCGACCCGGCTCCGGCAACGATCAGGAACCACGGCGAGATCTCCACACCGACCGCGACGCCACCCGCGATCGCGCGCAACACGAATCCGGCCGCCACCGCGCCGAGGTCGAGGACCGCCTCGTGCTTGAGCCACAGGCTGTACGCGGCGGTGAGGCCGATGTATCCGAGCAGCACGAAGGCGAGCTGCGGTCGCGCAAACAACGACAGCCCGATCGCGACGGCTTGCAGCAAGACACCGGCGACGATCGCGCTGCGCGCCGAGATCATCCCGGACGCGATCGGCCGGCGTTGCTTCACGGGGTGGTGGCGGTCGGCGTCGACGTCGAGCGCGTCGTTCAGGTAGTAGGTCCCGCTCGACACCAGGCAGAAGCAGACGAAGGCGATCGCGGTGTCGACGGCCGCTTCGCGTTCGGTGAGCACACCCGCCGCGCCCGGTGCGGCCAGCACGAGCAGGTTCTTCAGCCACTGCTTCGGACGTGCGAGCCGCAACCATGCCGCGGCCTTGCTCCCGCGATGCGCACCGCTCGCACCGGTGGGGGCCGATGCGCCGTTGCGCGCCGAAGGTGGGCGCGCCGACGGTGGGCCGGGCGGCGTGCGACGAGCCTCCACGGCGGTCAGATCTCCAGCGGCTCGTGCGGGATGTTCTCGACGAGCTCGTCGCCGGCGTCGACCGGGACACCCGCGCGCATGCGCAGGAGCAGCGCAACCGCCATCGCGGCGGCGGCAACTCCGGAACCGGCGACGAAGCCGAGCTCGACCCGCAGGAAGAGGTCGTTGCCGGCCGCGGTGACGAGCACGAACACCACGATCCCCAGGGACCACGAAATGGCCGCGGCGCCGTAGCCGCGCAGCGCGATGAGCCCTTGCGCGAGCGTGAGGGCGAGGATGAAGCCGCCGCTTCCCGCCGCCAGCAGCGCGAGATCGCGGTTGCCGAGCACGAACTTGTCGGCGCCGAACAGGAGCTCACCCGCCCACGGGCCGATCAGTCCGGCGGCAACCGTGCCGAGCAGCCCGAGGCCGATCACGATGAGCACGAGCTTGCGCATGCCGACCTTGAAGTCGGAGTGCCGGCCCTCGCCCGCGAGGTGCGCGAGCTTCGGCAGCAGCGCGGCTTGCACCGCCTGGAACAACAGGATGGGGATGCGGGCGATGAACAAGCCCGTGATGAACAACCCGACGAGGTCCTTCTCGCTCGGCTCCGCGAGGATGTTCGCGGCAAGGAAGCTCGCGTACGACAGCAGCTGCGCGAGCACCGAGCCCAGCAGGAGCAGCGACAGCGCGCTCGACAGTTCCGAATACGGAGCTTCGGGCCCCGGAGTCATCAGGCCGCGCTGACCGCGGAGCGAGATCGCGATCGCGCCCAACGGCGGCAGTGCGAGCGCGAGACCGTAGAGCCACGGCGTACCGATGCCGGCCGTGAACAGCACGATGCAGAACACGACGCGCAGCGCGCCTTCGCTCGCGTGCATGCGTCCGTAGGGCCCGAAGCGTCCGTTGCCCGACAGCGTGCCGCGCGTCGTGAACGCGAGGTAGTACGAGGCGAGCGCGATGAGGAGCGCGACGAGCAGCAGGGTCTCGCCGTGGAACAGCTCGTCGATCAGCCTGGGCGCGAAGATCAGCGAGACGGCGGCGACTGCGCCCGCGAGGATGCGCGCCGAGGATGGCCGCCCGGCGTACGAGGGGACCGCCGCCGATGCCGAGCGCGCGGCGGTGGGCGAGGGCCCGGCTCACTTCCTGTTCGAGCGGCTGGAAGAATCCCGGCGCGACGACGAACACGATCGCCCACAGGCCGTTGAGCGCTGCGTATTCGCTGTCGGTGAGCTGGCGCGCGGAGAGGATCTGGAACCCGTACGCGGAGATCCCCGCGATGACGAGCCCGGCACCGATGGCATAGGTGCCTTCCGGCAGCGGGCTGTTTCTCGCCGCGTTCACCAGCCGCTGCGCTCGATGTGCCACGTACCGTCCCCAGTTCGACCTGCGCAGGTGCTGAGCCCGGATCATACGGCCGCGCGCCGCCAGATCCGTGAAGCGGACGCCACGGGAACGGGTTGGGCGAAGGCGTTGGGGGAAGGCGTTGGGGGAAGGTGTTGGGCGAAGGTGCTGGAGGAGCAGGGAAGGAGTCGACGGTGACGGGCGGTACCGTTGGAGGGGTGAGCACGCGAACGCTCCTGATCCTGTCCGCGATCACCGGATTGATGATCCTCGTCGCATTCGCGGTGCAGGTCTCGATTCTCGGCAACTGACGCCGAGAGCCTGGAAAACTGGGCCACAGGGAAGAGAGGTCCCGACGGTGACCGAATTCGACGTCGTCGTGCTGGGTGGCGGCCCCGGCGGCTATGCGGCTGCGCTGTACGGGGCCTCCGCGGGCCTCGACATCGCGCTGGTGGAGGCGCAGCGGGTCGGCGGCACCTGCCTGCACTGCGGCTGCATCCCGGCCAAGGAGCTCCTCCAGACGGCCGAGGTCTACCGGACCGTCGGACACGCCGCCGACTTCGGCGTACAGAGCTCGGAGCCGACGCTCGACATGTCGGTCACGCAGGCCCGCAAGCAGCAGGTGATCGACCGCCTGACGAGTGGGCTCGAGTCGCTGCTCAAGGGCCGCAAGGTCACCGTCGTGCCGGGCACCGGCACCCTGGCCGCCGACGGCCGCACCGTGCGGGTCTCGGACGGCACCGAGCTGACGGGTCGCAACGTGATCCTGTCGACCGGATCCCTGCCCCGCGCGCTCCCGGTGACCGGCTTCGAGTTCGACGAGGAATCCGTGCTCTCCTCCGATCACGTCCTCCAGCTCGGGGACGTGCCCCGGCGGGTCGCGGTGGTCGGCGGCGGCGCGATCGGATGCGAGTTCGCGTCGTTCTTCCTCGACGTCGGCGCCGAGGTCACGCTGCTCGAGGTGCTCCCGCAGATCCTGCCGGGCGTCGATCAGCAGGTCGCCCAGACGGTCGCGCGCGCGTTCTCGAAGCGCGGCATGAAGGTGGAAGCCGGGGTCGAGGTGACCGGCCTCGAGCGGAACGGCCCAGATCGCGATGGTCGCGAGCTGACGTTGAAGTACAACGCCAAGAAGGGCGAACAGGCGCTCACCGTCGACCGGGTCGTCGTCAGCGTCGGCCGCAGTCCGCGCAGCGACAACATCGGCCTCGAAGACGCGGGAGTGAAGGTCGACGAACGCGGCTACGTGGTCGTCGACGAGAACATGCGCACGTCGGTCGACGGCGTCTACGCGGTCGGCGACGTGGTTGCGACACCGCAGCTGGCGCACGTCGCGTTCGCGGAGGCGATCGTCGCGATCAAGACGATCCTCGGCGAGCCCGCGTTGCCGCTCGCCTACGACAAGGTGCCCTGGGGCATCTACTGCCATCCCGAGGTCGGCTTCTGCGGGCTCACCGAAGCGCAGGCGAAAGACCAGGGGTACGACGTCGTCACCTCGGTGCACCGCTGGATGGGCAACGGCCGCGCGCTGATCATCGGCGAGACCGACGGCATGGTGAAGATCGTCGCCGAGAAGGACGGCCCGGTGCTCGGCGTGCACATCGCCGGGCCGTGGGCGACGGAGCTGATGGCGGAGGCGTACCTCTCCGTGAACTGGGAAGCGACGCCCGAGGACTTGGGGCTGCTCATCCATGCCCACCCGACGCTCTCCGAGCTCTTCGGCGAGTCGGCGCTCGCGCTCACCGGCCGGAGCCTCCATGCCTGAGCGCGTGTACCCGACGCCCGCCGACACCAAGAGGACCGACACCAAGAGAGAAGGTTGATCGCGTGGACGTGACCATGCCGCAACTGGGCGAGACCGTCACCGAGGGCACGATCACGCGGTGGTTCAAGCAGGTCGGCGAGACGATCGACGCCGACGAACCGCTGTTCGAGGTTTCCACCGACAAGGTCGACTCCGAAGTGCCCGCGCCGTCCGCCGGTGTCGTGTCCGAGATCCTCGTGCCCGAAGGCGAGACCGTCGAGGTGGGTGCGCGCCTCGCCGTGATCTCCGACGGTTCCGCGCCTGCGGCCACCGACGCGCCACCCGGCGGCCGCGGACGCCGAGGCGGAAGCGCGCGGACGCCGAGCCCGCGGAGCAGGCGCCGGCGGCGGAGGCGCAAGCCGCGCCGGCACCGGAACCACCGCCTGCGCCGGCTCCGGCACCGCGCCGCTGCCTGCGCCCGCACCGGCGCCGCGCGCCCGCACCGGCATCCAGGGCCGCCGCCGCGGGGGCGGGAGTGCGTCGCGTCGCCGATTGTGCGCCGGTTGATCACCGAGCACGGCCTGGACCCCACCCAGATCCGCGGAACGGGAGAGGGCGGCCGCATCACCCGCAACGACGTGGTCACCGCGGCGCGCAACGGCGGTGCCACCGCGCCGGCGCGCACCGAAGCGCCCGCGGCTCCTGCTCCCGCGGCCCCTGCCGCTGCCCGGCGCCCGCATCCGCGCCGGTCGCGCGCGGCGTCGGCGACGAAGTCGTGCCGTTCGACAACATCCGCCGCCGTACCGCGGAGCACATGGTGCGTTCCAAGGCGACGAGCGCGCACGTGTACACGTCGGTGCGGGTCGACTTCGAGCGGATCGAACGCACGCGGCGAGCGCACCAGCGAGAGTGGAAGGAGCTCGAAGGCTTCTCGCTCACATACCTGCCGTTCATCGTGCGGGCGTTCTCCGATGTCGTGCACGAATACCCGCACGTGAACGCGACCGTCGACGGCGACTCGCTCGTCGTGCACCGCGACATCAACCTCGGCATCGCGGTCGACCTCGAGTTCAAGGGCCTGGTCGCCCCTGTGATCCGCAGTGCCGACGGCAAGCGATTGCGTCTCATCGCGCGCGAGATCCGAGACCTGGCGGCGCGGGCGAAGAGCAAGCAGCTCGGCCCCGACGACGTGGTCGGCGGCACGTTCACCATCACCAACATGGGGCCGTTCGGCACCGACCCTCACGTTGCCGATCATCAACCAGCCGCAGGTCGCGATCCTCGCCACCGACGGGATCCGCAAGGAGCCCGTGGTCATCGAGGGACCCGACGGCGAGGACTCGATCGCAGTGCATCACGTCGGGCAGCTCGCGCTCGCGTGGGACCACCGCGCCTTCGACGGTGCATACGCCGCGTCGTTCCTCGACGAGATGCGAACTGTGCTCGAGACCCGCGACTGGGATTCCGAGCTCGCATGAGCAGCCAGGCGCAGGTCCGGAGGCGCGGTGGCTCGGATCGGTCCGACGGTGATCGAGCGCCGGAGGCCGAAGCCGCATGAGCGGCGTCTGTCACGCACGCGCTGGCTCGGGCTGGTCCCGTACGCGCAAGCCGAGTCGTTGCAGCGCGCCGTGCACGAGCACACCGACGAGCAGTACCTGCTGCTGCAAGAACACCCGCACACCTACACGCTCGGTTCCCGCGCCGATCGCGCTCACGTGTTGCGCGATCCCGCGAGCGTCGGTGCCGAGCTCGTGGTGGCGGATCGCGGCGGCGACGTCACGTACCACGGGCCCGGCCAGCTCGTCGGGTACCCGATCGTTTCGCTCGCCGAGTGGCGCGCGGGTCAGCGCGATGTCGTTGCCTACGTCCGCAGGCTCGAGTCGGTGCTCATCGCCGTGCTCGCCGACTTCGGTATCGCGGCCGAGCGGTCCGACGGCTACACGGGTGTGTGGGTGGGCGACGAGAAGGTCGCGGCCATCGGCGTGCGGGTCGCGCGCGGTCGCACCCGGCACGGCTTCGCCCTCAACGTCGATCCCGACCTCGCCATGTTCGGCCACATCGTGCCGTGCGGCATCGCCGACCGTGGCGTCACGTCGATGGCGAAGCTGCTCGGCGCGGCGCCTCCGATACGCCCATCAATGCGCGACGTCGTCGATCGGGTCGTCGCCCGCTTCGCCGATGAGTTCGGGTTCGGTTCCGTCGACCGGCAGGACGTCGCGTGGAAGGCGCCGCCCGTGGTGGCGTGCCGAGCGGGCGACGGCGGCGCGCCGGTCGTGTCACCGGTGCGGCTCCTCGGACGTCTCGCGGCCGCGGGGGTCGAAGCGGATCCCGAGGTCGGCGCTCACCGTCCGGAGTGGATGCGGGTGCGCGCCCGTTTCGACGACGGCTACCTCGAGCTGAAGAAGTTGATGCGCGGCCTCGAGCTCCACACCGTCTGCGAGGAAGCGGGCTGCCCGAACATCTACGAGTGCTGGGCCGACCGTACCGCCACGTTCATGATCCTCGGCGACCGGTGCACGCGCGCCTGCGGTTTCTGCCAGGTCGACACCCGCAAGCCGCTCGCCGTCGATACCGACGAGCCGCGCCGCGTCGCCGAGGCGATCGCGGCGATGGACCTCGCGCACGCGGTGATCACATGCGTCGCGCGCGACGACCTCCCCGACGGCGGCGCATCGGTGTTCGCGGCGACCGTCGACGCCGTGCGCGTGATCAGTCCCGGAACGAACATCGAGCTGTTGATCTCCGACTGCAAAGGCGACGCCGCCGCGCTCGCGACCGTGTTCGAATCGCGCCCCGACGTGCTGAACCACAACCTCGAGACCGTGGCCCGCCTCCAGCGCGCGGCGCGCCCATCGGCCGGGTACGCCCGTTCGCTGGCGGTGCTCGGCCGCGCCAAGGAAGCCGGGCTCACGACGAAGTCCGGGATCATCCTCGGGATGGGCGAGACGATGGACGAGGTCCGCGCCGCGATCACCGATCTGCGCGCGGTCGGGGTCGACATCGTGACCGTCGGCCAGTACCTGCGTCCGTCGGCCGACCACCTGCCGGTCGTGCGGTGGTGGACCCCGGAACAGTTCGACGAGGTGCGCGAGTTCGCCGAGGGCCTCGGGTTCCGTCACGTCGAGTCGGGACCGCTGGTGCGCTCGAGCTATCACGCTCGCGCCGCAATCGAGCCTGTCCTCGCCGAGACCGGGCCGGTCGGCGTCTCCTGACAGGATGGGTGGATGGCTGCGACGCTGCCCGCAATCGATGCCGATCTGACGAGGTGGCTGCACGAGCAGCCGATGTTCTTCGTCGCGACGGCCCCGGCCGAGGGCGGTCACGTCAACGTGTCGCCGAAGGGCTACGACACCTTCCGCGTGCTCGACGACCGACGGGTCGCGTACCTCGACCTGACCGGGAGCGGCGTCGAGACGATCGCGCACGTGCGCGAGAACGGCCGGATCACACTGATGTTCTGCGCGTTCGCCGGCAACCCGCGCATCTGCCGTCTCTATGGTGAGGGCTTCGTGCACGAGCTCGGATCGCCGGGGTTCCACGCGCTCGCACAGGAATTCCCGACGCTGCCGGGCGTGCGGTCGATCATCGAGGTCGACGTGAACCGGGTGACGACTTCGTGCGGCTACGCGGTGCCGCTCATGGATCTCGTCGAAGACCGTGATCGGTTGCAGAAGTGGGCCGAGGCGAAGGGCGACGACGCGCTCGTCGAGTACCGCGCCGGCAAGAACGCAACGAGCATCGACGGGCTCCCCGGCTTGGGCGGCTCATGAGCTTTCCATCTCGCGTGGCGCGCGCGCGCGCCCGGATGGACGAGCTGGGTGTCGACACGGTGTTGCTGTCGGTCGGTTCAGATCTGCCCTACCTCATCGGGTACGAGGCAATGCCACTCGAACGGCTCACGATGCTCGTGCTCGCCGCGCGACGGTGACGCGCAGCTCGTCGTGCCGCGGCTCGAAGCGCCGCGTGTGACACCGCAGGGCGACCTGTTCGAGATCGTGGCATGGGACGAGACCGACGATCCCGTCGCGTTGGTGACGAAGCTGGCCGGGCGTCCGGCGCGCGCCGCGATCGGGGACCAGACCTGGGCGCGGTTCGTGCTCGCGTTGCAGGAATCGCTGCCCGACACCGACATTCGGCCCGGCGACCCCGGTGGTCGGACCGCTACGCATCGTCAAGGACGCGCAAGAGATCGAGGCACTCACGCTCGCCGCACACGCGGTCGACGTGGTCGCCGCCGCGATGCGCACCCGACCCTTCGGCGGCCGAACCGAGCTCGACGTCCACCGCGAGCTCGTCGAGCGGATGCTCGCGGAAGGCCACGAGCGGGCGAACTTCGCGATCGTGGCGGCCGGCGCGCACGCTGCGAGCCCGCACCACGAGCCGTCGCCGAGCCGGGTGATCGCCGACGGCGAGATCGTGCTGTGCGACTTCGGCGGCACGATGCAGCACTACTGCTCCGACATCACGCGCATGTTCCATGTCGGCGAGCCGTCGGGCGAGGTGCGCGACATGTACGCGGTGCTCGCCGATGCCCAGGAGGCCGGCGTACGGGCCGCGACACTCGGCACGCCGTGCGCGGCCGTCGACGCGGCCGCGCGCGACGTGATCGCGAGCGCGGGCTTCGGCGACTTCTTCGTGCACCGGGTCGGTCACGGGATCGGCTGCGACGCGCACGAGGATCCGTACATGGTCGCCGGCAACGACTTGGCGATCGAGGCCGGACACACGTTCAGCGTCGAGCCCGGCATCTACCTGCCCGGCCGCTTCGGCATGCGGCTCGAAGACATCGTCGTCGCGACCGCAGACGGTCCGTTGCGTCTCAACGATGCCGCGCGCGACCTCGCGCTGGTTGCCTGAGCCGGCACGAACGTGGAGCTCGACGCCGGAACGCTGCTCCTCCAGCTCGCCGCGGGTGGCCTCCTGTTCTGCTGGGTGACGACGCGCCGCCGCGAGGTCAGCCTCGGCTACGGCTGGCTGCTGCGCAGCGTGTTCGGCGTCCTCGCGCTCGCGGGCGGTGCGATCCTCCTCGCCGACGGTCACGCAGTTGCGGGTGCCGCCGCGCTCGTGACCGCGCTCGCGGCGTCCGTCGCGCTCGGGGTGTCCGTCGTGCGCCGCGCCGCGGGGGTGCGAGGTCGCGAGGCGTTGCGGGCCGAGCGCAAGGCGCGCGTCGCCGCCATGGTCGGCACCCACCCGACCGCAGCCGACGATGGCGCCGTCGAGGACGCGCCGGTCGGGCCCGAGTTCCCGCCCGCGCTCGATCTCGTCGCGCCGATCGTCGCCTTCGTCGGAGTGCTCGCGGCGTCCGAGTTCGCGGGCGGACCGGTGGCGCTCGCCGCCGCCCGGCTCGTCGTCGGTGCGGTGTTCCTCGGCGCCGTGAGCGACGCGATGCTCCTCGGCCACTGGTACCTCGTGCAGCCCGGCTTGCGACGCAACGCGCTCGAGCAGCTCGTCGTCCTCACCGCGATCGTCTGGCCGTTCGAGGTCGCGGTGTTCCTCTGGCCCACCGGAGTGGTGCAGATGTTCACCGGCGCCGTCGACGACGGCTACGACGGCCTGCTCGCGTGGGTCTGGCTCGTCTGCGCGGTCACGACGATCGGCCTCGTCACCATGACCTGGTTCGCGCTGCGCGAGCGCTACTACTCGGCCGTGATGGCCGCGACCGGGCTGCTCTACCTCGCGATCCTCACCGCCTTCGGCATGGACCTCATCCCCCGCGCCGTCCTCGCCCCCTAACACCCCGGTTTTGGCGACAATCGGCGACCATAGCGGTCGCCTTCTGTCGCCGAAACCATGGGTGTCGCACCTGGTCGCTACCGTTCGCGGCGCTTCCCCATGGCTCGAAGGGGAAGCGATGCAGGAACTGTTGACGCTCGCGGCGACGCAATACGGGCTCTTCGACACGGGCGCAGGCGCACAAGCGCGGTGTGACCGACCGCATGCTTGCAGCGACGCGTGCGCACCGGGCTGTTCGAGCGGTTCGGACTCGTCGCGTGTTCCGGGTCGCGGGCGCACCGTCGTCGTGGCACCAGTCGGTGATGGCGGCTGCCTGGGAGGCGGATCCTGTCTGCGTCGCCTCGCATCGCACCGCGGCCGCGCTTCACAGCTTCGACGGCTCCGAGCCCGGGGTCGTCGAGGTCACGGTGCCGCGCTCCGTGCGCTACCGGCGCAGCGGCGTCATCGTGCACCAGTCGCTCGACCTGCAGCCGGACGACACGACCACGATCGCCTGCATCCCGGTGACCACGTCCGAGCGAACGCTTGATCGACCTCGGCGCAGTCATGGGCTTCGAACGCGTCGAGCACGCGTTCGACGGCGCCGAACGGGACGCCATCGCCGAACGTGCTGTGGTCGACCGGTCGCCACCGTGCGATCCGTCGACAGGGCCGCAACGGTGTCGGGCCGATGGCCGTCGTCCTCGATGCACCGTCCGCTCGACGACCCCGCACTCGGTGCTCGAACGAGCGTTCGGCCGGCTCGTCGAGCGCCGGACCTGCCGCCGCTCGTGTGCCAGCACCCCGTTCGTGCTCCCGAACGGCCGACGAGCGCGTTCATCGACGCGGCGTGGGTCGACCTCATGCTCGGGTTCGAGCTCGATGGTCACGGCAGCCACGCCACGCGCGCCGCAACGGGCGGCCGACAACCGCCGCGCCGACGACCTTCGCGATGCTCGGTTGGGACCTCCGCCGGTTCACCTACGAGGAGGTGATGGACGACGGGCCCGAGCGTCATGCGCACAGTCCGGAGGAGCCCGCGCTCAACGACTCGCTTTCGGCGACAATCCGCGACCGTAACGGTCAGCCGTTTGTCGCCAAAACTTGTCGTTAGACGACGAAGTACTTGGCTTCGGGGTGGGGGACGACGATCGCGCTGGTCGACTGCTCGGGGATGAGGTGGAACTCCTCGGTGAGCTGCACGCCGATGCGTTCGATCTCGAGCAGCTCGGCCAGCTTCGACTGCTCCTCGAGGTCGGGGCAGGCCGGGTAGCCCCACGAGTATCGGGAGCCGCGGTACTGCTGACGGAACAGGCCGGCGAGCGACGGGCCGTCTTCGTCGGCGAAGCCCCACTCCTCGCGGATGCGACGGTGCCACAGCTCGGCGAGCGCCTCGGTCATCTCCACCGACAGGCCGTGCAGCAACAGGTAGTCCTGGTACTGGTCCGCGGCGAACAGTTCCTTCTCGCGCTCGCTTGCCCGCGCGCCCATTGTCACGACGTGGAACCCCGCATAGTCGGGCTCGCCCGTGCTCGCAGGCCGGAAGAAGTCGGAGATGCAGAGGAACGGCGCCTTGCGCTGGCGCGGGAACTCGAACCGCAGCCACTCCTGCGTGCGGCTGTCGTCCTTCCAGACGACGAGCGCGTTGCCTTCGGAGTTCACCGGGAAGTAGCCCCACGCGGCCGCCGGGACCAGCAGGCCTTCCTTGCGGGCGATGTCGAGTTGGGCGCGCAGGATCGGCCGGATGCGGGCCTTGAACTCGTCATCCGACTCGTTCCCACCCTTCTCCGGGCGGAACTGCCACTGGTTGCGGAACAGCGCGGTCTCGTTGATGTACGCGGCGATGTCGTCGAGCGACACGCCCTTGGCCACGCGCGACCCGACGAACGGCGGCGTGAAGACGGGCACGTCGGTCGCGACATCGGATCGGTCGGGGATCTCGACGGCCTCTTCCGGACGCTGGCTCTTGCGGGGCGGCAGCTTGCGGCCGCCGGCTTCACGACCGAATGCGGGATCGAGCGAGCCGCTCTTCTTGCCCGCCATCAACGTGTCCATCGTGCGCAGACCCTCGAACGCGTCCTTGCCGTAGAAGACGCGACCTTCGTACGTCTCGCGCAGGTCGACCTCGACGTAGTTGCGCGTCGAGCGCGGCGCCGCCGAGCAACACGGGCACCTTCTCCGCGAGCCCGCGCTCGTTGAGCTCCTGGAGGTTCTCGCGCATGATGATCGTGCTCTTCACGAGCAGGCCGCTCATGCCGATCGCGTCGGCGTCGACCTCGAGCGCCTTGTCGATCATCTCGGTGATCGCGATCTTGATGCCGAGGTTGTAGACCATGTAGCCGTTGTTGGTCAGGATGATGTCGACGAGGTTCTTGCCGATGTCGTGCACGTCGCCGCGCACGGTCGCGAGGACGACCTTGCCCTTGCCACCCGAGTCGGCCTTCTCCATGTGCGGCTCGAGGTAGCGCACCGCCGCCTTCATCGTCTCGGCCGACTGGAGCACGAACGGCAGCTGCATCTCGCCCGTGGCGAAGAGCTCACCGACGACTTTCATGCCTTCGAGGAGCACGTCGTTGATGACCGACAGCGCAGGGCGCGTCTGGAGCTGCTCGTCGAGGTCGGTCTCGAGTCCGTCGCGGTCACCGTCGATGATGCGGTGCTTCAGCCGTTCCTCGACCGGCCAGCCGGAACGGTCCTCCTTCTCCACCGCCGATGCCTCGACGCCTTCGAACAGCGCCATGAACTCCGTGAGCGGGTCGTAGTTCTCGCGCCGCTTGTCGTAGATGAGGTCGAGGGCGACTTCGCGTTGACGGTCTTCGATCTTGTGCATCGGCATGATGCGGGCCGCGTGCACGATCGCGGCGTCGAGGCCCGCTTCCGCGCACTCGTGCAGGAACACGCTGTTCAACACGTGCCGCGCCGCGGGCTTGAGGCCGAACGAGACGTTCGAGAGGCCGAGCACCGTCGATGCGCCGGGGAGCTCGGTCTTGATGCGCCGGATCGCTTCGATCGTCTCCATCGCGTCGCGGCGGAGGTCGTCGTCGCCGGTCGACAACGGGAACGTCAGCGGGTCGAAGATCAGGTCGGTCGGCTCGATGCCGTAGCGCTCCTGCGCGATGTCGTAGATGCGCTTCGCGACGCGCAGCTTCCAGTCGGCGTCCCGCGCCTGGCCCACCTCGTCGATCGTGAGGCAGATCACTGCGGCGCCGTACTCGCGTGCGAGCTTGAACACGCGGTCCATGCGCTTGCCTTCGCCGTCGCCCTCTTCGAGGTTGGCGGAGTTGAGGATCGCCTTGCCGCCGTGATGGGCGAGGCCGGTCTCGACGACGTCGGGCTCGGTCGAGTCGAACACGAGCGGCAGGCTCGCCTGCGTGGCGAAGCGACCGGCGATCTCCTCCATGTCGATGTTGCCGTCGCGCCCGACGTAGTCGACGCACACGTCGAGCACGTGCGCGCCTTCCTTCACCTGCTCGCGCGCCATCAGCACGCACGTGTCCCAGTCGGACTCGAGCATCGCCTCCTTGAACTTCCTCGAGCCGTTGGCGTTGGTGCGCTCGCCGATCGCGAGATACGCGAGCTCCTGGTGGAACGGCACGTGCGAGTAGATCGACGAGCAGCCGGGCTCGAACTCGGGCGTCCGTATCACCGGCGCGCGGTGTCCGAGCCGCTCGACGACGGCCGAGAGGTGCTCCGGCGTCGTGCCGCAGCAACCGCCGACGATGTTGATCCCGAACTCCTCGACGAAGCGCGCGTGCGCGTCGCCGAGACCCTCCGGCGTGAGGTCGTAGTGCGTCTTCCCCTGCACCACCGACGGCAGCCCCGCGTTGGGCAGGCACGACAAGTACGTGCGCCCGTGCTGCGCCAGGTACCGGAGGTGCTCGGTCATCTCGGCCGGACCCGTCGCGCAGTTCATGCCGATCACATCGGGGTGCATGGCCTCGAGCGCGGTGACCGCGGCGCCGATCTCGCTGCCCACGAGCATGCGGCCGGTGGTCTCCACCGTGACCTGCACCATGATCGGGAGGAGCGTGCCCGCGGCGGCCATCGCCCGCCGGGCACCGTTGATCGCGGCCTTGGCCTGGAGCAGGTCGTAGACGGTCTCGATGAGGAGGACGTCGACGCCGCCGGCGAGCAGCCCGACCACCTGGGCCTCGTAGTCGTCGCGCAGGGTCGCGTACGCGATGTGGCCGAGCGACGGGAGTTTGGTGCCGGGACCGATCGAACCGATCACGAAGCGGGGCTGATCGGCGGTGGAGCAGTCGGCGGCGACCTGCTTGGCGATCTCGGCCGCGCGCTTGTTGATCTCGAACGTGCTGTCTGCGATCTGGTACTCGTTCAGCACCAGGGGGAACGCGCCGAAGGTGGCGGTCTCCACCGCGTCGACGCCCGCTTCGAAGAACTCGGCGTGCATCTGGGCGACGAGATCGGGCCGCGTGAGGACGAGATTCTCGTTGCAGCCCTCGAGCGCGAGGCCGCCGAAGTCGTCGGGGCCGAGGTCGTGGCCCTGCATCCAGGTGCCGAACGCCCCGTCGAACACGAGCACGCGCTCACGGAGGGCATCGAGGAACGGCGACTCGGCGCCACTACCGACAGGGGCGTCCGTGCCACGGGGGTCAACCATCAGACAAGGGTAGGCGCTCCGATTCGTGCGGCGGAATCCATAAACTCACGCCCCGTGCCGCTCAAGCCTGCATCCAACCTGCATCGATCAAGATCGAGACCAGTACCACCGCTGCCGACAAGGTCCGAGCCGATCTGCTCGCCGTTCCCGTCTTCGCAGACCGCACGCTCGGCGCGGGCGCGGAGCTCGTCGCGGCAGCGCTCGCCGGTTCTGGGGATGCCGGTTCTGGGGATGCAAGTGATCTCGACGAGTTCATGGTCGAGGCCGACTTCTCGGGCAAGCGCGGCGAGACGCTCGCGGTCCCGACGCAGGGCAAGCTCGGAGCCAAGGCCGTGATCCTCATCGGGGTCGGTGACGCCGATACGTTCGATGCCGACGCCATCCGTCGGGCCGGCGCCACGCTCGCGAAGCGCGGCCGCAAGGTCGCACGGCTCGCCACCACGCTGCTCGAGGCCGCGCCCGAATCCGTTGCGCCCGAGGCCGCCGCGCAGGCACTGGCCGAAGGCGTGTTCCTCGGGGCCTACCAGTTCCTCAAGTACAAGGGCGACGCGCCCCAGGCGAAGTTGTCCCGAGTCTTGGTGCTCGGCCGCAACAAGGCCAAGGTGAAGGCCGCGATCGCGCGAGGCGCGCGCGTCGCCACCGCGGTGATGTGGGCTCGCGATCTGGTCAACGAGCCCGCGGGGGCCAAGTCGCCGCAAGAAGTCGCCGAGCTCGCCAAGGGCGTCGCCCGCCAGTCGGGCCTCAAGGTCAAGGTGTTCTCGGGCGCGCAGCTCGAACGCGAACGCATGGGCGGCGTGATCGGTGTCGGCCAGGGTTCGGAGCGCGCACCGCGGTTCGTCCGGCTCGCCTACGAACCCGCGGGCGCGAAGAAGACGGTCGCGTTCGTCGGCAAAGGGGTCGTGTTCGACTCCGGTGGTCTCTCCATCAAGACCGCGTCGGGAATGGAGACGATGAAGACCGACATGTCGGGTGGCGCGGCCGTGATCGCGGCGATGTCGGTGCTCGAGGATCTCGGCGTGAAGACGCGCGTGCTCGGTTACGTCCCCCTCGTCGAGAACATGCCGAGCGGTACCGCCATCCGGCCCGGCGACGTGTTGAAGATGCGCAACGGCAAGACGGTCGAGGTGCTCAACACCGACGCCGAGGGTCGGCTCATCCTCGCTGATGCACTGTCGCTCGCGGTCGACGAGAAGCCCGACGCGATCGTCGACCTCGCCACGCTCACCGGCGCATGCATGGTCGCGCTCGGCGACAAGGTCGCCGGGTTGATGGGGAGCGACGAGGGTTGGGTCGATCAGGTGGAGGAGGCGGCAGGTCGCGCCGACGAGTCGGTGTGGCACCTCCCGCTGCCCGAGGTGTACCGCAAGTCGCTCGAGTCCGAGGTCGCCGACGTCCGCAACATCGGAACCGGTGGCTACGGCGGCGCGCTGACCGCGGGACTGTTCCTCAAGGAGTTCACCGGCGACGTGCCGTGGGCTCACCTCGACATCGCGGGCCCGGCACGCGCTTCGGGCGACGACGGCTACACCGTCAAGGGCGGAACCGGCTTCGGCGTCCGCACCCTCGTCGAGCTCGCCGACAGCTTCACCAAGCCCTGAGGTTCACTGGGCCCTGAGGTTCACTGGGCCCTGAGGTTCACTGGCCCGAAAGCCAGTTGATCCCGAACGCGACCGCGAAGCCGAGCGTCGTCGCCAACCCGACCGCGCGCCCGCCGCGCTCGTACGCCTCCGGCATCATCGACGTCGACAGCATCGTGAGGATCGCGCCGCCTGCGAACGCGAGCACGAACGCGTAGGCATCGGGCGACGCGTCGTCGAGCAGTGCGTAACCGAGACCGGCGGCCAGACCGGAAACGATCGCGATCGCCGACCACAGCAGCAACACGCGCCCGCGTGTCCAACCGGACTGCATCAAGCCACTCGTTGCCGCGATCGCCTCCGGCAAGTTCGAGACGAAGACGGCCACGAGCAGACTGATGCCGATGTCGCCGGTCTGTAGGAGGGTCAGGCCGAGTGCCGCCGACTCGGGGATCCCGTCGAGCGCGGCACCGAGCACGATCGCCAGCGGCGAGGCATCCGTGCGAGAACCGGCGTCCGTTCCGCTCGCCGGCTTGTACTTGTCGAACCGGCCGATGAGAAGGTCGCCGAAGAAGAAGACGAGCGCACCGGCGAAGAACCCGAGCGACGTCGAGCCGAGGCCGCCGGCGACGTCGACCGCTTCTTCGACGAGCTCGAACGACATCGACGAGATGAGGACCCCTGCGCCGAAGCCCATCACGAGACCCAGCAACCGGGGGTTCGGATCGTGGACCTGGACGATGAGCGCGCCGAGCACGAGCGACGACGCTGCGAGCAGTCCCCAGAGGAACGCCTCGATCACGAATCGCAGCCGATCAGTTCACGGCCACGAGTGCGCAGCAGATCAGTTCCGACGTAGTGTCCATGATTCCGCAGGGCAAGTGAGGAGACGGCATGGGCATCGCGCCGCTGGAACTGATGATGATCGACTTCCCGGGCAGCCAGTTCAACGGCGAGATCCTTCCCGCGCTCGCAGATCTCGTCGATCGCGAGATCATTCGCATCGTCGACCTCGTCCTGGTCTCGAAGGGCGACGACGGTCTGCCGGTGGTGGTCGAGGTCGAGAGCGACGATCATGACCTCGCGCCATTGCGCGACATCGTCGGCGATGTCAACGGCCTCATCGCCGAGGAAGACATCTTCGACCTCGCCGCGAACATCGCGCCGGGCGATTCGGCCGGGATCATGCTCTTCGAGCACGCGTGGGCCGCGCGTTTCGCAGATGCGGTCGAGGCCGCGAAGGGTGAAGTCATGGTGAGCCTGCGGATCCCCGCCGGCGTCGTCGACGAAGTGCTGGCCGCACGGACGGAGGACTGACAATGAGGCGAGGAAGAGGGCTCCGGCGGGGTCCGGGGCTCGTGCGCACGGTCGCACGCACCGCGGTCGTCGCAGGAACCGCAACCGCGGTTGCCGGCGGCGTCCGGTCCCATCAGGCGGCCAAGGACAACAGCAAGCCGAACAGCAGGATCAAGCGCAGCAGGCCGAGCAGATGGCCGCGCAGCAGCAGGCGGCTCAGCAGGTGCCGGCGGCGGCGCCGCCGCCCGGCGACGACATGATCGCGAAGCTGCAGCAACTCGCGTCGCTGCACGACTCCGGCGTGCTGACCGATCAGGAGTTCGAAGCCGCGAAGCAGAAGTTGCTCGCCTGACCCGGTTGCGCACCACGCGCTCGGTCAGAGCTTCTTGTTCGCGACGACGTCCCAGCCCGCGTACACCGGTGTGCTCGCGGTCCCGCTCGCGCTCTGTGGGCTGTACGTGATCTCGAACTTGGCGTAACGGAGCGAGAACTCCTCGATGGGCACGCCGTCCTCGTCGTCGGCGTGCTGGACGCTGCTCACCACGACGTCGGTGAGGCGGTACTTCAGGAACGTGACGGTCTTCCCGCCGCCGCGCTGGCCCGTGAGCTCGGCCCACGGGCGGTGGGTGCCGCTCGCGCACGCGAGGACGAGCAGGGGCGAGGCCTTCGAGATCACGGCGACGAAGTCGAATTCCTGGAACGACACCTTGCCGGTGCCGGCTCCGGAGCCGGTTCCGACTGCCGTGCCGCCGCTGTGGCTGAGGCCGACCGACCACGCGAGCACCTCGATCGCGTCCTCGTGCCCTTTGGCGTTGGAGTCGCCTTCGATGCCGTCGATCTGCAGATACCACTTCTCGGCCATGGCGGATCACCCTAAGCCCGGCGTTCGTACGCGTCGACGGCCTGGTTGAGCGTGGAGTAGAGCTTGCCGGCGTATCCGGCGCGATTCGGAAGCACGCCGCCGATGCGGCCGTACGCGGTCGTGATCGACGCGGTGCGATTCCGTTCGTCGATGTCACCGCGGTTCGGATGCTCGTCGAAGCGGGTGAACAGCTGGCAGCGACGGGCGTCGAGCTCGCCGTCGCACACGACATCGGACAGGTCCGCGACGTTCTGCGCGCCGACGAGCAGGCCGATGCTTCCGTGAAGGTCTATCCGACTGTCGCAGCCGCCGTTGACGCGCTCCGAGGTCGATGAACCAGCGGGACTATTGCGTGAACTCCTCGGCGTGGTCGAGCAGGCCCCAGATGATCAGGATTTCGACCGCCAAGACCGCGAGCGCCCAGAACGGGTAGGTGAAGATCACGATCACCGTCAGCGTCGCGCTGATCGCCGCCCACACGACGCCGAGCAGCAGACCGCTCGGGTGCCGGGCGAGGATGAGGCCGCCGACCCCGATCTGCACGATCCCGACGACCAGCCAGAACCAACCCCACGCGGTGTAGTCGACGCCGAACAGCACTTCGTTGGCTTGCGCCTTCAACGTGTCGTCCTCGGTGATCGCCGCGATCCCGGCGATCCCGTTGAAGAACCCGATGACGATCGCGAGCACGCCCGCGAACGTCACGAAGCCGCTGCGCGCCACCGTTCCAGTGGTTTCCACTTGTCCCCCTTCGTAGGCACGTGGAGCGAGCATGACGACATCGACGGCACAGTTCAATCACCCCTAACGTGGACAGGTGCCCACCGCAGACGACGCCGACCGGCAGAGCTGCCGTGCCCGTGCACGTCGTCGGACCGCCCCCGGCTCACGCGCGCGGGCCCGCGACTCGACTCGCGCGCTCGATGATGGAGCTCGTGGTCGGCGCGCCCCGGTTGCCGGCCGCCGAAAAGGTGGCCGGCGTCGGCGTCTCGATTGCCGGATTCGTCGGTGCGCCGGTCCGCAAGCTGCTCGAACCCGCGCTCGACCACCGCAGCGATGCTGCGATCGAAGCCGGGGAATCGCTGCTGGAGCTGATCCGCGTCGTGATCCAGGAGGCGATCGAGCTCGTCGACCTGAACCTTGTTCTCGACCGCGTCGACCTGAACGCGTTGATGCGCAAGATCGATCTCGACCAGCTCCTCGAGCGCGTCGACCTGAACGCGCTGATGGAGCAGATCGACGTCAACGAGCTCATGGGTCGGGTCGACGTCGAGGCGTTGCTCAATCGCATCGACATCAACCAGGTGATGGAGCAGGTCGACCTCGACGGGATCGTCGAACGCACCGAGATCGGCTCACTCGTCGTCCGCTCGACGAGCGGTGTCGCGACGCAGGCGCTCGACGGCGTCCGCAGCCGCGCGGTGGGCGTCGACGCGACCATCGCACGGGTCGTCGATCGGATCCTTCGCCGCGACCCCGGTCCTCCCGGTCCGGGTCTGGCTGCGCCGGAAGCACCGGCATGAGCCCGGCGCCGTCCGCTCCCGAGGAGAGCCTCGAAGGCCACTACGCCGGCGTCGCTTCGCGCGCAGCTGCGTGTGTCATCGACGCCGCACTGAGCTTGGCGATCTTCACTGGAACGGTCGCAGCGACGAGCTACGTGATCGACCTCGTGTTCGACACCCAGTGGGACGACGACAGTTCGCTGCTCTGGGGTCTCGGACTCGGGCTCTGGCTCTTCTTCTACTACTGGTACTGCTGGGGCATGGCGGGCAAGACGCCCGGTGCCGCGCTGCTCGGAATACGTGTCGTGCGCCAGGACGGTCACGATCTCGGCTTCCGTCGCGCGTTGATCCGCACGTTCGTCTACCCGTTCTCGTTCGCGTTCTTCGGGATCGGACTGTGGGGCGCGCTGCTCGGTCGCCAACGCCGCACCTGGCAGGACCTCGCGGCGGGCAGCACCGTCGTCTACGACTGGGACGCACGCGCCGCGCGCCTGCGCTTCCTCGCGCGCCGCCACGCTTGAACCGCGGCTCGCGTCACCCGTCGCGCACGCAGCGGAAGCCGAGGTTGCCGGTCGAGCTCTCGGGTTCGTTGGCGCTGCGCGCGCCGACCCGGTACCGGCGGCAATAGGAAGCGTGGCAGAGGTAGGAGCCGCCGCGCATGACCCGGCTCGTGCCGTGCTCGGGACCCTTCGGATCGTCCTCGGGCGTCGTCCGGTAGTAGCCGGGGTCGTACCAGTCGGCACACCATTCCCACACGTTGCCGGTCATGTTGTGCAGGCCGTAACCGTTCGGCGGGAACGCATCGACCGGCGCCGTCCCGAGGTACCCGTCGGCCAGCGAGTTCTCGGTCGGGAACTTGCCCTGCCACACGTTCATGCGGTGCTCGCCGTCGGGCTCGAGATCGTTGCCCCAAGGAAAGAGCTTTCGTTCGAGCCCACCGCGCGCCGCGAACTCCCATTCGGCTTCGGTCGGGAGCCGCTTGCCGGTCCAGTCGGCGAACGCGCTCGCGTCGTTCCACGACACGTGCACGACCGGGTGGTCGGCACGGTCGTCGATCGACGACTGCGGCCCTTCCGGGTGCTTCCAGTTCGCGCCGTACACCTGTCGCCACCAGGGCGTCTGCGCGACCGCGCGCGTCTCCTCGAAGTCGTCGGGCAGCAAACCCGCGAAGACGAACGACCATTCGTAGCGCTCGGCGTCGGTCACGTGACCGGTCGCGTCGACGAACGCACGCGAACTCGGCGTTCGTCACTGCGGTCGTGTCGATCCAGAACGGCGACAGCCGGACGCGATGCACCGGACCTTCGCCGTCGCCCTCGTACGCCCACGGACCGTCGGTGCCCATGAAAGACTCGCCACCGTCGAGGTGAACCATTCCTCGTGGGTCGTGCACTCGCTCTTCGTCCAATGGAGTTCCAGTCATGGCTGATGTGCTCGGGAACATTCTCGCGTTCGCGGTCGGTATCGCGATCAGCCCGGTGCCGATCATCGCGGTGATCCTGATGCTGTTCTCCGCGCGGGCACGCATCAACGGCCCGGCGTTCCTCTTGGGCTGGATCGTCGGCGTGTCGGTCGTGACCGTCGTGGCCCTGCTGCTCACCGACGCGAGCGACGCGGCGACCGACGACGACGCGTCGAGCACGCGTCTCCGGCATCAAGCTCGTGCTCGGCCTCCTCCTCGTCGCGCTTGCGTTCCGTGAGTGGCGGCACCGACCGCACCCGGGAGAGGAGGTCCCGATGCCGAAGTGGATGAGCGCGATCGATGCGTTCACCCCGGTCAAGGCGCTCGGGACGGGTCTGCTGCTGTCGGCGGTGAACCCGAAGAACCTCGTGCTCGCGACCGGAGGCGGGGCGACGATCGGGCAGGCGAACGGCCTCTCCGACTCGGAAACGATCCTGCTCGTCGTCATCTTCGTGCTGATCGCGAGCGCAACGATCGGCGGCGCGGTGCTCGCCTACCTCGTCGGCGGTCAGCGGGCCAAGACGATGCTCGACGGCTGGAAGGTCTGGCTCGGGCACAACAACGCCGCGGTGATGGCGGTGTTGCTGCTCGTGATCGGCGTCGTTCTCGCCGGCGAAGGGTCTCGATGTCTTCGACTGATCGGGTCTTCGACTGATCGGGTCTTCGACTGATCAGACCTCGATCCGCGAGGTCACGTGACCGCGACCGACGGCGGCTTCACGAGTGCGGACGTCGAGCTTGCGATAGATGCTGCGCACGTGTGACTTGAGCGTGTTCCGTGAGACGTACAACGCCTCGGCGATCTCCTGCATCGACAGCGAGGTCGAGAGGAACCGCCACACTTCCTGTTCTCGTTCCGACAGCTCCGCGAGGTTCCGGCTCGGCGAATGCCGGTCGGGCTCGGCGAGGATCGCGGCTGCGATCTCCGCCGCGTACCCCGTCGGCCACCCGCCGACGAGTCGCCGCACGATCGGCGCGATCCATTCGACTTCGTCGACGAACACGCGCACGTAGCCCTCGGGTTCACCGAGTGCCAGTGCGGCACGCACCAGCTCGGTGCCAACGCGATCGTCGGCACCGCGCGCCTGCAGGAGTCGCACCTCGATGCGGTCGCGAATACTGAGCTGCGGGATCCGCTCGGCGAGCGCGCGAGCGCCTTCGTGGTCGCCGAGCGCGGCTCGCACGTGCGCGAGCACGCGGGATCGGGACGGCTCGTGCAGACGCTCGACGAGGGTCAACGCCCGTTCGAAGTCGCGGTTCTCGAGCGCGAACAATGCTTCGGTATGGTCGATCCGCTGCATGAGCGGCAGCGCGTCGCGCCGCTGCAGCAGACGCCGACCCTGGAGTACGAGGTCGTCGGCCGCCGCCGCGTCTCCCGTCGCAAACAACACTCGTGCCAGCCCGAGCATCGGGAGCAGCGCGGCATGCGTCCAACCCTGGCCGAGCCCGAGCTCGACGGCGCGTTCGAGGTCCGCGCGAGCGTCTTCGAGCCGGTTCCGTTCGAGTGCGACGAGACCACGCACGTGTCGGGCAGTGACCGTCACGTAGAACTCGGGCTCGCTGGTGATGTCGGACGCTGCCGCGAGTGCTTCGTCGGCGTAGGCGAGTGCCTCACCGAGCTGTCCTTCGACCAGTGCGATGTCGCCGTAGATGCCTGGGATGATGATCTTGTCGGTCGCGCGGTGATCGTGCGCGCGCGCCATGTAGTCGTCCATGACGGTGCGGGCCTCACGGGGCCGGCCGAGGGCAGAGAGCAGCAGCGCGTGACCGCACGGGGCGCGGAGCTCGTCCCACGAGATCTCGGAGTCTTCGAGCAATTGATCGCGCGCGCTCGGCTTCCCCGAGCGCCGAGATGAAGTCGCCGCGCGCGAAGTCGAGCAGGTACTGCATGTACGCACGACGCGCAGTGGTGTCGGCATCCTTGGCGTGGCCCGCCGTCGCTGCATCGGCCAGCCGAGTCCATTCCTCGGCGCCCTCGGGATCGCCCATGTAGACGAGCGTCAAAGCCATGTCGAGAGCGTTGTTGGCCGCGAGCACCGGGTCACGCGGCAAGGCTTCCGTCCACTCCGCGACCGTGCCCACCGCACCTTCGAAGAAACGCGGCAACGCCTGCCGGTGGAACCGGTTCCACGCTTGGTCGACCTCGCCGGCCTCGATCCAGTGATGCAACGCGCGGTCTTCGGGCCCGCGCCGCTCGTAGTAGGCCGCGGCGGCGCGGTGCAGTGCAGTCGAACGGGCGGGCCGAGTCGCACGGAGCTCGGACCGGAGGTACTCGCGGAACAACGGATGCGTGCGGTACTCGCGGCCACCTTCGATGGCTTCGACGAGGACGTTGCGGCTCGCGAGATCGTCAAGGAGCCGTGCGGAGTCGCCGCGACCCGTGATCTCGTCACACGCTTCGGGGTCCATCGTGTCGAACACGGCCGTTGCGAGGAGGAAACCGAACTCGTCGACGGTCAGGGAGGTCACGACTTCGGAGTACAGGAACTGCGCGACCTCGGGCGTGCTCCCGTCGATCTCCACGAGCGCCGCTCGTCGGTTGCGGGCGAGCAGGCCGGCCAGCGCGACTGCAGCCGTCAGTCCCTCCGTGCGCTCGAGCAGGATCGCCCGCTCGGAGACATCCGACTGCACCCCGAGGGCGCGCAGGATCGCCGCGGCTTCGTCGTCGCGACACCGGAGATCGTCCCCGCCGATCTCGTTCACCTCTCCGGCGAGTCGCAGTCGGGTGAGCGATGGCAGCGAAGGCAGCGCACGGGCGATGATCACCGGGTGCACGCGACCGAGGTGCGTGCGCACACAGCGCGTCGAGATCGGCGACCGCGATGGGATCGCTGATCGTGTCGGCGTCGTCGCACACGAGGATCGTCGGCGCCTCGATCCGGGCGAGCTGGCCGGTCCAATCGTCGGAGTCGTCCAGATCGTCGACCCGGATGCCGCAGCCGTCGAGGACGCGCGAGCGGAGACAGCCTGGTCTCGTGTCGCTCGGGTCGAGCGTCAACCAGACCACTTTGGACGGGTTCGTGCGGGCCCAGTGCGCGATCGCCGTCGTCTTCCCCGAGCCGACCGGACCGGTGACGACGGTGAGCCGCGCCGCGTCCGACGCACCGAGCGGCACCGTGACCCGTCGCCGTCCGACCTCGTGGCGGAACGGCGCGGGAACCTCGTGAGACCCTGACACCCCGCTCACCCCTCGAGCTCGCGCGAACTCCAAGGCCAGTGAACCACCGTTGGGAGACGTTTGCGAGAAAATTGCCCCCGGATGTTCACCTTCCGGCGGACGCTGCGTCCGCCGGAAGCATAGGTCACCGGTGTGCGGGTGCTCAGTTCGTCGTGGTGCCGTCGGCGAGGACCGCGTGCGGCAGGCAGAACTGGTCGTATTCGGCGATCACGATCTGCGCGTTCGGTCCGCACGACGGGCACTCGGGGTCGCGCCGCACCTTGAACGTGCGGAAGCTGGTCTCGAGCGCGTCGTAGGCGAGCAGGCGTCCGCGCAGCGGGTCACCGAGGTCGAGCAGCAACTTGATGGCCTCGAGGGCCTGGATCGAACCGACGATGCCGGGCAGCACTCCGAGCACTCCGGCTTCGGCGCACGACGGTGCCATCTCGGGCGGCGGCGGCTCGGGCAGCAGGCAGCGGTAGCACGGCCCGTTGTACGGGTCGAACACCGTGACCTGTCCTTCGAAGCGGAAGATCGACCCGTGCACGACGGGCACGCGCTTCAACAGCGACGCGTCGTTGAGGAGGTAGCGGGTCGGGAAGTTGTCGGTGCCGTCGACCACGACGTCGTAGCCGTCGATGATGTCGAGGATGTTGTCGGCGCCGAAGCGCACGTCGTAGGTGACGACGTCGACGTCCGGGTTGAGGACGGTGAGCGTCTTCTTCGCGGAGTCGACCTTGCGTTCACCGATGCGCTCCATGTTGTGGAGGATCTGGCGCTGCAGGTTCGACTCGTCGACGACGTCCATGTCGACGATGCCGAGCGTGCCGACACCCGCGGCCGCGAGGTACAGCGCCGCCGGTGAACCGAGACCGCCCGCTCCGAGCAGCAGCACCTTCGATTCGAGCAGCTTCTGCTGTCCGGCTTCACCAACCTCGGGCAAGAGCAGATGCCGGTGATAGCGGTTGCGCTGATCGGGATCGAGCACCGCCGGCGTGATCCACGGCCGGCCCTCGTTCTTCCACCGGCCGAAACCGCCGGCCATGGAGACGACGTCGGTGTAGCCGAGCTCCTGCAGCGTCTTCGCGGCGAAGGCGGAACGGGTGCCGCCCGCGCAGTAGACGACGACCGGCGTGTTGCGGTCGGTGAGCTTGTTCTCGACCTGGCTCTCGAGGTGCCCGCGCGGGATGAACACCGAGCCGGGGATCATCCCCTGCTCGTACTCGTCGAACTCCCGGACGTCGAGGAAGGTCGTGCCGTCTCGGCTGTCCGGCGCGAGGCGTTCCTCTGCGTCGGCAGGCTCGATCTCGCGGATCTCGTGCTTCGTCTGCGCCAGCAGTTCGCGGAAGCCGGCCATCGGCGCTCCTGTGTCCTCGCTCGGGGGTCCTCGATGCGGTCAGAAATGCTACCGCGTTGGTCGGAAATACCCAACGGCCGGCGGCCGGAAGATGTTCCCTTGCCCAGGCGTCTGCGCCCAGACCCCGTGCCTCAGACCCGTGCCTCAGACCGCGGCGACGAGTGCGGGCACGACTTCGCCCAGCGGGCGGCGCACGACTGCGTCGGCGACGGCGTCGAACGGCGTCTCCTGGGCATTGACGACGATCAAGCGGGCCCCGTTGCGCAACGCGATCTCGGGCAACCCGGCGGCCGGGTAGACGCCGAGCGACGTGCCGAGCGCGAGGAAGACGTCCGCGTGCGCCGACGCCCTCTGCGACCGATCCAAGTCCTCGGCGACGAGGTTCTCGCCGAACGAGATCGTCGCCGACTTGATGACGCCGCCGCATTCGAGACACGTCGGATCGGCCTCGCCCGCGCGGACGCGTTCCAGGGTCTCCGCCATCGGGCCGCGCCATCCACACGTCATGCACTTCACCGCACGCGCGTTGCCGTGGATCTCGATCACGCGCTCGGGCGACTGGCCGGCGAGCAGATGCAGGCCGTCGACGTTCTGCGTCACGAGCATCTGCAACGCGTCCTTGTGCTCGAGCTCGACGAGCGCGTGGTGCGCGACGTTCGGCTGCGCGTCCCACATCACGTTGTCCAGTCGGTTCTGCCACGACTTCCGGCGGATCTCCGGATCCGACATGTAGTACTGGAGCGTCGCGGTCTTCTCGGCCTCGGGGTTCTTGGTCCACAACCCGTTCGGACCGCGGAAGTCGGCGATGCCGGAATCGGTCGAGATCCCCGCGCCGGTGAGCACGACGACGTTCGTCGCGTCACGGATCCATCCCGCGATCTCGTCGAGCTGCTGCAGCCGTCGTCATCGGCCGCCGAGAGTATTACCGGCGGTCGGGGTCAGGCGGAGGCGGGTGCCAGTGCGTTCAGGGGGCGACGTTCTCGGGGGCGACGATCTCCTCGTGGCGGTTGTTGGCCCATCGCAGCGCGTCGTGACCGAGTGCCGGGTGGAAGCCGGAGCGGTGGAGCGCGCGCTCGACCGTGTCGCGCGATTCGCCTTCCATGAGAAGCGTGAGCGCGACGCGCCGGGCGCGACGGCGGGCCGGGTCCAGCCCCTCGCTCGACGTCTGGCCCTCGACCCACTCGCGATGACGCGCCTGGATCGCGACGGGCAGGCGCCGCACGTGACGGCGGTGGATCGGTGGGAGCGTGCGTCGCACCGCGATCACCTGCGGATCGTGGGCGTGCGCGAGGTCGAACTGCTGGAGCCGATGCAGGCTGCGCACGAGCGGCGACTGCTCGCCGTCACGGGGTCCCAGGCCGAGTGCGGCGGCGGTATCGGCGACGGGGAGGGTGAGGCCCTGCGGGTGCTCCTCGAACCGGTCGGCGAGGTGGCGCAGCAGCAGCAGTGCCGTCGGCCCGAGGGTCGGCAGCCAGAACGTCTCGGCGTACCAGGACCGGGGGTCGTGGCCGAGCGCGTCGAGGACGGGGTCGGGCCAGGGGGTGATGCGGACGAGTGCGGGCATGGGATATCCCTCCGTAGCTGCGGCGCTCGGGGCTCCGCCCGAGAACGAGTCGTGCCTGGGTTCATCTGGAATGAGCATCTGAAGTCACTTCAAGATGTCTCAGACTGTCTAACAGTGGTTCGGCTGGGCTGGCAAGTCGGTACCCCCGTGGAAGTACGATTCCGGCATGACGCGCGAGGCCCCCACTCCCGACGAATGGCGGGAGCTCGCCGGCAAGGAGCTGCGGGGCGCCGATCCGTCGGCCCTCGTGTGGCAGACGCCGGAGGGGATCCCAGTCCCGGCGCTGTTCACGGCGGCCGACCTCGAGGGGCTCGAGTCGGTCGGCGGCCTGCCCGGCTTCGAGCCGTTCGTCCGGGGTGTGCGGGCGACGATGTACGCGAACCGGCCGTGGACGATCCGGCAGTACGCCGGCTTCTCGACCGCCGAGGAGTCGAACGCCTTCTACCGCCAGAACCTCGCGGCCGGGCAGATGGGACTCTCGGTCGCGTTCGACCTCGCGACCCACCGCGGCTACGACAGTGATCACCCGCGCGTCGAGGGCGACGTCGGCAAGGCCGGCGTCGCGATCGACTCGATCGAGGACATGAAGATCCTGTTCGACGGGATCCCGCTCGACCGCATGTCGGTGTCGATGACGATGAACGGCGCGGTGCTGCCGGTGCTCGCCGGTTACATCGTCGCGGGCGAAGAACAGGGTGTCGCGCCCGGAGCAACTCGCCGGGACCATCCAGAACGACATCCTCAAGGAGTTCATGGTCCGCAACACCTACATCTACCCGCCCGAGCCGAGCATGCGGATCGTCGCCGACATCATCGAGTACACCGCGAAGCACATGCCGAAGTTCAACTCGATCTCGATCTCCGGCTACCACATGCAAGAGGCGGGCGCGACCGCGGTGCAGGAGCTCGGCTTCACGCTCGCCGACGGGCAGGAGTACGTGCGACACGCGAAGGGCCGCGGTCTCGACGTCGACGACTTCGCCGGTCGCCTGTCGTTCTTCTTCGCGATCGGCATGAACTTCTTCATGGAGGTCGCGAAGCTGCGCGCCGCGCGCGCTGCTGTGGGCGCGCATCATGCGGGCCGAAGGCGCGCAGAAGCCGGGCTCGCTGATGCTGCGCACGCACTGCCAGACCTCGGGCGTGTCGCTCACCGAACAGGACCCGTACAACAACGTCGTGCGCACCGCGTACGAGGCGCTCGCGGCGGTGCTCGGCGGCACGCAGAGCCTGCACACCAACTCGTTCGACGAGGCGATCGCGCTCCCGACCGAGTTCTCGGCCCGCATCGCCCGCAACACGCAGTTGATCCTCGCCGAGGAGACGGGGGTCACCCATGTGGTCGACCCGCTCGGCGGTTCGTACTACGTCGAGGCGCTCACCGCGAGCCTCGCCGACGCCGCGTGGGAGCTGATCGAAGAGGTCGACGGCGCTCGGCGGGATGACCAAGGCGGTCGAGTCCGGCATGCCGAAGTTGCGCATCGAGGAGGCCGCGGCGCGCCGGCAGGCCGCGGTCGACCGCGGCGAAGAGACGATCGTCGGGGTGAACAAGTACCGGCTCGCCGACGAATCCGCGATCGACGCGCGCCAGATCGACAACACCGAAGTCCGCCGCCAGCAGCTCGTGCGGCTCGAGCGGGTGAAGCGCCGAACGCGATCCCGAGCGTGTACGCGCTGCGCTCGACGCCTTGACCGACGGTGCGCGCCGGCGACGGCAACCTGCTCGAGCTCGCGGTCGATGCGACGCGCGCCCGGGCGACGGTCGGGGAGATCTCCGACGCCATGGAGCAGGTGTTCGGCCGGCACCGCGCCGTGATCCGCTCGATCTCGGGTGTGTACGGCGGCGTCTATGCCGACGACGAGGAATTCCAGCGCATCCGCAAGGAAGTCGAAGCGTTCGCGCAGTCCGAAGGCCGGCGGCCGCGCATCCTCGTGGCCAAGCTCGGCCAGGACGGTCACGACCGTGGCGCCAAGGTGATCGCGACCGCCTTCGCCGACCTCGGTTTCGACGTCGACATCGGCCCGCTGTTCCAGACGCCCGAGGAAGCCGCTCGGGACGCGATCGAGAACGACGTGCACGTCGTCGGCATCTCGAGTCAGGCCGCCGGGCACAAGACGCTGGTGCCCCAACTCGTCGAGCAACTCGAGAAGCAGGGCGCGCGCGAGGTCGTCGTGGTCGTGGGCGGGGTCGTACCGGCCGGTGACTACGACTTCCTGAAGGCAGCGGGGGTGAGCGCGGTGTTCGGCCCGGGGAGCAACATCCCGCAGGCCGCATCGGAGATCCTCGCACTGGTGCGCGAACGCCGACCGGCGGCGTGAGCTCGGCACCGCGCCGTGAGCTCGCAGATTTCGGAGCTCGTCGACGCGGTGCGGGCCGGCGACCGACGCGCCCTGGCGCGAGCGATCACGCTCGTGGAGTCGAGCCGCCCCGACCACCGCGACGAAGCGAACGCGCTGCTCGATGCGCTGATGCCTGCAACCGGCTCGGCGGTTCGCGTCGGGATCACGGGCGCGCCGGGCGCGGGGAAGTCGACCTTCATCGAGGCGATGGGCATGCAACGCGTCGAAGCCGGCGACAGGATCGCGGTGCTGGCCGTGGACCCGTCGAGCACGCGGACGGGCGGCTCGATCCTCGGGGACAAGACCCGCATGGAGCGGCTCGCGCGCGAGTCGCTCGCGTTCATCCGGCCGTCGCCTTCGGGCGGAACCCTCGGCGGTGTCGCGCGTCGTACGCGCGAGGCGATGCTCGTGTGCGAGGCCGCGGCGTGCGACGTCGTGATCGTCGAGACGGTCGGCGTCGGGCAGTCGGAGGTCGCGGTCGCGGGGATGGTCGACGTGTTCGTGCTGCTGCTCGCGCCGGGCGGTGGCGACGAACTGCAGGGTGTGAAGCGGGGCATCGTCGAGCTCGCGGATCTCCTCGTCGTCAACAAGGCCGACGGCGAGCTCGAAGCGGCCGCCCGTCGCACGGCTGTGGACTATGCGAGCGCGCTCCACATCGGCCACGCGAGCAGCGGGGCGGTGTCCGTGCTCACGGCGTCCGCGGTGACGGGCACCGGCATCCCCGAGGTGTGGGAGGCCATCTCCGGCGCGGTCGCCGCCGCGCGCGAATCGGGCGCGCTCGCACACCGACGGGCCGAGCAGGCCCGGGCGTGGATGTGGTCGGAGGTGTCGGACACGCTCCTGGAGCGCTTCCGCAACGATCCCGGTGTGCGGGATGCGCTCGGGGATCTCGAAGGTGGGGGTCTCGAAGCCGATGTCGTCGCCGGTCGGGTCTCACCGTCGGCGGCCGCGGCGCGCCTGCTCGACACGTTTCGCAGTTCTGTTGGCCGCAGTTCTGCGGGTTGAACGTCCCGGCACGGCGGCGCGCTTCGGGCGTTACGGGCCCGAGGGAAGCCGGTACGCGACCAGCCGAGGCGGGTCGGCCATGCCCACGGGAACGACCAGCATGTCGCCCGCGGCGGTCATCCATCCGTTGATGCCGCCGGGTGCGTCGCGCTCCCAGACGATTTCGCCGTTCGACCGGTCGAGCGCGACGATCTTTCCCCCCAAGGTGGCCGTGAACACGAGATCGTTCACGACCGTCGCGCCGCCGAGCGGGTCGCCCGGGATGTCGGTGGACCAGAGCACGTCACCGGAACCGGCGTCGACCGCGGTCATCTCACCGTCGTTGACGCCGAGCTCGGCCGCGAAGTACGCGGTCGAGTCCGGCGAGAACGTCACCGGTGCGTCGAGCGTCGCGACGTACACGACGTTGTCGGCTGTGGCCGGCGGTGTGAGGACGCCGCCGTAGGTACCAGGCGTGACTTCGGTCGGGCCGTCGATCTCGGTGAGGTCGTCGTTGCGATGCACACCGACCGGAGTGATCCACCGTCGCGAGCCCGTCTCGGGATCGAGACCGACGACGACACCCGCCTTTCCGGTCCCGATCACGGTCTCGGTGCCGTCGGTGTCGCGCGCGATCAACGTGTGCACGAGATCGCGGTCGAAGAGATCGTGCGGAGTGACCTGGTGGTACCAGAGCAGTGCGCCCGAGTCGATGTCCAGCGCCACGACCGAGTCGGTGTAGAGGTTCGGTCCGGGGCGGCTCGAACCGTTCGGGAACGCCTCGGTCCCGGGAAACGGCGCCGGGTTGGCGATGCCGAAGTAGACGACCCGACGGCGCGGATCCACGGCCGGCGGGTACCACGCCCCGCCGCCGGAGTTGACCGAGGGGTTCCCCCAGACGTCCGGCGAGTCGACGGTGTCGAAGGTCCAGCGATCTTCACCCGTCGCGGCATCCACGGCGTGCAGGATTCCGCGATCACCGCCGGTGTAGATGCCCTGCACACTCACGGGAACGGTGCTCATGAACACGAGGTCGTCGAAGGCGACGGGCTGGATGTCGACGCCGGCCGTCGGCGTCGCGCCGAGCTCGCGAACCCAGAGCTGTTCGCCGGTGGTCGCGTCGAACGCGACGATGCCGTTCGACCCGTGCACCGCGAACACCCGACCGTTGGCAACCGCGACGCCGAACGGGCCGATGTTGAAGCCGGATTGCTCGGTGGCCCAGCGCTCCTCGCCGGTCGCGCGATCCAGCGCGCGGACGTGTCCGGTCGAGTCCTCGACGTAGATCGTGTCGCCGACGATCAGCGGGACGGTGCTCAGCGCGCCGGCCGCATTGGCTTCCCAGGCGACTTCGAGGCCGTCGACGTTCTCGCTCGTGATCGACGAAGTCGTCGTTGCCCGCGAGTTGTCGTAGTCGCGGCCCGCGAGCACCCAGTCGTCGGGGTGATCCAGGTACTCGCTCGGCGCGCCATCGGGCAGCGACGTCGCCGTCGTCGTTCTCGACGTCGACGGATGGGCGTGGATGCGCGGTCGGAGTCGTCGTCGCCGCTGCATCCCGCGGCAACGAGCACGACGATGGTGGCGAAGGCCGCCGGTAGACACACGCGCGGCACAGCAGCTCCGCCCTGGTCGCTCGGTTCGGGAGCAGGACCCTAGTTCCTGCCATGTACGACGCGCCGGGTCGCTAGCTCGCCTCGCTCAGCGCGTCGCGCGGCTGCGGCGGACGGGCCTGGCGCAAGATCTCTCGGGCCTGCGCGACGCCGGTTCGCCCGGTCTGACGGGTGCGCTCGTCGAGCGTCCACTCCACACGGGCGGGGCCCCCGGGCAGGAGCCGCAACTGCGTGGCGCCGCGATCCCTTGCAGAAATCGCTCGGCCGGCCCTTGCATGGAATCGTCGCCGGGGTGGTCGGTGTGTTCGGTGTGCTGTTCCCTGCTCACACCATGATCATCGCCTTCGGGTGCGACAGTTATTCCCGGGACCGAGATTGCGAGAGTGGCCCGTACCATCGACCCCCCTCCTACCATCGACATGTGTCCGTGTACCTCGACCACGCAGCATCGACGCCGATGCGGCCCGAAGCGGTCGCGGCGATGCTGCCGTTCCTGGCCGAGTCGCCGGGGAACCCGTCGGGGTCGCACGGTGCGTCGAGGGTCACGAAGACCGCGCTCGAAGACGCGCGCGAGCGGGTTGCCGCCGTGTGCGGCGCCGCGCCCGGTGAGATCGTCTTCACGGGCAGCGGGAGCGAGGCCGACAACCTGGCCGTGAAAGGCGCGGCGCGCGCCGCCCGAGCCCGGTCGGGCGTCGACGGTGTCGTCACGACGGGCATCGAGCACAAGGCGGTCCTGGGCGCGGCCTCCCGGCTCGCGACCGAAGGCTTCCGCGTCGCCGCGATCGGCGCCGGCGCCGACGGCCGGGTCGACCTCGACGCGCTCGCCGCCGCGATCGACGAGCGCACGGCTGTCGTCTCCGTGATGCTCGTCAACAACGAGACCGGTGCTGTCCAGCCGCTGGCCGAGATCGAGGCCATCGTCCGGGAGCGCGCACCTCACGCGGTGCTGCACACCGATGCAGTGCAGGCTCCGCAGTGGCTCGACCTGCGCGAACACGCCGGTGGTTGCGACCTGGTGGCGATCTCCGGCCACAAGTTCGGCGGCCCGAAGGGGGTCGCCGCGCTCGTCGTCCGCAACGGCGTGACGCTGGAGCCGCTCGTCGAAGGCGGCGGCCACGAGCAGGGGCGCCGCGCCGGCACGCAGAACGTCGCCGGCATCGTCGCGCTCGCGACCGCGCTCGAACTGACCGACGCGAATCGTGGTCATGAGGTCGCACGCATCGGTGACCTGCGCGACCGGCTCGAGCGCGACTTGCGCGATGCCATCCCGGAGATGGTGAGCACCGGCGACCCGGCAACGCGGGTCGCCGGCGTGCTGCACGTCGCCTTCCCCGGGGTGGAAGCCGAAACGCTGCTCGTCGCGCTCGACCAGCGCGGCATCTACGCCGCTTCCGGTTCCGCGTGCAGCTCGGGTGCCGTCGACCCGTCGCACGTGCTGCTCGCGATGGGGATGGAGCGCGACCGCGCGCTCTCGTGCGTCCGCTTCAGCCTCGGCTACGCCTCCACCGATGCCGACGTCGAGGTCGCCGTCACCGAGATCCCCGCCGCAGTGGACGCGCTCCGCGCCGCCGCCCGCGTCATCGCCCCGTCCCGCTGACCTCCCGGCACCGCGGCGCGACAATGAGGCGTGGCCCGGGTGATGGTGATGATGAGCGGCGGCGTGGACTCGTCGGTCGCGGCCGCGCTGCTGCGCGACGCAGGGTCACGACGTCACCGGCGTGACGCTCAAGCTGTGGGGCGGCGAGAGCGATTCGGGTTGCTGCAGCGTCTCCGATGTGGAGGACGCTCGCCGCGTCGCGGCCCAGCTCGACATCCCGCACTACGTGTTCAACTTCAGCGACGACTTCGACGCGAACGTCGTGGCGCCCTATGCCGAGGCGTACGAGGACGGGCGGACACCGAACCCGTGTGTCGAGTGCAACCGAACCATGAAGTTCGGCCGCGCGCTGGATCGGGCGCGGCAGCTCGGCTTCGACGCCGTCGCCACCGGGCATCACGCCCGAGTGGTCCGGACCGCCCGCGGGTTCGCGATCGCGCGCGGCGCCGATCCCGCCAAGGACCAGTCGTACGTGCTCTACATGCTCGGCCAGGAGCAGTTGCGGCAGACGATGCTGCCCGTCGGGGAGCTCACGAAGGCCGAAGTCCGCGCGCGGGCCGCCGAGCTCGGGCTCCGGACCGCGGCGAAGGCCGAGAGCATGGACGTGTGCTTCATCACCAAGGGCGGCCGAGAATCGTTCCTCGGTGCCCGCATCGAACGGCGGCCGGGCGCCATCGTCGACGCGGCCGGAACCGAGCTCGCGCACCACGACGGCATCGACGCGTTCACGATCGGCCAGCGTCGCGGGCTCGCAGTCGCGGCCGGCGAGCGTCGCTACGTCACCGACATCGCGCCCGGGACCGGGACGGTCACGATCGGGACGCGCGACGACCTGCTGCGCGACCGGGTGTCACTCGACGATGTCACGTGGGCGTCCGGCCGCTCGCCGAACGGTCCGGTGCTCGCCCAGTGGCGTGCGCACGGCGACGCCGGCGCCGGCATCCGTCGACGGCAACGTCGTGCACTTCGCCACGCCGCAGCCCCGCGTTGCGCCCGGTCAGGTCGTCGCGCTGTACGACGGCGACGTCGTGCTCGGCGGCGGCATCGCTGCGCGCTGAGTTCGAGTACTCGCGGTTCTCCTCGCAGGGGCGATATCTGTGCTCCGCGAATGCGGCACCCGTGCGCGTCTGGAGCGCCCCGGTCGGTGGGTGCGACGCGGAGGCTCCAGACGCGGAAGGCCGACGGTGGATCCGTCCACGTTTGGAGCGGCCGGGCGGTGGGCGCGACGCGGAGGCTCCAGACGCGGAGTCACGGGCCGGGGCCCAGTTATGGCTGGCGCGCGAGGCGTCGGGCCGCGGCGAGGCGGAGGACGTCGGCCCGGCGAGTCGGGGCGACCAGCACGACGTCGGTTTCGACGAGCGCGCCGCCGGTGCGGCCGGCCCGGCGGGCGAACGTGAAGGGCGCGCGAAGGGTGATGGTGACGCTGCTCGAGTGCGTGCCCAGGCGCAGGTCGAGGGCGTGCTCGAACGCGGGATCAGGGGTCGTCGCCGCCAAGGAGTCGACCTGCTCGCGCCGCATGAGCGCGGGGTCGACGAGGATGAGGGGGTCGACGATCACGACGCCCGCCGGCACCAGCACGAGCCAGCGGCGCGACAGCCCGTGCAGCGCGCGCGCGAAGAACGCCGGCGACCGGAAGCCCCACGACGAGGGCGACGATCCCGAGCAGCACGTTCCCCGAAGCCGCGAGCAGCGGCCCGGCCGCGATCCCGACTGCGACGAGCGCGATCGAGATCGGCACCAGCGTGAGGAGTTGCGCGATGGGGATGCGCAGCGGGAACCTGTGCTCGTCGCCGTAGGCCAGCGCGTTGGCGGCCGCAATCGCGAACGGGGGCGCGAGCACCAGGACGGCGGCGAGCAGCGATGACGCGGTCGCGATCACGGCCGCTGCACTCGAGCCGGCCGGCGTTGCGATGATCGTGACGACGACTGCTACCGGCGCGACGACACGGATCGCCGTGAGGCCCCACGGTCGCGGTGCGAACAGCGCGACGAGGCCGATGCCCCATGATCCCCACAACAAGACTGCGGCAACTGGCGCGGCCGACCAGTCGTCGAGCGCGTCGGCGATCGCGCTGCCGGTCGTGATCGGCAGCGCGGCCCATGCCAACCGCGCGCACCACAACCAGACGTTGTGCATGTCTCCCACGTCGATCGCGCTCGTGCGTTCCGTGTTCTCGGAAAGCCGTTCGTATACTACGAATTTCATGCCTTCGACCGTGCTCGCTGCAGGAATGGCCACCGGCGTCGGCAGTCTTCCGCATCGCGACGCCGGCGCGGCCGCCGCGCTCGTGCTGCGTTGTCTTCCCGACCTTCCGGCGGCGCCGCAACTGCCGCACCGGAGCCGGCGTGAAGGTGTCGTCGCGCAGTGGTTGCACGGTGTCCCGGGCGTCGTGGTCGCACGACGACGGTGCGATCGCAATCGATGGCGACATCGACTCGAGCGCGCAGGTCGCAATCCAACTGGTTACCGACGCGCACGCAGGACTGGTCGCGTTCGTCGATGCGGCGACCGCGTTGCCGCGCGTCCCGAAGCGGGTGAAGGCACAGGTCACCGGACCGTTGACGCTCGGTGTCGCGCTCGACTGCGCGCGGGTGCGACGCCCGAGCGCGCCTTTCCGGTCGCGACCCGTGTGGCACGCGAATGGGCGGTCGGTGTCGAGGCGTACTTCGGTGCCCGCATGCCCGAGACCGAGATCGCCCTGTTCTTCGACGAGCCCGCACTCGTTCAATGGCGGAGCGACGATCCGCCGCTCGAACGAGAGCTAGCCACCGACCTGCTCTCGTCCGCACTGGCGGCGCCGTCGTGTGCGACCGGTGTGCACGTGTGCGGACACGGTGACCTCCGTGTCGCGCTCGCGGCCGGACCCGATGTCGTCCACGTCGACGTCGACGCGATCGAGTTCGAGGACGCCATCGCGATCGCCCGCTTCCTCGAAGGTGGCGGCTGGATCGCATGGGGCGCGGTCCCGACGAACGGCCCGATCGGCGAGCATCCGTCGCCGCTGTGGAAGGCGCTGCTCGACGTCTGGTGCGAGCTGACGCGCCGCGGCTGCGATCCGGTGCAGCTCCGCCAGCAGGCACTCGTTGCGCCGGCCTGCGGGCTCGCAGGTCACGGGCCGAGCCAGGCCGAGCGCGCGATGCTGCTCGCGCGCGAGCTCGGCAACCGGGTGCACGATCAGGCCGCGGCGACGAAGCTCGCCATCGGCGCCTGACGCGCGCCGATCGGCTACGCACGCTCATTAGTCTCGGATCGTGGCGAAGGCGGTGCCGGCGGAAGCACTCGAGCGCGCAGGAGCGTTGCGCGATCTGATCGAGTACCACACCGAGCGGTACTTCGTGCACGACGATCCCGAGCTCAGCGACGCCGAGTTCGACGCGCTCGTGCGGGAGTTGCGCGAGCTCGAAGCGCGCCCATCCCGAGCTCGTCACGCCGGACTCGCCGACGCAGCGCCCGGGTGGACGGCCGGTGTCGACGTTCGCGCCGGTCACGCACCGGGCGCGCATGCTCTCGCTCGACAACGCGTTCTCGTTCGACGACCTGACGGCATGGTCGACTCGTATCGAGAAGCTCGTGCCGGACGCGGTGCCCTATGTCGTCGAGCCGAAGCTCGACGGCCTTGCGATCTCACTCACCTACGAAGACGGTCGCTTCAGCATCGGCGCGACCCGCGGCGACGGTGTCACCGGTGAGGACGTCACCGAGAACCTCCGCACGATCGGCGCCATTCCGAAGCAGCTGAAGGGGGCGGGAAGAGACAAGGGAAGGCGATCCCGCGTGTGCTCGAAGTCCGCGGCGAGGTGTTCATGCCGCTCGCGTCCTTCGAGGACCTCAACCGCCGGCAGGGGGAGGCCGGCGACCGGCTGTTCGTGAACGCGCGCAATGCCGCGGCCGGCAGCCTCCGCCAGAAGGACGCCGGCATCACCGCGACGCGCGACCTCACGGTGTTCTGCTACCAGGTCGGCGCGGTCGAAGGCGGACCACGTCTGCGCACGCACACGCGAAACGCTCGAGTGGCTCGCGTCGCTCGGCTTCCCGGTCGAGCCGCACATCCGGCCGGTCGACGGCATCGACGCCGTGTTCGCGTTCTGCGAGGAGATGGAGTCCAACCGTCACTCGCTCGGCTACGACATCGACGGCGTCGTGGTGAAGGTCGAGGATCTGGGACAGCGGGCCGAGATGGGAAACACCTCGCGGGCGCCGCGCTGGGCGATCGCGTACAAGTTTCCTCCCGAGGAGAAGACGACTGTTCTCGACGACATCATGGTCAGCATCGGTCGGACCGGCCGGGCGACGCCGTTCGCGGTGCTCGAGCCGGTGTTCGTCGGCGGCGCGAACGTCTCGCTCGCCACGCTGCACAACGAGGACGACGTCGCGCGCAAGGACGTGCGCCCGCGCGACACCGTGATCGTCCGGCGCGCCGGCGACGTGATCCCCGAAGTCGTCGGGCCGATCCTCGCCAAGCGACCGGCGCGCACCCGGCGCTGGAAGTTCCCCGCGAAGTGCCCGGCGTGCGGTGAACCCCTCGTGCGCCTCGAAGGCGAGGCCAATCACCACTGCATCAACGTCGACTGCCCGATGCAGCGGGTCCAGCGCATCGTGCACTTCGCGGGCCGCGGCGCGATGGACATCGAGGGACTCGGCGAGGAACGGGTTCGTCAGTTCACGGACGCGGGGCTGCTGCGGGACGCCGGCGACATCTTCGACCTGACCGTCGACCGGCTCATCCCCCTCGACCGCATCGCCGAGAAGAGCGCACAGGCGCTCGTCGACGCGGTGAACGCCTCGTTGCAACGGCCGCTGTGGCGTGTCCTCGTCGGACTCGGCATCAACCACGTCGGCCCGACGGCGGCGCAGGCGCTCGAACGCAGCATGCGGCACATGGATCGCATCGCGGATGCGTCCGAGGAAGAACTGGTCGCGGTCGACGGCGTCGGGCCCACGATCGCGCAGAGCGTGCAGCGCTTCTTCGCGATCGACCGCAATCGCGACCTCGTCGACCGGCTTGCGCGCGGCGGGCGTCAACTTCGAGGGCGCGGCTCCAGCGGCGCCGACGGAGGAGCCGACGCTCGCGGGCCTGACGTTCGTGCTCACCGGCACGCTCGAGTCGCGCACGCGCGACGAGGCGGCCGCGGCGATCGAGGCGCGCGGCGGCAAGGTGACCGGCAGCGTCTCGAAGAAGACGAGCTACGTGGTCGCGGGGGAGAGCCCGGGTTCGAAGCTCGCCAAGGCCGAGGAGCTCGGCGTCACCGTGCTCGACGACGACGCGTTCGCCGCGCTCCTCGACACCGGCCCCGCAGCCTGATCAGAAGCCGACGCGGAAACGCCAGGTGTAGGAGTACACCTCGTTGTTGTCGCGCGCTTCTTCTTCGGTCTTCGTCGTGTCCCAGAACTCCGCGGTCGCCTCGTGCGTACCCTCGGGCAGTTCCTGGAACTCCTGGCCGGGACCGGGTCGCCAGAACACCTGCCCGACTTCGAAGTCGCCGGTGTACTGGTCCTCGGGAATGCGCTGCGCGTCGATGCTGAGCACGCCCTGGAGGTCGTCGCGGAGGTCGAAGCCCACCGTGTCCTGCGGCCGGATCACCGCGTCCTCGGGCGGGTAGACCTCGGTCACGGCGTCCGGACGGTCCCGGCTGCCCGTGCTCGTGTCTTGGGAGCGATAGCCGAACCACGCAAGGTTCGCGACCACCAACACGCCGATCGCCACGATCGCGACCCGCTCGGGATGCCTGGGCTGCCGCAACCGCACGGGTCGAACCTACCCAAGCACCCCCGACAACCGTGAACGCGACAACCGTGAACGCGGGTGCCGCGGCGAACGCCTTGGCGCGAACTACCTTGTCGCCGTGGCTCAAAGCCTCGTGAGCGATCTCGCGGGCCGGGTGCTCGCGAGCCGTTACCGGCTGCACTCGGCCATCGGTACCGGTGCGAGCGGCCGCGTGTACCTCGCCGAGGACACCCGGCTCCGTCGTCGCGTCGCGGTCAAGATCCTTCACGCGGCGCTGGCCGAGGACTCGGCGTTCCTTCGTCGGTTCCGGGCCGAGGCGCAGGTCGCCGCCTCGCTCCACCATCCGCACATCGTCACCGTCCACGACTGGGGCGAGGACGACGTGCCGTTCATGGTGCTCGAGCTGCTCGAGGGCGGCAGCCTCCGGTCGATGCTCGACCGGGAGACGCTCCTCAGCGTCCCGCAGGCCGCCCGGGTGGGTCGCGACGTTGCGTCGGCACTCGAGTACGCGCACGCACGAGGGATCCTGCATCGCGACATCAAGCCCGCGAACCTCCTCTTCGACGAGCACGGCATCGTCCGCGTCGCCGACTTCGGTCTCGCCCGCGCGCTCGCCGAGGCGAGCTGGACCGAACCTGCGGGCGCGGTGTTCGGCACCGCGCGCTACGCCTCGCCGGAGCAGGCGACCGGGGTGCAGCTCGACGCGCGCTCCGACCTGTACTCGCTGTCGCTCGTGCTGGTCGAGGCGGTCACCGGCAAGGTCCCGTTCGCGGCCGACACGACGATCGGGATGCTCACCGCGCGCACGTTGCGCGCGATCAACGCGCCGCTCGAGCTGGGGCCGCTCGTACCCGTCGTCGAGCGGGCCGGGCGCGTGGACGCGGCCGAGCGGTATCCAGATGCCGCCACGATGCGCGCCGCGCTCGTCGACGTCGGCGACTCGCTGCCACCGCCGGTGCCGCTGGCGCTCGCGGGGATGGTCGACCGCGTCGACCCGCACCCCACGCGTGCCGTCGCGGCGGAGGAGGAGTCCGCGTCGCCGCTGTTCGACCAGGACGCGGCCGCCGCAGCAACTCCGGTGCCGGTGTCGTTGCCCGAGGCCGAGCCGATCGTTCGCCGCGGGACCGGGCCGCGCCGGATCGTCCCGTTCGTCGTCGCCGCCGCGCTCGTGCTCATGATCGCCCTGGGCGCAGTCGCGTTCGCGCAGACCGGCGGTTCCACCACCGAAGTTCCCGGCGTGGTCGGCCTCTCGCTCGAACAGGCCGAGGCGCAGGTCGACGCGGCGGGCTTCAGTTCGAGCGTCGACCGGAAGAACGCCCCGGATCCGGCCGGCACGGTCATCGCGCAGTCGCCGGCGAGCGGTTCGTTCTCCGACGCCGACAGCATTCGGCTGACCGTGTCCGACGGCCCCGCGCTCGTCGGCATCCCGAACGTCGATGGCACAGCCCGAGCCGACGCTGCGGCCGCGCTCACCGCGGCGGGTTTCACGCTCGCGGCCGACGTCGAGGAGTACAGCGACACGGTCGCGGCCGGAACCGTCATCGACTCGGCGCCGAAGCAAGGAGAACAGGTCGCGCCGGACTCGCAGGTGACCCTGAGCGTCAGCAAGGGTCGAGCGCCCGTGGAGGTGCCGGACGTCCGCGGCCGGGCGTTGGCCGACGCGCAGGCGGCGCTCGAAGGGCTCGGGTTCAAGGTGACGCGCGGCGAGGACGAGTTCTCCAACGACGTCGCCGCGGGCCAGGTGATGGGCGTCTCGCCGGCGCCCGGAGAGACGATCGCTCACGGCTCGACGGTCAACGTCGTCGTCAGCAAGGGTCCCGACCTCGTGACGGTCCCGAACCTGCTCGGTCAGCTCCTCGGGTACGCGCTCGCCGACCTGCAAGGTCGCTGGCTTCGTGGTCTCGGTCGACGGCCCGCTCCTCTACGACCGTCCGGTTGTCGGCCCAGAGCGTCGCCGGCAACACGGGTGCGCCCCGGGGCTCGGCGGTCGTGCTCCGTTCGGGCTGATCCGCGGGGAGGAACCGTGACGGTGGACGCGTCGCGCTCGTCACGGTGCACCTGCAGCCCGCCCGCGGGCGCAACTCGTTATTCGGTGATGCCTTGGAGTGCCTCGGTGAGCGCGGGATTGCCGCCGCCACCGCCACCCTGCGCCATCATCAGCTTGGTCATGTCGCCCTGCACGCGGACCTTGCCCGACATGAACGCCTGCATCCCGGCCTGCGGGTTGCCGTCGATGAACACGGCCTTGGCGGTTTCGAGGTCGGTCGAGAGCGTGACGTCGGCGCTGTCGTCGTGACCCTTGCCGAACAGGGTCGCCCCGTCGCGTGAACCCATGTGGAACAGGGTCTTGTTGTCGCCTTCCTCGACCTCGAGGTTCAGCAACAGGTTCGTGCCGGGAGGCGCATTCGCGTCGTGCTCACTGATCAGCTTGGCGGCCGCGTCGAACCACTCATCCGAAAGGAACGGGTACTTGTCGGCCACGCCAACCTCCTGAGTCGTGCTGCTGTCCAGTTTCTCGTGCCCACGTCTTCCTCGGGCCCGCTCTTGCTGGTGGCGGCGCATCGTACAGAGCCGTGCCCGCCCTGTCACACGCGTGCGCCCTCGCATGGAGGGGCGGCCGGCTACGTCACGGTCAGGCAGCCTCCGCATGCAGAGAACGCCGTCGCAAGCGGCCCCGGTCCGGTTCCCGGCGTGAACACCAAAGCGTTTCGGGGACCCGTCGCCGCCAATGGGTCGACGGTGACCGACACGCGAAGTTCGGTCTCCGAGATCACCGTGACCGCGTTCGTGGTCACACCCGGCGCGGTGTAGGCGTTGAACACGGCAGTCGTACCGGGAAGGAAACCCGTGCCGGTGAGCACGAGGGTCTCGGTGGAACCGCGCGCGATCGCCGGCGGCGAGATTGCGGTCACCGTGGGCTCGACGACGGCGCGTACAAAGACGTCTGACGCTGTGTTGGTGTCGTTCGCGACGAGTGATGGCACGTCGGTGCTGAACGCGACATAGCGGCCGTCGTTCGAGAGGTCGATGCCGGAGTTGAAGCTCGAGGAGCCCGCGACGCCTTGTCCGAGGCCGTCCTCGCTGGCGCGCGTCGTCACACCGGTCGCGCGGTCGTGCACGAAGATGTCGCTGCCGTTGGACGGGATGTCGCCGACGATGAGGTCGCTCGCCTCGGACTCGAACGCGACGTAGCGGCCGTTGCCGCTGATCACCGGACCCCGGCTCCGGCCGTTCCCATCCTCGCCTTCGAGGTCAGTGCTCACTCGCGTCGTGATGCCCATCTGGACGTCGCGCACGAATGCGTCGCTGAACGGTCCGTCCTC
The DNA here is from genome assembly GCA_963841215.1 of uncultured Actinomycetes bacterium. Lineage (GTDB taxonomy): Bacteria > Actinomycetota > Acidimicrobiia > IMCC26256 > PALSA-610 > CAVUFH01. The sequence continues at coordinate 574,134 of CAWJBW010000004.1, read as the reverse complement.
GTCCCCGTCACCGGCTACGAGATCGCTCGCCGAGGACGCGAAGGCGACGAAGCGTCCGTCGGCGCTCAGCGAGATGCCGTCACCGAGTATCCCGGCGTCGTTGTCGCCGCCGGCGGTGTCGACGCTCGCGCGCGTCGTCGTTCCCGCGTCAGGTTGCGCACGAAGACATCGGGTTCAGCGTTGCCGTCAGCCTGCACGAGGTCACTCGCGTGTGAGCCGAACGCGACGACGGTACCGTCGGCGCTGATGCGTGGCCCGAAGCTGAATCCATTCGGGTCGCCGCCGCCCGTGTCGACGCTCGCCCTCTTCGTCATGCCCGTCTGCATGTCCTTGACAAAGATGTCGCCCGTGTTCGGTCCCGACGTCCCGTCGCCGGGGACGAGGTCGTTCGCTTCGGACTGGAACACGATGAAGCGACCGTCGGGGCTCATCTGCGGCGTCGAAACTGTTGCCGTTCGGGCTTCCCCCTCCGGTGTCGACGCTGATCCGAGTCGTCGTCCCCGTGACCATGTCGCGCCGGAAGATGTCGAACGCGTTGTTGCCGTCGCCAGCGACGAGATCGTTCGCGATCGACACGAAGGAGACGTAGCGACCGTCGGCAGTGACGTCTGGGTTGATGCTGCTTCCGTTCGGGTCGCCGCCCCCGGTGTCGAGGCTCACCCGCACCGTCGTTCCGGTCAGGAGGTCGCGGCGGAAGACGTCGAACACCTGGTTCTCGTCCGGCGGGACGATGTCGTCGGAGAAAGAGTCGAAGACGACGTAACGCCCATCCGCGCTGAGCGCCGCACCGAGGGCACCGGAGCTGGCCTCGCCGCCGTCGGACCGCACGCTCGCCCTCGTGGTGTACGTGCAGCCAATGGCGAGCAGCCCGAGCGCTGCGATCGCGGTCAACCGGTAACGGAGATCGGCCATGTGCCCCACTCCCACGTTCCGTCCGATGAACAGGACGATCATGCCAGTGCGCGCACGCCGGCACAACGACGCGTGGCGAGCACGACCGGGTCGATATCGTGGGTCCGTGGCTGCTGCGACGAGGCTCGAGCGCATCGCGGAGCGGGAGCGGAACCCGAAGTGGCGGAACGCGCCCGTGCGCATCGAGATGTCGGAGTGCATCAACTGCGACGCGTGCCTGCGCCACTGTCCGCCGCAGTTCGGGGCCATCTTCAACCACGGTGCCGACGTCGTGATCGTCCCCGAGCTGTGCAGCGGCTGCGACAAATGTCTGCCGGCCTGCCCCGTCGACTGCATCTACCCGGACCCGGAGTGGGACGGCGCGCCCGAGGAGTGGTGGACGCTCCCGCTCTCCCGACTCGATCCTTACCGTTGACCCGGCCCTACCGTTGACCCGGCCGTATCGCTGACCCGGACCCTGATCGAGGCCTCACACCGATGACAGCATCCGAGCGGATCACGCGTGCCGACGTCGAACACGTTGCCCGCCTCGCACGGCTCGCGTTGACCGAGGCGGAGCTGGCGTCGCTCACGGGTGAGCTGGGCGCGATCCTCGACTACGCCGCGGAAGTCTCGGCACTCGACACCGACGGGGTGGAGCCGACCGCGCACCCGCTGCCGCTCGTCAACGTGCTGCGCACGGACGCCGTGCGTCCGGGTGTGGCGCGCGACGAGGTGCTCGCCGCGGCCCCGGCCGCGGAAGACGGCCGCTTCCGGGTGCCGCGCATCCTCGGCGAGGCGCCGTGACCGCGGTCGAGATCGCAGCCGCCGTTCGCGCCGGCACGAGGACCGCACGCGACGTGCTCGAGGAGCACTTGGCACGCGTCGACGCGCGCGAGGGTGAGATCCACGCGTTCAACCTCGTCCTCGCCGAAGAGGCACGCGCCGCGGCCGACGCGGTCGACGCCCAGGTCGCGTCCGGATCCGACCCGGGCCCGCTCGCCGGCGTGCCCGTCGCGATCAAGGACAACATGACGACGCGCGGCCTGCCGACCACGTGTTCGTCGCGGATCCTCGAAGGGTGGCGGCCCCCTTACGACGCCACCGCGGTGCTCCGGTTGCGGGCGGCGGGCGCGGTGATCGTCGGCAAGACGAACCTCGACGAGTTCGCGATGGGATCGTCCACCGAGAACTCGGCGTTCGGGCCGACGCGCAACCCTCACGACCCGACCCGGGTGCCCGGCGGGTCGAGCGGCGGTTCGGCGGCCGCGGTGGCGGCGGAGTTCGCGCCGCTCGGTGTCGGCTCCGACACCGGTGGTTCGATCCGCCAGCCTGCGGCGCTGTGCGGTGTCGTCGGCGCCAAGCCGACCTACGGCGCGGTTTCGCGGTACGGGCTGATCGCGTTCGCGTCGTCGTTGGACCAGATCGGGCCGTTCGCCCACACGGTCGAGGACGCCGCGGTGCTGCTCGAAGCGATGTGGGGCCACGACCCGCTCGACTCGACGTCGATCGACGAGCGCTTCGCCGCCGGTCGCGAGCGAGCTCGAACAGGGTGTCGACGGGCTGCGGGTCGGGCTGGTCGAGGAGATGATCGACGCCGACGGCATCGAGCCGGCGGTGCGCGCCGCGGTCGACCGCGCCGCCGGTGCCCTCGACGACGCCGGCGCCAAGGTCGAGCGGGTCGCGCTCCCGTCGAGCTCGTACGGCCTCGCGGCCTACTACCTCATCGCGCCGGCGGAAGCATCGTCGAACCTGGCGCGCTACGACGGTGTCCGCTACGGGTTGCGCGTCGACGCCGACGACATCGCAACGATGAACGCGCGCACGCGCGACGCCGGGTTCGGTGCCGAGGTGAAGCGTCGCATCATGCTCGGCACGTACGCGCTGTCGGCCGGCTACTACGACGCGTACTACGGGCAGGCGCAGCGGGTCCGGACCTTGATCATCCGCGACTTCGCTCGCGCGTACGAAGAGTTCGACGTGTTGCTCGCACCGACGACGCCAACCGTCGCGTTCGAGCTCGGTGCGAAGACCGCCGATCCGCTCGCGATGTACCTGAGCGACGTGTTCACGATCCCGAGCAACCTCGCCGGCCACCCGGCCATGTCCGTGCCGTTCGGGACGGGCGACGCCGGGCTACCGATCGGCGTGCAGCTCCTCGCCGACGCGCTCGGCGAGACGACGATGTTCCGCGCCGCCCGCGCGATCGAGCTGGCGGCGCCGTAGCCGGCGCCTGCCCTTCGCCGGCGGGTTGGCTTCACGGGCGGCAGAACGCAGCGGTGATCTTGTTGAACGTGTCGGCTGCTTCCCACTGGAGGAAGTGGCCGGCGTTCGGCACGAACAACGGACCGGTGCAGTCGAGGCACGCGGCCGCGGCCTTCCAGGGGAACGAAGGCAGCACGACCTGGTCTTCCGGGCCGTAGAGGACGAGCGTCGGAACCGGAGTCTGTTCGAACAGTCTCGGAACGTCTTCCATCGCCCGTTTGCCCGCACTCTGTTCGTACACACCCCAACTCGCACGGAGCTTGTCGGCGTCGCCGTACGGCTCGGCGTGGAACGCAACCTCGTCGGCCGTGAACGCGTTCGGTGTGCCCCACAACCGGTGGCCGTACATCGGTGCAACCCACGCCCGGCGACGTTCGGGAGTGTCGAGCTCGGCCAGCAGGGTGTCGGGCTCGGTCGCCTGCCGGATGAAGTAGTCGGCGGTGGCGCGGCGTTCGCGCACGTCATCGGGCGGGAGGCCGGCCGCCTCGTACACCGCGGCGAGCGGTGGCGGCACGGTGTTGAAGAACACCTGGTGCGTCACGAAGCCGGGGTAGCGCAGCCCGATGTCGTACAGCACGACGCCGCCGACGTCGCCGCCCGCCACCGCGCACTGTTCGTGGCCGAGGACATCGTGCACGAGCGCGTAGCAGTCCATCGCGTACGCGGCGATGTCGTAGAAGTTGTCGGGCGCGAGGCTCGAGTCGCCGTGCCCGCGGAAGTCGGGGGCGATCACCTCGAAGCCGGCCGCGGCGAGCGGCGCGATGTTGCGCCACCAGATGCGCTTGGTCTCCGGATATCCGTGCGAGCAGGAGCAGCGGCGTTCCTCCCGCACCTTCGCGCACGTACGCGATCGTGACGCCGTTGCGGACCTCTGCGTGATGCGTCGCGAACTGATTCGGATCAGGAGAAGACGTCACGGGAGCCTTCGTCACGGCTTGTAGTCTGACCGCGTGGCGTCAGCGACCGAAACCAAGGCCGAGACCCAGTCGTGGGAAACGGTGGTCGGGCTCGAGGTGCACTGCGAGCTCTCGACCGAGAGCAAGATGTTCTGCGGCTGCGCGAACGAGTTCGGGAGCGATCCGAACACCAACGTGTGTCCCGTCTGCCTGGGTCTGCCGGGATCGCTGCCGGTCCTGAACGAGAAGGCAGTCGAGTACGCGCTGCGTGTCGCCGAGGCGTTCGCGCTCGACGTGCCCGAGCGGTCGGTCTTCGCGCGCGAAGAACTACTTCTATCCCGACATGCCGAAGGACTACCAGACGTCGCAGTACGACCAGCCGATCACGGTGAACGGCCATCTCGATGTCGACGGCGAGCGCGTGGGCATCACGCGCGCGCACCTCGAAGAGGACACCGGCAAGACCTTGCACATCGGTGGCGGCGGCCGCATCCACGACGCCGAGTACTCGCTCGTCGATTACAACCGCGCCGGTGTGCCGCTGCTCGAGATCGTCTCCGAACCCGACATCCGCTCGTCGAAGCAGGCCAAGCGCTACGTCGAAGAGCTCCGCGCCACGCTGCTCGCGGTCGGTGTCTCGGACGTCAAGATGGAGGAAGGCTCGCTGCGCATCGACGCCAACGTGTCGGTGCGGCCCGTGGGGAGCGACGAGTTCGGCACCCGTTGCGAGATCAAGAACCTCAACTCGTTGCGTTCGCTCGTCAACGCGATCGAGCACGAAGCCCGCCGTCAGATCACCGCGTTGGAGTTCGGCGACGCGATCGTGCAGGAGACCCGGCACTGGGACGAAGCTCGCAACCGAACGATCGCCGGCCGTTCGAAGGAAGAGGCGCACGACTACCGCTACTTCCCGGAGCCCGACCTCGTGCCGGTCGCGCCAACCGGACGAGATGCGCGCACAGGTGCGCGAGTCGATGCCCGAGCTGCCCGCGGCGACGCGTGCGCGCCTCGTCGAGGCGTGGGGCGTCAAAGAAGACGTCGCCCGGGTGATCGTCGACGTCCCCGGTCTCGTCACCTACACCGAGACCGCAGTCGCAGCGTTGAAGTCCGGAGCGGCGAAAGACGTTGTCAACTGGGTGCGCCAGGACGTGCTGAAGTTCCTGAACGAGACCACCGGTTCGTCACCGGCGATCCTCACGCCCGAGATGCTCGCCGAGCTCGTCGACCTGATCGCCGCCGGAACCATCTCGCGATCGCAGGCCCAAGACGTGCTCGACGAGTCGCTGCACCAGGACCGTTGGCCGCGCGACATCGTCGCCGAGCGCGGGCTCGCACAGGTGAGCGACGAGGACGCGATCGCAGCCGTGGTCGACGAAGTGCTGTCGGCCAATGCCGATGTCGTCGCCGAGTACCGCGACGGCGACGACAAGGTGAAGCAGAAGAAGCAGGGCTTCCTGTTCGGTCAGATCAAGGGCCGGCTGAAGGGCCAAGGCAACCCGCAAGTGATCACCAAGCTCCTCCTCGCCCGCCTCCAATGAGGTTTCGGCGACAATCGGCGACCGGATCGGTCGCCGATTGTCGCAAAAACCGGGGGTTCACAGGGCTTTGAGGGCGGTGATGAGGTCGGGGTCGGGGATGTCGCAGGAGATGCGCTGCACGACGTCGCCGTAGCGGCGCTGGACGAGGCCGGGGATCTCGGCGCGGGAGCCGACGACGCACAGCTCGTCGACCATCTCGTCGGTGATCAGCGACGACATCGTTTCCCAGTCGCCGCGCTTCGACAACGGGTTGAGCTCCGTCTGGAGGTCGCCCCAACCGTGTGCTTCGAGCACCGGTCGGTACGCGGGTGTGGAGCCGTAGAACGCGAGGCGGGCGCGCATGCCCGTGACGCCGGCCGCGCGCTCGGCCTCGGTGTCGGCGGCGACCATCATCAGTGGGAACGCGATCTCGAGATCGGCGAGGGTGCGGCCGGAACGCTCCGCCCCGCGCTCGAGCGCGGGCAACGTCGTCTCGCGGATGAACTTCGCGGTCGAGAACGGGTGGATCATGAAGCCGTCGGCAACCTCACCCGCGACCTCGGTCATCCGCGGGCCGACGCCGCCGAGCCAGATGCGGGGGAGGCCGTGCGGGTTCGGCCCGGGATTGAAGAACGGCGTCATCAACGTGTGGGTGTAGAACTCGCCGCGGAACTCGAGCGGCGCGTTGTCGTTCCAGCTCGCCCAGATCGCGCGGATTGCGAGCACGAGCTCGCGCATGCGGGCCGCGGGATGTGACCACGGCATCGAGAACCGCTTCTCGATGTGCGGCTTGATCTGCGTGCCGAGGCCCAGGTTGAACCGCCCCTTCGACGCGAGCTGCAAGTCGTAGGCGGTGTTCGCGAGCGTCATCGGGCTGCGTGCGAACGCGATCGCGACTGCCGTCGTGAGCTCCAAACGCTCGGAGTGCTCGGCGGCGAACAGGAGCGGAAGGAAGGGATCGTGCGACCCTTCGAAGGTGTAGACGCCGTCGTACCCCGTCGCTTCGAGCTCGCGCGCGCGCTCGGGCACGTCGAGCAGGCTGGTGGTGGCAAGAGCCGAATCGATTTTCATCACTGCCTCTCGCCGGGATCTGGTTCGATGGGTCATGGACAATTACGGGCCCGAAACCTACGGCGAACAGGTCGCCGACGTCTACGACGAGTGGTATCGCATGCCGCACGACGAGACGCAGGAGTGTTCGACGCTCGCGGAGCTCGCCGGCGCCGGACGCGCGCTCGAGCTCGGCATCGGGACCGGACGGATCGCGCTCCCCCTTGCCGCCCGAGGCGTCGATGTGCACGGGATCGACTCGTCGCCCGCCATGCTCGAGCAACTGCGAGCGAAACCGGGTGGAGATCGGATCACGACGACCCTCGGCAACATGGCCGACGTCGACGTCGACGGTGAGTTCTCGCTCGTGTTCGTCGTCTTCAACACGTTCTTCATGTTGACGTCGCAGGCCGAGCAGGTCCGGTGCTTCCGCAACGTCGCCGCCCATCTCGCGCCGGGCGGACGGTTCCTCGTCCGCGCGTTCATCCCCGACACGTCCCGCATCGAACAGGGCGAGCACGTGAGCGTGCGCGAGGCCGGGATGCACCGTGTACGCCTCGATGCGTCGGTCTACGACGCGCTCGAGCAGCGAGTCGACACCACGCAGGTGCGTATCGAGCCCGACGGCATCCGGTTCGTGCACGCGAAGCTGCGCTTCGCGCCACCATCCGAGCTCGACCTCATGGCCCAGCTCGCGGGGCTGGAGCTCGAATCGCGCTGGGAATCCTTCGATCGCACGCCGTTCACCGCCGCGAGCGCGTTCGCGGTGTCGCTCTACCGACGGGCCTGAAACCGCCGGTCGATCACGAACACTCGCGATCCCGGCGGCGGCCAACCCGCCGCGGTGAGCGCGGCGAACGTCCGGCCCGGCAGCTCGCCGTCGCTGACCGGCACGGCGGCGCGGATCTGGCCGTAGCCCTCCGTGCTCGCTCCGAATGCGACGAGGCGGACGTCGGACGGCTCTCGCAGGATCCCGGTGATGTTGTCGGTGCGGAACGCCTGCAGCTCGTCGGGAGCGAACAACACGATCTCGGTTGCGGCGTCGGTGAGTGTGCGCACCATCGTGTGAACCGACGAACGCCGGGTCTCGACATCGGTCGCGGCCGCGTACGTCGCAAACGCAGCCTCGTAAGACGCGTCGCACCAGACTCCCCCTGCGCAGGTGTACGCGGTCAGCGCGATGCCGGGGTCGTCGCCGGGATCGCGCCGAACGATCGTGAGATCGGCGTCGTCGCCCGTCGTGCGTTCGACCGTGATCCCGACTTCGCCGAGCGCGGCCTCTATGTCGTCGGCGATGACGTTCGCGACCTCGTCGTCCGGCGCGGACAGCGTGAGCCGGACCGGAACCTCGGCGGCGTTCGGCGCGGCCGCCGAAACGAGATCGCGAGCGGCCTCGGGGTCGTACGCGAGCTCTTGCGCGAGGGCCTCGGCCTCGGCGGCCGGCAGTTGCCAATCGGCGTCGCGCGCCACGATCGGTATCGACTGCGCGCGGCCGACGCCGGCCACCGCGTCGCGAACCGAGCGCGTCTCGGTCGATGGAACGAGCGACGGCGCGCCGGATCGAGGGATCGGCGACCTTCGCCCGCAGGACCCACTGGTCGCCGTCGTTGGCGTGGATCACCTGCACGCCGTCGATCGCCTGCAGGGTTGTGACGTCGCTCGGTGCGAACCCGGCGGCGATGTCGACGTCGCCGCGCCGAGCGCGCGTTCGAGCTCGCGCGGCGTTCGCGTAGGACCGGAAGACGATCTCGTCGAGGATGGGACGGCCCGGACGGTCGATCACGCTCATGCGCACTTCGTCGTCGGTCTGTGAGGTGACGTGCCAATCGCCACTCGTGGGCGCGCCGGCAGCTGCGTCGCCCGCGGGGAACACGTGCAGCGGCAACGCCGGCAGCGCGCCGGGGCCGGCCGCGCTCGTCACCTCGACGGTCATGGGGTCGCGCTCGACCGCGGTCAGCGCGTCGAATCGATCATCGGCGTACGGCCAATCCTCGTCGCGCGCTCGCGTCAGCGACGCAACGACATCGCCCGCGGTTACGGGACGCCCGTCGCTCCACGTTGCGGGACGCAGCGAGTAGACGAAGCCGCGTCCGTCGGACGTCGGCGTCCACGCGGCGGCCAGCCCGGGCCGGATGTCGATCGGAAAGGCTGCGAACGTCGTGAGGGCCGGGTACTGGAGCTGCATGACCTCGCGCGCCACCGCGCTGGTCGCCTCCGACGGGTCGAGCGAACCGATCGGCCCGATGACGCCGATCGTCGCACGCACCGGCTCGGCCGCGGACGCGATTCCGGGCGTGGCAATGGTCAGGATCGCGGCGGCGAACGCGAACGCACACGTGAACGCGAACGCAACACGGCGCCTACCCACGTCCCGGCCACCGCGCCCGCCGGCGATCGCGCACGAGCTGCTGCACGGCGTTCATTCCGGGGATGCCGGTGACACCGCCACCACCGTGGGTCGCACTGCTCGCCTGGTAGAGGCCGGCGATCGGCGTGCGGAAGTCGGCGTACCCGGGCGCGGGCCGCATGTGGAAGAGCTGACCGGGCGACAGCTCACCGTGGAAGATGTTGCCGCCCACCAAGCCGTACTCGTGCTCCATCTCGTAGGGACCGATCACCTGCCGGTGCAGGATCGAATCGGTGAAGCCGGGTGCGACGGCGTCGACGCCGCGCGAGCACGCGATCTGCGTACGACTCGAGCGCGCCGCCTTCGGGCTTCGCCGCCCATTCATGGGGCACCCACTGGGTGAACATCGAGACGATGTGGTGACCTGCCGGCGCGAGCGAGTCGTCGAAGACGGACGGGATGCACACGTCGGCGAACGGGAGCGTCGCGGCGCGTCCACCGACCGCGTCCTGGAACGCGCCTTCGATGTCGTCGAGGGTCTCGGCGAGCACGATCGTGCCGCCGTGCACCTCGGGGTCGAAGCCCGGCTTGGCGGTGAACTCGGGCAGCCGGTCGACCGCAACGTTGACCTTGACCGTCCCGCTGCGCGTCTTCCAGCGACTGATCGTCTCGACGAAGTCGGCGGGGAGCGCCGCCGCGTCGATCTGGTCGAGGAAGGTGATCTTCGGGTGGGTTGCGGCGATCACGGCCTCGGCGCGCAGCTCCTCGCCGGACTCGAGCACGACGCCGCGCACCCGACCGTCGCGAACGTCGATCCGCGCGACGCTCGCATCGGTGCGGACGGACGCGCCGAACGACTCCGCCGCACGCCGCAGCGCGGTCGTGACGCCGCCCATGCCCCCGCGCGGGAAGCCCCAGTGCCCGAGCGCGCCGTCGTTACTCTCCAGACTCTCGCCGACCTTGTGGTGAGCCATGACGTAGGCGGTGCCGGCCGAGCGCGGACCGGCCCACGTGCCGATGACGCCGCTCACCGACAACAGACCCTGCATCTGCGGCGACTCGAACCACTCGTCGAGAAGATCGGCGATGCTGGACGTGAACAGCTTGGTGACGCCGGCGACGCCGGGGACGCCGAGCTTGCGGAGCCGCCACGCGAGCCGGCCCTGGTCGACGAGGTCGGCGGGCCGGCGCGAGCCGACACGGGGCGGGATGGTCGTGAGCAAGCGGGCCGAGCACGTCGGCGAAGCCGGCGAGCCACGCTTCCCACGCGGGATAGGCGTCGACGTCGCGTCGCGAGAACTGCCCGATGCTCTCCGGTGTGCACTGCAGGAAGCGGCCGTCGCGGTGCGGTGCGAAGTACCCGTGTTGTGGGAACACGTGGTAGCCGTGGCGGGCGAGCTCGAGCTCGTGTTGTACGGCGGGCGGCATGAGGCTCACGACGTACGACAGCGCGGTGACCTTGTAGTCGGCACCCCAGGGCTGTTCGGTGACCGCGGCGCCACCGACCATCGGCCGGCGTTCGAGCACGACGACACGCGCGCCGCGCTTCGCGAGCAGGCCGGCGGCTACGAGCCCGTTGTGGCCCGCGCCGATGACGACGACGTCGAACGGGTCCGGCATGCGACGACGAATCTACGACGTCGGGCGGGGCACGACCGAACCCCGCCGCCCCTCGCGGGAAGCCTGCGAACATGTCGCGCGATGACGGAACCCCGCACGGATCGCGAACGCCTGGTCGGCCAGGCGTACAAGGACTCGGGCCCGCTGCTCGCTCGCGCCGGGATCTACCGGTACCAGAGCGACCCGGTCGACATCCACGCCTGGGTGCTCGGTCAGCTCGACTGGTCGACCGGTGCGCGCGCTCTCGATGTCGGCTGCGGTCCCGGGCGCTACCTCTCCGCGTTGGCCGAAGTGTCTCCGGCAGCGCATCACGTCGGCGTCGACCTGTCGTTCGGAATGGCCGCCGAGGCGAAGGCGAGCGCCGATGCCCTGCTCGTCGACGCGCTCGTAGCCGACGCGCAGGACCTCCCGTTCGGCAACGCGGTGTTCGACGTCGTCATCGCCGCCCACATGCTGTACCACGTGCCCGATGCCGAAGCGGCGGTGTTCGAGTTCGCGCGCGTGCTGGTTCCCGATGGTCACGCGCTCGTCGTGCTGAACGCGAACGCGCACATGAGCGAGATCCGCCAGCTGCATCTCGACGCGATGGCCGACCTCGCCGGCGCGACCTACCTGCTGCCGGCACGCGGCGTCCGAGCGCTGGACGATCGAGACCGCGCAACCGATCCTGGCCGGAGCCTTCGACGTGCTGCACTGCGCGAGGGTGACGCGCGAGCTCGTGATCCCGGACGCGGAACCGGTCGTCGACTACGCGAACAGCATGCAGTCGTTCTACGCGCCGTTCCTGCCCGCCGGCGTCACCTGGGCCACGCTCATGGAGCGGATGCGCGCACGCGTCGAGGCCACCATTGCGAGTGACGGCGCATGGCGGTGCCACAGCGACGTCGGCTGCTTCGTCTGCCGCGCCCGCTGACGGGTCAGCCGACCCCGCGGGCGCACCGCTCGAGGTCGGCGCGCCACGTTCCGAGCTCGGGGACGCGTGCGTGCGGATCCTTGGCGCGATCGTCGGCCCGGCGGAGCGCGAGCATCGCCTCGAAGTCCGGGTCCGACGGCAACGCGTCGATCGCCGCTCCCGGCAGCGTGTCGCCCTGCTCGGCGAGCGTCTCGACGCTGCGATCGCTGAGCGCGGCTCGATAGCGCGGCTCGCGCGTGACGAGATAGCGCTTTGCAACCACGTGCATGCCGACGAGACGCGCGACCCGGTCACCGAACAGTGGCCGCACGAGCTCGGCGCCGCGTCGGTCGTGGCCGGTGTGGTCGTCGGGCGTGACCGCGTCGGCGATGTCGTGTACGAGGCCGGAGATCGCGAGCTCGAGGTCGGCGGGGTATTCGGCGCGCAGGATCGCGCCACATTGCAACGCGTGGGCGAGTCCGTCGATCTCGGGTTCGTCGGAGGTGTGCGCGGCCCGCGCCAGGACGGTGAGGCACTCGTCCACGGAGGTGAAGGGCGCTTGGTTCATCTGCCTTGCACGAGCTGCCGGTCGGCCCGTGCGACGAGCTCCTGGAGATGGAGCCCGCGCCGCGCGTCGGACGGATGTGAACCGCCGCGCGCGACGTCGGCGAACGCGGCCCGCAGGTTGCTGCCGACCTCGGCGCGGTCACCTTCGCGACCGTCGAATCGCAACGTGCCCGACGGTCCGAAGCATTCGATGTCCGTGCGGCTCTCCGTCGCCACACGACAGCACAGCGACCCTTGACTCGTGACGCCCGAAGCGTGCGTGAGCGTGAGCGCAACCCATCCGTGGGGATCACCGGCGGCGCTGATGTCGACGATCTCGCCGAGTGCGAGCTCGTGGAGGTCGAGGAGGTGCGGCCCGACGTCGAGCAGCGCGCCGCGCTCCATGCGCCAACCGTTTGCGTAGGGGCTCTCGGGAAGGAACGCGCCCGAGAGGAAGTAGCCGGTCGCGCCCAGCCATTCCGATCGCGACAGCGGCCGCCGCGAATCCCGGCACCAGCGGGTGGAAGCGGTACGTCAGCATGAGCAGTGAGCCGACACCGGCGGCGTCGATCGCGTCGACGATGCGACGGGCGCCGTCGAGGTCGTCGGCGAGCGGCTTCTCGAGCAGCACCGGCTTGCCTGCTCGGGCGGCGCGGATCGCGAGCTCGGGCTGGGCGATCGGGCTGACCGCGATCGCGACCGCGTCGCTCGCCGCGATCAACGCGTCGACGTCCTCGTAGGCGCTCACGCCGAGCGGACCGGCGACTCGTTCGGCGTGCGCGAAGGTGCGCGACCACACACCGGCGAGCGCGGTTTCGGGGCCGGCGGCGAAGACCGGAGCGGTGACGGAACGCGCCCACGGTCCGGCACCGATCACACCGACGCGGATCGGGTCATTCACAATTCGCGACGCTATAGCCTTCGGGAATGGCCGACATCAAGACGCTGAGCCACGAAGTCACCGATGGCATGGAGCGCACGCCGGCGCGGGCGATGCTCCGCGCGGTCGGCATGACCGACGCCGACTGGGGCAAGGCGCAGGTCGGCGTGGCGTCGTCGTGGAACGAGGTCACGCCTTGCAACATGCCGCTCGACCGGCTGGCCAAGCGGGCGAAGGAGGGCGTGCGCGACGCCGGCGGGTTCCCGCTCGAGTTCGTCACGATCGCGATCTCCGACGGCATCTCGATGGGACATGAGGGCATGCGCGGCTCGCTCGTGTCCCGAGAGATCATCACCGACTCCGTCGAATGCGTGATGCACAGCGAGCGACTCGACGCGCTCGTCTCCTTCGCCGGGTGCGACAAGAGCCTGCCCGGGATGATGATGGCTGCCGCTCGCCTGAACGTGCCGTCGGTGTTCCTCTACGGCGGCTCGATCCTGCCCGGTCACTACAAGGACCAGGCCCTCGACGTCGTCAGCGTGTTCGAAGCGGTCGGCGCCTGCGCCGCGGGCACCATCACGGAGAACGAGCTCGGCGAGATCGAGAAGCGCGCCTGCCCGACCGAAGGTTCGTGTGCCGGCATGTTCACTGCCAACACGATGGCCGCGGTGAGCGAAGCGATCGGCCTCTCGCTGCCCGGCTCCGCGTCGGCACCGGCGGTCGACCGGCGTCGCGACGACCTCGCCTACGAGTCGGGTCGCGCGGTCATGAACCTGCTCGAGCTCGACCTCCGGCCGCGCCGGATCATGACGAAGGAAGCGTTCGAGAACGCCATCGCGATCGTGATGGCGCTCGGTGGCTCGACCAACGCGGTGTTGCACCTGCTCGCGATGGCCAACGAGGCGCGGGTCGAGCTCGAGCTCGACGACTTCAACCGCGTCGGCGCGCGCGTCGGGCACATCGCCGACATGCGACCTCACGGCCGGTTCCACATGACCGATCTCGACGCCGTCGGAGGCGTGCCGGTGGTGCTGAAGATGCTGCTCGACGCGGGGCTGTTGCACGGCGACTGCCTGACGGTGACCGGTCGGACGATCGGCGAGAACATCGAGGCGCTCGCCCCTCCCGGCCCCGACGGCGTGGTCGTGCACCCCATCGATCAGCCCATCCACGCACAGGGCGGCATCGCGATCCTGCGCGGCTCGCTCGCGCCGAAGGGTGCGGTCGTCAAGGTCGCCGGCATCGATCAGCCCCGCTTCGAGGGCGTCGCCCGTGTCTTCGAGGGCGAAGACGGCGCGATGGACGCGATCCTCGCGGGCGCCATCGAACCCGGCGATGTCGTCGTGATCCGGTACGAAGGTCCGAAGGGTGGCCCCGGAATGCGCGAGATGCTCGCGGTGACGGGCGCGATGAAGGGCGCCGGCCGAGGTGCGGATACCGCGCTGATCACGGATGGTCGGTTCTCCGGCGGGACACAGGGCTTCTGCGTCGGGCACGTCGCGCCGGAAGCGGTCGACGGCGGGCCGATCGCGTTCGTAGCCGACGGCGACAAGATCGTCATCGACGCGGATGCGCACACGATCGAGCTGCTCGTGGATGCCGGTGAGCTCGAACGGCGCAAGGCGAACTGGAAGCTTCCCGATCCGCGCTACACGAGCGGCTTCCTCGCGAAGTACGCCGCGCCTCGCGCAAGGCGCCGAAAAGGGCGCGATCACCAACCCCTGACTTGCCGGAAATTCTGGAGGTCGAAGCGGCGCGGGAAGTGCTCGCGGCGCGCGCGCTCGATCGCGAGATCGCGATCGGTGCACGCGCCCGACACGTGGTTCCTCAAGCGCGGCACCACACCCGAAGCGGTCACCCACGCGCTCGTCGGCAATCGCTTCACCGCGGCCCGTCGCCGGGGCAAGTCGATGTTCGTCGACACCGCCGAAGGACCGGTCGTCGGACTGCACCTGGGGATGAGCGGCCGCGTCATCGTCGATGGCGACGAAGCGGGTGACCCGCTCGATCTACGCGAGCAACCGTCGGGTCGAGATCTGGCATCGCTTCGGGGTGCGGTTCGCCGACGGAGGCGCGTTCATGCTGCGTGATCCGCGCCGGCTCGGCGCAGTGGAGCTCGACCCCGACGAGTCGCGGCTCGGCCCCGACGCGCTCACGCTCACCCTCGCGCAGCTCGACGACGCGCTCGACGCACGTCGCGCGCCGGTCAAAGCCGTGCTCATGGACCAGGCGCGCGTCGCCGGCCTCGGCAATCTCCTCACCGACGAAGCGCTCTGGCGCGCCGCGATCGATCCCGCCCGCCCGCCCGTCGACATCGATCACGACGACCGCAAACGGTTGCACCGCGCCATCCGCAACACGCTGCGCGTGCTCGGCCGGCGCGGCGGCAGCCACACCGGCAACATGCCGCGTGGTCCCGAAGCGGTGTGTCCGAAGGACGGCGTGCCGTTGCAACGGCGAACGGTGGGCGGACGCACGACGTACTCGTGCCCGGTGCACCAACGCTGACACGCGGCCCGTACGCTGCGCACGATGCCGGCGCCCGTCACCTTGACCACCGAACGACTCGTGCTCCGACCGTGGCGCACCGAGGACCGTGAGCCGTTCGCGGCCCTGAACGCCGACCCCGAAGTGATGCGCTACTTCCCGAAGCTGCTGACCCGCGACGGAGAGCGACGCGTTCGTCGACGGGATCATCGAGAGCTTCGACCGGCGGGGCTGGGGCCTCTGGGCGGTCGAGGTCGTCGCCGACCCGCCTTTCTCTGGTGCTCCCTTCATCGGCTTCGTCGGCCTCAACGTCCCCGGTTTCCAAGCGGTGTTCACCCCGTGCGTCGAGATCGGCTGGCGGCTGGCGAAGGAGCACTGGGGCCGGGGCTACGCGAGTGAAGCTGCGGTCGAGGCGTTGCAGTACGGCTTCGAAGGGATCGGCCTCGACGAGATCGTCTCGTTCACCTCGACCATCAACCGACCGTCGCAGGCGGTCATGGAAAAGATCGGGATGACGCACGATCCCGCCGATGACTTCGACCACCCGCGCATCGAACCCGGTCACGACCTCGAGCGTCACGTGCTGTACCGCTACCCGCGCGACCGCTGGTCTTGCGTACACAGCGAGATCGGGTGATACTGTTCGCTCGATGTCCTCCGCCGCGACCCTCATTCTCGTAGTTCCCTAGCGCACGCCGTTTCACCGCGCGTGCGCTTCGCCCTCCGCAACTGCGGGGGGTTTTTCATTTCCCGAACGATTCCTCCTGGACCCTGTCCTCCTGCGAGCAAGGAACCGCCATGAAGCTGACCGGCGCCCAAGCCCTCATCAAGAGCCTCGAGATGGAAGGCGTGGAGGTCATGTTCGGCCTCCCCGGCGGCGCGATCCTGCCCGTCTACGACCCGCTCATCGACTCGTCGATCCGCCACATCCTCGTGCGGCACGAGCAGGGCGCCGGCCACATGGCGTCGGGCTACGCGCACGCGACCGGCCGGCCCGGCGTCGCGATGGTGACGAGCGGACCCGGCCGCGACCAACATCGTCACGCCACTCTGCGACGCGTACATGGACTCGGTCCCGTTCGTGTGCATCACCGGGCAGGTGCCGTACCGGGTGATCGGCACCGATGCGTTCCAGGAGGCGGACACGGTCGGCATCACGATGCCGATCACCAAGCACAACTGGCTCATCACCGACGCGCAGGACATCCCGCGCGTCGTGCGCGAGGCGTTCCACGTCGCGACGACGGGCCGGCCCGGGCCGGTGCTCGTCGACTTCCCGAAGGACGTCGCCAACGCGACGATGGAGTGGTACTGGCCCGAGAAGGTCGACCTGCCCGGCTACAAGCCGAACGTGAAGGGACACCCGCGCCAGATCAAGGACGCAGCCCGGCTGATCGGCGAGGCGCGCGAGCCCGTGATCTACGCGGGTGGCGGCGTCCTCAAAGCGGGCGCGTCGGCGCAGCTGAAGGAGTTGGCGGAGCTCACCGGCATTCCCGTCGTCACGACCCTCATGGCGCGCGGCGCCATGCCCGACGAACATCCGCTCTGCCTCGGCATGCCCGGCATGCACGGCAACTACACCGCGGTCACGTCGATGCAGAAGTCGGACCTGCTCGTGACGCTGGGCGCGCGCTTCGACGACCGCGTCACCGGCGATCCGAACGCATTCGCACCGAACGCCAAGGTGATCCACGTCGACGTCGACCCCGCGGAGCTGGGCAAGGTGCGCCGGCCCGACGTGCCGATCGTCGGCGACTGCAAGATCGTCATCACCGAGATGATCAAGGCGGTGAAGGCCGAGCAGGCGAAGCACGGCACGCCGGACCTGTCGTCGTGGCACGCCACCGTCGGAGCATGGCAGGAGCAGTTCCCGCTCAAGTACCAGCAGGAGGACGACGGGCCGCTCAAGCCGCAGTACTGCGTCGAGATGCTGCGCGACGTACACGCCCGACGACACGATCCTCGTGTCCGGAGTCGGTCAGCACCAGATGTGGGCCAGTCAGCTCTGGAAGTTCAAGCTGCCGAACACGTGGATCAACTCAGGTGGGCTCGGCACGATGGGTTACGCGGTCCCGGCCGCCGTCGGCGCCAAGGTCGGCCGGCCTGATCGCACCGTGTGGGCGATCGACGGCGACGGTTGTTTCCAGATGACGGCGCAGGAGCTCGTGACCGCGGCAGCCGAACGGATTCCGGTCAAGATCGCGATCCTGAACAACGCGTATCTCGGCATGGTGCGCCAGTGGCAGGAGCTCTTCTACGAAGAGCGTTACAGCGAGGTGTATCTGTCGCCCGACCTGCCGGACTACGTGAAGTGGGCCGAGGCGATGGGTTGCGTCGGCATGCGCGTCGACCACCCGAACGACGTCATCCCGACCATCGAGAAGGCCAACGCGATCGACGACCGCCCGGTGGTGATCGACTTCCGGGTCGACTATCGCGAGAAGGTCTACCCGATGGTGCCCGCGGGCGGCTCGAACGACAACATCATCCTCGGCCCCGAGTTCGGCGAAGGCGGGCACTGAGATGAAGCGGAGCAATGGCCGGAGGCCGAGCGCAGCGGAATCGACCCGGGAGGGCATTGATGCAGGCCAACCATCACATCCTCACGGTGCTGGTCGAGAACAAGTCCGGCGTGCTGTCGCGCGTCGCGGGCTTGTTCTCGCGCCGTGGGTTCAACATCTTTTCGTTGGCGGTGAGCCCCACCGACGACGAACGCTTCAGCCGCATGACCCTTGTCGTCGACGCGGATACCACCCGTCTCGAGCAGGTCGTGAAGCAGCTCAACAAGTTGATCAACGTCATCAAGATCACCGAGCTGCCGCCGACCGGCGGCGTCGAGCGCGAGCTGATGATGATCACGGTCAAGGCGACCCCCGAGGCCCGCAGTCAGGTGACCGAGCTCACCGCGATCCTCGAGGCGAAGATCGTCGACGTCGGCCACGACGCGCTGACGATCATGATCACGGGTGAGTCCGAGCGGCTCGACGCGTTCTCGGACCTCGTGAAGCCGTTCGGCATCATCGAGATCCAGCGCACCGGCCGGATCGCGCTGCCACGCCTGTCGCGCCAACCGACCCGTCTCCGGGCCGTGAAAACCGCGCGCGCCTAACGTGTGATCCCGCCCAAACATCCCAGTCAGCTTGGTGATCGAGGAGTTCCGATGCCCGCGACCGTCTACTACGACAACGATGCCGAAACCGCGCTGCTCGCCGACCGCAAGGTGGCGATCCTCGGCTACGGCTCGCAGGGCCATGCGCACGCGCTGAACTTGAAGGACTCGGGCGTCGACGTGGTCGTCGGCCTGCGCGAGGGCTCGGGTTCGAAGGCCAAGGCCGAGGCCGCGGGGCTGCGGGTGTTGCCGCCCGGTGACGCGGTGCGTGAAGCCGACATCGTGATGGTGCTGTTGCCGGACACCGAGCAGAAGAAGGTGTACGAGGCCGACATCGCGCCGAACCTCTCCGACGGCAACTCGCTCGCGTTCGCGCACGGCTTCAACATCCATTTCGGGCAGATCACGCCACCCGACACGGTGTGACGTGTGGATGATCGCGCCCAAGGGCCCCGGTCACCTCGTGCGCCGTACCTACGAAGAGGGTGGCGGCGTGCCGTGCCTCGTCGCGGTCGGCAACGACGCGACCGGCAAGGCCAAGCAGATCGCGTTGTCGTACGCCAAGGCGATCGGTGGCACCCGCGCCGGTGTGCTCGACACGACGTTCGAGGAAGAGACCGAGACGGATCTCTTCGGTGAGCAGGTCGTGCTCTGCGGTGGGCTGGTCGAGTTGATCCGCAACGGCTACGAGACACTCGTCGAAGCCGGTTACCAGCCCGAGTCCGCGTACTTCGAGACGTTGCACGAGGTGAAGCTCATCGTCGACCTCATCTACGAGGGCGGCATCGCGGCGATGAACTACTCGATCTCCGACACGGCCGAGTACGGCGAGATGTCGCGCGGTCCCCGCGTCGTGACGCCCGCGACCAAGGTCGAGATGAAGAAGATCCTGGCCGAGATCCGTTCCGGCGAGTTCGCGAAGGAGTGGATCGCCGAGAACGAGAACGGTCGTCCGAACTTCACCGGCATGCGCGAGCAGATCTCGCAGCACCCGATCGAAAAGGTCGGCGCCGAGCTCCGAGCGATGATGCCCTGGATCGCCGCGGGCAAGGCCAAGCCCCAAGACGTCTCCGGCGGCTGACCCCACCCGTTTTTTGGCGACAGAAGCCGTCGTATATGCGCGCCGATTGACGCCAAAACCGTCGGTCAGAAGATGTGGATGGCGTCGAGGACCGTCGAGGCGTAGGGCTCGTCGCCCTCGATCTTCACGCACTCGGCCCAGGGGCGTCGGTGCGTCGCCCACGCGACGAACTCGTGCCCGTCGGAGGTGATGGTCGCCGCGGCATCGGGCGCGGCGCCTTCGGTCACCTGGACGCGGCCGTCCTCGCCGCCCGGTGCGATCGTCCATGCGCCGCCGCCGGGCCCGGTCAGCCGCAAGACGACGGGGCGATCGAGGACCTTCAGCGCCTCCTGCGACATCCACGGCAGTCCGGCGAGCATCCATTCGAGCGTCGCGCCGAGCCGCGCGTCGTCGCGGGGCGGCTCCGGGCGGTCGATCGAGCCGCGCGGCACCAGGATGTCGTGGCGGAGATGGCAGTAGTTGTCGAAGCAGAACGTGCTGGCGAACATCGACATCGGATGCGTGCCGAGATCACCCATCGGCAGCAGGGTTTCCGACATCGGCGGATCCTGGGCCATCGTGAAGACGTTCGCGGCTTGATCGCTGAACGTCTCGAACTCGTCGAGCACTTCCTCGATCGTCCACTCGCGCCGTTCGGCGACCGGAACCTCCATCGCCGCTTCGGTGCCGCTGCTGACGTCGGGCATCTTCGTCGGGTCGACGACGCCGTGCAGGATGCTGCCCATGTGCGCGACGACGTCGCGCACCGCCCAGCCCTCACAGCCCGAGGGCGCGTTCCACTCGTCGTCACTCAAGCTCTTCAGGATCTCGAGCGTCGCCCCTCGCTCCGCCCGCAGCCCTTCGACTCCCTGTTGACTCATGCAATCCTCCCCGTCGGCACAGTGGCATCCTTCCCGATTCCGAGGTGCGCGCGCACGCGTGCCAGGTTCGCGTCCAGCTCATCGCCGGCGTCCACGACGAGCTTGGTGCAGTCGAGCGGTTCGTAGTTCCGCGCCGTCACCTCGACGTCCTTCCAATCCAGCTCGTACCAACCAGGAATCCCGCGTTGCGCGCCCTTCGATGCGCCGGCGGTGCAGATCCTCGTCGACGCAGGTGCACTCGACCGCGAAGAACGGCGCGGCGTGCCGCGCGGCCGTTGCCGCGAAGCGCCGCTCGGCGCCGACACGTGCCACGCAGTCCACGAGGGCGCTCTGGTCGTTGCGCAGTTGCTTCTCCACCAGTTGGTCGAGCAGCGCATGGACGAGCGACCAGCGTTCGGTGTGCGGGAGCGCCATGATCGCCTCGTGCACTGTCGCTACCTGCCGAAGCGGTGCCATCAGCCAATCCGAGGCGAACACCGGCGCACGGATCTCGCGTCCGATCGCGTCGGCGAGCGTGCTCTTGCCGGTCCCGGGCGGGCCGGTGAACAGGACGACGATTGGATCGGTCACGGGTTCTCGTTCGAGGGATGGGCGTGGCCCTTCTCCGGCCAGAACGGCCACTCCTCGAACGCAGCGCACCGGCCGTCGCGTCGCGAAACGGATGATCCAGAGGTCGCGGAACTCTCGTTGCCGGAGTCGCCGTAGTCGCACTTCGACTCGCACGACTGCCGTGTCACCTTCGACCGCGACGTGTTCCCACGTCATCGTGAACGGCTCGTCCGGTCCGGCGCGCTCGCGATCCCACAGCTCGGCGATCGCGGTTCGATGCCGCGCACGGCGTCCTCGTACGGCGACATCGAATACGTCGCGTCGTCGCGTGAACAGCGTCGCGAGCGCTTCGGTGCCGGCGGTTCGCCAGGCGCGCTCGTAGCCGTCGATCCAGTCGGCAACGGCGGTGCGATCGACCACGAGACGACGCAGTCAGCTGCGGGGCACCTGCGACCACGGGATGTCGCGGTCGACGCGCGGCTCGCCGGGCAGGCCGAGGATGCGCTCGCCGAGGATGTTGCGCATGATCTCCGACGTGCCGCCCTCGATCGAGTTGGCCCGGGTCCGGAGGAACATCTTGCGGGCGGAACCGAGCGGCGCGTCGAGGCCGGCCTCGTCGGGACGGCGGAACGTGTAGTCGTAGTCGACGATCCCGTCGGCGCCGAGCAGGTCGATGCACAGCTCGTACGCGTGCTTGTTCACCGTCGCCAGTTGGAGCTTGGCGATCGAACCCTCGGGCCCGGGATTTCCGAGACGCTGCTTCGCGGCCGCGCGTTGATTGGTCAGCCGGAGCACCTCGAAGTCGATGTAGAGCTTCGCAACGCGGTCGCGCAACACCGGATCCTTGTCGGCCCGCTTCGACCACAGGTCGATCGCCTCCGCGACCGGCGTCGCCCGACTCGACGTGCCCGACGTGGCACCGCCGATCGTCGTCCGCTCGTTCATCAACGTGGTCATGGAGACGCGCCAGCCGTCACCGACGTCGCCGATGCGATCGGCGTCTGCGATGCGGGCGTCGGTGAGGTACACCTCGTTGAACTCGGCTTCACCGGTGATCTGGCGGAGCGGGCGGACCTCGACGCCGGTCGCGTGCATGTCGACCATGAAGTAGGTGAGGCCCTTGTGCTTGGGCAGCTCGGGATCGGTGCGGGCGACGAGCATGCCGCGGTCGGCGACGTGCGCGAGCGTGTTCCACACCTTCTGCCCGTTCACGACCCACTCATCGCCGTCGCGCACGGCGCGGCACGACAAGCCGGCGAGATCCGAGCCCGCTCCCGGCTCGGAGAACAGCTGGCACCAGATCTCTTCGCCGGTGAACATCGGCCGGAGGGCGCGCCCCCGGAGCTCGTCGCTGCCGTGGGTCGCGACCGTCGGGCCGGCAAGCGACAGGCCGAAGAACAGCGTGCCGTGCGGGGGTCGTGCGCCCGCAGCCCGGAGACGGGTGTCGACATGACGTTGCAGGTTCTGGGCCAGGCCGAGTCCGCCGAAGCCCTCGGGGAAGTGCACCCACGCCAAACCGAGGTCGTACTGCGCGCCTCGGAACTCGACGGGTTTCGTCGTGTCCGGATCGTGCTTCTGCACCAACTCGTCGACGAGTGCGTCGAGCCGGGCCACATCGTCAGCCATGACTGCGCAGCGTACGCGGGCTACTTGGTGGTGGCGATGCCGCCGTCGACGGGGAGGATGGCGCCGGTGACGTAGGCGCCGGCGCGGCTGGCGAGGAAGATCGCGGCGCCGGCCATGTCGTCGGGGCGTCCGATCCGGCCGAGCGGCGACGACGCCGCGATCGCGTCGCCGAAATTGCGCAGTGTCTCGGCCATCATCTTCGACTCGAACGGGCCGGGCGCGATCGCATTCACCGTGATGTGCTGCCGGCCCAATCGGGAGGCGAGGTGCCGGGTGAGGTGGTGCAGCGCGGCCTTGCTGGTCGAGTACGCGTAGGTCTCCATCACCGGCACCTGGATGCCGTCGACCGAACCGATGTTGATGACTCGCGCCGGATCGTCCGCACTTGCAGCGGCGTCGAGGAGCGGCAGGCAGGCACGCGTCAGGTAGAACGGCGACTTCACGTTGAGGTCGAGCACCTTGTCCCACGCATCGGCCGGGTACTCGGCGATCGGTGCACCCCAGTTCGCGCCGGCGTTGTTGACGAGGACGTGCAGCGACGATTCGCGCTCGCCGAGCTCGCTCGCGAGCGTGATGCACGCCGTCTTCGGTGGCCAGGTCGGCCGGCAGGCTCACGCACTCACCCGACTTCGAGAGCTCGGCGGCGACCTCGTCGCAGACGTCGGCCTTCCGCGACGAGATGTAGACGCGCGCGCCGGCTTCCACGAACCCGCGGGCGATCATCAAGCCGATGCCGCGGCTCCCGCCGGTGACGAGCGCAACCTTGCCGGAGAGCGAGAACAGGTCGGACATGGGCGGGCACGCTAACGCCCGCTGCATTCACGTGCCGACCGGCTCGGGCTGACACTGCGGACACCAGTACGTCACCCGCTGGTCGGCACCAGTCCACGCGCGGCGGATCGCAGTTCTGCACCGAGGGCACGGGCGGCGCACCTTTCCGTAGACCGCGAGCCCGCCTCGATACGTGACGCGTCGCCCGCCGGCACGGTTCGCGAACAGTTGACGGTGCGCGGTCTCGAACAGCCGGCGCCGGCTGTCGGCGTCGAGCGCGACGAGCGGCGCGCATCGGGTGCACGCGTTCCGCCCAGCAGATCTCGGACTTGAAGACGTTGCCGGCACCGGCCGCGACGCGCTGGTCGAGCAACGCGTCACCGATCGGTGTCTCGGGCGGCAAGGCCGAGGCACGGCGCGAGGACCTCGTCGAGGTCGACGGTCTCGTCGCACAGGTTCGGACCGAGCCGTTCGAGCGCCGCGCCGGCACGCGTCGCGCGGCCGGAACGTGTCGTCGCGGCGCAGCTCGACCACGGGGGCGTCGAAGCAGACCGCGGTGACGCCGTTGTCGGCTTGCAACACCACGCGTGCCTTGTATGCCGGGCGGCGCCACCGCTCACCTTTGCCGTACACGTGCCACACACCGTGCATCATCATGTGCGTGTGCAGCACTGCGCCGTCGTCGAACCGGACGAGCAGGTGCTTGCCGCGTGCTTCGACGTCGACCACGCGCACGCCGGGCGCAGGGATGCGTTGGCCGCTGGGTCGCGCGCCGGATCTCGACCCGCTTCAGTGTCCGCACAGCGAGCTCACGGAGCCGTTCGCCCACCGGTGGACGGTGTCGCCCTCAGGCACGGCTGCCCACGTGATCACGCACGGCTTTCGGCGTCAGATCCCGCGCTATAGCAGCAGGTTCTGACGCAAAAACATGGGGTTTCACGATCGGAGCGTGAGGCCCTTGTAGCCGTCGGCAAACCCGGCTTCGCGCAACGCGCCGGCGCTCGGTGCGGTGCGGGCGGGCGCGTCGTCGATGCGTTCGAGCTGGAGCCGGCCGATCCGCCCTTCCTTGTGCGCTTCGACGAGCGCGCCGGCCCAGAGATGAGGCCCGAGGTGTGAATCGTGGGAACCGAACGTCAGCAGGCTCTTGCCGCCCCGCTCGAGGTACACCGCGAGCTCACCGTCGACGAGGACGACGTGCGCGCCGGCGGCGCGCGCCGGGCGACCACCGGAGTCGGGCCAGCCGAGGGACGCGCCGTACGGCTGCGCGGGGTCGGTGGCCGCGAGCACGGAGACACGCGGGTCGTCGGCGTCGACGGTCCGGTAGGAACGCAGCCGGTCGACCGCGCCCGGCAACGCGAACTGGGCGGCGCCGAGACCGGCGACGAACCATCCCCGCCGTGCCTTCCCTGACTCCTCGAGCGCGCGCAGGACGGGATACACCGCGGCGAAGCCGCCCGGTAGGCCCTCGCTGCGCACTCCCTCGCGGGTCACGATCCCGTGCCGTTCGAGCAGTTGCATCGCCTGTGCGTGGGCGACCTCGGTCGGTGTCGGCGCGGGATCGATGAGCGGCGCGACGAGCGACCACCGCCCGGCGCCGGCCGGCGGACCCAACCGCGACAGGCGCGACAAGTTCGGCTTGGCGCGCGGCGCGCGCTTGGTCGTGCGCCGCGGCGCGCGCAGCGGACCGAACGTGTCGTTCGTGACTTCCCCCGCCCACACGAGATCCCACAGGGCGGTCAACACCACCGACTGGTCCGCGGTACCCGCAGCCGAAACCAGCTCGGGCCAGAACGATGCACCCGCCGCGGCGAGGCGGGCGCGCAGCGCGTCGTGGACCGGCCCGTCGGGTCGGCCTTCTTCGACGGGAGCCGGCGCGAGCAGGCGGATGCGGTCGCGGAAGTAGAGGCGCACGCGCCCGTCGTCGGCGCCGAGGGGGCCCGCACCCACCCACACGATCTCGCCGGCCGCGCACAGCTCGTCGAGCATGCCCGCGCGGTATCCCTCGACGCGTGCAGGCAGCACGTCGCGTTCCAACACCGACGCCGGCACTGCCACACCCTGCAACTGTTCGAGCGTCTCGACCAGCGCGTCCATCCCGCGCCGGCCGCGCCCGACCCCCTGCCACGCGGGGAGGAAGCGGGCAAACGTCGGCGCGTCCACCGGTTCGATCTCGTGGCGCATCGCCGCCAGCGACCGGCGGCGAAGGATGCGCAACACGTTCGCGTCGCACCATTCCCGTTCCATGCCGCCGGGCCGGAACTCGCCGTGCAGCACCCGATCGTCGCGCTCCAGGCGACGCAGGGCGGCGAGGGCGCGATCGTTCGTGATGCCGAGCCGGCCGGCCAGCTCCTCGATCGTGAACGGCCCGTGCGTGCGTGCGTCGCGCGCGACGAGATCGTCGAGCGGGGCCTCGACCGGATCGGTGAACGCGGTCGGGAGACCGGCGGGCAGCGCGAGTCCGAGCGCGTCTCGGAGCCGGGCCGCGTCTTCGGCCGCGGCGTAGCGGTCGCCGACGCGGATGACGCGCCGTTGCGGCATGAGCTCGTCGAGCCACGGCTCCGGGTCGCGCGCGCTGCGCGCCCGCAGACCCTCGATGGTCAGCGGACCGAGGTCGGCGAGCAGGTCGTGGAGATCGTCGGCGTGACGTGCGTGCCGCTCGGGGATCAGGCGCTGCAGCTCGAGCTCGAGACCGGCGAGCACTTCGGGATCGAGCAGCTCGCGCAGCTCCTCGGCCCCGAGGAGGTCACGCAGCAGATCGCGATCGAGTGCGAGCGCAGCTGCGCGCCGTTCCGCGAGCGGTGCGTCGCCTTCGTACATGTAGACGGCGATCCACCCGAACAGCAACGACTGCGCGAACGGCGACGCGCGCTTCGTCTCGACGGGAACGACCCGCACCTTCCGCGACCGGATGTCGCCGAGCACTTCGCGCAGCGCCGGGAGGTCGAACACGTCGCGCAGGCACTCGCGCGTCGTCTCGAGCAGCATCGGGAAGGACGGGTACCCGGACGCGACCTCGAGGAGATCGGCGGCGCGTTGCCGCTGCTGCCACAAGGGTGTGCGCTCCCCGGGGCGCCGGCGCGGCAACAGCAGCGACCGGGCCGCGTTCTCGCGGAAGCGGGATGCGAACAACGACGTGTTCGGCAGGCGCTCGACCACGAGATCTTCCACTTCCTCGGGATCGAACAGCAGCAGATCGAGCGGGATGTCTTCGAGCGCTTCGGGCAGCCGCAGGATGATCCCGTCGTCCGACCACAGCACCTGCACGGGCATGTCGGCGCGGGTGAGTCGCTCCTCGAGCGCGAGCGCCCACGGCGCGTGCACGCGCGATCCGAACGGCGTGAGGATGCAGATACGCCAGTCGCCGATCTCGTCCGGGAACCGTTCGATCACGATCGTGCGATCGTCGGGAACGGAACCGGTCGACTCGCCCTGCTCGTCGAGATACCGACGCAGGTTGGCGGCCGCGTTCACGTCGAGTCCGTCGGCCCGCAGACGCGCTTCGGCATCGGCCGGTGCGAGCTCCCGCAGTTCGCGCACCATGCCGCCGAGCACCCGACCGAGCTCGAGTGGACGGCCGGGCCGGTCGCCCTTCCAGAACGGCGTCTTCCCCGGTTCGCCCGGTGCCGGCGTCACGATCACGCGATCGAACGTGATTTCCTGGATCCGCCACGTCGTCGCGCCGAGGACGAACGTCTCGCCCGCGCGACTCTCGTAGACCATCTCCTCGTCGAGCTCACCGACGCGCGCGCCGTCGGGGAGGAAGACACCGAAGAGCCCGCGATCGGGGATCGTGCCGCCACTCGCGATCGCGACACGCTGCGCGCCCTCGCGAGCGCGCACCCGATTCTGCACACGGTCCCAGACGACGCGCGGGCGCAGTCCGGCGAATCGGTCCGAGGGATACCGGCCTGCGAGCATGTCGAGGACTTCGCGGAACATGTCGGACGACAGCTCGGCGAAGTTCGCGCACCGTCGCACCATCGCGTACAAGGCGTCGACGTCCCACTCGTCGACCGCTACCGCGGCGACGATCTGTTGCGCGAGCACGTCGATCGGATTGCGCGGGTAGCGCATCTCCTCGACGATCCCTTCCTGCATGCGACGGACGACCGCGGCGGCTTCGAGCAGGTCACCGCGGTACTTCGGGAAGATCTTGCCGGTGCTGGGCTGGCCGACCTGGTGGCCGGCACGGCCGACGCGTTGCATGCCGCGCGCGACCGAGCCCGGCGACTCGATGAGCACGACGAGATCGACGCTGCCCATGTCGATCCCCAGCTCGAGGCTGCTCGTCGCAACGATCGCCTTCAGCCGCCCGGCCTTGAGATCCGACTCGATGACGAGCCGCTGCTCGCGCGACAACGATCCGTGGTGCGCGCGCACGAGCTCCTCGTCCGCGAGGTCGTTCAGGTGCGCCGCGAGCCGCTCGGAGAGCGCACGTGCGTTGCAGAACACGAGCGTCGTGTGGTGGGCGCGTATCAGCTCGACGAGCCGCGGGTGTACGTGCGGCCAGATGCTGGCACGGGGCTCGATCGAGAAATCGTCAGGCCCGTCGACGCCGGCAACCGGTGGTGCGGGGTTCTGGGCGAGCTCGGCCATGTCGTCGACGGGGACCACGACCTCGAGCCGCAGCTCCTTGCGCGACCCGGCATCCACGATGGTGACGGGGCGAGCGCCGTCGGCGCCGTGGCCGCCGAGGAAACGTGCGATCTCGTCGAGCGGACGTTGCGTCGCCGAGAGACCGATGCGTTGCGGTGGACGCGCGGCGATCTCGTCGAGCCGCTCCAGGCTCAACATGAGGTGCGCGCCCCGCTTGGTGGGTGCCATCGCGTGGATCTCGTCGATGATCACGTACTCGACCGACCGCAGCGTCTCCCGTGCGCGCGACGTCAGCATCAGGTAGAGCGATTCCGGCGTCGTGATGAGGATGTCGGGAGGCGTGCGGACGAGCGCCTGTCGTTCCTTGCCGGGCGTGTCGCCGGTCCGCATCGCAACGGTCGGCATGCGCAATGTGGTTCCGAGCCGTTCGGCTGCGAGGCCGATGCCGGCGAGCGGCGCGCGCAGGTTCTTCTCGACGTCGACGGCGAGCGCGCGCAAGGGGGAGATGTAGAGCACGCGGCAACGTTCGGCCTTGGGTGGTTCGGGAGTGGTCGCGAGGCGGTCGATCGCCCACAGGAACGCGGCCAGCGTCTTCCCCGAGCCGGTGGGAGCGAGGATCAGCGTGTGGTCCCCGTCGGCGATCGCCGGCCACCCGGCGTCCTGCGCCGCGGTGGGCGCGGCGAAGCTCGTCTCGAACCACGCCCGTACGGGTTCCGAGAAGCGCTGCATCGGCACGGACCCACCGTACCCACCTCACCTGACAGGGAATGTCAGGTTCACTTGCTTCAGTCGCTCAAGCGAGGATCGCGGCGGTGAAGCGTTCGTGCTCGCGCTCGCGCAGCGCGCGGTGCACCCGCTGGCGTTCCAGGTGCTGCGCGATCACCCGTTCGCCCTCCGGGATCGGATGGGCGGCGAGATGCCGCGGTACGTCCTCGACCGACGCGTCGTCGACGAGCCAGGTGATGCCCTCGAGCATGCGCGGGATCAGGGTGCGCGGGAAGCGCGCTTCGATCGTGTCCCAGTTGTCGGTGACGAACTGCCACACCAACGGTCCGTGCTCCCGGTTCGCGAGGGCGCGTTGGATCGCGAACGGCGCGTTCTGGCTGCGCACCGCGTCGGTCGTCGCCAACTCGACCGCGCGCAGCACGAGCTCCTCGGTGGGAAACAGCGCAAGCGCGTACAGGTAGCGGAGTTGTTGCTGTGGCGTCGGCGCGTCGTGGAAGCGGCCGACGTAGGTGTCGAAGAGGTCTGCGTTCCCGGCGTGCGCGGCGATCGCGACGCACGCCGAGACGACATCGGCGTCACTCGTCGCGCTGTCGCGGTACTCGGCCGCGCGGGCTGCGATCTCGTGATCGTCGGCGACGATGCCGAGGGTGTCGAGCAACACGCCGCGCAATTGACGGGCGCGCGGGCCCTCGTCCGGTTGTGCATCCCAGCCGAGGTCGGCGAAGCGCGGCCGCACCAGCGCGCCGATCTCCGCACGCAGGCGGGTCAGCGCATCGCCGTCGACGAGTCGGGTGAGGTTCCGCAGGCGCGCGGTGAGCGCGCGCCACACGACCACGTCCTGTTCGCCGACCAGCGTGCGGGCGAAGTCCAGGAACTCGGCGGCCGGCATCGTGCCGACGACGACCGCCGCCCACGCGTCGTCGACGAGGACGAACCGTTCCCGAGCCGTGAGCGCGCCCGACTGCACGAGTCGGGCGGGCCAGCCGGCCGGGTACGCAACCCGGTAGAAGCCCTCGCCGCCGGCGTTGAGCACGAACGGTTCGCCATCGTGGGGGATGACATCGCGCAGGATCGTCGTCGTGTCTTCGAGCAGCGCCGCCCGGGCTGCACCGGACGCGGTCGCGGGGCGGACGAGCAACGGGATCGCCCATCGGGTCGGCGGGTCGGCGCCGTCGTAGCGGAACGGCCGTTGCGTCAGCCTGATGCCGTCGCCGTCGGATGCCGCAGTCGCGTCGATGACCGGGAATCCGGGCTGGAAGATCCACGTGTCCATGATGCGGCGAGCGGGTTTGTCGGTCTCGTGCTCGAGCGCGTCCCACAGATCGGTGGTCTCGGTGTTCCCGTAACGGTGGATGTCGAGGTAGTGCCGCACACCGCGGCGGAACGCGTCGTCACCCAACCACCGCTCCAGCATCCGGACGACCGAGCCGCCCTTTTGGTAGGTGAGGATGTCGAACATCCCGTCGGCGTCCTCCGGCGTGCGCACCTCGTACTCGACCGGACGCGTGTTCGAGAGCGCGTCGATGTCGAGGGCCATCGCTCGCCCGAGTGCGAAGTCGTCCCATGTGCGCCACTCCGGCTCGAACGCGTCGACGCCGGCGTGCTCCATGAACGTCGCGAACGCCTCGTTGAGCCAGATCCCGTTCCACCACTTCATCGTGACGAGATCGCCGAACCACATGTGTGCGATCTCGTGCACGATCGTGAGCGCCACCTGCGCGGCTTCGGCCTGGGTGATCGTGGCCGGATCGACGAGGAGCGCCGATTCGCGGAAGGTCACGCAACCGAGGTTCTCCATCGCACCGAAGGCGAAATCGGGCAGCGCGACGAGGTCGAGCTTCTCGCCGGGATAGGGGATCGCGTAGTACTCGTCGAAGAATTGCAGCGCGAAGGTGCCGACCTCGACTGCGAACGCAGTCAGGTCGGCCCGTCCGGGCACGTGCGCGACGCGCAACGGAATTGTTGGCCGAGCCGCGCGTGGTGACCTCGACCGCCGGGGTGCAATCGAGCTCGCCCACGATGAACGCGACCAGATACGTCGACATCGAGATCGTCTTGCCGAACTGCACCCGCACGCGCCCGTCGTCGAGGGGTGTCCGGCCGACCTCGGGCCCGTTCGACAACGCGGTGAGGCCGTCGTCGACGACGAGCGCGATCGAGAACACGGCCTTGAAGTCGGGCTCGTCGAAGCAGGGGAAGGCCCGGCGCGCGTGGGGTGCCTCGAACTGCGTGGTGGCGAGCGTGCGAGTCGTGCCGTCGAGCGCGGTGTAGGTGCTGCGGTAGAAGCCGACGAGGTCGTCGGAGAGCGTGCCGTGGAACCGGAACCGCAGCTCGGCCGGCCCGACCTGAAGATCGGGAGCGTTGACGGTGATGCGTTCGGCCCCGATGTCGTGTGTGAGTTCGGCCGCCAGCTCGGCGCCGTCCTGGACGAGCGCTGTCGAGCTCGACGTCGAGCTGGTGCGCGTTGCAGACGATCGGCGAGGCGGCTTCGCGCACGTCGAGCGTGATCGAGACCGTGCCGTCGAAGCGACCGGTCTGGAGGTCGGGCGCGATCGTGAGGTCGTACTCGACGGGAAGGCTGGTGCGCGGTAGGCGAACGTCGTCGGTCATGAGGATGGGCAGCGTAGAGGCTGCCGGCGTGACCGTTGTCAGCGTTCGCGTAACGGATCGAGGATCGCGTCCGCCCACGCGACGTCGGGCCGTGGCCGGTGTCGTGCCGCCCACGCCTCCGGGACCTCGACCTCCAGCCGTACGAGCGCGCCGCCGAGCGTCTTTCCGAGGCTGTCGGCGCGCAGCGAGCGCGGTCCGCCGCCCCCGAGCGCACCGCGCAGTACGAAGTTCAGCGCCCTCACGTTCGGCACCTCGTACCGATCGACCTCCCCTTGCACCATTCCGCCGAAGTGGTTCTTGACGCGCGTCGCGGTCACTTCGCGCACGACCAGTGCGTACGCTTCGTCGTCGTCGGTGAACAGCGCCACGTTCGCGATGTCGCCCTTGTCGCCGGCGCGGTAACCGCAGAACTCGCGAAGCGGGATACGGGCCATGTTTATGGCTCCCTCGCGTGCGTCAATGGGCGGCTGCGCCGCATCCAGGACGCAGCTCGTCCGCACATCACCGCACCTCCTCGAGCACGATCCGCACCTGCTCGTCGACGCGAGGCTTGCTCACGAGGGTCGGCCAGATCGCGAGCAGCTCGGTCGGGCTCGCACCGCCGCGTCCCGCACCGGTGAGCCCGGCCGGCGGCGCGGAGAGGGTGAGCGGTACGAGCTCGCGACCGACGAGCCCCGCGGTGCGCTGATCGGCGCAGCGCCACGCGACGCGCAACACGCACTCGGGCGGCTCGCAGATCGGATCGCCGTTCTCGCGGCGCGGCACGGTTGGGCCGCCGAGCGCGTCGACACCCCAGTACTCGAACAACCACTCGTCGACTGCGT
The DNA here is from genome assembly GCA_963841215.1 of uncultured Actinomycetes bacterium. GTDB lineage: Bacteria > Actinomycetota > Acidimicrobiia > IMCC26256 > PALSA-610 > CAVUFH01. Next base: position 541,991 of record CAWJBW010000004.1, on the reverse strand, counting down.
AGCCGGTCATCTCCACGCGCTTCACGAAGATGGCGGCTGTGGCCTTGGCCTTTTCGTACGCTTCGGGCCACGAGAACGCGACGCGCGCTTCGCCCGACCATCCCGCGTGGTGCGCGAGCAACAGCTTGTACGAATCGGTCGCGGGCAAACCCCGCACGCCCGTGATGCGCACCCGGTCTTCGGGCTCGTCGTGGAACTCGGCCGACGTGAAGTCGGCGACGACATCGGGGGCGAGATACCGGGCAGGGTCGTGCACCTCGTACAACAACTGATGCCGCAGCGTGTCGGTCGACACCCGCCCGCCGGATCCGGCCGGCTTGCGGATGGTCGCGGTGCCGTCCGCGGTGACGTCCGCGATGGGATAGGGCAGGTCCCACGGGCGGGGGATCGTCCACCACTCGCCCGAGTAGTTCCCGCCGAGGCTCTGGCCCGAGCACTCGAGGAGATGGCCGACGAGGATCCCCGCCGCCAACCGGTCCCAGTCGTCCCATTCCCAGCCGTGCTCGTGCGCGAGGGGCGCGAGGAAGAGTGAGGCATCGGCGACGCGACCGGTGATGACGATGTCGGCACCCTGCGCGAGCGCGTCGGCGATCGGCCGCGCGCCGAGGTAGGCCGACGCGAACAGCGGCGGGGCGGGGAGCTCCTCGAATGGTGTGCGCGTGTCGAGGTGCGCGAACGATTCGCCCGCGGCGTGGAGCGCGTCGAGCCGGGGCAGGACGTCGTCCCCGACGACGGTCGCGATCGTGATGCCGCGCATCCCGAGTGACTTGGCGGTCTCGACCGCGGCGCGTGCTGCCGCAGTGGGATTGATGCCACCGGCGTTGGTCACGACCTTCGTGCGTCCGTCGGCGACGAACGGGAGCGCACGCGACAGATAGGCCGGCAGGTCGCGCGTGTAACCGCGCGTCTCGTCGCGCTGTCGGTCCTTCTGGAGGATCGCCAGCGTCAGCTCGGCGAGTGCCTCCAGGCAGAGGTAGTCGATGCCGTCGGCGAGGAGCGCGTCGGCAGCTGCGGGCGTGTCGCCGTAGAAGCCCTGACCGCCGGCCACCGTCACTGCGCGCGCGGACGTCATGCCGATCGGTCCACGTCCCAGCCGCGCAAGTCGATCGGCCAGCGCTCGATCAGGCTCCCGTCGAGGTCGCTCGCATCGACGAGGTGGAACCACTCGTGGTACGCGACCGAGGGGTCGACGTGCGCGGGCTGCACGAACACCCGGTCACCGACCTGGACGGCCTCGTGCGGTGCGAACGTGACGTGCTCGTCCGAGCAGAACCACACGTCGCCGGCTTCGACGGTCGGGTTGCCATGGTCCATGCCGAGTGCCTTGAGCCCGCAGTCGGCGACTGCGTACTTCGCGCTCACGTGCACGACGGTCGCGAGCACCCGCAACGCGGGACGGAACGGGAGGTCGAGCGTCCCGTAGGCGGTGTCCATCAACGCGTACGACCCGGCTTGGATCTCGGTTGCGACCGTGTTGATGTCGTAGGTGCCGGTACCGCCGGCGGACACCACTGCGCCGCCGACCGCCGCGTGCGCACGCGCGAGTTTCGCCATTGCGTCGGTTGCCTTGGCCGTCCGTTCGCTGCGATCGGCCAGACCGACGACGTGGCCCTCGTAGCCCATGACGCCGCGCACCTCGAGCCCGCGAGCGCGTGCGCGTTCGGCGAGCGGACCGGCGTCATCGGGCGCGATCCCGCACCGGGGCATTCCGACGTTGACGTCGACGAGCACCTCCTCGACACCGCCGGCCGCGGCCGCGTCGACGGTCGCGTCCGAGTCGATCGCGACCGTGACCCGCGCGCCGCTCGCGGTCATGGCGCGGATCCGGGCGACGTCGACGGTCTGGTTCGCGAGCAGCAGGTCTTCGCCCAACCCCGCTCTCGCCATCCCCACCAGCTCCCGAGGTGTCGCGCAGGTGAAGCCCCGGTGTCCGCGAGCGGCCTGCTCGCGAGCGAGGGACGTGCACTTGTGCGCCTTGACGTGCGGACGCAGCCGGTCCCCGGGGAGCGCCGCCGACATCGCGTCGAGGTTCGCCGCGAGCGCGCCCGCATCGACCACAAGTGCCGGAGTCGACAGATCGCCCACACGCACACGGCTCCCTTCGCTACGCGCCGCTGGGGCGGCTGCGCCGCAGCGGGGCTTCGCTCGTCCGCACACCGCGAGGATGGCACGTGCCGCCGACTCCTGCCGAAGCTCGCACACCCACCGACCGCGACTGGCACACCGCGGAGCTCCCCGACACCCCGCAACGCGACTTCCTCATCCCGGCCGAACGCTGGATCGAAGCGCCGGCGACGCTGCGCGCGCTCGGCGACGACCTCGGGATCCCGCTCGTCGCGTACAAGCGCCGCATCGGCCGCTATCTCTTGTGGCGCGCCGGCCCGGCGCGTCGCGCCGATGCGCGCTACATGGCCGTAGCGTCCGACGACCTCGACGAGCAGTGGACCTTCCAGCTCCGACCCGACGGCACCGGATTCGGCGACGCGCCCGACGGCAACGTGCACGAGCGCTTCCGCACGTGGAAGGAGGCGCTGCGTGACGCAGTCGGGCACTCCTGACAATCCCTTCGCCGCGGTGGGGGTGGGGACGCGGTACACGCGGGGCCGTCCGTATCACCATCCCCGCGCGCTCCAACGCATCCTGGCGATGCTCGACGTCACCCGCGTCGAGTGCGCGCTCGATGTCGCGTGCGGCACCGGTATGTCGACCCGTGCGCTCATGGACGTCGCGGCAACGGTGATCGGCGCCGATCGGTCACCCGAGATGCTCGCGAGCGCGGTCGGTGCCGTGGACGCAAACTTTGTGCGGACCGCCGCCGAACAGCTGCCGTTCGCCGACCGCGCGTTCGACGCGGTGACCGTGTGCTCGGGCCTGCACTGGTTCGACCAGCCCCGCTTCTTCGCCGAAGTACACCGGCTGCTCCATCCCGACGGGTGGGTCGCGCTGTACGACCACTACTTCATCGGCGAGATGGTCGACGTACCCGCGTTCGCGGAGTGGACGCGCGTCGCGTTCGAGCGATATCCACTCCCGCCGCGCACGACCCAGGTCGGCGACCCGGCCGCCGAAACGCCCAGTGGCTTCGAGAAGGTCGGCGACGAGTTCTTCACCGACGACATCGACATGACCCAGGAGGAGCTCGTCGACTACGAGCTGTCGATCAGCGCGCTCATCGCCGCCGAAGCGCGGGCGAATCTCGCGAAGACCTGCGGGCCTGGTTGACCGAAACCACCTCGGAGTTCTACGACGGCGTCGGAACGCGCACCGTGCGCTTCCTCGGCTCCGTCATCTGCCTCCGGCCGATCTGACGAGCCGCCGGAGCGGCTTCCCGCCCGGGCTCCGCGGGATCTCCTCGACGACGCGGAGCTCGCGCGGGAGCTTGGCGGCCGACAGCTCCGTACGCGCGAAGTCGCGGAGCGCGTCGAGCGACGGCGGGCGCGTCTCGTCCACCGGAACCACGCAGGCGACGACGCGCTCGCCCCATTCCTCGTCGGCGGTCCCGATCACGCAGACGTCGCGGACGTCGGGATGGTGCGCGAGCACGGCTTCGACTTCGGTCGGGCTCACATTGACGCCGCCGGTGATCACGAGGTCGGTCTTCCGGTCGATGATGCGTATGGTCTCGTCCCCATCAGTCGTGCCGGCGTCGATCGTGCCGACGTCGCCGGTGCTGAGCCAGCCGTCGGGAGCGAGGACGGTCGCGGTGAGCGCGGGATCGAGGCGATAGCCGCGCATCACCATTGCGCCGCGCACCTGCACCTCCCCATCGTCGGCCAGGCGCACCGACGCCCCCGCGATCGGACGGCCGTCGAGCGCCCACCCGCCCCACGTCTCGCTCTGTCCGTACGCGTCGACGACGGGCACGCTCGCGGCTTCGGCGCGTGCTCGCAGCGCGGGTGGGCACGGCGCGCCGCCGACGACGACGCGCCGGAACTCGTGCAGCGGCGCGCGCGCGTCGAGCAGGCGGTGCAGCGTGGTCGGCACGACGGAAACGATCGTCGTTCCTTCAGCCCGCGGCGCGCGAGCGACGCGATCGAGGTCGAAGCCGTCGTGCGCGGTCCACGGCACGCCGGTGACGAACGCCCGCGCGAGGATGCCGAGACCGGCGACGTGGTGCAGCGGGAGACATGCGAGCCATCGGTCGTCAGGTCCGGCGAAGAGCCCGGCCGAGTAGCCGCGCCCCATCACCTCCATGCCCGCGCGCGTCAGCTCGACGCCTTTCGGCGCGCCGGTGGTACCCGAGGTCGCGACGATCGCCGCGGTGCCGGCCGCGACCGGGATGCCGTCCGCGACCGGCCGGCGTCCGTCGCGGTCGTGCACGTGGGTGGGCCGGAGGCGTGCGAGGAGTCGCTCGGTCTCGGCCGGCGGCGCTCCGGGGTTGCACGGCAAGACGGCCTCGCCCGCCTCCCAGGCCGCCATCACCACTTCTGCGAGCGCGGGGCCGGAGAGCAGCGCAGCAACCACCGAGGTTTCGTCGCCTGCGGGCACGGCCGGTACCCTAACCGTGGGAGCAAACGCTCCCACGATCGACTTCCGGGAGCGAGCCCGCATGACTGCCGACGCCCATGAACACTGAAGCGGGGAACCGAACGATCAGCCCCGGCGCCGACTGGAAGCCGGCGACCCCCGACGGCTGGAGCGACGTCGCCTACGACACGGCGGACGGCATCGCCAAGATCACGATCTGCCGACCCGAGGTGCGGAACGCGTTCCGCCCGCGCACGCTGTTCGAGTTGCGCGACGCCTTCGAGATCGCGCGTGACGACCCGGAGATCGGGGTCATCGTGCTCACCGGGCAAGGGCCCGACGCGTTCTGCTCCGGTGGCGACCAGCGTGTGCGCGGCGACGACGGCTACCGCGACGACAAGGGCATCGGCCGCCTCAACGTGCTCGACCTCCAAGTACAGATCCGGCGACTGCCGAAGCCGGTGATCGCGATGGTCGCCGGGTATGCGATCGGTGGCGGTCATGTGCTGCACATCGTGTGCGACCTCACCATCGCCGCCGACAACGCCCGCTTCGGTCAGACCGGCCCGAAGGTCGGCTCGTTCGACGGCGGCTACGGATCGGGATTGCTCGCACGCATCGTCGGCCAGAAGAAGGCGCGCGAGATCTGGTACCTGTGCGAGCAGTACGACGCACAGGCGGCGGCCGACATGGGACTCGTGAACAAGGTCGTACCCCTCGCCGACCTCGAGGTCGAGACGGTTGCGTGGTCGCAGCGAATGCTCGAGCATTCGCCCCTCGCGTTGCGCATGCTCAAGGCGTCGATGAATGCTGCCGACGACGGTCTCGCCGGCATCCAGCAACTCGCCGGCGACGCGACCCTCCTCTACTACATGAGCGAGGAGGCGCAGGAGGGCAAGAACGCGTACCTCCAGAAGCGCCGCCCCGACTTCGACCAATTCCCCAAACGGCCGTGACCACTCGCCGATGAGCCCGCGCCCATGAGCCCGCGCCGATGAGCAACTGGGGCCGTCTTCTGGCAGGGGGCGCGGCCGAAGACGCTCGGCGCGGCGATCTCGCCGGTCCTCGTCGGGAGTGCGGCCGCGACCGCGGACGGGCCGCTGCGCTGGTGGCGAGCGCTGGGCGCACTCGTCGTCTCCCTCGCGCTGCAGATCGGCGTCAACTACGCCAACGACTACTCCGACGGCGTTCGCGGTACCGACGCGAACCGGCGCGGACCCGTGCGCCTGGTCGCGAGCGGTCTCGCGTCACCGACCGCGGTGCGCAATGCCGCGCTCGCGTCGTTCGGCGTCGCGGCGCTCGTGGGCGCAGCGCTCGCGCTCGTCGTGAATCCGTGGTTGCTGGTGATCGGCGCGCTGGCGATTGCCGCGGCCGCAACGTACACGGGTGGTCCGAAGCCCTACGGGTACGTCGGGCTCGGCGAGGTGATGGTCCTCGTCTTCTTCGGGTTCGTCGCGACGCTCGGGAGCGCGTACGTGCAGTACGAGACCATGCCCGCGACCGCGTGGCTCGGCGCGCTCGCAGTCGGGCTGCCGGCGTGCGCGATCCTGCTCGCCAACAACATCCGTGATGTCGACACCGATCGGGCCGCAGGCAAGCTGACACTCGCAGTTCGCTTCGGTGCCGCACGCGCCCGCGGCTTGTTCGTCGCGTGCATCGTCGCGGCGCTGGTCGCCGTCGTCGTGTGCGGGATGCTCGAGCCACCCGCGCTGATCGCGTTGCTCGCCATGCCGCTCGCGATCCGCCCGGTGATGTTGGTGCGCAACCGTCAGGACGCGCCGTCACTGATCGCAGCGCTGATCACGACGTCGAAGTTCCAGCTCGTCCTGGCCGCGCTCTTGGCGGTCGGGCTGTGGGTCGCCTAGCCGTGGCGTTCGACGAGCGCGACGAACTCCGCCACGAGGCCCGCGACCGTCTCGGGCTGCTCGAGCGGCAACGCGTGGCCGCCCGGCACGCGCACGTGCTCGGCGTTCGGTCCGATCGCTTCTTGCATCTCCGTCGCGATCGCATCGAACTTCGCGTCGTCGGTGCCGGTGAGGAGCAAGACCGGCATCGTGAGCTCGGCGAGTCGGTCCCAGAGCGGCTCCATCGTGCCCGTCCCGAGGACCCGCAAGCAGGCGGCGAGGTATTCGGGACGGACCTGACGACGGTCATCGACGCCCGAACGGACGGGCGGGATCGACGCGAACATCGGTTGCGCGAGCCAGCGCTCGAGGAAGGCGTCCACGCCGTCGCGTTCGATGTCTCGAGCCAACGCCTCGTCGCTCGCGGTCCGTGTCGCGCGCTCCTCGTCGGTACGGAGTCCCGGCGACGCGCTCACCAGCACGAGACCGCGCACGACATCGGGCCGGTCGAGTGCGAGCCGCAGCGTCAATCGTCCGCCCATCGAGTAGCCGACATAGATCCCCGCGGCTGCGGCCTCGCCGATCCTGTGCGCGCACGCTTCGAAGGACTCGCTCGTGTCGAGCGTGTCGATGACGATCGCCTGCTCGGCGTTCGACATGACGTCGAGCACGTACTTCCAGGCCGAACGCGTTTGCGTGAATCCGGGCACGAACACGGTCGGCACCACTCCGGCATTGTGACGCAATGAGCGAGCGCGACGCGAATACCGCTTTTGCGACTGCACTCGTCGACGAGTGGGCGCGTTCGGGTTGTACGGACGCGATCGTCGCTCCCGGATCCCGTTCGACGCCGCTCGCGCTCGCCCTCGCGCGAGATGTTCGGATCCGCGTGCAGGTGCTTCTCGACGAGCGCTCCGCTGCGTTCGGGGCGCTCGGGATCGGCATCGCAAGTGGTCGCCCCGCGATCCTGTGTTGCACCTCCGGGACGGCGGCCGCCAACTTCCACCCGGCGGTGATCGAAGCGTCGCACGCGCGTGTTCCGATGATCGTGTGTACCGCGGACCGCCCGCCGGAGCTGCGCGACTCCGGCGCCGGCCAAACGATCGACCAGACGAAGTTGTACGGCGATGCGGTGCGGTGGTTCTGCGACCCCGGTCCGCCCGCCGACCTCGCCGAAGCGAACGCTTCGTGGCGCGCGCTCGCCTGCCGCGCCTACGCGACCGCGGTCGGATCACCCGCCGGACCGGTCCATCTGAACCTTCCGTTCCGAGAGCCCTTGGTGCCCACCGGCGCGGCGCTGGTCGACACCCCCGGCCGAGCGGACGGTGCACCCTGGACGGTCACGATCTCGTCGCCTCGCGGGGCCGACCCGCCGGCGGTCGACGAGGTCGTCGGATTCGTCCGCGCGCACGAACGCGGCGTGGTGATCGCAGGCTGGGGGAACGACGTGCCGGCCGCGATCGTCGAACGCTTCGCGACCGTCGCGGGCTGGCCGGTGCTGGCCGACCCGATCTCGGGCCTGCGGCGCGGCAGCGACTCGATCTCGACGTACGAGGCGCTGCTGCGCGTCGACGCCTTCGCGGACGGGCACCGACCTGATGCCGTGCTGCGACTCGGCGCGCCGCCGACGAGCAAGGTCGTGAACGCATGGCTCGGGCCCGATGTGCGTCAGCTCGTGGTCGATCCCGACGGTGCGTGGCTCGACCCGCGCCACGCCGCGAGCACGCGCATCGTTGCGGATCCGGCGGCGTTGATCGGCGCCGCGACGAACGCGCTCACCGGCGAACGCGGGAGCGAGTGGCGAACGTCGTGGCAGCGAGCGGAACGGCGGGCGCGGGCCGCGATCGACGGCGTCCTCGACGATGCCGACAGCGCCTTCGAAGGTCTCATCGCGCGTGACCTCGTCGCCGCGCTGCCCGACGGTTCGGTGCTCGTGGTCGCGTCGAGCCTGCCGGTACGCGCGCTCGAATGGTGCATGGCGCCGCGTGACGGTCTGATGCTGCACGCGAACCGCGGCGCCAACGGGATCGACGGCTTCGTCTCCACTGCGTTCGGAATCGCCGGCGCCTCCGACGGTCCCGTCGTCGCCTTGTGCGGTGATCTCTGCTTCCTCCACGACACCAACGGTCTGCTCGGCGCGAGCGATCGCGCGCCGGTGACGTTCGTCGTCCTCGACAACGACGGCGGCGGCATCTTCTCGTTCCTCCCGCAGCAGGCGCTGCCCGAGTTCGAGGTGCTGTTCGGGACCCCGCACGGCCTCGATCTGGTCGCGGTCGCACGCGCGCACGGCGTGCATGCGGAGCGGGTCAAGGACCTCGCGTCACTCGACGACGCATTGACGGCGAGCGAGACCCGGGTACTCGTGATCCCTGTCGATCGCGGTGCGAGCGTGGAGCGTCACCGCGCGATCTGGAGCGCCGTCGACGTCGCCCTCGGACGAGCGAGCTCAGGGCCGTAGGAGCGCGTGCAGCATCGGCTGCAGCTTGGCCTGCGTCTCGGCCCACTCCGCACCCGGTTCGGATCCGGCGACGATGCCGGCACCCGCGAACAGTCGGGCGTGCGCGCCGTCGATCTCCGCGCAGCGCAGCGCGACGACGAACTCGCCGTCGCCGTTCGCATCCATCCACCCGCACGCACCGGTGTAGCGACCGCGGGATCGGCCTTCGAGCGCGGTGATCGCGCGCTGTGCCCGCTCGCTCGGCCAGCCGCCGACCGCGGGAGTGGGGTGGAGCCGGCGGACGAGGTCGAGCGCAGTGACGCCGGGGTCGGCGAGACGTCCGCTGATCGTCGTGGCCAGATGGGTGACGCTCGGGAAACGGACCGCCGCCGGACCGCGGGATCCGATCGAGGTGCACACCGTCGCAAGCACGCGCTCGATGGCTTCGACGACGACGCGATGCTCGTGTGCGTCTTTCTGTGACGCCAGCAGCGCCGCCGGCTCGTCGCCGGTACCGGCCATGGGACGCGACTCGACGATGTCGCCGTGCCGGCGCACCAACAGCTCCGGGCTCGCGCCGACGAACCCCTCGTGCGCATACGCGATGCAGCCCGGCTGCGTGCGGCGCAGTATGTCGACCACTTCGGCGACGTCGAACGGCGCGTCGGCATCGATCTCGACGTCACGCGAGAGCACGACCTTCTCGAGATCGCCCCGCTCGATCGCGTCGAGCGCGGTCACGACCATCTCGCGCCACTGCGGCGGCTCGACCGTCCGGCCCACGGTGAACCGAGCCGGCGCAACGCGTGTGACGTGCAGCGGGGCCGCGTGCGTCGACACCTTCGATCGTGGTGCGCCACGTGCGGCCGTACTGATCCCGGCCGACCATGCTCGCCGGCAACGTCATCTCTCCGCTGCCTTCGAAGGGCAGCGCACCGACGACGCGCAGCCGTGCCGGCCCGGCGTGCCCGCCCTGCTCGCCGTGCTCGGAGTCGGGATCGAACTCGTGCCGCACCGACCTGAGCAGCGCGGCCGCGGCGGGCGCCGGGACGCGGGCCGCGACACCGCGAGTGACGAAGCCGGTGTCGCCGTCGAGCCACGCAAAGCCGTCGGGGCCCAGATGCGCGAGAAGATCCTCGGCGTCGTCGACCGGTTCGGTGCGCGCAACGAACTGCGTATCCCGGTGGGAGGAAACGCTCGTCATGTGCGCGTTCCCGTCACGAGCTGCGCAGCGCCGAACCCGAGCGTTGCGCGCGTCACGTCGCCGAAGCCCGGCGCGGCCACCGACCGAACGAGCTCGGCCGCGGGCGGGAGATACGTGGTCGACGCGGGGAGGTACGCGTAGGCGCGCCGATCGGAGACGAGGCCGCCGACGAACGGGACGACGCGCCGGAACCAGACGCCATGCGCCTTCCGCATCAGGGGCGACTCCGGCTCGGCGACGTCGAGCAGCGCGACCCTTCCGCCCGGCCGCACCACTCGCGCGCACTCGGCCAGGAACGGTTCGAGTGCGACGAAGTTGCGGAGAGCGAACCCCGAGACGATCCCGTCGACGCCGGCGGCAAGGAACGGCAGGCGGAGCGCGTCGCCGCGAACGAACGGGCCGTCCGCGTGCACGCTCGCGAGCATGCCGGCAGAGAAGTCGACGCCGATCGGCCGGTACCCCGTTCGCTCGAGCTCACGACACAGGTCGCCGGTTCCGCAGGCGATGTCGAGCACGACGGATCCCGGTGGTAGTCGGAGCGCGGCGACCGCGCGCCGCCGCCACCCCACGTCCATGCGAAACGTCAGCACCCGGTTCAACAGGTCGTAGCGCGGCGCGATGCGGTCGAACATCTCCTCGACGTGGCGCGCCTTCTCGGCTGCGGCGGGGAGCACCCCGGCGTCGGCCTTCACGAGAGGATCTCTTGTTCGAGGCGCCGGCTCGTCTCGAGCGATACCGCCGCGAGCTCGGTGTCGTCGCCCACCCGCTCGAGGTGCTCTTGCGCGACCGCGAGCAGTACCCGCCGGAAGTGATGTGAAACGAGCGTCGTGATCGTCGGCAGCAACAGGCGGAACGCACCGACGAGTTGGTCGGCCTTCTCGTCTTCAGGACGTTGCGAGAGCCGCAGCGGTTGCCGCACGTACTCGTCGAACAGCGCAACCGCACGTTCCGCGATGTCTCGCGTCGCGTCCGTGTGCTCGCGCGCCAATGCCAACAGCTCGGGGAGTGGAAGGCCACGTTCGAGCAACGACAGACCCTGCTGCACGATCGCGATGTCGGCGGTCGTGTAACGCTCGACACCGTCATGCACGCGTGGAAGCAGCAAGCCCTCGCGTACGACCGCTTCGAGCAGGGCCAACGGCACGCCCGAGCGCTCCGACAATTCCGTGAGCGTGAGGAATTCCTCGGGCGCTTCGGTGTCGGCAGTTGCGACCGCGGCGGCGAGCGGAACATCGGTGGCGTCGATCTCGCCCGACACCACCCGTTCGATCAGCGCGAGCGTGAACCCGCGTGCCTGGAGCTCGCGTATCCGGGCCAGTCGTTCCATGTGCTCGGGCCCGTACCAGGCGACCCGACCCTCACGAGCGGGCGGATCGAGCAACCGGCGCTTCTGGTAGAAGCGAATCGTGTCCACCGACACGTCGGCCCGGCTCGCCAGGTCCTCGACGCGCCACCGATCCGTGCCGAGGCGATCCGTGCCGAGGCGATCCGTCGAGGCGATCCATGTCGCTGATTGTAGGAGCGATCACTCCCACAATCAGCACCACCCACCAAACGGCGCTACTGGGCCACCAAAGTCGCTATTGGCTCTTCCAGACGGGTGGGCGCTTCTCGGCGAAGGCGGTGGCGCCCTCGATGGCGTCGCCGCTCGAGAACACCTCTACCGCGAGCTCGTTGGTGCGCCGCCAGCCGGCCTCCTCGTCCAGTTCGGCGGCTTCCCGCACGAGCTGCCGGGACACCCGGACGGCGACGGGGGAGTTCGCACCGATGACGTCGGCCAGGGCCAGCGCCTCGTCGACGACCGTCGCGGCCGGGACGACGCGGTTCACGAGACCGAGCGCGAGGGCACGGTCGGCGTCGATCGGATCCCCGGTCATGGCCAGCTCCAACGCGATCGCGAGCGGCACCCGTTTCGGGAGCCGGATCAGACCGCCGGCAGCAGCCATCAATCCACGCTTCGCTTCGGGGATCCCGAATCGGGACGCGTCGGACGCGACGACGAGGTCGCACGCCAGGACGATCTCGAAGCCACCGGCCAGGGCCGGACCGTTGACGGCGGCGATCAGCGGCTTCGGGAAGTTGCGCGTCACGACGCCCGCGAACCCACCCTTCACATTTGCGATGTCGCCCGCTCGACCTGAGGCAACGACCTTGAGGTCCGCACCTGCGGAGAAGACCTCGCCCCGACCGGTCAGCACGACCGCACGCAGGCCGGGGTCGCCCTCGACCTCGTCGAGGATCGACACCATCGTCGAGCTCACCTCGGGGCTGATCGCGTTGCGCGCTTCGGGCCGGTTGAGCGTCACCAGCGCGGTCGAACCCCTGCGTTCCCATTCCACGACTGCCATGCGCGCGGAACCTACTCGGATCCGGAGGTCCGGCGGGGCGACGTCGTCGCGGTCGGGGCCGGCTGCAACGCCACCGGCTCGTCGATCGCGTGCGTGATCCCGGGCCGGACCACTCGCACCACGAGCCACGTGGCCGCCAAGAGGATCGCGGCACCGGCCGTTGTCGCGCGGAGCCCGACGCCGTCGGCGATCTTTCCCTGCAGCACCGCCCCGAGCGGATAGAGCGAGCCCAGGATCACGTTGTTCACCGAGAGCACGCGGCCCCTGAGGTGCGAAGGCGCGCGCAACTGCGACACCGTGAAGAAGCTGGACAGCGCACCGAGATAGATCGCGCCGACGAAGAGGAGGGCGACCGCAGAGACCGCGAGCACCGGCGCGTACGCGTACCACAGCAGTGCCGGTGGCAGGAGCACGAGCATCGCCACGACGACCCTGCGAATACCGAATCGGGTCGTCAACGCGCCGAGTGCGAAGCCCATGGCGACCGCGCCGATGCCCTGCGCGGTCACCAGGATCGACGTGCCGCGTGCGCCCGCGTCGAACACCTTCTCGGCCATCGCGGGAACGAGCGCGATGAACGGCGCGGCGAGCAGGGTGTTCACGCACATCGCGCCGACGCTCACCCGCAGCCCCCGATCCCGGCGGACGAAGCGCGCGCCGATCGCCATCGAGGCGAATCAGCGTCTCGCCCTCGGGCGCCGGCGCCGGACGCGGAAGCTGCAGGGTCAGCACCACCGCGACGACGGCCAGGAAGCTCACCGCGTTGACGCCGAGCGCCCACGCGTAGCCGCCCGCGTCGACGACGATCCCCGCGAGCGCCGGACCGACGACCCGCCCGAGGTTGAATTGCGCCGACGACAACGCAACCGCGCTCGCGAGGTCCTCTTCGGGCACGAGGTCCGGCAGCATCGCTTGAAAGGCAGGAAACCCCAGCGCGGACGCAATGCCGCCGCCGAACACGATCAATGTCACGACCACCGGTGACGGCTCACCGACGACGAAGAGGATCGTGAGCAGGGCGGCCAGCGCGGTCTGCACGAGTGTGGTCGTGAGCAGCAGGAGACGACGTGACACGCGGTCCGCGAGCGCGCCGCCGACCGGTCCGAGCACGGCGATCGGCACGAACGCCGCCGCCGCGACCGTGCCGGTCCACGCGGCCTGACCGGTGACGTCGGTGACGTAGATGCCGATGGCAACCGTCTCCATCCACGTGCCGATGTTCGACACGAACGCGCCGGTCCAGAGTCGTGCGTAGGAGCGATGTCGGAACGCGGCGAGCGGGAGGAGGGCCAATCGAGTCGGACGCTAGTTCCCGGTACCGCACGGGCTTGGCTGGCACACTGGCCCGGTGAGCCAACCGTGGGATGCGCCGACGCCCCCACGGCGCGGCCGTCACCGTCGGTTGGTGCCCGTTCTGCTCGTCGCTGCTCGTCGTGATCGCGGCCGGCGGGTACCTCGTTCTCCGTACGCTCGGCGGCGACGACGTGTGGAATGGGACGCACGCGTGCAGCCGCTCGCCGAGTTCGTCGAAGCGGAGCGCGGTCTCGACTTCGAGCGCGCGGTCGAGACCGAGTTCCTCTCCGACGAGGCCTGGGACGAGCGAGTGCGGACCGACGAATCGGAGCTCACCGACGAGGACCGCGAGGATGCCGAGAACGCCGAGTCGTTGCTCCGCGCGCTCGCCCTGGCCGAGGACGATACCGACATCGTCGAAGAGCAGAACGACCTCACCTCCGACTTCTTCGTCGCGTACTACGACCCCGCGACGGAGACGATCGCGGTACAGGGTGACGAGTCGGACGACCTCGATGTCACCGCGCGGGGAACGCTGGTGCACGAGCTCACGCATGCACTCCAGGATCAGCACTTCGACATCGAGCGCCTGCAGACCGACGCCGGACCCGACGCCGAGCTCTCGGTGCGGGGCCTGCTCGAAGGCGACGCCATGAACGTCGAGTCGGCGTGGGTGGAAGACCTCTCCGCCGAAGACCAGGACGAGTACTTCGCGACCGACGAAGATCGCACCGAGGTCGACCCGGGCGAGGACGCCCCCGCGGCGCTGGCAATCCAGGCCGCCGCGCCGTACGCGTTCGGACCGGCGCTCGCGTCGTTGGTCGATCGCGACGGCAACCTCGACGCCGCCTACGCAGACCCGCCCGACACCGACGAGCACCTGTTCGATCCCGTGTCCTTCGTCGAAGGCGACGAGCCCCACGACGTCGACGCGCCGGCACTTCCCGACGGCGCGACCGAGATCGACGACGGCGAGTTCGGCGTGATGGCGTGGTTCACGGTGCTCGCCGAACGGCTCGACGCGCACGTTGCGCTCGCGGCCGTCGACGGATGGGGAGGCGACCAGTACCGGAGCTACGAATCCGACGCCGGCTCGGTCTGCGTGCGCGTCGACGTGCGGGGCGAGACCCCGTCCGACACGCAGGGCATCGCGGACGCGCTGCAATCGTGGATCGGCTCACTTCCCGAGGCGTTCGCCACCGTGGACGTCGACACCGCCGACGATCTCGTGCACTTCGAATCGTGCGACCCCGGCGACGGGCTCCAGCTCACCACCGGCAACAGCTACGACGCGCTCGTTCTGCCTGCGAGCCGTGCCTACCTCGAGGATGTCTTCGTCGGTGAGGGCCTCGAGCCGGAGGCCGCCCGGTGCGCGGCCACCGGCGTGGTCGGTGAGCTCACCCTCGAGGAGCTCGCATCGGACGACGCGTCACGATTCGAGGATCCGCGTTCCAGCAACGCGTCGCCGACATCGCCAGTGAGTGCACCGCTTAGCCGATCTACGATCAACCTCGTGAAGGAATCGCGATGAAGGCAGCCGTCTACTACGAGACCGGTGGCCCGGACGTCTTTCGGTACGAGGATGTCGACGATCCGCCGTGCCCGGCCGGCTGCGCGCTCATCGAGGTCGAGGCGATCAGCATCGAAGGCGGCGACACCCTGCATCGCTCCGGCGGCGACATGACGTCGACCCCGCACATCGTGGGTTACCAGTGCGCAGGGACGATTCGCGAGGTCGGGCAAGGCGTCGAGGACCGGCAGGTGGGCCAGCGCGTGGTCGCGACGATGATGTCGGGATCGCACGCCGAGCTCGCGGCCGTCCCGGCGGTCGTCACGTGGGTCGTGCCCGAAGGCGCCGACCTCGACGCGATCGCGTGCGTCCCGATCGCGTTCGGGACGGCCCACGACTGCCTGTTCGAGTTCGGCCACCTCGACGCGGCCGAAACGGTGCTCGTCCAGGCGGGCGCGGGCGGCGTCGGGCTCGCCGCGATCCAGCTCGCCAAGCGCGCCGGCGCGACCGTGCTCGCGACCGCGTCGAGCGAAGGCCGGCTGTCGCGACTCCACGACTACGGCATGGACGAAGGCATCGACTACACCCAGGCCGGCTGGGTCGATCAAGTGCGCGCGCGTACGGCGGGCCGCGGGGTGGACCTGGTGGTCGACTCGGTCGGTGGACGGATCCTCGCCGGCAGCCTCGACTGTCTCGCGATGCGCGGTCGTGCGATCAGCGTCGGCAACGCGGGCCGGGAATCGCGGCCGCTCGACATCTCGCCCCTCGCGATGGGCAACCGTTCGCTCACCGGGGTGTTCCTCGGCGCCGAGATCGCGACCGCGCGGGTGCGGGAGATGATCTCGGGGCTCGTCGCCGACGTCGCCGCGGGAAGCCTGCACGTCGTGATCGATCGCGTCTTCCCACTGGCCGAGGCAGCCGCTGCCCACGCCTACATCGAGAGCCGCCAGGCCTTCGGCCGCGTCGTGCTCCGCCCCTAGGTCACACCTCGGGCTCGGAATCTCCGGACCAGCGCGGCGCCCGCTTCTCGAGGAAGGCCTGCATGCCTTCCTGCGCATCGGCGAACTGCGCGTTCTCGACCATGAACCCACACGCGAGGGCGTACGCGTCGGACTCGGCGCTCGCCTCCTGCGCGTAGAAGGCGCGCTTCCCGAGCGCGATCACTTCGGGGCTCGACGCGCTGATGCGCACCGCGAGCGCGTTGGTTTCGTCGTCCAACCGGTCGGCAGGAACGACCCGGTTGACGAGACCCCAAGCGAGCGCCGTTGCTGCGTCGATCATCTCGCCGGTGAGCAGCATCTCGAGCGCGCGCTTGCGTCCGATCGACCGAGACACCGCGACCATCGGGGTCGAGCAGAACAGCCCGATGTTCACGCCCGGCGTCGCGAAGCGTGCCTCTTCCGTCGCCACCGCGAGATCGCACGCGGCGACGAGCTGGCAGCCGGCGGCGGTCGCCACACCGTGGACCTTGGCGATCACCGGTTGCGGCACCGAATGCAGCCGTTCCATCAGCGCCACACAGGTCGCGAACAGCTCGCGGTAGAACGCATCGCGGTTCGCCTCGACCGGCGCAACCATCTCGGCGATGTCGTGACCCGCTGAGAACGCCGGGCCCGCACCTTCCAGCACCACGACGCGCGCCTCCCGGTCGGACGCGATGGTGTCGAGCCCCGCGATCAGCGACTGCATGACCGAGAGCGACAGCGCGTTGCGCCGCGCGGGTCGGTCGAGCACGAGCCGGGCGACCGGCCCACCGGTATCGACCCTGACCGCAGCGGTCCCGACGAGGTCACCTACCACCCGGTCAGCGTACGCCCGCTACGTTCCGGGCTCAGGGGGACTCCATGCAAGGAAAGGGGCCGTTCGAGCGTCAATACGACGTGGAGGACGTCACGCTGCCCCTCGACGCGCTCGGGTTCGCGGACATCGACGCGACCATCGACGACGGGTTGACCGATCAGGCGATCACGTTCGCCGAGCTCTACCAGGCGACCTACGCCGACATGGTGCGGCTCGCGTTCCTGCTCACAGGTTCGATCGAGACCGCCCGCGACCTGGCGCAGGACTCGTACCTTCGCGTCCACCGCGCTTGGGGACGGATCGGTGAGCCGCGCGCGTACCTCCGCCGGACGGTGGTCAACGCGTGCAACTCGCATCACCGTCGCGAGCGGTACCGGCGACGCCACGCGGCGACGGCACGAGTCGAGTCGATCGGGCTCGACGCAGAGGAGATGGCCGACGCCATCGCCGCGCTCCCTTACCGCCAGCGCGCCGCGATCGTGTTGCGGTTCTGGCACGACTGCTCCGACGCCGAGATCGCCGCCGCGCTCGGGTGCCGGCCGGGAACAGTCGGCTCCCTGATCCACCGCGCGTTGGCGGCACTGCGAAGGGTGATCCCCTGATGGACGACGAGATCATGAAGGACGACGAGATGACGAGCGACTACGAGCACCGCATCCGTCGTGCGCTCGCGGGGCGTGCCGCGCGCGTCGACGCGCGGCCGGACCCGGTCGAGCTGACCGACCGGATCGCGGGTCGCGATCGGCGGCGCACGCGAGCGCTGTCGGCCGCGCTCGTGCTCGCGCTGTTCGCAGGTCCTACGCTCGGCTTCGTCGCCGGGCGCAATCGCGGCGATGACTCCACCACGACATCGGCCGAGCGCGGCGACGGCGTCACGGTTGCATCAGCGACGCCACCCGGAGCCGAGAGCGCGCGAGCGCCGAGCGCGGCGTCGAGCTCGGCGAGCGAACCGCTGTATCCGGACGGCGCTTACGCTCGAGGCATCCGGGCCGCCGCTCACCCGTGCGTTCGTGCGGGACATCACGCTCGGCGAGCGGGGCGACGTCAGGGTCCGGGCGTTCCGCGGCACCTACGACACGGATCAGGCGAACGGACCGTCGTGGTGGGAACCGCCGGGCTGGTGCTTCCCGAGCGGGTCCGTGCAAGCCGATGTTTCATCCGACGACGCGGTCGGCATCGTGTCCGGCAGCATCTATCCCGAATTGCGCGAGGGCGTCACCGGGGGAACGCTCGAAGCGATCGGCGTGCCGCGAAGGCGCGCCGATGTGGGTGTTGATCGCGCAAGCGCCGGCGGACGCGACGCGCGTGCGAGCGACGTTCCCGGGCGGCGCGACCGACGAGATGGAAGCCGTCGATGGCGTTGCCATCCTGCTTGCGAGCGCGTCGATGGAACCGGAAACCGACTACTCCACCGAGACTGCGTCGGTCGAGGTCTTCGACGCCGCTGGGCAGTCGCTCGGTACCGGCGTCGCGCGGGTCGGGGAGACGCAGGAATCGTTTGCGGCCGGCGAGTGTCAGGAGCCGACGGGGCTCCCTTCGCCCGGCTCGGAGCAGCCGCAGGACGTCGAGGGTGCGCGCCAGGGAGTGATTGCCGCGGTCGAGGCCGCGTACGCGAACGACCAGCCCGACGATGCGCGCATGGCTGCGATCGACGACCCGGCCGGGCTTCCGGAGGTCTGGGAGCAGAACCGCAACGGGCAGTACGCCGAGCAGATCGCCAACTCCGTGATCGCAGTCGACGACGTCGTGTTCGCGTCACCGAGCACCGCGTTCGTCCAGTACCACTGGGACTCCCCCGGATACGGCACGTACGGCGCCCGTTTCGGGGAAGTGCGGCTCGTCGACGGGACCTGGAAGGTCACACGGGCGATGATCTGTGCCGACATCCAGCTCTCGGGCCTGAGCTGCCCCTGACGCGACTCGCGGTGACGTTCCCGCCGTCAGCCGGCGTTCGGCACGCGGGCTCGGCGCGACAGCCACTCGGCCTCGAGCTCGCCCATCGGGGTCGAGGCCGGTCCGTCGACGATCGGCCACAGCTCTTCGGCGATCCTGCGGAAGTTGGCGCGCGCTCGGAGGCGGCCGAGCACGGCGTGCAATCCGAGGTTGATCCGCTGCGTGATCACGAACGCGGGCGGAACGTTCGATGCTTTGGCGACGTGGGCGTACGGCCCGGACAGGTCGAAGACGCGGCGTACAGATTCGGCCGCGTACTCCGAGCTCAGCGTGACGACCTCGTCGTCCATGACGAACTCGTAGAAGTGGCCGAAGTACTCGCGTACGTCGTCGTCGGGGAACGGTGCGTCGGCGCGCGAAGACGCCGTGCGCCTCGAGCGTGGCGCGGAACTGCGCGATGTCGTGTTCGAGCACCATCGAACGGATGAGCTCTTCGAAGAGCTCGACCTCCTCCGGCGCGTAGTACTTCACGAGCCCGAAGTCGAGGAACGTCACCACACCGTCGCCGTGGAACAGGTAGTTGCCGGGGTGCGGGTCGCCGTTGAACGCGTGCAGGCGGTAGAGGCTGCGGAACACGAAGCGGTAGATCGTCTCGGCGGCGAGGTCGCGCTGCTCCTGTGACCACTGCTCGACCTCGGAGAACCGCGCACCTTCGGCGAACTCGGTGGTCAGCACGCGTGACGTGGAGTGCGATTCGATCACGCTCGGGATGCGGATGAACGGATGACCGGCGTAGTACTCGGCGAACAGGCGTTGGTTCTCCGCTTCGTGGGCGTAGTCGAGCTCCTCGACCAGGCGGGCCCGAAGCTCGGCGACGAGTGGCGTCGGGTCGAGCCCGGGGAACATGAGCGACATCGCTCGGAACAGCAGGTCGCCGGTCGTGAGATCGGCGCGTATCGCGTCGTCGACGCCGGGATACTGCACCTTGACGGCAACGTGCCTGCCGTCGTGTGTTCGCGCGCGATGCACCTGCCCGATGGAGGCCGCCGCGATCGGAACGGGATCCCACGCCGCGAAGACCCGCGTCGGGCTCGTCGCCGAGCTCGGCGCGGATCACTGCGGCGCAGAGCTCCGGCGCCATCGGCGGCGCGTCCTGCTGCAAGGTTGCCAGCGCGGCCTGCACCGGCTCGGGCATGCCGTCGTCGAGGTAGCTCGCCATCTGCCCGAGCTTCATGAACGCGCCCTTCATGTCGCCGAGCGTCTCGACCACTTCCGCGGTGGTGCGCAGCTGGTGGGCTTCGTCGAGCACGGCGCGTTGTTCGGGCGGGTGTCAGCGCCCGCCGGACCCGGTGCGCGGCGAGCGAGGCGCCCGAGCGCAGGCCGACACGCGCGAGCCGCACGTTCCGGGACGCGACGCCCGTCGCCGATACCGCCCGTGCCGTTCCTCGGCCTCGCACCACCGCAGCCGTGGCGGCACCGGCTGCTGCCGCGAGCACGGTGGCGGCGGCGAATCGGGTGTTCGGACGCATCCAGCGATCTTCGCGAATCGGCGCCCGATGGCCGGGACCGGACCGTTCCCGTAAACTTGACCGGCCGGTCAAGTCGCCATGATTCGCATCGGTGACGCACTTGGAGGACGGATCCACATATGACGACGCTCATCGCAAGTGACGAGCAGCGGGTCACCGAGCTGTGCGATCGACTGCTCGCCGAGCACGATCCGAAGACGACGCGCCCGGCCGAGTTCCTCGGCGCGCAATTCGACCTCGGGCTCGCGTGGGTGCACTTCCCCGAAGGCCATGGCGGTCTCGGCCTGTCGCCCAAGTTGGGGACCGTCGTCGGCCAGCGGCTCATGGCGGCCGGCGCGCCGCTGCCATACGGGCGCAACCCGATCGGATACGGCATGTGCGCGCCGACGCTCGTCGTGCACGGTTCGGAAGCGCAGAAGGAGCGTTACCTGCGACCGTTGTTCACCGGCGAGGAGATCTGGTGTCAGATGTTCAGCGAGCCCGGCGCCGGCTCCGACGTCGCCGGGCTCTCGACGCGCGCGGTCCGCGACGGTGAAGAGTGGACCCTGAACGGTCAGAAGGTGTGGACGACGCTCGCGCACGTGTCGCGCTTCGGCATCGTGCTGGCGCGCACCGACCCGGATGCCGTGAAGCACAAGGGCATGACGATGTTCGTCATGGACATGGAGGCGCCGGGCGTCGAAGTGCGGCCGCTCGTACAGGCGACGGGCGAAGCCGAATTCAACGAGGTCTACATGACCGACCTGCGCATCCCGGACTCCGAACGCCTCGGCGACATCGGTGAGGGATGGGGCGTGTCACTCACGACGCTCATGAACGAGCGCGTCTCGATCGGTGGCCAGGTCTCGCCGCGCGGCAGCGGCATCATCGCGATGGCGATGAAGACCTGGAAGGAGAGCCCACACCACGGCGATGCGGTCGCGCGCGACCATCTCGCGAACTTCTGGATCGAAGCCGAGGTCAACCGGCTCACGAACCTGCGCGCGTCACAGCTGCGCGCGAAGGGCACCCCCGGTCCGGAGGGCTCCGTCGGCAAGATGGCGATGGCCGGGCTCAACCAACGGCTCATGAGCTTCGTCATGGAGCTGCTCGGGCCGGACGCGATGTTGTATCCGAACGGCTACCCGATGGACCGGCCGACGACCGCGATGGACCTGTCGAACACGCAGAAGGCGTTCCTCCGCGTGCAGGCCAACTCCATCGAGGGCGGCACGACGAACATCATGAAGAACATCCTGGCCGAGCGCGTGCTCGGGCTCCCGGGCGAGCCGCGCACCGACAAGGACGTCCCGTGGAGCCAGGTGCCCCGCAGCTGAAACCCATGCCGGGCGCATCGCAGCGAGGTGAGCTGGTGTCGCGTCTATCCGGACACTGATTCGAAGCGATAGCCCATGCCGGGTTCGGTGACGAAGTACCGGGGCTGCGACGGATCCGGCTCGAGCTTGCGGCGGATGTGCGCCATGTGGACACGCAGGTAGTTGGTCTCGGTCCCGTACGCGGGACCCCACACCTGTTGCAGCAACTGCCGCTGGCTCACGAGCTTGCCCGCGTTGCGAACGAGCATCTCGACGATGCCCCATTCGATCGGGGTGAGCCGCACGTCGGCGCCGTCGCGACGCACGCGTCCGGTCGCGAGGTCGATGTCGAAGTCGTCGGTGTTCACCGTCGGCGCGTCGGCGGCCGCAAGGTCGCGGCGGAGCGCCGCGCGCACCCGGGCCAGCAGCTCGCCCATGCCGAACGGCTTGGT
Source organism: uncultured Actinomycetes bacterium (assembly GCA_963841215.1). Lineage (GTDB taxonomy): Bacteria > Actinomycetota > Acidimicrobiia > IMCC26256 > PALSA-610 > CAVUFH01. The sequence goes on along the minus strand of CAWJBW010000004.1, from coordinate 519,919 downwards.
GACGTAGTCGTCGGCGCCGGCGTCGAGCGCGTCGATCTTGTCGCGTTCGGCGTCACGCGCCGACAACACGACGATCGGCACCTTCGACCATCCCCGCACGCCCGCGATCACTTCGATGCCGCTGATGCCGGGGAGACCGAGATCGAGCACGATCAGGTCCGGCGGATGTTCGGAGGCGTGCACCAGGGCTTCCTCGCCCGACGCCGCGAGGTCGACGCCGTAACCGCGGGCGCGCAGGTTCACGTCGAGCGCACGGAGGATCTGCGGCTCGTCGTCGACGACGAGGACACGGCTGGCAGGCGTTTCCGCCGTCACGATGCCGCCCGTAGCGTGATGATCGCGGTGAGGCCGCCGCCGGGCGTGTCGTCGAGATGCAGCTCACCGTGCATGGCTTCGACGAAGCCGCGCGCGACGGCCAGGCCGAGCCCCACACCGGTGGCCGAGCGCCGGTCGCCGGCGCGCTGGAACGGCTCGAACACCCGCGCTCGGTCGAGCCGCGGGATGCCGGGACCGTGATCGATCACGTGGAGGGTGACGTCGCGGTTCACCGTGCCCGCCGCGACGTGGACCTTGGCGCCATCGGGTGAGTGCGCGATCGCGTTGGAGAGCAGATTCGCGACGACGCGTTCGAGGAGCGCGGGGTCGGCCTCTACCGGCGGCAGGGTCTCCGACACGTCGGCATCGACGCGTGCGGCGCCCTCGACCAGGCTCGCAATGGCGGCGGGGACGACTTCGTCGAAGGCGACCGCGCGCAGCTGCGGCTCGAGCACGCCCGCTTGCAGGCGACTCATGTCGAGCAGGTTGCCGACGAGGACGGTGAGGCGGTCGGTCTGCTCCTCGATGGCCGCGAGGAACGCGCGCTCGTGTTCGTCGTCCCAGGTCACGTCGTCCTGGCGCAGGCTCGAGACCGACGCCTTGATCGCCGCCAACGGCGTGCGGAGGTCGTGGGAGACCGCTTGCAGGAGCGCGGCCCGCAGCTCGTTCGCCTGCGCGAGCGCGCCGGCCGAGGCCGCAGCATCCGAGAGTCGGGTGCGTTCGAGGGCCGCGGCGAGCTGGGTCGCAAAGGCGGCGAGGACCCGGCGGTCGTCGACCGTCAGTTGGCGGCCTCGTAACGCCAACACCACGTCCGGTCCGAGCTCGTCGACGACATCGGCTTCCTCGGGGCGGCTCGGCACGTCGGAGCCGGTCGAGACGACGACGTGCCATGCCGCCTCCCGGCGGTCGAGGATCGCGACCCCGTCGAGACCGAAGGACGAGCGCAAGTGCGTGATCAACGAGCGCAGTGGGTCGTCGGTGGTGACGGTGGCGGTGAGCCGAACCAGGATTTCGGCCTCGGCCCGGGCGCGTTCCGCCTCGACCGTGCGTCGGGCCGCGTTGGCGACGACGGTGCTCACGACGATCGCGACGACGACGAACACGACCAATGCGAGCAGGTCTTCCGCCTCGTCGATGGTCAAGGTGTGGATGGGAGGCGTGAAGTACCAGTTCGCGAGCGCAAAGGCGACGACCGCGGTTGCGATCGCGGGCAACGCACCGCCCACGACCGCGACGATCACCACGGTGAGCGTGTAGAGCAGGAGCACGCCCGGCAATTCCACGTGGTCGCGCGTGTTCGCCAACACGCTCGTGACCACCGCCAGTCCCACGGCGGCCGTGATCCACCCTGCGTACTGCCGGCGCCTCGCCAGCCCGACACCGATCCGGCGCCGCGACGCCGAACGCAGCATGGGTTCCATGCCGGCCGGCTGCGAGATCACGTGCACATCGATGGATCCCGAGAGCCGGATGATGCGATTCACCACCGACCCGCGCAGCAGCTCTTGCAGTCGTGAGCGTTGACTCGCGCCGAGCACCAGCTGCGTGCAGTTCTCGGTGCGGGCGAAGTCGATCAGCGCCTTGGGGACGTCCGAGGCGACGACTTCGTGAAACGCGCCGCCGAGGTCTTCGAGCAGCTTGCGGTGCGCGTCGAGGGTGCCGTGATCCGACGCCAGCCCCTCGGCGCTGCGTACGTGCACGCCCAACAGCTCACCGTGCGCGCGCTGCGCCATGCGCGCGGCTCGGCGGATCAGCGCTTCGGTTCCCGGTGCCCCGGTCGAGCGCGACGAGCACACGCTCGCGCGTCTCCCACGGCTCGACGATGCCGTGCCGTGCTCGATACTCCTCGAGCGATTCGTCGACGCGGTCCGCGACCCACAGCAGCGCGAGCTCACGCAGCGCCGCGAGGTTCCCAGGGCGGAAGTAGTTCGTGAGGGCCGGGTCGATCCGGTCGGCCGAGTAGATGTTGCCGTGCGCCATGCGCCGGCGCAGCGCTTCCGGCGTCATGTCGACGAGCTCGATCTGATCGGCCTGACGCACGACCGCGTCGGGGATCGTCTCCCGCTGGCGCACGCCGGTGATCTGCTCGACGACGTCGTTGACCGACTCGAGGTGCTGGACGTTGACGGTCGAGATCACGTCGATCCCGGCATCGAGCAGCTCGGCGACGTCCTGCCAGCGCTTCTCGTTGCGCGAGCCGGGAACATTCGTGTGCGCGAGCTCGTCGACCAGGGCGACGGCGGGTTGCGGGCGAGGACGGCGTCCACGTCCATCTCCTCGAACGCGGCGCCGCGATGCTCGATCGTGCGCCGGGGAACCACCTCGAGGTCGCCGATCGCATCGGCGGTGCGGGGCCGGCCGTGTGTCTCGACGAAGCCGGCGACCACGTCGGTGCCGCGCTCGTTGCGCCGGCGCCCCTCGTTGAGCATCGCGAAGGTCTTGCCGACGCCCGGGCGCAGCGCCGAGATAGATGCGAAGCTGACCAGCGCGACACGATGTGATGCTAAGAGGCGGTGCGTCGAGACCGCGAGGTTCAGCAACAAGACGTTGACACCGGGCTCGCCGAGGAAGCCGAGCGAGCGCTCGTCGGTGTTCGTCATCGATGAGACGACGCAGCGTGGTCATCGAGATGTCGCGTTTCGGCCGACACGCGCCGAGCTTGGTACTCGGCATTCGCCCGAGAGATGTGGGGGTCGAGTCCCGAGCCCGATGCCGTTACTGCGTCGACGGGTACCGGCTCGTCCGCATCGAGCCCGTTCCGCGCTCGCGGTACTCCTCCACGCGCTGCTTCGACCGTGTCGATGAGCTCCGGGTTCGTCGGACCGAGGTTGGAGCCGCTGCTCGCCTGCGCGTCGTATCCGTCGCCCGCCGCCGACGGACGCGGATGGAACCATTCGTCGCCGGTGAACTGCTGTCCGATCAGTGACGACCCGACGACACGACCGTCCTCCTCCACGAGGGATCCGTCGGCCTTGTCGGCGAACGCCAGCTGCGCAACCCCGGTGACGAGCAGCGGATACCCGATGCCGAGCAGCAGCGTGAACACGACGAGGACCTTGATCGCGGCGAGCAGTTGGGCGCGCACTACTTCACTCCCAGGGCCGGACACGACGATGTCGATGAGCTTGATCCCGACGAACGGCACCACGATCCCGCCCAACCCGTAGACGAGGAGATTGCGCCGGAGCATCGCGGCCGCGCTCATGGCCCGGAAGCGCACGCCGCGCAACGCGAGCGGGATCAGGGCGGTGATCACCAGCGCGTTGAAGATCACCGCCGAGAGGATCGCGGAGCGCGGCGTCTGGAGATCCATGACGTTGAGCTTGTCGAGTGCCGGGATGACCGCGAGGAACATGGCCGGGATGATGGCGAAGTACTTCGCCACGTCGTTCGCGATCGAGAACGTGGTGAGGGCTCCGCGAGTGATCAGCAACTGCTTGCCGACCTCGACGATCTCGATGAGCTTCGTCGGATTGGAGTCGAGATCCACCATGTTCCCGGCTTCCTTCGCGGCCTGCGTGCCCGTGTTCATGGCCACGCCGACGTCGGCCTGCGCGAGCGCAGGCGCGTCGTTGGTGCCGTCGCCGGTCATGGCGACCAGGCGACCGCCGGCCTGCTCGCGCCGGATCAACGTCATCTTGTCCTCGGGCGTGGCTTCGGCGAGGAAGTCGTCGACGCCCGCTTCGGCGGCGATCGCAGCCGCGGTCAAGCGGGTTGTCGCCGGTGATCATCACCGTGCGGATCCCCATGAGTCGCAGCTCGTCGAAGCGCTCACGCATTCCCTGCTTGACGATGTCCTTGAGCTGGATCACGCCCAGGACGCGCGCGACTGCCGTTCGCGGACGTCGGCGACGACCAGCGGCGTGCCGCCCTCGGCCGCGATGCCGTTTGCGATCGTCTCCATCGCCTCGGGTACCGAGCCGCCGAGCTCCTCGACCCAGCGGCGCACGGAGTCGGCGGCACCCTTGCGGACCATGCCGCCCGTCGACGTCGACGCCGCTCATGCGCGGTCTGCGCCGTGAACGGCACGAGCACCGCGTCACGCGGCTGCGTGCCGCGCGACTCCGTACTGCGACTCGGCCAGTTCGACCATCGACCGACCTTCGGGCGTCTCGTCGGCGAGGCTGGAAGCAGAGCGCGGCCGTCGGCGAGGTCGACTTCGGTGATGCCGGGCACCGGGATGAAGGCCGTGGCCCGACGGTTGCCGAGCGTGATCGTGCCGGTCTTGTCGAGGAGGAGGGTCGCCACGTCGCCCGACGCCTCCACCGCTCGGCCCGACATCGCGAGCACGTTGCGCTGCACCAAGCCGGTCCATGCCCGCGATGCCGATCGCCGACAGCAGGGCTCCGATCGTGGTCGGGATGAGGCACACCAGGAGGGCGACGAGCACGATGACCGTCTGGGCCGCGCCGCTGTACTCGGCGAACGGTTGCAGCGTCACGACCGCGATGCAGGAAGATCAGGGTCAGGCCGGCGAGCAGGATGTTCAGCGCGATCTCGTTCGGTGTCTTCTGCCGCGACGCGCCCTTCGACGAGCGCGATCATCCGGTCGAGGAAGGTCTCGCCCGGGTTGCGGCCGTGATCTCGACCGTGATCTCGTCCGACAGCACACGGGTCCCGCCGGTGACCGCGGACCGGTCGCCACCCGACTCGCGAATGACCGGCGCCGATTCACCGGTGATGGCCGACTCGTCGACGCTGGCGATGCCCTCGACGACGGTCGCCGTCGCCGGGGATCACCTCGCCCGCCGCCACGACCACCACGTCGCCCACCCGCAGGTCCGAGCTCGAGATCGTCGGCGAACGACCCGTCGGCGGCGCGTCGGTGGGCAACCGTGTCCTGGCGTGCCGCCCGCAGCGTGTCGGCCTGCGCCTTGCCGCGACCTTCGGCGACCGCTTCGGCGAAGTTGGCGAACAGCACCGTGACCACAACCACACGGCCACCAGCCCGGCGAACACGTTCTCGTTCCGTGATCGCCGAGCCGAGGTCGGTGAAGAACAGGATCGTCGTCAGCACGCTGCCGATCTCGACGACGAACATGACCGGGTTGCGCGCCATGAGCCGCGGGTCGAGCTTGCGGACGCTCTCGCCGCAGCGCGCGTGCGCACGATCGCCGGGTCGAACAGCGATCGCGCGGGCGGACGACTGCGCGCCTTGGCGACCTGCGATCCGAGCCGCGGCTCGGACCGGCGGCACCGGCTCGGGTGTCCTGTTCCACGGACGTTTCGTCGCTCACAGCGACAACTGCTCTGCGATCGGGCCGAGCGCGAGCACCGGGAAGAACGTGAGGCCGACGACCAGCACGATCACGCCGGTGAGGAGCACCGATGAACAGCGGCGTGTTGGTCGGGAACGTGCCCGTTGTCGGCCGGTGCGGGCTGCTTCCTCGCCAGTGAACCGGCGATCGCGAGCACGGGGACGATCAGCAGGAACCGGCCGATCAACATGCACGAGACCGAGCGTCGTGTTGTACCAGTCGGTGTTGCCGGTGAGGCCGCCGAACGCCGAGCCGTTGTTGTTCGGCGGCCGAGGTGAACGCGTACGTGATCTCGGAGAGGCCGTGCGCGCCGGGGTTGAGGATCGACGCCTTGGCCGATGTCGAGCAGCACCGACGCCGCGGCTGAACGCCGAGGATCACCACGGGGACGGCGAGGATGTAGAGCACGACGAGCTTCATCTCGCTCGCCTGGATCTTCTTGCCCAGGTACTCGGGTGTGCGCCCGACCATGAGTCCGGCGATGAACACCGAGAGCGAGCGCGAACACGAGGATGCCGTAGAGCCCGGCACCCACGCCGCCGGGACTCACCTCGCCCAGCATGATGTTGAGCGATCACGATGCCGCCGCCGCGCCGGCGTCATAGCTGTCGTGCGTGGCAGTTCACCGAACCGGTCGACGTGCCCGTCGTCGAGGCCGCGAACAGCCCGGACGCCGCGGCGCCGAAGCGGATCTCCTTGCCTTCGAAGTTGCCGCCCGACTGCTGCGCTCGTCACCTCCTGGGTGACACCGACATCGTTGAGCTTCGGGTTGCCGGCCGTCTCGAACCCGATCGCGATCCCGGCCGCCGCGATCCAGAGGATGAACATCGCCGCGAACACCGCACAGCCCTGACGGTGTGTCCTTCACCAGCTTGCCGAACGTGTACGTCGAGCGCGAACGGGATCACGAGCAGGAAGAAGATCTGCGAACGCGTTGGTGAAGCCGTTGGGGCTCTCGAACGGATGGGCCGAGTTCGCGTTGAAGAAACCGCCGCCGTTGGTGCCGAGCTCCTTGATCGCCTCCTGGCTCGCGACCGGACCGCCCGGGATGCGTCTGCGCCGCGCCCTGCGACTGTCTGCGCCGTCGGTGTCGCCGGAGAAGTTCTGGATCACGCCCTGGCTCACGAGCACGAGCGCGGCGACGAACGGCAGGGGCAGCAGGATGCGAACCGTCGGTCGTGGTCAGGTCGACCCAGAAGTTGCCGATCGTCCCGCTGCGGCGGCGGACGAGCCCACGGATCAGCGCGACCGCCACCGCCAGGCCGACGGCCGCCGAGAGGAAGTTCTGCACCGCCAAGCCCGGCCATCTGGGTGAGGTGGCTCATCGTCGATTCGCCGGACGTAGTTCTGCCAGTTCGTGTTGGTCGCGAAGCTGATTGCGGTGTTGAACGACAGCGCCGGCGGCACTGCCTCGACATCGGTCGGATTGAACGGAAGCAAGCCCCTGGACGCGCTGCAGCACGTAGAGGAAAAGGATCGATACGACGCTGAACGCGAGCAACGACAGCGCGTACGACCGTCCAGCGCTGTTCACGCTCGGGATCGATGCCGCACACGCGGTAGATCGAATCGTTCGACCGGCCCGAACACGCGGTCGCCCGGCGCGGCTTCGCCGTCGCCGAACACCTTCGCCATGTATCCGCCGAGCAGCGGCGTCGGCACGAAGACGCGCAACGATGATCGTCCGCGATCGAGCAACCAGTCGTCCGTCAGTCATCAGAGCTTCTCGGGGAACAAGCAGCGCGACGACCAGGTACCCGGCGATCAAGCACCGAGATCGCGAGTGCCGATCGACGTCATCGGTACTCACGCGGCTCCTCCTCGGCTGTCGCGCTCGGGTCGACGTCGTCACCCGGACGACGTCGCGCGTCACCGACGATCCGCTCGCACCCACGCACGTACGCCACGGCGATCGCGAAGAACGCGATCACGACGGCGACGAAGATCACGTCACCCACTGCTCTGGCTCCGCTCCGGGCCAATGCCGCTACCGACTTCGTCGGCGATGGCCACCGCGACGACCCGCGCCTCGAGCGAAACACCGATGCCCGGCCGCGGGGATCATCAGGAACCGGCCGATCGGACCGGCCGTGGCTCGAGAACCGGGAGCTCGACACCTTCGGCGGGCAGCACGAAGTCCTGCCCCGCCATAGCGCCATTCGCGCTTTCCGGAGACGGCGCCCGAGCTCTCGAAGCGGGCGAACGACGTACCGGTCGGTGCGGCTTCGAAGCGGCACCGCTCCAGGCCGAGAAGGTCCGTGAGTTCCTGCCTGTGCGGCGAGAAGCACGTCGGCCGGATCCTCACCGCGCGCGACCAAGTCGGCGATCCGCGTCAACTGGTGGATCTCCGAGCGGGCGCGCCGCGGCGTCGGCCCGGTGCAGCGGCGGAGCGAACCGTCAACTGACCGACGATCAGCCCGACGATCAGCAGGAGCAGCGTGGTTTCGACGTCGTCAGCCGATTCGATGTCGAGAGACAGATAGGGCTGCGTCAGGAAGAAGTTGAACGAGAGCGCAGCCGTGACCGCGGCGAGCGCGCCGCCCAGCCGACCACCGATCGCGCCGCCGAGCACCACGAACACGACGAGGATCAGCGCAAGGTTGGTGCCAACCAGTTCGTCCCGCAGCGGCACCAGGACTGCGCCGACGCCGATGGGGAGGAGCGTGGCGATCGCCACACCGGTGTCTCGGGGGAACTGGAAGTCACGCACACGTCCGGTGTACGTCTTCTCGAGCGCGCAGTCATCGAGCTTGGCGGTTCCTTAGCGCGGCGAGACCAGACTTTGACGCCGTCGCTACAGACGACCGGACGGTGCATCCGCCTGGCGGCGGCGGAGTCGCCACGGCCTCCAGCGCCCGTTGTGGGCTGTTGCCACTGTTGTCATTTGCATCTGGTGTGACTTCTGTAGTTTCCTGAGGTCGGGTGGAGGCCCCGCGGCAGACAGCCGCGGCATCGGATCAGGAATCGCACGGCCCTGCGCACTCCACCACTCGTGTCGTCTCCGGCGAATCGTGAGTCTTCGATCGTCGGTCGCCGTGTCGCTCACGGCCGGCGTTGCGCACGCGGCCGCGCCGGCACCCTTTCCGATGCCGCTCGACTCGGGCACGCGCTACGTCGCACAGCTCGCCGACGCTCGTGCCGAGGTGGCGCGTGCCCAGCCCGAGGTCATACGCGCGCAACAGCGTGAACGGGCCGCGATCGCGCAGCACGAGGCGCTGCGCGAGCAGGTCGACGTGCTGACCGCGCAGGAGCAGGCGGCCGCCGCGCAGGTGCAGGCTGCACACGATCGGATCGCGTCAGTCGCCGCGAAGCAATACGTCCAGGCCGGCGGGGGCCGAGTGAACAGCGCGCTCGAGGCGACCTTCGAGGCCGACAGCCTCCTCGACGCCAGCCGGAACCTGCACATCTTGGCGAAGTCTTCGACCTACGAGATCGATCGGTTCGCGATCGCCGACGCGGCGCACCGAGTTGTCGCGCAGCAACTCGCCGACACGACCCAGCAGCGCGATGACGCAAAACGTGAAGCCGAAGATGCGACGGAGCGCGTCGAGGACGTGCAGGCGTCGCTCGCCGGCGCGCGTCAGCGGATCGCAGAAGCCGAGGACGGCATCGCTCGCTTCCACCGCAGCGCGACCACGGCCGCCAGCCCGATCATGGGTCCTGCGCTCCTGTCGGCCGCCGATCTCGCCGCCTTCCTCCGTGCGAACGGGGCGAAGCCGAACATCACCGTGTCGATCGACGCGCTCGCGCAGATCTACATCGAGGAGGGCCAGAAGGTCGGCGTGCGCGGTGACGTCGCCTTCGCGCAGTCGATCATCGAGACCGGCTGGTTCGGTTTCGAACGGAGCATGGTCGAGCCGGGCGACAACAACTTCGCGGGTGTCGGAGCCTGCGACACCTGCAAACGCGGGTTCGGGTTCCCCGACGCCCGCAGCGGCGTCCGTGCCCAAGTGCAGTTGCTGCGGATCTACGTCGATCCGACGGTCACCGCGGGCTCCCTGGGTGAGCGCATCCTGCTCCCGGGGACATTGCGCCTCGGCTTCCGGGGCCGCGTGCAGTCCTGGTGGGACCTGACGGGCCGGTGGGCGACGGCTTCCAACTACGGCAACGTGGTCTACGGGATGTACAACCGCATCGTCGCGGCCAGCGGCGGTCGCTGACGTTCTCTCGTGTGCGACAGGCAATACGGGAGAAATTGTCACGACAACTCGGCTCCGGGCTTGCGATCCCACCCGCAATGAGCCGAAGGTCATGCCGATGGCCGGAAACCGCGCTCGCCGGCGGGCGCTCGGAATTCTGATCGGGTTGGCAGTCGCCGTCCCGTCGGCCGCGTTCGCCCAGACGCCGGACCCGGCACCGGTCGAACCCACGCCGGTCGAACCCACGCCGGTCGCACCCACGCCGGTCGCACCTGCGCCGGTCGCACCTGCGCCGGTCGCACCGGTCGCCGCCCCGGCGCGGTTCCCGATGCCGATGGACACCGGGCCGAAGATGACGGCGCAGGCGGCGAAGGCTCGGCTCGACATCCTCGCGTTGCAGCCGAAGCTCACCACGGCCACCAGCGCGCGCGACGAGGCCCAGCAGCAGTGGGAGACGCTCGGCGCCGAGCTCGTGCAGCTCGAAGATCTCCGTACTCGCACTGCCGGCGACGTCAGCGCCGCGAAGGAGCGACTCGGTCGGAGCGCGGCGCGTGCGTACCGCCAGTCGGGCGGGGTGGAGTTGAACGCCGCGCTCGAAGCGGTACGTGGCGCCGAAGATCTCCTCGACCTCAGCCGCGACGTCCATTGATCTCGACCTACAGCGAGTACGAGACGGACAACGTCGAACGACTCGAACGTCAGCAGCGCGCGACCGAGCGGGACATCGAACGCGTCTCGCGCCGGCGATCGGAGGCGAAGGAGAAGCTCGACGATGCGAACGGCGACGTGCGTAACCTCACGACCGACTTGTCGGCGGCCTACGAAAGCCTCACGCTCGCCGAAGTCGCGCTCCAGCGGTTCAAGGAGCTCGCAACGACGTCGGCGAGTCCGATCATGGGCCCGAACCGGCTCACCGCGCCGCAGCTCGCGGACTTCATCCGCAACAACGGCTACGCACCGAACCTGACCGTCACGATCGACGAGCTCGCGCAGTTCTACATCGAGGAGAGCGAGAAGCTCGGCATCCGGGGCGACGTCGCGTTCGCCCAGTCGATCCTGGAGACCGGCGGCTTCAACTTCTCCGGAAGCATGGTGGAGATCCCGGACAACAACTACGCGGGGATCGGCGCGTGCGACTCGTGCACTCGCGGCTTCATCTTCCCGGAAGCGCGGCTCGGCGTGCGGGCGCAGATGCAGCTCCTGCGGGTGTACGTCGACAAGGGCGTGAAGGTCGACTCGTTGCCGGACCCCTTGCTCCTTCCGGGCACGCTGCGCCTCGGCTTCCGGGGTCGGGTGCAGTCCTGGTGGGACCTGACGGGCACGTGGGCGACTGCGTCGGACTACGGGATCCGGGTGTACGAGATCTATCTGCGCATGGTCGCCGAAGCCGACGCGGCGACGGCCTTCTTCACTCCCGCCGGCCTCGCGCCGCCCGGCTGATCACGAGAACGCGAGAAGATGCGGGGATGCGCTTCGCAGTCTTCACCGTGAGCCTGCCCGAGTGGTCGCCCCCGGAGGCCGTCGAGCATCTCGCGTCGCTCGGGTACGACGGTATCGAGTGGCGCGTCATCGACCAGCCGCCGTTCGACGGTGCCCCTTCCTTCTGGGCGGGCAACCGCTGCACGTGGCCGCTCGCCTCCATCGTCGACGACGCGACGCGGATGCGCGCGATGAGCGCGGACGCGCAGCTCGACATCCCCAACCTCGGCACGTACGTGTCGTGCCTCGACCTCGATGCGGTAGAGCTCGCGCTGCGCGGCGCCGCCGTGGCGCAGGTGCCGAGCATTCGGGTTCAGGTCCCGAACTACGACGGTCGCGCGCCGTACCTCCCGTTGCGCGATCGCGCACTTGCAGCCTTCGATACGGTCGCTGATCTCGCCGACCGACACGGCGTGCGGGCGCTGGTCGAGATCCACATGCGGACGATCGTGCCGAGCGCCAGCGCGGCCGCACAGTTCTGCCGCGTCATTCGATCCGCGTCACGTCGGTGTGATCCACGACGCCGGCAACATGGTGTTCGAAGGCTTCGAGGCGTACCGGATGGGACTCGAAGTACTCGGCCCCTACCTCGCGCACGTCCACCTGAAGAACGCGCGGTGGGCCGAGACCGGCGCGCGCGACGACGGCAGCTCGGGCTGGGCGGCCGGGTTCGCGCCCCTCACCGCCGGGAGTGTCGACGTGCCGGCGCTGTTCGGCGCGCTCGCGAGCGTCGGCTACGACGGATGGGTGTCCTTCGAGGACTTCTCGACCACCCGCCCGCTCCTCGACCGCACCGCGAAAACCTCGAGTACGTGTCGGCTGTGCTCGCCCGCGCCGGCTGACGAGCCAGCGCTCGCCCCGAATTCGGTCTCGCCCTCTCGACCGGGACGAGACCGCCGGTTACCGTCGTTGTCTCCGGGATGAATGTTCACTCACGTGGCTCACGCGGCCTGATGATGCTGGTGATGGTCCTGGGGTCGGTCCTCGTTGCGGGTCCGGCCCGGGGAGACAGCGCCGATGACCTCGCCGACGCGCGCGCGCGACTGCACGCCGCGCAGTCCGCCGCGAACGCCGCCTCCGCCCGCTACGAGGAAGCCCTCGCGACGCGCGCGCAGCTCGAAGCCGACGTACAGAAGACGCGCCAGCGCCTCGAGGAAGCCGAGGCGCTAGAAAAGGTGCTCGAGGGATTCGTGCAGGCGATCGCGGTGCGCGCCTACGTCAACTCGGCCGAGCCGACGGTCCAAGTCCTGTTCGAGGGCGATGCGGTGCTCGACCTCAGCCGTACGACGCGCCTCTTGGATCGGGCCAACGCTCCGAACCTCGCGACGATCGACGCGCTGGTGAAGTGTGCAGGACGAGCTCGCGAAGGAACACGACCGTCTCGCCGCGGCCGAGGAGGAATCCAAGGGGCTGATCGCGACACTCGAAGAAGAGAGCGAACGCGTCCAGGCCGAGCTCGCAGCCGCGTCCGAAGCGCGCCGCCAGATCGAAGCGCGCGTTGCCGCTGAACGACGCGCGCGCGAGCAGGCAGCCGCGCGTGCCGCGGCGGCGCGTGCGGCGGAAGCTCGGCGCGCGGCCGCAGCGACGAGCACGACAGCACCTCGCGCGAACCAGTCGGCGCCGGCGGCACGTCCCGGTACGACACCGACGACGGCCAAGGCCCCTGGCAGCGGCACGCCGACCACACCGCCGACCAGACCGCCGACCAACCCGCCTCCCCCGTCCGGTGACGTGCTGTGTCCGGTGCGCGGCGCCGTGAGCTTCGTCGACAGTTGGGGTGCGCCGCGGTCGGGCGGACGCAGCCACCAGGGTGTCGACATGATGGCGGCACGCGGTACGCCGAACGTCGCGATCGTCCCGGGCACGACGTCACAGAAGTACGGCTCACTCCAGGGCAACGGCGTGACCCTGCACGGCGATGACGGCAACATCTACCACTACTTCCACCTCGACAGTTACGCAGGCGGTCCCCGCCGGGTCGCGGCGGGCGAGGTGATCGGGTACACCGGGACGAGCGGCAACGCCGAAGGCACCGCGCCGCACACCCACTTCGAGTACCACCCGGGCGGCGGCGGCGCGGTCAACCCGTACCCGCTCGTCCGGGCCGCCTGCTGATCTCGTCGTCGCTCAGGCGAGCGCCGGGCCGAGGAGCCGGGCCAGGTTGCCGCGACGAGCCACCGTGACGGCGTCGAGTCCGAGCCAGACCGCGAGCGCCCGCAGTTCCGGTGCGGCCGCGGCCGCAACGACCGCGACATCCGCGCCCCACTCGACGTATGCGCCGCGCACCTGCAGCGTCGATCCCTTCCGGTCGGCCTTCAGGTCGAAGCGGCCGACGAGCCGGTCTCCGAGCAGCAATGGGAGCACGTAGTAGCCGTACCTGCGCTTCGGCTCCGGGACGTACACCTCGATCGTGTAGTCGAAGTCGAACAGCCGCTTGGTGCGGGCGCGTTCCCAGATCAGCGAGTCGAACGGTGAGAGCAGCGTTGCGTGCTCGCGCCGCGGCCGGTTCACACGTGTTCCCGGGAGCATGTACGCGCGATCGCGCCAGCCCTCGACCGTCACGGGAACGAGCGCGCCTTCCGCGGCGAGCGCGGCGACGAGTGGCTTGGCGACGCGCGGATTGATCATGAAGTAGTACGCGAGGTCACCGGCGGTCGCGACACCGAGCGACTGCGCGGAACGGAGCAGCAACGCCCGCTCCGCGTCCTCGACCGCAGGCGTCGGTGTGTTTCGCACCCGTTCGGGGAGCACACGCTCCGGAAGGTCGTAGACGCGCTCGAAGTTCGGGGTGCGCCAGCCCGCGAGCTCACCGTCGGCGAACAACGCCTCGAGCGCCTGGCGACCGACGCTGCGCCGATCCCACCATTCCCCGTCTCGTCGCCGCGGGTCGCTCAGGCGAGACGCCGGCATCGGCCCGTGTTCGCGCACTTCCTTCAGCACCGACGCGATGTAGCGGGAGTTCGCGCGACGCCACGCCACGCGACGCGGGCCGTTCGTGGGCGAGTCTCCGAACGGGCCGTGCATCGCCATGCGCCAACGGAACAACGGTTCGGTTTCCACGGGCAGGAGCGAAGCCGCGTGGCCCCAGTACTCCCACAGTTCGCCGCCGGGGCCGGTCATCGCATGCAGGCGACGCACGTCGTACGCACCCACGCGGCTGAACGGCACGAGGAACTGCGTTCTGGCCACGACGTTGATCGCATCGAGCTGGATCGTGCCGATTGCTCCGACCATTGCACGGAGATGACGCCGGGTGATCGGGCCCTTCGGCCGCGGACGTCCGAGACCCTGCGCGGTGATCGCCAACCACCTCGCTTCGGCGATCGACAGCGCGTCCGGGCCGGGCATGGCCTCGGGATCCTACGAACGGGAATCGGGCTCGGTATCCGACCGTTGCAACTCGACATGGGTGCGCAGCTCAACCACACGATCGTCTGGTGCCGCGATCAGAAGCGGTCGGCCCCGTGGCTCACCGACATCCTCGGGTTGCCCGATGCATTTCGCTTCGGGCCGTTCCTCGTGGTCGAGATGGGGAACGGCGTCTCGCTCGACTACCACGACACGGACGATGAGATCGCCGGTCAGCACTACGCGTTCCTCGTCAGCGAGGACACGTTCGACGACGCGTTCGGTCGCATCCGCGCGAGCGGTGACGACTACTGGGCCGATCCGGGCCGACAACAACGGGGCGAGATCAACCGCAACGACGGCGGACGGGGCGTGTACTTCGAGGATCCCGACGGCCACCTCATGGAGATCATCACCCGGCCGTACGGCAGCGGCTGACCCGCGTTCAGCGCCGCCGCAGTTCCTCCGCCATCCGCTTGAACTCGGGATCTCGCTTGCGTCCCATCGCGTCCGCGGCCGTGACACCGCGCGGATCCGGGATGTCACCACGCGCGCCGTGGTCCACGAGCATGCGGACGTGCGCCTTGTCACTGTTCTTCCTCAGCATGTAGTGCAGCGCGGTCATGCCGTTGCCGTCTCGTGTGTCCACGTCGGCACCGAGCTCGAGCAACACCTCGGCCGGACCGAAGTGACTGACCTTCACGGCCGCGATGAACGGCGTCTCGTCGACCGCGGGATCGTCGACGGTCGCACCGTTGTGCACGAGCAAGCGAATCGCGTCGACATCGTCGTTGAAGCACGCGGCCCAGAGCGCGTAGTCGGGATTGCAGCCGAGTTCGAGCAGATGCTTCGCGAGCACGAGGTTGCGGCCGCGACCGACGGCGTACCAGAGCGGCGTGGCCTTCCACTCGCCTTCGAGGAACGCCGGTTCGTCGATGTCGATGCCGAGATCGAGCAGTGCATCGGCAGTGCGCACGCTCGCCCGCGCCGCCTTGGTGTCGACAGGGTGCGCGCTGCAACAGACATGGAGCCAGTTCCGGCCGCGCTCGTCACGGTGTGTCACGAGCTCCGGCGTTTCCGCGAGCCCGTCACGCACTGCCTTCCACTCGAACGACCGGACGAGCGCGTTCATCCTCGTCTTCGAGACCATTTCGACAGTTTGCGCCATGGCTTGCTTCATGGGCGCGAACGAGGGTCAGGATGGACGTGGTGAAGCGGGGTATGCAATGTTGGGCGATTCTGGAAGAACGATGCGCCCACTGCCAAGGAGCGTCTTGCACTCACTCGTCGCCACCCTCATTGCGATCCTCCTGGCCGGCGCGACGGCATTCGTCGCGACACCGAGCGGTGCGCAGATGAACGGCCCGCCGGCAACTGGTCCGGGCGTCACCGGCCCGGTACCCGGCAGCCCGAGCTTGATCTCGACGTCGTTCGACCTCGCGACCGTGGGCTACGAACAGTCGGAGTTCTTCCTCTCCGGAACCGCGAGCGCCTACTCGCCGCAGGGTCCGCTGACCGCCGACGGTCGCTGGCGCGTTACGCCGTCGAGCACGGCGCCGTACGCGACCCGCATGGTCGTCAACCGTCCGAGTGACCCCGCCGACTTCAACGGCACGGTCATCGTCGAGTGGCTCAACGTCTCGGGCGGCCTCGACGCCGCGCCCGATCTGGACGCTCGCACACACCGAGTTGCTCCGCAGCGGCTACGTGTGGATCGGTCTCTCGGCGCAGGCGGTCGGGCTCGACGCCACCAAGCGGGTGAACCCCGAGCGCTACGGAACGCTGAACCACCCCGGCGACAGTTACTCGTACGACATGTTCTCGCAGGCGGGCCAGGCGGTGCGCGAGCAGGCCGACCTCGTGCTCGGCGGTCTCGAGCCGCAGCAGATCCTCGGGTCGGGTGAGTCCCAGTCGGCGATCCGGCTCGTGACCTACCTGAACGCAGTGCACCCCCTTGCCGGCGCGTACGACGGGTATCTGGTGCACACCGGCTTCGGCTTCGGCGCGCCGTTGTCGCAAGCGCCGCTGCCCGACATCACGGTGCCGGCTCCGACGACGCTGCGCACCGACCTCGACGTCCGCGTCCTCCAGTTCGAGACGGAGACCGAGCTCGCGAGCGGCTTCCTCGCGGCCCGGCAGCCCGACACGCGCAACCTCCGCACGTGGGAACTCGCCGGCGCCGCGCACTACGACTACTACGGCCTCGGTCTCGGGTTCACCGACGACGGCGACGGTGAGGCCGAGATCGCCATGCTGAACGCGCAGCGCAACCCGACCCGGTCGGCCGCCAGCGGATTCATCACCTGCGAGTTGCCGATCAACAGCGGACCCCAGACCTACGTGCTGCGCGCCGCGATCCACGCCCTCAACGAGTGGGTGAGTACGGGTCGGCCGCCGGCCGCACTCTCGCCTGCTGCGTACCACCTCGGATTCGCCGGTGACGTTCGCGCTCGACCGTTGGGGCAACGTGCGCGGCGGCATCCGCACGCCGTTCGTCGACGCGCCGCTCGCCGCCCTGCGTGGCGTCGGACAGCCGCCCGGTGGATCGTTCTGCGGCTTGTTCGGCACGACGACGCCGCTCACCGACGAGCAGCTCGACCGGCTCTACCCGAGCGAGGAACGGTTCGTGCGGAGCTGGAAGGTCGAGCTGCGGCGGGCCGTCGCCCAGGGGTTCATCCTCCCTGCCGACGCGCGCCTGCTGGAGACGGCCTTCGCCGGCTTCGACCCCGGCCTCTGACACAAGTGGCCACGAACGAAGGGCCCATTCCCCCGTTCCCCGAAGGTGTCGACGCGGACGAGTACGACCGGCTGCGGCGTCGCGTGCTGTGGAAGATGCCGTCGGGGCTCTACGTGGTCGGCTCGACCGACAACGGTGAGCGGCGCAACGCCATGACGTTGAACTGGGCGACGCAGGTCTCTTCGGATCCGAAGTGGCTCGGCATCGGCGTCGAACGGGAGGCGTACACCCACGAGCTCATCACGGCCGGCGGCGTGTTCTCGCTGTGCGTCATCGACCGCGAGGACCGCGCGATCGTGCGGAAGTTCACGAAACCGGTGGAGGTCGACGTCGGCGGCGAAGACCCTCAACGGCTTCGGGTACCTCGACGGCCCCGTGACCGGCGCGCCGGTGCTGTCGCAGGCCGTGGCGTTCGTCGAGTGCGAGGTCCGCCAGCCCGTGGACGCCGGCAACCACACGCTGTTCCTCGGTGAGGTCGTGAACGCCGCGTTCCTGAAGGACGAGGAGACCGAAGTCCTGCGTATGGAGGACACCCGCATGAACTACGGCGGCTGAGTCGTCGGGGATGCGCGGCGGGGGTCCGACCAATGTTCACGAGACACCCGCATGAACTACGGCGGGTGACGTTAACCTTCGCGTCATGGCCACGACCGCCGCTCCCGGTGCCCAGCGCGAGCGGCTCTTGCGCAACTGGAAGTACGTGCTCGCCACGACGAACCCGCCCCGGGGCCGCATGGACCCGGTATCGAAGTGGCTGTACCTGACCCGAGCCGGCGTGCTGCCGATGACCCTCGTGTCGGCGTCCGTCGCCGGCCTGCTCGCGGTGTACCGCGACGCCGATGTCACCTGGGGTTGGTTCGCGCTGTCGGCGCTCGGCCTGGTGCTCGCGCACATGTCGAACAACCTCATGAACGACCTGTTCGACCTCCAGGTGGGAACCGATCGCGAGGATTACCCGCGCAACCTCTACTCGCCGCACCCAGTGCTCTCGGGCGTGGTCACGCGCCGCGAGCTCGCGAGCTACGCACTCGTCGTGAACCTGATCTGCCTCGCGATCATGATCGCGCTCACCGTGGCGAGAGGGTGGCCGATCCTCGCGTTCGCGCTCGGTGGGTTCCTGCTGTCCGCGGCGTACACCGCGCCGCCCTTGCGGTTGAAGAAGCACGGCCTCGGCGAACCGACCGTCCTCGTCGTGTGGGGGCCGCTCATGGTCGGCGGCACGTACTACGCCGCGACCGGCTCGATCCCCGGCGCAGTCGTTCTCGCGTCGTTGCCGTACGCGCTTCTGTGCACGACGGTGTTGATGGGCAAGCACATCGACAAGATCCCGTGGGACGCGCCGGACGGCACGCACACGCTGCCGGTTCTGCTCGGAGAGACGCGCGCACGCGCCGTGACCAAGGCGATGTTCGTCGCGTTCTACGCGTCGATCGTCGCGCTCGTCATCGCGCAGGTGCTGCCGGTCGCGTCCGTGTTCGTGTTCGCGTCGCTGCCGATCATGGCGCGCACGTGGAAGGCGTACTCGGAACCGAAGCCCGACGTCTCGCCGGTGCCGAACCCGGTGTGGCCGCTCTGGTTCGCGGCGGCGTCGTTCCTCGTCACGCGCCGGGCGGGCGGCCTGTTCGTGCTCGGCTTGATCGTGGGCGCCGTCCTCGGCTGGTGAGCGCCGGGGCCGGGACGTTCGCCACGAAGGGGCGACTCGGTGTCGAAGAACTGGATCGATGAGCGGCGCGGGCGCGCCAACGAGCCGAGCGGGGTCGACGCCGCGCCCGCGGCGACGGTGGTGCTGCTGCGCGACGGCGAGCGCGGGCTCGAGATGTTGCTCGGCCGGCGGTCGTCGAAGCTGAAGTTCCACGGCGGCGCGTGGGTGTTCCCCGGCGGTCGCATCGACCCCGAGGACTACGCGGACGACGACACCGACGTGTACGCGGCGGCGCGACGAGCGGCCGTGCGCGAGGCGAAGGAAGAAGCCGGCCTCGACGTCGATCCCGACGCGCTGGTGCACGTCTCGAACTGGACCACGCCGGAGATCTCGCCGAAGCGGTTCGCAACATGGTTCTTCGCGGGTCCGGTCGCAGGCGGCAACGCGATCGCCGACGGTGCCGAGACCGACGAGCTCCAGTGGTTCGGCGCCGACGAAGCCCTGGCCGCGCACGCCTCGGGCGACATCGAGCTCGCGCCGCCGCAGTACGTCACCCTCCTCGACCTGCGCGCCCATGACAGCGTCGAAGCGGCGCTCGCGAGCCTCGCGGCCGGAACCCCGATCGACTTCGTCCCGCGGTTCCACTTCGTCGAAGGCGGCGACGCGATGTGCGTGTACCGGGAAGACGTCGCCTACGACGACCTCGCGCTGCTCGACACCGAAGGTCCGCGCCACCGCCTCTACCTGCGAGGCGACGGCTGGGACTACATCCGCGAATAGCTACTTGTTCGGCTGGGGCGTGAGCCGGAGATAGGGCTTGAGGGCTTTCCAACCCTTCGGGAACTTGCCCTTCGCGTCCTCGTCCGAAACGGCAGGCGCGATGATCACGTCCTCGCCGTCCTTCCAGTTGACGGGCGTGGAAACGCTGTAGTTCGCCGTGAGCTGGAGCGAGTCGATGACGCGCAGCACCTCGTCGAAGTTGCGGCCGGTCGACATCGGGTAGACGAGGATGAGCTTGATCTTCTTGTCGGGTCCGATGACGAACACGTTGCGCACCGTCTGGTTGTCGGCCGGGGTGCGCTTCGCGGGGTCTCCGGACGCGCTCGCGGGAAGCATGTCGTACCGCTTTGCGACGTTGAAGTCGGAGTCGGCGATCAGCGGGTAGTTCGGCGCCTGGCCCTGCGTCTCCTCGATGTCGCCGACCCAGCCCTTGTGGCTCTCGAGCGGGTCGACCGAGAGGCCGAGCACCTTCACGTTGCGCTTGTCGAACTCGGGCTTGATCTTCGCCATGTAGCCGAGCTCGGTCGTGCACACCGGCGTGAAGTCCTTGGGGTGCGAGAACAAGACGCCCCAGCTGTCGCCCAGGTATTCGTGCAGGTTGATCGTGCCCTCGGTGGTCTCCGCCGTGAAGTCGGGGGCTTCGTCGCCCAGTTGCAGCGCCATCGCCATGCCTCTCTGTTGCTCGTTGTTGCTTCGTGGTTGCTCGTTCCAGGACCGATTCGGAGGTTACGTCCGCAGGTTCGGAAAATCGAATGCTCGAGTCGGGATTCCAACCGCAACGGGTCCCGCGGCATTCCCGCGCGTGATTGACCGTTGTGCACGCCCCGCGCTTGACTGCCGATCGTGGCGGGGTACTCGGGCACGCCTCTTGCGCAGAAACTGGGAATACGAGCGGGGTGTCGGCTCGCGCTCGTTCGCGCACCCGAGGGTTTCGAAGGGGTGCTCGATCCGCTGCCCGACGGTGTCCGCATCCGCACACAGGCGCGCGGCGCGCAGGACGTGGTGCTGTTCTTCGCGACCCGGCTCGCCGAGCTCGAGCGTCGCTTCGGCACGCTCGCGAACACGGTCGCGCCCGCCGGCGGGTTGTGGATCGCGTGGCCGAAGAAGACCTCGTTCGTCGCCACCGACCTGACCGAGAACGTCGTGCGCGAGACCGGGCTCGCGACGGGCCTCGTCGACAACAAGGTGTGCGCAGTCGACAACACGTGGTCGGCCCTGCGGTTCGTGTACCGCCTCGCGGATCGCCCGAAGCCCGACGCGAGTCGCGCGCGCTGAGAACGCGTCAGCCGACGAGGGTGAGCGGCGCGACGGCCGCGTAGTTGCCGTCCTCGAAGCTGACGGTCGCGTCACGCGAGAGGCGGCGCAGCAGGCCCATGGCCTCGCGGTTGTCGGCGAGCATCGTGGCGATGAAGCGCTCGAATCCGTGATCCCGCGCGACGAGGGCGAGGCGGCGGGCCAGGCGTTTGCCCACACCCCGGTGCTGCCAGCCATCCTCGACCGTCACGGCGATCTCGGCGTCGATCCCGCCGGGCCGGCCGTCGTAACGGGCGACCGCGACGATCTCGTCACCGTCACACGCCACGAGCGCCTCGCGGCGGTCATGGTCGACGTTCGTGAGGAACATCAACATGCGGTGCGACGGTTTTTGCACCGGTGAGAAGAACCGCCGGTACACGGTGGCGGCCGAGAGGCGGAAGAACATGCGTTCGAGCCGCGCCACGTCGTTCGGCTCGATCGGGCGGACGGTGAGCGTCGCGCCGTCGGCGAGCGTGATGGTGGTCACGATTCCGAGTCCGTCCGACCCGTCAGTGCCGGTGCCGGTCGCCGGGTCGGTGCTTCAGCAGGCAGGTCGATGTCGCGTGCGCGTAGATCGTGCCGTGTTCGTCGCTGACGGTCGCTTCCGCGGTTGCGACGCGGCCACCGAGGTGGACGACGCGACCCTCGGCGCGTACGACGCCGGTCGTCTGCACGATCGGTCGCACGTAGTTCGTGTTCAACTCGAGCGTCGTGAACGTCGCGCCGGGCGGGAGCATCGAGAAGACGGCACAGCCCATCGCGCTGTCGACGAGTGAGGCGATGATGCCACCGTGCATGGTGCCCATGGGGTTCTCGTGCATCTCGTCGGCCACGACCGAGAACACGACGCGCCCGCGCTTGACGGTGTCGATGTGCATACCGAGCAGGGCAGCGGCCGGGGGTGGTGCCGCCGCGCCGCGTGCGATCGCGCGCGAGCTGTTCGTAGCCGTTGAGATCGCGGAAGTTGAAGCGCGCCCGGGCGGGATCGGTCCACTTGATCGTTCGCGTGCGAACACCCTCTTGTTCGTGATGCTCGGTCGCGATCGTGGCAGTGCTGAGGTAGCGGCGGAAGGTGCGGTCACGGGTTCTCCTCGGGATCTGTACGAAGGGGATCTGTACGAAGTGTCTCGATGTGGTCGTGGACGTGCGCGACGACGCGGTCCATGTGAACGGGGTCGTCGTAGAGGCGGGTGAGCATCAGCGCGCCTTCGAGCGCGCTCGTCAGCACCGACGCCAGCGCGTAGGGATCGGTGCCGGCGGCGATGGTTCCCGCGGCGACGCCGTCCTTGACGATGCGGCCGATGAGGCGGTGCCACAGCGTCATGGACTCGCGGCGCGATCGCGGAGCTCGGGGTTGGTGTCGTCGGCCTCGATGGCGGTGTTCATGATCGGACAGCCGCCCGGGACGACGGGATTGCGGGCGGCGACGGCAAAGGCGCGGGCCAGGCTCTGCAGCCGTTGGATCGCGTCGTGCTCGGGTCGCTGTGACCGGGCGAGCGCTTCGGTGACGAGCGTCATCGCGTGGTCGTAGGCCTCGAGCGCGAGCTGCTCCTTCGATCCGAAGTGGTTGTAGATGCCGCCTTTCTCGAGCCCGATGGCCTCGACGAGGTCACGCATCGATGCCCCGACGTAGCCGCGCTGGTTGAACACCGGCGCGGCCCGTTCGACGATGCGACGCCGAGTGGCGGCACCCTTCCTCAGCGTCATCATCGGGCATTCCCTCCGGTACGGCGATCTCGACCCGCCGGTTCGTGCATGTGACGGACGTCACAAGAAAAAACCGAACGTTCGGTCTGATACTAGTCGAGCACGGAGCGCCGTTGTCAAGGCGGGTACCGTTCGCAGTTCGTGTGTGGCCGCTACGTCTCCGTGTCGTCGCCGACGATCCTCGCCGACCGGTTCGGCGTCGATGAGGTGCGCATCACGGAGAAGGAACCCGTCTACAACGTGGCGCCGACGCTCGAGATGCCGGTGGTCGCGGTCAGCCGGGGCCGGCGGGTGCTCGACCTGGTGCGGTGGGGGCTCGTTCCCTCCTGGGCCAAGGACCTGACGATCGGCGCCCGCCAGATCAACGCCCGCGCCGAGTCGGTCGCGAGCAAGGCCGCGTACAAACGGGCCTTCCTCAAGCGACGGGCGATCGTGCCCGCCGACGGCTTCTACGAGTGGGAGAAGGTCGAAGGGCGCAAGCAGAAGCAGCCGTGGTTCATCCGACGGCGCGACGGAGAACCGCTCGCGTTCGCGGGACTGTGGGAGATCTGGCACGACCCCGAGATCGGTGACGACGCGCCGCGGATCCGTACCTTCACGATCGTCACCACGACAGCCAACGACCTGTTGGCGCCGATCCACGACCGCATGCCGGTGGTGCTCCCGGAGTCCGACTGGGACCGGTGGCTCGATCCCGAGTTCGACGACGTCGGCGCGTTGCAGCAGTTGCTCGTCCCGGCCCCGGATGCCGAGCTCGAGATGTGGCCGGTGTCGACCCTCGTCAACAAGGCCGACAACGACGGCCCCGAGTTGCTCGAACCCGCCGATGTAGCTTCCGCTTGATGACGGCCCGCGAGAGCGATGTGATGGAACCGGCGAAGCACGTCGATGCGGTGCGTCGCGAGAGCGTCGCGCTCGTAGACGCGGCGCGTGCGGCGGGCAGCGATGCGGTGGTGCCGTCGTGTCCGGAATGGACGATCGACGATCTGCTCGCACACGTCGGACTGATCCAACGTTGGGTCAACGGAATCATCGTGACCCGGCCCGACCCGCCGACCGACCACTGGCGCCAGCACGAACCGCACGCGGCCGGCGACCGCTTCGACTGGTTCGCCGAGGGTGCCGACTCGCTCGCGACCTCGCTCGGCGGCGCGTCGCCGGACGAAGAGGTGTGGACGTGGTCGACGGATCACACCGTGCGGTTCTGGGCGCGGCGCATGGCGCACGAGGTCGCGATGCACCGGTGGGACGCGCAGCGCGCGGCCGGTGATGCGGAGCCGGTCGAACGCGAGCTCGCGGTCGACGGGATCCAGGAAATGTTCGACCTCGTGCCGGTGCGGCTTGCCGCCGACCCCCCGCGCGGTTCCGGCGAGACGATCCACCTGCACTGCACGGACGGCGACGGCGAGTGGATGGTGCGCTTCGGCGACGACGGCCTCGTCGTCACCAACGAGCACGGGAAGGGCGACGTCGCCGCGAAAGGCACGGCTTCCGACCTGCTGCTGCTCGTATGGGGACGCATCCCCGCGACCGCGGTCGAGGTGTTCGGCGACACCGCGTTGCTCGACCGCTGGCAGGAGCAGGCGAAGTTCTGACCCCGAGGATCAGGGGGCGACGGCGGTGCGCAGCACGTCGATGACGTGCTCCCGTCGTGCCGCGAGCGCTTCGGCCGACAAGGGGTCCGAGTCGAGCAGGCCCGTCATCAGGTGCGCGTCCGACAGGTACGAGAGCACCGCGCCGTAGCCGGTGAGCAGGAGCTGTCGGGAGTCGTACTGACGGAGCCGGCCCGCATCCATCTCGCGTTGCAGGAACGCCGCACCCCGTTCGAACGACGGCCGGAGGATCACCGCGAGCTCCTCGCGCAGGATCGGTCCGCCTTCGAGCGCTTCCCACCGCACGAGCCGGACGAACTCGGGGCGTTCCTCGAAGAAGCGGAACGCGGCCCGCACGACCCGTTCGACCTGCGGCCACCCGATCCGCGGCCCCTCGGTCGCCTGCTCGACGAGCCCGAGCCAGTCGCCGACGGATTCGATGAGCACTGCCCGGTACAGCGCTTCCTTCGACGGGAAGTGGTAGAGCAGGCTCGGGCGGCGGATGCCGACCTCGTCGGCGATCTCGGTGAGGCTGGTGCCGGCGTAGCCGTGCTCGGCGAACTTTCGGAGGGCCACCTCCAGGATCTGTTCCTTGGTTGTCGGTATGCCGGACGCGATGGCCATGGTGCGGTGAGGCTACGGCGTGCGTGCCGTCACTCGACGTGATGCCTTGCCTACTCACCAGTAGGGGTATGGTCATCCCAATGCTCTTGGACCTCCTCTTCGCCGTCGGCTTCGGTCTCCTCGTGACCCAACTCTCGATCGCGGTCACCACCGTCTACCTGCACCGCACGCTGGCCCATCGGGCCCTGGCGATGCATCCCGCGGCCGCGATGCCGTGCCGGTTCGTGGTCTGGATCACGACCGGGATGCGGCCGCGCGAGTGGGTCGCGGTGCACCGCAAGCACCACGCCGCAACCGACACCGAGGAGGATCCGCACAGCCCGGCGGTCGTCGGCTTCTGGCGGGTGCAGCTCGGCAACGTGGGGCTCTACAAGAAGGTCGCGAGCGACGAAGCGAACACGCGTCGAGTACGCCCGCGACATCGGCCGGGACCGCATCGACAAGATCGCGTTCGACTACTCGCTCGTCGGGCTCGCGGTCGGGATCGCCATCGCCGTGATCGTGGTGTCGCTCCTCGGGTTCCCCCTGTGGGTCGGCTTCCTCGCCTCCGGCGTACACGCGGTGTCCTACGTCATGCTCTCGGGCGCGATCAACGCGATCGGGCACCGGCTCGGCGAGCAGCCGTACCGGAACTCGGCGACGAACGGTCAGGCGCTCGCGCTCATGACGGGCGGCGAAGGCCTGCACAACAACCACCACGCCGCGCCGACCTCGGCGCGCTTCGCGCTGCACCGCGGCGAGATCGATCCCGGCTGGTTCGTCGTGCGCACGCTCGTCTTCCTGCGCCTCGCGCACGTCCGCCACGACGACATCAAGCTCACCTCCGCCGCCTGACCGTCCGTTTGAACGAATCTCGCCCCTCCGGGGCTGATTCGACCACAAACGCGGCTACGGCTTGAGGGCCTCGAGCACGCCTCGGAGTTGATCCGGGCCGCAGAAGAGCGCGGGCGCGGGAGTCGTGACGCCGTTGTCGATGTAGCGCTGGATGTGCTCGCGGCACTGCTCGGGTTTTCCCCACACGAGCAACTGGTCGACGACGTGGTCGGGGATGGATTCGGCCGCGGCCTTGCGGTCGCCTTCTTTCCAGAGCCGCCACAACTCCGCGAGCTCGTCGCCACGACCGAGCCACTCGTGGAACGCGGCGTAGACGGGCACCGTGAGGTACGACGCGATCGCGCGCTTGCCGACCGCGCGCGCGACGCCGGCGTCTTCGCCCGGGAACACGAAGATGCGGGCGACGATCTCCTTGTCGGCACCGACGTGGGGCACGACGGTCTTCACGTCGTCGGCCGACAGCCAGTTGATGATCGCGCCGTCGCCTTCGCGCCCGGCGAGGCGCAACATGCCTTCCCGCAGCGCGGCGACGAGGATCGGCGGCTGTTCCGGGACGGTGATGCCGAGCCGGAAGCCCTTGACCGAGAACGTCTCGTAGTCCTCCGTCACCTTCTCGCCCGACAGTGCGGCGCGCAGGAAGCGGATCGTGTCACGCACGCGCTGGTACGGCTGCTCGAACTGCATGCCGTTCCAACGTTCGACGATCACGTCGGAGGACGTTCCGATCCCGAGCGCGAATCTTCCCGGCGCGGCTTGGCACGCGCTCGCGACCGTCGACGCGAGGGTGTGGGCGCCGCGCGTGTAGACCGGCACGATCGCGGTGCCGAACCGGAGCGACGGCGCCCACTGCGCGGCCGCGACGATGGGCGTGAACGCGTCGTAGCCACCGGACTCGGCCGACCACATGTCGGTGTACCCGAGCGCACCGACCTCCTGGATGATCTCGCGTTGCTCGACGAGGGGGATGCCGTCGAAGGGGAAGGTGACGCCGTAACGCTGCGGGACGGTCATGCCGTCATCCTGGCACGCGGCCCACGAGGACAAGAAGCGGCATCGGAGTGAGCAGCGTCGGAGCGGCGGCCGCGGCTGCATCGCGCCGCAGTGCCGACGCGCGCGGCCGGCGTCATCGCGTCGAGATGGTCCTGGACGTGGGCCATGCCGAGGCGGTACGCGGCCAGACCGGAGGGGTCGAGCCCCGCGAGGTCGACGTCGATCTCGTGGGCCACGACTTCGACCAGCCCGACGCGTTTGGACGCATCGCGCAACCGCGCGGCCGACGCCGTGAGCGGTTCGCGCATCGCCTTGAAGGTCGCGAACCAGGGCGGCGGCACGAATTCGTACTCCGCGAGCACCGCGTCGACGGCCGCTTTCGCAGGGTGTTGCCGCGTCGAGAAGGTACTGGCGACGACGGGCCCGCCTGGAACCACGACGCGGGCAGCTTCGCGGAGAGCAGCGTCGAGATCGGGAACGTGGTTGAAGACGCACGCACCGACGACCGCGTCGAACGTTCCGTCGCGGAACGCGAGAAGTGCGGCGTCGCGCGCAGACCGACGGGGGCCGGGCGTCGCGCTCGTGCAGGAGCATGCCGAGCGCGACGTCGGCCGCAACGACGTGTGCCCCCGCTTCGGCCGCGGCCGCCGACGCGACCCCGGTGCCGGCGCCGATGTCGAGGACCAATGCACCCGTGAGCGCCATCGGCGCCTGCGCGACGAGTGCATCGGCGAGCCGGCGGTACACGCGCGCGGGCCCGGTAGCCCACGCGGAGGCGCCGCGGCTGTAACTCTGCCGCAGCTCGCGTTCGAGGTCGGTCACTGCAGATATCGCTCGATCGCGTCGGACGCGCTCGTTTCCCACCATGCGAGCTCTTCGTCGTCGCCGAGTGCCTTCTCCCAGCCCATCTGCACCACCGCGCCGAGCAGGCAGAGCGCGAGCTGCCGGTCCCACCACGCGCGCGGTGTCGACGCCGTGGCGCTCGAGCGCGTCCCGGAAGCGCGTGATCACGGCGTCCTTCGATTCCGGCAGGCGGGCGCGATTCAGGCTGAGGTGCCACGCAACGTCCGCGCACGCGGGCCCGCGACCGGCGAGCGCCCAGTCGATGAGGACGAGCCGGCCGTCCGGCTCCCAACCGAGGTTCGCGCACTTCACGTCGCCGTGCACCAGCGTGGCGGGAGTCTCGCCGAGCGCGCGCACGAGCGGAGTCGGATCGGCGTGGAGCGCGAAGACGGCATCGGCGACGCGCGGCGCGCGCTCGGCGAAGCGCCTCCAGCCCTCGCCGATCGCGCGCGGCACCGCATTGTTGTCGCCGCGTGCCGCTTCGTCGTCGCACAGCTGCGGGAGGAAGAGGAGGTACCGGTGCGCGGTGGTCAGGAGCCCGACATCGTCGCGCCAGTCCCACATGGCGGCGTGGAGCCCGGCGATGCCGTCGACACATCGCGGCGTGCTGGGCCTTGGTGAGGAGGTCGTCGCAGTCCGGGACGAGCGACGACGCCGACGTCGCGCATGAGGAGCACGCCGTCGCGTCCGTCGCGTGCCGTGGTGACGACGGCGGGGTCGATCGCGGTCGGGGAGCCGTGCGAGCACGCCTCGTTCCCACAACGCGAGCTCGCGCAGCCCGAAGTCGCCCGAAGACCGCATCAGCCAGTCGCCGCCCGCGCGGACATGCTTGGCGACGTACCGGACGCCGTCGATCGTCATGCGTTCGATCACCGCGCCGGTCTTGCCCGGCGTCGTGAGCGGTTCGCGCACGCTGGCAGTGGCGAGGAGGTCGTCGATCGCGCCGATCGGCCATGCTCCCCCGCTCAGGCGTCGGGTTCCAGCGGAATGTCGACTGCCGCCTCGGGTGTCGGTGTGGTCCCGCCACCTGCGCACGATCGTGGACTGACTCGCGGTCCCGAGCAGGGTGCCGTCCTCGGCCCACAGGTGCACGAGCCCGTGCCCGAAGCCGTCGGCGACCGCGTGCACACGGATGTCGGCGAGCACCCACTCGGTCGGCACGCGGTGCGCGATCCGCAGCGTGTTGTCGAGACTGTTCCCGCCGGCGCGCCGTCCGAGCGCCTGGCCGATCCCCGACGGCACGAAGTCGCCGATGATCGCGAGTGCGGCGGCCGACATGTCGAGCAGCTCGGGCAGGCGCACCCAGATCGCCGACGTTCCCGCTGCCCTGCGGACCGGGCAGGTCCCAGAAGGGCCGCCCGGCCGCCGAGCGTTCCTCGAGCCGGCTCCGGATCGTGTCGTCCCTCACGTTGTGGTGCTCGCGCGGCGGGCACTCGTCGGGCGCGGGCACGTCGGGCCGCACCGCCCACTGCCCGTCGTCCTCCAACGGCCGCTCGCCGAGCGCACCGAGCACCGTGAGCACCTCGGTGTCGCCGACGTGCGCGATCACGCGCGCCTGGCTGATGTGGTGCCCGCGCACGACCTCGACCGCGTCGAGCTCGAGCACCGACGGCGGCGACGCGTACGAGAGGTACTGCGCGGTCGCCCACACGCACGGTCGGCCGGTGAGCTGCTCCATCACTTCGATCGCGGCACCGAGCCCGCAACCGCCGAACAGCGCGGCCCGGCCCGATGTGAGTCCCGGCACGATCGGCATCCGCCACTTGCCCACGTCGTCCGTGCGCTCGAGCCCGAAGAACGTCAGCGCATCCACAGTGCATTCACCGCCGGCGGACGCTACCGGACGCCACCACCCACCGAACTGGCGTGAGCAGCGGGGAATCAGTTCCCCGTCACTCACGCCAGTTCGAGCGGTTGCGGGGTCAGCGGACGCGGCTCGGCGTGGCGTTCGACGAGGCCGGCGTGACCGGTGAGCTTCATGCCGGTGAGCGTGCGCTCGTTGTGACGCATGCGCCAGGCGAGCATGCGCTGCGCGTAGTCGAGCACCTTCGGCGCGTACGCGGGATCGGCGGCGCGGTTGACGAGCTGCGCGGGATCGTTGTCGATGTCGAAGAAGATCGGCGGGAACGCGTGGTGGCCGGCGAACTGCACGTACTTGCCGTGGTCGTCGCGCAGCACCGCGAGCGAGCACTCCTCCATCGTGACGCCGAAGGCCTCTTCGAACAACGGGCTGTCGGGGTCGCGGAGGTCGAGCTCGTGGTGCACGTCGTTCCGCCAGTCGATCGGGGTCGCGCCCTCGAGGAACGGCTGTGAGCGGGCGGCCGTCGCACTGCAGCGGCACGTCGGTGCCGAGCAGCTCGCAGATCGTCGGCGTCACGTCGACGTGCTCGGTGAAGCTGTTCACCGTTGTGCCGCGCGTCGCGTCGAACTGCGGGCGCGGGTCGCGGACGATCAGCGGCACGTGGAACGCCGTGTCGAACCAGCCGATCTTCTGCACGAGCCAGTGGTCGCCGAGCAGCTCGCCGTGATCGGACGTCACCACGACCATCGTGCGTTCGGCCAGGCCGGTCTCGTCGAGGTGGTCGAAGATGCGGCCGAGCTGCGTGTCGACCTCCGACACCATGCCGTAGTAGGTCGCCTGGAGCTCGCGCTGCTCGCCGGGATCGTCGGGGCGACGGATCAACGGGTGGTCGATCATCACGCCGAGCAGCGGATGCTGTGCGGCTTCCTCCGCACGCGACGGCGCGCGCACCGGCGTCGGGCACCGCCGCGGGGTCGTACATCGTGTCGTACGGCGCGGGCGCGAGGTACGGCGGATGCGGACGCAGATAGGAGAGGTGCGCGAACCACGGCGTGTCGCCCTGGTCGTCCACGAAGTCGAGGAGCGCGTTCGGTGAGGAACGCGGTCTGGGTGTGCTCGGCGCGGTACTGCGTCCGCCACTGCGTTCCCGGCGCGGGCCGGTCGACGAACTCCCGCCAGTCGTCGGGAATCTCGTAGCCCGCCTCGGCCAGCCAGACCAGCCACTCGCGGGATCGCCCTCGGGGAGATGGCAGACCGGGTCGAGGCCGGGGAGCACGCCTTCGTAGCTGTAGAGGCGCGGGTCGTCGGCGGGCACCGTGCGGGGGTCGACGCCGATGTCGGTGTAGCCGAACAGCGCGGGTTCGTAGCCGAGCGCCCGGGCCTCGCGGGCGACGTTCGTGAAGCGGTCGTCGAGGGGCGAGCCGTTGATCGCGGCCCGGTGGTTGCACAGGTACATGCCGGTGTAGAGGCCGGCCCGGCTCGGCCCGCACGGCGCCGCGTTGGCGAAGTGGCGGCGGAACGAGACCCCGCTCGCGGCCAGGCGGTCGAGGTTCGGCGTCCGCACGACCGGGTGGCCGGCGGCCGACAGGCAGTCGCCGCGGAACTGGTCGGCCGTCACGAACAGGACGTTGAGCTGCGAGTTCATGCCAAAACCCGACCTGGGGAATCGGAAATAGCCGCCGGCGGTTACAGGAGCACTATGTCAGACACCCAGACATCTCTCCTCCCGCTCCTTCCGCTCACCACGGGCGTCGTGCTGCCGGGCATGGTGGTCACGATCACCCTCGAGAGCGACGAGGCCAAGCGGGCCGCCGCCGCCGCCGAAGCCGTGGCCGGGCGGCTCGTCCTCGTCCCGAGGATCGACGGCAAGTTCGCGACCGTCGGCACCATCACCCAGATCGAGAGCGCCGGCGAACTGCCCAACGGCGCCCAGGCCCTCGTCATCCGCGGCGTCGGCCGCGCCCGCATCGGCAGCGGCGTGCCCGGCGCCGAGGGCGCGCTGCACGTCCAGGTCGAGCCGGTCGACGAGCCCGAGCCGACGCCCCGCGTCCGCGAGCTGGCGCGCGAGTACCGCGTCCTGATCGAGAGCGTGCTCGAGCACCGCGGCGCGCGGCGCATCGCCGACGTGCTCCCCGGCGTCGACGAGCCCGGCGCTCGCCGACACGGCTGCGTACTCGCCCGACCTCACGATGGAGCAGCGCGTCGAGCTGCTCGAGACGATCGACGTCGAGGCGCGCCTGGAGCTCGTGATCGCGTGGGCGCGCGAAGTGCTCGCCGACCTCGAGCTGAAGGACAAGATCCGCAACGAGGTGAGCGACGACCTCGACAAGCAGCAGCGCGAGATGTTGCTGCGGCGCCAGATGGACGCGATCCGCAAGGAGCTCGGCGAGAGCGACGACGACGCGGTCGCGGAGTACCGCACCAAGCTCGCCGAGCTGACCGTGCCCGACTCGGTGCGCGACGCGATCGACAAGGAGCTCGACCGGCTCGAGCGGATGGGGCAGCAGAACCCCGAGCACGCGTGGGTCCGCAACTGGCTCGACGCGGTGTTCGACCTGCCGTGGGGAACGTTCGCCGACGAGCACAGCGACCTCGGCGGCGCGCGCGCCGTCCTCGACGCCGACCACGAAGGCCTCGACAAGGTGAAGGAGCGCATCCTCGAGTTCCTCGCGGTGCGCGTGCTGCGCAAGCAGCGCGGCCTCGGGCAGCGTCAGCGGACGCGGTTCCGGCGCGATCCTCGTGCTCGTCGGCCCTCCGGGTGTCGGCAAGACGTCGCTCGGCGAGTCGGTCGGCGCGCGCGCTGGGCCGTCCGTTCGTGCGGGTCGCGGTCGGCGGCGTGCGCGACGAAGCCGAGATCCGCGGGCACCGGCGTACCTACGTCGGGTCGCGGCCCGGCCGCATCGTGCGGGCGCTCACCGAGGCGGGCGCGATGAACCCCGTGCTGCTGATCGACGAGGTCGACAAGCTGCAGGCCGGCGGCTGCAGCGGCGACCCCGCGTCGGCGCTGCTCGAGGTGCTCGACCCCGCGCAGAACCACACGTTCCGCGACCACTACCTCGAGCTCGACCTCGACCTCTCCGACGTCTTGTTCCTGGCGACCGCGAACATGCTCGAGACGATCCCCGGCCCGTTGCTCGACCGCATGGAGATCGTGCAGCTCGACGGCTACACCGAGGACGAGAAGGTCGCGATCGCGAAGCACCACCTGTTCCCGCGCCAGCGGGAGAAGGCGGGGCTGCGCGACGACGAGCTCGAGATCACCGACGCCGCGTTCCACGCGATGGTCGCGGGATGGACCCGGGAAGCCGGCGTCCGTTCGCTCGAACGGCAGATCGGCACGATCGCCCGCAAGGCGACGCGTCGCATCGCCGAGGGTGGCGCGACACCGGTGGTCGTCGACGAGCCGGACCTGAACGACTTCCTCGGCCGTGTGCGCTTCCGTCCGGAGGACGCGACGCGCGCGCCGATCCCCGGCCTCGCGACCGGTCTCGCGGTCACCGGTGCCGGTGGCGACGTGCTCACGATCGAGGTCACCGGCATGGAAGGCGAGCCCGGCCTGCACGTGACCGGACAACTCGGCGAAGTGATGTCGGAGTCGGCGCAGATCGCGCTGTCGTTCGTGCGTGCGCACGCCGACGAGCTCGGCGTGCCGCCCGAGCAGTTCGAGCACAAGCGCTTCCACCTGCACGTGCCCGCGGGCGCGGTGCCGAAGGACGGTCCGTCGGCCGGCATCACGATGACGACCGCGCTGGCGAGTCTGCTGACGGGTCGAGCGGTGAAGCCCAGCGTCGGCATGACCGGTGAGGTCACGCTGCAGGGCCGGGTGCTGCCGATCGGCGGGCTGAAGCAGAAGGCGCTGGCCGCGCACCGTGCCGGCCTGACCGACGTGGTCATCCCGTTCGACAACGAGGGCGACCTCGACGACGTGCCCGAGAGCGTGCGCGAGCAGGTGCAGTTCCACCCGGTGAAGGACGTGCGCGAGGTGCTCGAGATCGCGCTCGCGCCTGATCGTCGGGAGCGCCAAAGGGTCGAAGGGTTAGCGTGAGCGGCCGTGTCGCGGCCGCTCGCCATACCCCTGCTCGAGGGCAAGGTCGCGATCGTCACCGGCGGCGGGGGCGGGATCGGTCGCGGCATCGTCGAACGCTTCGTCGCCGAAGGCGCGGCGCGTCGTCTACGCGGAGATCGATCCGGATCGCGCGCGCTCGTCGCAGGTCGAGATCGGCGGTGAAGGCGCGGTCGCGGTGGTCACCGACGTCCGTGATCCCGAGAGCGCTCACTCGCTGGTGACGGCCGCGCTCGATGCGTACGAGCGCGTCGACGTGCTCGTCAACAACGTCGGGCACTACGGCGGAGCGCGCAAGGCGTTCCACGAGCAGACCGACGAGGAGTGGGACGAGCTCTACGCCGTCAACCTCGGGCACGTGTTCGCGTGCACGCGCGCGGTGCTGCCGTCGGTGCTCGCACACGGCGACGGTGGCAGCATCGTGAACGTCTCCACGGTCGAGGCGTTCCGCGCCGCGCCGACCCGCGCCGTGTACTCGGCGTTCAAGGCGGGGATCACGGCGTTCACCCGGAGCCTCGCGGTCGAGTACGGCCGGCACGGGGTGCGCGTCAACGCGATCGCGCCCGACGTCACCGAGACGCTGCAAGTGCCGTACTCGCAGTGGGTGAAACCCGAGGACGAGCACCTGATCCCCACCTGGGTGCCGCTCGGCCGGTTCGGTCAGCCCGCCGACATCGCGGGCGCGGCGCTGTTCCTCGCGTCCGACCTGTCGGCGTTCGTCACGGGTACGACCCTGCACGCCGACGGCGGCACGCTACGCGGCCGGCGGATGGTTCCCGACCGAGGAGGGCGGATGGACCAACCGGCCCCGGCGACCCTGATCCCGCCGACCCTGAGCCCCGCGGCCTCGATCGGCGAGGCCGCCGCGGTCGGCGCCGGCAGCGCGTTGCTCGGCGGCCTGGTGCTGGCACCGTTCGGGCTCGCACCGGTCGGTGCGGTCATCGCCGGCGCGAACGGCGTGATCTCCGGCTGGCTCGGGATCTACGACTGGCGCCGCCTCTCGGGTTGGGCGGGCGCGGGTCTCGACGCGACGTGGGGACTCGTCGGCATCACCGGATCGCTCGCGGTGCACGGGCTGAGCCGCCGGCGCGGTGACCCGGGGTACCTCCCCGCGCTCAGCCGGCGCCAGGGCCACCACGTGTACCGCAACGGGTTCTCGCCTCGGAAGCGGTTCGCGTTCACCGCCGGCAACACGATCACGAACGCGCGTGACGTCGAGCGGCCGCGCCGGCGTGAGCTCGTCGAGCGCCACGAAGGGCTGCACGTGTGGCAGCAACGCTGGTTCGGGCCGATCTTCCCGTTGGTCTACGGCACGTGGATGATCGGCGGGACGCTCACGGCGTCGGTCGCCTGGCTCCGCCACCGCGATCAGTCGTGGGCCGTGGTGGTCGAACGCCACGCGTACTACTACAACCCGTTCGAGCGGTGGGCCTACGCAGCCGACCACAACTGGCCACCGCGCGGCATGACCGACCGCCGCATCAGCGCCTGAACCACCAGGTTTCGGCGACAATCGGCGACCGATATCGGTCGCCGATTGTCGCAAAAACACGTGGTTACGCGATGCGGACCGGAAGCGAGCGCAAACCTCGCAGGATGATCCGCCCGTTCCACTCGGGCGTGTCGGTCGCGATCTCCATCTCGGGGAAGCGTCGGACGAGGCGGCTGATCGCCTCGGTCCCTTCGAGCCGGGCCAGGTGCGCGCCGAGGCACGAGTGGAAGCCGCCGCCGAACGACATGTGCTGGTGGGCGTCGGTGCGGCGCAGATCGAGGGTGTCGGCGGTGTCGCCCCACTTCGCGGGATCGCGGTTCGCCGACCCGAGGCACGTCATGAAGAAGCTGCCGGCCTCGATCTTGTGGCCGTCGATCTCGTAGTCGGCGAGGGTGATGCGGCGCGACATCTGCACCGGGCTGTCGTAGCGGAGGAGCTCGTCGGCCATCGTCGCATCGACCGACGGGTCGTCGCGCAGGAGCTCGAGCTGATCGCGGTTGCGCAACAACGCGAGCGTGCCGTTGCCGATCAGGTTCACGGTCGTCTCGTGACCCGCGACGTAGAGCAGGATGAGTTGCTCGACGAGCTCGTCGGACGAGAGCCGGTCGCCTTCGTCTTCGGCCGCGATCATGCCGGTGAGCAGGTCGTCACCGGGGTTGGCGCGCTTCCAATCGACGAGCTCGTTGGCGAGCCCCCACAGACCGTCGCTCGCGATCATCACGTCTCGGAGCTCGTCGTGGGTGAGGATGGGGTCGAAGCCCTTCACGATCGCACCCGACCACTCGCGCAGTTGCGCACGATCGCCGTCGTCGGGGACGCCGAGCATCTCCGAGATGATGATGAACGGCAACGGGAACGCGAGGTCGCCGATGACGTCCATCTCGCCGGTGCCGCGGGCAACGGCTGCGTCGAGATGCTCGTCGACGAGCCCGCGCACGCGCGGCCGCAGTTCCTCGATCATCCGCGGCGTGAACACCTTGGAGACGAGCCGGCGGAGCCGGTGGTGGTCGGGTGGGTCGAGGTTGAGCATCGTGTGATTGCCGCGTTCTTCGCGGTTCGCGACCAACTCGGCGAGGTCGGGGGGCAGCTCCGGCGGGGTCAGATTGCCGTGGCGTTCCTCGACCGAGAGGTGCGGATCGCGCAGCACGCGGTGCACGTCGTCGTATCGGAACAACGCCCACGCCCCGATGGGGCTCAGGTGCACCGGATCCACTTCCCGCACCGACTTGTACTGCGCGTACGGGTCGTCGAAGTACCCCGGCGCGAACGGGTTCAGCATCGGCGGGAGGTAGCCCTCGTCGATGGCTGCCGTGGCGCCATCAATGCCCGGCGTGGTGTCCGTCGGCGTGTCGCTCGTCGTCATGCGCGAACGGTAGACCCCGGGCCGGGCCACCGCCGGTGTGACATCGGTCACCGGCGCGCCGGCCGAGCTACACGGGCACCGAGCCGACCGTTTCGTCGATGTCGATGACCGGTGCCACGAACTGCGAGTTGTAGAGCCGGGAGTACGGACCGTCGTGGGCGAGGAGGTCGTTGTGCGCGCCCTGTTCGACGATGCGTCCGTGCTCCATCACGAGGATCAGGTCGGCGCCACGGATC
Organism: uncultured Actinomycetes bacterium; assembly: GCA_963841215.1. Taxonomy (GTDB): domain Bacteria; phylum Actinomycetota; class Acidimicrobiia; order IMCC26256; family PALSA-610; genus CAVUFH01. Next base: position 483,380 of record CAWJBW010000004.1, on the reverse strand, counting down.
GTCGACAAACGGTGGGCGATCACGAAGCTGGTGCGCTCCTTGCGGAGCGCGTTCATCGCCTCTTGGATGAGTACCTCGGTGCGGGTGTCGACCGAACTGGTCGCTTCGTCGAGGATGAGGATGGCGGGATCCGCGAGGAAGGCGCGGGCGATCGTGAGCAGCTGCTTCTGGCCCGCGCTGATGTTGTCGCCTTCCTCGTTGATGAGGGTGTCGTAGCCGTCCGGCAATGAGTGGACGAAGCGGTCGACGTACGTTGCGCGCGCCGCGTCGAGGATCTGTTGCTCGGTCGCGTCAGGGTTGCCGTAGGCGATGTTGTCCCGGATGGTGCCACCGAACAGCCACGTGTCCTGCAGGACCATGCCGATCTTCGAGCGCAGCTCACGCCGAGGGATCGTCGAGGTGTCGCGGCCGTCGAGCGTGATCGAGCCGCCGTCGAGCTCGTAGAAACGCATGATGAGGTTGACGAGCGTGGTCTTGCCCGCGCCGGTCGGCCCGACGATGGCGATCGTCTGGCCCGGTTCCGCCCGCAGCGAGAGCGACTCGATGAGCGGTCGCTCGGGGTCGTAGGAGAACGTGACGTCGTGGAACTCGACGCGCCCTTGCACCGGCGGGAGTGCAGGTTGGTCGACCGGCTCGGGACTCTGCTCCTCGGCATCGAGGAATTCGATGACCCGTTCGAAGGAGGCGATGCCCGACTGGAAGATGTTCATCGTCGACGCGAGCTGCGTGAGCGGCATCGAGAAGTTGCGGGAGTACTGGATGAACGCCTGGACGTCGCCGATGCTGATCGCGCCGCTCGAGACCTGGAGACCGCCGACGACCGCGACGAGCACGTACTGGATGTTGCCCATGAACATGGTGAGCGGTTGCATGAGGCTCGACATGAACTGTGCACCGAACGCGGACTCGTAGAGCTCGTCGTTGGTGTCGCGGAACCGCTGCTCGACCTCGCGCTGGCGGCCGAACGCCTTCACGATGGCGTGTCCGGTGAAGGTCTCCTCGATCTGTGCGTTGAGGCTGCCCGTGCTCCGCCACTGGGACATGAATCGAGGACGGGCGCGGCGGGCGACGACGCGCATCCCCCACACCGACACGGGCACTGTCGTGAGCGCGACGACCGCGAGCAAGGGTGAGATGGTGAACATCATGATCGCGACGCCGACGAGCAACAGCACCGAGGTGAGCATCTGGCTCAGCGTCTGCTGCAGGCTCTGCGCCACATTGTCGATGTCGTTGGTCACGCGACTCAACAAGTCACCGCGCGCCTGCTTGTCGATATAGCCGAGGGGCAACACGTTGACCTTGTCCTCGACGTCGGAGCGCAACCTGTGCATCAGCCGCTGGATGACGCCGGCGAGGAGGTATCCCGCCAGGATCGACAGCAACGCCGATCCGACGTACAACATCAGGGCTTGGAGCAGCACGTGGTGCAGCTCGCCGAAGTCGATGCCTTGCTGGCTGCTCACACCGGTGACGATGACGTCGGTGGCGTCGCCGAGGATGCGGGGGCCGATGACGTTCAGTACCGCACTGGCGACCGCGAACACGGCGACGAAGGCGAGCACGACCCACATCCGTCCGAGCATCTGGCCGAGGCGGCGGAGCGCGTTCTTGAGGTCCTTCGAACGCTCGGCAGGAACGCCCGCCGAGTTCCAGCGTCCTGCGGCGCGCACCTCGGGTGCCGCGAGATCGATCTCTTCCTGATCGGAGTGATCGTCGATGACCGTCACGCCGCGCTCTTCTCGCCGATCTGCGACTGGACGATCTCCGCGTACGTCGGGCAGTCACGGATCAGGTCGTCGTGGGTCCCGCGTCCGATGACTTCGCCGTCCTCGAGCACGAGGATGTCGTCGGCGGTGGCGATCGTCGAGACCCGCTGCGCCACGATGACCACCGCGGCGTTGCTCGTGTAGGGGACGAGCGCGGCTCGCAGCCGGGCGTCGGTGGTGAGGTCGAGCGCCGAGAACGAGTCGTCGAACACGTAGATGTCGGGACGGCGGATGAGCGCTCGCGCGATCGACAGCCGCTGACGCTGCCCACCCGACACGTTGGTGCCGCCCTGCTCGATCCGGGCGTCCAACCCGCCGGGCATGGCGCGGACGAAGTCTGCCGCCTGCGCGACCTCGAGCGCGGTCCACATGTCCGCCTCGGTGGCGTCGGGCTTGCCGAACTGCAGGTTGCTGGCGACGGTCCCCGAGAAGAGGTACGGCCGCTGGGGTACGAAGCCGATCGTGCTCCACAGCACGTCCGGGTCGAGCTCTCTGACATCGACCCCGCCGACGAGGACGTCGCCCGCCGTGGTGTCGAACAGTCGCAGGACGAGGTTCACCAGCGTGCTCTTGCCCGCGCCGGTGCTGCCGACGATGGCAGTGGTCCGACCCGGCGCGGTCGAGAACGAGACATCGGAGAGCACCGCGTGTTCGGCACCCGGGTAGCTGAACCCGACGTCGCGGAACTCGAGCGAGCCGTGCTGAACGACGTCGCGCACGGGATCGGCGGGCGGAACGACGCTCGGATCCGTGTCGAGCACGGCTTGGATCCGGTCGGCGGCCACGGACGCCCGGGGGATGAGCGAGACCATGAACGTCGCCATCACGACCGACATGAGGATCTGCACCAGGTACGAGAGGTAGGCGACCAGGACGCCGACCTCGATCTCGCCGGAGTTCACTTCCCGTGCGCCGAGCCACAACACCGCGACGCTCGACACATTGATGAGAAGGTTGACGGTCGGGAACATCCCCGACATCAGCCGACCGGCGCGCAGGGATACGTCGGTGAGCTCCACGTTGGCGCCGGCGAAGCGGCGAGCTTCCTGGGGCTCGCGCACGAACGCGCGCACGACACGGATACCGGTGATCTGCTCGCGCAGCACGCGGTTGATCTGATCGATCCGTTCCTGCATCAGTCGGAAGGCCGGCACCATGAAAGACACGATGAGCCCGAGCACGAGCGCCGCGACGGGCATGGCCACGACCAGGACGATCGACAGCCCCACGTCCAGGCGCAGCGCCAGGATGACGCCGACGACCATCGTGATCGGCGCGGCGATCGCCATCGTGCACGCCATGACGACCAGCATCTGCACTTGCTGCACGTCGTTCGTGATCCGCGTGATCAACGACGGCGCGCCGAACGTGCCGACCTCGCGCGCCGAGAAGTCCGTCACTCGATGGAACAGGTTCTTTCGCAGGTCTCGGCCGGCGCTCATCGCGACCCGCCCGCCGTAGAAGACTGCCGCCACGGCGAAGACGACTTGCACCAACGCGAAGACGAGCATGACGCCGCCCCACGTCCAGATGTAGCCCACGTCACCGAGCAGCACGCCGTTGTCGATGATCCGCGCGTTGATGGTCGGCAGCGTCAGCACCGCAAACGTCTGGACCGTCTGCAGCACGACAACGAGGATCAGCGTGTTGCGGTACGGGCCGAGGTGCGTCCGCAGCAGCCGGATCAACATGATGACGATCCCGTCCGCACGCCGACGCCCACCCCGTGCAGGAACAACTGCACGAGCTCGTCCGGTGACATCGGTTCACCTGCGAGCATCGGATGTGTCGCCGACAGCGTCAACGCGCGCAACAACCGAGCGGCGACGATCGAATCGACCGCGATTCGATCTCGGTGGGCCGCGAACATGCGAACGAGTGCGTCGCTGTCGACCATCGGGCGTCGCGTGATCTCGTGGAAGCGCGTTCCGATACTCGAGACCAGTCGCCACACGTCGATGACGCGTTGCTGGAGGATCACGACTGCTGCGATGAGCCGGTCTTCGAACTCGAGCTCCTCGGGGACGTCGTCCAACGCGGTTTCGAGCGGGGCCGGGTCGAGCGCGGCTTCGACCACTGCGAGGATGATCTCGTCCTTGTCGGCGAAGACCCGGAAGATCGTGCCCTCCGCGATACCGGCGGCCTCGGCGATCTGCCGGCTGGTCACCCGATCACCGTGTTCGAGCAGCAGCGGCAGCGTGGCGGCGACGATCATCGAACGCCGCTCTTCGGGCGGCAACGCGGCGGCGCGCCTCGACTTGACCGGAGTCTGGTTCAAGGGTGTCTGGCTGACGGGTGCCGGTTCGACGGGTGTCTGGCGCGGTCACGAGGGGCAGGCTACCTGAGTGAGTCCTCACTCACCGAATCCGCGGCAAACCCGCGGCGACAACCGTCGCTCGGCCGAAACTAGTTGCATATAATCTGCAACTAGTGTGATGATGGGCTCATGACGGTGAGCAGCGTCGCCGACGGGCGGGTGACGCGCGGACAGCGCAACCGCGAGGCCATCATCGACGCGCTCCTGGAGTGCTACGAGCGTGGCCGGCTGCGACCGAGCGTGGAGGAGGTCGCGGCGCAGGCGGGCGTCTCGGCCCGTTCGGTGCACAACCACTTCGCCGACGTGGAGGCGCTGCGCGCGGAAGTCGCGCAGCGCCAGTGGCAGCGGCATTTCCGCGGCGCGCTGCCGGCCCTGACCGATCTCGACCCGCCCGACCGGATCGACACGATCGTGCGACAGCGCGCGGCGATGTTCGAGGCGGTCACGCCGGTTCGGCGCGCCGCGCTCCTGAGCGTGGCCGACTCGCCCGCGATCGCGTCGAACCTGGCCCGGCTCGACCGGCGATTGCGCCGGCAGTTGGACACGACGTTCCCGGGAGTCGACGGCGTCACGCTGGACGCGCTCGACGCAACGTTGTCGTGGGACACGTGGAATCGGCTACGGGCCGCGCAGGGCTGCACCGTCGCTCGCGCCTGCCAGGTGCTGCAACGCATGGTTTCTTCATTGTTCGAAGGGAGTACGAGATGAGTGGTACCGAGAAGCGCGCCATCCGGCCGAACAAGTCACAGTTCGTCGAGCTCGCGAACGCGCCCGACGACGGGCCGGTCGTGATGCTCAATCTGTTGAAGTTCAAGGAGAAGGCCGACGGGGCGTCGGGAACGGGCGCCTCGGAGTACGGCAAGTACAGCGACGCCGCGCGTGCAGATGGTCGAAGCACGGGGCGGCAAGGTGCTGTGGATGGGCCGCGTCGACCAGACGCTCATCGGCGACATCGACGAAGGCTGGGACTCGGTCGCACTGGTGGAGTACCCGAGCCGCAAGGCGTTCATCGAGATGGTCACGACGCCCGAGTACGAGCAGGCGCACGAGCACCGCGAGTCCGGCCTCGAGCGCACGGTACTGCTCGCGTGCACGCCGCGGTCGAGCGAGCTCTGATGGGCCGCAACATCCTCTTCATCACCACCGACCAGCAGCGGTACGACGCGCTCGGCTGCAACGGCGGGACGATCGCGCGCACGCCGGTGGTCGACGCGCTCGCCGCGAACGGCATCCGCTACGAGCGCGCGTACAACCAGAACACCGTGTGCATGCCCGCGCGCTCGACGATGCTCACCGGCCAGTACGTGCGCACGCACGGCGTCGTCGCGAACGGCGTGCCGCTGCCCGACGACGCGCCGAGCATCGCCGAGTACCTGCACGACCAGGCGGGCTACCGCACCGCGCTGCTCGGCAAGGCGCACTTCGAGCCCGGGTTCGACGGCAAGCTCGAGTGGGCCGAGAACTTCATGTCGGAGCGCGGGCTCGACCGGTCCGTACCGCGGCTTCGAGCACGCCGAGCTCGCGGTGCACGTGCCCACGTTCGGCAAGCGGCCGCTCCAGCACTACGGGAAGTGGCTCGTCGACACGCACGGCTTCGACGTCGACCCAGGGGTTCTCGCCGCTGCTCGCGGCCGAGCCCGGCGGCGAGACCGGCGCGCCCGAGACGCGCATCAACCCGATCCCGCGCGACTGGTACCACACCGACTGGGTCGCCGATCGCACGATCGCGTACCTCGACTCGCTGCCGCGACGACGACGACTGGTTCGTGTGGATGTCGTTCCCCGACCCGCACCACCCGTGGGATCCGCCCGACGTCGGAGCTGCAGCCGTTGCGACTGGCGCGACCTCGACCTCCCCGCCGGTCACCCCGGTTCGGCCGAGGAGATCGAACGTGTGCTCGCGCGGAAGCCCGCGCACTGGCTCGAGCTCTGGAAGGGCAACTTCATCAACGCCGAGGGCGGTCCCGGGTACGTACCGGCCGCAGAACGTGAGCGCCGACAGCATCCGCGAGATCAACGCGATGACGCACATCATGAACGAGCTGATCGACGAGGCGTGCGGCCGGGTGCTGCAGCGCGTCGGCGAGCGCGGTTGGCGCGACGACACCGACGTGATCTTCACGACCGACCACGGCGAGCTCCAGGGCGACTACGGGCTGCTGTTCAAGGGCCCGTTCCACGTCGACGCGCTGATGCGGCTGCCGATGGTGTGGCAGCCCGCGCCGTCGGCCGGTGTCGCGCCGGCCGTGGTCGCCGAGCCGGTCGGTCAACTCGACCTCGCGCCGACGTTCTGCGCGATCGCGGGCGTTCCGGCACCCGACTGGGTCGAGGGTGCGGCCGCTGCCCGACGCCGCCGGCTCGGGTCGCGAGCGCGTGCTGTGCGAGTGGGACTCGCAGTTCCCCGGCTACGGCATGCACTTGCGCTCGATCTACCGCGACGGCTGGCTGTGCACCGCGTACGAGCCGTCGACCGTCGGAGAACCGAACGGCCTCGAGGAGTTCTTCGCGGCCACCGGCATGTTCGGCGGCGGCATCGGGCCGATGAGCCCGGTCGCGTACGAAGGCACCGAGGGCGAGCTGTACGACGTCGAGGCCGATCCGCACCAGTTCGTCAACCGGTGGGACGATCCCGACTACGCGGCGTTGCGCAAGGACCTCGTCGCCGACCTGTACGACAGTCTTCCGGCGGAGCGCAGGGTGCTCAAGGTCGACGCCGGCCGGCATGACGCGCGCAGGTGCGCGGTCTGATTCGCGATCGCGCACAGGTTGCATCTGCTCGTCCCAGAGTCGCGCCGGACCGGTCGCGTAGCCGTCGCCGATGTGCCACGCCTCGATCTCCTGGAGCACCCAGCCGGTCGCGGGCGTCGTGATGAAGCGGATGCCGATCTCCAGCGACAGCACCATCGTCGGGCTCTCGTGCGGTCCGAGCGCGCGGCCGACCGCGGGACCGAGCACGTCGCCGTGGACGGCGAGCAGGAGCGGATCGAGCGAGCCGTCGTCGAGGCGGGGCTCGTTCTTCAGCCGCACCCATGATGCGAACCGACCGCGCCCCGGATCGTCGAGCGGACTGACCGGCAGCCACTCGGTCTGCTGTGGAACGGGATCGCGCCGAACGGGTTCGGGCGCTCGCTCAGGTCCGGCGGCGTGATCTGCGCGGGGAGCGGGACCTCGGGCACGGGCACGTCCTGGAACGAGAGCTCCGTGTCGTGCGCACGCCCGAAGACGCCGTGCACCCGCAGCGCCGGGCCCGCACCGGGCACGTGCACATCGGCGGCGACCTGGGACGCGTTGCGCCCGTCGCGCAACACCTCGACGTCGATTTCCACCGGACCCGGCGGCACCGGCGCGAGGAACACCGCGTTGGCGGTCACGAGCGGGAGCTCGGGCCGTCCGAGCGCTTCCTGCATCGCCCGCAGCGCGGCGTACATGCTCACGCCGCCGAACACGTACATCACCCGCCAGCCGTCGGGGATCTCGCAGTGGTAGCGACCCGATACCGACGCATCCGGCGTGAGCACGGTGTCGTCGCGCAGGTTGCGAGCTTGCGTCGCAACTTCCTCCATCTCGGCATCGCTCATCGAGCCGAGCCTATTCTCCCGCCGTGACGGACCAACCATTGCTCTCCCCGCTTCCCGCCGACGAGTGGGACGACGAGTTGTCGCCGCTGCGGACCGCGAACAGCACACCGTTGAACATCTTCGGCACGCTCGCGCACCACCCGAAGCTGATGAAGCGCTGGCTCGTGTTCGGCAACCATGTGCTCGCGAAGTCGACGCTGCCGGCTCGCGACCGCGAGCTGCTGATCCTCCGCACGGGTTGGCGCTGTCGCGCGCCGTACGAGTGGGCGCAACATGTCGTCATCGCGCGCGCGTCGGGCGTCACCGACGACGAGATCCGGCGCGTCATCGACGGGCCGGAAGCCGATGGCTGGGATCCGTTCGACGCGCATCTCGCTGCGCGCCGTCGACGAGTTGCACGACGACGCCTGTGTCGCCGAGCCGACCTACCGCGCGATCGCGGACCGGTACGACGACCAGCAGATGCTCGATCTGGTGTTCACGGTCGGCCAGTACCACCTGGTGTCCATGGCACTGAACTCGTTCCGCGTCGCTCGCGACGACACGCTCACGGACTTTCCGGTTCCAGCGCGCTGAGGAGCCCCGACACCGACTCGGTGCGCGCACCCAGCTCCTCGACCCGGGCGCGCAGTTCCCGATCGGACGTGATCACGACGAGCGACGCCGGATCGGCGTCCTTCGCAACTTCCTCCACGATGCGGTCGTCGGCGGCGTCGCGTCCGCCCCGGCGCGCGTAGGCGACGAGTACGCGCGTCGTGCACGCCTTCGGGGAAGTCGGGGAGCGGGCGGCCGTCGAACACCACCGCGATCTGATCCCGGCCCGATCGCGCGAGCTGTTGCAATCCGTGCAGCAGCCGTCGCGACGCGCCCGCGCGGTCCCGCCACCACCCGTTCGGGCGCGAGCCGATCACGTTCATCGCGTCGACGATCACTCGCCGAGGCCGTGGTCTCGGGCTCGCATGGTCGGGCAGGGCGATCCAGTGATCTGCGCCCGCCCGGGCGGCGGTCGAGGACACCACGGCGAGCTGTTCGCCGATCTCGAGGATCTCGGCGCCGGATGCCGCGTGTCCATGGCGGGGCGCCACGAGCACCCTCGGCAGCGAAGCGAGCGCCTGCGTCGCGCGCGTCCGCCGAGGCGTACCAGCTCGGATCGTTCACCTGCGCCCACTTGTCGGCACCCATCACCACGACGTCGTAGCCGCGCGCGACATCGACGATCAGCTGTGCATCGGTGACGACGACGCCGAGTTCGGCGCGACCCATGACGAGTCGCTGCAGCGCGGCCGTCCGGGTCGCGACGTCGGAGGCGTCGTCCTTGCCGAGTGCGACGCGCGACAGCGCGAAGTCGAGCCGCTCGAGTCCGGCGTGGCGCACCGCCGCCTCGGCGATCGCGAGGTGCGCGATCGTCGGCGGATCGAAGGAACCCGGATAGACCCCGATCACTCGGGCACGCCGCGCAGGATCGGCGGGTGCAAACGGAGCGCTCCGCCGCGTCGGTAGAGCGCGGCCGGCCGGCCGTCCGTGCGGGCAGTCTCGCCGGTCGATTCGACGAAGCCCGGCGTCGACGACACCTTGCGCCGGAAGTTGCCTTCGTGCAGCGCTTCACCCCACACCGCCTCGTACACGCGCCGGAGCTCACCCAAGGTGAACGGTTCGTCGAGGAACGCGGTGGCAAGGGTCGTGTACTCGAGCTTGGCGCGCGCGCGTTCGACACCGTCGGCGATGACGCGCGCGTGGTCGAACGCGAGCGGCGCGCCGTCCGCACTTCCGACGCCGTCGATCGCGAAGCCGATCGCGAGGTCGTCGAGCGCCCAGAACCGCGCGTCGGCGGCGTCGGATCCGGCGACGAGCTCGACCGATGCCATGAAGCCGACGTACGCGACGGAAACCACGCGCATCCGCGGATCCCGATCGGGCGCGCCGAACGTGCGCAGTTGTTCGAGGTGGCCGAGCGAAACTGCGTCGGCGCCGGTGGCGACGAGCACCCCGGTCTCTTCTTGCAGCTCGCGCTGCGCGGCGTCGTCGAGGTCCTCGTCGGGCTCGACGAAACCACCGGGCAAGGCCCATCGGCCTCGGTACGGATGGCCGTTTCGTTCGACGAGCAGCACCGCGAGCCGGCCCGCCCGGACGGTCAGCAGCACGATGTCGACGGTCACCGCGACGCTCGGAAAGCGCTTCGGGTCGTAGCCGGCGAGGAACGTCGCTTCGTCGTCGGCTGTTCCACTCACCATGAGCGGAAGGCTACGGGATGGCCGTCGGAGCCGAAAACGGGCTGATCGGAGGCCGGTTTCGCTCCCGAACGAACGTTTGATGGATACTGGCGCGATGCCCGATCAGCGCACGCGGATCCTCGACGCCACGCTCACGCTGATGGGGCGCGAGGGAAGCCGCGGCACGAGCATGCGAGCAGTGGCCGCCGCCACCGGGCTGAACGTTGCGAGCCTGTACCACTACTTCCCGTCGAAGCGCGACCTGTGCCACGAAGCGATCGCACACCGCCTCGCCGTGCAGGGTGCCTTCCACCAGCCGTTCCCGGAAGGGCTCGCGGGAACCGTCGAGAACCGGCTCGGGGCCCTCCTCGACGACTTCTTCGCGAACATGACGGCAGAGGCGGACTTGTGGCAGGTCTTGCTCGCCGAAGCGATCCACGGCGACGACGACGTGCTCCAGCCGCTGCTCGACACCAGCGCGCTGTTCGAAGCCGCGCTCGCAGATTGGTTGCGCACACTCATCCCGGAAGCGCCGGTGCTGCACGACGTCGAGGTCGTGCGCTCGATCCGGCATGCGCTCTACGGAGCGATGGTCGAGTACCTGCCGCAACCCGAAACCCGGCGCGCCGCGCTCTCCGCTCGAGCGCGTGAGCTCGCGCACGTCTTCTCGCGCATCCAACCCTCACTGCCGAAGGATCCGACATGACCGCACCTGCGTTCGACTTCACCGCTGACGCGCTCGACCCCACGCTCTACGTGCGTGGGGTCGCCCACGACACCTTCGAGTGGTTGCGAGTGAACGACCCCGTGCACTGGGACGAACGCAACCAACTCTGGGTGGTGTCCAAGTACGAGGACATCTCGGCGATCGAACGCCGGCCCGACGTGTTCTCCAGCGCCCAGGGCATCAGGCCGAGAGGCGGCGGCGCCGGCGACCTCTCCATCGTCTCGATGGACGATCCCGAGCACGCCCGCCAACGCCGGCTCGTGAGCCGGGGCTTCACGCCGTCGCGCATCAACGCGATGTTCGAACACATCCGGGACGTCGCCCGCGAGCTGATCGACCGAGTTGCGGCGCGTGGCGAGTGCGACTTCGTCGAGGACATCGCCAAGCCGCTGCCCTTGATCGTCATCGCCGAACTGCTCGGGCTCCCGATCGAGGATCGCGATCGCCTGGGCGAGTGGTCCGACACCATGATGAGCGCCGAGGGTGCCGATCGCGACGACGACCCGAGGCTCGCCGCAGCCGGAGAAGCCTGGGCCGCGTACGTGACGTACCTGGTCGGCCTGGTCGAGGAACGGCGCGCGGCACCGAAGGACGATCTCGTTTCGATCCTTCTCGCCTCCGCGGATTCGGGCGAGTTGCGCTTCCGCGAGGACGAGGTGCAGGCACACATGGCCAACGGTCAGCTGCCGATGAGCGATCTCACGGGCGACGAGCTGTTGACGTTCTGCGTGTTGCTCCTCGTCGCCGGGAACGAAACGACACGCAACGCGCTTTCGGGCGGCATCGAAGCACTGTCACAGTTCCCCGAACAGCAAACGCGCCTCGTCGCCGACCCCGGCCTCGTCGCGAGCGCGACCGAGGAGATCCTGCGCTACGTGTCGCCGGTGATCAGCTTCTCCCGCACGGTCACGCAGCCGACCGAGGTGCGTGGTCGCGAGATGGCCGAGGGCGACATCGTGCTCGTCCTCTACCCGTCGGCGAACCGCGACGCGGATGTGTTCGACCAGCCGCACGAGTTCCGTGTCGACCGGTCGCCGAACATGCACCTCGCGTTCGGTACCGGGCCGCACTTCTGCCTCGGCGCGAACCTCGCTCGCACGGAGATACGCATCCTGCTCGAGGAGCTCTTCGGGCGCCTTCCCGACCTTCGGGTCGCGCCCGGGGCCGGCGCCGAGCGCGAACCGAACGCGCTCGTCACGACCGTCGCCCACCTCCCGGTGGTGTTCACGCCGAACTGAGCTCCACCGTGGGCGCGCCCGCACAACGAGCGCGACGGTCGCCACCGCGATCGCGGTGAGCCGGTCGGCGCCTCGGTCACGGATCTCGACACGGAACACGTCGCCGTCGGATCGCGAGCCGAGGTCCGTCGCCGTCGCCCGCACCGGCCCGACCCGGTTCGGTGCGACGTAGTGCAGGACGATGTCGCGGAGGACTCCGCCGCCGGACGCCAGTTCGACGCAAGCATCGACGAGCGCGGCGGTGACACCTCCGTGCAGGATGCCCCACGGGTTGCGCAGCGCGTCGCGCAAAGCCATCTCGACCGTGCGGTCGTCCACTGCCTGAGCATCGAGCCAATGCTCCATCGGCAGCATCTCGATTCCGTCGTCGGGATACCGGATGTGCAATGGACGCTCCCACACCGGCGGTCCGTGCTCGGGCACGAGGATCGCGGATGTCAGCACGCCGTCCATGACCAGACGTCCGGTTCGGTCGTCAGAGATCTCGACCGAGGTCACGACGTTGTTGCGGCCCTTCCGCGTCACGCGCGACTCGATCCGGAGTGATCCGCCGGGCGTGGTCGTCGGGGTGAGATCGACGGTGTGCGCGCTCATGTTGGTCGAGACGACCCAGCCGTCCGGGAGCGATGCCAGCCCGCCGCACACACCGCCGGCGGAGTCGAGCATCGTGAGCAGAGCGCCGGCACGAACCGCACCGGTCGGGCCGCGCAGATGGTCGATGCTGCGCGCCCACCCGACGACGTGGAGATCTTCGACCTCGCGCATCTCCAACCGCGCGAAGCGCGAGATGTCGGCACCCATGTTCTTCGGAACCACGCTCATGCGAGTGGCCTCGTGCGCGACGGCTCGAGCGAGCGTCACGCGCCGGTTCTCGGCACCGACGTCGAACAAGTTGACCCGCGCCACGGCGCGGTCGTCGCTTGCTTCGAGTACCTCGGCGCGTGTCCGCAGCGGACCGACCTTGCCGAACGAGAGGTACGTGAGGTGCAGGTCGGTGACGACGAGCGGTGCGTCGACGGCATCGCGCACGGCGGCCTGGGCGGCGGCTTCGACGACGGCTCCGACGACTCCACCCTGCAGGGCGCCCATGGAGTTCTTCGCCCAGTCGCGCACGGGCAGCTCGACCACGCCGCACGCGGCATCGACGGTCGAGATCCCGACGAGGTCGAACAACGGCGCCGTCATGGTCGAGCCCTCGAGTGCCATCGTCGACGGTCCTGCAGAACGGACGGCTCCGATCTCCGGATTGGCATCGCGGCGGGGGAGCACCGAGAAGCTCATGGTCGCGACACCGACCGACCGGTCTTGGTTCGCGAGCGCGACCTCGACGACGACGGTGGTCCGCCCCGCGCGGACGATCTGGGCGCGGGCTTCGACCTCGCCGGCCCTCGCCGCGCCGGTCATGTGCAGGGTGAGATCGGCGGTCGCGATCCAGTCGGGCTGCGCGGTTGCGGCCGCGAGCCCGCCGCCGATCACGTCGACGAGCGTCGCCAGTGCACCGGCGCGCACCGAACCGTCGTCGCCGCAGATCTCGGGCACGATCGGCAACCACGCTCGCGAAGTGCCGTCCGCCGCGTTCTCGAAGCGCATGCGCAGGTCGCGCAGGAGATGACGCTCGGGCGGGTAGCTCGACATGGACGGGCGAAGCTAGCGGGCGGGATTCGCCTGATCCGGATGGGCCCAGGCCACATCCGCGTTGGCCGCGTCCGCGCCGGCCGTCATCCGCCCGTACTGCCTCGATCACGCCGCCGACTTCGACGAGCCGCAGCGTCTCGATGTCGTCCTTCGGATCGATGCGCCCGAGCTCGGAACGCTTGAACGCGTGGCCGGCGCAATCGAACGACCAGCCGTGGCCACTGCACACCAGCTCGTCACCGACGACGACACCTTCGGTCAGATCCCAGTCGAGATGCGGACACCAGCGCGGTGCACTGCCGAGCGCCCCGCTCGCACCCCGCCACACAACGTATTCACGATGATCGACCTCGACCGGGCAGACGACGCGCGGACCGAGGTCGGCGGAGATGATCCGGCTCACGGTCCCGCTTGCGCACGCACGCTCTGGTCCAGCGCGTCGAGCGACACCCCGAGCGCAACGGCCCGGCCGAGGACGAAGCACAACAGCGGCGCGTTCGTCCGTTCGCCGCTGTCGTGTGCCGCGAATCCCGCGAGGTCGAGCAACCGTTCGGCTGCGGTCGCGTCGACGAGCAGCGTCGCCGGGTCGAGCCCGGTGTCGGCGGCCACGCGCCGTGTCGTCTCTGTGATCCAGTCGCTGTCGGCCATGCCGTTTCTCTCCTCGGGCCTTCAGTTGACGCTCGGGTCGGCCGGACAGGTCGCGAAGATCGCGATGCGGCCGCGCTGGCGCCGCAACACGTCGCGCCACAGCTCGTCGGGCGACGACGCGAAGGGATCCGACGGCATCGCGTCGACAACGAACCATGCGCCCTGTTCGAGCTCGCCCTCGAGTTGTCTTGGCGCCCAACCGGCATAGCCGACGAACACCCGGAGCGCCTCGAGCTGCGTGCCGATCCCGGTCGGGCCCCGGCCGACGTCGACGGTGCCGAGACCGTCGATCAACGGGATCCATCCGTCGACGTCGCTCGCATCGCCGCGCGCCAGTGCGATGACCGCCTCGGGCGAGACCGGTCCACCGATGAAGACGCCGCGGGCGTGCTCGCGACGTCGATCCAGTCGGGGAGCACCACGTCGAGCACCGTCTCGCTCGGCCGGTTGAGCACCAGGCCCAACGAACCATCGTTCCCGTGCTCGAGCATCAAGATGACGGTGCGGTCGAAGTTCGGGTCGGCGAGCGGCGGCGTCGCGACCAGGAGTCGCCCGCGCATGGAGCCTGCGTCGTTCTTCACTGCGTCGTCTGGCACTGGCACCAGTGTCGCGCACCGTTACATGGCTCCCTCGCGTGCCCCGGGCGGCGGCTTCGCCGCGTCAGGGCGCAGCTCGTCCGCACGCGCTTCGATCCGGCGGCGTGCGTATCCTCCGAGCGTGCTCGACGAGCTGCGCGCTGCCGTCGGTGCGGAACACGTCCTCACCGACGCCGACACCGTCGCCGGTTACACCGTCGATTGGTCCGGCCGGTTTCGCGGCGCGACACCGGCAGTCGTGCGACCGGGCAACGTGCGCGAAGTCGCGCGTGTGGTCGACATCTGCCGCGACGCGGGCGCGACGATCGTGCCGCAGGGCGGCAACACGGGCTTGGTCGGCGGTTCCGTCCCGCTCGCGGGCGAGCTCGTGCTCAGCCTGCGCCGCCTCGATGCTCTCGATCGCGTCGACGCGGCTGTCGGTCAGGTGACGGCGGGTGCCGGCGTCACGCTCGCGCGGCTCCAAGCCCACGCGCGCGTCGCGGGATGGGACTACGGCGTCGACCTCGCCGCCCGCGACACCGCGACCGTCGGCGGCATGGTTGCGACGAACGCGGGTGGTGTGCACGTGTTGCGGTACGGGTCGACGCGACGACAGGTCGTCGGTTTGCAGGCCGTGCTCGCCGACGGGTCCGTTGTCGAACGGCTCGACGGCCTCGAGAAGGACAACACCGGCTACGACCTTGCGGCGCTGCTCTGCGGGAGCGAGGGCACCCTGGCGATCGTCACCGCGGCCCGTCTGCGGCTCGTTCCCGCTTCCCCGCACGCCGTCACCGTGTTGCTGGCGTTCGCAAGCCCTGATGCCGCGCTCGCTGCGGGCGCGACGCTCCGGCGCGAGGTCGAGTCGCTGCGCGCGCTCGAATACTTCGAACAACAGGGCGTGGAGCTCCTCGTTGCGCAACTCCAGCTCGCAAGGCCGTTTCCGGAGCCGCACGCGGCGTACCTGCTCGCCGAAGCTGCGGGTTCCAGTGATCCCACCGACGACCTTGCCCAGGCGGTCGAGCACGCACGCGACGTGCGAGACGTCGCGGTGGCAACCGACGCGCGCGCAGAGCAGCTCTGGCGGTACCGCGACGCGCACGCCGAGGCGATCAATCAGCTCGGCGTGCCGCACAAGCTCGACGTGACGTTGCCGGCCGGCCGGCTCGGAGAATTTCTCGCGCGGGTGCGACCGACGGTCGCTTCGGTCGCGCCGGCCGCGCAGGTGTGGCTGTTCGGTCACGCCGGAGACGGGAACATCCACGTCAACGTCACGGGAGTCGCACCCGACGACGACACGGTGACCGACGCGGTGCTGCACCTGGTCGCCGAGCTGCACGGCTCGATCAGCGCCGAGCACGGCGTCGGCGTCGCCAAGAAGCGCTGGATCCACCTCACGCGGAGCCCCGAGGAGCTGGCGGTGTTCCGGGCGATCAAGCGTGCGCTCGATCCGAGCGGCCTCCTGAACCCCAACACACTCCTTCCCTGAGACCGAGCTGGTCAGGCCTCCCCTGAAGGCTGAAGGTCAGGTCCGGAAGGCGCGGCGGTACGAGGTGGGTGCGGTGCCGACCGTGCGACCGAAGTGCACGCGCAGGTTCGCGGCGCTGCCCAATCCGGTTGCGTGCGCGACGCGTTCCACCGCCATGTCGGTGGTCTCGAGGAGCCGGCGGGCCTGGCTCACGCGCTGCTGCACGAGCCACCGTTGCGGTGTCGTGCCGGTTGTGCCGCGGAACCGGCGCATGAACGTACGGGTGCTCATCAGCGCGTGACCTGCCATCTGCTCGATCGTGAGAGGGTGCTGCAGGTTGTCGACGATCCAGTCGAGGGTTGCCGCGAGCCCGTGCGCATCGGGAATGTCCGGGACGGGTTGGTCGAGGAACTGCGCTTGTCCTCCATCGCGATGCGGCGGAATCACCATGCGCCGCGCGACGCCGTTTGCGATCGCGCTGCCGTGGTCGTTCCGAACGATGTGGAGCGACAGGTCGATCGCCGCCGCGGTTCCCGCCGACGTGAACACTCGACCGTCCTCGACGTACAGCACATCGGGCACGATGTCGACGGCCGGGTATTCGGCTGCGAGCCTCGCGGTGTACATCCAGTGTGTCGTCGCGCGCCGGCCGTCGAGGATCCCGGCCGCGGCCAGCGCGAACGCTCCGCTGCAGAACGACACGACGCGTGCACCCCGCGCGTACGCGTTGCCCAGCGCATCGAGCAAGGCAACGGGGTGCGGCTCATCCGGATGGCACGCGGGCACGATCACGGTGTCGGCCGCCGCAAGGTCGTCGTATCCGTGCGGCGTCTCGATCGTGAAGCAGCCGAGGTCCGCCCGTCCGCCCGGCGCGCAGACGGCGAAGCGGTACCACTCGACGCCGAGCTCCGATCGGTCGAGGCCGAAGACCTCGCACGCGACCGAGGCTTCGAACGGGTGGGTCCCGGGGGCGATCGCCACCGCGACCGTGTGTCGAGTCACCGTCTGGGGTCGGTCCGGGGGAGGCGTGGCATTGGCGAGATCCTAGTGGTCAGGGTCATTTCTGCCACTCGCTTCTTCGGGCCCTGCAGTCGCACGCTGTGCGCATGTTCGATGCCGATTGCGCCCGCCACGGCTGCCGGGTCCTGGTGCCCGCCTCACACATCGTCGACTGGCAGCTCACGGCCGACCTCCGAGTCGTCCGATTGCGTTGCTGGTGCGGCGACATCGCCGAGTGGCGCAGCCCTGCCCGCCCGGCCGGCGCGAGCCGCGCAGTGACGGCGTCGATCGTGCGCGCAGTGCCCGCCGCGCCTGCTTCGGAAGCGGCTGAGCACTTTGCCGCCCGCCTCCGGTTCGAGACCGACTGCGCCGACGTGCACGCCGACCTGATCAGCGGCGCGAGCGGCATCGTCGTCGTCGATGCCCGCACGCCCGACGGCGTTCGCCGCCGGCCACCTTCCGGGTGCGCGCAACCTTCCGCACGCCGCGATCGACGAGGTGTCGACCCGGGATCTGCCGCGCGACGCGGTGTTCGTCACCTACTGCTGGGGACCGCACTGCAACGGGGCAACGCGTGCCGCGTCCCGCCTGGCCGCGCTCGGATTCTCGGTGAAGGAGATGATCGGTGGCGTCGCCGGATGGCGGGCCGAGGGCTACCCCCTCGAGGCCGTGCGCGCGGCTCGGCAGATCCCGACAGAATGCGCGCAATCGGGCGGCGGCGAGGGTGCAGTGCCGGGCCGACCCTTGCTGTTCCCGGCCCAGAAGCAGTAAATTTCTCCCATCTGCCGTCTCGGCTCGTGGCGCCCCGAGCCGAACGGTGGGCTCGGGTCGCCGGAATTCGGACCGCCCGCCGAGGAACGGCGACCCGAGCATATTTTTCGCCGTCATGTCGCCGGTTATGTGCCGCTCATGCGATCGGCTCTGCTCCCCGGGCCGGATCGGCGTCCGGCAGGTACTCCTGCGCCCACGTCATGCGCTTCCAGTCGGGCACCGGCGCGTCCTCGTCGGGACGCGGCACGAACTTCGAGCGCTCGACCGGCTGCATCGTGTGGATGTACCGACCGCAGTTCGGGAACACGTGCGTGGCGCGCACGCGCACGGTCAGCGTTGCGCCCGGAAACACCTCGAGGAACGGGTCGTCCTCATCGACCGTCGCGGTGCCGTTGACGCGCAGCCGGTTGGGCTGCTCGAAGTCGACGAACAGCATGCCGACGTGCGCTTGCTGTCGGATGTTCCCGAGCGACAGGAACATCCCGTTGCCGTCGTACACGGGGAACACGAGCGAGTGCTCGTCGACCACGCGCACGAATCCGGGGTCGCCGCCCTTGTACGAGCACTGCGGGTGGCCGGCGGCATCGGTGGTCGCGAGGAAGAACATGTCGCGCGCCTCGATGAACGTCTTGGCGTGCGCGTCGATCGTGTCGGAGACGAGCAGCTCGTCGATGCGGTCGGCGATGCGGCGTGTATCGAACCGGTCCTGCCAGTACCGATGATCCTCGTTGAACGTGCTGTTGAACGTGCTTCCCATGCCGAACCTAACCTTCGCATCGGTGTTGTTCTCGAAGCCATTCTGGCCGGGAATCGCGGACGGGACGATCACGATGACGTTCCGCCGGTGGAAACGCCCACAGGCCGTTGCCGGCAACGACTATCGCACCGCGGCCGGCATCATCACCGTCGAGTCGGTCGCGATCGTCGATCCCACCACGATCACCGACGCCGATGCGCAACGGTCGGGGCATCGATCGGCGGCGGCGCTGATCGCCGACCTCCGGGGTACGGACGACCTCCCCGTGTACCGCATCGAGTTCCATCTCGCAGACGGACCCGATCCGCGCGCCGAACTGGCCCGGCACGACCGCCTCGATGGCGCGGAGATCGCCGAGATCGAGCGCCGGCTCGACCGGCTCGACCGGGCCGCGTCCACCGGGCCGTGGACGGCAGCCGTGCTCGCCCTGATCGCGCAGCATCCCGACCGGCGCGCCGGCGACCTGGCCCAGATGCTCGATCGGGAGAAGGAACCGTTCAAGCTGGACGTCAGGAAGCTGAAGAACCTCGGTCTGACGCTCAGCCTGCCCGTCGGCTATCGCATCTCGCCGCGCGGCGCCGCCTACCTCCGCGCGACCACACGTCGATGAGGCACACGTCGATGAGGCACACGTCGATGACCGGCACGCTCACGAACCGCCCGAGGCGGGGCTGGGCGACGGCGCCGGGTAGCGGACCGGCGGCGCGTCGGCGTACGGCTGCGGCTTCTTGATCAGCCCGCGCGTCACGAGGTTGCGACGTTCCGCCCACACCAACATCGGCGGGAGCACCACGAGCGCGCTCAGCAGCGCCACCGCGACGTTCATCGCGACGATGCGGCCGAAGTCGCGGAGCAGCGGAAGGGACGAGAACGAGAGCACCGCGACGCCGGCGATGGCGGTGAGCGCCGAGACGATGAACGCGCGGCCGGTGCGCGACGCGGTCACGTCGATTGCCTCTCGTGGTTCGTAGCCGCGCCCGCGTTCCTCCACGAAGCGCAGCAGGATCAGCGAGGTGAACTCGGTGCACGCTGCGATCACGAGCGGGCCGCCCACCGCGGTCATCGGGCTCAGCTTCAGGTCGAACGCCCACGCCACGATCGACGCGAGCCCGACCGCGATCGCGACCGGGACGAGTGAGAGCAGGGAGCGCACGATCGAGCGGAGCCGCACCGCGAGGAACAGGAACACGAACAACATCGCGAGATAGGTGAGCAACACCCGGTTCGATTCGAGGTTCTCGAGCAGCCCGACGCCGACGACCGCGAGGCCCGAGGGCGTGAGCGTGATGCCCTCCGGTGTCGTGGTGTCGTCCCGGATCGACTGCACGATGGGCGCACGCTCTTCGAGCGACGACGGGCCCGCTCGGAACACGATGTTGAAGTCGGTCTCGTCCTGGCTGACGGAGGACGCCTGGAGATCGACCGGGCGCGACGTCGAACGCGGCACGTACGTCTTCTCCGGTCGGCGGGATGTCGGACGCGCCCGGCACCGCGATCAGGTCGCCCACCGCGGTCTCGATGCTCGAGCCGGTGAGGAGCTCGCCTTCACGTTCGGCGAGCTGGTCGCGCGTGAACCCGTGGACGAAGCTCGACGAACTCGTCGGAGAAGACGTCGTCGCTCTGCACGAAGACGCCGAGCTCGGCGGTCGAGTTGGTTTCCTCCTCGACGGTCCTGAGGTCCTTGATGGCCTGCGAGTCCTGGTTCACCCACTGGACGGGATCGGTCTGGAGGGTCAGGTCGTCCTCGACCGCGATGCCCCAGAAGAAGATCACGACGCTGGCGAGCGCGAGCGGGATCGCCGCGGCCGCGGGCACCCGCCCGAGGAACACCACCAGTCGTCCGAGCGGGCCCTCCCGGAAGTCCTTGCCCGTCGTCGGCGAGCGGTGTTCGCGGATGCCGAGGATGGCGAGCGGCAGCACGATCGAGCAGAGGCAGATGGCGGCGATCCCGACCGCGAGCAGGAGACCGAAATCGCGGATCATCGGCACCTTGGCGAAGCGAAGGGCGAGGAACGCGAAGATCGCGTCGAACGTCACGACCAGCAGCGCCGGGCCGAGGTTGCGAGCCGTCTCCTGGATCGGGTGTTCGGAGCGATCGAGCACGGCTTCTTCTTCGACCGCGCGCGTGCATCTGGATCGCGTAGTCGATGCCTACGCCGAGCATCACAGGCAGGCCCGCGATCGTCACGATCGTGAGTGGGATCCCGAGAAAACCGGCGAGGCCGAATGCCCAGATCACGCCGATGAGGATCACGAGCAGCGGCAGGAGCCGCCAACGCACGTCGAACAGCACGAGCAGGATCACGACCATGATCGCGACCGCGACGCCGCCGAGCGTCAGCATGCCGCCGCGCAGGTAGTCGTTGATCTCCTTCAGCAACACCGGCGCGCCGGTGGTCACCACGGATGCATCTGCGAACGAAAGCAGCGTCGGCCTCCGCGGCCACGAGGTCCGCGGCCGCGCCTTCTTCCTCGATCGACTCGTTGCCTTGGAGTCGAACCACGATCTGCGCGTGGGTCGGGTCGAGGATGAACGAACGGTCCGCGAGCCGGATATCGCCTTCGGTGTCGTAGAGGAGGAAGTTCACCCACTCGGGGTTGTCGAGCGTGCGCTCGTCGACCGGCACCGCGTTCACGCGTTCGAGGGTCTCGGCCGCGTCGGCGAGCCGCGCCGCCTGTTCAGGGGTTCCGGCCTGCTCCTTGCCCAGTGCCGTCTGCAGCGCGCGGCCGGCGATGCTGGTGGTCGGGTCGCCGCCGGGGCTCTGCACGAGCGAATCGGCGAACTCGGCGATCGAGAGCGGCGTGATCACACCGTGGACATCGCCGGTCTCCATCAGTTCGTCGTGGAACCGCGTGAACTCCTCCCGACCCTCGGCGGTGAACAGCTCGTCGACCGTGTGGCCTTCGTCCATGGTGATGACGGTCAACATCGCCTGACCGCCGAACAGGTCCTGGTACACGACGTTGTCGGTGTAGACGCGGTCGTCCTTGTTGAGGTAGCTGTCCTGGCCGGTCGCGAACTCGAGCTGGGTGATGCCGAGGCCGAGCACGATGGTGACGAGCAGCCCGATCACCGAGACCAGGCCGGCGCGCTTGCCGAGGGTCACGGCGAGCACGGACCAGAAGCGCTGCATCATCGCGGCACCTTTCCGCGCGCTGCGAAATTCGTCAAGGGCCGATTCCGCCGTCCACTCGACGCGCCCGGGCGCAGCGCGCAATGCTGGCGCAGTGGTCGAGCGGGTAGCAGTGCTGGCGCCGATGGTGTCCGAGTTGAAACCGGTGATCCGGGCGTTCGGGCTCGAGCCCGCTCCGACCGCTGCCGACCCCAAACGCTTCGCGGGGCACGTCGGCGCGATCGACGTCGTCGCATCCATGACGGGTATCGGCATGGTTCCGGCGGCCGACGCGACCGAGCGGGTGTTGGCCGCCGAGCATCCCGACTTCGTGATGGTCGTGGGCATCGCCGGTGGGGTCGGCGACGAAGTGAAGGTCGGCGACGTCTTCGTGCCGAGCGTCGTCGTCAACGGTCCGACGGGTAGCGAACATCACCCGGCGGAACTTTCCGGCATCGTCACCCGCGGGCGGCTCGTGAGCTCCGACGACTTCCATGTGGAGGACGACGCGCTGGTCGAGCTCGAAGCGGCCGGCGTCGTCGCGCTCGACATGGAGACGGGTGCGATCGCGACCGTCTGCGAACGCGATGGCATCTCGTGGTCGGTGGTGCGTTCGATCAGCGACATGGCGAAGGGTCATCCGATCGGGGAAGCCGCGATGACACTGGCCAAGCCCGATGGCAGCCCGAACATGGGGGCGTTCCTGAAGTATGTGTCGTCGAACCCGGGCAAGTTGCCGGCGCTCGTCAAGCTCGGGCGCGACGCCACCGTGGCGGCGAAGCGCGCCGCCCAGGCGGCCGCGCGTGCGTGTGCCGCGCTCGATTGACGGCACCGAACCGCGCCGCATGCGCACGCCGGCGGCTCAGCGCCCGAGCAACTCCACGACCCGCGCGGCAGCGTCGAAAGCGTCGGTTCGGACCGTGAACCGCGAGATGCCCCATCGCGCATGGTGGTTCTGCACTTCCTGGGCGAGCTCGGTCTCCGTGCCGATGAGCACGAACGGAGTCGACCGGATGTCGTCGGCGCTCACACCGGGGATCCGCGCGGCAAGTCGTGCCGCCGCGGCGCCGGCATCGGGCGTGATTTCCACGTACTGCACCAACGCGTCGATCTCGGGTGCCACATCCCGATCGTGTGCGCCGCGGTGGATCGCGCCGAGCGAGGCGTCGATCTGTTCGTCGCGCCACCGCACCTCGTGCGTGTGCCCGTCGGTGCCCGTGCGACCCAACCCCGCGATCCCGACGATGTCCGCGGTCGCACCGGCGAACTCGAGCAGCCGCTGGTTGTTGCCGCCGATCAGCAACGGGATCCGGCCGTGCACCGGGCGCGGCGTTGCGAGCGCCGCGTCACGCAGCACGACGGTGTCGCCGTTGTAGTTCACCGTCTCTCCGGCGAGCAGCTGTTCGATCACCTCCACCGACTCGATGAGCCGGGTGACGCGCGCATCCGGTGGTGGGTACTCCCGTCCGGACATCGTCCATTCGGCGGGCGTATGGCCCGCGCCGATGCCGAGCAGGGCGCGTCCGCGTGAGACGAGGTCGAGCGTCGCGACGTCGGCCGCCAGTTGGAGCGGGTCGCGCACGCCGGCGTTCGCGACATACGTGCCCAGCGCGATCTGCGACGTCGCGGCGGCGGCCGCCGCGAGCGCCACGAACGGTGACGAGGTCGTCCCCGGGTGATCGGCGACCATGAACGTGGAGAAGCGCGCAGCTTCGGCCCGACGTGCGAGCTCCGCAAAGGCGATCGGATCGTCCAGTCCGGCCTGCAGTGCGAACGAGACGGCCATTCCGCCACGGTAACGAGGCCAGGCGTCATGCCAGGCGTCATGCCAGGCGTCATGAATGTCAACTTTTCGCGCGTGAACAACACGCGGAATCGTGATGCACGACACGGTTCGGGGGGTATACGCAGATACCCTTCGAGCCGGCCTCGAACCCCACGGAGGCCTCGAACCCACGGAGGAATGATGGATACGTCATATCCCCTCGCAGCTCGGCACTTCGCGCGCGCTGCGTCTCGGTGTGCAGACCTGGTCCGCCCCGCCGCGCAACCACGATTGGGTCGCGGCCTGCATCACCCTCGGGTGAGCGCGATGTCCCTGTCGCAGATCGTCGCCCACAACGACTCCACCGCGAACGCGGCGACGCGTTCGAAGAAGTGCGCACGTTCACCGAGACACTCGCATCGCCACTCTCGGGTGAGGACCAGACGGTCCAGTCGATGCCCGACGTCAGCCCGACCAAGTGGCACCGCGCCCACACCACCTGGTTCTTCGAGACCTTCGTGCTCCCGCGGCGCGCAGCCCGACTACGAGCCCTTCGATCCGGCGTTCGGCTACCTGTTCAACTCGTACTACGAGACCGTCGGCGACCGGCATCCGCGCGCCGAACGCGGACTGCTGTCGCGCCCGGGCGTGAACGACATCGCGGCGTACCGCGCGTACGTCGACGCCGCCGTGCTCGCGGCGATCGACGACATGGCACCCGAGCTCCTCGACCTCGTCGAGCTCGGGCTGCACCACGAGCAGCAGCACCAAGAGCTGCTGCTCATGGACATCAAGCACGTCCTCTGGACGAACCCGCTCCGACCCGCGTACCGAAGCGTGCCGGGCCGGCGACGGCGGCGACGAGCGACCCGGCGCAGTGGACCGAGCACGACGGCGGCCTCGTCGAGATCGGGCACGACCGTTCCGGGCCCGAAGGACCGGCTTCGCGTTCGACAACGAGTCGCCGCGCCACCGTGTGTTCCTCCAGCCCTACGCGATCGCGGACCGGCCGGTGACCTGCGGCGACTGGCTCGCGATTCATCGCCGACGGTGGCTACCAGCGCCCGGATCTCTGGCTCTCCGACGGCTGGGCGGCCGTCCAGGCGCAAGGCTGGCACGCGCCGCTGTACTGGGAGCCGGATGGCGACGGCGACGACGATTGGCGCGTGTTCACGCTCGGCGGTATGCAAACCGGTCGAACTCGTCCGAGCCCGTGTGTCACGTCAGCTACTACGAGGCCGACGCGTTCGCGCGCTGGTCGCGGTGCGCGACTGCCGACCGAGGCCGAGTGGGAGCACGCCGCGGCGCGCTCGTCGGCGGAAGGTCGATTCCTCGATCTGGACCGGTTGCACCCGGGCTCGACCGCCGGCGCCGCGTCCGCTGCTTCGGTGACGTGTGGCAGTGGACCGGCTCCGCGTACCTCCCGTACCCGCGCTTCCGCGTCGCACCGGGCGCGGTCGGCGAGTACAACGGCAAGTTCATGGTGAATCAGCACGTGCTGCGAGGCGGCTCGTGCGCGACACCGCCCGGCCATACCCGCATCACGTATCGGAACTTCTTCCCGCCATCGGCGCGCTGGGCATTCAGCGGCGCGCGTCTGGCTCGCGACGCGTAGGGCGGGAGGAGCCATCAGATGACCAACGGTGCGATGTTGACCGTCGACGTCCATCTGCCGCCGGGTCACCGGCGCGCGGCGATGTCGGCCGACGCCGAACGGGGCCTCACGGCCGTACCGAAGTCGTTGCCGCCGGTCTGGTTCTACGACCGAGCGCGGCAGCGAGCTCTTCGACGAGATCACGCGACTGCCCGAGTACTACCCGACGCGTACCGAGCGTTCGATCCTCGTCGCGCACGCCGACGAGATCGTGCGCGCCGCGGGCGCCGACGTGCTCGTCGAGCTCGGATCGGGAACGTCCGAGAAGACGCGGCTGCTCCTCGACGCGATGGCGCGCGCGAGCTCATCTGCGCGCGTTCGTTCCCTTCGACGTCAGCGAGGAGACGCTCCGCGACGCGGCCGCCTCGATCACGGACGCGTACGAGATCCCCGTGCACGCGATCGTCGGCGACTTCCACCATCACCTCACGACGATCCCACGAGGAGGAAAGCGGCTCGTCGCGTTCCTCGGGAGCACGATCGGCAACCTCGATCCGGCGCAACGTCGTCGCTTCTTCTTCGATCTCGACACGACGCTCGACCACGACGACTGGATGCTGCTCGGCACCGACCTGGTCAAGGACCGGGCCCGGCTCGTCGCGGCGTACGACGACGCGGCCGGCGTCGACCGCGATGTTCAACCGGAACGTTCTCGGCGTGCTCAACCGAGAGCTCGGTGCGCACTTCGATCTCGACACGTTCGAACACGTCGCCTTGTGGGACGAGCACGCGCGGTGGGTCGAGATGCGGCTGCGGTCCACGATCGATCAGGTCGTCGCGATCGACGAGCTCGCGATGAAGGTTCGGTTCGACACCGGCGAGGAGATGCGCACGGAGATCGCGGCGAAGTTCACCGAGGAGCAGGTGCAGCGCGAGCTCTGGGACTCGGGTTTCGTGGTCGCCGGTGACGTGGACCGATCCGGCCGGCGATTTCATGCTGACGCTCGCGCACCCGTACTGCTGACCATTACAGTCCGCCGCGACACGAGGGGTGATGTCCGGTGGTGCAGAGCTCGGAGTCGCGTGCCGCGTTGCGTGAGCTGATCGCGCTGCTCGAGGAGATCGACACGCGCTATCTCGGCGACGAGTGGGGCGCCGAGAGCTTCGGTGACCTCCCCGACGGCTTTCGCAGCGTCGCGAACACGCTCGAGGGCGCGCTGGTGCTCAGCTTCGACAGCGATGCCGAGCGGCCGTTCTTCCGTCCGATCGTGACGCGCACACGCAAGATGCTCGGCGACAACCCCGACGCGCTCTACTACAGCGCGCCGGTGCGCGCGGATCGGGCGTACCGCGTCACGGGCAACATGCACGGCAGCGTGTACCTCTCCTTCACGTTGGAGAAGGACACCGCCGAGGGCGGCTACAGCACCGAGACCGCGGGCGTCCTGCGCGACGCCGACTTCGACGTCGCGCCCGACGGCAGCTTCGAGGTCTTCTTCGGCGGGCCGCCCCGCGCCGACAACTGGCTCGAGCTCCCGCCCGGCGCGTCGGAGATCATCGTGCGGTGCTACTTCGAGAACGCCGAACCGGCGGCCGCCGACCCGAACCTCCGAGTGCCGTTGTCGATCGAACCGCTCGAAGCGGTCGCACCGCCGGCGCCGTGGGACGACGCGTCGGTCGCGGCGGGCTGGCGGCGCGTCGCGGCGTTCCTGCGCAACCGGACGCTGGAGCAAGCCAAGCCCGGCGAACGTGAACAGCCCACTTGGGTCTCGACGACGCCGAACGTCTTCCCGCCACCCGAGATGCCCGGCTCGTTCGCGTTCGCCGCGTTCGACGCCGCCTATTCCATGGCGCCGTATCTGCTCGGCCCGGACGAAGCGCTGGTGATCACCGGCCGCTGGCCCCGCTGCCGCTTCGCGAACGTCTCGCTCTGGAACCGCTACCTCCAGACCTACGACTACGCGCACCGACCCGCGAGCCGGAACCGGGCGAACACGGTGCTCGAGGCCGACGGTAGGTTCCGCATCGTGATCGCGCACGAGGACCCCGGCGTCCCCAACTGGATCGATACCGAGGGGCGAGGCTTCGGGATGGTGTTCTGGCGCTACTTCATGCCCGAAGGCGAGATCGAGACGCCGCAGGGAAAGCTCGTGAAGCTCACCGATATCCGCGCGTAACGTTCCTCCATGACCGAATTCGCAGGACCGCGCCCAGCTGCACCGGACGACGACAAGTTCGTCGGCCTCGCTCGCGAGCTCGGCGAGGCGTTCGCGCCACGTGCGGCGGCCCACGACCTCGACAACACGTTCGTCAGCGAGAACTACGACGACATGCGCGACGCCGGCTACCTCCGGCTGGCCGTACCCGAGGAGCTCGGCGGGCTGGGTGCGAGCATCCACCAGGTCTGTTACGCGCAGGCCGAACTGGCGCGGCACTGCGGCGCGACTGCGCTCGCGGTCAACATGCACCTCTACATCACGCTGCTGCAGGCGTTCCGGCGACGCTCGGGAGCGCCCGATGCGGAGGGTGTCCTGCGCCGCGTGAACGACGACGGCGTGATCCTCATGACGAGCGGCGGCTCCGACTGGTTGTGGCCCACCGGTGAGGCGGTCGAGGTCGAGGGCGGCTACCGCGTCAGTGGGCGCAAAGCGTTCTGCAGCCAGGCTCCGGTCGCGAACGTGTTGACCACGAGTGCACCGCTCCGCCACGACGACGGTCGCGTCGAGGTGTTGATGTTCGGCCTCCCGATGACGACCGAAGGCGTCGAAGTCATCGAGACCTGGGACACGCTCGGCATGCGCGCGACGTCGAGTCACGACATCGAGTTCCGCGACGTCGTGATCCCCGCCGAACGCGTCATCGCCCGCCGGGGATGGAACGCGTTGGACGGGCCGCTCCTCGCCGCCGGCGTCCACATCGCGCCGACGGTCGCGAGCGTCTATTGGGGCGTCGCGCGCGCGGCGCGCGAAGAAGCGGTGCGCGATCGTCAGCAAGCGGAATCGGGGCGACACCGCGATGGCCGAGATCCCTTCGGTGCAGCGGACCGTCGGCCTCATGGACAACAAGCTGCACGCGTCGTGGTGGGCGCTTGGTCGGATCACTCGACGTTCTGCGCGGCGACTACAAGTGCGACCCTCCGACGATCACGACGATCATGCACGGGAAGCGGGTCGTCGTGGAAGAGGCCGTCGCCGTCACCGACCTCGCGATGGAAGTGGTCGGTGGCGCCTCGTACTTCCGCACGTCGCCGCTCCAGCGGTACTCGCGCGACGCACGCGCCGGGAAGTTCCATCCGTTGACGCCCGAGGCGACGCTGAGCTACGCGGGCCGCCTCGTCCTCGGCCAACCGGTCGACACCGAGTGAGCGAGCGCGACCGATGGCTCGGCGACATCGAGCTCGTGCGCGTCGAGTACTTCGACGTGGCGCTCCCGCCGTCGGTGGCGGGGCTGTCGGCCGAGGACGTCGCCGCGGTCGACGTGGGCGACACCGGTGTGGGCCGAGCCCGACGGCAACCTGCTCATCGGTCAGGCGATCTGGATCATCGAGTCCGCAGGAACCGTCATCGCCGTCGATCCGTGCGGTGCCGCCGACGAGTTCCTGCGCTCCGGCGCGGCGGCGCTCGAGCACCAGGACCGGGTCGCGGACGCGTTGCGCGACGCCGGCTACCCCGTCGAGCAGATCGACATCGTGGTGCTCACCCATCTCGACGGCATCGGGATGGCGGCCGCGGTCGACGGCGACGGCACCTGGACGCCGATGTTCCCCAACGCGCGGCTCGTGACCACGGCGGCCGAGATCGCCTTCCTCGAATCGACACGCAGACCGAGGTGATGGGGCTGGACGCCTTCGCGCGCGTTGCGCCGCGCCGGCGTCGGTCGACGGCGATCGAAGGCTCGCCGGTGGAGCTGGCGCCGGGCGTGCACCTCGAGCTCACCGGCGGCCACTCGCCCGGCCACGCAGTCGTCCGCATCGCGAGCCAGGGCCGGCAAGCAGTGCTGGTCGGGCACCTCGCGATCAGCCCGGTGCAGCTCGCAGCCGTGCAGGGTCCCGAGCTCCACCTCGACGCGCCGCGCGCCAACGCGGTGCTCGAGGACCTCGTGGGGGCGGCGCAGCGGCGACGGCACCATGATCGCCGGGCCACTCTGGCCCGCGCCCGGGATCGCGACCATCGGCCCGAACCGCGAGGTCGTGCCGGTCTCGGTCTGATCCAATGGTGGTGCGTGGATCGATTCCAATACCTGCTGCTGATGGGCGCCTGCCTTCTCGTCACCCTTCCGCTCGAGTTCGTCTTCGACGCGCGCGTCTGGCGGCGGCCGCGACGACTGGTCGCCGCCCTGCTGCCTGCGTTCGCGCTGTTCGTGGTCTGGGACCTGTGGGCGTCGGCGACGGACACGTGGAGTTTCAACCCCGACTACACGATCGGTGTGGAGCTCCCCGGCGGCATGGCGATCGAGGAGCTGCTGTTCTTCGTCACGATCCCGATCTGCATGTTGCTCACGTTGGAAGCGGTGCGGAACATCCTCTCCGGACGCGTCCGGCTCGGGCGGCAAGCGCGCGAGCGCGAGCGGGTCTGATGCCGATCTATCCGACCCTTGCGGTGTTGGCCGCGCTGGCCACGATCGGCCTGGAATGCTTCGTGTTCCGATCCGGGATATTTCGCCAGATCGCGTACTGGGTCGCGCTGGCAATTGTGTTCGCCTTCATGATCCCCGTCGACGGCTGGCTCACGAAGCTCTCGGCGCCGATCGTGATCTACCGCTCGAGTGACACGAGCGGTCTCCGGCCCGTGTGGGACATCCCGCTCGAGGAGTTCGCGTATGCGTTCGCCCTGCTCACGCTGGTGATCCTGGTGTGGGACCGAGCCGGACGCGAAACGGTGACCCGATGAACGCCGTGCTCGCGGCGCTCCTTGCCGTCGGTTCATTCGCCGCGATGGAGCTGGTCAGCTACCTCATGCATCGCTACGTCATGCACGGGTTCGGGATGCCGTGGCATCGGAGCCACCACGCGCCGCCCGCGGGCCGGTTCGAACGCAACGATCTGTTCCCGGCGTCGTTCTCGTTGTTCGGGATCGCCTGCTTCGCCCTCGCGACGATGGGCCCGAAGATCGCGCCGCTGTTCTGGGTCGGCGTGGGTGTGACCGCGTACGGCGCCTGCTACCTGTTCGTGCACGAGATCTACATCCACCGCCGGATCTCCGCTCCCTTCGCTCGTGGGCGCTACTTCGAATGGCTGCGCGACGCGCACCATGCGCACCATGCGGTCGGCGGCGAACCGTACGGGATGCTGCTCCCGGTGCTGCGGGGCCAGGCCTCACCTGATCGCGATCTCGCGGGTCAGTCGCTCGAGCGGGGCCGGCCCGCCCGCGGCCGTTCGAGGACACGAGCGACGCGCGCGCGGTTGTAGCGCTGGATCGCGATGAACGGCAGGTTGGCCGCGAGGCCGTAGCCGACGATGATCACGGCCGCCCACCACGGGTTCCACAGCACGAAGAACGGGCCGGCGGCCGCCGCGAGCCAGTGTCCGAGCTCGGCCCGGCGGGTTTCGGTCGCGAAGCGGCGAAGGCCTTGCGTCGTCCGTGTCTGAAGGCGCCGCTTGCTGACACCGCCCGCGAACAGTGCACCCGCCTCGGGGACGCGATCCTTCCAGCGCTTGATGCGGAGCACACGCTGGTAGAAGCGACCGCCGTCGCGCTCGAAGCGACGCAATCTCGACCACCATCGGTCGCGGGCGATCAGCGGCGAGTCGGCGGGGATGCGATGCACTGCGTAGCCCGTGCCGGCGTGCACCAGCGCCCAGGCGACGATGTCGAGCAGCGAGCGTCGCGGCGTTCGAGAGATGGATGACACGCACGTCAATCCTCGGTGCGGCCGGGCGGTATCGGGATGCGCCGGCCGCGCCAGCGGACCTCACGCTTCACGAACGTGAGCGCGAGCGACCGGAAGAAGATGCCGATGAACGTCGCGAGCGGCACCGGGAACGCCACGGCCGTCCACCATCGGAACGACCCCGTGCGTCTGCAACACGAAGCGCAGGTGGAGCGTCACTGCGATCCAGGCCACGACGGTCGTCCGCAGCTCGGTCGGCCGCCCTCGCAACCAGCTCACGAGCGCGGACGCGGCCCGGATCGTGACCGCCACCTGCGCCGACACCCACAGCACGGTCGCGGCGGCGGCAATGCGATCCGTGCGGGCGGCGCCGGCGGCCATGTTCTTGCTCCACCCGTCGACGACCTGGGCGAAGCCGTCCGGGTACATGCGGAACCGCACCGTGTCGCCGCCCGCGAGGCACGTGACGGGCAGCGCCGCCGCCCGGTAACGCTGCGCGAGTGCGACGTCCTCGACGATCTCTCCGCGCACGGCCGCGTGGCCGCCGACCCGCTGGTAGTCGATTGCGGTCGTGAGGATGCACGCCCCGAACGCAACTCGCGCGGCCGTCGGAGTGATCGGGGAGAACGCGCCCGATCCCATCATCGCGACGATGTTGCAATGCGCCGAGAGCTCCTCGTACGCGCGTTCGGTGACGTGGTACGGCTGCACGGAGACCAATCCGCCGTAGACCGCGTGCGCCCCGAGGAGGCGCGACAGCGCATCCGGAGCGACGCGGTGTCGGCGTCGAGGAACAGCAAGTAGGCGCCGGTTGCCGAGCCGGCACCGACGTGGCACGCCCACGGCTTGCCGCACCATCCCGGCGGCAGCTCGCCCGCGACGACCACCTTCGCGCCGTGCTCCGACGCGATGCGGCGCGTGTCGTCGGTCGAACCATCGTCGACGACGAGGATCTCGTCGGGAGGCGGCTCGAGTGTCGCCAGCGAGTCCAACAGGCTCGGGAGCGACGTCGCTTCGTTGCGGGCCGGGATGATCACCGAGACCGACGTGCCGGCCTCTCGCCCGTCGCGGGGCGCGAAGTCGGCCGGTGTGCGCAGCCGCGCGACATGCCAGGCACCCCAGAGCAGGCCGGCGCCGACCAGCGCGAGGAACACGGTCTAGCGACGTTGCGTCGCGACGACGCGGGCGACGAGCGCCGCCTTCTCGTAGGTCGGCACGCGCGCCCGCCTCGCGAACACGTCGTAGTTCGCCGGCCTCGATGCGCTCGAGGATGCGCGAATAGAGGACACGCGCGGCCTCGACGCAGCGAGCCGACGCGGGCGGCAGCATTGCGATCCCGAGATCGGCGGACGCATAGAGCGAGCGGCAGCGCTCGATCTCGAACTGCATCAGCGCGCGCCATTGCGCGTCGACGCAACGACGTTCCGGATCGGCGCCGAAGCGGACCAGGTCTTCTTGCGGCAGGTAGACGCGGCCGCGGTCAGGTCCTCCTCGACGTCACGCAGGAAGTTGGTGAGCTGGAACGCGAGCCCGAGGTCGCGCGCGTGGGGAACGCGTCCGGTGAGCGGGGTTCGAGGATGGGGAGCATCATCTCGCCGATGACTGCCGCCGAACCGTCCATGTAGACGAGCAGGTCTTCCCAGGTGTCGTACGTGGCGACCGTGAGGTCCATCTGCATCGATGCGAGAAACCGTCGGAAACAGCTGAGATCGTGACCGAACGCACGAACGGTGTGCACGACGGCCTTCAACACCGGATCGTCGGAGGTTCCCTCGGCGACATCGGCGAAGAAGCGGTCGCCGTAGTCGGCCAGTGCCTTGGCGGCACATCGGTGGCGAGGTCGTCGAGGTCGTCGACGATGTCGTCCGCGTAGCGGCAGAACGCGTACAGCGCCCACACGTGGTGCCGCTTCACGCGCGGCAGCGCCCACGTCGACCAGTAGTAGGTGGTGCCGTACCGCTTGTTGAGCTCTCGGCACCGCGCGTACGACGCTTCGAGCGTCGTGCTCACCGCGCCACCTCCGGTGTGTCCTTCAGCGCGTCGACTCGGTCAGCCGCGAGCTTGCCCGAGACGAGCACCATCGGCACGCCGACACCGGGAACGGTCGCCGAACCGGTGAACACGAGGCCGGGCGCCCGCCGCTCGATGTTCGGGGGCCGGAACGGACCGGTCTGGAAGAAGGTGTGCGCGAGCGAGAACGGCGTACCCCGTTCCATGCCTTGCGCCTCCCACGCCAGCGGGTCGACGACTCGACTCGACGTCCACGGCGACGGGATAGCCGGCACGCGCCACGGCGGCGACGAGGTCATCCCGCGCGCGTGCTCGTTCGATGCTCCAGTCGACCTGGCCGTCGAGGTTCGGTACCGGTTCGAGCACGTAGAGCACGTGGCGGCCGGGCGGGGCCATGGCCGGCTCGTCGATCGTCGGGACCGTTACGAGGATCGAGGGGTCTTCCATTCGCGAGCCGCGTTCGATCAGCGCGCGGAACGATGCGTTCCATTCGCGACCGAAATGGATGTTGTGGTGGGCGACACCCGGCGGGAGCTCGCCGGCAACACCTGCGTGCCAGACGAAGGCCGACGGCGAGTACCGGCCGCGACGCGCGCCGCGCGGTGCCTGCATCCCGGGAAGGAGCGTTCGGTACGCGACGGGCAAGTCAGCGTTGCAGACAACGGTCGACGCCGCGAGCTCGCGCCCGTCGGCGAGCCGGACGCCGCGGACCGCGCCGCGAGTTCCTTCGGCGAGGAGGATCGCGCCCACCGCCGTGTTGTATCGGAACTCGACGCCGGCCTTTTCGGCCGCGCCGGCCAGCGCAACCGGGAGTGCGTGCATGCCCCCTACCGGCACGTAGACACCGTTGATCGCGTCCATGTAGGCGATGACGGCGTAGAGCGCGAGCGCTTGGTACGGCGCGAGCCCCGCGTACAGGGACTGGAAGCTGAAGATGCGGCGCAGACGATCGTCGGCGAAGAAGTGGTTGACGACCGGGGCGAGCTTGCGGAAGGCACCGAGTCGCAGCAGCTCGATTGCCGGGCGCAACGGGCGCGCCAGGCCCGCCGGTCCGTCGTAGTTGCGGGCGATGAAGTTGGGCATCTCGACGTTGTAGAGGCGGGTGACCCAGTCGCAGAACCGTTCGAAGTTCGCGGCTTCGCCGGCGCCGCACACGGTGCGGATCTCCTCGGCCATGGCGCCGCGACCGTGCCGGACGCGCAGCTCGCTGCCGTCCGCGAAGCAGGCTCGGTACATCGGATCCACGGCGAGCAGCGTGAGGAAGTCGTGCATCTCGGCGCCGGCCGCGCGGAAGCAGTCTTCGACGAGCTCGGGCATCGTGAGCACGGTCGGACCGGTGTCGAACGCGTAGCCGCCGGCCTCGAACCGCCCGGCGCGCCCACCCGGAGCGTCGCCGGCTTCGACGACGACGACGTCGTGCCCGCGCCCGACCAGGTGACAGGCCGCCGGCGAGGCCCCCCAGGCCTGCGCCGATCACGATCGTCCGGCCGTGCGACCCGCGTGTCACCGGGATCAATGCTCTCGCCGGATCGCGAGCGCCGCCAGCTCCTCCAGCGCGAGGCGGGCCGGTTCGGGTACCGGCGCGAGCGCGGCGAGCGCGGCTTCGTACTGCGCGCCGAGCAGCGTCTCGATGGACGCGAGGGCACCGCACGCCGCCACGATCTCGCGACACCGTTCCGCGTCGCCGGTGGTGAGCGCCGGGTCGCCGAGGGCGGCCTCGAGGAAGCGGCGGGCGGCCGGTCCGGCCAGCCGCAACGCCCGCAGGACGAGCAGCGTGCGCTTGCCTTCGCGCAGATCGCCGTCACGGTCCTTGCCCGTCCTGCCCGGATCGCCGAACAGACCGAGCACGTCGTCGCGAAGCTGGAACGCGATCCCGACCGCGTCGCCGTACGCCGCGAGCGCCGGCGCGACACCGGGTGACACCGGATCGGCCGCGAGGCGCCGGCCCATCTCCAACGGTCGGGTAACGGTGTACCGGCCTGATTTCAGCAATGCGACGCGGCGGGCGTCGGCCTCGTCGGCGGCGGGCCGCGCCGCGAGGCGGAGGTCGAGGTACTGCCCGGCCATGACCTCGGCACGAAGCGTGTTGAACGTCGCGCGCGCGCGATCGATGCTGGCGCGCGGCAGCGGCGCGCAGTCGAACAACTGGTCGGCCCAGACGAAGGTGAGGTCTCCGGCGAGGATCGCGGCGCTCGTGCCGAACCAATCGGCGTCGCCGCGCCAATGCTCGCGCCGGTGCAGCAGGGCCAAGGAACGGTGCGCGGCGATGTTCCCGCGGCGCGTTTCCGACCGGTCCATGACGTCGTCGTGGAGCAGCGCGAACGCGTGCAGGAGCTCGACGGCAGCGGCAATCGTGATCACTCCGGGCTCATGCGGACCGCCCGCGGCCCGATGTCCCCAGTACACGAAGGCCGGGCGCAGCCGCTTGCCCCCGGCAGTGACGAGATCACAGATGGCCGCGGTCACCGGTGCGAGCGCGGGGTCCACGGTCGTGAGCTCTGCGGCCCGCGCCGACATGAACTCGTCGAGCACGCGCTCGACCGGCGCGCGCACGGGCTCGATCGGATCGATGTGACGCGCGAGCGTCAGCGCCTCGCGCGCCGGCGCGCCGGGGACCTCGTCGAGCGCCCGTCCGGTGTCGCCGCGTTCGAGCCAGTTGCAGGGAGCGCCGAGCCGGTCCAGCTCACGGACCTGTTCGACCGCCCACGGGCTGAGCGTGTGCGGTGCCTGCGCGGCGCGCTCGCGCAGCGCCGCCCACGTCGTCCATTCGGCGGCTTCCACTTCGTCGGGGGCGAGGCGCAGCGCCACGCTCGGGTCGACGGTCGCGACGACGACCGGGCAGAGCTCGTGCTCGACGATGCGGTTGTCCATCTCCGCGCGATACGCGAAGTCGGGGAGCGCGACCGCCATCCGATCGGGTACCACTCCGAGCTCGTCGTGCACGCGCCGGGTCACCGCCGCCCGCAGGGTCTCGCCCGGCCGAGGGTGACCGCAGCAGGCGTTGGTCCACGTCGCCGGCCACGTCAGCTTGCTCGCGGCGCGGCGCGTGATGAGCACCCGGTGGTCGTCGCCGAGCAGGTAGCACGAGAACCCGAGGTGGAGGGGAGTGTCCCGGCCGTGCACGAGGTGCTTCGGCGAGCTGCCGCACGCGCGGCCGCGCCCGTCGACGAGGACCACCAGATCGTCTGGCAGGTCGTCGGGCAGGTCGTCTTGGGTGGGCTCCGGCCAAACCTCGATCACTTGTCGAGATAATATCGACTTCGTGTTGAGATCAACAGAGCGCGGGGCCCTCAGCATCGGTGCCGTCGCCGAGCGGGCACACGTCTCGGTGGCCGTCCTGCGGGCGTGGGAGCTGCGCTTCGGGTTCCCCGAACCGGATCGTGCGCCCAGCGGTCACCGTCGCTACTCGGAGCACCACGTGGAACAGGTGCGTCAGGTCGTGCGCGACCGCGACGCGGGCTGGTCGCTCGAAGCCGCCATCGATCGTGCGCGCGACGGCGAGCAAGTGATCGACGACTCGATCTCGGCGGGGCTCCGACGGCGGCGAGCCGATCTCACCGTGCACGAGCTCTCCACGCGGGCGATGCTCGC
The DNA here is from genome assembly GCA_963841215.1 of uncultured Actinomycetes bacterium. Lineage (GTDB taxonomy): Bacteria > Actinomycetota > Acidimicrobiia > IMCC26256 > PALSA-610 > CAVUFH01. The sequence goes on along the minus strand of CAWJBW010000004.1, from coordinate 446,789 downwards.
GATCAGTCACGCCATCGAGGACGAGTACTGCGCGCGCGCGGAACGTGGGGTGCTCATCGGAAGCTTCGAGCGGACCGACCTCTACGAACGGGCCGCGGCGCGCTGGACGGAACTCGCTCGTACCGCAGTGATCACCATCGCCTTCGCCGACTTCGACCGCAGCATCGTTCGTCGTGCCGCACCGATCGAAGTGGGTTTGCGCAGCGATGCACCGTTGCTCCGCGAGTGGTCCGTCATCTGCGACGCGCCGGGATTCAGCGCGTGTCTGGCCGGTATCGAGCGGCCGGCTCGGCTCGCCGGCGAGGGCCCGCGCACGTTCGAGGCAGTTTGGAGCTTGGATCCGGAGGTGGTGCGCGACGCCACCGAAGCTGCCCTCACGCTCGCGCGCAAGCATGCGCCGCGGATCAATCGTGTGCTCCAACCACTCCCGCCGGTTGCGACACCGAACTCGGGCTTCCTCCAGCGGGCGAGCGCGCTCACGAGCCGGATCGTCGCGTACCTCGACGCCTGAGTAGATTCGCCGGACCGACTCACGGCACGAACACGTTGCCGCCTTCGAGGAAGTCGGTCACGTCCGTCGTGTCGATGTAGGGGCCGGGTCGCGTCCCCACCTCGGCCGTGTTGCCGAGCAACCACATGTTGTCGATGCCGTGCAGCCAGATGAGCCGGTTGCACCCGCATTCCTTGTTCGACGTGTTGCCGATGATCGCGATGTTGCGCTTGTCGGCCGGGACCGCCTTCTGCTCCCCCGACGATCGCGATCACCATCGCCGAGCCGATCAGCTCGTTGTTCTTGACCACGATGTTGCTGACCACGGCGGGCGCACCTATTGAGGAGAAGAAGCGCCGGGTGCCGATCACCTTGTTGTCGTCGAAGGTGATGTTCGCAACATCGAGATGGGTGCTCAAGGGCTCGATGTCCAGTGCCGTGCGGGCCACCTCCTCGATCCAGTTGTTGCGCACCGCGATGTCGGTGCCCGAGACGATGGCGATGCCCTGCCGCCCTGCGTTGTTGAAGTAGTTCTCGTAGATGTCGACGTACGCCGACGCCGTCCGGTCGCCGGCCTGCGCGGTGCCGGAGGCCCCGAAGTAGACGAAGTCTCCCAAGACATTCACGATCTGGTTGTGGCAGATCACGAGGCTGACCACACCGGCGACGTCGATGCCGTGCTGCGCTTCGAAGTCACGGCGGTATTGCGGCGGGCGGCGGTCGTGCGCTCCGTAGATCTCGAGGTTCTTGATGACGATGTCGAAGCCGCTGTAGAGGTCGAGGCTCGCGTTGGTGCGCGTCTTGGATTCGTCCGGATCGCCCGGCTCGGTGCGCAGGAGGCGCGCACCGTTGCCGTCGATCGTCAGGGCCTGCTTGCGTTCCAGGCGTATCGTCTTCTCGGCGCGGTACACCGCATCGGCGGCGAGCACGGCGCGGGTATCGGGCGCCAACGACTGGAGCCAGGCCTCGAGCTCGACCGAGACGTCGGTGGCGCCCGTTCCGTCGATCGAGGTCGGCACTGTGGCGGTGCGGGCACGCACGCCTTGCGCCGGGCAATTCCGAGGCGGGAGTTCAGGCGCAGCACCGGCGGCAGGGCGGGACAGACCGGCCGGGGGGAAGACGAACGCCGAAGCGATCGCGATGACGGCGGCGCTCGCCACGAGACTTCGGACCAGAGCCATGTTCCAGATCTACCCAGATCTACCCATATCTACCCATATCTACCCAGATCGAACGGGATCGCTCAGTTCTCGCGCGTACGTCGCCGGCGGATCTGGCGCCGCTCACGTTCGCTCATGCCACCCCACACGCCGCTCAGGTGATCCCATTGCAGCGCGTAGTCGAGACATTGCCGCCTCACCGGACAGCCGCCGCACACGGCCTTGGCCTCGCGCGTCGACTCGCCGCGTGCGGGGAAGAACTCGACCTGGTCGGCATAGTCGATGCAGGCCGCCTGGTCTCGCCAATCCCGCTCTGGTCCTCCTGGCTCCCGCCGCTCTGGTTCGATCCGCTCTGGTTCGGCCCTGGCCCATTGGCTGTCGGTCGCGTCGTTGCCCGCGAGTCGGGTGCGGATCTGCATATCGGAAAGTCTGAAGCGCAGAGCCTGTGCGTCTCAAGTGGCGCAACCGTGTGACTTTCCTGTGGATAGCTCGCGTGCAATCCACAGGCGCACGCGATCGCCCTGGTCGATCTGTGGGTTTCGCCGAAGCGCCGAGGCGCCGCCGCAGCCGGGCGACTAGAACGTCGGCGTATGGCCAGGAACCAGCGCGCCGAGATCATGATGTCGCACGACGAGATCGTCGAGTTCATCGCTGCGCAACGCACGTGCACGATGGCGACGATCGGCCCGGGCGGCGTCCCCCACCAGGTGGCGATGTGGTACGCCGTCGTCGACGACCAGATCTGGTTCGAGACGAAGGGCCGTTCGCAGAAGGTCGTGAATCTCCGCCGCAACCCGGCGATCTCGGTGTCGATCGAAGCAGGGCTCACGTATGACGCGTTGAAAGGCGTGTCCATCGAGGGCCGCGGTGTCCTCGTCGACGACGCCGACGCGCTCTGGAAAGTGGGCGTCAGTGTCTTCGAGCGCTACACCGGTCCGTACACCGAGGACATGAAGCCCTTCGTCGAAGTGATGCTCAACAAGCGCGTCGCCGTACGCGTCGATGTCGATCGTGTGCGTTCGTGGGACCACTCCAAGTTGGGGATGGACGCAATGCCGCTCGGCGGAACCACCGCGCCGCCGAGCGCGGGTTGACGACGGCTACGAGCCGGCGTCTTCCTTCGCTTCCTTCTCCAGCGCCGCGAGGTCGGCTTTCAGCTGCTTCTTCTCGCGCTTCTGCGCCTGCTTCATGGCTCGTTCGATCTTGCCTTCGAGATCGGAAGCGCCGATGACGACCAGCCCGGCCTGGCCTTCGTCGAGCTGCTCGCCGAGATCCTTCAGGTCGCTCCGACTCATGCCGGCCGCCGCGTGGCCGGCGAGCGAACCGAGCAGCGCGCCACCGGCGGTCGTGCCGACAAGGAGTCCCGCCCCGATCGCGGCCGCAGGAAAGATTGCGATCACGAGACCGGTCGCGAGGCCCACGCCACCACCGAGGACGCCGCCCACGCGCGTCGGCGTCTCGTGCTTCTTCACGACCTTGACCTTGCCGTCGTCGCGATGCTCGACGACTGCGGCGTCGTACGCGTCGATGAGCCCGAGCTCGGTGTGGAGATCCTTGATCGCCTCGTAGTCCTCGACGGCTGCGTCCTTCGACGCGTAGGTGCCGACAAAGGCGAAGAACGTGTCCGCGGCCATGATGAGCTCCTGTTGGTGCTTCCGTGTGCACGTTCGTAGTGCACGTCGATGTGCGACGCTCGACGCTACTGCGCCACGAAGGGCGCAAGGGCCAGGTGCCTCGTGGCGGCTATTCGACGGGTGCCGGTTGGGGAGTGGGCCGCACGTAGAACGAGCAACGCCATTCCTCTGCGACATGGTTGTCGATCGACAGCTCCCACACGTAGCGCTGGCCCGGCGCGAGCATCATCAGCGGACCCATCTGGATCGCGAGCACGTGGTCGATCGAGGTGCCGGTGGGGATCCCCGCCGGTCGACCGACCTCGAACGTCTCGGTGGTGAGGTGAACGACCTCCTTGCCGTCGGAGTCGAGGAGCCGGATCGCGAGCGTGTGCGGTTCGTTCGCCGCGCTCCACGGGACCTCGATCTTGATCGCGAGCGCGCTCGGCAGCTTGCCGCTCGTGACGGACCAGCCGCCTCCGAGGATGAACAGCTTTCCCTCCGCGACCTGCGCGGCGTCGGCGAGAATCATCGTTGCCTTCACGCGGAACCCTTCCTGTGAGTTTTCCCGGCGGGGGCGACGTTCCAGTCTCGCGCGCCAGGATTGTTCGATGCGTCGTAGGCTCCGGCGATGAGCACCACCGAACCGCGAATCGCGATGTCCAGTGCCGATCTCGTGCGCCTCTTCGGCCTGATCAAGTCGGCCGACAGCGTCGAGCTCAAGGTGACCGTTCCCGATGCGCTCCACCGCTCGGCCATACACGCACTCGAGATGGACCCGCTCGACGCACAGATCCGGCAGGTGTTCTTCTTCGACACACCCGACCTCGATCTCGATCATGCCGGCGTGGTCGCGCGCGCTCGCCGCGTGCAGGGCAAAGGCGGCGACACCGTCGTGAAGCTGCGGCCGGTCGTCCCGGACGCACTCCCGGACAGCTTGCGGAACTCGCCGAACGTCGGGGTCGAGGTCGACGCGATGCCGGGTGGGTTCGTGTGCTCGGCGTCCTGCAAGGGCAAGGGCGGGATCAACGACGCGCGCGAAGTCGCGGCCGGGAGCAGGCCGATCAAGAAGCTGTTCTCGAAGGAGCAGCGCGCGTTCTTCAAGGACCACGCGCCCGAAGGGCTCGGTCTCGATGACCTGTCGGTGCTCGGGCCCATCTTCGTGCTGAAGCTGAAGTACGTGCCGGCGGAGTACGGCCGCCCACTCGTCGGCGAGATGTGGCTCTACCCGGACGGCTCGCGCATCATCGAGCTCTCCACGAAGTGCCAGCCCAGCGAAGCGTTCGACGTGGCGGCCGAGACCAAGGCCTACCTCGCCGGTCGCGGCCTCGATCTCAGCGGCGAGCAGCACACGAAGACGAAGACGGCGCTCGAGTTCTTCGCGACCGAACTGCGCGCCCCGAGTTCGTGAACGCGAGTTCGTGAAGAAGCTCGCCGACTACGGCACCGACGACCATCCGGCGGATGATCCGGAACGCGCGCCGACCACGTGGATCGTTGCCGCGCTCGACGACTGCGAAGCATGCGTCGACCCGCGTGTCGAGCTGACCGTCGAAGAAGTCGGACAGCACGGCGCGGGCGTCGTCGGGCATCTGGCACCCGACTCCGCCCGCCGCCTCCGCGCCGCCCTCGCCACCGCCCTGCGGGAGATGGGCGAATCGCCGGACTGATTCGCCGACGATTCGCCCGACTGATTCGCAACGCCTGAGCGACGCGTGCCGTACCTCAGCCGAAGGTCTTGTTCATCGGCCCGTCCGGGATGTTCAGCTCGGCGTTCGGAGACTCGACTGCGTCGATGACCGCGTCCCAGTCGACCTGCGAAAGGCCGTAGACGAGATAGTCCGTCAGCATGCCGACCGCCTCGTTGCACGTGTAGTACTCGAAGTTCAGCTTGGCGCTGTCCAAGCCGCCGCGACCGGTCGGCGCGTTCCGCGCCTCGCTCGCCTGGCACTTGGGATCCGTGGACTGGTTGATCGCGACGAACACGTCGAGGCCGTGCGGAGGAAGCCACTCGCCGGTCAACACCCGGTGATCGAAGTCGTCCGTGAGACGGCCGTCATCGCCGAGGGCAGGAACTGCGTACGAGTCCGAGTGATTGCCGCTGTAGCTCTTGGCGACGGCACGGGTGCCGGCCATCTCGCCGTTGTGGCCTTCGCCCGAGGTCCACATGTCGTTGCGAGGCTCGCCGATCCGCGGGTCGGCGCCGTAGCCCTCGACCCAGTAGTTGCTCATGAACTCGAGCATGAACCGAGGCGAGATCATCAAGCCGCCCTGCGCCGCACCCACGCCGACACCCGAACGCTCGAACGGCACGGTTTCGAGCTCCCACTGCCAGTTCGCACGGGCGCCGTCGACCCACTCGTCGAACGAGCAGACGCTGTCGACCAGCCGGCAGTGCGGACGCTTGTCGTCGTTCGACGCCGGGCGCATCGTCCCCTGCGACGGAGTCCAGTGGCGGGGATTCACCACCACGGGCTCGCTCGCGTCGATCGAAGCGGGCTGCCGGAACACACCGCTGCCCGCCGTCGAGTCGAGCCCGAGCTCGGACTCGAAGAACTGTTGCAAGAGGGTGCCGGCGTGGCTCGCAGGGTCGCCGCTCGCGGACGAGTACGGCACCCCGGTCACGTGCTCCATGACCACGCCCCAGAACACCGGGCTGGTGTTCGAGTAGGAGTAGTCGCCGACGGTGATCGTGTTGCCGCCGTCGTCGACGAACTCGAGGCAGCGACCGGCCTGCGCCTTCAGCACGTCGACCGTGGTCGGCGGCCGGACGAAGGAGATGTCGCCGGCCGCGCCGCCATCGAGTGCCGCGCGCGCCGCGTCGACCGAATCCTCGGACGCACCGGCCCGGGCGGCCGCGTCCTCGGCGGCGAACGCTTCGGGCGTGTCCAGACCCCGCAACACCGGGAGGTTCGGGATCACGACGCTCTCGAGACTCGGCGAGCTGCGCGTGAGGCCGGCCCGGTGGGACAGGAGGTGACCGAGGGTCACGGTCTCCCAGCGGGCATCGGCCGCGCCGTCGAGCTCGTCGCACGACGTGATCTCCGCGGGCAGCGGCGCGTCACCCGCGAGGAGCTCGCGAAGGTCGTCGGGGAGGAGACCACCGGGGAAGTCGTCGCCGAGCACCGGCATCGCTTCGAGCGCGGCGTCGGTCAGCGTTCCGCCGGTGAGCTGGTGGTAGCGCTCCTTCAGCGCCCAGCGGAGCACCGCCGCGCTGATCGACTTCGACACGCTGCCGACGCGCATCTCGGCGCGTTGGTCGACGTTGCTCGCCGATGCGTCGTACGGGTCGGAGGAGTCGTCGCCGCACCCGGCGTCGAGGATCGGGAGGGCCGCGCGACCGTTGGTGCGACCGAGGCCCCACTCGGCGAGCGGGATGCCCTGGTAGCTGATGCCGACGGTGGCCGCCCCGACGCAACGCGAGCGCATGTAGTCCTGGAGCGCGGTGACGACCGAGCCGAGACCGGCGGTCCCGTAGCCGTCGACCGGAATGGGGTCGGGTAACACGATCGCTTGCGGCCCGACCGGTGCCGGCGGGCTCGACGCGCCGGCCGTGCCGGTTGCGCCGGGTGTGATGCCGGCGATGCCGACACCCAGTGCGACGAGCGGGACCGCGAGCATTCGGGCGCGAGATCGGATCCATCGTGTGCGGGTCATGGTGCTCCCTTTCGACGCAGCCCTCCGGGCGGGGCTGTCGTCGGGCCTGACCGGCGAGCCGCCCGTACGCTTACGGCGCGGCATCATGGAGGGATGCCGGTCAGCGATCGGTCACAAGGATTCGAAGGAGCGGTTGACCGCGAATCATGAATCGGAGGGAATGAACATGTGCCGGAACATCACGACGCTGCGGGGCTTGGAGCCGGACGCGACGGATGAGGAGATCGAGGCGGCCGCCCGCCAGTACGTCCGCAAGATCAGCGGCGTGCAGAAGCCGACCGCGAACACGATCGACGCGTTCGAACGCGCAGTCGTGCGCGTCACCGAAGCCTCGACCGAACTGCTCGCCGAGCTCCCGCCGCGCAAGCAACCACCGAAGACGGTTCCGCCGCTCCGCCGCATCAGCGCGTAGGCGACCGACCGCGCGCACGCAACGGTGGTCGAAGGGGAGCGGGTTCGCAGCGACGTGCGCAGTTGGCTCTCGGCCAACTGGGATCCGGAGCTGATGCTGCGCGAGTGGCGCGGCCGTCTCGTCGATTCGGGCTGGGCGTGCCCGTCGTGGCCGACGGCGTGGTGCGGCCTCGGCCTGCCGCCCTGGGCCGAAGACATCGCGCACGAGGAGATCGCGGCGGCCGGTGCGGTGGGGACGCCGTTCGGCGTCGGCTTCGGGCTCGCGGCGCCGACGGTCCTCGCGCACGGCTCCGACCACCTGAAGGAGCGTCTCCTGCGCCCGACGCTCACGGGTGAGGTCACGTGGTGCCAGTTGTTCAGCGAGCCCGGAAGCGGGTCCGATCTCGCCGGCCTCACGACCCGCGCCGATCGTGACGGCGACGAGTGGGTGCTCAACGGTCAGAAGGTGTGGAGCACGAGCGCGCATCACGCCGACTGGGGGCTTCTGCTCGCGCGCACCGACTGGGACGCGCCCAAGCATCGCGGCATCACCTGCTTCGCGCTCCCCATGCGCCAGCCGGGTGTCGACGTCCGCGCGCTGCGCCAGATGAACGGTCACGCCTCGTTCAACGAGGTCTTCCTCACCGACGCCCGGGCGCCCGGCGCGAACGTCATCGGCGACCCGAACGAAGGCTGGCGGGTCGCACTCACCACGCTCGCGCACGAGCGTCAGTTCCGAACCGTTGCCGCGCCACGCGGCGATCAGGCCCATGGGCGCGCGGCGCAAGAAGCGCGGGCCGAAGCCGACGAGTACTTCAGGACGTACCGCTGGTATCCCGCAGCGCGCCGGCCGACCCGACCTCGCGGTCGAGATCGCCCGCGCCGACGGACTGCGCGGCCGATCCGTTCGGCCGCCAGGCAGTCGCGGGCTTGTACACGCTGCAACGCGCACACGGGTGGACGATGCAACGGGCGCACGCCGCGCGCGCGCAGGGTCGGGCGCCGGGCCCCGAAGGTTCGCTCGGCAAGCTTGCGGCGAGTGTGGTCGCGCGCGCCTCGGCCCGTGTCCATTCGCATCTCGCGGGCGCAGATGGGATGCTCGCCGGCGCCGGCACGCTTCACGACGGCGTGATCGCCGAAGTCCTCGTGTCGGTTCCCGCGCAGTCGATTGCCGGTGGCACCGACGAGATCCAGCGCAACATCATCGGGGAGCGGGTCCTCGGCTTGCCGAAGGAACCGTCGGACGACCGGGACCGGCCGTTCCGCGAACTGCCCCGGAACTGAGCAAGCGGAAGGCACTCGCCCCATGGCTCTGGAGTTCCCCCAGTACGACGCCAAGGTCGCGGCCGGCCTCGAAGGAGCAGCCGACGCGGCCGGGGGCCTCGGTCGGTTCCTCGGGATCCGCCACACCGAGGTGGGCCCGGGGCGACTACGGGCCGAGGTCGACGTGCGCGACGAACTGATGACACCGTTCGGCAACCTGCACGGCGGCGTTCTCGCGGCGCTGTGCGATCACGTGCTCGGCACCGTGTTGTATCCCGTGATCGCGCGCGGCGCCTGGGCTGCGACGACGGAATTCAAGATCAACTACCTCGCGCCGATCACGACCGGAACGCTCGCCGCGACCGCCGAGATCGTGTCGCTGACGAAGCGCACGGCGGTCGTGCGCATCGACGTCGAGAACGAGGCCCGGCTCGTCTGCGCGGCACAGGGCACCGTGCTCGTGATGGCGCCCAAGGCTTGACGCGTCGAAGGGGCGGACGGACTGAACACCGCGTGGACGGGCGGCGGGTCGCCTTCGCCGGCCATGTCGCGCAGCAGCGCGGGCATGGTGTCGAAGCCGGCGACGCGGCGGAGGAGATCTTCGAACGGGTACCGGCGCGCCGCGAGCAGATCCAGCGCCGCGGTGTACGCGTGCGGCGTCGACCCCGAGCGCACCGACGATCCGCAGTTCCTTGTAGACGACCAGATCGGGTTCGAACCCCGGCATCGGCACGTTGCCTCGGGTGCCGGCCACGACGACGGTGCCGCCCGTACGCGCGAGTCGGATGGCCTGCACGAACGCGGCCGGCGCCTTGGCGGTGACGTCGACGACGACATCGGCGAGGCCGCCGGTCGCGGATCGCAGAGCGTCGACCGGGTCGCGCTCGTCGACGTCCACGACGAGGTCGGCGCCGAAGTTCGGGGCGGCCGCGAGACGGGGCGCGTCGCGCGCGCCCCGGCCGGTGACCATCACGAACGCGGCACCCGCGTCCTTGGCCGCCGCGCACACCGACAGGCCGCGCACGCCGGGGCCGAGCACCGCAACGATGTGGCCGGGTTGGGTCTCGGGGACGGCAACCCCCCAACGGATGCCGGCACCGAGGGGATTGAAGAGGGTGGCGGTCGTCGGGTCGAGCCCGTCGGGAACCGGGAGGAGCATCGAGTCGGCTGCGAGGTACTGGTACTCGGCGTAGCCGCCCCACAGTCCCGGCGCGCGATCCGCGGGGACGAGTCCGTACATGTCGCGCAGGCCGTGACGTGCGCACCGCCGGTACTCACCGATGGTGCACGCCGGGCACACGCGACACGACAGGAAGACCTCCACCGCGACGCGGTCGCCCTCGCGCACACCCCACCGGGCCGCGGCGCGCGTGCCGACGCGCTCGACGATGCCGACCGATTCGTGACCGGGTACGAAGGCGAAGCCCGGGAACAGTTCGCCGGTGTACTCCTCGTGATCGGTGCCGCAGAGCCCGCACGCCTCGATGCGCAGGAGCCCGTCGTCGTCACCGACCTCGGGGAGAGCGAACTGGCGCGTCTCGAGCTCGCGCGGCGCGGTGAGAACGAGCGCGGACGAGCTCGAGCTCACACCGTCGCCTGGACGCCCGCATCGCGTGCGGTGTCGAGCCGTGCGACGAGTGGCCAGGGCGCGATGCGTTCGGCCGCGAGCGCGACGTCGAACAGCAGCGCGTCTTCGTGGTGGCGGCCGAGTACCTGCATTCCCACCGGGAGCTCATCGACGAGCCCCGACGGGATCGACACCGCCGGGTTGCCGTACAGGTTGGAGATCATCGTGAGCGCGCCCATGTTGACGAGATCGGGGAAACGCCGCGTCGCGAGCTCGAGGATCGACGCCGGAAGGTTCGGGAACGCCGACGCGACGACACGCACGGACGCGAGCGCGCCGCGCACTGCGAAGCGCCCGACGGGACCGGTCAGCGCGGCATCGATGACGCGCGTCCTGCGGGTTGCTCGTTGCGGCGTCGGCCGGAAATGCAACGTCCGGGTTCGTGGCCGCGATGATCAGGTCGACCCGGCCGAACGCGTCAGCGAGCGCCTCGTACGCGCGCACGCGCAACTCCTCGGCGACGGCGGCGGTCCGCAGGTTGTAGAGCGCCTGCGACATGTAGACCCCGAACGCGACCTCGTCGGTGAGCAGCGGCGCGCACTGGGGCCACCGATCGCCGAGCTCGGCGAGCAGCGTGGACAGGTTGCCCATCATCCATTGCGCAGCAAGGTTCGGGAGCTCGATGTCCAGATCGACTTCGACCATGCCCGTCGCGCGGATGAGCGCCGCCGCGGCCTCGCGCACACGCGCTTCGGTACCCGACGCGACGTCGATGACGCCACCGAGCGACGGCAGCACCGCCACTCGGACTCCGGCGAGATCATGCGTACCGAGCCCGGCCTCCCATCCTCCCGTCGCGGGCAGGCTCGACGGATCGGCGGGGTGGTAGCCCGCGCACACGTCGTAGAGGCGCGCCGCGTCGCGTACGGAACGGGCCGGGTTCCCGAGCACCACGGTGTTCGGTCGCGAGTACGCATGCGGCGCACGCGGGATGCGACCGAACGTGCCCTTCATGCCGAGCAGGCCGGTGTAGCCGGCCGGGATGCGGATGGAACCGCCACCGTCGCCACCGGTCGCGAGTGTGACCAGACCGCCCGCGACGGCCGACGCGCTCCCGGCCGACGATCCGCCGGTCGAGCGACCGTGCTTCCACGGGTTGTGCGTGACGCCGTTGAGCTTCGTCGTGCTGACGTTGAGGCCGCCGAACTCGCTGGCGGTCGTGAGACCGACACCGACGGCGCCGCCCACTTCGAGGAGCCGTTCGACGAAGACGGACGTCGTGTCGGCGACGCGGTCGCGGAACACCAGCGATGCTTCGGTTGCGGGCCAGCCGCGCACCGATTCGAGCTCCTTGATGCCCGCAGGGACTCCGCCGAACGGCCGTTGCACGTCGGCGGCGCGGGCGGCGTCCAAGGCCCGCTCGTCGTCGACGAAGGAGAACGCGTTCAGATCGCTCGAGGAGATGGCGGAGAGCGTCGCTCCGAGCTCCTCGACGGGCGACCGTTCACCGGCGCGGAAGGCGTCGACGAGCGAGCATGCGTCGCCGGTCCAGGGCAGGTCGGCCATCGGCGGATCATGCCATGCGAGCGCAGTCCTCGGCCCACTCGCGGCCACACTTGTGCGCATGGGGGACCAGCACCGGATCGAGTTCGACCTCGAGTCCTACGTCGAGCGAGTACAGACGAGTCCCTGTTTCGTCTGCGCCATCGCGCGGGAGACGACCGACTTCCGGCACAGCACGTCGTCTGGCGCGACGACCATCACATCGCGTTTCTCCCGAACTTCCACGTGTTGCTCGGCTACGCACTCGTCGCACCGGTCGAGCATCGAGAGGCAGTTGCCGGCGACTTCTCCCTCGATGAGTACCTCGCCCTCCAGGTGGTCGTTCACCGTGTCGCGCGCGGATGGCGGCAACCGTTCCCACCGAGAGGATCTACATCCTCAGTCTCGGCAGCCAACAAGGCAACGCGCACGTGCATTGGCACGTCGCGGCACTGCCGCCCGGGGTGCCCTACGAAGAGCAACAGTTTCGAGCGTTGATGACCGAGACCAAGGGCGTTCTTGCCATGACCAGCGACGAGCAGACTGCGTTCGCCGAACGACTTCGCGCCGCGATCGAGCTCGCTCCGTGACGCCGGCGCCGATGAGCCCGCTGGTCAACCCGTCGTGACCGCGGTGACCTCGCCGTCGACGACCACGAAATTGAGCCGCTCGGGTATGAAGTCCATCGTCACCGGGAACTTCTCGCCGTCCTCCTCGATCACGCGTGACGGTCGATCGTCGGCCTCCGCCTTGGCGGTCGCGTCGGCGACCGTGAGGCCGATGTAGTCGTCGAACTCGGCCTCCGACGACGCGCCGGTGCCGTGTCGTCGTCGACGATGTCGCTGCCGACGAGGAGCCGTCGTCGTCATCGTCACCGCCGCACGCGACCGCCAGGATGACGAGGGTGACGAGCGCGGCGGCAGGGATGGCGCGCCGCCCGAAACGTACGAGCGTGCTCATGCGTCGACCATACCGGGTGCGGCTAGGTTCGGCGGGCGACCCATTGCCGAGCAGAGGACATGCACAAGTGGCACTCGACACCGTGATCGTCGCGGTCGACGGATCCGACGCGTCGCTGCACGCGGCGCGTGTGGGATTCGAGCTGCTGCAACCGGCCGACCACGTGCTCGTGGTCAGCGTGGTCGAGGCGAGTGACCCCTCGCTCGTGACCGGCACCGGCTTCGCGGGCGGAGTCATGACCTCCGAAGAGCTCGAAACCGAAGATGCACAAGCGGCGGCCGAAGGGCGCGGCGACGCCGAAGCGGCCGCAGCCGAGCTCGGACGAGCGGCCGAGGTACTCGTGCTCAGGGGCAGTCCGGGCCCGATGTTGTGCGACCTCGCCGAAGAGCGGGGCGCGCGCGTGATCGTGATGGGAACGCGCGGGCGCGGCGGCATCAAGCGCGCGTTGCTCGGGTCCGTCTCCGATCACGTGGTGCGCAACGCGCCGTGCCCGGTCGTGATCTCCCGACCACCCGAATAGACGCCGAAGTAGACGCCGATCAGCCGATGCCGCGCTTCACGCAGGTTCGGACGCTTCGCCGAGAAGAAGACTTCCTCGCACACCTCGAGCGGCTCGGGATCGAGCTCCCGTTCGCGACCGACACGACCGGCGGTGCGCTCGCGCAGCCGCTCGACACGAGCAGCGGCACCGCTCCGAATCGGTTCGCGATCCTGCCGATGGAAGGTTGGGACGGGACCGAGGACGGTCGGCCGACCGACCTGGTGCGCCGGCGGTGGCGACGCTTCGGCGACAGCGAGGCCGGGCTCGTCTGGGGTGGTGAAGCCGTCGCGGTGCGCGCCGACGGGCGGGCGAATCCTCGTCAGCTGGTGATATCGCACGAGCTCGCCGAACTGCGAGCGAGCATCCCGCGCGAGGTGGTGACCGGCTTGCAGCTCACCCACTCGGGCCGCTGGTCGCGCCCTGACGGCACGCTGCGGCCACGCATCGCGTACCGCCATCCGTGGCTCGACGCCCGAGTCGGTGTCGACGACGACGCCGCGGTGATCACCGACGCCGAGCTCGACGACCTCGTCGCGTGCTACGTGAATGCCGCGGTCGTTGCGCACGCTGCCGGCTTCGACTTCGTCGACATCAAGCACTGCCACGGATATCTCCTGCACGAGCTCCTCAGCGCACGCGCACGCCCGGGCCGCTACGGCGGACCGATCGAACACCGGCTGCGGTTCCTCACCGACGTCGTCGCCGGCATCTCGCGCGCAGCACCTGCGCTCGGTATCGGCGTGCGCCTCAGCGCATTCGACGTCGCGCCCCGCCCGGATGATTCGTCGGACCAAGAGGTGCCGCACGACTCTCCGCCTCACGACTATCCCTACGCGTTCGGCGGTGATGGGCGCGGTGCCGAGGTCGACCTCACCGAACCGCACGCGGTGCTCGAAGCCTGCGCCGGTCTCGGCATACGCCTCGTCTGCATCACCGCGGGGAGTCCCTACTACTGCCCGCACGTGCAGCGTCCTGCGTACTTCCCGCCGTCCGACGGGTATCCACCGCCGCGCGATCCGCTCGTCGAGGTGGCACGGCTGCTCGACGTCACCGCGCAGCTGCGCCGCGCCCATCCCGATCTCGTGTTCGTCGGCAGCGGGTACTCGTACCTCCAGGAGTGGTTGCCCAACGTCGCCTACGCCGCGGTGGCGACGGGAGCGGTCGACAGCGTCGGCATCGGCCGGCTCGCGCTGTCGTACCCGGACCTGCCGCGCGCCGTGCTGAACGGCGCGCCACTCGACCGGCATCGCCTGTGCCGGACCTTCAGCGACTGCACGACGGCGCCGCGCAACGGCGTCGTCTCGGGCTGCTATCCCCTCGATCCGTTCTACAAGGCGATGCCGGAGCGCGCGGTCGTCACCAAGGCGAAGCGCGCGTGACGCCACCGATCCGACCCCGGCGCACCATCACGGGGATGGCCGCAACGTTGCTGCCGTTCCGCGCCGACGGTGACATCGACTGGCCCGGCTTCGAGGCGCACGTTGCGCGTACCGCGTCCAGCGGGCTCGTTCCCGCCGTCAACATGGACACCGGCTTCGGCGCCCTGCTCGCACCGGCCGAACGGGCCCGCGCGCTCCACATCGCGCGCGCGTACGGACCGTTCGTCGCCGGTGCGTACGTGGACGACGCACCCGACGCGCCCTTCGATGCGGACGCGTATGCGGGCGCGATGACCGAGATCGCCGGCGCGGGCGGCACACCGATCGTGTTTCCGTCGTGGGGACTGCGGGGCCTGGCCGACGCCGACGTCGGGCCGGCGTTCGGCGCGCTCGCGTCCGAGGTCGACCGGTTCCTCGCCTTCGAGCTCGGCGAGATGTTCGCGCCCCAGGGTCGCATCTTCACGAGCGATACCTACTGCGAGTTGCTCGCCATCCCGCAGTGCGTCGGTGCCAAGCACTCGTCACTGTCGCGCGTGCTCGAGTGGGAGCGGCTCGCCGCTCGGGACGCGACCCGACCCGACTTCATGGTGCTCACGGGCAACGACCGGGCCATCGACATGGTCGTGTACGGCAGCGACTACCTGCTCGGGCTGGCGACGTTTGCACCCGACTGGTTCGCCGCCCGCGATCGCAGCTGGGCCGCCGGAGACGCCCGGTTCTTCGAGCAGAACGACCTGTTGCAGTACCTCGGGCAGCTCGCGTTCCGCGATCCGGTTCCTGCGTATCGACACTCGGCTGCGCAGTTCCTGCGCCTCCGCGGCTGGATCGATTGTGACGCGACCCATCCGCGCTCCGCGTGCCGTCCCGATGCCGATCGGGAGATCCTGGCCGAGTTGCTGGCGCGAGCCGAAGCCCACTTCACGGTCAGCTGAGTGGCAGCTGCACCGGGGCGTTCCGCCGCGCGGACTCGTAAGCGGCTTCGATGAATTCGAGCACAGCCCGTGCTTCCTCGCCGTTCCAGTGCGCTTCGCGCTCACCGGTCACGAGGTAGCGGTAGAACTCTCGCGTCTGCGTGTCGAACGATGATCCCCAGTCGTCGTCGAGCGCGTGCGAGTTGCGCGATTCACCGTCGCGGTACACCTCGACCGACGGCTGCTGGAGGCCGAGCGAGGTGCAGCGGTTCACCCGCACGAAGCCCTTGCGGCCGGTCACCTCGAAGCGCTCGTCGTTCGTGTAGTAGTCGGACTTCATCAGCATGTCGGGCGCGAACGTGATGTCCCACACGCCCCGCAGGCCGTTCTCGTGCGTCCACATGATCGTCGACGGCGCGTCGATGACCACGAGGTCCTCGACCACGACGGTGCGACCGATCCACGCCATGACTTCGCGCACGGGGCCGAACAGCCACTGCGCGACCGAGAACTTGTGCCAGCCGTCGTCGAACACCAGGATCCCGCGGCCGGCGCGAGCCTGCGCGAACTGCCACTCCCACGCCGACCAGGGCACGTCCCAGCCACCGACCCCGGTTGCGACCATCTTCATGTGGAGGCCGGCGGGTTCGCCGATCTCACCCGACTCGACGACCCGTTTGAGCTCGCGCAGCGGTTCGTAGTGGATGAAGTTCTCCATCACGCGCAGGTACGCACCGGCGGCGTCGCGTGCGGCGAGCATCTGGTCGGCCTCGGCCAGGCTGTTGGCGAAGGGCTTCTGAACGTGTACGTGTTTCCCGGCCTCGAACGCGCGCACGACGAGGTCGCAGTGCGCGGGCGTGGGCACCAGCAACTCGACCACGTCGACGTCGGCGCCGAGGAATGCGTCGTAGTCGGTGTACGTCGCGGCCTCGGGCCAGTCCGCGCCCCGTTCGGCGACCCGTTCGGGGGCCGTGTCGCACAGCGCGACGATCTCGGTGTCGGGGTTGTCGAGGTGGCCGCGAATCGTCAGGTCGTAGATCCGGCCGAGGCCGACGATCCCGACGCGTGCCGGTCGGCCGAGCGGCAGCGCGGGAGCCGTCACTGGGCTCTTTCCTGCTGGAGCTCGATCGTGTTCCCGGCGGGGTCCGACAACCACACCTGCACGACGTCACCCTGCGCACCGCGCACGTAGTCGACACCCTTGGCCTCGAGCTCGGTGATCGCGGCGTCGAGATCGTCGACCGCGACGCAGTAGTGGTTGCCCGCGGGCCGGATCGCACCGGTTCCGGCGGGCGCGTCCACGAGATGGAGCTCGGCGCCGCCGAGCGCGAACCAGTGTCCGTCGATGCCGGGTATCTCGGGTCGCGCCTTGTCGGGCAGGTCGAAGAGCTCCGAGTAGAAGCGGCGGGTCGCGTCGAGCGCGTCCTTCGTGTTGACGCTCACGTGCAGCACGCGGGTCACGTTCACGCGGGATCCTCCAGTTGTTCCATGAACTCGAGTCGCATGGCGCCCGGCGCATCGACGAACACGATCCGGCGGGTGCCGAACGTCGGGCCGGAGACGATCTCCGGACCCCACTGCACGTCGTGGCCGGCGACCTGCGCGTCGAGGTCGTCGGTGAACAGCGCGACGTGCAGGAAGCCTTCGTCGGGGAGTCCCTCGACGTCGTCCTCGTACACGGCACGCGTGAAGAGGGTGATGTTCAGTGGCCCGAGCGCGACATCGGCGCGCCGTCCGTTCCGCCACTCCTCGGGGTCGGTGACGTCCGCGCCGGCGCGGCGGTAGAACGCCACCGCGCCGTCGAGGTCCGCCACTTTGACCGCGAGATTTGCAACGCCCGTGATCGTCATCTTGTCCCTTCGCTGCCGGAGGCGGCTTCGCCGCGAGCGGGGCTTCGCTCGTCCGCCAGGCGGGAGTGTACGGCGAGCGATTCAGGAGAAGTCCGGGACCCAATTGCCGTGGAAGCCGAACGGGACGCGCTGCGGGAGCGAGATCACCGCGACCGGATCGCCGGTGAAGTCTTGCGCGCTGAGGATGACGACATCGCTCGAATCAGTCGTCGCGTCGTAGACGTACGACATGACCCACCCGTCGTCCTCGGCCGCTTCGTCGTCGCGTGGGACGAACACCGGCTCGAGGCTGACGCGACCCGGGCCGAACTCGTGCACCTCGCTGGAATGCCGTTCGAGGTCGTGTTTCAACAGTGGGCCGTGCTCGACGCCCGAAGCGAACGAAGCGGTGTAGCCGTACCGGTTCTTGCGACCGATGAGGCGCTCGTCGTGGCGGGGGAACTCCTGGCCCCGATCGTCGATGACCTCCTCGTCGACGCGTCCCGACGCGGGGTCGATCGTCCAGCGCACGAACGCAGGCGCGCCTTCGTTCGGTCCGGACCGGTCCTTGTCGAACATCTTCGGGTGTCGCATCACGTCGCACACGACGCGACCGTCCGGCAGGTCGTACGCGTTCATCGGGTGGTACACGTAGCAGAGGTCGACCTCGCACCAACGCGTGGCATCGCCACTCGACGCGTCGCGTGGCAACAGGCCGATCCGTGCGCCGTAGTCGGGGTTCCACGAATAGGGGAGCGTCCCCGTCCCCGCCATCGCGGCGTCGAGGTCGAACGTGACCGGAAGATCCATGACAACCACTTGTGACTCGGTGATCGCGCAGTCGTGCACCATCGGCTTGCCCGGTACGGGGATGTCGACGGTCTTGCGCACGCGTCCGTCGGTGCCGACGACCACGTACTGCACGTAGTCCCATTCCCAGTAGTAGACGACTGCGTGGTTCTCACCGGTCGCCGGGTCGCGCTTCGGATGAGCGGTGAACGAACCTGGCAGCGTGCCGTCGAAGTCGCTCATCTGCACGGTGTCGAGGTCGTAGGTGAGCTCGACGGGCAGCCCGCCCGCCTCGACGATCGCGAACGTGCGCCCGTCGAGACCGATCACGTTCGTGTTCGCGGTGCCCGAGCCCATGCCGTGACGAGGCCCGGGTGTACGCGGCCAGTGCTTCACTTCGGTGACGGTGTCGTCGCGGACGAACCGGTTGCGGTACCACTCGGCGCGCCCGTCGCGGATGCGGACGCCGTGCACCATCCCGGAACCGGTGAACCAGTGGTAGGTCTTCGGGTCGCGCGGCTGCACCGGGTTCGGCCCGATGCGGAGCAGCCGTCCGGTCAGCCCCTCCGGGATGCGACCCTGCACGGGGAGGTCGGCGACATCGAGCTCGTCGTCGACGGGCGCGAAGTTGCCGGACAGGTACGGGTTGGGCGAGACCCTGGCAGCCGCGAGTGTCGGCTCGGTGAGTGTCATGTCGACTCCTTCGAAGTGTTCGACGGTTCAGGTGTTCAACGTGTGATCGAGAGCGCGGCGAAACCGCCGCCGAGCAGTTGGTCGAGGGTCACGGGTCCGATGGGCCCGGGAAATACCTGTTGCGCCCACAACTGTGTGAGGCCGTGCGCCCAGGAGAAGCACGTGGCGGCGACGAGGTCGGTGTCGACGCCGGCGTTCCATCCCGTCGCTTGCGCGTCCGACACGCACCTTCGCAACGAGGTGAACGCGTTGCCGGCCGCGGTGAGCAGCACGCCGTCACCGAAGTCGACGAGATCCCTGCGCCACAGCAGTTCGTACATGCCGTGGTTCGCGATGCCGAATCCGACGAACCCGCGTCCGTTCCCTGCGAGCCGGGCCATGGCATCGGCGCCCGCTGCGTTCGTCCCGCGTTCCAGCGCGTCCGTCAGCCGGTCGAACCCGATCGTGGCGACCGCGGTGCACAGCTCTCGGAACCCACCGGGGAAGTGGCGCGACGGCGCGTTGTGCGACACGCCGGCCCGGCGGGCAACCTCCCGGAGCCCGAGGCCGGCGACGCCCTCGGTCTCGAGGATCTCGATCGCGCACTCGAGCAGGCGCTGCCGGGTGTCCGAACGATCCGCCACGGTTGCCGTCGCTCCCGATCGGGGCATGTTGACAGTGTCCACATCGCGCCGGCGCCTGTCAACCCCCGAGGTCGCTACGCCGGCCCGGGCCGCTGCACGATCGCCACCGATTCCTCGTCGACTTCGGTGGCTGGGCGTGCGGTGGGCCGCGTCGTGCCGGCCCGCGTGACGGCGCGCGTCGCGCCCTCGTGGCGTGGGACTTCGACGACCGAGACCATGGTGCCGGCGCGCGCTTCGTACAGCACGACGTCGATCACCGCCGAGTAGACGACGAGGCGACCGAAGAACAGCAGCCACGCGAGCGTCGCGAACACGACGCCGAGCGAGCCGTAGAGCGCGGATGCGGATGCGACCATTCGCGGCACGAGGAGCGCACCGATCGCCTGCAGGATGATGAGTCCGACACCGCCGATCAGTGCGCCGGGCACGAGCGGCCGCAATCCGACGCGTATGTTCGGCAGCACGTGCGACGTCCAGAGGAAGAACCCGAAGCTGAGCGCGAAGGCGACGACGATCGCAAGCGGACCCGTGAACGCGGGAAGCAAACGCGTCGCCACCGTGACCGCGGCGCCGCCGGCGAAGAGTACGGCCGCCCCGGCGAGCCAACCGAGCCCGATCGCCTTGTCCTTCAGGCCGCGATCGGGCACCTGCCACGTGGTGTTGTACGCGAGCCGCAACGCGCCGGTGAAGCCGAGCCCGGCCCACAGGAGACCGACGACGCCGATGATCGACGTCGCTCGCCGGCTGCTCGCGGCCCGATCGAGCGCGGTCTCGAGCTGATCGGCGGCGTCACCGGTGAGGCCGAGATTGTCGATGAGCCGCTCCGCGAAATCGGAAGAGTCCGCCTGTAGGAAACCGGCGACGGCGATCGCGACGAGTGCGAGCGGGAAGAGGCTGAGGAACGCGACGAGCGTGACCGATGCGGCCAGGTCGTTGCCGCGAACCTCGCTGTAGCGCTGTTGCACCTGGAGCGCGCGTCCGGCCCAACGCCAGCGCCGCCGTTCCGCGAAGCGCAGCAACCAGCCCTTCGGACCCCCGCTCCCGGCTACGCCGGCTGCAGCCGCGTCGAACGGCGGAACTTCGGTGCGGTCGTGCGCGAGCGTCTCGACCTCGATCGGTGCGTCGTCGCGGCGGTTCGCACGGCTCGAGCCTCGAAGCGTGAAGACCTTGGCGACGACGAGACACACGAAGGCGATGACGGTCGACCATCGCGCGTCTTCCTGCTTGCGCGGCGCTCGCACGATCTCATTCTGCCTTGATGGTGACCACACGGCGGTCGGGCGCCACGCCGGGCGCGGAGCTGAGAGACTGCCGCATCGTGGGCCCCGACGCATCTGCTTCTGCGTTCCGTCGCGTCGGCCGGACGATCGTGGTGACGATCGTGGTGCTGTCGGCGCTCGTGTACGTCTCTGCGTGCAGCGGTGACGACGACGGCTCGGCCGCGCCCGCGTCTTCGGGCGCCGACACTGCGTCGACGTCGGCGACGACGATCGCCGCCGCGAAACCCTGTACTCCGGGCGCGGGCTACACCGCGGGAACCACGACGCACGATCTCGCCGTGGCCGGTGTGACCCGCCAGTTCCTCGCCCACCTGCCCCCCGAACCGACGGCCGACATGCCGCTCGTCGTCGACTTCCACGGCGCAGGATCGAACATGACCCAGCAGGCCGTGTACAGCGGCTTCGACGCGCTCGCCGACGAGCACGACTTCGTCGTCGCGACGCCGAACGGCGTCGACGCCGCGATCCGGCAGTGGCGGTTCCTCGGCGAGGAAGACGTCGGCTTCGCCACGGCGCTCGTCGACGACCTCGTCGCCAACGCGTGCGTGGATCCGGCGCGCGTGTTCGCAGTCGGGATATCGAGCGGCGCCGCGATGTCGGCCGGGCTCGCGTGCCGCGCGTCCGACCGGTTCGCCGGGTTCGGGCTCGTTGCCGCCGACTTCTACATACCGGCGATCTGCGCCGCCGCGACGCCGCATCCGATGGTGATCTTCCACGGCACTTCCGACGCCGTCGTACCGTACGCAGGCGGCAGGGTCGGAGGCAGCGCCGTGCCGGTGATGAACGCCGAGCAGACCGCACAGGCGTGGGCCACGCACAACGGCTGCGCCGGCGGCGCGCGAGAGACGACCGTCGACACGGAAGTCGTGCGCCTCGACTGGGACGGATGCACCGAGCCGGTCGTGATGTACCGCATCGTCGGCGGAGGTCATACCTGGCCGGGCGCCATCGACGTCGCACGCCTCGGACCGACGACCGATCAGATCCGCGCGTCCGACGTCATGTTGGAGATGTTCGGCGTCACCGACCCCGACTGATTCACCGCGCGCGACGCACGCGGTCACCAGCCTTGCCATTGCGGATCGCGGCGTTCGCGGAAGGCGGCCACACCTTCGGTCGAGTCCATGGTGCCGGTGTTCACCTCGACGAGGAAAGCCTCCTGCTCCACGAGCTGCGGCAGCGTCATCCGGGTGCCGTCCTGCAACAGCTTCTTCGCCCAACCGATCGCCTTGGTCGGACCCGTCGCGAGCCGTTCCGCCCATGCACGAGTCGTCGACTCGAGCTCGGCCGGAGCGACGACCTTGTTCACGATGCCGAGCGTCTCGGCGTCGACGGCGGAGAGGTCGTCGCCGAAGAACAACAGCTCCTTGGCCTTGTGCATCCCGACCTGTTGGGGCAGGAGGTACGTCACCGCGGAGTCGGGGACCAAGCCGCGTCGGATGAACACCTGGATGATGCGGGCGGTGTCGGCCGCGATCACGAGATCGGCGGCGAGCACGAGTGCGGCACCGCCGCCGGCAGCAGTCCCGTTCAAGGCGACGATGATCGGCTTCTCGCACGCCTGGATCGCCTGGATGAGGCGCGGGAAGCCGCGTCGCATCATGTCGGCTCCCGCACCCGCCACGCGCTCGGGCGCGCCCTCCGGTCGCGCCGGCATCGGGTTGGGCACGGTGAGATCGGCACCCGTGCAGAAGTGCCGCTCGCCCGCGGAGGTGAGGACGATCGACCGCACCGACAGGTCGCGATGTGCGTCCTGGAACGCGTCGATCAACCGGTCGCGTATGTACCAGGCCACCGCGTTTCCGCGTTCCGGTCGGTTGATGGTGAGCCAGAGCACTCCGTTCTCGACGCGCGTCAGTAGTTCGGATTCGGAACCGTCCGGGGCCGTCACAATGTCTCCTCTGGGGTGTTCGCGGGCATATCCGAGTGGGCAAGTATGACGCTGACACCGCCCGCCGCGCCGCCTGTGGCAGGGTGTCGCTCCCGGCCGAGCTGTTCGATGCCGGGCGCGCCAATGGGGGTATCTGTGCGGCCCAGGTTCCGATCGTTCGCGAGCGTCGTCACCGGCGCGCTGGTGTTGACCGCTGTCGGCGTGTCCTCGACGCCGGCCCGAGGCGCCGATGAACCGGGTGCCGACGCGCCCGGCGACGTGGCCCGCTACATCTTGCCGCCCGGGAACTACGGCGGGCTCCCGACCACCGACGAATCAACCGATCAGCTCGCCATGTACGACGCGCTGACTCCGTTGCGCGGCAACGTCACCGACGCCGACATCGAGCAGAACTTCCTTCCGGAGAACTTCGAACCGATCGGCGCAACGCAGGAGATCGACACGGGGAGGCCGGGCCTGCGCCTGCTGTACGACGAGTACGGCGTCGCACACGTGTACGGCGAGACGCGCGAAGACGTCGCGTTCGGTGCCGGGTGGGTGACCGCTCGCGATCGCATGCTGCTCCTGCAACTCGGACGGGGGCCGGCCCGCGCCGCGGTCGCCGACGTCCCCGGTATCGACGCGTTCTCCCTCGTGACGAGCGCGCAGTCGTTCGTGCCGAGCGCGGCGAGCGAAGCGCTCGTCAGCGAACAGGTCGAGCTGCTGGTCGATACCTACGGCGACAAGGGTCGCCAGATCATCGCCGACGCCCAAGCCGAGGTCGACGGCATCAATGCGTACGCCGAAGCGAACGGCATCGACATCGCGCCGGCGACCGTCAACGACGTCATCGCGGTGACGGCGTTCATCGGGTCGATCTTCGGCGCGGGCGGCGGTGGCGAGGCGCGCAATGCTGATCTGCTCGCCCGATTGCAGGACGGTCTCGGTCCCGAAACGGGTCGCCAGGCGTGGGAAGACGCCATGTTGTTCGACGATCCCGAAGCACCCACGACGATCCCGAACCGCTACGACTACGGACCGCTCACCGGTGGACGGGTGCAGGGATCCGTGGTGATCGATGCCGGTTCCGTCGTCTCGCTCGACCCGCGGCAGCCCGTTGCCGGCGCGGGCGCGGCCAGCGGCGCAGCGGGTGTCGTCGACGCCGCCTCGGCGCCTCCGGCCCGGCAGGCCTCGAACTTCCTCGTCGTCGATCGGAGCCGTTCGGCGACGCGCAACACGCTCGCGGTCATGGGCCCCCAACTCGGCTACTACTACCCGGAGATCGTGCAGCAGATCCACCTGAGCGGCCCGGGTATCGAAGCCCAGGGCGCAGCCGTGCCCGGCCTGGCGATGTACATCCTCATCGGGCGGACGCGCGACTACGCATGGAGCCTCACGTCGGCCAACCACGACGTGCGTGATGTGTTCGCCGAGCAACTGTGCGAGCCGGACGGGTCGACGCCGACGCGCGAGTCGGACCACTACCTCTTCAACGGCGAGTGCCGGCCGTACGTGGAGTTCGACGCAGGCACACTCAACGGCGTGCCGATCCGCTATCCCACTTCGGTACACGGTTCGGTCATCGGCACCGCGACGGTCGAGGGCTTGCCGTACGCGCTGGCACGCCAGCGCTCGACGTTCGGTCGCGACGGCTTGAACCTCGCGGCGTTGAAGGACATGACCGAAGGTGCCGCGAGCACGCCGACGAAGTTCTTCAAGGCCGCGAACCAGTTCGGCTTCACGTTCAACTGGGCGTACGCCTCGCGCGACGGCGTCGCCTACTTCTCCTCGGGCTTGTTGCCGCGCCGGGCGACGGGCCTCGATCGCCGGCTTCCCACGCTCGGCACCGGTGCGTACGAGTGGCGCGGCTTCCTGGCCCAGAACCAGCACCCGCACCGCGCCAGCGGGCCCGACGGCCTGCTCCTGAACTGGAACAACCAGTCCGCGCGCGGCTTCATGCACGGTGACGACGCGCCGTTCGGCTCGGTGCACCGCGTCGAGCTCTTCGACAAGTTCCCGGACCGCGTCTCGTTGGCGGACGACGTGAGCGTCATGAACCGAGCCGCGACCGAGGACACGCGCTCTCTCGTGTGGCCCATCGTGAGCCAGGTGCTGCGCGGTGGCTCGGCACCCAACCCGACTGCAGCCGCCGCGGTCGACGTGCTCGACGAATGGGTGCAACGCGACGCACCGCGCCTCGACGCCGACGAGGACGAAACGTACGACGATGCCGGAGTGCCGATCATGGATGCGGTGTGGCGCCCGATCGCGGAAGCGGTCATGCGACCCGTGTACGGCGACCTCCTCGACGACCTCGACAGTGTCCGCAGCCTCGGGGGCCTCGCGGGCGGGTCCTACGTCGACAAGGACCTCCGGACGCTGCTCGACCCGAACGCGGTGCGCGGCGAGTTCAACCTGCGCTACTGCGGAAACGGTGACCTCACGACGTGCCGGGCGTCGCTGTGGACTGCGCTCGACGCCGCCGTCGCCGAGCTCGCCGCCGAGCAGGGTGCCGACCCCGCGGCCTGGCGCACGGACGCGGGTCGCGCCGGGTTCGCACCGGGCCTCATCCCCGACACGTTCCGCCCGACGAGCCGGCCCACGTTCCAGCAGGTCATCGAGTTCGCCAACCGTCTGTAGCGGCGCGACCATCGGGTCGTGGAGCTCAGCGCGGACATGCAACGGGTCGTGGGCGAGCAGCGACTCGGCTTCGTCGCCACGGTCACGCCCGACGGGAAGCCGAACCTGTCGCCGAAGGGCACCACGATGGTTTGGGACGCGCATCATCTGATGTTCGCCGACATCGTGTCGCCGGGAACCGTCGGGAACCTGACCGCGAACCCGAACGTCGAGATCAACGTCGTCGATCCGATCGTCCGCAAGGGCTACCGGTTCAAGGGCACCGCAGTCGTACACAAGGCGGGCGAGCCGTTCGAGCGCGGGCTCGGGATCCTGCGGGCCGGCGGCTCCACGATCGCGCGTGAGCGGGTGCGTTCGATCGTCGTCGTCGAGGTCACGGCTGCGGCTCCACTCGTGTCACCCGCCTACGACACCGGCGCGACGGAACCAAGCGTGACCGCGCGCTGGCTCGCCCACTACGACGAACTGCACCGAGCGCCTTAGTTACTTCGACCTGAAAGAGTCGGCCCGCCGGGCGCGGGCTGCTCAGTGCTTGGCGACGCAGAACTCGTTGCCTTCAGGGTCCGTGAAGGTCATCCAGTGCACGCCCCACTCGTCCTTCTCGTGCACGAACGACGCGCCCATCGCTTCGAGGCGTTCCCGCTCTGCGGCGAGATCGGCGCAATCGAGATCGACGTGCATGCGATTCTTCGCGGCCTTGCCCTCGGGCACCTTGAGGAACAGCCAGTTCGGCCGGCCCTCGGCGGGCGTGCCGTCGATGATCGCGACGAACTCGTTCGCGCCCGACGAGATCTCACGATCGAGCACGTTCGCCCAGAAGGCGGCGAGCTCGGGTGGATCGGCCGCGTCGAAGGTGATGTTCTGCAGTGTCGCCATCGCGTCAAACTACGCCGAAATTCCGGCTACGCCGAGAGAACGGACGCGATCCGGTTGTACCGCGGGTCGTCGTCACCGACGGTGCGGCCGATCCAGCGCAGCACTTCGGCCACGTCGACGAAGGTTCCGGCGGCGACGATCGCGTCGATGTCGACCCAGTCCTTCGGCCGGTCGAACACGACCTTGCACACCACGAGGTGCTCGACGGCGAGGATGGGGATCTCGGTGGCGGCGAAGGGCACCGTTCGTCGCGCGAGCGCCGCTGCATCGTGGAATGCGTCGTAGGCGAAGAACAGATCGAGCGGCGTGCTGTCCCACATGACGCGCGCTTGGCCGTCGCGCGCGATCGCGTCCACGGCTTCGGGCGTGTCGGCGGCCGCGCCCAGCGCGAGCAAAGGCGATGCGACGCGCGGCGTACTCGTCCACCGGCACGAAGAGGTTGAGGTCGACGTCGATCGTGGCGCGCGGCTCGGCGTAGTACGCCAGCGCGATCGCGCCACCAAAGGCGTGCGGGATCTCGGCCAGCGCGACGTGCAACGCGACGATGCGCTCGGCGAGCGAGCGCACGCTCACGACGAGACGATTCTCGGCGCGCGCAGCTGGGTCGGGCGCGGTCGCGTCGGGATGGCGTCGGCGAGGGAGAGCACGTCGAGCAGACGCCGCGCGTGCTCGTCGGCATCGAGTGCCGGCGACACGTCGGGGAGCGGCCGCGCTTCGAGGCGGAGGTGGGCGCCACCGGCCGCGACCAAGCGGCGCAGCGTCCCGATCGTCGGGTCGCGCCGCGCGTGCTCGTACGCCGACACCACCGGCTGCGAAGTGCCGGCCCGGCGGGCGAGCTCGGTCTGGGTCAGCCCGCCGCGGCGCCGCACGGTCACGAGGAGCTCGGCCGGGGTCATGGCCCGGAGTATATCGCTTTGTCTATGTATCGTGGAGCCCGTGACGGTCCGCGGCGAATGCGGGCGCCGAAATTAGGGTCGCTCCGGTGATCGCGACGGAGCCGTCTCCCGAGAGCGTGGGTGAGCACGGTTCCGAGCGACGTCGGGACCGCGCAGCTTCGGCGCACGCGAGCGATCCGGCGCGCCTTCATCGTCGTGCTGGTCGTCTTCGTCGCGCTCGGCGTCTCGGGGCTGCTCGGCGTGCGGAGCCGTTCGGTGGCGGCCGCGGGCGGCGGCTACGACCTCCGCGTCACCTATCCGCAGGTCACGCGCGCCGGGCTCTCAGTCGACTTCGAGATCCGGGTCCGGCATCCGGGCGGTTTCGACGAACCGATCACGATCGTTCAGAACGCTCGCTACTTCGATCTCTTCGACGAGAACGCAATGCATCCGTCGCCGGACAAGGAGACGGCCGACGGCGACCAGGTCACGCTCGAGTTCGAGCCGCCCGACGGTGAGGTGTTCACGATGCGGTTGGACACCCGTACGGGCCCGAACGTGCAGAGCGGTCGACGTGGCTCGACTGCGCTTCTCGTCGACGACGAGACCGTCACCGCTGTCGGCTACCGCACATGGGTGTTGCCCTGATGGACATCCCGCTGCGCGCATCGGTCATCTTCCTTGCGCTCTGGCTCTTGACCGCGCGGAATCGGCAAGCGTGAGCTCGCACAGCTCAGCGCCTTCGAGCTGCTCCTGCTCGTCACGGTCGGCGACCTCGTACAACAAGGTGTGACCCAGGAGGACTTCTCCGTCACCGGTGCGCTGCTCGGCGTCGGAACGATCGGATTGTGGATCCTCGCGTTCTCGTACGCGTCGTTCCGATGGCCCCGTGCCCGACAAGTGCTCGAAGGGCGCCCCGTCGTCATTGCGCGCGACGGGGAGCCGCTCACGGAACACCTCGCAGTCGAACGGCTCACCTTGGAGGACCTTCTCTCCGAAGCGCGTCAGCACGGCATCGCCGATCTGCGCGACGTCGACTGTGCCGTGCTCGAACCTGACGGCAAGTTCGCCTTCCTCGTGCGCGGTCGCGACGAGCTCCGAGACGCGGACGCCGACGAACGACCAGCCGAGTAGGGGCTGCTCGGCACGCGGATACTGTGGCCGTTGCGGGGGTGTGCGATGGCTGTGGTTCTGGTTTGCGGACTGATGCTGGCCGGCGGCCTGGCCCTCGCCGTGCGGTGGTCGGCGATCTCGGCCGCGCCGCCGCCCGGGCCGCCCGACGGGAGGATCCGCACCGCCGCGCTCCGGTGCCTCTGGTGGATCGCGTTGGCGACCGCGGCCGGTGCCACCACGGGCATCTTGGTGATCGGCGCGGGCGGTCGACTCGCCATGCGGCTGCTGGCGGTGACCGCCGGTGACGACGCGCAAGGCCGCCTGACCGAAGCCGACGAAGTCGTCGGCGACATCAGCGTCGACGGCACCATCGGCTTCATCCTCTTCATCGGTCTCTTCGGCGGTCTGCTGACCGGACTCCTCTACATCGCGGTTCGCCGGTGGTTGCCCAGCGGTCGCGCGCACGGCCTGTGGTTCGGCGTCCTGCTCGCGGTGTTGTTCTCGACGCGTATCGAGCCGCTACGTACGAACAACGAGGACTTCGACCTGGTCGGTCCCGCCTGGGTCTCGATCACCGTGTACAGCGCACTCGCGCCTCGCGCAAGGCGCGGCAGTGGCCGCCTTCGTCGACCGTTGGAGCCAGACGCAACCGCTGCTGACGAAACCTCGCGCGGCACTGCGCTACCTGCCGATGGTCCCGTTCCTGCTCTTGGTTCCGTACACAGTCGGAGTCATCGTCGTCGTGCTGGTCGCGGTGGTACTCAACGCGCTCGGTGTACGCGACGGATGGCACCCTCGCAGCGTCGACATCGCGGGTCGGGTGGTGCTCGGCGCGCTCGCGCTGATCGCGCTCCCCAGTTTCGTCGTCGCGATCGCCGACATCATCGACCGGAGCCCGTGAGCGTCAGTCGGTTGCGCCGCCCAGGCGCATGTGCCCCATGCGCCAGGTTGCGACGAGCAGCACGACGAACGTCACGATCGCGAGCCGGACGATCGCGGCGCCGCCTTGGGGGATCCCATCGCGCACGATGCTGCTCGGCACGTCGTCGAGCAAACCGAGGAAGATCGCGCGCGACTCCCATGTCGGGGAGAGCTGGGCGATGCCCGTGAGCGCGGCGCCGAGCAACCGCTCGACCAGGAACACGAAGGCCAGCGACCACACCGCGGTGCGCCGGGTCAGACACGCGATCGCGATGAAGACCGCCACGTACGCGGCGCTGCCGACGGCAGTGGCGACGAACGTGGCACCCGCACTTTCGGGTGAGCCGGCGACCACGGCTGCGAGCGCGGCGGCGGGCGCGATCGTGACGAGCGCGACGAACACACCGCCCACCCAACGTCCGAGCACGATCTGCCACGTGGGTGCCGGCGAGAGCCAGGTGAAGTGGAACGTGCCGGCGCGCACCTCGGCGCCGAGCACGGAGTCGCCGATCACGAGCGCGGCGATCGGTATCACGAGCCCGAAGATGCCGTCGGCCGCCACGGTTGCGAACGCGCGGGTCTGCGTGTCCTCGTCGACCGCGTAGGCGAGCAGGCCGAACAGGAGCGCACCCGCGCACGGAGCCAGGAGCGCGAACCAGCGCTTCCGGGGGAAGCAGGATTGCAGCGTGTACACGACGATGGCGATGAACCGCGAGCGTCGCCGGGTCGTGGTCCCGGACGCCGGCGCAGTCACCGGATCAGCTCCCGGAACAGGCTTTCGAGCGAATCGTCGAGCGCGCGGACCTCGAACAAGCGGACCGACTGCTCGCGCGCGAGTCTCGGCAGTGCCGTCGCGAGCTCGCGTGCGCGCACGGTCTGGATCACGAGACCGTCTCGCATCGTGTCGAAGGTCACGCCGCCGACCGAGTCGAGGGCGATGAGCGCGCCGGCCAAGCGGCGTCCGTCGTCGGCACGAACGAGCACGTGCCGCGGGCGGTCGTCCATCGCGTCACGGATCGCATGGTGCCCACCGGCGGCGGCCAGGCGACCGTGGATCAGCACGATCACGCGCTCGGCCAATCGCTCGACTTCGTTCAGCACGTGCGAGCTCACGATGACCGTGCGACCCTGCGCGCCGAGCTGCTTGAACAGCGTGATGAGGGCCAGACGCTGGACCGGGTCGGCGCCGTTCAACGGCTCGTCGAGCACGAGCACGTGGGGATCGCACACGAGCGCGGCGGCGACCTTCGTGCGCTGACGCATGCCCTTGCTGAAGGCATCCACACGCCGGTCGGCGACGTCCAGCATCGCGACGGAGCGCAGCGCGTCCTCGGGCGCGCTGCGCTCGGCGACGCGGTGGAGATCGGCGACGTAGTGGACGAACTGGCGGGCGGTGAGCCCGCTCGGCACGGCTTCGTCTTCGGGCACCAGGGCGAGCCGGCGGAAGACGTCGCGATTGCGTCGGGGATCGCTGCCGTCGACGCGCACCGTGCCCTGATTGACGTTGATGAGGCCGGTCATCGCGCGCATGAGTGTCGTCTTGCCCGCGCCGTTGGGTCCGAGCAGGCCCGTCACGCCGGGACCGAACGAGCAGCTGAGCTCCGACAGCGCAACCTTCTGCCGGAACCAGACCGACACGTTGGCGACCGTCACGGTGGCGTCGGCGGTGAACGCCGGGTCGCCTGAGCGTTCTTCGGTCGCGGAAGCCGGCTCGGGTCCCGGCGCAGGCATCATCGCTCCACCCACCGGTACCGGCGCAGCAGCACCGCTCCGGAAACGATCACGACGACGGCGTACGTCGCGACTGCGAGCAACCCACCATTGCTCACGCCGGTGAGCGGCGAGTCGGGATCGATGTTGCCGAGGAACACGAGATCGCGCAGGTACAGGGGCATCGCGAGCACGTTGACGAGCGCAGCCGCGGATCCGCCTTCCAGCTCGAAGTCGCCGACGAAGATGCCCGACGCGATCGAGGTCACGAGGAAGAGGCCGATGATCGCCGCGCCCGCGACGATTCGACGGTCGGTGAGCGAAGCGATCGCGACACTGATGACGGCGTAGTACACGGCGAGCAGCGCGACCGCGACGGGCACCTTCCAGAGCACGTCGAGATGGTCGGTGAAGTAGTCGAGGGCGCTGTCGCTGACGAGCATGTTGCCGACGAACAGCACGACCTGGGGCAGGAAGGAGAAGGCGAAGAGGATCGTCACGATCGCGCCGAGCTTGGCCAGCACGTAGTCGACGCCCGTGATCGGACGAGCGAACATCAGCGGCAGGACATGTTGGCGGCGGTCCGGACACATCACATCGGGCGCTACCAACGCGACGAACAGCAACAGCGCCGCCGACACGCCGACGTAGTCGCGGTAGGTGATGAGCTCGACTTGCTCCGAAAAGATGCGGTTGCGCGTGGCGTACCCGATGCCGACGTTCACGATCGCCGGGATCGTGACGATGCCGAGGAGCAGGAACGGCGCGACCTTCTGCCGCCAAGACCTGCGGATGCCCAGCGCTCGCCGCATCGAAGCCTTGTAGAGGGCGAAGCCTGCCGCGCCTCGTTGACCCCGAGGCCCGTCGTACGGGCGGTAGCCGCGGTCGTAGACCGCGCCGTGGCGTCCCGCGTCGAGGAGACTCATGACGCGTCCTCGGCGCGACGAAGGAACACTTCGTCGAGTGACGTGATGCGAGTCGAGAGACGGAACAGCGGGAGCGCGAGCTCGGCAATCAGATCGCGGAGTCGATCCAGGTCTTCGTCACCGTCGATCTGCACTTCGACGAGCCCGTCGGCGGCGACCGCGGCCAGGTGCATCGAATCGAGCGCCGCGACCAATTCGTCACCCCGGGGTCCGACGTCCACGGTGACGGTGCCGGTGCGTTCGAGGAGCGAGTCGGTTGCGCCTGCGACGACCAGCCTGCCTGCGTTGATCATCACGACGTGGTCACACACCTTTTGCACGTCGTCGAGCAGGTGCGTCGCCATCAAGACCGAGATCCCGAACGAACCGAGTCGCGCGATCAGCGCGAGCATGTCGTCGCGGCCGACGGGATCGAGACCCGCGGTCGGTTCGTCGAGCAGCACGAGCTCGGGATCGCCGACGATCGCCTGGGCGAGCTTGGTGCGCTGGCGCATCCCGGTCGAGAACTCGCCGATGGAACGGAAACGCGCTTCGTCGAGCCCGACGAGATCGAGGATGTCGGACGCGCGCTGGCGTGCCGCGCGCGCCGGCAATCCGCTCAGCTCTCCGAACGTCGAGACGACGTCGGCTGCGGTCTGATCGAGCGGTAGGCAGTCGTGCTCGGGCATGTAGCCGAGTCGCGACCGCACGCCGATCGGGTCGCCTGCGACGTTGATGCCGCACACCTCGATCTCGCCTTCCGTGGGGTGGGCGAGGCCGAGCAGCAGCCGGAAGGTCGTCGTCTTTCCCGCACCGTTGGCTCCGACGAGGCCGATGCGCCCGCGCGGCACTTCGACGCTCAAGTCGTCGAGCGCGGTCGTGCCGGGATAGCGCTTGGTCACGTTGTCGATCCGGAGAAGCGGTGCACTTGCCACGAAGGTGCGAGTC
This sequence comes from uncultured Actinomycetes bacterium, assembly GCA_963841215.1. Lineage (GTDB taxonomy): Bacteria > Actinomycetota > Acidimicrobiia > IMCC26256 > PALSA-610 > CAVUFH01. The sequence goes on along the minus strand of CAWJBW010000004.1, from coordinate 414,244 downwards.
TGTCACGGCGTTGCGTGCGCCCCGACCTCGTCACGGTGACCCGGTCACGGTGGGTCGTCAGCCGGCGAGTTGCTCCTCGAAGACGGTCGCAAGGGCGTTGGCGAGCGCGCGCCATTCGGTTGGTGTCTCGGGCGGGAGCGGCAGTCGGATGCTCAGCGCTTCGACCAGGTCGACCGCGGGACCGCGCAGGCACGGCACGGTCGGGGGCGGTGCTGTGGAGCGCACGACGATCGTGTCGTCGACCTCGAGCGTGAAGCGCACGTCGGGATCGGTCGCCTCGACGCCGTACTCGCCGAAAACGCGCGCTTCAGTGGTCACGAGCGCACTGCCGATCACCGCCACATAGCGCAGACACGCCGCGACCTCGTCGGGCTCGATGGCTGGGGGAGGCCGAGCGGAAGCGCGACGTCGCGCTCGTGCACCCATGCGTCCCAAAGTGCATGGTGGGCGAGCGACCAGAGCGGTACGTGCCCAACCGGCGACTCCGCCAGTGTCGACCACCCGTCGCGTGTCGAGCTCCGAGAACGCGTCCAGCAGGCCCGCGTTCGAGTCGACGAACTGTTGGAGGATGTCGCCCGGCGTCAAGGCGCGCGTCGCCTCGACCATCGAGCGCGGCACGGCCACCGGGTCGAACGTCTCGAGGTAGCGCGTCGGCGCACCGTCGAGGCCGGCGCGCACCGACAGCACCCAGAACCGATTGACACCGACGAGGTGTGCCACCACGTCGCGCACGGTCCAGCCCTCGCAGCGACTGGCCGAGTACCACTGCTCCTCGTCGAGCCCGGTCAGCATCAGTTCGAACCGGCGACGCTGACGCGCGACCGGCGCCGCGATCGTGTCGACGTCGCCGTCGAACCTGATGCGCGAAGGTGCGTCGTAATCCGGCGTTATGCGCATGTTGCGAACCGTAACCCCGGCGCCGCAGCGTCCGCTTGGCGGCCTCATGGCGCGCTGGGCCAACATGCCCGGGTGGTGTCGTCGCAGGATCACCTCGCAACAACGACGCAGACCTGGCACGAGCTCGTCTGGGACAGCGACTTCTTCGGGTTCCCGATCGGGCGGATCGATCTGGACGGGGCGGATGCCGCACGGATCGCCGAGGCCGAGTCGGAGGCTCGCGCCGCGGGAATCGCGTGTCTCTACAGCGAGCTCGATCCCGGCGCGATCGACTCCATCGACTTCGCGCAGCGGCGCGGCTACCGGCTCATGGATGTGGCGCTGGACCTCGAGCACCGAACGAGCGTGCTCGCGCACCCACCACCGACGAGATCTTCCGTCCGAGTCGGCACGATCGACGACCTGGCGCGCCTGGCGGAGCAGATCGCGATCGTCGCGCCGTGGAGCAGATATGCGGTCGACCCGCGTTTCGGCGCCCGTGCCGCGCTGGCGATGCACCGCGCATGGGTCGAGCGCGCGCTGACGGAGCCGGGTCGGATGCTGCTCGTGGCCGAGGACTCCACCGGTATCACGGGCATGTCCACCGTGAGCACCTCGCCCCGACCGGCCGCTTCGGACACATCGTTCGCGGCCGGGCCGCGGATCGACCTCATCGCATCCACCAAGTATCAGTCCGGCGCCGCGCAGGCGTTGGTGGCCCACGCCTTCGAGTGTTTCGGGCCCGGGCTCAGCCGAGGCGGTCCGATCGCCGCTCGAAACGTTGTGTCCCTCCGGTTCAGCGAGCACATGGGCTACCGGGTCGCCCGAACGCGGTACCTCTTCCACCGCTGGCTCGACGAGGACGAGCCGTCGAAGCCGAGCACACCCGCGCGAGGTCGTCCGATGATGAGCGACATGGACCCGCGACCATCCGTCGCTGTCACCGACCATCAGCGGACGTTCTTCGACGCGTTCGGGTATCTGATCCTGCCGGGTTTGTTCGCCGAGGACATCGCGGAGATCACCGACGCGTTCGACGCGGTGTTCGACGACCCGGCCAACCCGCGACTGGAACTGAACATCGTCGGCCACCGCTTCCATTCGCGCTTTGCCATGGGCCACTTCGTCGAGCTGCATCCGCGTCTGACCGCAGTCGCCGCCGACGAGCGCCTGACCTGCGCTGCGAACGCTCTTCTCGGCCCGGGAGCTGCGTACGTCGACAGCGACGGCAGCATCTATTGCTGCGAGACCGAGTGGCACTACGACTCACCGACCCGAGAGAAGGATCGGCGCCACCTCAAGTTCACGTTCTACCTCGATCCCCTCGATGAGAAGTCGGGCGCCCCTCGCGTCCTTCCGGTCTCGCACCACGACCCTGACCTCTACCGCGGACCACTGGAGCCGTACCTGGGCTTCGACGGCGCGATCGAAGAACGGACCGGCTTGCGCGGGGAGGAACTGCCCAACCGGGTGCTCCCCACTGCGCCCGGAGACGTGCTCGTCTGGGACTTTCGGGTGATGCACTGCTCGTACGGGAGCACCGAACCTCGTCGCCAGTTCGCACTGAACTTCCGCAGCGGGCCCGACAACACGGAGTCCGCCGTCTCCGCGTGAGCGCCCTGACCGCGCGGCAACCGACGAAATCTTCCGCTTGCCCGTCGGAGTTCCGCCCCGACCGACGACGATAGGGACATGGAGCGCGGAGTGGACGCCCAGAAGCTGTTGGCCCTCTACGACCGCGCCCTGCCCCAGGTCTACGGCTATCTGGTCGATCGCTGTGGCGACGTTGCGACCGCCGAGGATCTGACGTCGGAGACGTTCCTGGCCGCGGTGGCCGCTGCGCAGCGGTCGGGAGAGTGCGAGGTCTCGACTCCGTGGCTCATCGGTGTCGCTCGGCACAAGCTGATCGACCATTGGCGTCGCCGAAGTCGGGAAGAGCGATTACTCGCCGCGGTAGCGGACGACACCGATCTGGAAGACCACGAGCCGTTCGACGGCCACCTCCTCGACCGCTTGCGGACCGCCGAGACCCTGTCGCGTCTCGGCTGGCATCACCGCGCCGCGTTGTCGTTGCGGTATGTCGACGGCCTTCCTGTGCCGCAGGTGGCCGAACTGCTCGGACGTACCGTGCACGCAACCGAGTCCCTGCTCGTCCGCGCCCGTGTCGCCTTCCGGAAGTGCTACGAGAGCGGAGAGCGCGATGCCTGACACTCGCGATCCCTTCGAGGACCTTCGGCGTCCGGTAGTCCCGCTCGATCCCCGTGCGGAGTTCGCCGCTTCGCTGTTCAGCCGCTTGCGAGAGGAGCTCGGAATGACCTCGACCGTCGGAGCAGAAGGCACGGAGTCGACCGACGTTGTGTTCGGCGGCCTCGCCATGGTGCACCTCCGTGTGCTCGATGCCGACCGCGCGATGAAGTTCTTTGGCGCGCTCTTCGGATGGCAGGCCGAACGGGTCGCCATGGAAGGCCACGTCAGTCACTACACGATCAACACTACGACGACGATTCGGATCCTCGACGATGTCGATTCGCCGCCAGTCGTACCGAACTACGCCGTGGCAGACGTCGCGCACGTCATCAGCGCGGTCGGTGAAGGCGGCGGGCGGATCAGCGACTCCGAGTCCGCAACGGACGGTGGGGGATGGGCGCGCGGTGTCGACGACCAAGGTTTGCCCTTACTCGTCTATCGTCCCGGCGGATACCACGCGCACGCCGCACCAACTCGCCCGCCGTCCGGCGAGCTCGGATTGGTGTTCATCCGCGCCGACGCGACGAAAGCCGCAGCGTTCTACGGCGCAGTGCTGGGCTGGAACCTCAAACCTGCACATCCCGGGAGTAACTACTTCGATGCCGTTCCCGGCGTCGGCGTCTTCGACGAAACGGCCGCATTCGGTCGGCTCGTCGAGCCTTCGACGACGCTGTACTTCAGCGTTGACGCGTTGCTTCCGGTGTTGCGGGAGATCGAAGCGCTCGGCGGGACTACAGGGGATCACGCGCAAGACATGGGCCCGTACTTCACGGCCTCGTGTGCCGACGATCAGGGCACGACGTTCGGCGTCATGTCGGCTGCGCTCGACTCCAAAGGGGAGCCGCCGGCTCCCGGGGAGTAGCCGCAGGCCGCGCATCGAGCGACGACCCAGAGCGACATCAGCTGTCGTCGCGGCGCAGGAGCATCACGCCCGAAGGCGTTCCGCCGCCGGAGGTGACGACAGCCGTGCGCGCATCCGCAACCTGGCGTTCGCCGGCCTCGTGCCGCAGTTGTGCCATGGCCTCGTAGATGAAGCCGAAGCCGTGCGTGCGTCCTTCCGACAGTTGCCCGCCGTGCGGGTTGACCGGCAGTTCGCCGTCGAGCGCGATGCGCCGTCCCCCGTCGAGCCAGTCCATCGCCTCGCCCAGACCGCAGAACCCGAGGGCTTCGAGCCACGACACCGCGTTGAAGGTGAACCCGTCGTACAGCATCGCGACGTCGACGTCGCTCGGGCCCATCGTCGTGCGCGCCCAGAGATGGGCCGACTGGCCGAGCACCTGCGGTTCGTGCGTCACCGTGCCCTGGTCCCACGAGACGCGCTCGGTGATCTGCGTCCCGACTGCCTCGATCCTGATCGCGGGCTTCGGGAGATCGGCCGCGACCGACGCGTCGGACACGACGACGGCTACCGAAGCGTCGCAGGGCACGTCGCAGTCGTAGAGGCCGAACGGGCTCGTGATCGGCCGCGCCGACAGGTAGTCGTCCATCGTCATCGGTTCGCGGTAGATCGCGACCGGATTGAGCGCCGCGTTGGCGCGACCGTTCAGCGCGATCCACCCGAGCATCTCGCGTGTCGCTCCGTAGCGATGCAGGTAGTGGTTCGCGTTCATGCCGATCCAGTTCGCGGCCGACATCGCGCCGAACGGCGCCCGCCACTCCATGAGCGGGCCGGAGACGCGACCGTCACCGGCGGAGCCGAGCCGGAGTGTCGCGAACGTCGACTCCCAGACCGTGCGGAAGCACAACACGTGGCGGCACAGACCACTCGCCACCGCGAGCATCGCCGCGATGACCGCGCCGCCCGGTCCGGGAAGGTCGCCGCCGCCGTTGATCCACGTCGGCCGGAGTCGCAGCGCTTCTTCGACCGCGGTGACACCGCCCTCGCTCATGCCCATCCCCGCCATGCCGGGATACGTCGACAGCCCGTCGATGTCGTCGAGGGTGAGCCCGGCATCGGAGACCGCCGCGAGGCACGCGTCCACGGTCAGCGAGAGCGGGTCGACCATGAGCCGCCGGCCGATCGCCGAACGGCCGATGCCCGACAACACCGACCGATGCTCGAAGCGATCGTCGGAGAAGGGCGCTCGCGGGGCCGGGCGCTCCGGCTCGGCTACCAGTTCCGACTCGTTGGTGGCACCCGTCGGTTCGAACAACGGAAGCCACACGTCTTCGCAGGGCTCGAAGCGGACGACCACCTCTTGGCCGATGCGAACGTCGTCCGGGTCGCAGCCGACGACGTTGGTGGTGAGGTGCACCGTCGGGTCCTCGGCGAGGGCGACGATCGCGATCGCGTACGGCGGCTCGAAGTCGGGCAGCCACTGGTGGCGATTGACCGTGTACGCAATGACGGTCCCGTGACCGGAGACGACCGTGGGCGACCACGTGTGGCTGCGGCATACCGGGCACACCGGGACGGGCGGATGGACGAACGTCTGGCAGTCGTCGCACCGTTGCATGCGCAGCCGGCCGTCGGCGCCCGACGTCCAGAACCACTCGTTCGTCGGCGTGAGTTGGGGAAGTGGCCGCACGTTCCCGTCAGGCCTTCCTGGACGAGAGCCCACTCAGAACTTGCCGGAGAGGAACTGCACCGCGCCCGTCGCGGCGGGGAACGACTCGGTGATCCCCGAGCTGACGTAGCCCGCGTCGGTGACGATCGTTACGCCGTTGATGCCGGTAGCGGCGTCGCTGCAGAGGAAGAGCAGCGGATACGCCTGCTCGAGCGGCGTCGACGCTTCGATGCCGGCGGCTTCCCGGTAGTCGGCACCGAACCCGAGCCACATGTCTGCGTTCGCTTGCGCGAGTGGCGTGTTCGTCGGGCCGGGGAGGATCGCGTTGATGCGGATGCCCTGCTGCAGGAAACCGAATGCCTCGCGCGCGACGTAGGCGTTGATCGCGAGCTTGCTCCACATGTAGTCGGCCCGGTTGTTGTCGCGAGCCCAGCGCGCCGCCTCGTCGAAGTCCGTGATGTCGAGGTACTCCTGCAGCGCGTCGAGGTTCGCCTGCCACCCGAGCCCCGCGGCCGAAGAGATCATGCCGATGGCCGAACCACGCGGCAGCATGCCGGCGGCGAGCATGCGGTCGATCATCCGCCGGTGGCCGATGAAGTTGATCCGCTCGATGCCGGGTGTGCCGTCGGCAACACCGGCGCACGAGAACAACGCGTGCACCGGCCCGCCGCATTCGTCGACCGCGGCGTCGATGGACGCCTTCTCGGAGAGGTCCAGCTCGATCTTCTTGACGCCGGCGAGGGTCACCGGGGCGCGGTCCATCACCACGACCTCCGCGCCCGCATCTTGCGCGAGCTCGGCGACCGCCGCGCCCATGCCGGTGGCGCCACCGACCACGAGTGCTCGCTTGCCGTCGTACCTGAATGCGTCGAACAGCGTCATCGGTCTGTCTCTCCTGGGTCTCGAGGCGGTCTTGCCTGGTCTCGAAGTGGTGTTGATCGCGTCGTCAATGCTCGTAGCACTCTGGCACGCCCTCGGCGCGCGCGTCGGGCCGGCCCCGGAGGGCGCTCACACCGGATCGAAACGCGGTTCCGCCGCCGGCGGTCGTCGGTCGAGCAGGCCTCGGAACCTCGAGACCCGTTCGTCGTCGGGGCCGAGCAGGTCGGTCAGCCATCCGAGCACCCGGTGCCGGTCGACGGTGCCCGCATCCAACATCGCCTCGATGTCGGCCCAATCCTTGGTGCGGTCGTAGAACGCCTTGAACACGGTGAGCTCGGTCGCTCCCAACACCGGGATCAACTCGCCCGTGAACGGCACGTCGACGACGTGTGCGGCCGCGGCATCGTGGAACGCATGGGTGTTGAAGAACAGGTCCACCGGGTTCTCGTCCCAGAAGAGGCGGACCTGTCCCTGTTCGATGACGAGGCGGCCCGCGCGTTCGTCGTGCCCGATTTCGGGCGGCAACTGGGCGAACACCTCGCTCACCCGGGTGCGCGGCAGGAAGATGTTGACGTCGATGTCGCGCGTGCCGCGTGGCTCCTCGATGTGGAAGGCCAGCGCCAGCGCGCCGCCGAATGCGTGCGGGATGTCGGCGCTTCGGAGCGCTCGCTCGATCGCGACGATCTTGTCGGCGAGGGGTATCACCGAAACGGCGGGAACGGAAGTTCGCGCCGCGCCCGACGCTGGGGAAGGCGCGTCGGCGAGCTCGAGCACCTCCTCGAGGCGGCGGCCGGCGGTCTCCGCGTCGGGTCGGTTCGCCCGCGACACGATGACGAGGTCGGCGTGGCTGCCGGCGGCGGCGAGGATCCGTTGCAGCGTGGGAAGCGTCGGATGTCGAGCGCCCGCTTCGTACCAGACGATGGCGGCGGGAGACGTGTGGGCTCGACGCGCCAGCGCTCGCTTCGACAGCCCGGCCCGTTGCCGTGCCGTCCGGATGGCCAACGCCGCAGTCATGAACCAATGTTATCGAATCCGATAACTCAGGCAATGCGATACACATGGACACATGGCCCCCATGGTGATGCCCGGCGATCCCCGGCGCGTGCGCGCGTGAGCGAGCAGTTGGCAACGTCGATCACACTCAGTGAGCTGCTCGATCCCGAGGTGGCCCGATCGATCGAGCACATCCCGTTCGACGAGATGACAGCCGAGATCCTGGCGACGCTGCGCGGGATGGATATGGAACTACCGCTCTCCGACGCGGTCGAACGCGGTGACCACGTCGTACCCGGCGATCCCGACGTGTCGTTGCGGGTACACCGGCCCAAGGGTGCCTCCGGCGCGCTGCCGTGCGTGTACTCGATGCACGGCGGCGGCTACGTGATCGGTAGCAACGCGATGGAAGACCCGATGTTCGACGAACTGTGCCCGAAGCTCGGCTTCGTCGGCGTGTCGGTCGACTACCGCCTCGCCCCCGACACGCGATATCCGGGCCCGCTCGAGGACTGCTACCGCGGATTGCGATGGACGCACGACCACGCCGGCGAGCTGGGCATCGACCCGGCGGGAATCGGCGTGATGGGCGTGAGCGCGGGCGGGGGACTGGCCGCGGCGCTGGCCCTGCTGGCCCGCGACCGTGGCGAGCTGCCGGTGGCCTTCCAGCTCCTCGACTCACCCATGCTCGACGACCGGCAGGTCACGCCGTCGAGCCGGCAGGACGGGCTCCCGGTGTGGAGTCGCAACTCCAACACGTTCGGATGGAAGGCGTACCTGGGCGACCTCTACGGCCGCGACGACGTACCCGCAACCGCGGCGCCGTCGCGGGCCGCCGATCTCGCGGGCTTACCGCCCGCGTTCGTGTCGGTCGGTGCCGTCGACGGATTCCGTGACGAAGACGTCGACTACGCGCTGCGTCTGAACCATGCCGGCGTACCGGCCGAGCTGCACGTCTACCCGGGCGCGTGCCACGGCTTCAAGCAGCTCGCGCCCGATGCTCCGGTCGCGAAGCAGTGCCAGCGCGACATGGAGGACTGGCTGGACCGGCAGTTCCGCCGTCGGTAACGGCGGTCGACGAATCAGCCGTGCCGGGGACCGGCCGGCGTGATCGGCGGGAGATCGGCCGTCACGAGGATCCCCGGTGGCGCGTTGCACACGTAGGGGATCGCGTTCACCGGTCGGTTCGCGGTGTACGCAGGCGTGAACGAACCGAGGTCTTCGACGGGGATCGGGAACGGGAGGTCGACGTCGAAGGGCGCGTCGCCGCGCACACGCACTCGCCAACCGGTCGGCTTCAAGTCCCACGCGGGTTCGACGTCGGTCGTGCAGTACCAGTTCACACTGAAGCGCACGACGTCGTCGCCCTGGCTGGTGCCGACGATCGTCGTGCGCTGCGCGGCGACCGATCCGGCCGGCAGCTCTCCGGCGACGATGGTCGTGGTTGCTCGGGCTGCTGCGACATCGCCTTTGGACGCCCACGCGTCGACCGGTCGGCCCGCGGCCTCGGCGAGCAACCCGAGCGGCGGCCCGAACTCGCCGAGGAGGTACGACGATCGCCGGTCGTCGACCGCGCTCACCGGCTGACCGAACTTCATCTGCTCGAACAGCAGGTGCGGTGAGTCACGCCGCGACAGATCGGCGAACTCCTCGATCTCCACCGACTCGACGCGGCGCTGCATCGACAGCAGCGCGAACGGAAGCGTGTCGGTGATGAACCCCGGGCTGCTCCCGGTCGCGTAGATCGAAGAGCCCCCGCTCGTGCACGCGTCGATGACGCGCGCGCGATCGTCGTCGGCCAGGCGCTGCCCGCCCGCGAAGAGCTCTCCGCGCGTCGTGACGACGTTGGTGCCCGACTCGAGCAGCGCGACGACGTCGTCGAGGTCGAGCGCGCGTGCCATGTACAGCGCGCAGTCGGCCTTCAGCGCGTGGATCGCGGCCGGGTCGTTCGTCGCGGCGACGCCGACTTCCTCTTCACCGCACAGGAGCCCGGCATCGACGCCGGCCTTGTCGGGGTCGTAGACCAACACACCCGCGAGCTCGAGCGACGGGTGGCGGATCACCTCCCGCAACGCGCGGCTCCCGATGTTGCCCGTCGCCCACTGAACCACCCGCAAGCGCTGGTTGTTCACCTCGCGGCGGCTCACGCCGGTTCGGCGAGGGTCTTGCGCTCGAGGAACTCGTCGAGTCCGGCCTCGCCCATCTCGCGTCCCATTCCCGACTGCTTGTACCCGCCGAACGGGGCGTCGGGCGCGTACCAGAGGCCACCGTTCACGCTGATCGTGCCGGCGCGGATCCGGCGCGCGACGCCGAACGCGCGCTCGCGGTCGGCGCTCATGACCGAGCCGGAGAGCCCGAAGATCGAGTTGTTCGCGATGCGCACCGCGTCGTCGTCGCCGTCGTGGGGGAGCACGACGAGGACCGGGCCGAACAACTCGTCTTGGGCGACGGCCGAGTTCTCGTCGGCGCCGGTGAGCAACGTCGGCTCGTAGAAGAAGCCGCGCGGCAGATGCTCGGGGACGCGACCACCGATGACGGCTTTGGCGCCGTCGGCGACCGCACGATCGACGTAGCCGGCCACCTTCTCGCGCTGGCGGGCGCTGATGAGCGGGCCCATCGTCGTCGCGGGGTCGGTCGGGTCGCCGTAGGCGATGCCGGCGAGCGTGGTGCGCGCGACTTCGACCGCATCGTCGTAGCGGTCACGGGGCACGACCAACCGCGACGTGATCGCACATCCCTGTCCCGAGTGCGACGTCGTCGCGTACGCACAGATCAGCGCAGCCATGTCGAGATCGCCGTCGTCGAGCAGCACGAAGGCCGACTTGCCACCGAGCTCGAGGAACACTCGCTTCACCGTCGCGCTCGCAGCCGCCATGATCGTCCGGCCGACCGGTGTCGACCCGGTGAAGGAGATGACGTCGACGTCGGGATGCGAGGTCAGTTCGGCACCCACTGCGTTGTCGGAGGACGACAGCACGTTGACCACGCCGGGCGGGATGTCGGTCGCCTCCGCGACGAGCCGGCCGAGCGCCAGCGTGGCCCACGGCGTGTCGGGCGCACCCTTGAGCACGACCGTGCACCCGGCGGCGAGCGCAGGTGCGAGCTTCGCGAGCGCGAGCTGGACGGGATAGTTGTACGCCGTGATCGCGGCCACGACACCGGCCGCCTCTTTCTCGACCCAGCGCCGGTGCCGGCCGGCGAAGGTGTCGCGCTCGCCCAGGTCTTCGACGAACTCGTAGCCCTCGAGGTAGTCGGCGTACCACCGCAGGACCTCGATCGGCGCTTCGAGTTGCGGACCGCTCGTGCTCGAGACGGGCGCGCCGACTTCCTGCACGACGATCTCGCGGAGCGGCTCGACGTTGTCGAGCAGCGCCTGATGGAGTTGCCGCATGCACCGGACCCGCAATGCAGGGTCGCTCGACCATGGGGTCGTGTCGAACGCGCGCCGCGCCGCGGTGATGGCTCGTTGCGTGTCGCCGATGCTCGCGTCGGCCGTGTCGCCGAGCACCGCTTCGGTCGCCGGCGCGATCGTCTCGTAGGTCGCGCCGTTCTCGGCCGCGACGAGGTCGCCGTCGATGAGCAGCCGGTCCTCGTGCCAGATCGTCACCCGCGTCTCCTCGCGCTGTGCAGACATCGCCGTGCGAGACCGTTGGTTCCGGCTCGGGCGGGACGATTACGGTAACTGAGAACGACTGTCGTCACCAGGCGGAAGCCTCGTTCTCACCCGCTGCTCACGATCTGATCGGGCGCCGCATGCACATCGCCGACTTCCGCATCGCCGACTTCCGCATCCGAGTTGCACGAGTGGCTCGACGCGCACCACGAGGAGCTCGCGCCGCAGTTCTCCCCGCCCGGAACGCTCGACGAACACATCGCACAGATGCAACGGGTGAAGTCCATCCTGTTCGACGCGGGGTGGATGGGTTACGGGTGGCCGGAACGCGTGGGCGGCTCGGGCGGCTCCCCGATGCTGCGCACGGAACTGGGTGCGGCCCTGGCTGCACGGGACCTCGCCGATCCCGGGCTCTTCTCGCTGATCGAGGTGCTCGCGCCGACGCTGATCGACTTTGCGCCGCCGGCCCTCGCGGCCGAGGTCGTTCCCCGCCTGCTCTCGGGCGCCGAGCTCTGGTGCCAGGGGTTCTCGGAGCCGGGCACGGGCAGTGACCTGTCGGCACTGGGCTGTCGCGCGACACCCGACGGCGGCGACGCCTCCACTGCGACGACGTGGGTCGTCAACGGCCAGAAGGTCTGGACCAGCTTGGCGCAGTACTCCGACCGGTGCGTGTTGCTCACGCGTACGGGAGCGCCGGAGTCACGGCACCGCGGCATCACGGCGTTCTTCGTCGACATGGACACGCCCGGGATCACCGTGGCACCGCTCGAGATGATCAACGGTGAGCGCGAGTTCGCCGAGGTCTTCTTCGACGACGTCGCGGTGCCGGCCGAACGGATGCTCGGCGAGCTGAACGGCGGCTGGGGGGTCGCGATGAGCATCCTCCCCTACGAACGCTCGTCGTGCTTCTGGCAGCGCATCGCCTATCTCTACGGTCGGCTCCAGCGCCTGGTCGAGGTCGCGCCCGACGACGACCGCGTGGCCGAGGTCGTCGGCAACGCATACCTGCAACTCCATGCGGTGCGCGCGCGGTCGTGTGCGACGCAACACCGTCTCGCCGGTGGCGCAACGCTCGGCGCCGAGACGTCGATCGACAAGGTGCTCGTCGCGACCGTGGAACAGGCGACCTACGACGCCGTGCGCCGCCTGCTCCCCGGCGTCGTGGAAACGGACGACAACGCGGACGCCGACGCGTGGCGTCTCGAGTACCTGTACTCGCGAGCCGCGACGATCTACGGCGGTACCGCCGAGGTGCAGCGCAACATCATCGCCCGTCGTCTGCTCGATCTCGGGAGCGACGACTGATGGATGCGGGCGAACGGGCACTGCTCGAGACCACGGTCCGCGACGCCATCGCCGGTGCAACATCGGAACCGCCCGCAGCTGTCGACGCCGTCCTCGACGAGATCGGATGGCGGGAGATGCTCGGTGCCGAGCCGGGTGCGGCGGTGGAGATCGTGTTCACCGCGCTCGGGACGGCGAACCGCGCCGCATCGGTGCTCGACGACGTGGTCGTGTCCGCGCTCGGCGTCGAGCCGCGCGCCGATCTGGCGGTGCTGTTGCCGCGCTTTGCCGCATGGGATCCGCCCGGCCGAATCGACGGTGAGCACCTTTCCGCGCGCGGCTCGCGAGCGTGCGGGCGACCACCGCGACCGAGTTGCTCGTCGTGGCTCACGAGGGAAACGATCTGGTTGGGGCAACCGTTCCGATGGCAGCCGTCGACGTGCGCCCCGTGCGCGGGATCGATCCCGACGCCGAGTTCCAGACCGTGCGGGTCACGCAGCGATGGCGCGCTCGGTGCACCGCTCGACGAAGGCGCGTGGGAGTCGGCGGTCGCGCTCGGCCGGCGCGCGCTCGCCCACGAGATCGCGGGCGCGAGCCGCACCATGCTCGAGCTCGCCATCACCCATGCAATGGAACGCGTGCAGTTCGGCCGCCCGATCGGCCGCTTCCAAGCCGTGCGCCACCGACTGGCCGACGCGCTCGTCGCCGTCGAGGCGCTCGAGGCCGCGGCGGCCGCGGCGGCGGACGAGCCGACCCCGAGCACCGCCGCGCTCGCCAAGGCGATTGCCGGCCGATCCGCCCGCACGGTCGCGGCCCATTGCCAACAAGTGCTCGCCGGTATCGGCTTCACGACCGACCACCCGTTCCACCGGTTCATGAAGCGGACGATGCTGCTCGAAGGCGTGTTCGGATCGGCCGACGAAATCGTCGTCGACCTCGGTCGCGGCCTGCTCGCCACGCGCACCGTTCCCACCGTCATCGAGCTCTGAAGAGAAGTGGCGGTTGCGGCGGAAATGTCGCTCTCCTAGAGTGCGAACGATGTAATCGCCGGGCATACGAGGAGGTGTGGTGAGCGACGTCGAGTCGACGGATGTCGGGGCGGTCGACTTCTCCGCGGTCGACTTCTCCGCGATCGACTTCTTCAGGGACCAGAGCCTCGTCGCCGACCCGTATCCCTACTTCGAGTCGCTCCGCGCGCAGTGCCCGGTGCAGCGCGAACCGCATCACGACGTCGTGATGGTGACCGGCTACGACGAGGCGATCGCCGTGTACCACGACACCGCGACCTTCTCGTCGTGCAACTCGGTCACCGGACCCTTCCCCGGGTTCCCGGTCGCGCTCGAAGGCGACGACGTGAGCGCGCTCATCGAGCAGTACCGCGACCAACTGCCGATGAGCGACCAGCTGCCGACGTTCGATCCGCCGACCCACACTGCGCACCGCGGGCTGCTCATGCGGCTCATCACACCGAAGCGCCTCAAGGAGAACGAGGCGTTCATGTGGCGGCTGGCCGACCGCCAGCTCGACGAGTTCGTCGGTAACGGCGCGTGCGAGTTCGTCAGCGAGTTCGCGAGCCCGTTCGCGTTGTTGGTGGTCGCTGATCTCCTCGGTGTGCCCGAAGCCGACCACAAGCTGTTCCGATCCGAGTTGGGTGCCCGGAGGCCGGGTCAGACGCTCGGCAGCACGAGTGACGATGCACTCCGGCACAAGCCCTTGGAGTTCCTCTACCGCGCGGTTCACCGATTATGTCGAAGACCGGCGCCGCGAGCCGCGCGACGACGTGCTCACAGGACTCGCGACCGCGACGTTTCCCGACGGCGCAACGCCCGAGGTCGCCGACGTGGTGCGCATCGCCGCCAACCTGTTCGCGGCCGGGCAGGAAACGACCGTGCGCCTCCTGGCGACGGCGCTCCAGTTGCTCGCCGAGCAGCCCGAGCTCCAGCAGCTCCTCCGCGACGACCGCGACCGCATCCCGAACTTCGTCGAGGAGTCGTTGCGCTTCGAGAGCCCCGTCAAGGGCGACTTCCGCCTGTCACGCGTCCCGACGACGGTGGGCGGCGTCGAGATCGCCGCGGGCTCGACCGTCATGGTGCTCAACGGTGCCGCCAACCGCGACCCGCGCCAGTTCGAGCAGCCCGACGAGTTCCGTGTCGACCGTGTCAACGCCCGCCAACACCTCGCGTTCGGTCACGGCGCCCATACCTGCCCCGGCGCGCCGCTCGCGCGCGCCGAAGCCCGGATCAGCATCGAACGCATCCTCGAACGCATGAACGACATCCGGATCTCCGAAGCGGAGCACGGGCCGCCCGACGCCCGCCGCTACAAGTACGCGCCGACGTACATCCTGCGGGGATTGCAAGCCCTCCACCTCGAGTTCACCTCCGCCTGATCAAGCGGCTGCGATGACTGCAGCTCGTGGCGGTTGCCGTGTCTACGGTTCGGGGTCGACGTCGGCAACGGCGTCTATGCCTCTGCGGTGAAGACTCGCCATTCGTCGGGTACACCCTTGAGCGCGTGTGTGCCGCGGTCCGTGAACATGATTTCCGATCCGGCGACGAGGTCTCTGACCGTCGACGAGGCGAGCACTTCGCCGGGTTGGGCGAGCGCTTGGATCCGTTGTGCGATGTGGACGGCGATGCCGCCGATATCGTCGCCTCGCCGTTCGATCTCGCCGGTATGCAGTCCGATCCGGACGCGGATGCTGAGTCCTTGGAGCGCGTCGCGCACCGCGCCTGCGCACCGTACGGCTCGGCCAGGTCCGTCGAAGGTGGCGACGAAAGCGTCGCCCATCGTGTTGATCTCACGACCACGGAACCGGTCGATCTCGTGGCGCACGACCGTATCGTGACTGTCGAGTAGTTCTTGCCAGCGCCGATCGCCGTGTTGGGCGAGTTGTTCGGTGGAGTCGACCACGTCGGTGAACATCACCGTCGCGAGCACTCGGTCGTCGCTACGGACTGCGACGCCGCCGGTCACAAACTCCTCGATCGCGTCGAGCATCAGCTTCGTGTTCCCCGCGAAGAACAAAAAGTCGTCCCCGGTCAACTCGACGCGCTTCGATCCCGCGACGTGATCGGCGACATACCGCGCCTGCGCGGCGCGAGCGCCAGCGCCAGCGCGATAGACCACCAACGTCGGGACCCGAATCGCACCGAGCACGTCACGCACATCCGCGTCATAGATGTTCCGTATCCGCCAAGCCGCGTCGACGGGCTTCATGTTCAAGCGCTCGGCGCGCGCCGCCCACCGAGCGAAACGAACGTCGTCGCGCATGCTCGGCGCCACGCGCTGCAGATTCCATCCCGTCGCCCAACGCTCGCGCGAAAGCGACAAGGTGCTGTCGACGAAATCATCGGAGAAGCCTTCGGGATAGTCATCCGCTCGACGAAGCCGGGCATAGGGATTCACGAGCACGAGCGCTTTGGTTCGCTCCGGATGCGTCGCCGCGAACAACAATGCCGCTGGTCCATACGACCCAAGGACGACGACCTGTTCGCAGCCGAGGGCGTCGACCACCGCGACCATGTCGTCGACTATCGCCTCGACGAGACGACCTTCGGCCTGGTCGATCGGATCCGACGCCCCCGTCCCGCGAGCGTCGAACCAAACGTGGCAGCTGAACGACGACAAACCATCGAGAAACCGCACAAGCGCAGGCTCATCCCACATGAGGTCAATCGGGAACATGCTCGGCCGAACGACGAGCACATCGACAGGACCCGACCCGACCACCTGATAGGCAATCCAGCCCGCATCAGACTTCACATACCGGGTCTCCACGTCGTCCACGGACGCAGTCTCGCACCCCAACCGAATACCGACGCCCAGACAACGCGGCACGACAGTCACGACACCGAGGTGCACAAGGTGCCCGATGCGAGAGCACCGGACCAGGCCATCCGCGGCGCACAGAATGTTCACTGTCGACTCGAGCGCGCGCAATCGACGGCGGAGCGCCTACGCCGACCCACGATGAAGGAAGTGGTCGACGTTGGCGCGCAGCTCGGGCGTGTCGAACGATGCCGCCTCGGCTGCCATTGCGAAGTCGATGGTCGCGAGCACGGCTCGCTCCAGGTGCAGGTTCAACACCCGCTTCGTTGCTTCGACCGCCTGCGGTGGCAGCGCGGCGATCTTGTGCGCGGCCGCGAGCGGCGGCGTCCAGTACCTCGCCGTCGGGACACACGTGATTGGCGAGACCGATCTCCGCGGCGCGCGCGGCGGTGATCCGGTCGCCGGTGAACGCGTACTCCTTGGCGAGCAGCAGGCTGGTGTGCAGCGGCCAGGTCAAGGGCCCGCCGTCGGCCGCCACGAGTCCGACCGTGACGTGCGGGTCCGACAGGTACGCCGACTCCGCCATGTACACGACGTCGGAGAGCGCGATCACGCTGCACCCGAGCCCGACGGCCGGTCCGTTGACCGCGGCGACGACCGGCACCCGGCACCTGATCATGTTGAGCACCAACTCTCGGCCCTCGGCGATCACGTCGCGGCGCAGCGCCCGGTCGTTCGCCATCCGGTCGAGGAGGTCGAAGTCGCCGCCGGCCGAAAAGGCGCGGCCCGCACCGGTGACCACGGCGACGCGCGCGTCGGTGTCGGCGGTGAGCTGCGGGAACAGCCGGGTCAGGCCGAGGTGCAGCTCGTCGTTGATCGCGTTGAGCTGTTCGGGCCGGTCGAGGTGCACGATCCGCACCGGCCCGTCGGCTTCGACGCGGAGTACATCGGGGAGTTCGTACATCGGTGTTCCTTTGGGCGCGATGTCAGACGACCGGCAGGCCGAGGATGCGGGTGGCGACGATGTTCTTCTGGACCTGGGCAGTGCCGCCCATGACGCTCTGCGCGCGGCCATAGAGATAGACCTTGAGCGCGACGTCGTCGGCGTCGAGCACTGCCTGCGGACCCGACACGGAGAGGGCCGCGGCGCCGACGGTCTGCTCCACCCACGTCATGAGCAGCTTGTCGATCGAGCCGCCCGGGCCGTGCGCGATGCCGTCGAGGCGTTCCGAAAGCCTCCGGCACACGTGCCTCCGCAACATCTCCACCTGCACCGAAGCCCACGCGACGGCTTCGCGTTGGTCGGCGCGGAAGGCGGCAGGATCCGCGCGCACTTTTGCGTTCGAGCTCGTTGACGGTCTTCGCGTACCTCGCGACGTAGCCGAGCTCACCCGGCTCGCGTTCGTGGCTGACGATCGTCATCGCGACGCGCCAGCCTTCGCCCGGCGCGCCGATCATGTTCTCGGCCGGGACGCGCGCGCCGTCGAAGAGCACCTGCCCGAACTCGGTCGTGACGCCGTTGATCATCCGCAACGGTCGTTGCTCGATCGCGGCCTGGCGCATCGGGACCGCGAACGTGGAGAGGCCCTTGTGTTTCGGGACATCGGGATCGGTGCGCGCGAGGAGGAAGCACCAGTCGGCGACGTCGGAGTAGCTGGTCCAGATCTTTTGGCCGTTGATCACGTACTCGTCGCCGTCGCGCGTCGCGGTGGTCCGCAACGACGCGAGGTCGGAGCCGGCGTCAGGCTCGCTGAAGCCCTGACACCAGCGCTCGCGGCCGCTGATCAGACCGGGAAGGAAACGCTGCGTGATCGCCTCGCTGCCGTGCGCGGAGATGCCGTGCACGAGGTATCCGAGGCTCGGCCGCGGCGGCGCGCCCGCGGCCGCGAGCTCCTCGTCGAGGATGACGTCGAACACGGTCGGGAGGTCGTGGCCACCGAACTGCGACGGCCAGCTCAGGCCGAAGAACCCGGCGTCGTACAGGGCGGTGTGCCACTCCGCCTGCCGGGCCCAGTACTCGTCGTCCGTCGACGACGTCGGGAGGCCCGGGTTGTTGGCGCCGAGCCACGCGCGCAGCCGGGCTCGGAAATCGGCTTCGGCAGGCGAGTCACGAAAGTCCATCGGCTCGCGCCCACCCTTTCTCCCGCCGCCAAAGTCTCGAGCTGCGTGCCGTCGTCGCCGAACCAGAGGGTCGAGAGGAGGGCCCGGCGCAGGTACACGTGGACGATGCACTCCCACGTGTTCCCGATTCCGCCGTGCACCTGCACTGCGGTTTCGCACACGGTGCGCGCGGCGCGGGCGCAGTACGCCTTCGCCCTGCGGCCCGCGGCGCACGCGTCGGCGGCCCCGAGGTTGTCGACCGCCCACGACGCGTACAGCGCGATGCTCGACGATCCCTCCATCAGGCAACGCGCTTCGGCGAGGAGATGTTGCACGGCCTGGAACGAACCGACGGGAACGCCGAACTGCTGCCGCTGCGCCGCGTAGTCGATCGTGACGTCGAGCACGCCGCGCATGACACCGACGAGATCTGCGCTCGTGAGCGCGAGCCCGACCGATGTCCACTCCGCCAGGTCGTCGTCCGTGAGCAGCCGCTCCTGGCCGTCGACGGCATGTACCGCCGCGCCCGCCGGGATGACGCGCACCGCGCGTGTGAGGTCGGCGCCGCCGTCGGCCGCGAGCCCCTCGTCGACCGAAACGCGCCCGAGCCGGCAGCCGGCACCGTCGGCCGGGACGAGGACGAACGCCGAGCCGGCAGATTCGGCGGCGCGGTCGACCACGTAGACGGGCGTGGTCGTCACCCCGTCGCGCACCACCGCGGCACCGGTCAGCGCAGGGGAGTACGCGACTCCCGCGCGCTCGACATCGCTCGCGCCGGCGCGACGCGTGAGATCGGCCGCGAGTACCGGACCCGCGAACGCGACGTCGGCCACACGGCCGCCGAGGGCATCGGCCACGATCGCGGCCTCGACCCCGCTCGCCACCGGCGCGCCGTTTCCGCCGTCATCCCGCAGCTCCAGCCAACCCGCGTCGCGCACCGCCGCGGCGAGACGTTTGGCTCGTGTCGCGTCGTCGAGATCGGCGACGTTCGCGGGTCCCAGCTCTCGTGCGAGCCGGAGGGCGGACTGCCGGAGCTGCGCCTGCTCGGGCGTGTCGCGCGTGTCCACGGCGAGAGAACCTAGTTATGCAAAAAAGAGAATGCAATGCTCGCCGCACTTGGAACATCGAAACGCCTGACCCCGCAAGCCCGCTTGACCTGAGCCCCCGCGGGTAGGGAAGCCCGACGCCGCCGCCGGCCTTCGTGAGAGGGCCGCGGTCGAGGGCATTCGATGAAGGGGGATGGGGGATGGTCGTGATTCGACGTCTGATGTCGAGTGTCGTGGGTGCGCTCCTCGTGTCCGCCGGGCTGAGCGCAGCCGCGCACGCAGATGCCGCCTCGCCCTACGGTCACCGGTCCGGTCACCGGCGGCAACGGCGTGCCGGTGGTCTTCGCGCACACCACGTTCGACCTCGCAACGGTGGGCTACACACAAGAGGAGTTCTTCCTGGCCGGCACGGCCGATGCCTACACACCCACGGCCGCGCTCACGAGCGACGGCAAATGGTCGGTCGCGGCGTCGTCGCAAGCGGCGTACGTGACGCGCATCGTCGTCGACCGGCCCATCAAGAGCCGGGACTTCAACGGCATCGGTCGTCGTCGAGTGGCTCAACGTCGTCGGGAGGCGCGGACGCCAGCCCGGACTGGATCCACATGCACAACGAGTTGATCCGCGAGGGCTACGCCTGGGTCGGTGTCTCCGCGCAGGCCGTCGGCCTCGAAGCGCTGAAGCTGCCACCCGGCGAGCCGCCGGTTCGGCGATCCCGTGCGCTACGCGTCGTTGACCCATCCCGGCGACAGCTACTCCTACGACATGTTCTCCCAAGCGGGGCAGGCGGTCCGCGACGACGCGACGACGATTCTCGGCGGGTTGCAGCCCGAGCGTGTGATCGCGGTCGGCGAGTCACAGTCGGCCGGGCGTCTCGTCACCTACATCGACGCCGCGCATCCCGTCGTCGATGTGTACGACGGTTTCCTCGTACACAGCCGCGGCGCCGGCGGCGCGCCGCTGACGCAGGGGCCGCTCGCCTGCGGTGTCGACACCGGTTCCCACCTTCATCCGTGACGACCTCGACGTCCCGGTGCTCGTGTTCCAGGCCGAGAACGACGTCGGCGGGCTCGCAGGCTCGCCAACCCGACAGCGACGGCTACCGGCTCTGGGAGGTCGCCGGCACCGCGCACTTCGACCAGTACGGGCTGGCGCAGGGTGCGGACGACATGGGCGAGCTCGAATCGGTGCAGGAGTGGTTCGACTCGATGCTGCATCCGACCAACCAGCCGAGCCCGAACTTCACCTGCGACGTCTCCGATCAACGCCGGGCCGCAGACCTACGTTCTCCGCGCTGCGATCTCGCAGCTCGACCGATGGGTCGCGGGTCGGCAAGCCGCCGCCGAGCGCACCACGGTTCGAGACGATCAGCATCTCGCCGCCCCAACTACGCGGTCGACGCCAACGGCATCGTGCGCGGCGGCATCCGCACGCCCGCCGTCGACGCGCCCGTGGCCAAGCTCAGCGGGGCCGGCCAGACCGGTGGCACGCAGTTCTGCAACATCTTCGGCACGACCGTGCCCTTCACCGAGGAGCAGCTCGACGCGCAGTACGGCAACCACGGCGGGTTCGTCCGGGCCTGGAGCCGCGCGACCGCCGAGGCGCGGAGGGCCGGATTCCTGGAGCGCGAGGACGCCCGAGACATCTGGCTCGTCGGCCTGCGATCCGACATCCTGCGGTGACGAATCAGTTGCACCGACGGCCAGTCGTACGACTGGCCAGTCGACACCGACAGAATCGACACGCCCGCGGTGCCGGGCGCGCCGTAGAGCTGCGTGTAGCCGACCCTCGGGTTGCCCGGTACCTGGCGGTCGCCCGCCTGGCCGCGCAGCTGGAGCACGATCTCGTGCACCTGACGCAGACCCGAGGCTCCGATCGGCTCGCCGTTGGCGATGAGCCCGCCGTCGGTGTTGACCGGCAGTGCACCGTCGATCTCGAGCGCGCCGTCGGCAACGAGGCGTTCCTGCTCACCGTCGGCGCAGAACCCGTTCTCGGCGAGGTGGATGACCTCGGCGCCGGCGTCGGTGTCCTGGAGCTGCACGACGTCGACGTCTTCGGGGCCGATGCCGGCCGTCTCGAACGCGGCACGCGACGCGTCGACCGTCGGGCCCACGGTCTGGGAGATCGGGAGCCACGGACTGTGCACCTCGAACGCGCCGAGCCGCCGCGTCCGGACCGTGGTTGCGCGCAGATAGATGGGTGAGTCGGTGTAGCGACGCGCGTTCTCGGCCCGGCACAGCACGACGGCCGCCGCGCCTTCGTCGGGGCTGCAGAACATGTACTGCGTGAGCGGGTGGTTGAGCATCGGTGACGCGAGGATCTCTTCTTCGGAGAGCGGCTTGCGCCGGAACGCGTTCGGGTTGAGCACGCCGTTGCGGTAGTTCTTGGCGGCGACCTTGGCGAGCGTCGAGCTCGAGATGCCGTGGTCGTGCATGTACTTGTTGATCTTCATCCCGAAGAACTTCGTGGTGACGAACTGGCCGAGCTCGCCGTACCACGACGGGCACGCGTACAGCCTCGGATCGGCGCTGAACGCGCCGGGGAGATGCTTGTCCATGCCGATCGCGATGCCGAGGTCGGACTCGCCGAGGCGGATCGTGTTGGCCGCGAGCGTCAGTGCGCTGGCTGCCGTGGCACAACCGTTGTACACGTCGGTGAACGGGATCCCGGTGAGCCCGAGCAACGCGACCACCGCGTCCGGGTTGTCGACTTCGTAGCTGCCCGCGAACGCGAACTGGATGTCGCGCCACTCGACGCCCGCATCGGCGAGCGCGCGGCGAACTGCGATCGCGCCCATCTCGATGGCAGTCGTCTCGCCGAAACGGCCGAACGGGTGGAGACCCACACCGACGATGGCCACATCATCCATTGCCGTGTCCTCTCTCGTATCGTTCGACGCTGCTCGCTCGACTCATGCGACAGGTCGGAACGCGAACGTCATGATCTCGTTGCCGTCGTCGTCGACGTTGAACGGCACCACGACGAGCTCCATCTCGATGCCCGGCGTGAGCCGCGCCGGATCGGTCTCGGTGAGACGCGTCTCGACCTTCACCTCGCCCGGCAGCTCCACGTAGCCGACCCCGAAGGGCACGAAGGATTCGCCTCGGGGTCCCGCATACGGCGGTGACGGCGGCGGGAAGTTCTGTGTGGTCCACGCCCAGAGCTTCCCGCGCCGAGCCAGGAGCTGCTCGGCCATGTCGGCGTTCGCGCAGCGCGGGCAGGAGCCCTGTCGGGGGAACGTGACGATCCCGCACGCGGTGCAGCGACTCCCGATCAGTTGCGGATCGTCGCTCGGCCAGGTGAACACGCCTTCGGCGACCGGCACTTGCGCCATCATCGTCTCCTCTCCATGATCATCGTCTCAGGCGTCGTCGTTCGGGTCATCGCGGGACCGCGCGGGTGCGCAACTCGTCCTTGACGACCTTTCCCGTGGCGTTCACGGGCAGCGCGTCGAGGAACTCGACGGCGCGGGGCACCTTGTAGTTCGCCATCTGCCCGCGCGCCCACTCGATGATCTCGGCCGCTTCGACCGGTGGACCCGGTTGCAGCACCACGAACGCGTGGCCGACTTCACCGAGGCGCGCCTCGGGCACGCCGATGACGGCGACCTGCGCGACGCGCGGATGGCGCAGCATGAGGTTCTCGATCTCGGCCGGGTACGCGTTGAACCCACCGACGATGAACATGTCCTTGATGCGCCCGACGATGCGCAAGTAGCCGTCGGTGTCGAACGTGCCGAGATCGCCGGTGTGCAGCCAGCCGTCGGCATCGATCGCAGCCGCGGTCGCCTCGGGGTCATCGAGGTACTCGCGCATCACGGTCTCGCCCCGCACGACGACTTCGCCCGGTTCGGAGGGCGCGGTGCCGGCGCCGGACTCGTTCACCGTGCGTACCTCGAAGCCTTCCCACGGCACGCCGACCGTCTCGGCGATGTGTGCGAAGTCGTCGGTGGGAAGGCTGCCGGTGACGGTGCCGGCTTCCGTGAGCCCGTACCCGGTCAGGATGCGTTCGAACGGAAGCTCTTCGCGGACGCGCCGGATCAGCTCGACCGGGATGTCGGCCGCGCCCGTCACCGCGACGCGCAGGCTCTTGATGTCGCGATGGGCGAGGTCGGGATGTTCGAGCAGCGACTGATAGATCGTCGGCGGCCCTGGGAACACGGTGATCCGCTCGCGCTCGACGAGCTCGAGCGCGACACCTGCATCGAACACCGCGAGCGGATGGATCGTGGCGCCGCGCATCAGCGACGCGAGGCAACCGGCCTTGTAGCCGAAGATGTGGAAGAACGGGTTCGCGATGAGGTACCGGTCGCCGGGGCGCAGGTCGGCGAAGTCGCACCAGTCGAGGTACGCGCGCAGCGTCTGACCGTGCGTCATCACGACGCCCTTCGGACTGCCGGTGGTGCCCGACGTGAACACGACGTCGCTCGGGTCGTCGGCGCCGATCGACGCGACGCGCGCGTCGATCGAATCGTCATCTACCGCGCGCCCTCGCGTGAGGAAGTCGTCCCAGGAGATCGCGGCGCGGTCGGGGTCACCGGAGAGCAAGATCGTGTGCTCGAGCGCCGGGAGATCGACGCCGGCTTCCGCGAGCAGCGCCGGGTAGTCGGTGTCGAGGAACCCGCGCGTGGTGAACAGCACCCGGGCGCCACTGCGCGCGAGCACGTACGCCGCTTCGGTGCCGCGAAAGCGCGTGTTGACCGGAACGAGCACGCCGCCGGCAGTGGTGACGCCCAGCGCCGCGACGATCCACTCGAGCGAGTTCGGCGCCCACACGCAGACGCGGTCACCGCGCTCGATGCCCGACGCGAGGAGCGCACGCGCCGCGTCGTCGACCATCGCCCGCAGGCTGGCGTAGTCGACCCGCCGGGCGCCGTCGACCACCGCCTCCCCGTCACCGAGGCGGTGCGCGGTCTGGCGCAGCATGGCCGGAATCGTCGGCCACGTGACGTCGCTGCGCATCGAGCGCGGCACGTCGCCGGCGAGGGTGATGCGGTGCATCGCGCGCGTGAACCCGTCGTAGTCGTTCACGGGGTTGTGCATGGCGCACCGGTTGTCCCAGAGCGCGAGTGAACCGGGTTGCCACCGGAACCGGCACGTGAACTCGGGCCGGACGGTGTGCTCGAACAGGTACCGCAGGAGCGGTTTGCTCTCGTCGTCGGTCATGTCCTCGAAGCGCGCCGTGTGCGCGACGTTCACATAGAGCGCCTTTCGGCCGGTCTCGGGATGCGTCCGCACGACCGGATGCACTGCGACGAACTCTTTACCGCCCGCGTCTCCGTTGCTACCCGCGTCCTTGCCGGCTTCTGCGCCCTGCTCGCGGATGCGGTCTTCTCTCGTCTTCGAGACATCGGCCAGCGCGGAGCTGTTGACCGCGCGCAGACCTTCGAGCATGCGTTGCAGGCCGGGCGAGAGCGCCTCGAACGCGGCATACATGTTCGCGAACTCCGTGTCGCCGCGGTTTGGGGGCACTTCGCGAGCGACCAACAGCGTGGCCATCGGCGGACGCTCCAGGTACACGGTGTCGCTGTGCCAGATGCCGCCGAAGTTCACGGTCTCGTCGGGGAGTTTGGTGACGGCGATGATCTCCGGGTAGCCGTCGATGCCCTTGACGAACGGGTACTCCACGGGTTCACCGATGCGCCGGGCGAACGCGAGGAACGCCGCCGGGTCGAGCGCCTGGTCGCGGAAGAACACGACGAGGTGCTCCAGCCACGCCCGCCGGATCTCGGCCACGGTCTCGTCGCCCAGATCGGTCGCGAGGTCGACGCCGGTGATCTCGGCGCCCAACGCGCCTGCCATCGGCTCCACCGCGATCGTCCGGTACACACCCTGGGCCGGCATTGAAAATCACACTATCGAAACATGAGAGTGTTGTTCTACCCTTGCTCTTCGCCGCGCCCCGCCGGCTCGCACGCCGAGCTCACACGCCGAGCTCGCGCCGAGGAACCGCCGATGCTGCCCGACCACGAGTACCACTCCCTCCAGGTGATCGACGTGATCGACGAGACCGCCGACACGCGGTCGTTCGTCCTCGACATCCCCCCGGCGCTCGAGGAGACCTTCGCCTACCGCGCCGGGCAATTCTGCACCTTCCGCGCCTCGATCGACGACGAGGTGGTCGTTCGCTGCTACTCGATGTCGAGCTCGCCCGACGTCGGCGATCGTTTGACCACGACGGTCAAGCGCGTGCCCGACGGACGCATGTCGAACTGGATGAACGACGCGCTGGCGACCGGCGAAACCATCGAGACCATGCGACCCACGGGCCTGTTCGTCCTCCGCGAGACCGAGGCACCGATCGTCGCCTTCGCCGGCGGGAGCGGCATCACGCCCGTGATCTCGATCGTCAAGAGCGCGCTCGCGACGACCGACCGAACGATCACGCTGGTCTACGCCAACCGAGCCGCCGACGCGGTGATCTTCGCCGACGACCTGGAACGGCTGCGGTGCACGTTCGGCGACCGGCTGGCGTTGCATCATCACCTCGACTCGGAACGCGGCTTCCTCGACGCCGCGCAGTGCGCCGATCTGGTGGGTGGCCAGGCCCACGCCGACTTCTACATCTGCGGTCCCGGCCCGTACATGGACACGGTCGAGGCGGGCCTCGCGACGCTCGATGTCGCGCCGGAGCAGCTGTTCATCGAACGGTTCGTCGTGCCCGCCGACCCAACCGCCGGCCCAACCCCCGGCGAGGTGACCGAGTCGGTGGTCATCCGGCTCGAGCGCAAGAAGCACGTACTGGACTACCGCGCGGGCGACACGGTCCTCGAGACCGCTCGTCGCGGTGGGTTGCGCCCACCGTTCTCGTGCGAGCAGGGCAGCTGCGCGACCTGCATGGCCCACCTCGACGCGGGATCGGTGACGATGCGCGTGAACAACGCACTGTCGGCCGACGAGCTCGAAGCCGGCTGGGTGCTGACGTGCCAGTCGCTCCCGACGAGCCCCGAGGTCGTGATCAACTACGACGCCTGATGCACCCCGGCCTGAGGGACAGGGGCGTGCGCTCTCACAGCTCGGGACACAGCGACGCGAGGAACGCCTCGGTGCGGTGCCTCGACTCGATCCGTGCGTCGCGGTCGGACCCGAGCGGGAGCACGCGAACCGCGAGGTCGGTGACCCCGGCGTCACGGAAGCTGCTCAGCCGATCGACGACCGCGGCCTCGTCGCCCGCAGCCAAGAGGTCCCCGACGTCGGCCGCGTCGCCGTGGTCGAGCAGGCGTTGGTAGTTGGGCGAGTACTCCGCGTGCGCGAGCGCCTCGTTCGCCCATGCACGCGCCGCGTCGACTTCGTCGTTCCGGCACAACGCGACCGGGACCCCGGCCACGACGCGCGGCGCGGGGCGTCCGGCGTTCGTCGCGGCACTCGTGATGCCCGGCAGCACATGCCCGCCGATCGCGCGCTCGTCCGCCATCCACAAGACGGTTCCGGTGGCATGTTCGGCGGCGATGCGCAACATCACCGGACCGAGCGCGGCGAGCAGGACCGGCGTCGGGATGTCGGTGATCGCGAGCGGGTTGTGCACGCGGAACTCGTCGTTCTCGACGTCGACCGGCCCCGGTCCCGGAAGGGCTGCGTTCAACACCTCGAGGTAGTTCTCCACCTGGCGGGCCGGCCGGTCGTACGGGAGGCCGAGCATGTCGGAGACGATCCAGTGGTGCGACGGTCCGAGCCCGAGCGTGAAGCGGCCTTCGCACACCGCCTGGTTCGACAGTGCCTGCTGCGCCATGGCGATGGGGTGGCGGGTCTGGATCGGCACCACCGCGGTCCCCAACTCGATGCGCGTGGTCGCGCGACCCATGAGCGTGATCACGGTCATCGCGTCGAAGTCGCTCGGGATCTGCGGCACCCAGATCGACTGGAACCCGGCCTTCTCGGCCGCCTCGGCATCAGCGACGAGGCGCCCGACCTTCTCGTGGTAGCGGCCCCTCTCGGGGCCGATCATCAGGCCGATCCGCACCTGGTCCCCTCCGGCGAGGCGATGTCGTCCGGACCGACCCTAACCAGGCCGGACCATTGTGGCAATCATGTTCTCGTTTTCCGAGAGCGATCTTGCACCCAATTGGGATGCTGGACCATACTCACGGGCGGTCCGCCCGTCGGATCCGCGCGGATCGCGCCGGGTCTGGGCGTCGAAGGGGGAGCATGAGCGAGCGTGAGGGCAGCCGAGTCGCAGTCGTGACCGGTGGCGCGTCGGGGATGGGGCTGGCGGTGAGCCGGCGCCTCGCGGGTCTCGGGCATCGCGTCGCGGTGCTCGATCTCGACGGCGACGCCGCCGCGCAGGCCGCCGATGACCTGCGGGCCGGCGGCGCCCGGGCCCTCGCGGCCAAGGTCGATGTCACGGATCGCGGTGCCGTCGACGAAGCGCTCGGCGCCGTGCGCGACGAGCTCGGACCGGTCGAGATCATGGTGACGAGCGCCGGCCTCGACATGTTCGAGTCCTTCACCGACATCGAGCGCGGCGACGTGGGAACGCGTCCTCGCGGTGAACCTCACGGGGACGTTCCACTGCTTGCAGGCTGCCGTTCCCGACATGCTCGCGGCCGGCTGGGGCCGGATCGTGACGATCTCGTCGTCGAGCGCGCAGTCGGGGGCGGCGCGCATGGCGCACTATGTGGCGTCGAAGGGCGGTGTCATCGGCCTCACCAAAGCGCTCGCGGTCGAGTACGCGCCGCACGGGATCACGGTGAACACGATCCCGCCGGCAGTGATCGACACGCCGATGGTTCGCCGCGCCGAGGCCGCCGGTGACGTGCCGAGCATCGACAAGATCGCGGCTCGCACACCCGTCGGCCGGGCCGGGACTGCCGACGACATCGCGGCCGCGTGCGTGTTCTTGTGCTCCGAGGACGCCGGGTACATCACCGGTCAGGTGATCGGCGTCAACGGCGGCTGGTACCTGTGACGGCCGACGTCGTGCCTCGGCTCGCTCCCGTGCCCCGCGAGCGCTGGGGCGACGATGAACGCGAGGCGTTGCAGCTCGCGTTTCCCGAGGCCGCGGCGCGTTTCCTCTCGACCGGGCCCGACGCGATCCCGGTGCCGAACGCGCTGACCACTTTGCTGCACCACCCCGCGCTCGCGGGTCCGTTCCTCGCCTACAACCGGGTGCTCCTGCAGGAACCGGTGCTGACGTACCGCCAGCGCGAGCTGATCATCCTGCCGCGTGGCGTGGCGCACCCGTTCGCCGTACGAGTGGGCGCAGCACGTGCGGCTGGCGGCCACGATCGGCGTGACGCCGGAGGAGATCGACGCGATCCCGCATCGCGACGCCGAGGTGTGGGAGCCGCTGGAGGCCGATCTGCTCGCCGCGACCGACCAACTCGTCGAGCACCATCGTGTCGACGACGAGACCTGGGCCCGCCTGGCGGAACACCTCGAGGAGCGCGAGCTCATCGAGGTCGTGTTCGTCGTGGGCACGTATACCTGCCTCGCGATGGCATTCAACAGCTTCGGGCTCCAACTCGAACCCGAGCTGCATTCGTTGACCCCGCTTCCCGAACCGGAGGAGTAGACGATGTCCCCGACCAAGCCGGACGAAGGCAGCTGGACCGCGCACTATCCCGACCTCGGAACCGGACCGGTGTCGTACGAGGACTCGATCTCACCCGAGATCCACGAGCTCGAACGCGAAGCGATCTTCAAGCGCTCGTGGCTGAACGTGGGCCGCGTGGAACAGCTCTCCCGTAACGGGAGCTACTTCACCAGGGAGCTCGCCGTCGCGAACACGTCGGTGGTCATCGTCCGTGACATGAGCGGAGAGGTGCGCGCCTTCCACAACATCTGCCGGCACCGCGGCAACAAGCTCGTGTGGACCGACTTCCCGCGCGAAGAGGCGAGCGGGAACTCCCGCCAGTTCGTGTGCAAGTACCACGGCTGGAAGTACGACCTCGACGGCACGTGCACGTTCGTGCAACAGGAGAGCGAGTTCTTCGACCTCGACAAGGCCGACTACGGCCTCGTACCCGTCCACTGCGACGTGTGGTCCGGGTTCATCTTCGTGAACCTCGCGCCCGAACCGAGTCAGCCACTGCGCGAGTTCCTCGGGCCGATGGTCACCGCGCTCGAGGGCTACCCGTTCGAGCTCCAGACGGAGCGTTTCGCCTACCGCGCGATCGTCGGGAGCAACTGGAAGTTGTTCATGGACGCCTTCCAGGAGTTCTACCACGCACCAATTCTGCACGCGCACCAGTCGCCCGTCGCGGCGCGACCGGAAGTGCAAGCCGCCGGCTTCGAAGGCCTGCACTACCAGATCGACGGCCCGCATCGCATGGTCACGACGTACGGCGGACGCGGTTGGGAAATGCCGCCCGAGATGCTCAAGCCCATGGAGACCGTGACGCGCAGCGGACTGTTCGGACCGTGGGACGCACCGGATCTCGGCGTCGACCCGCTGCCGCCCGGCATCAACCCCGCTGGGAAGAAGCGGTGGGGACTCGACTCGTACCAGATCTGGCCGAACTTCGTCATCCTCGTCTGGGAACGCGGCTGGTACCTCACGTACCACTACTGGCCGACGTCGTACAACACGCATGTGTTCGAGGGAAATCTGTACTTCGTTCCCGCGAAGACCGCGCGAGCGCCTCGCGCAGGAGATGGCCGCAGTCACGTTCAAGGAGTACGGGCTGCAAGACGGCAACACGCTCGAAGCGACGCAACTCATGCTCGAATCGCGCGCGGTAACGGCTTTCCCGCTCAACGACCAGGAGGTCCTGTGCCGGCACCTGCACAAGGTGGCCGCCGACTGGGTCGACGACTACAAGCGCGAACGCGCCGAAGTATGAGGAACCCTCATGGCTGAACACTTGCTACCCGACGAGTTCTCCGACCTCGAGCCGTACGCGGCGACGTGGTGCCTGCCGACCGAACGGGAACGGTTCGCCACGCGCATGGCCAGCACGATGGACGAGATGCACGCGTTCTACGACGCGGCCTTCCCCCGGGCCGAGGAAGCCATCGCGTACTGCGACAAGTTCCCGCTCGACGACCTGCCCGCCGACGCCGAGCGACTCTTGCAGTTGCTGTACTCGCTCGTCATGGTGTCGTTCCCGGTCGAGACGTGGCACCAACCACACGTCCCCGACTCCGGCGCGGCCTACCTCGACCTCCTGATCGAACCGATCCCGTGAGCCCCGGCCCGGCGCAGATCCTTCGTGCCGACCGGTGGGTCGACATCGACGCCGGACAGGTGCGGTCCGATGCGGTGATCGTCGTCGAGGGCGAGCGGATCACGGCCGTGAACCCGCCCGATGTTCCGTCCGGCGCGTCGGAGATCGACCTGGGCGACGTCACGTTGCTGCCCGGTCTGATGGACATGGAGATCAACATGTTGCTGGGCGGTCCCCACGGTGGGAACAAGCGCAGCGATGTCCAGGACGACCCCGCGTTCCGCACCTTGCGAGGCATCGTCAACTGCCGCACGACCCTGCTCGCGGGGTTCACGACCGTGCGCAACCTCGGGCTGTTCGTGAAGACCGGCGGCTATCTCCTCGACGTCGCGCTCGGGCGCGCGGTCGACAACGGCTGGATCGACGGGCCTCGCATCGTGTCGGCCGGCCACGCGATCACGCCCACGGGCGGACACCTCGATCCGACGATGTTCCAGCGTTTCAGCCCCGACATCCTGCAGCTCAGTGTCGAGGAAGGAATCGCGAACGGAATTCCCGAGGTGCGCAAGGCCGTGCGTTACCAACTCAAGTACGGCGCCGGCGTCATCAAGATCTCCGCCTCCGGGGGCGTGATGTCACACAGCGGGCTCGCGGGCGCGCAGCAGTACTCCGACGAAGAGCTCGTGGCCATCGTCGACGAGGCGCACCGCGTGGGTATCAAGGTCGCGGCCCACGCGCACGGCGACGCCGGTATCCGGGCGTGCATCCGCGCGGGTGTCGACTGCATCGAGCACGGGTCGCTCGCGAGCGACGAGACGATCCAGTTGATGGTCGAGAACGGCACGTTCCTCGTCCCGACGAGCTACCTGTCCGAAGGGCTCGACGTCTCACACGCCGCGCCCGAGCTCCAGGCCAAGGCGG
Organism: uncultured Actinomycetes bacterium; assembly: GCA_963841215.1. Taxonomy (GTDB): domain Bacteria; phylum Actinomycetota; class Acidimicrobiia; order IMCC26256; family PALSA-610; genus CAVUFH01. The sequence continues at coordinate 382,903 of CAWJBW010000004.1, read as the reverse complement.
CGGAGGTCTTCCCGCGTGCACGCGCGATGTTGGGGAAGGCGATCGCGGCGGGCGTGAAGATCGCATGCGGTACGGACGCGCCGGCGATTCCGCACGGCGAGAACGCCAAGGAGTTGTGGGCGATGGTCGACCGCGGCATGACGCCGATGCAGGCGTTGCACGCGGCGACCGTCATGAGCGCCGAGCTGATCGGGGTCGACGATCGCGGCCGGCTCGCACCGGGACTGCTGGCCGACATCGTCGCGGTGCCCGGTGACCCCTCCGAAGACATCACGACCACGCAAGACGTGAGATTCGTGATGAAGGGCGGCCGCGTCTACAAGGGACCCGGGGTCGGCGCGGACGCGGCGTAGCGGAAACGGGATTGGCGGAAACGGGATTGACGCCAGTTGGAAGGACCCGTCTCCGCAGCCGGCAGCGCTGATACCGTCTCAGGCGTGAACGTGGATTCCGACAATGCTGCCCACGGCGCCGACGAACCGGCCTGGCGTCAGCGTGCGGTTTCCCGAAGCCTCACGGCCGCCCGGACGCGCGCCGAGAAGCGGGTTCAGCGATTCATGGATTCGGCGTTCGAGCTGATCGACGAGAAGGGCACGACCGACTTCACCATCCAGGAGGTCATCGATCGCTCGCAACAGTCGCTCCGAGGCTTCTACCAGTACTTCGACGGCAAGGACGAGCTCCTCCTCGCGCTGTTCGAGGAGACGATCCGCGAATCCGTCGATGACCTCCGTCAGACGGTCGACGCCCAAACCGAACCCATCTCGCGCCTGCGCGCGTTCACGATCCGTCTCCACGAGTGGTGCGAGCCGGACGAGACCCGCCGCAAACGCGGCGCCCACAACCGCCGCCCGATCTCCGAGTTCTCCGTGCAGCTCACGGTCAACCACCCCGACCGGGTGAAGGCCGCGATGGCACCGATCTCGCAGATGTTGCTCGCGCTCGTCGACGACGCGGTCGCGGCCAAGGCGATCGACGTCGCCGATACGCGCCGCTCCGCCGCCCTCATCCAGCAGACGGTGATGTACAGCTGGTTCGGGAACCGTCTCATCGAGAACCCTCGAATGCGCGTCACCGCCGAGCAGACGTGGGAGTTCTGTCTGCACGGCTTCGCCGGCTGACCGCCGCCTTCGCGCGCGTGCGTTACTCGCGGTCGAGATCGAGCATCCGGATCGCGTTCCCGCGCAACACCTTGTAGCGCTGGGATTCGGTCAACTTCGCGGTCATCCGTTCGACTTCCTCTTGCACGAACGGCCACGTGGTGTCCGTGTGGGGGTAGTCGGTCTCGAAGCAGATGTTGTCCTCGTCCACCGCGTCGATCGACGCCAACCCGTGGACATCGTTGGTGAAGCACCCGAAGATCCGGCCGTGGTAGTAGGACGACGGCGGTTCGGGAATCGTCTCCTTCGCGCGCGTCCAACTCGAGTGGAACTCCCACACGTTGTCCGCCCGTTCCAGGGCGTACGGGATCCAGCCGATCTGACCCTCGGAGTAGGCAAGTTTCAACGCGGGAAACCGTACGAGCACGCCCGAGAAGAGGAAGTCGGCCAACGATGCCATCGAGTTGTTGAACGACAGCATGATGTCGGTAGAGGGTGGAGCGTCGGGAGACGCGGCCGGCATCTTCGACGACGAGCCGATGTGCATGCACAGCGTCGTGCGCGTGTCCTCGCACACCGCGAACAGCGGATCCCAGTAGCCCGTGTGGATGCTGGGCAGGCCGAGATGCGGCGGGATCTCACTGAAGCACACGGCGCGGGCGCCGCGCGCGGCATTGCGTGTGAGCTCGGCCACCGCCAGGTTCACGTCCCACATCGGGAGGATGCACAACGGGATCAGTCGACCCCCGGAGTCGCCACACCAGTCGTCGACCATCCAGTCGTTGTACGCACGCACGCACTCCAATCCGAGCTCGAGATCTGCACCCTCCATGAAGGTCTGGCCACAGAAGCGTGGGAACGTGGGGAAGGCGAGAGAGCCGTCGACGCCGGCCAGCGCGAGATCCTCGGCGCGCGCCGCAGGGTCGTAGCACCCGGGCCGCATCTCGTCGTACGTCATCGCCGCGATGTACATCTTGCTGCGGTCGAAGCGGCTCACATCGCCATCGGGCGTCGCGTCGAGGGGGATCGCCACGTGTCGCTTGTGTACGTAGATGATGCGGTCTTCGTAGACCCAGTAGTCGCCCCAGCGACCGTCTTCGGTCATCTCCTGCTTGTAGGTGGCACCCACGTCGAGCGAGAACTCGCCCCACCGCGCGCGCTCGATGCGCGGGCCCTTGTCGCGCATCCGCTTGGGGAGCCGCTCCTGCCAGAGCATGGGCGGTTCGACGACGTGGTCGTCGACACTGATGATGCCGGGCAACGAATTCATCGATCTCCCTCGAGTTCGGCATTCGCGAGGGGATCGTGTTGATGTCCGGAATCGAAGCCCCCGTGCTTGCGCATGAACGTGGTGGCGCGTCGATGGATGCGCCAGCCGTCGGCGGTACGCCGGTACTCGTCGCGATACCAGCCCAGGCGCATGGCGTGCGTCTGCTGGTCGAAGAAGACGAAGTGCTGCATCCCCGTCGCGTGGTCGCCATCGAGCTCGACGACCGGCATGTTCCCGATGAACTGACCGCGCGGGGCGGCATCCAGCAGCGCCGGGAAACGTTCGAGCGTGTAGGCGGTGCCGAAGGCGTTGTACTCGGCGTCGGGGGTGAAGACGTCGAGCCATCGATGCTCGATGAACTGGCTCGTGTACGCCATGTACCGAGCGCACAGCGCGTGGAGCTCCACGAGGTCGGCGATCCGCTGCGAGTCGTCGGTCATTGCGTCCCCTGGAGTCGTGTCGAGCCGTGTGAGAGTGCCGCACTCCCAATGCGAGAACTACGTTATCAGCGCGGGCTGCCTCGTCACCCTGAAGCGATCCGCTGTCACTGTCGTCCGCTGAAGTCGACCTGGCCGGTCGCGAGCGCGGCGTTGAAGCCGCCGTCGATGTCGATGTTCACACCGTTCACGTACGACGCGGCCGGCGAGCCGAGGAACGCGAGCGTCATCGCAACTTCGCGCGCGCTGGCGGCTCGGCCGTTCATCTCCCGGATGTTCCAGTCGATGATCTTGTCGCTCGTCGTGCTCCGGAACTCGGGGAGCAGCGGCGTGTCGATCGGCCCCGGGCAGACGGTGTTCGTCCGCACGCCACGTCGCATCGTCGGACGCGACGACCGCATCGTGTAGACCTCCACCACTTCCTTGGCGAAGTTGTACGGCGTCTGGCCCAGCGTCGGCAGGTTCGTCTCGAACCACTCCAACGCCGCGGCCCAGCCATCGCTGACGTCGATGTCGAGCAGCGCGTTGATCGGCTCCACGCGCTTCCGCCACAGGTTGCCGGCGATCGACGCGGTGTTGACGATGGCGCCGCCGTCGGGCATGCGGTCGAGCAGGTCCTCGGACAGCATGCGCAGCGCGAGGTAGTTGACCGCGAGGACGGTGGGCGCGGGTTGGGTGTCGGCCACGCCGGCGTTGTTGAACAGCGCGTGCACCGGCCCGTCGATCTTCTCGACGGCGTCGCGCACGGCATCCTCGTCGGAGAGATCCGTAGCGAGGAACGCGTCGTGGGGCCCGCTCGGTGCATTGAGGTCGAGCGCAGTGACGTGCTCGACCTCGAGCTCGGCGAGCACGTCGAGCAGCGCCGCGCCGACACCGCGCGCCGCGCCGGTCACGACGACTCGGCGGTCCTGATAGCTGAACGGATGGGTCACGGTTCCTCGCGTTCTGCGGGTTGCTGGTTCGCCGGCGGGCGCCGGCTGGTGGTCTCCGAGATACGACCGAGCAGCTTCGTGAGCACGGTGTACATCACGTTGCCGTACGGCCACTGGGTCACGATCTTGCCGGTCGGCGACTTGAAGTAGTTGCTGGTCATCGTCCACGACGTGCCGACCATCTTCGATTGCAGCCACCGGTACCAGCGCGCTTCGAATCCGGGCTTCACCTCGACGGCGGTGATGCGCTCGCGCGTCATCCGCTTGATCGCACGGACGGCGTAACTCGCCTGCGCTTCGAGCATCGACACGATGTCACCACCGTTCGTGCCGGGCCCGTAGAGCATGAAGAAGTTCGGGAACCCCGGGACGGTGATGCCGAGGTACGCGCGCGGCTCGCCCGCCCAGCCTTCCTGGAGCGTCGTGCCGTCGCGGCCGACGACGGGAAGGCGGGCGAGATAGTTCGCGGGTTGGAAGCCGGTCGCCATGACGATGACGTCGATCGCGTGTTCCGTGCCGTCGGTATCGACGATCCCGGAGCTCGTCACCGACGCGACCGCCTTCGGCACCAGCTCCACGTTCGGTTTCTTCAGCGTGGGATAGAACGTGCTGGCGAAGACCGGCCGCTTCCCGGGGTACGGGTACTTCGGCGTCACGGCTTCGCGCAGGTCGGGACGGTCCTTGAACTGGCGCTCGATGTAGCGGCGGCACATCTGCTCGCGCGCGGTGTTGGCTTTGGTGCCCGGCTTCCAGAGGCGACCGCCTCTGAGGTTCTTCTCGAGCAGGTACTTCAGTCGCCAGCGCTCGCGCCGGCGCGGCCACGGGTCGGCGAAGGCGGCGCGCTCGTCGTCGTCGAAGTCGTGCTCGCCTTTCGGCAACAGCCACCCGGGCTCGCGCTGGAACACGTAGCACTGCGCCACGATCGGTTGGATGGCCGGCACGACCTGCGTGGCCGACGAGCCCGTGCCCACGACCGCAACGACCTTTCCGGTCAGGTCGTGCTGGTGCTCCCAGCGGGCGGTGTGGAACTTCGGTCCGGCGAAGTCGTCGAGCCCGGGCCAGTCGGGATAGCGCGGCACGTTCAGGAAACCGACACCGCTCACGAGTACGTGACACTCGTCCTCGGTGCCGTCGCCGAGGCGGACAGTCCACAGGTGGCGGTGGTCGTCCCACCTCGCCGACTCGACGGTGACGCCGAGCCGCACGTGTGGTCGCAGGCCGAACTCGTCGACGGTTTCTTCGAGGTACTTCTGCAGCTCGGGTTGCTTGGCGTGGGTGCGGGTCCAGTCGTGGGGCTTGAACGAGAAGCAATAGAGATGTGAACCGACGTCGACCTCGGCGCCGGGGTAGGTGTTGTCCCACCACGTGCCACCGATCCCGAGCGACGACTCGTAGATCGTGAAGGTGCGGATGCCGGCCCGCCGCAACATCACGCCCGTCGCGATCCCACCGAACCCCGCGCCGACCACGACGACCTTCGGTGTCCCCGCCGGTCCGAACAGTTCCTCGGCGGTCGGCTTCAACGGCATCTGGTCCGCCCGGTCACTGCAGTTCGAACGGCTGGGTTCGGATCGCGGCGACCACGCCACCGTCGACGGGAACGTCGATCCCGTTGACGAAGCTTGCCTCGTCGGAGATCAGGAACGCCACCGTCGCCGCGACCTCCTCGGGGCGTCCCTCGCGTCCGAGCGGTGTGTGCTGCACGAGCAGTTCGTTGGTCGTGCGCGCCGCGGCCTCCTGACGGCCCATCGGCGTGTCGATGATGCCGGGTGAAACCGAGCAGATGCGCGCGCCGAGCCGGCCGAGCCGCACCGATTCGCGCTGCACGAGCCGGTGGACGCCGCGCTTCGCCCACACGTAGGCCAGGCCCGAATCCTCGATTCCGCTCCCGAGCACGCGGTGGAGCCGGTCGAGGAGGTCGGGATGGAGCGGCTCGTCGAGCGCCGCGTCGACGGCCGTATCCACTTCGCCGGCACCGAGCAGCGCGGCGATCGACGCGAAGTGAACGAAGGCGCTGCCCGCAGTCGCAAGTGGGGCGACGCTTCGGTGAGCATGGCGCTCCCGACGAGGTCGACGGTCACGATCGCGCGCCAGTCCGCCATCGTCGGGGAGACGCCGGCCGCGTGTACGACCGCGCGGAGGGCGCCGAGCTCCGACACGCGTGCCGCGAGGCGTTGCAGACCGTCGGCGTCGGTGACGTCGAGGGAGAACGGTTCGACCGCGGCCTGATGATCGTCGTTCGCGAAACTCGTCGCGGCGTCGACCACGGACTGCTCGTCGCGGTCGACGAGCACGAGGGCATCGACCATGTCGACGAGCCGGGCTGCGCACGCCGCGCCCATCCCGCGCCCGGCGCCGGTCACGATTCCCACGGTCGTCATGGGTTGCCGCTCCTCGTTCCTGCGTGTGGCCGCACGCGTAGCATCCCGGCGTCATGACCGACGACATCCAGGCGATCAAGAACCTCGTCTACACCTACGCCGAGCTGCTCGACACCGGCGACATCGACGGCCTCGGAAGGTTGTTCGCGCGGGCCACCGTGCGCACGGAGGGTGCATCGCAGCCCCTCGACGGGACCGATGCCGTTCAGCGGCTCATCGAGGGCGCGGTCCATCTCTACGACGGTGTGCCGTCGACGAAGCACGTCGTCACCAACGTGATCGTCGAGGTCGGCGGTGAGCGGAAGTCGGCAACGGCTCGTTCCTACTACACCGCGTTCCAGGCGCGCCCCGAGCTGCCGCTCCAGCCGATCCTGGCCGGCCGCTGGCACGATCGCTTCGAGCGGGAGGACGACGAGTGGCGGTTCGCCGACCGTCTCATCTACATCGACCTCGTCGGCGACCTGCGTTTCCACATCAAGGGTCTTTCCTCGTGAGCCCGAGCGTCTCCGTCACTCGCTCGGCCAGTGCATCCTCGGTCATGGTGGTGTCGACCTCGATGGCGGGCAGTCCGAGATTCGTTGTTTCCTCCCGAAGTCGGTCGGTGAACATCCGGTCGCGCTCGAGCAGGTTGCGCAAGGCGTGCTCCGGTTCGCTCGTCTCCTCGAGAAACGACCACGTCGAGTCTCGACGCTCGGATGTGGCCCGACGGAATTCGGGCGTCGGGAGCAGCCACACCGCGCGACCCGGGACGGCGACGAACGGCTGGACGAGGTGGGGCAGGAGCCGGAAACCCTCGGCGACGACGCCGGGTTTCCGCGGGAGGCGGAGGAGATCCTCGAGGATCATGTCGAACCCCTCGCCCCGGAACCAGTGGAACGTCTCGAACATGGTCTCGGGCGATCGGTTCACCCAGCGCTCGTCCATGTTCATGGCGATGAACCGGTGAAGAAACGGGCAGTCCTCGGGTGTGCTCCGGGCCGCGTGATCCGCCATCACGTCGTCGGTCGCGTAGACACGCAGACCGTGTTGTGCGGCGACGCGCCGCGCGATCGTCGACTTGCCCGCACCGCTCCCGCCGCCGATCCACCGGACGTGCTCGAGCTGCTCGCGAAGCGCGGCGCCGCGGGTCAACGCACAGCGCGGACAGGCACGTTCGAATAACCGGCGACGTTCGACATGTGCACGCGGCGCAGGCCGGCTTCGTCGACCTCGAGTTGCTTCCACCGGGCGGCGAGCTCTTCGATCGCGATCCGGCTCTCCATGCGCGCGAGTGCGGCGCCGAGGCAGCTGTGCACACCGTGGCCGAAGCCGATCGTGATACCGGGTGGCCGTTCGATGTCGAAGTCGTCGGCGCGCTCGAACTCGCGCGGGTCGCGCGTCGCCGAACCGGTGATGAGGAGCGTGGGGAAGCCCGCGGGGATCGTCCCGCCCTCGAACTCGCGTTCCGCCACGCAGAACCGCCCCTGATACTGCGACGGCGGCAAGTACCGGAGGATCTCGTCGACGGCCCGAGGGATCTTCTCGGGGTCGTCGAGGATCTTCTGCCACTGGTCGGGGTGCCGTGAGAACAGCACCGCGGCGTTCCCGACGAGCTTGGTCACGGTTTCGGCGCCGGCACCGCCGAGCAGTGTTGCGAAGCCGGTGATCTCGATGTCGTCGAGGCCGGTCTGCTCGCCGTCGCCGCGATCGACCGTCACCTGCGTCAGGCGCGACAGCATGTCGTCGCCGGGTTTCTTGCGCTTCTCCACCGTGAGCTGGTGCCAGTACATGCCGGCTGTTCATGACCGCTTCCTGGTTCTCCGGGCTCAGATCCATCTGGCCCGGCGCGCGGTGCAGGCTCATGTCGAGCCAGTGGCGGATCTGCTGGCGTTCTCCCTCGGGCACGCCGAGCATCCGCGAGATCACCTCGCACGGGAACGGCGCGGAGAAGTCGGCAACGGCGTCGAACTCGCTCGCGTCGTTCAACGGATCGAGATAGCCGCAGATGACCTCGCGGATCATCGGTTCGAGCGAGGTGACCGCGCGCGGCGTGAACACCCGACTGACCAGCGCTCGGAAGCGCTCGTGTTCGGGCGGATCCATCATGATGAGCTGCCGGTACTGGCGGATCTCTTCCGGGTCCTTCGACAACGAGAACAGCTCGATGCCGTGCGAGCTCGAGAAGCTCTCCCAGTCCCGGTGCGCGGCCAGCACGTCGGCGAAGCGCGACAGCGTGTAGAAGCCGTACTGCTCGCTGAAGTACACCGGAGCCTCGTCGCGGAGACGGCGGTACATCTCGCTGGGGTCGTTGAAGTACTCGTCCCCGAACGGATCGAATTCGACGGGATCTGGGTCATGCTCACTGGGCTTCGACCTCCGGTGCTCCATCACGCACCGCCGTGACGTCGACCAGGCGCCACCCGCACCGGAGGATCTGCGCCTTGCTGCTGCTCATGCCTGCTCCTGGACTGCTGGTCGCGGCGCGACCGTCACCGACGGCATCGACAGGCTCGCGCCACCGCGCAGCACCGCGTCGACCGCCGACACCAGCTCTCCGACTTCGATGAGTGCGCCGGTCATGTAGCCGCGTTCGAGCCAGGACGGTACGAGCTCGGCGGCCAAGTCGAGATCCCAACCCTCGGCGAACTCGGTGCGCTCGTCGCCTTCGCCTCCGGCACAGTCGCCCACGACGAGGCGCGTGAAGCCGATCCCGGGATGCTCCGCGCGCCACGCCTCGACGAGCTTGTCGAGCGCGGCCTTGCTCACGATGTACGCCCCGAGTCCGGGCCAGGGCGGCGTGAGCGACGCGCTCACGGACGACAGGAACACGGCCGTGCCGGACGTCTCGGCGAGATGCGGGATCGCGGCGGCGGTCACCCGGGCCGCGCCGATGACGTTGGTGTCGAAGGTGCGCCGCCACGTGTCGGTGTCGATGTCGACGAGGCGCCCGAGCGGCCCGATCGCGGGCGCGTAGACGAGCGCGTCGATTCCTCCGAGCCGCCGCCGCGGCCTCGTCGATCGCGGCTCGGCACGAGCCCTCGTCGGTGACGTCGCACACGATGCCCACGGCATCCGGGCCGCCTTCGCTCGCCGCCGTTTCGAGACGCTCTCGGCGCCGGGCCAGCATGGCAACGTGCGCGCCGTGCCGGGCGAGCCCGATCGCGATGGAGCGGCCGAGCCCGCTGGACGCTCCCACGACAACCGTTCGCACGTTTCCGACCCCCTGCCTGAAGTAGTGACGCGGATGTTAGACAACGTCGCATGCTCGATGAATCGACGGTGACGCATGCTCGATGAATCGACCGTGCGGATGCTCCAGCGTCACTGGGATGACGGTTGGAACCAGCGCGACCTCGCGACGATCATGGGCCCGTTCGCAGCCGACGTCGTGTTCAGCTCACCCGGCATCGCGATGGTCACCGGCGACGCGTCGAAGACGACGATCGAGGGCTACGACGCGTTGCGCGCGTACATCGAGACCGCGCTGGACCGCACGCCACCGATCCGCTACACGCTGGATGCCACGTACGTCGGTGTCGACGGCATCGTCATCGTCTATACCTGCGAGCTCCCGAACGGCACCCGGAAGCTCGGATCCGACTCGATGCGCGTCGACGCCGACGGAAAGATCGTGGAGTGGCGCTGTCACTACTGATCGGCAACGGCGGCTCAGCCGGATGACCTGCTAAACGGGCTGGTCGCCGAGGAGCCCGCTCGCGAACTTCAGGAGCTCTGATCGCAGCGTGGCGTCGTCGAGATCCGAGACGAGGGGGTGCGTGACCGCACCGCCGATCGCGGCCGAGACGATCGCGGCGCGCATCCGCACCTCGGTACCGACGTCGCCACCGGTCAACACCGAGTACAAGCGCACCATGAGCAGCCGGAACGGTTCGTGCTTCGCGAGCAGACGAACGATGACGGGATCGTGCTGGACCGCGCTCACCATCCGGCGGCGCGCAACCGCGAGGTCGATCACCTGCGCGAGCACCAGGTCGCGTGCACGCGGCCGGGACTCCTCGGCATCAGCGGCGTCCAGGGCGGTTTCCAGCTTCGCCAGCTCGACTTCGATCGCGGCGAGCACGATCTCGTCCTTGGTCTTGAACTGGTGGTAGATCGCGGCCTTCGTCACGCCGATGGCGTCGGCGATCATCTGGAGCGACGTCCCGTTGACACCATGCTCGGCGAACAGGCCGAGGGCGGCATCGATGATGCGGACCTGCGCGGGTGTGCGCGAAACCGAGCGCAAGCTGCCGACGGCGGGCTCGACGAGACTCGACACCGCGCCGAGGGTAGCCGATCGGCTTGCAATTCCTAGCCGATCGGCTACCCTCCGCGACGCAGGGAACTGCCGAAGGAATCGCCAAGAAATCGCCCAAGAAATCGCCTCGAGGGGGAGCGCATGCCGGAGCAAGAGCTCGACCAGAACCTTCAGGAGTTCCTCGAGATCCGCCAGCCCGGCATCGACATCGCGGAGCACAAGAAGGACGACTTCGCGCTCCAGATCGGCGTCGACCTCGACAACTACAAGAAGTTCCCGCGCGTCGACGACAACGTGACCTACAAGAAGGAAGGTCACGACCGCCGCGGCGAGATCGGTGATCTCGACGTCGACATGCCCGACTACAGCGGTCCCTTCAAGGCCGACCTGCGGTTCTCCGACTTCTCGCAGGAACAGCTCGTCCGCATGCTCTCGATGAGTCACGAGTACTACGTGCTGCTCGTCGAGGCCTGGGCCGCGGAGCTGCGCACCCGGAAGGGTGACGACGCGATGCAGGAGCTCCAGACCTCCGCGTGGACCAACGGCATCCTCCCGCACGTGGATCGCATCAAAGAGGAGTGGTCGGCGTTCGAGGGGGTCGACGAGTTGCCGGAGCTCGGCACCGGCGCCGCCATCTACAGCCCGTTCAAGCCCGACCCGAGATACGCGGCGTGCGACAAGGAACGGCTCGTCAACCTGTTCCTCGGCAGCCACGAGTTCCTCCTGCTCGTCATCGAATCGTGGGCGGCCGAGGTCGTGGTGCGCTACTCGCTCGACGAGATGTTCGACATCCAGTGGGCGCTGTGGAGCGACAAGGTGCTGCCCGAGGTGCGCAACATCAAGGGCAGGTGGATGAACATCACGAGCAACGATGTCGCCGCCTTCATGAAGGACATCCAGATCGACGCGACGTCCTTGCCGGGCAAGGCCTTCGAGTTGATCTTCGAGATGCCGGAAGCAGACGTCGGCATCATGACCTTCAACAAGTGCTGCGCACCCGATCAGTGGGAAGCCCTCGGGCGGCCCGACATCCTGGAGAAGAACTGCCATTCCACGTGTCCGGCGTCGCTCATCGAGACCGCAAAGATGTACAACCCCAACATGAAGGTCGACATCCTGGCGATCCCTCCCCGGAGGGACGAGGGCGACGTCTGCTGCAAGTGGAAGCTCAGCATGAGGGACGAGTCCGATCCCGAATACGTCCCGGTCGAGCTCGGCGCCACTCGTTCGCGCAACGACGCGGGGTAGCCCGGGCGCGGCGCGCGCGTGACGCGCGTGACGTCAGGCGTGCGGACGATCGCCGCGGTGGATGGCGTCCTCGACGAGACCGATGAGCCAGCTGACGCCTCGGATCGCGTCGTCGGGGTCGAGATGCCAGTCGGCCACCAGCCGTTCGTAGGAAGCGACGCTCCACAGCACGTCGAGCATGCCCGCGGCGACGGCCCGGTCGATCTCGGACCATTCCGCGGCCGTCGGGGCCACGGCGGCGAGGAGCGCGTCGCGTTGGCGCTCGTGTGCCGCGAGAAGTGTGGCGTCGCGATGCGCGCGCGGTTCGAGCGGGAACGTCGACACGTACTCGAGGATCTGCGCGGTGAGCGCGCGCAGGTTCTCGAGCGTCAGATGCTCGAGGTCGATACCGGCTTCGGCTTCGAGCGTGCGCATCACCGCGTCGCGCAGCTCGTGTTCGCCGGCGAAGTACCGGTAGACGGTTCGCTCGTTCACGCCCGCCCGCTCGGCGACGCCGCGAACCGTCAGCGCCCGCCAGTTCCAGACCGGGAAGTCGTGCAGGAGCTCGGCGCCCGCCGCGATGATGCGCTCGCGCGTTTCCGCCGCACGCGCGCGCCGCAGCGGGACTGTCGTACGGTCGCCGCGTTCGTAGCTGCTCGCTCGATTTCACGGCGTGCGTACGGGGAGCGTCTCCCACCCGCGTACGGTCGAGGTCGGTGAAAGCTTCGCGTTGTCGAGGTCGAGGTCCCACTCCGGGAAGCGCTTCAGGACCTCCTCGAGCGCGACCCGACCCTCGAGTCGCGCGAGCGCGGCGCCGAGGCAGAAGTGGGTGCCGAACCCGAACGTGAGGTGCTGGCCGACCTTGCGGTGGATGTCGAACCGGTCGCCGTCCTCGAAGCGCCGGTCGTCGCGGTTCGCAGCCCCGACCAAGAAGAGCATGACGCTGCCTTCGGGCACGGTCCGGCCGTAGTGCTCGACGTCGCGCGCGACGTACCTCGCGACGTGCGGCGCGGGCGGCTCGAACCGGAGCAGCTCCTCGATCGCGTTCGGGACGAGCGAGAGATCGCCGGCGAGCTCGCGTCGCTGGTCGGGGTGCTCGGCCAGCACCTTGCCCGCCCAACCGATCAGGCGCGTCGTCGTCTCGTTCCCGGCGCCGGCGATGACCGACACGTACGTGAGGATCTCCTCGCGTGTGAGCCGGCGGGTGGTTCCGGTCTCGTCCACGAACTCCGCGTTCAAGAGCTCCGTCATCAGGTCGTCGGAGGGGTGCTCGGCCCGCCATTCGATGTAGTCGGCGAACAGCGAACCGCTCAACGCGTCGTCGAGGGAGGTCTGCATCGGCTCACCCGCCTCGGTGCGCAGCGACGCGTCGGTGTGGTCGCGGATCGCCTCCTGGTCCTGCTCCGGGATCCCGAGGAGCATGCCGATCACGCGCATCGGCATCTGCGCCCCGAGATCGGCCACGAAGTCGAACCGCCCGGTGCCGACGAGCGGGTCGAGGCTGGCCGCACAGAACTCGCGCACCAACGGTTCGAGCGCGTTCATCTTCTTCGGTGTGAACACGCGCGACAACAGGCCGCGGTGGACCGTGTGAATCGGCGGGTCCTCGAAGATGAACACACCCGGCGGCATCTCGATGTCCGCCTTGATGATCTCGAGCACGGCGCCGCGCCCCGAGATGTACGTCTCGCGGTCCTTGAGCCCGCGCTCGACGTCGTCGTAGCGGCTGACGGCGAAGAAGTCGTACTGCGCGTTGTAGTAGAGCGGCGACTCCTCGCGCAGACGGCGGAACACCGGGTACGGGTCGGCGTTGACGCCGACGTCGTACGGGTCGTAGGACACGTCGCTCATGCTGGTCGTTGTCACGGGGCAGTTCCCTTCGTGGTGAGGAGCTCCACGACGCGCGACGGCGTCAGGGGCAATCGCGTCACCGTCACGCCGAACGGCGAGAGCGCGTCGGCCACCGCGTTGACGACGGCGGGCGGCGCGCCGATGGCGCCGCCTTCGCCCACGCCCTTGTAGCCGCCCGGGCCGGCGCTGGGTGTCTCGATGTGCCCGTACTCGATGACGGGCACATCGGTCGCGGTCGGGAGCAGGTAGTCCATGAAAGTGGTCGCGAGCGGGTTGCCGTCGTCGTCGTACGCCAGCTCCTCGAGGAGCACGCCGCCGATGCCTTGCACGGTGCCGCCCGCGATCTGACCCTCGACCACGTTCGGGTTGATCATCGGGCCGCAGTCCTCGCTCACGATGTAGCGCAGGAGCTTCACGTGTCCGGTGGTCACGTCGACCTCGCACGTGCACACGTGGGTCGCGTTCACCCACACCGACGACGTCGCCGCGGTGTACCGCGCGCTCGCCTCGAGCCCGGCCGGGACGCCGGGCGGAAGGGAAGACGGTGCGAAGTACGCGAGTGCGGCGAGCTCGCCGAAGGTGATGCCGATCGCGGGGGTACCCCGCACGCTCGCCCGGCTGCCGGCGAGCTCGATGTCCTCGACCGCGGCTTCGAACTTGTGCGCGGCGATCGCCCGTATGCGGTCGCGCAAGATCGCCGCGGTCTCGCGCACCGCGCCCGCCGTCATCGACCCGCTCCGGCTGCCGCCCGTGCCGGCGCCGAAGCCGGTGACGGCGGTGTCGCCCTGGATCGTGTTGACGTCCTCGATATTCACGCCGAGGGCGTCGGCGGCGAGCTGTACGACCGTCGTCTCGAGGCTGTTCCCGGCCGAGCCGCCCGCGATGTAGACGTTGACGGTGCCCGAAGGCTCGACGCGGATCGTTGCCGCCTCGGTGCCGTAGGTGCCGAACCCGGGCGTCGACGGTTCGACGTAGTTGGACACACCGACGCCGAGGTGACGGCCGGCCTTGCGCGCCTCCGCTTGCTCGCTGCGGAAGGCCTCGTAGTCGAGCATGGCCAACGCCTGCTCGAACGTCTCGAGCGGAGCGATGTTGTCGTAGCGCATGCCGTTCGGGTTCGCGAACGGGAGGTCGTCGGGGCGGAGCAGGTTGCGGCGGCGGAGGTCGACCGGATCCATGTCCATCTCGCGCGCCGCGATGTCGAGCAGCACTTCGCGCGCCAGCGTCTCGAACTGCCACGGGCCGCGATACGCGGTGCGACCCACCGTGTTCGTGTAGACGGTCTTGGTCGTGAAGCCGGCGCGCGGCACGCGATAGGGCCCGGGGAACAGCATGCCAACGGCGGCCGCAGGGCCGACCGGCCACGGGGTCGGGTACGCGCCACAGTCGGAGACGAAGTCGATGTACGCGGCCTGGATGGCGCCGTCAGCGTCGAAAGCCATCTTCACGTCGGCCTGCTCGCGTCGGGACTGCCCGGCTGCGAGCAGGTTCTCGCGCCGGTCCTCCACCCACTTCACCGGCGCGCCGACCTTCGGTGCGGCGAGCATCAGGCACATCTCGTCGCGCTGGACCATCACCTTCTGCCCGAACGCGCCGCCGGTGTCGCGCATCACGACGCGGATGCGGTGTTCCGGCATACCGAGCAGGCGCGAGCAGAACAGGCGAACCTCGTGCGGCGACTGCGTCGCGGCGTAGATCGTCAGATCGCCCGACGCGCGCTCGTAGTCGACCACGAGGCCGCGGCCCTCCATCGGCACCGGCGCGTACGCCTGCTGGGAGATCGTTTCGCTCGCGACGTGGGCGGCCGAGGCGAACGCGTCCTCGAGCGCCGAAGCGGGCAGGCCGGAGAGCTCGCCGACGACGTTGGACCCGTGCTGTTCGTGAACGAGCTCGCCGGCGGTCTCGGCCTGGGTGTAGTCGACGACGGCCGGCAGCGGCTCGTAGTCGACCTCGACCAACTCGGCTGCGTCTTCGGCGAGCGCGCGGGTCTCGGCGACGACCAGCGCGACCGGATCGCCGACGAAGCGCACCTCGTCTTCGGCGAGGGGCGGACGCGGGGTCTCGGGGCTGGCTCGCCCGATCGACGTGTGCCACTGCTCCTTGACGCCCGGGTTCAAGTCCGCGGCGGTGAACACGAAGCGGACCCCGGGCTGTTCGCGCGCCGCGGCGGTGTCGATCCCCCGGATCGCGGCGCGCGGGAAGTCGCTGCGGACGAAGCACGCGTGCAACATCCCGGGCCGCGAGATGTCGTCGACGAAGGTGCCGTGGCCGGTGAGCAGCCGCGCGTCCTCGATCCGGTTGACGCGCGCGCCGACGTACCGGGCCGCGCCGGGTGAGGTCGACGCAGTCATCGGCCCTGCCCTTCGTCCTGCGAGTCGGCACGTTGCGCGTCGGCCGCCTGCCGTACTGCCTGCAAGATGGATTGGTATCCGGTGCAGCGACAGAGGTTGCCCGACAACCCTTCGCGGATCTCCTGGTCCGTCGGCTCCGTGTTGTCACGCAGGAACGCGGTGACCGACACGACGAAGCCGGGCGTACAGAAGCCGCATTGCAACCCGTGGCAGTCACGGAACGCGGACTGCACGGGCGAGAGGTCGCCGTCGGGTGAGCCGATGCCTTCGATCGTGGTGACATCGGTGCCGGTCGCCTGAACCGCGAACACGAGGCACGCCCGAACCGCATCGCCGTCGATCAGCACCGTGCACGCGCCGCAGACGCCATGCTCGCAGCCGAGGTGCGTACCGGTGAGGTGGCACTGCTCGCGAAGGAAGTCGGCGAGCGTCAGCCGTGGTTCGACGGTCGCACTTCGCGGCTGCCCGTTGACCGTGAGCTGCACCGGGACGTCAACCATCGAGCACCTCCGCGCTCGCGGCCGTCCACGCGCGCGCCACCATCGCCGCGCCGACGCGTTTGCGGTACGCCGCGGAGCCGTGCAGGTCGGCGGCGACCGATGCCAGGCCGCTCGGTTGCCAGGCGACCGACCTCCTCCGGTTCGACGTCGGTGATGGGCCGGTTCGCGAGCTCCGATTCGGCCGCGTCCGCTCGTTGCGGCGTCGACCCGAGACCGATCAAACCGATTGCGCAGCGCCGGATCCGGTCGTCTTCGTCGAGCTCGATGCCGATCGTGGCGCCCGCGATCGCGAAGTCGCCGTGGCGCCGCGCGAACTCCTCGACCGCGAAGCCGCAGCGCGCACCCCACGTCGGGAACGACACACCGACGAGCAGCTCGTCGGGCTCCATGGTCGTGCTCCAGAACCCGTCGAAGAAGTCGCGCGCCGCGATGCTGCGGCGCCCGTTCGGCGCAACAACCTCCATGCTCGCGTCGAGCGTCAACGCGACGGCGGGGTATTCCGCGGCCGGGTCGGCGTGCGCGATCGAGCCGCCGATCGTGCCCCGGTTCCGGATCTGGAAGTGCCCGATGTACGGCGTGGCCTTGGCGAGCAGGGGCACGGTGGACGCGACCTCGGCGCTGCGCTCGATGCGCGCCTGCGTGGTTCCGCCGCCGACCCAGAGCGCACCGTCGCGACGTTCGATGCCGGTCAGTTCCGCGATGTTGCGGACGTCGACCAAGTGTTCGAAGCGGGCGAGGCGAAGCGCGAGCATCGGGACGAGGCTCTGTCCGCCGGCCAGCACCTTTGCTCCGTCACCCAGGTCGGCGAGCAGTTGCACGGCATCCGCGACCGTGTCCGGCGCGTGATATTCGAACGGCGCGGGTTTCAACGTTGCGCCTGGCCGGTCAAGCGAGCTTGGCGGCCCACCCGCCGTCGACGGGGATGATCGCACCCGATACGTACGAAGCGCGATCGGACGCCAGGAACGCGGCGACCTCGGCGACTTCCTCGGGTTGCCCGCCGCGGTTCAGGGCGGCCTTTTCGAGGATGCCGGGGATGTTCTCGCCGCCCGCGCTCATCGCGGTGTAGATGAAACCGGGGCAGAGGCAGTTCGCGCGGATGTTCTTGTCGCCGTACTCGACGGCGGCGGCCTTGGTGATCGAGATCACGCCCGCTTTCGCGGCGGAGTACACGCTCGTGTAGAGCGCCGCGCCGAGCCCGGCGAGCGATGCCCAGTTGACGATCGCACCACCGTTGCCCGCCTCGACCATGACGCGGATCGCGTGCTTGGTGCCGAGCAGGACACCGAGCAGATCGACGTTCATCAGCCGGTCGTACTGCTCCACGGTGACGTCCGCGAGCATCGCGGCATCGGCCAGGCCGGCGACGTTGCACACGATGTCGAGGTGACCGAACTCCTCGACCGCGGCGCGCATCAACGCTTCGACGTCGTCTTCCTTCGTCACGTCGCAATGGACCGGCAGCACGCCGGCACCCACCGAATCAGCCGTGTCCTTTTCCGCGCCGCTGATGTCGGCCGCGACGACCCTCGCGCCCTCGCGCACGAACACTTCGACCGAGGCGCGGGCCATCCCCGACCCGGCGCCGGTGATGACCGCGACCTTGCCGTCCAACAGCCCCATCAGGAGACCCCCGAGGTACTTCCGGTGCGCTCGGCCTGCAGTGCCCGAAATTGATGTCATGGACTATGGCACGAATATTCGACGCCCGGCAACCGGCGGCTCGGCGGCTCATCCGAGTCCGAGCTTGGCCCGCGTCGACGAACGTTCGAGCATCCCGTACGTCTCCTCGCCGTCCCAGCGGTAGCGAGCGCCGCCCTGGAAGAGCACCGGGAACTGCGGTATCTCGGGGATGCCGAGCTCGTAGGTCGACACGATCGTCTCGCCTTCGATGTGCGTGAGCCCGAGCTCCGACTCCAACACGACGGAGGCGTCGTCGCCGTTCGCAGCGCACTGCGGTGAGCCACGGCGCCTGTTTCACCTTGGCGGGGACGAGCGCACCATCTCCCATGAAGAGGTAGCCCTCGTTGTAGGACTCGCTGCCGTCGGGACGCGGTGGATAGGCGATGTACCCGAAGCCGCGACCGCTCGGGAACAGCGCCGACTGCCACGCGTGGCCCCAGAACTCGCCGATGTCGCGGATGCCCTGGCGGCGGATGCGCAGCCCGCTCCCGGTGAACGTGTGCTGCTCGTCGCCGGCGCGCAAGGTTGCTTCGGTGCGGAACAGCTGCTCGTGACGAGGGCCGCCCATGAACTTGCCCTCGATGGAGTGAGCGAGCATCTCGGCCGCCTCCGGGAACAACGTGCCCTGCACCCACGGCGGCGCGGCCATGGTCGCCTCGACCGTGAACGAAACGTCGACGGTGGATCCTTCGGAATTGCCGGCGATGAGTGCGTCCGTCGACGTCTCGACTGCGGTGCCGTCGAACGACGCGGTCCACACACGGAACGGTTCCACGCAACGGAACACGAGTGGACCTGCGCCGAGCACCGATGCGGGGCCGTCGGGCCCGTCCGCCGGCACTGACGGGTACGTCCCTCGGAGCCGGAACACGCGGCCGTCGGGGAACGCGACGTTGACCTGCACTTCGTGCTCGTCCCACCGCGGTGCGACCGCTTCGACGGCGAAGCGGGGCAGGCCGACCTCGCCCCGATCGTCGGAGACCCACATGTTCACTGCATCGCGCATGCCCGACTCGGCCGGGCACTCGGTGAACATGTCCTCGCGCGAGGCGTCGAGACCACCGGTCAGATCGATCGTCACGTCGTGTCCTCCTCGCGGAGGAGTCGGAAGAAGTTCTGCACATCCTCCACGAACAGCTCGGGTTGCTCCATCGCGGCGAAGTGCCCGCCGCGCGGCATGTCGGCCCAGTGCGTGACGTTGTACCGCGCTTCGACCCACGGGCGAGGGAATCGCACGACCTCTTTGGGATAGCGCGCGATGCCGGTGGGGACGCCGACGTGTTCCGGCGCGCCCTCGCCGGAGCTGCGGTGTTGGTGCTCCCAGTAGAGGCGCGCCGCCGACGCGCTCGTGCCCGTGACCCAGTAGACCATCACGTTGGCGATCAGCTGATCGCGGGTGAAGACGTTCTCGGGGTGGCCGTCGCAGTCGCTCCACGCGCGGAACTTCTCCACGATCCACGCGAGCAGTCCGGCCGGTGAGTCGTTCAGGGCGACGCCGAGCGTCTGCGGCTTGGTCGACTGCTCGTTCGCGTAGCCCGACTCCTCTCGCTGGAAGTGCGCCATGGCGGCGAGGTCGGCCTTGTCCTCGTCGGTGAGCGGAACCGCGTCGTCGGGTGGGGCGGCGATCGCCATGTTGAGGTGGATGGCCGCACAGTGGTCGGGATCGACCGCGCCGATCCGGGTCGCGACCTGCGCGCCCCAGTCGCCACCCTGCGCGCCGTAACGCGAGTAGCCGAGGCGGCTCATCAGCTCGACGAACGCGCGGGCGATGCGCCACGTGTCCCAGCCCTGCGTGCGCGTGGGTTCCGAGAAGCCGTAGCCCGGCAGCGACGGCGCGACCACATGGAAGGTCGTCGGTCACATCCGTCGGGAATGACGTCGAGGAACTCCACGATCGAGCCGGGCCATCCGTGCGTGATGCAGCAGCGGGAGCGCGTCCTCGCGCGGTGAGCGCGCGTGAATGAAGTGGATCGGTTGCCCGTCGATGTTCGTGCGGAAGTGGGCGAACTCGTTGAGCCGCGCCTCCTGCGCTCGCCAGTCGAACGTGTCGCGCCAGTACTCCACCAGCTCACGCAAGTAGTCGACCGGGATCCCGTACTCCCAGCCGGTGTCGTCGATCTGGTCGGGGAACCGGGTCTGCGCCAAGCGGCTGCGCAGATCGTCGAGGATCGCGTCGTCGACGTGGATCTGGAAGCGCTCGATCACGCGATGTCGGGATGGGTCCCGGGTGGCTGCTCGAGCGCATCGAGTTGCGCCTCGTCGCGGCGGATCGGCGTGCCGTTGACGAGCACGTGCCGCACGCCGGCGGGTTCTTCGGCGGTCAGGCGCTCGGCGTCGGCGGGGAAGTCGCGCACGCGCCGGGTGGGGCCGGGCCCGACCGTCTCCGGATCGAACACGCACACGTCGGCCCAGTAGCCCTCGCGGAGGTAGCCGCGGCGAACGAAGCCGAACATGTCGGCGGGCTCGCCGGTCAGCTTGCGCACCGCGTGCTCGAGCGGCATGACCTCGCGGTCGCGCACCCAGGTGCCGAGCAGGTCGGTGGGCAGCGGCGCATCGCACAGCTGGTCGACGTGCGCGCCGGCGTCCGAGAGGCCGAGCGCGACATGGTCGTGCGTGAGCAGGTGGCCGACGGCGTCGACGTCGTCGTTGGCGATGTACGCGCGGAAGCGCGTCTGCGAGATCCTCGGCGACTGCGAGCTCGCACATCACGTCGAGCGGGCTGCACCCGCGCTCGTCCGCGAGGTCGCTCACGCGCCGGCCCTGCAGCTCGGGGAACCGCTCCGACTCCGAGACCTCGAAGGTCTCCCAGCGCGGCTTCATCGGTGATTGCTCGAGGTCGGCGGCCGCGAGCGCCCGCCACGCCGGATCCCGATAGGCCGCGAGCCGCACCGTCGCGGCCGACCTTCATCAGCTCCCCGAACACCGTGCCGGTGTTGAGGCTGTACGGGTCGGCCATCGTGAACTGCATCGTCAGCGGCCGCGGCGTGACCTGCGGCCACACGTCGGCGCCGTCGAGCAGGCCCTGCTCGTGCAGCCCGACCGGCGTCGAGGTGCTTCCCGCCCGGGGCTCGCGAACAGCGGGTAGGTGAACGGGCGCCCGACACGCGGCTGCCACTCGTACACGTCGGCGTAGCTGCACTGCGGGCCCGGCGTGATGAGGATCACGCCCTTGCCGGCCTCGCCCGCCGCGCGGAACAGCGCCTCGACCTCGTCGCGCTCGGAGAAGCGGCTCGGGCACGGGCTTGCCGTCGACGCCCCGGTGCGCGTACGAGAAGCTGGTCGAGAAGCCGGCCGCGCCCGCGTCGATCGCCTCGCGCACGAGCGCGGCACATGCGTTCGATCTCGTCGGCCGTGGCCGCACGCTCGTAGGCGGCGTCGCCCATCACGTAGAGCCGCAGCGCGGAGTGGCCGATGTACGCGGTGAAGTTGAGGACGGTCCCGCGCCGGCGAACCGCGGCGAGGTACTCGGGGAACGTCTCGAACTCCCAGGCGATGCCCGCGGCCAGCGTCGCGGGGTCCATGTCCTCGACGTTCTCGAGCGTGCGCACGATCGTGTCGCGGTGCTCGGGACGGGTCGGCGCGATGGTGAAGCCGCAGTTGCCCGCGACGACGGTGGTGACGCCGTGGTACGACGACGGCCGCAGCGCCGGATCCCAGAACACCTGCGCGTCGTAGTGCGTGTGGATGTCGATGAAGCCGGGCGTGACCGCGCACCCCGACGCGTCGAGCTCCCGCTCGCCGCTGCAGGTTCGGGCCCGATCTCGCGGATCACGCCGTCCGTCGATCGCCACGTCGGCGACGCGGCCGGGCGCGCCGCTCCCGTCGAAGACCGTTCCGCCGCGGATGACGATGTCAGCCGCCATCGATGCTTCCCTTCCGGTAACATCATGAACTCGACGAGGTTGCCGTCGGGGTCGCGTACGTAGACGCTCGATGCCGCGGCCCGGCGACCGCCTTCCCGCTCGACCGGACCCTCGATGATCGCCGCGCCGGCCTGGTCGAGCAGGGCTCGCAGCGCTTCGGCCGATCCGTCCCACACGAAGCAGAGATCGCCGCACGGCGGCTGCGCCGCCGGTGCGCGCAGGGTGAAGCCCTTCGCGCTGCCACAGTCGCCGGCCGGTGCAGGTTGATCATCTGGTTGCCGACGTAGACGGACACGACGTGCGGTGCTCGGCGACGTCGAACCCGAGCGCGCGGTAGAACGCCACCATCGCGTCGGTGTCCTGCATCGGCAGCGACACGTGGTCGAAGCCATCGATCGCGCCCTGCGCCGTGATCAGGCATCGGCGAAGCCGTACAGCCGCGCGCAGTTCGTCGCGGTGATCTTGCGGCGATCCGTCGGCGGGCAGCGCGCCGAGCACCTCCTCGATCGCGTGCCGCGAGTTCGGGAACGTGCTGTCGGTGTGCGGATAGTCGGACGCCCACATGCACGAGTCGGCGCCGAGCAGCGGGATCAGCTGCGCGGCCAGCGCGTCTTCCTCGAACGTCGCCATCACCTGGCGGCGGAACAGCTCGCTCGGCGGGATGCTCGGCGCGTAGTCGAGCTTGTCGCGCAGCGCGCTCCCACTCGAGGTCCATGCGCGCGAGGAAGTACGGCAGCCAGCCGATGCCCGACTCCGCGAGCACGAGCGTGCAGGCCGGGGTGCCGTTCGAGCGCGCCGCAGAACACCATGGTCGCGAGCGGCTCGTCGAGCTGCAGCGGCAGCAGCGTCGCGAACGCGGCCGACTGCCACTTGCCGATCCGGTAGCTGAGCTTCGACGACGTGCCGCCCTTGATGTGGAAGCTGATCGGCAGACCGGTCTCCTCCGCGGCGGCCCACAGGCGGTCCCAGGCCGGGTCGCCGACGTCGATGTCGAACACGCCGATGATCGCGCCCCGGTGACCGAGCGCCGCGCTGCGCTCGAGCTCGGCGGCGGCGGCCTCGGGGGAGTGGCCGGGCAGGAACGCGAGCACGCACAGCCGATCGGGGGCGACCGCGTTGAACTCCTCGACCGCCCAGTCGTTCCACGCCGCGAAGCACGCGTTCTGCAGCGTCGGGATCGTCGATCGGGAGGCCGAGCGCGAGCGGTCCGTAGATCACCGACGCCCACAGGCCGTCGCGGTCCATGTCCTCGAGCCGCAGCTTCGGCGTGCCGGCGCGGTAGCCGTCGTCCTCGATGCCGGCGCGCCCGATCGCGCTCAGCTGCTTCTGCGCCGCGCTCACCCCGGCGTTCCCGCTGCGGCCGATGACGCGGTCTTCGCACACCCAGACCGCTTTGCCGTCGCGCGTCGACGACGCGCGGAGCGCGCTCGGCCAGCGCGCGCGGCAGTCGCGACTGCCAGAGCTCGGGCGGGACCGCGGAGAGATCGAGGTGGTCGTCGCACGAGTAGATGCCGGTGGCCGGATCCATGGTTCTCACCGCCCTTCGCGTCGGCCGGCTTGGCGAGCGACGTCTCTCGAGCTTCGCCATGGGCGGTCCGGCGGTCGTCCCGCCGTCGACCGGCAGCACGATCCCGGTGACCTGCGCCGCCCGGTCGCTCGCCAGGAACAGCGCGGCGTTCGCGACGTCTGCGCGGCGAGCCCGATGCGCTGCAGCGGCTGCATCAGCCGCACGATCGCCGCCTGGTCGTAGGACGCGTTGATGTCGGTCGGGATGTGCGCCGGCGCGACGCAGTTCACGCGGATCGCCGTGTTCGGCGACGTCGATCGCGACGCACCGGGTGAGGTGGATGACCGCGGCCTTCGCCGGCGCGGTAGGTCATCAGTCCGCCGCCGGCGTTGATCCCGCCGATCGACGTGGTGTTGATGATCGACCCGCCGCCGTGCTCCGCCATGTGGCGAGCCGCGCGCTGGCAGCCGACCATGACGCCGAAGACGTTCACGCGCATCAGCGCTTCGAAGTCGTCCAGGTCGTCGTCGAGGAAGCGACGGCGCCGACCGCCGATCCCGGCGTTGTTGCACATGACGTGGAGCCCGCCGAACCGCTCGACCGCGAAGTCGACCGCCGCCTGCACCTGGTCCGCATCGCCGACGTCGGTCTGCTTGAACGCGACCGACGCGCCGAGCTCCGCCGCCAACTGCTTCGCCGCGCTCGGCGTCGAGGTCGGCGATGACGACCTCGGCGCCCTCCTCGACGAAGCACTCGACGATCCCGCGACCGATGCCGCCGGCGCCGCCCGTGACGATCGCGACCTTGCCCGCGAGCTCATGTCATGCGGCTCGACCTCCGGTGCTCCATCACGCGCAGTCCGATGTGACCACGTTCGTCCGCACCGGAGGATCTGCGCCTGAGTCAAGCCTCTTCGATCCAGTAGTCGGGGACGGTGTCGATGCCGTGCCGGGCGAAGATCGCGTCGATCTCGGCGAGGTCCGCGTCGCTGATCGACCACCCGATCGCGCCGGCGTTGTCCTCGACCTCGGCGACGGTGCGGCAGCCGACGAGCGCGGTGCTCACCGCAGGGTGCGAGATCGCCCAGCGCAGCGCGAGCTGCGGGAGGCTCTTGTCGTAGCGGGCGGCGATGCCCTTCAGCTCCTCCACCGCGCGGACGTTGTCCTTGAACTTCTCCGGACCGAACAGCGCTGCGAACATCTTGATCGCGCCCATGTTGCCCTGGCGGGCGCGCCAGTCGGCACTGCCGAAGTCGTGGTCCTCGGTGAACGTGCCCGTGAGCAGCCCGAACGCGAGCGAGCCGTACGCCATGAAGCCGACGCCGTGCTCGGCGCAGTACGGGAGGATCTCCGTCTGCATGCGCCGGTCGAACATGTTCCAGCCGTACTGCACGACGTCGACGCGCCGCACCGCCATGCACGCCTCGATCTCCTCGAGCTTGAAGTTCGACAGGCCGACGAAGCGCACCTTGCCGTCGCGGACGATGTCGTCGAGCGCGCTCATCGTCTCTTCGAACGGCGTCAGCCGGTCGGGCCAGTGCACGAGGTACACATCGACGTAGTCGGTGCCGAGGTTCTTGAGGCTCTTGTCGATCGAAGCGATCACGCGCTCGCGGCTGCTGTCGCGGAGGTTCGGCTTGTCCTTGTAGTTCATGCCGAACTTCGTGACGATGATCGCCTCGTCGCGACGGCTGCCGAGCGCCTGCCCGAGCGCGCGCTCCGACGCGCCCATGCCGTAGCCCTCGGCGGTGTCGAAGCAGTTGATGCCGAGGTCGAGCGCGCGACCGACCGCGCGGACGAACTCCGCTTCCTCGATGTCGCCGTAGCCGCCACCGATCTCCCAGCAGCCGTAGCCGACGGCCGAGACGTCGATGCCCGTCTGCCCGAACGGTCGAAGTTCCATCGAGTTCCTCCTGCGTCAGATCGGCGTACTTCGGGCAGCCGGCCGTCGAACGGTGCGGCGGCTGGCAGCTAACACTGGCGTCAGCGAACGGTAGCACCGGCCGTGAAAGGGCGCTCGGGCGCCGGCATGGCACTCGCTCGCTTACTAACGGTAGTGTCACTGAGCGACGTCGGTCACCTGCCGGAGGAGCCTGGAGCATGCGCTACGACGAGCGAGACGGACGCTCCGACGGCGCCGTCGCGGTCGTCCGCCGTGCGCCGTTCTCCGACAACCCGCGGGTCGGCGCCCGCGGGCAGCGGACGCAGCAGCGCATCCTCGACGCGGCGTTGCGCGCGTTCGGCGACGCAGGGTTACCACGGCTGCAGCATCGATCGGATCACGAAGCTCGCTCGCTGCTCGCGGGTCTCCTTCTACCAGTACTTCGCGAGCAAGGAAGACGTGTTCCGGCAACTCGCCGGACAGGTGGCGCGCCAGGTGAGCGCATCGACCGAGGCGCTCGACCCGCTCACCGCCGACCTCCGAGGCTGGACCGCGATGCGCGCCTGGGTCGCGCGCTACGCCGAGATCCACGCGCGCTACGAACCCGTGTTCCACGCACTGGCGAACGACGACGTCCTCGCCACAGTGGCCCGACAGACGGGCGACGAGACCATCTCGAGGATCCACGCGCGGTTGGCGACGACGAGCCCTACCTCCCCGGCAGCTCGACCCGGTGATCCGGCTGCTGCTCGAGTGCCTGAACCACACGCTCGACGTCAGCGGGATACTGCGCTCGGTCACACCCGACGACTATCCGGGCGAACGCGTCGAGCTCGCGTTCACCGACGTCATGCACCGCACGTTGTTCGGTCTGCACGAAGGCGTGAACGTGCACCCGCCCGAAGGTTCGCCGCCGCCGGCGCTCGAATCAGGCCCCGGAGATGCTCGACCTGCTCCGCCAGGAAGGTGCCGTCGATCCGGATGCCTCCGGGAACCGCGCGCTCGCCGCCCTGCTCGCATCGGGACGCGACGTCTTCGTCGAGCGGGGTTACCACAACACACGTGTCGACGATCTCGTCACTGCCGCCGGCGTCTCGCACGGCGCGTTCTACCGGTACTTCCGGAACAAGGACCAGCTCGCACGCATGCTCACCGCTGCGCGCCGTGCACACCGTGGGCACCGCAGTGATCGAGATGCCCGACCTCGCGTCGCTCGAAGGACCCTCGGGCGAAGGCGTGCTGCGCCGGTGGCTCTGCCGCTATCACGCGGCGCACATGAACGAGGCCGGGATGCTGCGCGTCTGGGTCGATGCCGCGCTCCAGGACCCGGCGCTCAGGGCCGACTCGGCGCCGGTGCTCGACTGGGGTCGACGGCGGATGTCGCGGTCGCTCCGACCGCGCGAGCTTCGGGGACGTCGACATCGACGCCGTGCTGATGGTGGCACTGCTCGGCGTGTTCGGCGCGCGGCAGCGACCGGCGGCCGAGATCGACGCGGCCGTGCACATCATCGAGCGCGGCCTCCTGGGCCGCTGACGGTGCGGATTGGAGTACCGGTGAGCACTTCCACAGCGAGCAGTCCCGACTCCGAAACCCCGGACTTCGACAAGGTCGACTTCTTCCGGGCCACGACCGCTCTATCAGAACCCGTATCCGTACTTCGACTACCTCCGTGCGCACGGGCCGATGTGGCGCGAACCGCATCACGGTGTGGTCATGGTGACCGGGTTCGACGGAAGCGATGGCGATCTACAACGACTCGGCGAACTGGTCGAGCTGCAACACCGTTGCCGGACCGTGGGCCGAAGTGGCCGGTTCCGCTCGAGGGCGACGACATCAGCGAGATCATCGAGGAGTACCGCGACGGGTTGCCGTTCAGCGATCAGCTGCCGTCGTTCGATCCGCCGAACCACACCGCGCACCGCGGGCTGCTGATGCGGCTGATCACGCCGAAGCGCCTCAAGGAGAACGAGGAGTTCATGTGGCGGCTGGCGGATCGCCAGCTCGAAACGTTCGTCGACCAGGGCCGGTGCGAATTCATCAGCGAGTACGCGAATCCCTTCACCCTCCTCGTCATCGCCGACCTGCTCGGCGTTCCCGAAGCCGATCACGAGGCCTTCTACGCGGAGCTGCAAGGCGACCAACGGCCGACGGACCAACCCCGCAACACCGGCGAGGCGATCGCGCACAAGCCGTTGGAGTTCCTCTACGGGCGGTTCACGGCCTACATCGAGGATCGTCGACGCGAACCCCGCAACGACGTCATGACCAGTCTGGCCACCGCGACCTTTCCCGACGGCTCGCTGCCCGCGGTCTACGACGTGATGCTGATCGCCGCGAACCTGTTCGCCGCGGGTCAGGAAACGACCGCCCGTCTCTTCGGCACGATGCTGCGGTACATCGGCGAGCGCCCCGAGCTCCAGCAGACGCTCCGGGACGACCGCGACCTCATCCCGAACTTCGTCGAGGAGACCCTCAGGCTCGAGACTCCGCTCCACGCGCAGTTCCGACTGGCGCGGCGTCCGACGACGGTCGGCGGCGTCGAATTTCCCGCCGGCACCACCGCGATGTTGCTCAACGGTGCTGCCAACCACGATCCGCGCCAGTTCGAAGATCCCGACGAGCTTCGCCTCGACCGGCCGAACGGGCGCCAGCATCTCGGGTTCGGGTTCGGCATCCACACCTGCGCGGGTGCGCCGCTCGCGCGCGCCGAGGCCCGTGTCAGTCTGGAGCGCATGTTCGACCGCATGGGCGACATCAGGATCTCGGAGGCCGAGCACGGTCCGGCCGGCGACCGCCGGTACGAGTACTCGCCCATCTACATGTTGCGCGGCCTCGAACGCCTGCACCTCGAGTTCACGCCGACCGCCGTCGCCGATACGGACGGCCCGTGACCGCGCTCGTGCAGGAACCGCGCCGGACAGTGCGGGGCGCGGTTTCGGCGGACGACGAACAGTTCCGCGCCGAGCTGCGGGCGTGGCTGAACGAACATCGGCCGCCCGCCGTCGACATTCCGACGACACCCGAGGAAGCCGAGACGCTGCGCGCGTGGCACCGCACGCTGCACGCGGGAGGCTGGGTCGGTATCCACTGGCCGGTCGAGTACGGCGGACGCGGCGCGTCGCCCGCGCAGACCGCGATCTACAACCAGGAGCTCGCGCGCGCCGATGCACCACCGCTCCTCGGACGCGGCGGCATCAGCCTGGTCGGGCCGACGCTGATGGCGCACGGCACGGACGAGCAACGCCGCCGCTGGATCCCGAAGATCCTCGCGGGCGACGACGTCTGGTGTCAGTTGTTCAGCGAGCCCGACGCCGGGAGCGATCTCGCCTCCCTCAAGACGCGCGCCGAGAAGCGCGACGGCGTATACGTCGTGAACGGTCAGAAGGTGTGGTCCTCGTACGCGGTCTTCGCGAACTGGGCGATCGCGCTGGTGCGCACCGACCCGAACGCGCCCAACCATCGCGGGATCTCGATGCTGGCGATCCCGATGACGGCCAAGGGCGTCGAGATCCGTCCGCTGCGTCAGATCACGGGGAAGAGCGAGTTCAACGAGGTCTTCCTCGACGCGGTGGAGGTGCCGGTCGGAAACCTCATCGGGCCCGAGCACGAGGGTTGGCGGGTGACGAACACGACGCTGGCCAACGAGCGGGGTGCGTCGTTCGTGTGGAAGGAGCAGGTGCTCCACGAGTTGGCGATGGATCACCTGATCAGCGCGTGCTCGCGCCGCGGCCGGCTCGGTGACCCGCTCGTGCGCGACCGGCTGGCGCGGTCGTGGGTCGATGTCGAGATCTTCCGCCTGCACAACGCGCGCACCCTGACCCGGCTCGCACGCGGCGAGGAGCTCGGTCCGGAGTCGAGCGTCGTGAAGCTGTTCTGGGCGGGCATGAGCCAGCGGCTCTACGAGGCGGCGGTCGCCGCGCTCGCGCCCGACGCGCTCCTCATGCCCGACGACGACGGCGCCGTCGACGGGGGCCGGTGGGCGCTCGGGATGCTCGCGTCGCGTGCCAACTCGATCATGGGCGGCACGAGCGAGATCCAGCGCAACATCATCGGAGAGCGCATTCTCGGACTTCCACGGGAGCCGAAAGCGGAGCCGAGTTCATGACGACGCGGTGTCGACGTGCTCGACCTCATCGATCCCGAACGCTTCGCGCGCGACGGGTATCCGCACGAGACGTGGACGCGGCTGCGGGCCGAGGAGCCGGTGGCGTACTTCGCGCCCGACGGGTTCGAGCCGTTCTGGGCGATCACGAAGCACGCCGACATCTTGGAGATCTCCAAGCAGCCGCTGCGCTTCTCCAGCGCGAAAGGGATCACGCTGATGCCGGCCGGTGCCGTGATGCCGCCGTCGGAGATGGTCGTCATGCTCGATCCCCCGCGTCACGGGCCGGTGCGTCGCGTCGCCGAACGCGCGCTTCACGCCGCGTGCGGTGCGGCAGCGCCGGGCCGACATCGAACGCATCGCGGTCGAGATCCTCGACGACTCCACGTTGGGTCCCGACGCCTCGGGGGAGCTCGACTTCGTCGAACGCATCGCGGCGCCGTTCCCGCTCGGGGTGATCGCGTGGATCCTCGGCGTTCCGAGCGACGACTGGGAGCTGTTGTTCCGCTGGACCAACGAGGTCATCGGCAAGGACGATCCGGAGTACCGCCGCGAGGGTGAGAGCCCAGGTGCGACGAGCAGGCGGGCGCGCGGCGAGCTGCACGCGTACTTCCAGCAGCTGATCGCGCAGCGCCGGCAAGACCCGCAGGACGATCTCGTGAGCGAGCTGATCCGCGGCGAGATCGACGGCGCGCCGCTCACCGAGGAGCAACTCGTCTCGTACTGCGAGCTGCTCGTCGAAGCGGGCAACGAGACCACCCGCAACGCGATCAGCGGAGGCCTTCTCGCGCTCAGCGAACACCGAGGCGAGTGGGAGAAGTTGCGCAACCGTCCCGAGCTGCTGCCGGACGCGGTCGAGGAGATCCTCCGGTGGTCCAGCCCGATCAGCCACTTCACCCGCACCGCGACCGAGGACTGCGAGGTGCGCGACGTCAAGATCCGCGCCGGCGACCAGCTGGCGCTGTACTTCGCGTCGGCGAACCGTGACGAGGAGGTGTTCGACGATCCGTTCGCGTTCCGGGTGGATCGCCGTCCGAACCCTCATCTCGCGTTCGGGTTCGGCGAGCACTTCTGCATGGGCGCCCACGTCGCCCGCGTCGAGCTGGAGACGATCTTCCGTCACCTGCTCGCGCGTCTGGAATCGTTCGAAGTGGTGGGAACGGTCGAGCGCCTGCGCTCGATCATCAACGGCAGTATCAAGCACTTACCCCTCGGGTACAGCACGACTGAGAGCTCACGATGGCTCGCGATCAAGACGGAGACGACATGACCACGGCCAAGACAGCGACGACAGCACCGCTCTTGCACGCGGATCGGTTCTTCATCGGAGGTGCATGGGTCGAGCCCGCGTCCGATACGACCATCGACGTGATCGACTCCGGGAGCGAAGAGCTGTACTACACGATCGCAGGGGCCGCCCCCGACGACATGTCTCGCGCGGTTGCGGCCGCGCGTCACGCGTTCGACGACGGCCCGTGGCCGCGACTGTCACACGCGGAGCGAGCCGAATACCTGCGCGCGATGGCGGCCGGGCTCCAGGAGCGCAACGACGTGCTCGCGCAGCTCTGGCCCCGCGAGTCGGGCGTCCTCTACAAGACCTCGCAGTACTCCGGGAGGATCGGCTCGGGCGCGCTCACGTCCTATGCCGCGCTGGCCGACTCGTTCCCGTGGGAAGAGGAGTGCCCGCCGACGGTTGGCGGTGCGTTCGGCCTGCTCGTGCGCGAGCCGGTCGGCGTCGTCGGCGCGATCATCCCGTGGAACGCGCCCGTCGCGCTCATCTGCCACAAGATCGCTCCCGCGCTCCTCGCCGGGTGCACGGTCGTGCTCAAGTCGGCGCCGGAGGCACCGGGCGAGGGCTACGTGTTCGCAGAGGTCGCGGAGCAGATCGGTCTACCGCCCGGCGTCCTGAACGTCGTCACGGCCGACCGCGAAGTTTCGGAGCTGCTCGTCAAGGATCCGGGCGTCGACAAGATCACCTTCACCGGATCGACCGCCGCCGGCCGCCGCATCGCGTCGCTGTGCGGCGAACGCATCGCCCGCTGCACGCTCGAGCTCGGCGGGAAGTCGGCGGCAGTCGTCCTCGACGACATGGACCTCGGGACCGCGGCCACGACGCTCGCGCGCGCCGAGTGCGGCCTCAACGGCCAGGTGTGCTCCTCGCTCACGCGCGTCATCGTGACGAAGAACCGCCACGACGAGCTCGTCGAGGCGCTCGCGGCGACCTTCGGTCAAACGCGTGTCGGAGACCCGTTCGACGAGCAGTCGCAGCTCGGGCCGCTCGTCTCGGACCGCCAGCGCGACCGGGTGCTCGGCTACATCGCCAAAGGTGTCGACGAGGGTGCAACCCTTGCCACCGGCGGCGGACGTCCCGAAGGACTCGAGCGGGGCTTCTACGTGGAGCCGACCGTCTTCGGCAACGTCGACAACGGATCCACGATCGGTCGCGAAGAGATCTTCGGGCCCGTGCTCGCCGTGATCCCCGCCGCCGACGAGCAAGATGCGGTGCGCCTCGCGAACGACACCATCTACGGCCTGAACGCCTCGGTGTTCACGAACGACGCGGACCGCGCCCGCCAGGTCGCCGGCCAACTTCGCTCCGGCACCGTCGGCCACAACGCGTTCCGCACCGACTTCGGCATGGCGTTCGGCGGGTTCAAGCAGTCGGGCATCGGAAGGGAAGGCGGCAAGGAAGGCATGCTCGCATTCTTGGAAACGAAGTCCGTGATCCTCGAAGGCCGGCCCGAGGCGTACCCGGCCGAGTGACCCGGACCAAGATCGGAGACAGCCATGCTGCGTGACGACGTGCAGCTCATTTCCGTCGACGACCACGTCATCGAGCCGTCCCACGTCTTCGTCGATCACATCGACCCGAAGTTCCGCGACCGCGCGCCGCGCATCATCGAACGTGACGACGCCCAAGGCTGGCTCTGGGAAGGGCGGTTCTATCCGCTGTCGTTCCAGGGCAACTCGGAGACGCGCAAGTTCCGCGAGGGAGAAGCGGGGCGCGGCGACGATCTGTACGCGCGGCGCTACGAGGACATGATCCCGGCCGCCTTCGACGTGCACGAGCGCGTCCGGTCCATGGACGAAGACGGCGTGCAGGCGGAGCTGTTGTTCCCGACGTTTCCCCGCTTCGGCGGAACCCAGTTCCTCGAGGCCGAGGACAACGACCTCGCGCTCGCGATGGTGCGAGCGTGGAACGACTGGATGATCGACGAGTGGTGCGCGGCGTACCCCGATCGCTTCATCCCGCAGACGCTCATCCCGCTGTGGGACGTGCCGGCTGCCGTCGCCGAGATCGAGCGGTGCGCCGCCAAGGGTTCGCGAGCGGTGTTGTTCGTCGAGAACCCACACCCGCTCGGCCTGCCCTCGTTCCCGACCGGCCACTGGCGTCCGGTGTTCGAAGCGTGCAACGAGACCGGGCTGCCGCTCTCGATGCACATCGGCACATCGTCGGGCCTGCTCCGCCCGTCGCCCGAGAGCACACCGTCCGTCGGCATCGCGCTCTGCGGCGTCAATTCGATGAGCGCGCTCGGGGACCTCATCTTCAGCGGCACGTTCAACGGCTTGCCGAACTGCCGCGTCGCGCTGTCGGAGGGCGGTGCCGGGTGGGTGCCCTACGTGCTCGAACGGCTCGACTACACGTGGGAGCGGAGTCGCTACGAAGGCCTCGAGAACACCGCGCCGCCGTCAGAGGTCTTCGCGGAGCACATCTGGGTGTGCATGATCTCGGATCGGTACGCGATTCGTAACCGCGATCTCATCGGTGTCGACAAGATCATGTGGGAAGCCGACTTCCCGCACAACGACTCGAACTGGCCGAACAGCCGCAAGGTCCTCGCCGACGCCGTGATCGACGTCCCCGACGACGAAGCACAACGCATCGGCGAGCTCAACGCCCGCGAGCTCTACCGCTTCCCGCGCCCGTAGAACGCAACTCGAAATCGACGGCACGAAGCTCGGTACCCACTTCGGACCGAGGTCGGGCTGTCGCGCGCAGGAAGGCGTCGAAATCGTCGGCGTCGAATTCATCCAGAGTCAGTCGACCTCGATCGCGACCATCACACGGTCGCCGACCGGATCGTCCGGCACTGCATAGACCGCGGCGGATCGTGCGGCCGGAAACCGCATGATGATCGCTTCGACCGTTGCCGGCGGCGAAGTTCTCGCCGTCGACCCGTAGCCACTCGTTCGAACGCCCCGCGAAGTAGATCCAACCCTCGGGGTCGCGGTACGCGAGATCGCCTGACCAATAGATGCCATGACGAACCTTCGTCGCGGCGCTTCCTCGTTCCGGTAGTAGCCCTCGAAGTCGGTAGCCTGGTGCCGTGTTGACGATCTCGCCCACCGCGGCTCCGGTGTTCACGATGAGTCCGTCGGCATCGAATTCCGCCGGAGGGCTCTCGCGTTCTGTTTTCAGGGTCGTAGACCGTGATGTTGTCGTCGCCGCTGTCCGATCGAGCCGCGGCGGCATCGATGTGTCGCGACGGATGACGATCATTCCCTCGGTCGAGCCGTAGCTGTCTCGCACCGTTGCAGTCGGAAGCGCGTCGCGAACTCGCGGATGTCGGATTCCGAGGCCTCGTTTCCGATCGCGAGTTGCAGCGGTGATGTCAGCATCTCTCGGCCGACGGTGGCACGGCGAGGATGTAATTGAGGACCTTGCCCGTATACGCCATTACAGTCGCGCCCATCCGGCGGATGTCGAGCATCGTGCGTGACGCCGAGAACCGCGCCTCGACTCCCTATTGGTACCGACGCATTGAGGGCGCCGGACAGGCCGGTGAAGAGCGCGCTCGCTGTGGAAGAACGGTCAGCGGCGCGTAGACCGCTGATTCCAGGACCGAGATCGGCGATGTTCATCGATGTCGCATGCCTGTGCGCGCGAATCTTCCTTGCGTACAACGAACCGCCTTCGGAAACCCGGTGGATCCCGACGTGAAGATCAACAGGTAGAGCCCCGTCAGGCTTGGCGATCGACATCGCGTCAACCTATTGTCGACCTCGACGTCGAGAGATACGCAAGTCGATGCAGGTGAGATGAAAGTGAGTGGTGGCACGATGGTGATGAAGACTGACGACCACTACACGATCATCTCGGCCGACTGCCACGCCGGAGCAAACCACGCGACGTATCGGTCGTACCTCGAGGAGAAGTACCTCGACGACTTCGACGCATGGCGCGGCGAGTACAAGAACCCGTTCCGCGACCTCCAGGACGGCGGACGCCTGCGCAACTGGGACAACGAGCGCCGTCGCGGTGACCTCCACGCCGACGGCCAAGTGGGCGAGGTGGTGTTCCCCAACACGGTGCCACCGTTCTTCCCCAGCTTCGTGCTGTTCGCTCGCCCGCCGCGACCCGACCAGTTCGAGCACCGGCTCGCGGGCATCCGAGCGCACAACCGCTGGATGGCCGACTGGTGCGCGGAGTTCGGGACCGAGCGCGCCGGCATCGGGCAGATCTTTCTGAACGACGTCGACGAGGCGCTGCAGGATCTGCGCTTCATCAAGGCGAACAACCTGCGCGGGGGCGTGCTGATCACGGCCGTGCCGCCCGACGTCGACTATGTGCGCCCGCTCTACGACCCGGCGTACGACCCGATCTGGCGAACGTGCGAGGAGCTCGAGATCGACGTGCACTCGCACGGCGGCACGGGCCTACCCGACTACGGCAAGTACGCGGTGGCGAACCTGCTCTACATCATGGAGGCGAGCTTCTACTCGCAGCGCCCGTTCGTGCAGCTGCTGCTCTCGGGCGTGTTCGAGCGCTTTCCCGATCTCAAGTTCGTGATGACCGAGCAGGGGTGCGCTTGGATCCCGCCGATGCTCAAGCACATGGACCGGGTGATCGAACAGATCCGCAAGACCGGCCGCACCGGCGAGCTCGCATACTCGGACGAGCACAAGCTGCCGCGCCTTGCGAGCGAGTACTTCGCGCAGAGCTGCTACGTGGGTGTGAGCCAGCCGGGCCCGGCGGACGTGACGGCGATGCAGACACTCGGCCTCGACCACGTGATGTGGGGGAGCGACTACCCGCACGACGAGGGCACCGGCCCGTACACGCGTGAGCACCTGCGGCAGCTGTTCAGCGACTGGGACCCGACCGCGTTGCAGCACGTGCTGGCGGAGACGGCGGCCAAGCTGTACGACTTCGACCTCGACGCGCTGAAGCCGTTGGCGGACGAGTACGGGCCGACCGTGGGCGAGATCAGCCGGCCGCTCACCGAGTTGCCCGAGAAGCCGAACGAGGCACTGCTGAAGGGCGTGAGCGCGAGGTAGCCGCTCGGCCTCGAGCACGCATCGTGAGCGCATCGCCAAGCCTTCCGGTGGAGCTCGACGAGCTGAGCGCGCCGTGGTTCGCCTCGGTGCTCGGCCGCGACGTCACCGAGGCCACCGTCATCGACCGCAGCTCGGGCACCACGGGCCGGGCGCAAGTCGCACTGCGTGGAGAGCCGGGGCTTCCGGCGAGCGTCTTCGTGAAGCTTCCTCCCTTCGACGAGAAGCAGCGCGCGTTCGTCGACATGACCGGCATGGGCGTCACCGAGGCGCGCTTCTACCGCGACCTCGCCGCCGAGATCCCTGTGCGGGTGCCGGGCGTGTGGTTCGCCGATACCGACGATGACGGCTACGTCATGGTGCTCGAAGACCTGAGCCTGAGCGGGTGCCGGTTCCCCACTCCCGACGACCCCGACATCGAGACCCGCGCCCGCGACATCGTCGAAGAGCTCGCAGTCCTTCACGCGCGATTCTGGGAGTCGGAGCGTTTCGCGCCCGGCGAGGATCTCGCGTGGCTCGCGACGCGCGGTGTCGGCGGCGGTGGTGGTGGCGGTGGCCGAGCGTTCATCCGACAAGCCGTCGACGTGCTCGGGGACCAGTTCGACGAGTCGTTCCATCGGATCGCTGACATCTACGTGTCGCGAACGGACGACATCGGGCGGCTGTGGAGTGC
The DNA here is from genome assembly GCA_963841215.1 of uncultured Actinomycetes bacterium. Taxonomy (GTDB): domain Bacteria; phylum Actinomycetota; class Acidimicrobiia; order IMCC26256; family PALSA-610; genus CAVUFH01. Next base: position 346,631 of record CAWJBW010000004.1, on the reverse strand, counting down.
GGGTTCGGGCACGCTCGTGCACGGCGATCCGCATCTCGGCAATCTCTTCGTCGACGTTGCGGACGGCGACCGCACCGGATTCCTCGACTGGGCGGTCGTGTGCCGCGCGCCCGGCCTGCGCGATGTCGCCTACGTGCTGTGCAACTCGGTTCCGCCGGGCATTCGCGAAGCGAACGAGCGCGACCTCGTCGACCGTTACTGCGAGATACTCGACGGCGCCGGCGTCCATCTCGACCCGACCGACGCGTGGGACCAGTACCGCCTGTTCGCGGTCTACTCGTGGGTCGCGGCCACCGCGACCGCGGGAATGGGTTCGAAGTGGCAACCGGTCGACGTCGGCATCAGCGCAACCAGGCGCGCGACGGCCGCGTGCGCGCACCTCGACAGCGCCGGTCTCCTCGAATCGCTCCTCTGACTTGTGCTGTGGAGATCTGTCGGTTCGGCGTCGAGCATCTCGATGGCGTCATCGCGCTCTGCGTCGCGGAAGGATGGCCCTCCCTCCCGGAAGATCCGGAACGCGCGGTCAGGCTTCTGACCGCGCCCGGCGTCACCACGGTCGTTGCGCTGGAAGAGCGAGCGGTCGTCGGCTTCGCGGAACTGCTCAGCGACGGTGAACTGCAGGCCTATCTCGCGAGCATCGCAGTTGACACGAGCTTCCGCGGTCGTGGCATCGGCCGCGCCCTCGTGGTTCAGGCGCTCCAACTGGGCGGTGGCACGCGCGTCGACCTTCTGAGCGAGGACGGGTCCGTCGGGTTCTACGAGAAGTTCCCGCACTTTCGGAAGCCCGGCTTTCGGTTGTATCCGTTCCATGAAGCGAGCGAGGAATGACCGTCCATCGTCGGTAGCCTGCCGGTCTTCCGGACGAGGTAGCCGCAAGTGCCCGACACAACCGACCGCAGCATGTGGCGTCGAGGCGTCGCGACCTTGCGCCGGTTCATCGTGGCGCACCCGGTGCCGTTCGCGACGTCGGTTGCCGGCTCGTCGGTGTTCGCGCTCACATCGGTGTTGGGCACCATCGTGCTCGGGCGCGTCACCGACCGCGTCGTCATCCCCGCATTCGAGGGCGACGTCGCGAGCACCACCATCTGGGCGGGCGCGATCGCGATCATCGTCGTTGCGTTCATCCGCAGTGCCGGCGTGATCACCCGGCGGTACTTCGCGGGCATGACGGCGGCGGCCAACATGGCGACCCTCCGGCACCAGATCGCCGACCGCTACCTCGACGTGCCCTTGTCGTTCCACCGCGAGCGCACGACCGGGACGTTGCTGGCCCACGCCGACAACGACGTGATGGTTGCGTCGGAAGTGATCAACCCGCTGCCGTTCTCGACCGGCCTCGTGCTGTTGGTCGTCTTCTCGATGATCTCCCTCTTCGCAATCGATCCGCTGCTCACCTTGGTCGGGCTCGTGCTGTTCCCGGCGATGTTCGTGCTGAACCGCTACTACACCCGCCGGGTCGAGCTGCCCGCGCAGACGGTCCAGGAGCGGGTGGGCGACGTGTCGGCCATCACGCACGAGAGCTTCGAAGGCGCAATGGTCGTGAAGACGCTCGGGCGCCAGGACGCCGAGGTGGACCGGCTGGCCGGTGCCGCCGACCAACTGCGAGTGGCGCGAGTCCGCGTCGGTGCGCTGCGTGCGCTCTTCGAGCCCACCCTCGACGCGCTCCCGAACCTCGCCATCATCGTGCTGCTCGCAGTGGGCGGTTGGCGCGTGTCGACGGGCGCGGTCTCACCGGGCGATCTCGTGCAGGCGATGGCGTTGTTCACGCTGCTCGCGTTTCCCATGCGTGTTGTCGGCTTCTTGCTCGAGGAGATGCCGCGTTCGGTTGTCGCGCTCGACCGTATCGATGGTGTGCTCGCCGCATCGCCCGAACCGGTGCCGGCACGTCCGCAGGCACTGCTGAGCGCACCGCTCGCCATCGAAGCCCATGGTCTCGCGTACGGATACATCGACGGCGTGCCGGTGCTCCAGGACTGCGACCTCGACATCGCATCCGGCGAAGTGGTCGCGCTCGTCGGCCCGACCGGCTGCGGCAAGACCACCCTGTGCGAACTGCTCGCGGGCCTCGACCGGCCGGACCGGGGAATTGTGCGCGTGGGCGGTGTCGATCTCACCGAGGTCACCCGAGACGACTTGCGCACGCGCGTCGCGCTCGTGTTCCAGGAGTCGTTCCTGTTCGCCGACACGATCGCGAACAACATCACGATCGGGACGGAGGCGAGCGACACCACATTGCGCTGGGCCGCCGGCGTCGCCCAGGTCGCGGGGTTCGTCGAATCCTTGCCGGCGAACGTACGAGACCGTGATCGGCGAGCGAGGTGTAACGCTGTCCGGCGGCCAACGGCAGCGCGTCGCGCTCGCGCGCGCGCTGATCCGCCGGCCGCGGTTCTTGCTGCTCGACGACGCGACGTCGGCCGTCGACGCGACCGTCGAAGCGCGGATCCTGCACGGGCTGCGCGACGAGCTCGACATGACGACGCTGATCGTCGCCCACCGGGTGTCGACGCATCGCGCTCGCCGACCGCGTGTTGTTCATGCAGGAGGGACGCATCGTCGCCACCGGCTCGCACCGCGAGCTCCTCGTCGCCAACCGCGACTACGAAGCCATGGTGCGCGCCTACGAGCAAGAGGTTGCGTGATGGCACGCACCGACGACGGCACGCGCGAGCGCACACTCCACGGCGCCGCGCACGACGTGATCGCCGACGCCGCGCCGGCCCAGGCGCGCGACGAGTTCACGGAACGGGTCTTCGCGGCGTTCGAGGACGACGACGTCGCGTCCGCGGAGCCGGGCACGACCGGCGCGTTGCAGGTGCTCCGCCGCGGTTTGGCGGCGAGCCCGGAGCTCCGGGTCGGCCTGAAGGCGACGATCGTGTTCGCGATCGTCGCCGCCGTCGGCAAGCTCGCGATCCCGATCCTGATCCAGATCATCCTCGACCGCGGTGTGCTCGGCCCCGACGGCTTCCGTGCCGAGTTCGTGCTGCTCACGTGCCTGGCCGCGGTGGTGATCACGATCGGCGTCCTCCTGATCAGCCGGGTCGCCTACTTCCGGCTGGTACGCGCCGCCGAGCAGGCACTCGCCAACCTGCGGGTTCGTGTGTTCGAGCACATCCACCGGTTGAGCATGGCCGAGCACACCACGACCCGGCGCGGCGTGTTCGTGTCGCGCGTCACGAGCGACATCGAGACGCTCGCTCGCTTCGTGCAGTGGGGGATGATCTCGTGGCTGGTGAACGGCACGCTGCTCGTCGGCACGCTCGTCGTGATGTTCGTCTACTCCTGGCAGCTCACGGTCATCACGCTGGTCGCGTACGTACCGGTCCCGCCGCTCTTCCGCGCGTTCCAGCGTCGCCAGCTCGAGGCCTACGACGAGGAGCGGACCCGCATCGGCGACATGATCGCCGAGTTCTCCGAGACCGTCACCGGCGCCGCGGTCATTCGCGCCTACGGGCTGCAGGAGCGGGCCCGCATGCGATTGCGAGCGCGCATCGACAGTGCGTACCGGGCTCGGGTCCGCGCCGCGTTGTACTTCGCCGCGATGTTCCCGCTCGGCGACTTCTTCGGTGCGATCGCGACCGCCGGGGTCGTCGTGGCCTCCGCCTACTACGGCAGCGACTGGGGTCTCGACGTCGGCACGGTCGTCGCGTTCATGTTCCTGATCAACCTGGTGTTGAGCCCGATCGGCGAGCTGAGCGAGATCCTCGACCAGACCCAGACCGCGATCTCCGGTTGGCGCAAGGTCATCGCGGTGCTCGATGTACCGATCGACGTCGTCGAACCTACCGACGGCCTACATCTCGGCCACGGCGCCCTCGCCGTGGATGTGTCGCACATCGGGTTCGCCTACCGCGGCGACGCGCCCGTGCTGCATGACGTGAGCGTCGACATCGCGGCCGGTGCGCACGTCGCGGTCGTCGGCGAGACGGGTTCGGGCAAGACGACGTTCGCGAAGCTCCTGTGCCGGCTCGCCGATCCGACCGAGGGGGAGGTACGCATCGGTGACAGCGATCTCCGTGACGTCGATCCCGATTCACGCCGGCGCGCGATTCGGATGGTGCCGCAGGACGGCTTCCTGTTCGACACGACCATCGCCGACAACGTGCGTATGGCCGCACCGGCCGCAACCGATGACGACATCGAACGCGCCTTCGCTCGACTCGGGCTCGACTGGTGGTTGATGCGCCTTCCCGACGGCCTCGCGACGATGGTCGGCGAGCGCGGCGAGTCGTTGTCGGTGGGTGAGAGACAACTCGTCGCGCTCGTGCGTGCCGAGCTGGGCGACCCCGGATTGCTCGTACTCGACGAAGCCACGAGCGCGGTCGACGCAGAAACCGAACGCGCGCTGGCCGACGCTTTGGCGCGTGTCTCGCGTGGCCGCACCACGATCAGCATCGCCCATCGACTCTCGACGGCCGAGCATGCCGACAGCGTCCTCGTGTTCGACGCGGGCCGGATCGTCGAATCAGGAAGCCACGAGGAGCTCGTTGCAGCCGGTGGTTTCTACTCGCGGCTCTACAGCAGCTGGACCGCGAACACGCGCACAGCCTGACGGACGCGCCGAGCTGGACGGGAGCAGCGACGACGTGCGACGTTTGCGCACATGCCCGAGCAGATGAACGAGATCGGCTTCTATGTACTGGCGGGCCAACCGCAGTCGCCCGCGGAGCTGCTCGACGAGGTCCCGACGGCGGAGTCGCTCGCACTCGGCAGCGTCTTCATCTCCGAGCGCTTCAACATCAAGGAAGGCGTGACACTGTCCGGCGCCGTGGGCGCGATCTCGCAGTCCCTCGGCATCGCGACCGCGGCGACGAACCACAACACGCGCCATCCAATCGTCACCGCGTCGTACGCCACGACCATGCACCGGCTGACCAACGGACGCTTCACACTCGGTCTCGGTCGCGGCATCGCACCACTGTTCGACGCCTACGGGATCCCACGCATCACGACCGCGCAGCTCGAGGACTTCGTGGGCATTCTGCGCCGCTTGTTTCGCGGCGAAGTGATCATCGGCCATGACGGTCCGGCGGGCTCGTACCCGGTGCTGCACCTCGATGCCTCATTTCAGGAAGACATCCCGATCGGCTTCGTGGCGTTCGGTCCGAACTCGCTCGCCTTCGCGGGTCGCAGCGTCGACATGGTCGTCCTGCATACGTTCTTCACCGACGAGACGACGGAACGGTGTGTGCGTGCGATCAGGACCGCGGCCGAAGAGCATGGACGCGACCCGGCGTCGGTGCGTATCTGGTCGTGCTACGCCACGGTGCACGACGGGCTCCCGCAACCGCTGCAGCTGAAGAAGACGGTCGGCCGGATCGCGACGTATCTCCAGGGGTACGGAGACCTGCTCGTGCGAACGAACGACTGGGACCCGGACGTACTTGCGCGCTTCCGTGCCGATCCCGTGGTCGGGTCGGTTGCGGGCGCCATCGACAGCAAAGCCGACGAACAAACGCTCGAGCACATCGCGACCCTGATCCCCGACGCGTGGCTCGAACCGGCGGCGACGGGAACGCCGCAGCGTTGCGCCGAGCGCGTGCTGCGACAGTTCGATCTCGGCGTCGACGGTGTGATCATGCACGGCGCATCGCCGCAGGAGCTCGCCCCCGTCGTCGACGCCTACCGTGATCTTCGACCTGCCGGCCGCTTCTCGAAGCTGCAACCGAACCCCGGTCGATGACTCGCGTCGACCGAGCGCGTCGCGCCACGGGTGGTCGAACGCCTCGTTGCCGAGGTCAGGTGCTCCCGGCGAGGTAGGCGGCTTCGATCTTGTCGAGCTGGCCGACCACTTCGTCGGAGGTGCCGCTCAGGACGATGCGGCCCCGCTCCATCAGGTAGACGCGATCGGCGATCTTGAGGGCCTGGCGGACGTGCTGCTCGACGAGGAGCACGCCGACGCCCGCGTTCGTCCGCGGCGTTGCGGACCGCCTTGAGCAGGTTGGCGACGATGATCGGCGCCAACCCGAGCGACAGCTCGTCGGCGAGCAGCACCTTCGGATGGCGGCCGAGCGCTCGCGCCAGCGACAGCATCTGCTGCTCGCCGCCCGAACAGAGCCCGGCCCGGCGATCCATGATCCGCTCGAGCGCGGGGAAGTACTCGAACGCGACGTTCGGTGGCGACGGCGGCCAGCTTCAGGTTGTCGGCGACCGACATGTCCATGATCACCGATCGCTCCTCGGTCACGTAGCCGAGGCCGTTGCGGCACCGCGCGTGCATCGGTGACCGCGTCGGCTTCCCGAGGAAGCGAACCTCGCCCTCGCATGGGCGCGAGCTCGCCGGCGAGGGTGAGCAGCGTCGTCGTCTTGCCGACGCCGTTCGCGCCGATGAGCGCCACGACCTCCCCGGCGTCGACGTGGAGGTCGACCTCGCGGACGACGGGCATCTTGCCGTACCCGGCCGACAAGCCCTGCGCCTCGATGAGCGTGTCGGTCCGTCGCTCACGTCGATCACCTCCTCGACCTCGTCGGCGTGGCCGAGGTACGCGTCGCGCACCAGCTGGTCGCCGCGGATCTCCGCGGGCGTGCCGTGCGCGATCACCTGGCCGAAGTCGATCACGACGACGCGGTCGCAGGTCGACATCACGAGGCTCACGTCGTGCTCGACGAGGAGCACGCCCATGTTGCGCTCGTCGGCGAGCCGCCGGATGAGCCGCGCGAGCTCGGCGCTCTCGCGCTCGTCGAGCCCGGCGGCGGGTTCGTCGAGCATCACCACCGACGGCCCCGACGCGACCGTTCGGGCGATGCCGACGAGCCGGCGCCGGCCGTACGGGAGCTCCTCGGGCGTCTTGTCGAGGTGCGGCTCGAGCTCGAACTCGCGCACCGCGGCCACCGCGGTCGGCGGCAGGTCGTGGCGGCCCGGCCAGAAGAGGTCGGTCACCCACGACAGCCGCGAGGCATGCTGATCGCTCCCGGCCCGGATGTTCTCCTCGACGCTGATGTCCTCGAACAGCTCGAGCGACTGGAACGAGCGCCGGAGCCCGAGCCGAGCCCGCTGCGTCGCGTTCAACCGGTCGATGCGGCGACCGTCGAGGGTGATCGATCCTCCGCTGACCGGGACGAAGCCGGTCACCGCGTCGATGAGCGTCGTCTTCCCCGCGCCGTTCGGCCCGATGAGGCCGACCACCTCGCCCGGCCGCACCTCCATCGACACGTCGTCGACCGCGACCACCGAACCGAAGCGGACGGTCAGGCCCGTGATCGACAGCGTGGCGCCCGGGACCGGCTCGACTTCGGCCGGCGGAAGGGGCGCGCGCGCCTGGCGGCGGCGCGACCAGGTGGAGCTTCTCCCACACGCGGCGGCCGTGGATGGCGACGTCGGCGATGCCGTTCTGGTGCACGATGAGGATCACGAAGACGATGAGGGAACCGATGATGAGGTCCCACTGGTCGCCGAGGTTGATCCAGTCCTCGATGACGCGGGTGCCGATGCCGCCGATCGCGTTCGGCGCCGCGAAGGCCGCGCCGAGCACGTAGCCGAGGCCGCCGATGACCGCGTTGCCGAGGCTGTTGATCGACGCGAAGACGTTGAACTCCGTGTACGTGATGACCTGACCCCGGAAGCCGATGAGGATGCCCGCGAACGCGGCCAGGCCGGCGGACACGGCGAACGCGTACAGCTTCACGCCGAACACCGAGATGCCGAGCGACGCGGCGGCGCGCTCGTTCGTTCGCACCGCGATGAGCCGGCGGCCGGTGCGCGATCGGCGGAGGTTCGCGACGAGCAGCGCGAGGAGCACGAAGCAGACCAGGCTCACCGCGGCCCACGCGTGCGGGTGGTTGAACGCGTCGACCTCGATGCCGAACAGCTTCACCCGCCCGATCCGGGTCCCGCCGTCGAGCGCGGCCGCCCAGGTAGTTGGGGTTCGCGAACACGACCTCCGACACGAGGAAGCCGAGGCCGAGCGTGACGACCGCGAGGTTCACGCCGCGGGTCCGCAGCGCGGGAACGGCGAAGGCCAAGCCGACCGGGATCGTGAGGAGGACGCCGAGGACGATGGCGAGCTCGATCGGGACGTCGGCGCGCACGAACCGGCCGGCGATCAGCGCGCCGATGCCGGCGAGCGCCCACTGCGCGAGCGAGATCTGACCGGCGTACCCGGTCAGGACGACGATCGACAGGATCATGACCGCGCTGGCCAAGGAGATGTAGGTCGCCTGGGCCCAGGCCTCGTCCATCACGCCGAACAGCAGGGCGAGCGTGATCGCGGACGCGAGGAGGAGGCCCCGGATGCTGATCTCGCCGGTCCCGAGCTTCGGCAACCGCTCGGCCACGTGGGACCGGAGCGGCAGACCGCGGCCGCCGACGACGACCACGAAGAAGATCACGAGGAACGCGGGCATGCGGTTGAGCCCGGTGATGAGGTCCTGGTTGAAGAAGTCCTGGATGTCGTTGCCGTAGAGCGTGGCCATCGACTCGCCGACACCGATGATCAAGCCGCCGAGCAGCGTCAACGGGAACGAGTGGAAGCCGCCGAGCAAGGCCGCGCCGAGCCCGGCCACGGTCACCACGACCGTGAACGTCGTCGCCGACAGGCCGGTGAGCGGCGCGGCGAGCACGGCGGCGAGCCCTCCGAGCACCCCGCCGACCGTCCAGGTGAGGGCGGCGAGGCGGTCGGGCGACCACCCGAGCGTCTGCACCGCCCGCTCGTTCTGCGCGCTGGCGTTGATCGCGAGCCCGACGCGCGTGTACCGGGTCCACGCCCAGAGCCCGAACGTCACGACCAAGGTGATGGCGACGAGGTAGATCCGCTCCTCTTGGACCGTGATGCCGCCCCAGTCGAACACGTCGTTGGGGAGATAGGAGTCGACCGGTTGGTTGGCGGCGCCGTAGCGCTTCGCGACGACGGCTTGGAGGAGACCGAGGAGGGCGATCGTCGCGATGACGCGAACGATCGGCGCCGCGCGCCGCAGCGCGCGAAGGATCGTCGCCTGGAACGCGAGCGACACCGCGCCGGCCGCGATCACCGCGACGACGAGCGCGGGAAGCGTCGCCCAGCCCCGCTCACCTTCGAGGTCGACGAACGCGATGTAGGCCGCGAACGTCCCGATGGCTCCCTGCGCGAAGTTGACCAGACCCGAACCGCGGTAGATGAGCACTGCGCCCTGCGCGAACAGCGCGTACGTGGCGCCCGCTCCGAGTCCGATGATCAAGAACTGCAGGAACGACTGCACCGCCCGCGGGTTCACCCGGTCAGCAGGGTTCCGGGGCACCGAAGGGTGAACCGCAGAGGACCTCGTCGAAGCTGATCTCCGCGCCCTCGACGAAGTTGCCGTCGAACCCGCCGGTCTCTCGCGTCGGGATCCCATCCGTAGACCACCCAGTGGTCGATCCCGGCCCGCTTGTAGATCCCGGGATGGTCGGCGTTCGGCGTCCAGTTCTCGCCTCCGAACATGTCGAGCATCGGGACGTCCTGTGGCCTGCTGGAGCATGGCCGTGATCGCCGCGCCGGTGAACTCCTGCATGCCCGCGTCGCGCATCATCTTGAGCAGCGCGTAGAGGCCGATCCACGAGCGCATCGGGCTCGCCTTGAGGTTCTCGGGCTGGAGCGACTCCTCGCCCGACGCCGCGAGGTCGGCGCGGAGCGCCTCGTACACGGGAAGGTCGACCGTCGCCGGCGCGAACGACCAGAGGAAGACCATCTTGCTCGGCGAAGTCGCCCAAGTCGGCGACGGTGCTGTGCGAGAACGTGCCCAGGCTCGCCCCGATCGAGCAGTTCGGTGTCCGAGCTGCTGCCCGGCCCGCACCACCTGGATGGCTTCCTGCTCGCCGACTGCGAGCGTCACGCCTCCCACTCCTGCGTTCTCGCGCCCCGAGGATGAACTGGGTGTAGTCGGTGGTGCCCTCCGGAACCGGGACGTCGTACGGGAACGTGGCGCCTCGCCCTCGTAGACGGTCGCTCGAGGAAGCCGACGAGCGCGGAGGCCGCGGCGAGGTCGACCCGGATGAGGCCGATCTCGTTCACGTCCTCCTCGATGAGCGCATTGCGGCAGCAAGAAGGTGACGCCGGTGCCGGACGCATCGAGCGGATAGGCGTTCGGATCGCCCCAGTCGTTCTGGGTCACGTTCGATGCGACCCGGGGGATCTTCGCCGCGGCCATGGCTTGCCGACACCTCGCCGCTGGCCGGCGGTTCCCTGGTCGTTCACCGTCGCGACGACGCCCGCGTCGTCGATCTCCCGCACGCACGCCACGGCCTGGTCGATGGTCGCCGCCGTCGTCGCAGGTGTGGACCTCGATGCACGCGCCGTTGGCACCACCGCGGGCGTTGAACGCCTCGGCGGACGCTTCGAGCGCGATCGCCTGGTCTTCCAGCGAGAGCAACGGGCGACTCGAAGACGGTCATCAGCCCGATCACCAGCGGGTCGCGCGCCTCGTCGCACGGACCGTCGTCCCACAGGCCGATGGCCTCGTAGTCGATCTCGGCTGCGCGGTCTCGTCGTCGTCGGTGCTCGTCGGTGGTCTCGTCACCACCGGCGTCATCGTCGTCGTCGTCGCCACCGCACGCGGCGGCGACGAGCGACAGCGAGACGAGCACCACGAGCATGCGCGCTGAAGGTCTTCGACATCGCCGGCACTCCCCCTCGCCGACCGATCGCGGTCGCTATCTGATCTACAGGATTCGGCGCGGAACGGTATCGCGTCTCGCTGTTCGCAGGCACGGCGCCCACGACCGCCACGCGACTCGTGACCCGACGAGCTTGACGGGTCGCTTCCGAAACCTCTACACATCTTGGCGGAACGATCCCGGCCGAAGACTGAGCACCGTGAGCACACCCGGCGCACCGCGTTCGCATCATCGAACTATCCGCGTCGAGCGCGACGAGCACGTCGCCACCGTGACGATCGACCGGCCGGAGTCGAAGAACGCGTGCACGGGCGACATGTGGGTCGCGATCGGCGCCGCGTTCCGCGAGCTCGCGTACTCCGGGCGCGCGTGTCGTGATGCTCACCGGCGCGGGCGGCGAGTTCTGCGCCGGTGCCGATCTCACTCCCGCGCGCGACAGTCCGGCGAGCGACGGCGGTGCGCCCGGGCCGTCGGGCACCATGGTCGACGGGATGCGCGTGCTCGGCGACGTCGTGCTCGCCGTCCACGACTGCCCGATCCCGGTCGTCGCCAAGGTCGACGGCGTGTGCGTCGGCGCGGGTCTCGGGCTCGCGCTCGCGGCCGACATGATCTGGTGTTCCGACCGCGCCCGGTTCTCGGCGATCTTCGCGAAGCGCGGCCTCAGCATGGACTTCGGCTCGTCGTGGTTGCTGCGTCAGCGCGTCGGGGTCAACAAGGCGAAGGAGCTCGCGTTCACCGCGAAGATGCTCAGCGCGGCCGAAGCGTTCGAGCTCGGGCTCGTGAACGCGGTCGTGCCGGCCGCCGAGCTCGACGACGCCGCGCGTGAGATCGTCGACACGATCGCGGCGGGCCCGCCGATCGCGTTGTCGATGACGAAGCGCGAGCTGAACAACGCGTCGATGTCGTCGCTCGCGCAGGCGCTCGAGGTCGAGACCCTCGCGCAGAGCGTCAACGTGCACACCGACGACCTGAAGGAAGCACTGATCGCGTACGCAACCCGCCGGCCGCCGAACTTCACGGGTCGCTAGCGCGACGCCGACGTCGACGATGACCGATCCGAAAGCTCCGAGGCTGGGACGAAGTCCTCGAGCAGCTCGAGCAGCGCCGGGTCGCGTCGCGAGCGATGGGCGGCGAGGAGCGGCTGACGAAGCACCGCGCCGCGGGCAAGCTCGACGTCCGCGCCCGCATCGACCACCTGCTCGATCCCGGTTCGTTCCAGGAGCTCGGCACGCTCGTCGGCGGCGACGACGCGCCGGCCGACGCGATCGTGATGGGCTCCGGTCGCGTCGAGGGCCGGCCGGTGATGGTCGCGGCCGAGGACTTCACGGTCAAGGCCGGCACGATCAGCCAGTCGGCGAACTCGAAGCGGTACCGCGTCGCGGAGATCGCGGTCACCGACCGGGTGCCGCTGATCATGATGCTGGAAGGCGCCGGCTTCCGGGCCGACGGCCAACGCCACGCGCGAACCCCGACCGACATGCTCGCGCAGGCGCGCTGCTCCGGACGCGTCCCGCTCGTCACCGCGGTGCTCGGCGCATCCGCCGGGCCACGGCGCGCTGGTGGCGCCGATGTCGGACTTCAGCGTGATGAGCCGGCACGCGTCGATCTTCACGGCCGGCCCGCCGGTCGTGTACGAGTCGATGGGCGAGACGATCACCAAGGAAGACCTCGGCGGTCCGAAGGTCGCGCTCGCGAGCGGTCTGATCCACAACGTCGCCGACGACGACGCCGGCGCGCTCGACCTCGTGCGCACGTACCTGCGCTACTTCCCGTCGTCGGCGTGGTCGTATCCGCCCGACGCGCGACGGCGGCGACGTCGGGCCGCGTGCGCTCCCCGAGATCCTCGACATCGTCCCGCGCAACGGCCGCCGCGTCTACGACATGCGCAAGGTGATCGACGTCGTCTTCGATGCGGACTCGTGCTTCGAGGTGCAGCCCGACTTCGGCCGGCCGGTCATCACCGCGCTCTGCCGGCTCGGCGGTCACCCGGTCGCGGTGATCGCGAACCAGCCGCTGGTGATGGCCGGTTCCATCGACGTCGACGGCGCCGACAAGGCCGCGCACTTCATCACGGTCGCCGACTCGTTCCACCTGCCGCTCGTGTTCCTCTCCGACAACCCGGGCGTGATGCCCGGCAGCGCGTCGGAGAAGGACGGCATCCTCCGCAAGGGTGCGCGCATGTACGCCGCGCAGACGCTCGCCACCTCGCCGAAGTTCGAGGTGACGCTGCGCAAGGCCTACGGCTTCGGCTCGATGGTGATGGGCATGATCCCGTTCGACGGGCAGTCGGGCGTGTTCGCGTTCCCGGGCGCGACGATGGGCGCGATGGGCGCGGCCGCGATGAGCCGGGCGAAGGGCTCCGACGAGGACGAAGCGGCGATGCTGCGGAAGATGGAGCTGCAGGCTTCGTTCGGATCCGCGAAGACCTTGGGCTTCGACGAGCTGATCGACCCGCGCGAGACCCGCAACATCCTCCTGCACTCGCTCGAACGCGCGCTCTTCCGCCGCCAGGCGCCGGCCGAACCGGTCGCCCGCATCGGCATCGCGCCGTAGCGATGTCGCGCGATGTCGCATGACCATGGAGTTCAACCTCTTCCTGCCGCAGATGCGGCTGTCGTTCGACGACCTGGTCGCACGCGCCCGCGCGGCCGAGGCGGCGGGGTTCGTCGGCATCACGGGGATGGACCACCTGGCGCCGCCGCTGGCGGACGACCAGCCGATGTTCGAGGCGATCGTCACGTCGACGTGGCTCGCCGCGCACACCGAACGGATGCGCGTCGGGTCGCTCGTGCTGTGCGACGCGTTCCGCCACCCGGCTGTGCTCGCGCGCCAGGCGGTCTCCATCGACCACGCCTCCGGCGGCCGCTACGAGCTCGGCATCGGATGGGGCTCGGTGCCCGACGAGCTCGCGACGTTCGGCGTCGGATCGACCGAGCCACGCGAACGCGTCGCGCGGCTGCGCGAGTCGCTCGAGATCATCCGCGCGCTGTGGGCGGGCGAGGTCGTCGACTACGACGGCACGCTACCACCAGCTGCGCAGCGCGCGGCAGGAGCCGCGTCCGCTCGGCCGCATCCCGATCGTCATCGGCGGCATCGGCCCGAAGACGCTCGCGCTCGTGCGCGACTTCGCCGACTGGTGGAACGTGCACGTCGGGCACATCCACCGGATCGAGGAGCTGCGACCGCAGGTCGGTGACGCGCGCGTGTCGATCCAACAGACGGTCGCGCTCGTCGGACGTGACCGCGACCGCGACGCAGTCACCGCGCTCGCGCAGGCGGCGGTTCGGTTGGTCCCGGCCGCTGATCGGATCGGCGTCCGAGCTGGTCGACCACTACGGCACGCTCGCCGAACGCGGCGTCGAGCGCGTCTACACCTGGTTCTGCGACTTCGCGCCGCCGGACACGCTCGCCGAGTTCGGCGAAGACGTCATCGCGCAGTTCAGGAGCTGTCCGATCGGCGTCGGCCCATGCCGACGGCGTGAGTCACGCACCGCCGCTCACGCCGGGCGGTTGCGGACACGAGCCCGCGCGGGAGCGGCAGCGGGACGTCGGTGTAGGTCACGATGCCGGGCGGTGCCGCGACGGCGGCAGGGATGGCGTTGATCGCCGGCATCGCGGTGAGGATCATTCCGAGCACCATGAAGTCGGCGAAGGTCGTGCCTTCGAAGTCGGGGGGCGGCAGGATGTCGAGCTTCGTCCGGATCGTCGGGCGGCCGTCGATCTCGACGAGGTAGCCGAAGTCGATCGGCCAGTCCGGCTCGAGCGTCTGCCCCTTCTTCCACCGCACGCGCAGTTCGACGATCGTCCGGCCTGCCGACCTTCCCGTGCCAGCTCGCCGCGACACCGGCCACGCAACCGGCCGGGATCTGCCACGAGCCGAGGTCGAGGTCCTCGGTCGTCTGCGCGTACTCGGCCTCGCACACGACCTCGTCGAACTCGACACCGATCCCGTCGCCGATGAGGCGCACTGCGTCCTCGAACACCGCGGTGCCCGCTGCGGTCATCTGCTGCAACTCGGGATCGTCGATCGGGCGCCCGAACCCGACCGGGAGCTCGGTGGCCGGCGAGTCGTAGCCGGTGGTGTCGGCCGACTCGGTGACCGTGATCTTGTCGATGCGGTCGCACACCCCGGCCGAGACGATCGCGAGCAAGTTGGCGAAGCCGGGGTTGATGCCGGAGCCGAACACCGACGCGCCGCCGCGCGCGCATGCGTCTTCGATCCGGCGCCGCTCGTCGCCGAGCGAGTGGCCGGTGACGAACGCGGCGGTGGTGACGATGTTCACGCCCGCATCGAGGATGCGCACCATCTCGTCGACGTCGACCCACATCGGGTTGTAGACGACGCAGTCGGGTTCGAGTGCGAGCAGCGCGTCCACGTCGTTCGTCGCGAGCACGCCGGTGGGTCCGATCCCGGACAGCTCGCCGGCATCGCGCCCGACCTTGTCGGGCGACCATGCGTAGCAACCCACCAGCTCGAGGTCCGGGTGCGCGTCGATCGCCTGCACCGACTGCCGGCCGACGTTCCCGGTCGTCCACTGCACGACTCGGTACCTCATGGTCGGCAGCTCATGGGTCGGCGTTCGCTACTGGGAGCCGGAGCTCGAGCGACGCGTCGAGGGTGATCTCGGGAACCGCGGCGAGGGCGCGGCTGACCGGACATCCCGCCTTCGCAGCCTCGGCGTGCTCGAGGAACTTCGCTTCGTCGATGCCGGGCACCTGGCCGACGGTGACGAGGTTGATCGATGCGATCGTCGGCTTGTCGTCGATGCGCCGAAGGGTGACGGTTGCATCGGTCCGGATCGATTCCGGAGGTGTGCCGGCCTGGGCGAGCATGTTGGAGAGCGCCATCGAGAAGCACGCGGCGTGCGCGGCGGCGATCAGCTGCTCGGGATTCGATCCCGGTCCGTCCTCGAACCGCGACTTGAACGTGTAGCCGCCATTGATGCTGTCCCCGGCGGTGAAGGTGCCGCTGCCTGACGGCAGATCACCGCGCCATTCTGCTGTTCCCTTTGCGGGCACGAAGTCTCCTCTCGAATCCGACGCTCGGTCGACGAAACCGTTCGAGACGGTAGACGAGTGTGCAGCGATCCGAGTAAACCTCTAGACATCTCCCGACCGACGCAGGATGGTTCAGGTGGCTGCCAAGAATCCCAAGGGGCCTCGCCTGCGGGAGAAGCCGCAGCAGATCGCCGACGAGCTGCGCGCCATGATCGTGAGCGGCAAGCTCACCGAGGGTGAGTCACTCGGGCGCGAGCCGGACCTCGTCGAACGGTTCGGGGTGTCGCGACCGTCGTTGCGAGAAGCCCTGCGCATCCTCGAAGCGGAGGGACTGATCACCGTCGTCCGCGGCGTGTACGGCGGGGTGATCGTCCACGAACCGAACCAGCGCATGACCGCCCGGACCGCGTCGCTCGTCCTTCGGGCGCGCAACGTCTCGCTCGCCGACGTGTTCGAGGCGCGCGCGTTGATCGAGCCGCTCGCGGCCAAGGCGATTGCCTCGCGCCGCAGCCGTCGCGCCGCGGTCGCCGAGTTGGGCGCCTTGATCGACAAGGAAGAGGCGTCGATCGAGGATCCCGAGAGCTTCGGCGTCGCCAACGCGGAGTTCCACGAGCGGCTGGTGTCGCTCGGCGGCAACCAGACCCTCGCCATCGTCACCGAGATGCTCGACGAGATCGTCGTGCGCGCCGTGGCGGCGGTCAGCAGAGCGGACGATGTCACGAGCTCGCTGTCGACGCGGCGACGAGGTCTGCGATCGCAGCGCCGGCTGCTGGAGATGATCGGAAGTGGCGACGCCGCCGGAGCCGAGGAGCACTGGCGCGCCCACATGGCCGTCGTCGGCCGCGTGATGCTGGGGCAGAAGGCGTCGACCGTCGTCGAGCTCCTCCACACCTACGGCTGAACATGATGACGGAATGGTCACTCCCGGACGCGCTCGACGCGGTGACGGCCGCAGTGCCCGACCGAGAGATGCTCGTCTGGACGTCGGTGCGGCGCACCTACGCAGAGGTGCAGGAGCGGACGCAGCGGCTCGCCGCGTTCTTCGCTGCGAACGGTCTCGGCGTGCGCCGCGAGCGTTCCGACCTGGAGCGGTGGGAGTGCGGGCAGAGCCCGGTCGCCATCCTGTGTTCGAACTGCCCCGAGTACGTCGAGACGATGATCGGCGCGTACCGAGCCCGTGCGGTGCCGTTCAACGTCAACCACCACTACAACGCGACCGAGGTTGCGCAGCTCCTCGACCAGATCGGTGCCGAGGCGGTCGTGTACCACCGGCGGCTCGCACCCTTGCTCGCGGAGGCTCGTGCGGCGAACGGCCGCCTGCTCGTCCACGTCGACGATGGCTCCGAGACGGCAGCCGCTGCCGGGCAGCATCGCGTTCGAAGTCGGCGATTGCGAACGGCGGCGATCAGCGACGCGCTCCCGATTCCCTCGCCCGACGATTGCTATCTCGTGTGCACCGGCGGCACCACCGGACGCCCGAAAGGTGTCCTGTGGCGGCAGGCCGACGTGTACGTCGGCGCGATGGGTGGGGCCGAGGGCGCCACGGCCGACACGATCGCCGCGACGGCGGCGCAGCCGGCGCAGGTCTGGTTCGCCGCACCACCGCTCATGCACGGCGCCGCGCAGTGGACGGTGTTCGCCGCCGCTGCACAACGGCCGGACGGTCGTGCTCCACGACGACACCGTCCCGTTCGACGCGCGACGCGATCCTCGAGACCGTGCAGCACGAGCGCGTGACGATGCTCGTCATCGTCGGCGATGCGTACGCGCGACCGATCGTCGATGCGCTGCGACAGAACACCTACGACCTCTCGTCCTTGCAGCAGCTCTCGACGGGCGGCGCGATGACGCGCCCGGACCTCAAGCACGCGCTGCTCGAACTGCTGCCGGACCTCATGATCATCGACGGCTACGGCGCGTCGGAGACCGGAGGGATGGCGTTCGGCGCGTCGACCAAGGGCGCGGAGACCCAGCAGTTCCAACCGTCCGCCGGCGCAGTGGTGCTCGCGGCGGACCGCACGCGCTTCCTCGAGCCGGGAGACGACGAGGTCGGCTGGACCGCGCGCGTCGGCCGCGTCCCGCTCGGCTACCTCGACGACCGCGAGCGCACCGAGCAGACGTTCCCGATCGTCGACGGGCGCCGGCTCGCGGTACCCGGCGATCGGGCGACCCTCGCGGCCGACGGCACGATCGTGCTGCTCGGGCGCGACTCGCTCGTCGTCAACAGCGGCGGCGAGAAGATCTTCGTCGAAGAGGTCGAGGAAGCGATCCGCCGGCATCCCGACGTGCTCGACGCCCTCGTCGTCGGACGACCGAGCGACCGGTTCGGTGAAGAGGTCGTCGCGCTCGTCCAGCTCCGCGACGGCGCCGCCCTGACCGGCGCCGACATCCGCGACTACGCCGTCCGAAACGGTGGCTCGCTTCAAGGCGCCGAGAGCGGTGCTGCTGTGCGATCGCATCGGACGTCATCCTTCGGGCAAGGCCGACTACGGATGGGCGCGGCAGGCCGCGCTCGACGCGGTGCCCGTGACGGGTTGAGGCGGCGCGGTCAGCGCGGCATGCCGAGGATGCGCTCGGCGATCAGGTTGCGCTGGATCTGCGACGTCCCCGCAGCAATCGTGTACTGGAGCGACCAGAGGTAGTCGCGCGCCGCTTCGCGCGCCTTGCCCTCGACGCCGGCCAAACCGGCGCGTCCGATCGTGCGCAAGGTGACGTCCGCGATCTCCTGCGCGAGCTCGCTGTAGCGGAGCTTCACCGCCGAGCCCGTCGGCGCGGGCATCCCCGTGCGCTCGGCCTCGGCAATCCCCATCTGGGTCATGCGCCAGAGCGCGTCGACGCCGGCCTGCAGCCGGCCGACGTGCATGCGCAGCGCGACGTCGTCCCACGCGGTCCGCTGGCGAGCGCGAGCTCGAACGAGGGCACGGATCTGCGAGCGCAGCGTGATGATGTGCTGCGCGAACGCGGTGCCGCGCTCGAAGCGCAACGTCACGTTCGTGACGCGCCAGCCGTCGTTCTCGGCACCCGACACGGTTCGCGACCGGCACGCGCGCGTCGTCGAGGAACACTTCGCAGAAGTGGCTCTCGCCGTCGATCGTGCGCATCGGCCGCACGTCGACACCCGGCTGGTGCATGTCGAGGATCAGCCACGTGATGCCCTTGTGCTTCGGCGCGTCGGGATCGGTGCGCACGAGCAGTTCGCAGTAGTCGGCGACGTGGGCGCGCGTGCTCCAGATCTTCTGGCCGTTGACGACGTACTCGTCGCCGTGGCACTCGGCGCGCGTGCGCAACGACGCGAGATCCGACCCGGCGCCGGGTTCCGAGAAGCCCTGACACCACACACTGTCGCCGCGCAGGATGCGGGGAAGGTGGAACGCGCGTTGTTCGTCGGTGCCTTCGGCGATGAGTGTCGGGCCCGCGTGCATCATGCCGACGAAGTTGACGCTGATGTACGGCGCGTCGGCGCGCGCGTACTCCTCGAGGTACACGAGCTGCTGGCTCACGGGGAGCCCGCGGCCCCCGAACGCCGCCGGCCAATGGAGGCCCGCGTAGCCGGCGTCGTGGAGCTTGCGCTGCCATGCGGTGTCGTACGCGCGGCGTGCGAGCCAGTCGCCCGGCGGTGGCGGCGGTCCGTGGCGCGGGACTTCGACCTCCAACCACGCGCGCAGCTCCTTGCGGAACCGCTCGTCTTCGTCGCTGTAGGTCAGGTCCATGTTTCCACCGGGCGCTCCGTGCTGCGCGCCTCGTCTCGGACTCCAGCGCGCCGCTCAGTGTCGAGCGCGTGCGCTGTCGCCGGTCCCGAACGCCTGCTCGAGCACCCACGCCCGTTTGAGGAAGTAGTGCGGCGCCATCTCCCAGGTGAACCCCATGCCGCCGAGGACCTGCACCGCCGTCTTCCCGTTCGCGATGCCGGCCTCACCCGCGAGGAGCTTCGCCGTGCTCGCCGCAGTCGTGACGTCGCCGGCGCGCTCGTCGTCGAAGACGGCCGCGGCCGCGTACGTCGCGCTACGCGCCAGCTCGACGCGCACGTACATGTCGGCGAGCAGGTGCTTGATCGCCTGGAACGAACCGATCGGCACACCGAACTGCCGGCGCTCGAGGGCGTACGCCGCGGCGACGTCGAGCGCGCCCTGCGCCACGCCGACGAGCTCGGCCGCGGCGAGGATCGTCCCGGCCCGGCGCAACCGCAGCGCGTCCTCGGGCCCGCCCGCCGCGACGCCGCTCGGCAGGGCGGGATAGGCGAGCGTGGGCGTCAGCGGATCGAACGGTTCGCCGTCCATCGGCTCGAGGAGCGCCGAGGTTGCGAACGTTTCGACACCGTCGTCCGCGACGACGAGGACGACGTCGACTCTCGGCGGCGTGCTCGACGACGAACGGCCCACCCGCAACGTCGAGCAGGTCGATGCCGGTGACGCGGATCGCGCCGGTGGCGACGTCGGGCAGCAGGGGCGCGGCGATCGTCGACCACAGCAACGGACCGGTCGCGAGGTGCGCGCCGAGCTGCTCGAACACGATGGCGGCTTCGATCGCACCGGCGCCCGACCCGCCCTGCTCGATCGGGCAACAGCAGTCCGAAGACGCCCATGTCGGCCAGCGCGCGCCAGGTGACGGCGTCTGCTGCTGTCGCTTCCCGATCACCGATGTTCGCGAGGGGAAGTGCTGCTGACAGAGCGCCCGGATCGCGTCGCGCAGCGCAACCTGCTCGTCGTCGAAGCGGAAGTCCATCGCCGCGTGACCACTCCCAGACCTGGAAAATATCTAGACGTATAGCGTAGGATCCCGTCAGTGCGCGGGCAAGATCTCACACGACTGTGCCAGGCTTGCCGCCGATGACTCGCGACTTCGACCTGCTCGACGGGCACTGGTACGCGAGCCAGCCGTTCGCCGACTGGGCGTGGATGCGAGACCACGCGCCCGCGTACTGGGACGCCAAGAACGAGGTCTGGGCGCTCACCCGCTACGACGACGTCCTCGCCGCCGAGAAGGATCACGGCGACGTTCTCGAGCCACCGCGCGCCGCGGCCGCACGGCGATCACCTCCCGATGATGATCTCGATGGACGCGCCCGAACACTCGCGTCGCCGCAAGCTCGTGAGCCGCGGGTTCACGCCGCGGCGCGTGCGCGATCACGAAGCGACGATCCGCCGGATCTGCACGGAGATCATCGACCGGGTCGCGCCGAAGGGGGAGTGCGACTTCGTGTGGGACATCGCCGCGCCGCTGCCGCTGCTGCTCATCGCCGACATGCTCGGGTTCCCGCCCGAGTCCTACGACGACTTGCTGCGCTGGTCCGACGACCTCATCCGCGCCACGACGGCTCGACCCGCCGCCCGAGGTCGCGGCAGGCCGGGTTCGAGGCGATGCTCGAGTTCCGCGAGTTCCAGCTCGGCGTGATCGCCGATCGCCGATCGAAGCCGCCGCAGGACGACCTCGTCTGCATCCTGTGCCACGCCGAGATCGACGGCGAGCGTCTCGACGACGAGTCGATCATCCAGGAGAGCCTGCTCATCCTGATCGGCGGCGACGAGACGAGCCGGCACGTGATGACCGACGGCATGCTCGCGTTGCTCGCGCACCCCGATCAGATGGCGATCCTCCGCGACGACCCGGCGACGATCGAGTGCGGCGTCGAGGAGCTGCTGCGGTGGGTGTCGCCGATCAAGAACATGTCGCGCACGGTGACGCGCGAAGTGGCGCTGCACGGACAGACGCTGCGCGCCGGCGACCAGGTGATCCTGATGTATCCCGCCGCCAACCGCGACCCGGACGTGTTCGAGGATCCCGACCGGTTCGACGTGCGCCGTGACCCGAACCCGCACCTCGCGTTCGGCTTCGGCCCGCACTTCTGCATGGGCGCGTCGCTCGCCCGCTTGGAGCTGCAGGTCATGTTCTCGGAGCTGCTGCGCCGGCTCCCCGACCTGCACCTCGCCGGTGACCCGTTGCCGCGCCGGTCGTCGAACTTCATCTCCGGACCGGAGGCAATGCCCGTCGCGTTCACCCCGACTGTTTGAACCGCGCCGCGCCCTCCAGGGGCCGGCCTGGTTCGAACCCGCGTGAGCTGGTGGGCGAGGGCCTGGCTGATGTGGTTGTCGTAGGGGAACGTCGGCGGCACGAGGCCCATCTCGGCGAGCAGCTTGCCCATGCGGACCATGATCACGGTGAAGCGCAAACCGGCGAACACGAGGTAGTAGTCGAGGGCGTCGGTCGCACGGCCCGTGAGGTTCGGACCAGCGGCGCGCGGTCTCCTCGGCGGACTCGAAGCCGGGAAGTCGTTCGAACCCGGCTCCGCGAGTGAGCGTGTCGTCGCAGAAGATCCACCACCCGAGGTCGAGCAGGGGGTCGGCGACCGTGGCCATCTCCCAGTCGAGCACGGCCACCACCTCGAAGTCGCGGTACACGAGGTTGCTCAATCGCGCGTCGCCCCAGACGAGGGCCGGCCCGCGCTCGGGCTCGGGCGGCCGGTTGCGGCGCAGCCACGCAACCGCTTCGCGCGCAAGGGCATGCGGTTCGTCGGCTTCGGCCCACCGCAGGAACCGCTCGTAGCGCTCGAGCTCGGCGAGCGTCGGGTCGGGAACGACGGCGAGGTGGGTACCCACGACCGAGAGCTCGTCGAGTGGGACCTGGTGAACCGCGGCCATCGCCTCGATCCCACTTGCCCACGCGCGTGCCTGCTGCTCCGAACTCGCATCCGCCAGCCACCCGGCGGCCGCGTACGGCGGGTTGTCGCTCGCGATGTCGCCGAGGACGCGGTCCATGATCCAGAACCGCCGGCCGAACCACGACTCGTCCGCCTCGAACCAATGGACGGCAACCATCGGCACGCCGGTTCCCGTGGCGAGCGCGCGCATGACTTGGAACTGGAGCTCGAAGGTGTCGTCGGGGAAGACCTGATACGTCGACGGCGCGATGCGCACCACGAGATCGCGTCGCACCGACGCGCCGGCGTCCGACCATGTGGCTTCGAAGAGGATCGTCTCGTTCGAGAACCCGGTGCTGCCGGGGATCGTCACGTTCGCGACGGAGACGTCGGTGAAGCCCTGGACCTGTTCGAACCACGCGCGCAGGGTGCCGCCGACTTCCTCGGGATCGCGCTGCCGAACTGTCATCGCGCGCGTCATCGACTTGTCGCGCGCAGCACCTCGCCGTACGGCTGCCCCTTGCCGGGTAGCTCCTCGCGGGGGAGGCCCAGCGTGCGCTCGGCGATGATGTTGCGCTGGATCTCGTCGGTGCCGCCGTAGATCGACGACGCGGGCGAGAACACCATTGCGCCGGTGAACCGGCCACCGTCCACGCCGTCGGGTCCGGCCAGCGTCGCGTCGGCGCCGAGGATGTCGCCCGCGAGCGCGGCCGACTGCTTCACGATCCGCGTCTGCGCGATCTTGCCGAGGTTGGCGATCGCCTGGCCGCCGCCCGTGCGCCGCCTCGGCCTTGGCCCGCTGGGCGTTCCACTGGCCGAGTTTCGAGTACGTGTACAGCCGGGCGAGATCCTGGCGGATGTGCGGGTCGGTGGCGCGGCTCGCGCGACTGCGCGAGCGCGAGCAGATCGGGAAAGGCGAGCATCTTGGATGCCGCCCGGCATCGGGTCGGTCGCGGCGTCGCCGGCGCGCCGCCCGAGCATGCCGCCCTTGGGTCCCGGGTACCGGGAAGCCCGCGTGCGAACCGCCCGCGCCGATGCCGGTGCGCTCGAAGTAGAGCGTCGTCTGCGTGACCGCCCAGCCGTTGCCCTCGCCGCCGATCAGATCGGTGGCGTCACAGACCGCGTCGTCGAGGAACACCTCGTTGAACACGGCCTCGCCGGTCATCTCGCGCAGCGGGCGGATCGTGACGCCGGGCTGGTCGAGCGGGAACGCGAACCACGAGATGCCGCGGTGCTTCGGCACCGAGAAGTCGGTGCGCGCGAGCAGCATGCCGTAGTCGGCTTGCATCGCCATGCTGCTCCACACCTTCTGACCGTTGATGACGAAGCGGTCGCCATCGCGTTCGGCGCGCGTCGTCAGGCCCGCGAGATCGGAGCCCGCGCCGGGCTCGCTGAACAGCTGGCACCAGTTGACCTGTCCCTCGAGGACCGGCGGCACGTGCCGCGCGATCTGGTCTTCGGTGCCGTGGGTGAGGATCGTCGGCGCGGCCATGAGCAGCCCGAGTCCGCCCGGCGGTCGCAGCGCGCCGTGCTCCGCGAAGGTCGCGCGCACGACGTTGCCGGCCGTGCGGTGCAGCCCGCGGCCACCTTGTTCGGAGGTGAAGTGCGGCGCAGTCCATCCGGCCTTCCCGACGATGCGCCACCAGTCGTCGACCGAGAGCTCGGGATCCCAGTGCTCCTCGAGCCAGGCTCGGACCTCGGCCCGCAACTCGTCGACGGGCTCGCGCGGCGGCGCTCAGATCGTGTCCCGTTCCCAGCAGCTCGAGCGCGTTGTCGCGCATGATCTTGCGCACCTCGGCCTCGTCGAAGCCGTCGAGCTCCTTGGCGAAGTCGGTGGTTCGGCGAGACCCTCGCCGTGCGGCCAGTCGGAGCCGAACAAGATGCGCTCGACGCCGATGAGGTCGGCCAGCGCGTGCAGGTCCTCTTCGTAGTACGGCGTCACCCACACGTTGCGGCGGATCGCCTCGAGCGGATCCTCCTTGAACGCCCACGGCGTCTGGTTCGCCTGCTTCTTCAGCCGCTTCACGAGCAACGCCACCCAATCGGAACCGTTCTCGATGCTCGCGACCCGCAACGTGGGATGGCGGAAGAACACGCCGTCGACGACGAGCGACGCGATCGTGTCGTGGATGGCCCGGTCGGAGACCAGGACCCTGCTCGAGAATGTCCGCCTTGCCGAAGGCCTCGAAGTTCGGGGAACCGCCCCACATCACGGTGAAGGCGTTGTAGCCGCTGTCGCCCAAGTGGAACGCGACCGGGATCGACGCCTCGGCGAGGCGCGCCCATACGGGGTCGTGCGCGCGATCGCCGAGCGAACGTGAAGTGCCGTGCTCGGCGGGAACCGGTGCCGGGCGGATGTGCACGATGCGCGCACCGCGATCGATGAGGCTGTCGAGCTCCGCGAGCGCAGCTTCGGGATCGGCGAGCGAGAGCATCGGCGCGGTGACGAGGCGGTGCTCGTAGACGAAGCCCCAGTCGTCCTCCAGCCACCGGTTGAACGCGGCGAGGCTCGCCATCGTCGCCGGGATGTCGTCCTTCAACGCTTCTTCGACGCCGCACCCGAGCGTCGGGAACAGGAACACCGCGCCGAGGTCCTGGCGCGCGGCCGACGGCGACGCGCTCGTCGCGATCCTGGTACTCGGGTCGCAGCGGCTCGACCTGCATCAGCGTGCGCGGGTCGACGTCGTCGGGGATCTGGCCGCGGAACAACAGGTCGAGGCACCCGGGCACGATGATCGGGTCGAACGTCGGGTTCGGGATGAACCGGTTGACCCGTCCGCCGATCAGCAGCTGCGCGTGCTGCCGCTCGTCGGTGACGACCTGCACTCCCCGCTGCTTGTACTTCGGGTCGAGGTGGCGCGTGAACGCGTCGAGCGGCTCGTAGTAGTGGTTGTCGGCGTCGATCGGCTCGAAATCGAAGTCCATGCGACTCCCCTTCTCGCTCGTCACGTTTCGCTCGTCACTGGGCTTCGGGCGTCATTGGGGTTCGGGCACGTCGAAGTGCGCGTCGCGCAGCTCGAACGCCCCCTTCGTTCCGTGCTCGGCGCGCGCCTTCACGAAGTTGAACTCGTCGTTCTCGAACTGGAGGTTCGTCCCGAACGCATGGAAGAGGTAGCTCGCGACTTCCTCACCCTGGTACGCCTGGAGCTGCTCCACCAGACGGAACGCCTCCTTGGCCATCACGATGCCGTCGGCCGGCATCTTCGCAACCTTCTGCGCGAACCAGTTCGCCCGCGCTTCGACGTCGGCGTCGTCCACGACCTCGGTGAACACGCCCAGGTGCTCGAGCGTGGACGCGGGCACCGTGTCACCGGTCAGCAGGAGCCGGCGGGCGAGCACCGGGCCGAGCCGGTGGAAGAACATGTGCAGCGACCCGAGCGCAGGGCCCGAGGAAGCGCGTCGCGGGCATGCCGATCTGCGCGTCGCGCCCGACGACCGCGATGTCGGCCATGAGCGCGAGCTCCAAACCGCCGCCGAGCGCGTAGCCGCGCACTTCGGCAACGGTCGCCTTCGGGAAGCCCATGAACTCGTGGTAGAAGGAGAACGTCTTCCGATCGACTGCGAGTCGTCGACGCTGGCTCGGCCGCCGGCGCGTGCCGCTGCTGCCATCGTCCGTTCGACGAGCCGTACCAGCCGTACGCATTGCCCATGTCGGCGCCGGTGGAGAAGACGCCTCCCTCACCGCGCAACACCACGACCTTGACGTGATCGTCCATCGCCAACTCGTCGAGGTACTCGCCGAGCTGCGCGCGCATCGGCGGGTCGTAGCAGTTCTTCCGCTCGGGATCGTTGAACGTGATGCGGGCGATCCCGGTCGCGTCGTCGCGCTCCATCAGAACTCGCGGATCGGTCACGAGCCGCCTCCGCATTGCGTCTGCACGGCAACGATCGTACATTCTTACATCTAGATATTTCCACCCTCCGGAGGGACTCGCCCGATCGCCAGCGCGAGGCTGCCAGCATGAACTTCCAGACGATCCGTTACGAGGTCGAGGACCGCATCGCCACGATCACCTTGGACCGACCCGACCGGCTCAACGCGCTGAGCCCGCCGATGGTCCGCGAGCTGCGGCAGGCGTACGAAGACGGCCGAGGCGGACGACGACGTCTGGATCACGATCGTCACCGGGGCCGGGCGTGCGTTCTGCGCAGGTGCCGACGTCACCGAGATCCCCGACGACGGGCGCGTCGTCTACGACGAGCCGTACCTCTCCACCTACGCGCAGTGGGAGGCGCCGCAGGAAGGCACGCCGCCGTTCCGCACGATGACCAAGCCGGTCCTCGCCGCGGTCAACGGCTTGTGCTGCGGCGCCGGCCTCGACTGGGTCACCACCGGCGACATCGTCATCGCATCGGAGCAGGCCGAGTTCTTCGACCCGCACGTCAGCATCGGGCTGGTGTCGGGTCGTGAGATGGTGCGCCTCGCGCGCGCATTGCCGACCAACGTGGCGATGCGCATCGCGCTGACCGGGCGGCACGAGCGCATGAGCGCGGCAGCGCGCGTACGAGCTCGGGCTCGTCTCCGAGGTCGTCGAGCACGACCGGTTGCTCGAACGGGCGCGGGAGATCGCGTCGATGGTCAACCGCAACGCGCCGCTGGCGGTGCGGGGCACGCGGCTCGCGATCCGCAAGGGGCTCGATCTTCCGCTGCAGGAGGCCGAGATCATGGCCGAGGCGTTCCGCGAACGGGTGGTGCGCACCGACGACGCCAAGGAGGGCCCGCAGGCGTTCGTGGAGAAGCGCGACCCGAAGTGGCGGTGCCGAGTGAGCTACTCGTAGCACGATCCTCTACGAGACGTCGGACGACCACGTCGCGACGATCACGCTGAACCGGCCCGAGGTGTTGAACGCGTTCGACCGCCGGATGTGCGAGGAGATGCGCGACGTCTGGCGGCGAGGTGAAAGACGACCCGTCGGTGCACGCGGTGGTCCTGCGCGCCGCGGGGGACCGCGCGTTCTGCGCCGGTCTCGACACGAAGAAGCCCTACGGCCAACCCGACGACGTGTGGAACCACGAGGACCCGGGCGAGCTGCTCAGCCCGAAGTGGCAGCAGGTGTGGAAGCCCGTGGTGTGCGCGGTGCACGGCATCTGCACCGCCGGCGCGTTCTACTTCCTCAACGAGGCCGACATCGTCATCTGTTCCGACGACGCGACGTTCTTCGACTCGCACGTGACGTACGGGCTGGTCTCCGCGCTCGAACCGGTCGGGCTCATGCGCAAGGTCGGCCTGGGCGAGACGCTGCGCATCGCGTTGTCGGGCAACGACGAGCGGGTCACGGCGGCCACCGCGCTGCGCATCGGACTCGTCACCGAGGTCGTGGCGCGTGACGCGCTCTGGTCGCGAGCCCACGAGATCGCCGCCGGCATCGCGCGCAAGCCGTCGGCCGCGACGCAGGGCACCGTGCGCGCGATCTGGGAGTCACTCGACCGGCCGTACCGCGCCGCGATGCAACAAGGCCTGATCTACACGCGTCTCGGCAACCCGATCGGCGCGGCCGAGGTGGCCGAGCACGGTCCCGACCGCCCCGACCCGAGGCTGCGCTGATGGCCGACGCAGCTCGCCCGAGCTCAGCGACCGCATCGCCAAGGTGCTCGCGCTCGACCCGGCGGCGCCCGCGCTGGAGTTCGAGCACCGCTGGTACCCGTGGGGTGACCTCGGCGCCGCTGCGGATGCGATCGAGCCGCACGTCGCGCCGGGCGAGCGCGTCGCCGTCCTGTTGCGCAATCGCCCACCGCAGGTCGGTCTGCTGCTCGGTCTCCTCCGCGCCGGCGCGTGCGTCGTCACCGCGAACCCCGAGCGCGGCGCCGAGCGGGTGCGCGCCGACCTCGAATCGCTCGGTGTCGGGACCATCGCCGGCGAAGCGACCGACCTCGAAGCGCTTGCGCCGCCGGCGCGTTGGTTCCTCAGCGACAGGTTGGGTGCGGTCGACATCACCGGCGACACACCGGAGGAACCGGACGCGCTGCGACCGGGTGTCGCGGTGGAGATGCTCACGAGCGGCACGACCGGTCCGCCGAAGCGGGTCCCGCTGACCTACGAGACGCTCCTCCGTGTTCTCGTCGGCGCCAAGCACTACGAACGCAACGCCCGAGCCGATCTGCGGTTGCGGTCCGGCGTCACCATCGTCAACTCGCCGCTCGTCCACCTCGGCGGCCTGTTCCGCATCCTGCAGTGCGTGAACGACGGCCGCGCGTTCTGCCTGCTGGAGCGGTTCCGGGTCGACGAGTGGGCCGATGCCGTGCGCCGCCACCACCCGCGCACGGTCAGCCTCGTTCCGGCCGCGCTGCGCATGGTGCTGGAGGCCGATCTCGACCCCGCCGACCTCGCGAGCGTGCGCTCCGTCGTCTCGGGCACCGCGCCGCTCTCCCCGGACGACGCCGACGCGTTCCGCGAGAAGTACGGCGTACCGGTGTTGATCTCGTACGCCGCGACCGAGTTCGGCGGTGGCGTCGCCGGATGGAACCTCGCCGACCACGAACAGTTCTGGACGGCGAAGCGCGGCAGCGTCGGGCCGCGCCCACCCGGGTTGCGAGCTGCGCGTCGTCGATCCCGACACCGGCGCGCCGCTCGGCCCCGACGCCGAGGGCCTGCTCGAGGTCAAGACCCGGCAACTCGGCGACGACGCGCGAATGGACGCGCACGACCGACCACGCACGAATCGACGCCGACGGCTTCGTGTGGATCCTCGGGCGCGCCGACCAGGCGATCATCCGGGGCGGGTTCAAGGTCCGGCCCGAAGACGTGCGCGCCGCGCTCGAACGCGACCCGCGCGTGCGCGGCGCCGCCGTCGTCAGCCGTCCCGACGCGCGCCTCGGCGCGGTGCCGGTCGCGGCGGTCGAGCTGCGCCCGGGTGTGCCAGCCGGTCACCGCCGACGAGCTCCTCGCCGAGCGCGGCCAAGGTGCTCGCGCGCTACGAGCTGCCCGACGAGCTGAAGCTGGTCGACGCGCTGCCCCGCACGCCTTCGGGCAAGGTCGACCTCGCCGCCGTGCGCGAGCTGTTCGACGGCGAGTCGCCAATCGACGTCCGAGCCGTGGACGTTCGGCGTCGAGCCGCTGCCCCAGGCGCGTCGCGGTCGCGCCGCTGCTGCGCCGCGTCGCGGGCCTGGTGCAGGCGCTCGAGCACGACGATCCTGCAGTTGGCCGGCTCACCGAAGACCTGCGGGCCGCCGAGCGCGCGCTCGCGAGCCGGGTGCCGGCCGATCCTCGACCGCGGATCGGCGCCGACGCGCCCGCCGACGGACGACCGTACGTCGACCACGCGCGCGACATCGGCGCCTACAACCCGTGCTTCCCCGAGTACGAGATCACCGTCGACGGGCCGCACGCGTCGGGCACGGTCACGTTCCCACTCGTGTTCGAAGGACCGCCCGGTGTGGTGCACGGCGGCGTGCTCGCCACGTTCTTCGACTGCGTCGTCCAGCACCACAACTGCGACGTCGGCGTCGCGGGAAAGACGACGTCGCTCCTGCTCGAGTACCGGCGGCCGACGCCGCTCGGTGTGCCGCTGCGTTCGAGATCGACCGCGCGACCGACGGACGCCGCATCACGTCGCGCGCGCGCGCTGTTCCACGGACGACGAGACGCTGTGCACCGCCACGATGGAAGCGGTCGCCGGCGACCGGTCCCGCTTGCCGCCCGTCTCGCCGCGACGGAGCGGACGACGTGAGCGCAACCGTCGTCGACGCGGGTGACGGGCTGCCGCTCACCGTGCCCGCGCTGCTGCGCGAGCGCGCCGCGCGCCGCGGCGACCATCCGCTGCTGATCTGCGACGACCGACGTGCTCACGTACGCCGATGCCGAGTCGCGATCGGCCGCGTTGGCGAAGGCGCTCCTCGGCGGCGGTGCCGGCCGGGGCACGCACGTCGGCCTGCTGCATCCGAACGGCCCCGAGTTCGTCGTGGGCTGGCTGGCCGCGGCCCGCATCGGCGCCGTCACCGTGCCGTTGAGCACGTTCTCGACCAGCGCCGAGCTGCGCACGCTGCTGCGCAACGCCGACATCGAGATGCTGCTCGCCACGCCGTCGTTCCGCGGCCGCGACTACGTCGCATGCGTTGCACGAAGCGGTTCCGGATCTCGACCTCGCGGCCGCGCCGCCGTTGCACGCGCCTCTGCGCCCGCGCTGCGCACGCGTCGCGTTCGACGACTGCGCGCGTCGTCGACGCGGGCTGCCGACGTCGAGCGACGACGTGCTGGCCGCCGCCGAGGCCGGCGTGCGCGCCGTCGGACCGGATGGTGATCGTGCACACCTCGGGCTCCACGAGCGACGCCGAAGGGCGTGATCCACCAGCACGGCCCGCTCATCCGCCACCTCGACAACCTCAACGAGCTGCGTCGCTACACCGAGGACGAGGTGCTGTTCTCGAACTCGCCGTTCTTCTGGATCGGCGGCTTCGCGTACAGCCTGCTCGGCACGCTGCTCGCCGGCGCCACGCTCGTGTGCTCGAACGCGACCGACGCGGCCGCGACGCTCGACCTGCTCGAACGGGCGCGGCCGACGATGGTGAACGGGTTCGCGGCGTCGGTCGCGCACCTCGCGAAGGACCCGTCGTTCGCGGCGCGCGACCTGCAGCTCGATCCGGCGCGGCAACCTCTGGCCGATCATGCCCGCCGCGGTGCGGCCCGGCCGATCCCGGAGCTGCGTCACAACATGCTCGGCATGACCGAGACCGGCAGCGTCTGCCTCGCGAGCGACGACGAGGGCGACCAGCCCGAGCACCGCCGCGGTTCGTTCGGGCGACCGGTTCCCGGGTTCGAGGCGAAGATCGTCGATCCCGACACCGGCGCCGCGTGCGAGACCGGCGCAGGTCGGGGAGCTGTGGCTCCGCGGCCCGTTCCTGATGGAGGGCTACTACGGCCGCGAGCGCCACGAGACCTTCACGCCCGACGGCTGGTACCGCACCGGCGACCTGTTCCACGTCGACGCCGACGGCTTCTTCTACTTCACCGGCCGGCGCGGCGACATGATCAAGACCGCGGGCGCGAACGTGTCGCCGCGCGAGGTCGAAGCCGCGATCGCGGACGTCACCGGGCTCGTCGCGCACGTCGTCGGCATCGACGATCACGAACGCGGCCAGCGTGGTCGCGGCTGCGGTGCGGGTGCCGCGCGGTCAGGAACCGCCGGACACCGACGAGCTGCGCGCCGCGCTGCGCGAACGGCTCTCCGCGTACAAGGTGCCGCAGCGCTTCCTCGTGCTCGCGCGACGACGAGGTCCCGATGCTGTCGAGCGGCAAGCTCGACGCGCGCGCGCTGAAGGAGCAGCTGCGTGGCGCATGACCGCCTGACGTTCCCGGCCGTCCTGCGACGCAACACCGAGCAGCACGGTGCGAAGCCGTGCATCGTCACCGACGACCGCGTCGATCACGCACGCCGCGCTCGACGACGAGAGCCGTGCGCTCGCCGCGCGACTCGTCGCCGCCGGGGTCGGCAAGGGCGCACGGGTCGGGCTGCTCGCGCCCGAACGGCATCGAGTGGGCCGTGACCGCGGCCGCGGTGCTCGCGCGTCGGCGGGGTGCTCGTCCCGCTCAGCACCCTGCTGCGGCCGCCCGAGCTCGAGGCGCAGCTCCAGGTCGCCGGCGTCACCCACCTCGTGCTCGCGCGCTCGTTCCGCGGACGCTCGTACCTCGACGACCTCGAAGCGATCGCGCCGGGCATCGCGACCACGACCGGCGCCGGGCGCCGGCACCCCGTGCTCCCGTTCCTCCGCAACGTCTGGTTCGTCGACGACCTGCCGCCACGACGGCGTCGTCGACGCGTCGACGACGCGCTCGTCGGCGCGCTCGAAGACGCGGTCCGGCCCGCCGACGACTTCGTCGTGCTCTTCACGTCCGGGAGCCGCGGCGCACCGAAAGGCGTCGTCCACACCCACGGCGGCGCGCTCGGCGCGGTGGCGTCGGGCCTCGACGCGCGGTGCATCGGCGCCGACGACGCGCCTCTACATCCCGATGCCGTTCTTCTGGACCGGCGGGCTCGCGGGCGGCCTGCTGAGCGTCGCTCGTCGCCGGCGCGACGCTGCTCACCGAAGCGGTGCCCGAGCCCGAGCGCACCCTCGACCTCCTCGAGCGCGAACGGGCGACGCTCTTCCGCGGCTGGCCCGACCAGGCCGCGCGGCTCGGCGTCACACCCGCGGTTCGCGACCGCCGACCTGTCGAGCCTCGGCCCGGGCAGCCTCGCCGCGGTGCTGCCGCCGGCGCAGCGGCCCGCGCCCGGGCGCGCGGGCGAACCTGTTCGGGATGACCGAGACGTTCGGGCCGTACTGCGGCGCGCGCCTCGATCGCGATCTGCCCGACGGCAAGCACGGCAGCTGCGGGCAGCCCTTCGACGGCGTCGAGGTCCGCATCGTCGACCCGGACTCCGGAGCGCGATGCCGCGCCGGGCGAGATCGGCGAGATCCGGCGTCCGCGGCCGCAACGTCATGCGCGGCATCTGCGGCCGGACGCGCGACGCGACGTTCGACGCCGACGGCTGGTACCCGACCGGCGATCTCGGCGCGCTCGATGCCGACGGCTACCTCTGGTACCACGGCCGGCTCGACGACATGTTCAAGGTCAAGGGCGCGACCGTGTACCCGGCCGAGGTCGAGGCCGCGCTCCGCGCGCGTCGACGGTGTGCGCGAGGCGCACGTCACCAACGTCGCCGGCAAGGACGGCGGACGGCGACGCGGTCGGCGCCCTCGTCGTGTCGCGACCGCCCCACTCGACGACGCTCGTTGCCGGTGCCCGCGCCCGGTTGAGCGCGTTCAAGGTGCCGACGTGCTGGGTGGTGACGCCATCGGCCGACGACGTGCCGATGACCGCGACCGACGAAGGTCGACAAGGTCGCGCTCCAGCAGTTGCTGCAGCGAGAAAGGACGACAGCGATGACCCGAGCCATCGACGGCCTGGTGAACGTCGACATGGGCGACCGGAAGCAACCGGACTGGATGGTCCGCGTGAAGGAGGACTACTTCAAGGGCGGCGACTCGTTCTTCAAGAGCCCGGAGCTCTCGGAGCTCCTCGACGACATGGACGCCAACGGCGTCGAGCGGGCGATCCTGCATGACGCAGGTCGGCGCGACGGAGAGCCGTGCGCTCGGCTTCGTCGAGGCGCGGCCCGACCGGTTCGCGCTCGCGGTCGGCGGGTTCAACCTCCTGAAGCCGATGCCGACGGTGCGCGCGCTCGAGTCCTTCGTGCGCGACCACCCCGTCGCGTACGCGTCGGTCGGACCGAGCTTCTGGGGCGACGGCATGTACCCGCCCACCGACGCGGTCTACTTCCCGCTCTACACGAAGTGCTGCGAGCTCGACCTCGCGCTCTGCATGAACACCGGCATCCCCGGCCCGCCGCTGCCCGCGGAACCGCAGAACCCGATCCACCTCGACCGCGTCTGCTACCGCTTCCCCGAGCTGAAGCTGTGCATGATCCACGGCGCCGATCCGTGGTGGGACACCGCGATCCGCCTGATGCTCAAGTACCGGAACCTGCGGCTGATGACCTCGGCGTGGTCGCCGAAGCGGCTCCCGGCATCGCTGCTGCACTACATGTCGACGCGCGGCAAGGACCGCATCCTCTTCGCATCCGACTACCCGGTGCTCTCGTTCGAGCGGTGCCTGGGCGAGGTCGCCAACCTCGACCTCGACGACGACGTCAAGCAGCGCTGGCTGTACGACAACGCGAACGCGTTCTTCTTCGGCGGGACCTGAGAGCGCCTCGTGGACCTCGGCGTCCGTGATCGTGGCTATCTGATCGTCGGAGGAACCGGCGGTATGGGCCTGGAAGCGGCGGCGGTCCTCGCCGCCGACGGCGCACGTGTCGCGCTCGTCGGTCGCGATGCGGATCGCGCGCACGCCGCAGTCGAACGGATCGGAGCCGGTTGCGCGACCGCGGTCGTCGGCGACGTGAGCCGCGCCGACGATGTCGATCGCATCGTGACCGACGCCGTCGATGCGCTCGGAGGGCTGGCCGGCGTCGCGGTCACGACCGGCACCAGCCTGTCGGGACACACCTCGCTCGAGCACGCGACCGATGAACAGTGGAACGACGCGTTCGAGGACCTGCTCATGGGGACGGTGCGTCCCGTGCGCGCCGCGCTCCCGCATCTCGTCGCCGCGGGCGGCGGCACGGTGGTGACGACCGCCGCATACGGCATGAGGGCGTTCCACCCCGACCGCCTCCCGTACGTCACGTTCAAGAGCGGTGTGGCCGCGTTCACGAAGACGATCGCACGCGCGTACGGAAGTGCGGGTGTGCGCGCCAACTGCGTGTGTCCGGGCGCGATCGAGACCGGGGCCCTCGCCGGCATGCGCCGGCATCTCGCCCGCGAACGCAACGAGCCGCCGGAAGGTTTGCTCGAACGGGTCATGAAAGACGAGTGGCACATGGACGTCGCCCTCGGCCGCCCCGGCCGGCCCGAGGAGGTCGGCGAGCTCTTCGCCCTCCTGCTCTCGCCGCGCGCCGGCTACCTCACCGGCGCGATCATCAACATCGACGGCGGAACCCAGTTCTGAACTGGTCACCTGGGCGGGCGCGCCGGGTCCGGCTCGGGAAGGTCGAGGCCGAACACGCGGATCGCGTTGCCGCGCACGAGCTTGTGCACGACGTCGGGCGAGAGCCCGGCCATGGTCTCGGCGGCGACGGCCCGGCTGTCGGGCCAGGTCGAGTCGGAGTGCGGGTAGTCGACCTCGAACATCACGTTGTCGACGCCGCACGCATCGAGCGACGCCATCCCGTGGTAGTCGCGGAAGAAGCACCCGTACACCTGCCGGTAGTAATAGGTGGAGGGCGGCTCGTCGATCTCTCCGCCGGTCGCCACCCACGCCCGGTGCTGCTTCCAGACGTCGTCGGCCCGCTCGAGCAGGTACGGGATCCAGCCGATCTGGCTCTCGGCGTACAGCAGCCGGAGCCCGGGGAACTGCGCGAGCTTGCCCGAGAAGAGCCAGTCGGCGAGCGAGTTCATGCAGTTGCCGAAGCCGATGGTGATCGTGACGCCGAGCGGCGCATCCGCCGACGTCTGCGGCATCTTCGTGCCCGAGCCGATGTGGAGGCACAGCACCGTGCCCGTCGCTTCGCACGCGGCGAAGAACGGGTCCCACTCGCCGCTGTGGATGCTCGGCAGGCCGAGGTACGCCGGGATCTCCGAGAAGCACACCGCTCGTGCACCGCGCGCCGCGTTGCGCTCGACCTCGGCGGCGGCGAGCGACGCGTCCCAGAGCGGGACGATGCACAACGGTACGAGCCGCCCGTTGCTCGATCCGCACCATTCCTCGACCATCCAGTCGTTGTACGCGCGCACGCACAGCAACGCGAGGTCACGGTCGCTCGCCTCGAGGAACGTCTGACCGCAGAACCGCGGGAAGTTCGGGAACGACAAGGATGCCTGCGTCCAGTTCGTGTCCATGTCGCTGCAGCCGTGCCTCGGGCTGGAAGCAGCCGGGCCGGATGTCGTCGTAGGTGGTCGCCGTCATCGTCATCTCTTCACGCGGCGCGGCCCGGCCGCGGCCACCGCCCGCTTCAACGACGCGTACAGGTCCTCGTAGACCCAGTAGTCGACGAGGGGACCGTCGGTTCCCGGCTGTTCGACGTAGCGCGCCCCCGCCAGCTTCAGTTCGCCCGCCGGCAACCGCTCGACGCGTGGGCCGGTGCCGCGCAGCTTCTCGGGGAGGCGCGACGTCCACAGCGTGGGGGGTTCGATCACGTGGTCGTCGACGCTCACGAGCCACGGCACCTCGCCTGCAGTGAGTGGGACCGCGTTGGATGGCGTTGACGCTGCTCATCAGTCGTGCCAGTCGACGCGGTCGGACCGCAACGGCTGACGGCCGGTGCGGAACGGGCACAGTGGGGCGTCGACCAGCAGGACGCGTTGCCAGGTCCTCGCATCGAGGCTGCGCCGCCACTTCGCGAGATCGGCGTCCGCTTCGGCATCGGCCCACTGCTGCCAGGTCGGGATCGCCCAGAGGAGCAACGCCTCGTCGTCGTTCGCCATCGCGGTCGTGAACGCGCCGGCGAGCTCCCATCCGTGGCGCCCGTGCAGCTCGGACGCGTCGCGCGCCCGCTCGAGCAGATCCGCCGCAGCACCGGGCTCGACGGTCGCCAGCTCGTGCGCGTACACGTCGCCGCGCACGCCGTCGGCGCACAGCTCCTCGATGGTCCGCGTCCACGGCGCGGGTACGACGATGCGATCGAGGCCGCCACTGCGGAACTTCGCCGCCTCGGCCCACCACCGTTCGAGCGCCGGATCCTGCGCGCCCCGACCGACGGCTTCGGTACCGAGCGATGCCGCCAGCCCGGACCAGCCGTCGTGCTCCCACATGTTGACCGTCTTCGGCCACGCGCCGGTCGAGCCGATCAGTGCCCACACGCCGTAACAGAGCTGCCCGCGCTCCTCCTGGCCGATCGGGCTCCAGTTCGCGGTCATGTGCTGCATGTAGTGGGCGCGGTTGTGCCCGATGACGTCGATGAACTCGTGGATGTAGACGCGATCGTTCACGGGCCTTCGTCCTTTCCGTCGCCCGCGTCGGCGAGCAGCTCCCACGCGTTGCCCTCGGGGTCCGCGATCATCGCGGTGCGGGCCTGCGCCCGATGCTCGTACGGCGCGATCAGGACCCGCCCCTGCGCGCCATCGGCTGCGGCGGCGGCGACCAGCGCGTCGACGTCGTCGAGCTGCTCGACCGTGAGTGCTGCGTACCTCCAGCCTCCCGGCCGGAACCACGGCTCGACGCTCGTGACCGAGTCGACGGCGTCGCGCGGGAAGAAGATCTTGAGCCGGGCCGCGCCACGTCGGAGCTTGCACACGGTGCCGACCCCGAACTCGCCGCGATCGACGAGCGCGAAGCCCATGATCTCCGTGTAGAAGGCGCACAGCGAGTCCTCGTCGCGACCGACGAGACCAGCCTCGAGCATTTCCATGGCCGCGTGATCCGTTCTGTCGAAGGCCCGCAAAACATTAAGACATTTTCAGAGGTGGGAGCAACGGACTCGATGTCTGGAGCACTCGTGAGAACGAGGACGCGCGCCTCAGCGCGGGCGTGGATGCCACTGGAGCAGCACGGTCGTTGCGTCGTCTTTCAGTGAGCCGCCGTGGTGGTCGAGTACTGCATGCGAGAGCCGGCGTGTGATCTCGGCGGGTGGGAGGCCGGAAGCCACGGCGCGTTCGACGAAGTCGCGGAGCCGTTCGAGGCCGAAGTCGCCGCCGCGTGCCGTGCGTGCCTCCGTGACGCCGTCGCTGTAGAACAGGAGCGTGTCGCCCGGCTGGAGATGCTCCTCGGCGATGGCTGTGTCCCTGGTTTGCGAAAGGTGAGCCAGTCCGAGGGGCACGCGTCGTCGACCTTCGATCGCATCGATGACTCGCGACTGGCGTACGAGCAGTGGGCTTGGATGGCCGGCGTTCACCCACTGAAGGATGCCTGTGGCAACGTCGAGTTCGGCGAGCTGGGCGGTCACGAACGTCGAGCCTTCGAAGTGGTCGCAGATGAGATCGTCGAGCTCTCGTACCGTGGCTACGAGGTCGGCGCCGTTGCGCCGCGCATGACGGTACGCGCCGATCGCCAACGTCGCGATGAAGCTCGAGTCGAGGTCGTGGCCAACCGCATCCAAGATCATGAGGTGCAGGATGCCGTCGTCGTACGCGTAGTCGAATGAATCGCCGCCGACGTCGTAGGCCGGTTCGAGAGCACCGCTGATCGTGATGTCCGGCGTCGAGAACGTCGTCGGCGGCAGGAGCTGCCATTGCAGCTCGGCGGACAGCGTCATGTTGCGCCGACGTCGAGCTCGCTTGAACGCGTCGGTGTATTGACCGCGGGAGACCACTTCTGCGGCAACGGCACGCGCGACGTGAAGGAGTACCTCGCGCACGGCCGCGTCGGCGTCCTCGAGCGCGGCCTCGAGGACGCCGATTCGATCCACGCCATCGATCAACGGCAGCCACAGTGTGATTCCCTCGGCACCGCCGACCTCGACCGGTTCACCGCGCGCGTATGCTCGCCCTCCCACGGTGGTGTCGATCGCAATCGGCGTGCCGTTCGTGGGTGGAAACGGGACGAGCACTCGTTGCGGGTAGTCGGCGAGCCACGTGCGCATGCGGACGACGCCCAACTGTGCCGCGAGCTGTTCTGCCAGCGCGGGGAGATGATCCGGCGGCACGACGGGCGCCTTCTCGAAGAGCTCGCGAAGCACGCGGCCGAGCGTTTCCGCGGTGCGGCCATTCTCCGGGCGAGCCATCGCCGAAATATAAGCCCATGCCCTGCAGTCACCGCTCGATTCGCGGTACCGTCGAACCTGACACGCACGTCATACGCCGAGCCGCCCAGGAGTCCGCGTGGAGCTTCCGAAGATCATCAGCGTCGACGACCACGTCGTGGAGCCGGCCCACGTCTGGCAGACGTGGCTGCCCGAGAAGCACCGGGAGAAGGGCCCGCGCGTCGAGCGCAAGCGGTGGGGCGAAGTTCCGCATCAAGAAGGGCGCCAAGTACGAGATGACCGAGGACGACGACGGCGAGTGGGGCGACGCCTGGATCTACGAGGACAAGGTCATCTACGTGCAGAAGAAGTTCGTCGCCATCCCGAAGTCGGCGACGCAGGGCGACGACGTGTCGACGTTCGACAAGACGGTCATGACGATGACCGCGATCACCTACGACGACATGCGCCCCGGCTGCTACGACGCCAAGGAGCGCAAGAAGGACTTCGAGCTCAACTGGGTCGACGGTTCGTTGCCGTTCCCGACGTTCCCGCGCTTCTGCGGCCAGACGTTCTACGAGGCCGACGACAAGGAGCTCGCGCTCGCGTGCGTGCAGGCGTACAACGACTGGATGGTCGAGGAGTGGTGCGACCCCTCGATCGGCATCAACATCCCGCTCTGCATCATGCCGCTGTGGGACGTGCAGCTCGCGGCCGAAGAGATCCAGCGCAACGCGGCGCGCGGCGTGCGGGCGGTGTGCTTCTCCGAGCTCCCGACGCGGCTCGACCTGCCGAGCATCCACACCGGCTACTGGGACCCGATGCTCGCCGCGTGCGCCGACACCGGCACCACGGTGTGCATGCACGTCGGTTCGTCGTCGACCGACCCGTTCTCGTCGAGGGACGCGCCTCCGGGCGTGGGGAGCATGGTCGCGTTCAACAACTCGATGGCGTCGCTCGGCGATTACCTCTTCGGCGGGAAGATGGCGCAGTTCCCGAAGCTGAAGATCGCGTACTCGGAAGGTCAGATCGGCTGGCTGCCCTACGCGCTCGAGCGGGCCGACACGGTGTGGGAGGAGCACAACGCGTGGCAGAACTCCAAGCGTCTGTGCCCGGAGCCGCCGTCGACCTACTACTACGACCGCGTGTTCGGCTGCTTCACGTGGGACCGCCACGGCGTGAAGTCGCTCGACGAGGTCGGCGAGAACAACATCTGCTTCGAGACCGACTACCCGCACACCGACACGACGTGGCCGAACTCGAAGGAGTACTGCGAGAAGATGCTCGCCGGCGTCGACGACGAGGAGCAGCGTTACAAGATCCTGCGCGGCAACGCGATCCGCATGCTCGAGCTCGACCGGGTCTAGAGCGTTCGGCCACGCCGCAGGAGACGACGACAGTGCTGCGCAACCCGGATCACGTAACCATCGCGGTGGCGGACGCGACGAGCGCGGTCGAGTTCTTCGCGCTGCTCGGCTTCCGAACCCAACACGTCGCGACGATCGACGGTGGTGAGCCTGCTCGATACATGGGCATGCCGGACATGAAGGCTCAGCACATCACACTCGCACTCGAAGGATCCGAGCCCTACTTCGAGATCCAGTTGCTCGAGTTCGATCCGAGTCCGGCGGATGATCCGGGTGAACATCCCACGAATCGGCGACGACGGGGCTACAACCACCTCGCCTTCCGCGTCGACGACATCGAGGCGGTCACCAAGCACCTGGTTGCCAACGGGGTGAAGATGCTCAGCGACGAGATGGACTACATCAGCCGGCGGCTGCGGTTCTTCGAGGGTCCCGAGGGAATCACCCTCGAGCTCGTCCAGTGGGTCGACGCTGACCGAGCGCGCGACCAGGGTTCGGGCCCGAGCCGATGAACATGCGGCGCTACCAGGACGCCGCGCCGAGCGCGTCGATCTCGGCCGCGTCGTCGGCCAGCAGGAAGCCCACGTCGACCGCGGCGGCGGTCGCGGCGCGGAACTGTTCGACGTAGTCATCGCGGCCGCCGGGATAGCGCGCGGAACGCGTCGCGTCGTCGAGCGGCCGCGTCGTGCCGAACAGCTCGGTCATGTCGCCGGGCTGGCCGAGCCCCGACAGCACGGCGTTCGGCACATCGACCCACGGCGTGCGCACGCCGCCGCACGCGATGCCGAGCTCGTCGCGGACGAGCCGGCCGTCGTCGGTGGTTGCGAGCCGTTCGGCCGACGGTGGCGCGGTGCCGTCGCGAATCCACCGGTCGAGGGCGTCGAACGCGCGTTGCAGCACGTAGTGCATCTGTGGCCCCGAGTTGATCGGAACCTCGGTCGGCATGCCGGATGCGTCGGCGCGCGCGATGAGCTCGGCGAGCTCCTCGACAGGCAATGCACCGGAGTCGAAGGCCGACGCGATCAGGAAGTACGTGTCGGCGTGCGCGGCACCGGCGACCTCCCACAGCCGGAACACCTCGTTGTCGGCCTGACGAGCAGGGAGATAGCCGAGCCGGCCGAAGACATCGGTCTCGCTCTGCACGACCATCACCGGGACACGCGCATCGGCGCGGATCTGGTCACGGCCCCCGATGAGCCGGCGGCGCGCTTCGTTGCCGTCGGCGTCGAAGTTCATGGTCCAACCCTCGATGGGAGCGCCTGCGCCTGCTCGCCCCTGCAGCAGGAACCCGTCGAACGTGGTTGCGCGCACGTCGACGGCATTGACGTACGTCGTGAGGTGAAATGCCGACTGTGACGCACCCGTCGCGATCATTCGCTGAGCGTGCACTCCGTACCGCTCGGGCAGCATGTCGCGTACTGCGCGTGCAACCTGCGTGAACATGTCATAGGCGAATGCATCGCCCGGATGATCAAGCGCTTCGTAGCGTTCCGGCGCGGACTGGCGCAGGCCGAGCCCCGGCATCATGCCGCCACCTTCGATGCCGACCGACTGCGCGCTGACGCCGACCCACGTGTAGCCGTCACGAAGCAGGTGCCGATGCGTCATCATCCACAACGCCGCGATATCGAGCCCACCGGTGACGTTCAGCCACTCGCAGACGACGGTGCCGTTGCCGCGGCCGGGGTCCTCCGGGCAGACCACGACGACTCGGGTCGTGAACGGCGCACTCGCCGCGTCGACGACGTCCCACCGACCGTCGGGCTCGAACCGCTCCGCGGCCGAGTAGGAGGTCGCCGTTCCCGAGACGACGTGCTCGTGCACGCCGTAACCGACCGACGAGAGATCGAACGCCACCGAGGAGAGTGACGGCGTGCCGCCGAGTTCCGGGCCGACGGTTACCTGCGAAGTTGCCACGTCCGCAACCGTACAGACCTAGGTGGCGCACTACCGTTGGGACGCTT
The DNA here is from genome assembly GCA_963841215.1 of uncultured Actinomycetes bacterium. Taxonomy (GTDB): domain Bacteria; phylum Actinomycetota; class Acidimicrobiia; order IMCC26256; family PALSA-610; genus CAVUFH01. The sequence goes on along the minus strand of CAWJBW010000004.1, from coordinate 304,952 downwards.
CGCGTCGGCGGGTGCGCGTGAAGTGACCCAAGGCGCGAGTGTGAGCCGGCTCACGGCGCGATCTGCACACAGTTGGTGCATCTCTGCAAGGCGCCGGCGGTTTCGCCGAGACCCGTCCCCAGGTTGGCGACTCCCAGCGTGCGCGTCCCGGCGGCGGTTCCCGCCGCGACATCGGCGCTCAGCACGAGGCGGTCGGCAAGCACGGTCAATACCGTCACGGTCACCCCGGTCCCCAGGAGTCCGGTGACAACCGGCCCGAAGCCGCGACCGCGCACGAGCAGCGTGTTGTTGCCCGGGTGCAGCACGGCTGGGATCTCGGCCTGCGTGTTCGGGTCGATGGCGACGACCGCATCGATCTCGGGCACGACCGCGGCCCGCACGAAGACGTCCGCGCCGGGGTTGGTGTCCGGGGTCTCGAGGTTGTCGGCGCCACTCGCGAACGCCACGTACGCGCCATCGCTGCTGATCGACGGCGCGCCGCTGGTGAAATTGGCCGCCCCGAGCAACGCGTTGGTGCTCGCCAGTTGCGTAAAGCCCGGACGTGGACGAACACGTCCGTCACCGCGTTCGTGTCGCCGGGGACGAGATCGGATGCGCTCGATTCGAACGCCACTCGCGACCCGTCGCCGTTCGGACGTGCGTTGAAGCTCGCGCCGTTCGCTTCGGTACCCGCAGGAGTACGGCTGAGGCAGTGCGTGATCCCGATGGGGATATCGAGCGACCAGTCGGAGACGAAGACGTCGGAGTATCGCGCCGGCGTCACCGGGCGCGAGGTTCGTTGCGAACGAGCTGTACACGACCTTCGTGCTGTTGCCGATGAACTGCGGTGACGACTGGGCCGCGTTCGGCCGCGGGCTGATCGAGCCGGTCACCGGGAAGTTGAAGGGAATCTCGAGAATGTTGTCGTCGGTGCGCACGACGATGTCTTCGTGGTTGTTCGGGTCGCCGGCTTCGAACAGGTTCGTCGCGGCCGTCGTGAACGCAACCGCGTGCTTGTCGTCGCGAATCACAGGGTCCCAACTCGGACCGTTCGCGAGCTCTCGAAGACCAAATGCGGGTCCCCGGACACTGATGAATCCCATGCTCGTCGACTGGCCGGTTTCAACATCGAAGTTCGCCGCGTAGATGTCCGAGACACCATTCGTATCCGCCGGAGAGACCCCGAAGTTCGACGCGAACGACTGGAACACGATTGTCGTGCCGTCCCCGGTGATCGAGGGGTTCGTGCTCGCGCCGTTGCCGAACGTGAACCCGATCTGCGCTCGCCGCAACCATCGCGACCGCGCCAGGCTCGTCGTAGATGCCGTCGGCGTCGGCGTCGCGGTCGTGCCAGAAGACATCGGTGGCACTGTTCGTGTCGAGGGGCACGAGGTTGCTCGCGTCGGATTCGAACGCCACGAAGCGTCCGTTGTCCGAGATCGACGGGTTCCGGCTCGGCCCGTTGCCGGCGTCACCATCACCCGTGCTGACGCGCACGACGGTCGCGGTCTGGTTGTCGCGCACGAACACATCGGTGACCGAGTCGTCCGGGTCCGCCGGGTCCAGCGGCGCGTCGGTGTCGAAGGCCACGTACCGCCCGTCGAACGAGAGATCCGGGTTCTGACTCTCACCCGGCGGCGATACGCCCTGTTGCGTCTCCGACGCCCGGGTGACGTATGCGCAGCCGTTGAGCAGTCCTGCGCACGTGAGCACGAGTACCACCGCACCGATTCGCTTCAGCATGTCGGCCTCCTGCAACTACCAGCCGCTCATGGGGTGTGGAGACAGCCAGTGCACGTCACCGTTCCGTTCACGGTCTGGTCCAGCGTCATGTCGTGGATCCCGTCGGAAGCGACTGGAAGAACGTCTCGCTGTGCAACCACAGCTCGCTGGCCGAGATGAAGAGCGAGGCGATTCCGGGCCAGTTCGTTGCCGGCGTGAACTCGTTGTTCGAGAGGACTCGGACGAGCTGGTAGTTGCTCGGCACCGGATCCGGCACCGTGACCCAACGCTGGATCGCGACGCATGCGGTGCAGACCTGGCTGCTCGCGATGCTGTTGATCGGGAGCAGGCCGACGTTGCTGACAGTCACGTCGCGGGTTCCACTGCTGCCGTTCGCGACACTGAGTTCGACGTTGATCTGCGTCGGCGTCCGTTGGACGTTGAGAATCGTCACGCCGGCACCGAGCGCGACGGACACGTCGGGTCCGAATCCCTTGCCCGTGATGCGCAACGTGTGCCGTCCCCAACCGAGACGCGGCGCCGCCTCGAACTGACCGCCGAAGGTGAGGGAACCGACGCGCGCCACGCTGTCGATCTGGGGTACGACCGCGGCGCGGGTGAAGATGTCGGGCGCGTTGCCGTTCGCATCGGGCGTGACGAGGTTCGTCGCGGTGCTGTCGAACGCCACGTACCGTCCGTCATCGCTCAATGCCGATCTCCCGCTGAACCCGTTGGCGGGATCGAGCAGCGACGTCGTGCTCGCGATCTGCGTCAAGCCCGACGTCCGGTCGCGGACGAAGATGTCGTCGTGCGCGTTGGTGTCGCCGGCCACGAGGTCGGTGGCCAGGGAATCGAAGCTCACTCGGGACCCATCCGCGCTGATCGACGGATCGAAGGCTGTAGCTGTTCGCGCTGGCGCCGTCGGGCCTGCGGCTCTCAACCGTGACCGCGTGGGTGTCGAGATCGGCGACGAACACGTCCACCAGCAACCCGGTGTCACCCGGGACGAGGTTGGTCGCCCACGAGACGAACGCGACGAACCCGCCGTCGTCACTGACGGCGGGATCCGAGCTGGAGCATCGCCCTGAACTGCGCCGGTCACGCGCTCGAGCGTGATGGGCGAATCCGAGGGAGGCGCCTCGAGCGACGACGACATCGGAGACGCCGTTCGTGTCGCCTGCGAACATGTTCGTCGCGAGGGTCGTGAACGCGATCACGGAGCCGTCGACGTTCACCGAGACCGAGAAGCTGGTTCCGTTCGCCGGGTTGCTCACGTGCACGGGGTCGCTGACGAGCCTCGTGATCGGGATGAAGCCCCCGAACAGGGTCATGTACACGTCGAGGTCGGCATTGGTGTCCTCGGGGACGAGGGCCGCAGCCGACTCGTAGACCACGCCGTTGCCGTCACCGAAGATCGCCGGCCGATCGCTCGGCGCATTCCCGAGCCCTCCACCCAAGGTCCCGCTGAGGCGCTCCGTGAAGACGTTTTCGGGCTCGTCGAAGACGCCGTCGTCGTCGGTGTCGCGATCGTGGATGAAGATGTCGCGCACACCGTTCGTGTCGCTAGCGCTCAGATTCGACGCGACCGACGCGAAGGCGATGCGACTCCCGTCGTTGGAGATGGAAGGCCACTCGCTGGTGCCGTTCCCTTGCGTGCCGTCGGTCGCAACGCTGACGCGCACGACTCGCTTGGTCTGGTTGTCGCGCACGAATACGTCGTAGACGCCATTCGTGTCGCCCGGCACGAGGTTGGTCGCGAACGACCGGAACGCGACCCACCGACCGTTGTCCGAGAGCGACGCGAAGCCGCTGTAACTGTCTGCCTGCGTGCCGGTCTCGGTCTCCGTCGCCCGACTGATGTACGCGCAGCCGGGCAACAACGCCACCAATGCGAGGGCGCCAAGCAGGGAAACGAGGCGAGTTCTCATCGCGACCTCAAATTCGCAACGATCTGCACGCAGTTGGTGCAGTTCTGCAAGGCGCCGGAGTTCACGCCGAGACCAGTGCCGAGGTTGGCGACCCCCAGCGTGCGCGTACCGGCTGCGGTTCCTGCCGCGACGACGGCATGCAGTCGCAGCTCCACGGGGTCGACGTACAGCACCGACACCGTCACGCCTTCTCCGAGGAGCCCGGTGATCGGCGACCCGAACCCGCGGCCTCGGACGACGAGCTCGTTCGTGCCGGGGTGCAGCACCGGCGGGATCTCCGCCTGCGTGTTCGGATCGACGGCCTTGACCGAGTCGATCTCGGGCACGACCGCGGCCCGCACGAAGATGTCCATCGAAGGGTTGGTGTCGGGCGTCCTCAGGTTTCGGGCGCGGCTCATGAAGCCCACGTACGCCCCGTCATCGCTGATCGACGGTGCCTCGCTCCCGAAGTCCGCCTCCGCGAGCAACGCCGGTCGTGCTCACCCGCTGCGTGAATCCTGGCGCGGCGCGCACGAAGACGTCTGTCATGCCGTTCGTGTCGCCGGGGACGAGATTGGACGCGTTCGATTCGAACGCGACTCGCTTGCCGTCTGAGCTCGCACTCGGGTTGAAGCTCGCGCCGTTCGGCTCGAACCCGGCCGCGGTGCGACTGAGCGCGGTCGTTCCGCCGAGCACGAAGTCCGACATGAACACGTCGAACTCGCCGCCGGTGGTCGGGTCGCCCGGCGCGAGGTTCGTCGCGCGGGACGCGTAGACGACCTTCGTCGAGTCGGGGACGAGTGAAGGCGTGAACTGCTCGTCGTTCGGCTGCGCCGCGAGATATGTCGCCCGCCTGCTGTCGCATCCGAGCGCGAAGCACCACCAAACGACGACATCGTCGTGACCGTTGGTGTCGCCGTAGAGGGGCGTCACATTCGTCGCCGCGGTCACGTACGCAACGGCATAGATGTCTGCTCGTCGGATGATGTCGGGCTGCCGGCTCGCCCCGTTCGCCTGCTCACCCTGCACTCGGTTGTAGCTGACGGTGAACATGAACGTCGGTTGCCCGGTCGTGACGTCGATCCGCACGAAGAAGACGTCCTGGAACCCGTTCGTATCCGGCGGCGACACCGGCAGGTTCGACGCGAGCGACTGGAAGGCGACGAGCGACTCGCCTCCGTGTTCGGCGATCGACGGGCTGCTGCTCTGGCCGTTGCCCGTGATCCCGGCACCGGCGCTCACCTCGACGGTCCGGATGGCGCCGGGCTCGTCGTAGATGCCGTCTTGGTCGGTGTCCCGGTCGTGCCAGAACACGTCGGTCGCTCCGTTGGTGTCGACCGGTGCGAGGTTGGTCGCCGAGGATGCGAACGCAATGAAGCGACCCGTGTGCGTGATCGACGCGTCGAAGCTCGAACCGTCGGCCGAGTCCCCGTTGCTGGTGACACTGACGCGGACGACCGACCGGGTCACGTTGTCGCGTACGAACACGTCGGTGTGGAGGCCGGTGTCACCCGCGTCGTAGGTCGCGTCGGACTCGAACGCGACGTACCGGCCGTCGCCGGAGATGTCAGGGCTGCGGTTCTCCCCTGGCGGCGACACCCCTTGTTGTGTCTCGGAAGCGCGGGTGAGATACGCGCACCCGTTGAGCAGTCCGGCGCTCGCAACGACCAGCAGTACTGCGGCGATCCGATTCCTCATGACGCCCTCCTGCAGCAACAGTGACGGAGACCGGGGTTGCTGTCGTGAGTAGCCGACTACTCACGTCAGTTCGCGACGGTCACGCACGCCCCGCAGATCTGGAGCGTGCCGGCCGCCAGGGCGCCGACCGTGCCGCGGTTCTGCACGACGACATTGCGCGTGCCAGCGGCTGCCGTCGGCGCGACGGTCGCCTCGACGAGGATCCCGGTCGCCGTGGCGGCCGTGACGGACGCGGTCACACCGGCGCCGAGGCTGACGACGACCGAGGGTCCGAACGCCTTCCCGCGGATGATCAATTGCTGCGTGCCCGAGAACAGGCGCGGGAGGCGCTCCTCGTTCGTCACCGGATCGATCACCGCGACCGAGCCGATGACCGGCACCATCGCGCCGCGTACGAAGATGTCGGTGTCAGCACCATTCGTGTCGGGCCGCTTGAGGTCGGCTCGTGTTGTGAAGGCGACGAACCGGCCATCGGCGCTGAGCCCCGCGGGGGCGACGACCCCGGCGGCTGTTTGCTGCAGTGCGATGTCGGTGTTCACGCGCTGGGTGATGCCCGCGACGAAGTCGTGCACGAACAGGTCGGGTTGGGCGTTCGTGTCGCCCGGCACGATGCCGGGATCATGGGATACGTACGCGACGCGAGATCCGTCGGCGCTGAGCGTCGGGGCGAAGTTGCCGTTGTCCACCGTGTTCGTACCCGAGTAGGCCTGCCGCGCGGGCTTGGTGCCACCCGTGCCGGCGAGGTCGGTCACGAACACCTCCTCGTTGGCGACGACGTCTCCGGGCACGAGATTCGTCCTCCTGGAGAGGTACGCGACATGCGTACCGTCGCGGCTCAGCGCGGCTCGGTAGCTGTGGCCATTGGCTTGCAGGTCACCGGCGACACTCCGGATCTGGACGCCATCGTTCACGGCGACGTCGTGGGAGAAGTTGGCGTCGCCAGGGATCAGGTTCCGCGCGATGGTGTCGAACGCGATGACGTCGCCGCTCGCATCGATGCTGGGCCGCGTGCTGAAACCATCGGCTTCGACCATGGGCTGCGCCGGCGGGCGGCTGACGATGCGCGTGCTCGTGCGCTGCCCGGTCGTGAGATCGAAGGTGGTGGCAAAGATGTCTGCGGCGTCGTTGGTGTCGGCGTCGGGTGCGGCGAGCAGATCAGGCGCGCTCGATTGGAATGCGACGACGGAACCGTCGCCGTTGAGGGCGGGCGCGAGGCTGTCGCCCGTTCCCCCGATGCCGGCCGGCGTGGCGCTGGCCACCGCGGTCGTGATGGCGCCGGCCTCGTCGTAGATCCCGTCCTGATCCGCGTCCCGATCGTGCCAGTAGACGTCGAGGGCTCGGCCGTTGGTGTTGTCGGGCACGAGTCCGGTCAGGTCGAACGTGAATGCGACGACGCGCCCGTCGTCCGAGATGGCGATTTGGGCGTCGAGAAAGCCCACGTCGGTGATCTGGTCGCCGGTGGTCGAGACGCTGACCCGTGCCACCTCCTTGGTCCAGTTGTCCCGCACGAAGACGTCGTAGTCCTCGTTCGTATCGGCTGCGACGAGGTTGCTGGCCGTGGATATGAACGCGATCCAGCGGCCATCGGCGGAGAGCGCGGGGACCCACGAATCCGCGTTCGCCTGGACGCCTCCGCTCGTCTCGTTCGCTCTCGAAAGCAATGCGCAACCGGGCAGCAGCCCGGCGCACAACAGCCCGACGACGATCGCGGCCAAGGTCCGGCTCCGGTACCCATGGTGATCCATCACTGCTCCTTCTGCCGGCGCGCTTCTTCCGCGGCGCGCGCGAATTTCGCCGTGGCCAGTTCGAGCAGGGCCGGGAGCGCGCCGGGGTCGATCCCGAGTCGCACCGCCATCTCGTCCGGGGCGACGTCCTCGGCCAGCCACGCCATGACGCGCTGATACGTCCCCGGCAGCCGGAAGACCGCGTCGTCCTCGTCCACTCGATCACGATGACGGAGACCGCGCGCGCCGTCGTGAGTAGGCAACTACTCACGTGCGCGTCTGCACTGCCCCGGAAAGCTCACAAAAGCACCTGGTTCGGTCATCCAGGGTGACTTACGCTCTTTTCCGCAGGAGGTGCGATGGACGCACGGCGGGTCCCGCACACAGCCGAGATTCGCGGCGCAGACCAGGTCGACCTGCGCCAGTGGCCGCTCATCGGACGCGACGACGAGCTGGATCTGGCGACATCGGCGCTGGCCACAGGCGGGTGCGTGGTGCTGACGGGCACCGCCGGTGTCGGCAAGACCCGGCTCGCCCGCGAGATGCTCGCCCGTGCGGCGACGGACGGCGACCGGGCGGAATGGGTCACGGCCACACAGTCGGCGGCGACCATTCCACTCGGCCCGGTCGCCCACCTCATACCGGATACGTCGATCGGCGGTGACCGCGAGGCGACCTTGCGCGGCATCGTCGGTGCGCTCCGGCGCGACGACGGCACGCGATTGCTGCTCGGGATCGACGACGCACACCTGCTCGACAATGCATCTGCTGCGCTCGTGCAACTCCTCGTCGCAGGCGGAACCGCGCGTGCCGTCGTGACCGTGCGGAGCGGCGAACCCGCGCCGGATTCGATTGCGTCGTTGTGGAAGGACGGCTCCGCTCCCCTCGTCGCGCTGCAAGCCCTCTCGCGTGCCGAGGTCGAGAGCGTCGTCATGAATGTGCTCGACGGTCCGGTCGACGGTGCGACGCTGCACTTCTTGTGGGAGTCCAGCCGTGGGAATGCCCTGTTCCTGCGCGAGCTCGTCCAGCACGGGATCGAATCAGGAGCGTTGTTCCGTAAACAGGGTCTGTGGCGGTGGCCGGGACAACTCGAGCTGGGCGATCGACTGCACAATCTCGTCGAGATGCGCATCGGGACCCTGAACGGCGTCGAGCGAGCGGCGCTCGAGCTCCTCGCCGTGGGTCAGCCACTCACGATCGACTGCCTGCGCCGGCTGCGTATCGCTGACATCGTCGCCCAGTTGGAACGTCGCAGCCTCGTCGCGCCGGAACCGCGCAGCGAGGGGATCGCGCTCGCGCATCCACTCTTCGGCGAGATCCTCCGTGAGCGCATGCCGTCCACCCGGCGAGACCAAGTGCTGCTCGAACTGGCCGACGCGGTCGAAGCGACAGGCAACGGCGCTCCGGCCGATCAGTTTCGCGTCGCGTTGTGGCGCCTCGAGGCCGGCGATCGCTCACGGCCCGAACAGACTCGGGCTGCGGCGGCACGGGCGCTGCGGCTCTGGGAGCCGGTCGTCGCCGAACGGCTCGCCCGCGCCGCGCTCGACGCCGGCGCGGAGATGGAAGCGACATACGTGCTCGGCGCCGCGCTGAGCGACCAGAGCCGCCCGGACGAGGCGCTCGCTGCGTTTCGATCCGCCCGCAGCATGGCCGGATCGGATCGCTTGCGCGCGGCGGTCGCGGCCGATGAGGCGGGCGTGTTGAGCCACCAGTTGGGACGCCTGTCGGATGCGGAACAGGTGTTACGCGAAACGCTCGAACAGCGTGCGCGACCCAGAGGCGCGCGAAGTCCTCGAGGGCGGTCGCGCCGCGATCGTCGTCAGCGGTGGCTTCGCGACGACCGGTGGCATCGAACCGCCCACGGACACCGTGCCGACTGCGGCACTGGCCGCGCTGATCGAGAACGCGGCGGCCGGTCACCTCGACCTGGCCGTTCGCATCGCAACCGATCAGCTCGCGACCGCGCCGGAGTGGACGGACGATTTCCCGAAGCTCGAGCTGTACATGCACCTGGCCCGATCGTGGGCGCTGCTGCTGCGCGGCGATCTCATCGACGCACAGGCTCGAGTTGACGCGGGGTACAAGGAAGCGTTGGAGGTTGGCGCGGAGTTCCCACGGGTCACCTGGAGCCTCTTGCGCGGCATGATCCTCGTTGCGCAGGGCCGGCCCGATAGCGCAAGGCGCGCGTTGTTGGAGGCCGTGGCCGGTTCCGAAGTTGTCGACCGAGGATTCCTGCGCCCGAGCCACGCGTACTGTGCGATGGCCGCGGCGCTCGTCGGCGACGTCGCCGCTTCGGAAGCGCACGTGCGCGCCGCACACGACGCCCAAGCCAGCTACGACGGTCTGTTCGGCGTCGATCTCGCGCGGGCAGGCGCATGGCTCGCAGCTGCACGCGGCGAGGTGTCAGCAGCGGGCGCGGCAGCGCAACTCGTCGCCGAGGATGCTGCCGGCCGCGGGGCGTGTGCGCTCGAAGTGTGTGCGTTGCACGACGTCGTCCGTTTCGGGCGCGCGGGCGACGTCGTCGATCGCCTGGAAGCGTTGACCACACTCGTCGACGGCGCGTTGGTCGACGTCGTTGCCGCGCACGTGCGCGCACTCGTCGACGAAGACGGCAGCGCGCTCGATGCAGCGTCTCAGACGTTCTCGTTGCTCACGCTCGATCTGTACGCGGCCGAAGCGAGCGCGGCGGCAGCGCGCGTGCACCGGCGTGACGGCCGAGCGCGCGAGCGCGTTCGCCGCGCTCGAACGCGCACGTGAGCTCGAGGCCCGCTGCGAGTCGGCGCAGACGCCCGCCCTGGAGTGGGTCGAGCAACCCGAAGATCTCACGGCACGCGAGCGGGAGATCACCGACATGGCGTGCGCGGACTTGGCGAGCAGGGAGATCGCCGAACGGCTCGGTATCACGACGCGGACTGTCGACAACCTGCTCGGGCGTGTCTACGCGAAGCTCGGTGTATCCGGTCGCCAAGAGCTGGCCGGAGTGCTCGGGAGGCGAACGCCCTAGCGGCGGGCGCGTTCGTCGCGGCATCGCTCAGCATCGTCGGCGGTAATTACAGTCTGATCGCTCCCGCTCAACCCCTCACGTCGGAGGTCTCGCCCGTGCGCATCGGACTCCCCGGACTCGGAAGAACTGCCGATGAGGTCATCCGCCAGGCCGAGCGGGCCGAAGCGGACGGGTTCACCAGCCTCTGGTACGCGAGCGCGGTATTGGGTGATCCCCTGATCGCAATCGCGATCGCGGGAAGAGCGACCTCGACCATCGAGCTCGGCACCTCAGTGGTCCAGACGTACCCGTGTCACCCCGTCCTGATGGCGACGCGCGCCGCGGCCGTGACGTCGGCGATCGGTGCTCCCGGACGCTTCACCCTCGGCGTCGGTCCGTCACACCAACCGTTCATCGAGGGCATGCTCGGCCTGCCCTACTCGACGGCAGGGCGGCACACCGACGAGTACGTCCAGATCGCGGCCGCGCTCCTGCAGGGCGAGCGGGTCCGTTTCGCCGGCCAGGAGTTCCGCGTGAATGCGGGTCCGCTCGAGCTGCTCGACGGCGCCGCGATACCGGTGCTCGTCGCCGCGCTCGCGCCGCGGTTGCTCCGTGTCGCGGGGCAGCACGCGTCGGGCACGATTCTCTGGATGGCGAACGCCGTCGCGATCGAGCAGCACGTCGCGCCGCGTGTCCGCAAAGCCGCCGCCGATGCCGGCCGGCCCGATCCGCGCATCGTGGCCGGACTCCCGGTCGCGGTGCACGACGACGTCGCCGAGGCGCGCGCGGCCGCCGACGCGCAGTTCGGGGCGTACGGAGCCATGCCGAATTATCGGCGCATCTTGGAGGCCGGGGGAGTGGCCGGTCCGGCCGAAGCCGCGATCGTCGGCGACGAGGCCGGCGTCACCGCGCAGCTGGAGGCGCTGGTTGCCGCGGGCGCGACCGACGTGTGGGCGGCGCCGTTCCCCGTCGGTGACGACCGCTCGGCATCACGGGCCCGTACCCGTGACCTGCTCGAACGCCTCGTGACCGGCTAGCCGACTGACCTTCCGGAGCCGGGCCGCGGCGGCCGTTGGACAAAAGAAACGATCATCCGTTATTTTCTGTCGACTGTACTGAACCGAAGGAAGTGCGATGACCGTTTTGGACCGCAGCGAGCTCGACGACGTCCTGCACGTCATCGACCAACACTCCGACGTGCTGTTCACGTGGGATTACGAGCGGAGCCGGCCCGCGCTGGTGAAGCTCTACGAGAAGGCCAAGACGTCGCAGTGGAACGCGTCGACGCAGCTCGACTGGTCGATCGACGTCGACCTGGAGAAGCTCGCAGCGGAGAGTGCGGCCTCGAACGAGCGCTTCAACACGCTGCGCACCGATCCGGCGTCTCCGCTCAAGCATTGGGGTGACAAGGAGTGGCAGCAGTTCTCGATCGAGATGCAGAAGTTCCTGCTGTCGCAGTTCCTGCACGGTGAGCAGGGCGCGCTGATCTGCACTGGTTTGATCACCGCGACGGTGCCGTGGATCGACGCGAAGTACTACGCGGCGACGCAGGTCATGGACGAAGCGCGCCACGTCGAAGTGTTCGCGCGCTACGCCGAGGAGAAGCTCGGCGGCACGTATCCGATCAACGCGAATCTCGGCCGCCTGCTCGACAACATCGTCGCCGACAACCGCTGGGACATCACGTATCTCGGGATGCAGATCATGGTCGAGGGGCTCGCGCTCGCGGCCTTCGGGTTCATGCATGCGATGACGACCGAGCCGCTGCTCAAGGATCTGCTCCGTTACGTCATGAGCGACGAGGCGCGCCACGTGGCGTTCGGCGTCCTGTCGCTCCAGGAGTTCTACAAAGGACTCGACGGCAAGGAGATCCGCGAGCGTCAGGAGTTCGCGTACGAAGCCGCGGTGCAACTGAAACAACGCTTCATGAGCCCCGACGTCTTCGAGCGTCTCGGCGCGGATCCGGCGAAGGTGCTGGCGTTCATCGAATCCAACAACGACCCCGGCCAGCAGATCTTCCAGTCGATGCTCTTCGCCAAGATCGTGCCCAACTGCCGCAAGCTCGGCATCCTCGACGCCGGCGACGGCTGGCTGCGCCGCAAGTTCGAGGAGCTCGACATCATCCAGTTCGAGCACCTCACCGACACCACCGAGGAATACGGCACGCTCGACGCCATCGCCGCGGACGCCGGCATCGCGTCATGACCGCGACCGAATCGACCGACACCGTCGAATCAGTCGTCGACGAGATCCGCGCGTGGCTCTCGGAAAATTGGGATCCGGAGCTCACGCTCGCCGAGTGGTGGCAACGACTCGGCACGAGCGGATGGTCCGCACCGACGCTGCCCGAGGATGGGTACGGTCGCGGCCTCTCACGCAGCGACGCGGTGCGTGCGCATGCGGAGATCGCGGCGTTCGGTGCCGTCGGTCCGCCGAGCGGACTCGGACTGTTGCTCGCGGCGCCGACGATCGCGACCCACGGCACCCGCGAGCAGATCGACGCGTACGTCCGCGACATCGTCACGGGCCAGCGCGCGTGGTGCCAGCTCTTCAGCGAGCCCGGGGCCGGTTCGGATCTCGCCGGTCTGACGACGCGCGCCGTACGTGACGGCGACGAGTGGATCGTGACCGGTCAGAAGGTATGGACATCGTTGGGCCAGACCGCTGACCTCGGCATGCTTCTTGCTCGTACCAACCCTGACGCGCCGAAGCACCAGGGCATCACCTGGTTCGCGATCGACATGCGCCAGCCCGGCGTCGAGATTCGACCGCTGCGCGAGTTGACGGGCCACGCGATGTTCAACGAGGTGTTCCTCTCCGAAGCGCGCGTCCCCGCGGGCGCGGCGATCGGCGAGGTCAACGGCGGTTGGGCCGTCGCCAACACGACGCTCGCGAACGAGCGCGCCGGACTCGGAGCCGGTGGCGGCATGGGCGCTTCGTGGGCAATGCCGGGCCAGGTCGCAGGTCAGCTCGACCGACGCGCCGGCGACTTCGCCGCACCTCCGAACACGCGGCCCGCGAGGCCCGCGTCGCGCACCATCGTCCGCGCAGATGCTGATCGATCTCGCCCGTGGCGCGGGACGTACCGATGATCCCGTCGTCCGCCAACGCCTCGCGGAGTTGCACATCCGCGGTGAGCTGGGTCGCATCAACGGCGAACGAATGAAGGCGGCGCGCGCCGCGGGCCGCGACATCCCGGGGATGGCCAACATTGCGAAGCTGACGATGAGCGACATCGTGCGGCTCCAGCGCGACGTCGGAATGCAGATCGTCGGGCCGTACAGCACGTTGCACGCGTACGACGACGAGCAACGCAAGCAGCTCGACGCCGCGACCGGCAACCCGTTCCTCGCGATGGTCACGACCACGGCGCTCTACGCACAGGCCCCGCCGATCTACGGCGGCACCGACCAGATCCAACGCAACATCATCGGCGAACGCGTGCTCGGCCTGCCGAAGGAACCGAACAACGACGCGTCAGTGCCCTTCTCGTCTCTTCCCCGCAACGCCTGACTCCGATGGGACGCAAAGCCGGAGTGACCGCCGAGCAGACCCGCTCGGAACTGCTCGCGGCGGCGGCGCGGGTGTTCAGCCTGAAGGGTTACGACGGCGCAAGCATCGCCGACATCACGAACGAGGCCGGGCTGACCAGCGGCGCCGTGTACGCGCACTACCGCTCGAAGGCCGAGCTGTTCGTCGCGATGCTTCAAGCGCACGGCCAGCGCCAGTATCTGGACCTGCTCGGCAACCAAGAAATCGACGACGTCGCCGACTTCCTCACGATCGCCGGTTCCAGCTACGACAGTCGCCGGCCCGCCGAAGCGGCGCTCGTCCTCGAAGCGATCGTTGCATCGCGTCGCGACCCCGAAGTCGCCGAGCTCGTCAGCTCGTGGTTGCGGTCCAACGAGGCGCTGCTCGCGGCCACGATCAGGGCCGGGCAAGAGGCGGGAGTGTTGGACGATCGCGTCCAGGCCGAGACGATCAGTCGCCTGGCGACGATGCTCGCGTTCGGCTCGTTCCTGACCGCGATGCTGGACGTCAGCCGCCCCGACCACGACGACTGGGCGCGCATGATCGAGCAACTCGTCGCCGCGTTCCGCGGTATCGGCGAGGAGCCGTCCGAAACCGACAATGGGGGGTCCCCGCAATGACCGCAACCGAGCTTCCCGATTCGTCCGAGGTCGACGCGAGCATCAAGCTCGTCACCGACAACGCCCAGCGCGTGTTCCTGTGGAACTACGAGCGTGATCGCGACCAGCTCGTCACGCTCTACAACAAGGGCATGTCGTCGCAGTGGAACTCGGTCACCGACCTCGACTGGGACACCGACGTCGATCCCGAAGAGCTGGTGCGCACGTCCCCGCAACAGAACGTGATGGTCACGCTCGCGCGCGCCGCAGCGGAGGTCGACGGTTCGCCACTCGCAACATGGGGTGAGCGCGAGTTCGTGCAGCTCGGCATCGAATCGCTGAAGGCGATGCTGTCGCAGTTCATGCACGGCGAGCAGGGTGCGATGGTCGTCGCGGCGAAGATCGTCGAGACGGTGCCGTGGATCGACGCGAAGTACTACGCGGCAACCCAGACGATGGACGAGGCCCGCCACACGGAGGTGTTCGCGAAGTACCTCCACACGAAGCTCGGTGAGGCGTACCCGATGAGCCCGTTCCTCGAGGAGCAGATCACCGCGCTCATGGAGGACAGCCGCTGGGACATCGCGTATCTCGGCATGCAGATCGTCATCGAGTCCCTGGCGCTGGCCGCGTTCGGTTCGATGCTGCGCAGCACCGAGGAGCCGCTGCTGCAGAAGCTCCTCCGCTACGTGATGTCCGACGAGGCGCGCCACGTCGCGTTCGGCGTGCTCAGCCTCGGTGAGTACTACCGGGAGTTGACCGACGCCGAGCTCAAGGAACGCCAGGACTTCCTGTTGGAGAACACCCTCCGCAGCCGGTCGCGGTCAGCGCATCCCGAGATCTGGGAACGGCTCGGTCTCGACTTCCAAGCGGTGACGCCGTCGCTGCTCGAAGCGTCGTCGAAGATCGACCGCAGCCTCTTCACGGGCTTCCAGCAAGGGTTCTTCGCCAAGCTCGTCCCCAACGTGCGCAAGCTCGGGCTGCTCGACGCCAACAACGGCTACCTCCGGCAGAAGTGGGGAGAGGCCGGGCTGCTCGAGCACGAGTTCGCCGACGACACCGGCAGCGACTACGAGACCTACGACGAGGTAGCCCGGGACCGAGCCACGTCGGCAAACTGACTGCGGCCCGGGGGGAGTCGCATGCCTGATCTTGCCGACTGGGCGTCTCGCACACCGGACGGGATCGCCATCACGTCGCCGGCTGGAACGCGCACGTTCGCCGAGCTCGACGCCAATGCCAACCGTCTCGCGCACGCCTTGCGGGGACGGGGTTTGGTTCCCGGTGACGCAGTCGCGCTGCTCGCCGGAAATCACCCCGCGTTCGTCGAGACGCTGTACGCGTGTCAGCGCGCCGGCTACCGCTTGACGCCGGTCAACTGGCACCTGACCGCGGAGGAGGCCGCGTACATCGTCGACGACTGCGAGGCGAAAGCGCTCGTCACGACGGGCGACCTCGTCGGTGTCGCGGCGGCTGCCCGCGCGAACGCGCGCGCGTGCACGGTCGCGCTCGTCGCAGGTGGAACGGGCGAAGACTTCGAGCCTTACGAGCAGGCGCTCGAGGTCGAAGTCGCGACCGCACTGCCGGATCCCGTGCCGGGCACGACGATGCTCTACACCTCCGGCACCACGGGCCGACCGAAAGGGGTGCACCGGAACGCGCGAGTCGCGAGCGCGGCCGCCGTCGTCAACCTCGGCGGCTACAACGAGGAAGGCGGCGACGTGCACCTGTGCACGGGTCCCCTCTACCACGCGGCGCCGCTCGCGTTCTCGCTCAGCATCCCCCTCGCGTTCGGCGCGACCGTCGTGCTGATGGAGCACTGGGATGCGCACGAGACACTGCGGCTCATCGAGACGCAGCGCGTCACTCACACCCACATGGTGCCGACGATGTTCCACCGGATGCTCTCGCTTCCCGAAGCGGTGCGGGCCGGCTCGGACGTGTCGAGCCTGCGGTACGTGCTGCACGGTGCCGCGCCGTGTCCCGTGCCGGTCAAGCGACGGATCATCGAGTGGTTCGGCCCGATCGTCTGGGAGTACTACGCCGCGACCGAAGGCGTCGGCAGCTTCGTCGATTCTGCGACCTGGCTCGAACGCCCCGGCACCGTCGGCAGGCCGTTCCTCCCGGGCCAAGTCATCATCGGTGACGACGACGGCAACCAGTTGCCGACCGGCGAAGTCGGTCTCGTCTACATCAACGCCCCCGAAGCGACACGCTTCGACTACTTCAAGGACGCGTCGAAGACCGCGTCCGCGTTCCGGGGCGACTACTTCACCCTCGGCGACGTCGGCTACCTCGACGACGACGGGTTCCTGTTCCTGACCGACCGCAGCGCGAACCTGATCATCTCGGGCGGTGTCAACATCTATCCAGCCGAGATCGACGCGGTCCTGCTCGAGCACCCCGCGGTCGCCGACGCCGCGGTCATCGGTGTCCCCGACGAGGAGTGGGGCGAAGCGGTGCTCGCGGTCGTCGAGCTCCAGCCCGGCGTCGAGCCGTCGGACTCGCTCGGCGACGACCTGCTCGCGCACTGCCGTGACCGCCTTGCCCACTTCAAGTGCCCCCGTGAGGTCGCGTTCGTCGACGCCCTGCCCGCGCGGACAACGGCAAGATCTACAAGCGCCGGTTGCGGGAGACGTACCGGGCGTTGCGGAGACCCGAAGGAGCAATGTGATGACGAGCACCGCGCAAGCACCTTCGACGACCGACCCGATCGCCGAACTCCGCGACTGGCTCGGCGACAACTGGGACCCCGACCTGTCCGTCGCCGAGTGGTGGGAACGGCTGGGGCTGTCGGGATGGGCGGCGCCCTCGTTACCGGTCGACTGCTACGGCCGAGGCCTCAACCGCAGCGACGCGCTGCCGCGTCGCGCAAACGATCGCCGAGTTCGGCGCGCTCTCGGCGCCGATGGGCATGGGGATCGGCCTGGTGTCGCCGACGATCGCCACGCACGGAACCCGCGAGCAGATCGAGCGGTACATCCCCGATGCAGTCACCGGCCGGCTGAGCTGGTGCCAGCTGTTCAGTGAGCCCGGCGCCGGATCGGATCTCGCGGGGCTTTCGACGCGCGCGGTCCGCGATGGCGACGTGTGGGTCGTCAACGGTCAGAAGGTCTGGACGTCGGGCGGTCATTTCGCCGATCTCGGCATGCTGCTCGCCCGTACGGATCCGACCGTGCCGAAGCATCAGGGCATCAGTTGGTTCGCGTTCGACATGCACCAGCCGGGCGTCGAGGTGCGTCCGCTGCGCGAGATGACCGGCAACACGATGTTCAGCGAGGTCTTCTTCACCGACGCCGTCGTCCGCGAAGACGCGTGCATCGGCGCGGTGAACAACGGCTGGACGGTCGCCAACACCACGTTGTTCCATGAGCGTTCGGGCATGGGTGCGCGTAGTGGCGGCGCAGGTCTTCATCGGTGCAAGAGCGGGCACGGTGGCCGGCGACCTCGACAAGGCGTGCCGGTGACTTCGTGCGCAGCCCGCGCTCGACGCCGAGCCGTTCGACCGACGAACCGCGCCCGTCGCCGGCCGCGATGTACATCGCGCTCGCCCGCGAGTTCGGGAAGGACACCGATCCCGTCGTCCGGCAGCGGCTCGCGCAGGCGCACATCCTCGGTGAGATCACGCGACTGAACACCGAGCGCCACAAAGCGATCCGCGCCGCGGGCGGCGACATCCCGGGCATCGCCAACTTCTCGAAGCTCCTGATGGGTCACATCCTCCGGCACAACCGCGACCTCGGCGCGGCCATCCTCGGCGCACGTGTCGATGTTGCACGCCTACGACGCCGACGGCCGCGCCTCACTCGCCGATGCGCCGGGAGGGGTGGCGGCGCACTCGATCACCACGCAGGTCCTCTCGGCCCAGGCACTCCCGATCTTCGGCGGGACCGATCAGATCCAGCGCAACATCATCGGCGAACGCGCGCTCGGCCTCCCGAAGGAACCGGGTGACCTCTCACGTCTCCCGTTCAACGAGCTCCCGAAGAACGGCTGATCACTACCACTCGACGCCAGTGCACACGCAGAACTCGTTGTCCTCAGGGTCGGCCATGCGCACCCATTGCACTGAACCGACGTTCTGGATGCCTTCATCGACGCGTTGCGCGCCGAGGCCACGCAGACGTTCGACCTCAGGTTCGATGTCGTCGACGACGAGGTCGAGGTGCATCCGGTTCTTTCCGGACTTCGGCTCGGGCACACCTTGGAGCACGAGTGGCGGCGCGGTCCCTTCCTTCGGAACGAGGACGGCGAAGGACGTGTCGACGAAGTACTCGCGGTAGCCGAGCGCTTCGCGCCAGAACTCCACGAGCCGGGCGGGCTCGGCACAATCGAGGACCGAGATCGATGCTTGCCCTCATGGATCCTCCCTCCATGTCCGGCGACCGGCGCTCTCGGCGGGGGATACCGTCGGAGGCTCCATGGCCGCCGACACCAATCGCAAACCAATCCTCCTGACCGTCGACGACGACCCGGGGGTTTCGCGCGCCGTCGCTCGGGACCTCCGGCGCCAATACGGAGACGACTATCGGGTGGTTCGCACGGAGTCCGGCCCGCAAGCCCTCGACACACTTCGAGAGCTCAAGCTGCGGGGCGACCCCGTGGCCGTATTGCTCGCAGACCATCGCATGCCCGAGATGAGCGGCCTCGAGTTCCTCGAAGAAGCGATGGACCTGTTTCCCCACGCCCGTCGCGCGCTGCTCACCGCGTACGCCGACACAGACGCCGCCATCGAGGCGATCAACGTCGTCGATCTCGACCACTACTTGTTGAAGCCATGGAACCCCCCCGAGGAGAAGCTGTACCCGGTCATCGACTCCCTCATCGACATGTGGCTCGCCAGCGACGACCATCCGGTCACCGAGACGCGGGTCGTGGGGCATCGCTGGTCCGCCCGGTCATTCGAGGTTCGCGACTTCCTCGCGCGCAACTCGGTGCCGTACCGCTGGCACTCGAGTGAGGAGCCCGAGGGTCAACGGCTGCTCGAAGCCGCCGGCGTGGAAATCACCAACATCCCGTTGGTGGTGACCTCCGAGGGCGAGCACCTGGTCACCCCGAGCCTGGGTGAGCTGGCCGCGCGGGTGGGGCTGTCGACGACGCCCGCCACCGACTTCTACGACGTCGTGATCGTCGGTGGCGGGCCGGCCGGCCTCGGCGCGGCGGTGTACGCGGCGTCCGAGGGTCTTCGCACCGTGCTGGTCGAGCGACAGGCGACCGGTGGCCAGGCGGGCCAGAGCTCGCGCATCGAGAATTACCTCGGGTTTCCCGACGGGGTGACCGGCAGCCAGCTCACTGACCGGGCTCGGCGGCAGGCACACAAGTTCGGTGCCGAGATCCTGACGACGCGCGACGTGATTGGCCTCGACGTCCGCGCGTCGTCGCGGGCAGTGCGGTTCGCAGACGATGGCGAAGTCGTTGCTCACGCCGTGCTGCTCGCCACGGGCATCTCGTATCGAAGGCTCGGCATGGCGGGCGCCGATGCGCTGACCGGCCGCGGCATCTTCTACGGGTCGGCCGCGACCGAGGCGCCGGCGTGTAGCGGCGACGAGGTGTACATCATCGGTGCGGGCAATTCGGCGGGCCAGGCCGCGGTGTTCTTGTCCCGGCACGCGCGCCGCGTGACACTACTCGTGCGAGCCGACAGCCTCGAGCGTTCGATGTCGTACTACCTCATCCGCCAGATCGACGAGATCGCCAACATCGACATACGACTGACCACCGAAGTCATCGCCGTCGCCGGTGACGATCACCTCGAGCAACTCACCCTGTGCGACACGCATGCCGGAACGCAGCAGACGGTGCGTGCCGGCCACCTCTTCGTGTTCATCGGCGCCGAACCTCGAACCGAGTGGCTCGATCGTGTCGTCATGCGCGACTCCCGAGGCTTCGTTCTCACGGGTCCGGATCTTCTGCGCGATGGACAACGCCCGCGAGGCTGGAGCCTCGACCGCGACCCGTACTACCTCGAGGCGAGCGTGCCGGGTGTGTTCGCGGCGGGCGACGTCCGAGCCAACTCCATCAAGCGCGTCGCGTCGGCGGTCGGCGAGGGAGCCATGGCGATCCAGCTCCTGCACACATACCTGGA
Organism: uncultured Actinomycetes bacterium; assembly: GCA_963841215.1. Lineage (GTDB taxonomy): Bacteria > Actinomycetota > Acidimicrobiia > IMCC26256 > PALSA-610 > CAVUFH01. The sequence continues at coordinate 284,724 of CAWJBW010000004.1, read as the reverse complement.
GCACCAGTGAGCAGATATGAGCGAGCCGGAGCGGCTGCCCTCCGAGCAGTTGCGCACCCTGTTCCTCTTCGAGCATCTGGACGACGAGCAGCTCACCTGGCTCGCCGAGCGCGGTCGCGTCGTCGCGTATCCGGCCGGTGCCACCATCTATGCCGAGGGCGCACCGGCCTCGTGCTTCTTCGTGTTGCTGTCCGGGACCATCTCGATGTCGAGCCGCGTCCAAGGCGGCGAGATCGAGCTGTTCCGCTCCGACTACTACGGCTCGTACGCCGGCGCGTTCGACGCCCATCTCTCCGACCGCGGCGTTCCGCAGCTGTATGCAGGGACCGGGCGGGCCGTCACCGACTGCCGGATGTTCGAGCTGCCCGCGGCCGACTTCGGCCGCGCGGTAAGGGAATGGTTCCCGATGGCCACCCACCTGCTGGCGGGATTCCAGATCCAGGGCCGGGCCGCCACCGACACCGTCGCCCGGCACGAGCGCCTCGTCGCGCTCGGTTCGGTGACGGCCGGTCTCACGCACGAGCTCAACAATCCGGTGGCGGCGGTCCTGCGCGCGAGCGCGCGGCTGCGAGACATGCTCGCCGAGATGCGGGAGAAGGTCGGGGACCTCGCCCGTAGCCAACTCCCCGCCGAGCAACTCGAAGCGATCGCCGACTTGGCGGGACGCGCCCTCGATCAGCGCCGCGATGCCCCGATCCTGTCGCCGCTGGAGGCGTCCGACCGTGAGGAAGAGCTGAGCGACTGGCTCGAGGACCGCGGCGTCACTGGCGCAGTGGACGTCGCATCCACGCTCGTCGCCGCGGGAGTGGACCTGAGTTGGCTCGAACGTTTCGCACAGGTGATGCCACCGCCGTACCTCGCGGTCGGCCTTTCGTACCCGGTGCGAGCCCTGGAGTCCGACGGCCTGCTCGACGAGATCACCGACGCGGTCGAGCGCATCTCGGCGTTGCTCACCGCGGCCAAGCAGTACACGCAAATGGACCGCGCACCGCTCCAGACGTTCGACGTGCACGAAGGCCTCGACGCCACTCTGACGATGCTCGCGCACAAGCTCGAGGCATCGAGGTCATCCGCGACTACGACCGCAGCCTCCCGAAGATCTCCGCCTTCCCGGGCGAGTTGAATCAGGTGTGGACGAACCTCATCGACAACGCCGTGGATGCGATGGCCGGCGATGGGAAGCTCACTGTCCGCACGCGTCCGGACGGCGACGATTGCCTCATCGTCGAAATCGGCGACACCGGACCCGGCGTGCCCGACGACGTCCGCGGTCGCGTCTTCGAGCCGTTCTTCACGACGAAGGAGGTTGGCAAAGGCACCGGCCTCGGTCTCGACATCGCCTGGCGGATCATCGTCGGGCGTCACGGGGGCGAGATCCGGCTGGAGTCGACGCCAGGAGACACGCGGTTCCAGGTCGTCGTTCCCAAGGCGCAAGCCGGCCCGCAGACGAATGATGATTAGGAGGACAGCTGGTGCGACCGCTCGTGAGAATTGGCTGCCGGTCGCCGGTCGACACTGAGACGCTTCACCCGTCCCGGAAACATTCCTCGAGGTTCGCCGAAGAGCGACGCTAGGAGTGCGTCGGCTGTGCAGCCTCGAAACGGCCGAGGCCGTAGTCGCCCGCGATGGTCGTGCGGTGCATGCCCCGCGCGTGTTCGGGCGACATCCCCGACACCGAGTGGAGCATGCGCCAGTTGTCCCAGATGAGCATGTCGGTCGGCTGCCAGTGATGGAAGTAGCTGAGATCCTTCGCCGCCTCGACGATCTCGTCGCACACTGCGGCAAGGAGTGCATCGCCATCGGGGCCCTCTCGACCCTCGATGCCTTGCGCCATCCAGCCGGAAACGTGCAGCACCCTCTGGCCTGAGGGACGAGTCCAGACCGCGGGGTGGAGAGCCCGGGGCCGGCCCTCGTACTCCATCATCACGTCGGCGGCGGTCGGGGCCGGTGCGACCTCGGCGAAGTCGTCGGGCCGGCCGAACCGGAGGTTCTCCATGATCACGTCCATCGCGTAGATCACCGTGGTCCCCTCGATCTGATCCCGCAGGTCGGGTGAGATCGCGTCGTAGAGCGCGATCCCGTCGACGAAGCCCGTGAGACCGCCTTCGGGTGGAACCTCGACGGCGCGCAGCACGCCGGCGCGATTGAGCTGGTCGTTGTAGCAGTGGTCGAAGTGCCACGGCAGCCACGACGACAGCACCTCACCGCCGACTCGGACGGCACCGCCCTCGTTGCGCCCGTGGCGCATCTCGATGACGCCGAGCATGTCGTCGCCGCCGGCGCGGGGCACGGCCTTGCTCGGGTGATCCTTGAGCGGGCCGAAGACCGTGCTGAGTGCGACTTGCATCCGCGGGGTCGGCTCGACGTCCTCGAAGATCAACAGCCCGTGTTCCTCGAACGACGCATTGAGTTCCGCTCGCAGACCGGGATCCGCAAGGCCGTCATGGGTGACACCGCCGACGCGTGCGCCAAAGGTGAGATCGTCACGGATCGGCCGCACGGTCATGGTGGTCATGGTCGGTTCCTCTCAGGCATGTCCGGACCTGATTGTACGGTCAGCCCAATCGACGAGCTGCGGAACGAGCAGCGGCCAGCGCACGAAGAGCGACCCAGTCTGCTCGACCGCGGCTCGACGCTCGTTCCACTCATCGTCTCCCCACGGCGGCTCGACCAGCTCGGCGCCCGGAAGGCCCGCGCCGAGCGCTTCGGAGGTCGTGCGTGTGTGTGACATGTCGGACGTGCCGCTTCGGAACACGAGAATCGGGACATCGAGACGGGCGACGTCGGCATCGGAGAGCCCGGGCACGAGCGAGTTGTCACACGGGCAGTAGGCGAGCATCCACCGGTCCATCACGTCGACGAACTCCTGGCGGTCCATCGCGAGGAAGCGCGCGCGGTTCGCCGGGTTGCGTTCCAGCACCTCCTGCCACTGTTCGAGCTCCACGACGGCGTCCATCCCGCCGTGCCACGCGGCGTCGGCCGATGGCATGCAGTAGTAGTTCGCCAGCTGGAGCAGTCCCGGGACGCCGCCGCTGATCCACCACATCGCGATTCCGGCGGTGACGTCGGGGTTGCGGCTCCCGGCGAGGAGCGAGACTCGCGCGCCGCCCGATCCTCCGGCGATCACCGTGGGGCCGAGATCGAGGTGACGAAGGAGCGCACCGAGCGCGTCGGCCTGGACCTCTGACTCCGACGCGCCGCGAAACACGACCGACGACGCACCGCAGTTCGGACGATCCCAGGTCAAGACCTGCTTGCCTCGATCGGCGAGTGCGCGCGCCATCTCGGGAAGCCCACCGACCTCCTTGGTGAACCGCCCGCCCGGTGTCAGTACCCATGGCTGGCCCTCGCCCACGATCTCGTAGGCGATCTCGATCCCGTCCAACTCGGCCACCGGCATGCAGGCCCCCTCGCGTGCGCCGCCTCGTTCTACTACCCACGATCCGAGTGCGCCCGGGTACGGAGGTGGCGTGCATCGAACTGTTACTCGCGTGCGCGGCGACGTCGCAGTGCTGTATCCGACGGCACCAGGGCTCCAGTGGGTGCCGGATGCGCAGGTGATGCACACGATGGCGCATGAGTACAACCGGTGGTTGCACGAGTACTGCTCCGAGGATCCGACGCGGCTCGTCGGCGTCGGGCTCGTCGTGCTCCAGGACCCCGGTCTGGCGGTCAAGGAGATGGAGCGCTGCGTCAGCGACCTCGACTTCAAGGCCGTGATGATCCGACCCGCGCCCTACATCGCCGACAAGAAGCTGAACGACCCCGTGTACGACCCGTTCTGGGACGCGGCCGCGCAGCTCGGCTGCCCGATCGGTGTGCACCCGTTCTCGTTCGCCGACATGCCCTGGAACACCGTCTCGCGGCTCCGGCTCGACGAAGACGCCCACGGTCATCTCGACAAGGGCCTGACACGGCTCACTCGACGTATCCCGATGTCGTGATGTCACGTCTGCCGGCGGACTGCGAAGCGCTTCCCGAAGCGCGTCGGTGTTCTATGTCCTCGGAACCGGCGCGGCGTCAGGGGCAGGTCGCCGGTCTGACCTGGACCTCGACCGTGGCTGCACGGGGCTGGTTGCGCAGGGTGAGCGTGGGAGCGCAGGGTCGTGAGGTGACTTCGGCTCCGACCGCAGTGACTGCATAGCCGCCGGGGTATCGACGCTTCGGAACGGCCACGATCTGTCTCGAGACCCCGAGGCGCGTGCCGGCCATCCGGACGCAGGGTGGAGTACGAGAACTCGAGGACTGCGGTCGCGTCATCGAAATGCAAGCTCGTCGGTGTCCCGTTCACGACCGTCGGATACGCGCGGGTGAGCGCGTCGAGTACGGACCTATTGAGGTTGTCGGAAACCAGCGGACGATGACTGTCGGTGACGATATGGCCGTTGTACGACCAGTACACCCACGGCACGAGCCGTTCGTCGAACTGGTCGGCCGTGCGGACAAGGATCGCCGGATCGTTGACGGCACCCCATTCGGTGACGAGCAGCGCGACCCCGTCTCGCTCGGCCGCGGCGACGCTGCGATCCATTGCTGATGCGTCGGCTTCGGCGCTGAGCGCGTAGACGTGTGTCGAGAGTGCATTCGCCGAGCCGGCGCCCGGCAACGAAGTATCCGTCCCGCCGAAGTTGAACAAGACGAACGGCTCGACGAAGAGCGGATGGCGACGATCGACCTCGCGCACCGCGGCCGTCATCCGCGCATGGAACGGCGCGAGCAACTGCTGCTCGAGGTCGGGACAACCGCTCAAGCAGGGTGACCAGTTCGTCCCGGGCCACGGCTCGTTCATCGCTTCGTAGCCGAGCACGTGAGAGCTCGACGCGAACCGCTGCGCCACCGCGCGCATCGCGGTCGCGTAGTGCTCCTGCAGCGGTACGCCGTCGGGGCCGGCACGATTCATCCAGAAGTTGTCGAACGCACGCTGCAACGCCGGGTTCTCGACGTAGTAGAGCGGGAACTGCGCAGGCGGATTCGGAAGCCCATCGGTGATCGTCGCCCAGGCCGGCATGCCGTTGCCGTTGGTGACCGGCCCCCAACCGTCTTGGTGGAAGTCGAGCAGCACGTACAGACCGTGCCGGCCGAGGATGCGCACGGTCTCGGCGATGGAGTCGAGGTAGGCGCGGTCGAGCTTGCCGGGCTCGGGCATCAGGAACTCGAAGACGACGCCGAGGCGCACCGTGTTGAACCCGCTGCTGGCGATGAGCGCGGCGTCGTCGTCGTCGAACCCGTCGGCTGCCGGGGTGAACGGCGCCCACTTCTCGACGAAGTTCACGCCGCGCGGCATCACCACTCGTCCCGTTGCGTCGGTGAACCACCGGCCCTCGTGACCCAACGGCGGCAACGGACGGGACCGGCCACCCTCGACCGGCGCCAAGGAGCAGGCGGCGCTGAACAGACCAACGAGAGCCACCACGCCCCAACGAACGACATGAGCACGAACCATCATGCGCGCAGTCTGCCCGCGACATGGGGAGCGTGCGAGCGGCCCGCCGAGCCGACGTCTGGCCCGGTTCCCACATCGCGGCCATCCGGTCAGGGCCCCGTCGGCTTCAGACAGGCGTCGACGCGCTCACGCTGCCTTCTCGTGCTCACGCATCGCCGCCCCGACCGTGAGGTCATCGGTTCGATCCGTTGTCACCGGACGATGAGTCATCCACAGCCAGCGGAGCCACGCCCAGCGGCGATGGCCGTCCGAGCGAACGGCGCGTCGGGCGTGTCGCACTCGATGCGCGCGGGCTGCGTCATCGGCGCGTGCCGCGGCGCTCAGACGAGCGAGGTCGGACGCCATGAAGGGATGCATTGGTCTTGCTTCGTCGTTGTCACCGCGTCACCTGACACCGGTTCGACCGGCAGCACGCGCTCGTACTCTTCGAGCGTTCGATCGATCATCGAGATGATCAGGTCGACTCGTTCTCCAGATCGCATGACGACATCCTTCGCTTGCGAGGCATCGATCATCCGCTCGCACGCTTTGGATGTTCTTACGGGTTGCTTGAACCGGCGGTTCGCGAGTGCCTCGACGGCGTGACACCTGTCACAACGACGATCGGGCTCTCGGCGAGCTGTCGGAGTGGGTGCTAGCCCGCGTTATGGCCCGCGTCGAGCACCGCGACTACCCACGTCCTGCTGTAATGCCTTCGTGGACGACGCGGAGTTCGATCGTCCGCGGCTGCGGCAAGCGATCGCGCCTCGACTCCGCAGTCCGCAACGGCGGGAACTCCGGCCGCAACGCCGGCGCCGCGAGTTGGTACACGCGTTCCTCGCCGTCGAGCCCGCGGAGGCGGTGTTCGCCGAGGTCGATCCACTCGTACGCAGGTGTGAGCGCCGCGATCGCGCTCGACCCGACGACCTGTTGGCCGTGCGCGGCGTCGCACAGGCCGCGCGGCCCGGATGACCTCGGAACCGAAGTAGTCGCCGTCGCGCTCGTACGCCGCGCCGGTGTGCAGTCCCATGCGCACCCGCAACGTGCCGACTCCCGGCCATTCGGTTTCGTCCAGCGTGCGTTGTGCCGAGCACGCCGCCGCGACCGCGGCGTCGGCGTCGTCGAACACCGCCATGACCGCGTCGCCGCCGTACTTCACGACACGTCCGCCGGCGTCGGTAACGGCATCACGCAGCAGTGCGTCGTGCTTGGCGAGCGCGTCCGCCATCGCCTCCGGGTGCGCTTCCCACAGCGGCGTATGGCTCTCGATGTCGGTGAAGAGAAAGGTCGCGGTCGTGCGCGGCGTTGCTCCGACGGGCCCCGCACGGCTCATCCGCGGAGGCTACCGCCGGACGAACTCGACCGCGCTTGCGTCGGTCATCGTGCGCGCGGACTCACCCGTTCCCGATGAACATCCAGCCGAGGGACATCGCGATCGCGGCCGGTAGGGGCGAGCGTGATCACCGTGCGTCGGAATCGCCGCGGCACCATGTCACGGTGTTCCTCCGACGCTCGCGCAGATTCGGGCAAGCTCGTTCAGGTATCGCGCGACCGCGGCGTCACCCGCGGCCCACACGTTCACGTCGGTGCCTGCGCCGCCGCCCACGAGTCCCTCCTCGTCCTGCGGGACGTAGTGCTCGGGCAGCAGGTCACAACGTGCGACCGCCGCGTCGCCCGCATCCCGGGGCTGCCCTGCGAGGCGGCCAGTCCAGGTTCTTGTTGGTGAGGAAGGTCGTGATCTGGTCGGCGATCTCGAGCTGAAGCGATCGCGCTGCCTCCGAGCGACTGATCGGGTCCATTCAGCGTCGGGGCACCGGCCGCCGCGCTCACGACACGACCTGCAGCATGACGTCGACGTTGCCACGCGTGGCGTTCGAGTACGGACACACCTGATGGGCCTTGTGGGCAAGGTCCAGTGCGTCGTCCTGTGTCATGTTCGGCGCGTAGACGTCGAGCTCGACCGCGAGGCCGAATCCGCCAGCCTCCGTGGCTCCGATCGAGACACTGGCCGAGACTTCGGATCCGTTCAGGTCCGCCTGTTGCGCGCCGCCGACGAGCTTGAGCGCAGAGTGGAAGCACGCCGCATAGCCGGCGGCGAAGAGTTGCTCCGGATTGGTGGCGCCACCAGTGCCGCCCATCTCCTTCGGGATGCGGACGTCGGCGGAGAGCAGCCCGTCTTCGGTTTCGACATGGCCGTTGCGGCCGTCGCCCGACGCGGTAGCCACCGCGGTGTACATGGCTTCCATGTGAGGCACCTCCGATGCTGATGCGGGGCGGCACAAGGCGTCGCATGCAAATCTTGGAGTGTCGGCGGCGAGAGTGCGGCGATAGTTCGCGAACCTAGTAGCACTCGCTACAGGTTGTCATCGAAGCGCGGAGAGTTCACGACCTCGAACAGGTCTAGCCCGCTCCGGGGTCGTCGCCGACGAGGTATCCGAGATCGAGCGGGTCGCGGGCAGCTGAACCGGGGTCGCGAAGCTGCGCTTAGCCTTCGTCGGCCGGTTGGAAAGCGTCGCGGAGGCTGAGCTCGCGCGTTGGCGGGGAAAGTGACGGGCGGGCACCGTCGACGAGGACGTGCGGGCCGCCGCCCCGGATGAACGTCCCGAGCGGTCCCGTGTCCTCGGCGAACACCGCGCCCGCGCAGGCAGCGATCAGGATGGCGATAGCCGCGCCGGAGAACCACGTCACGAGCGCGAGTGCCACACCGAAGAATCCGAACTGGGCTTCGTTGCGGGTGACGACGTTCGGCATCCAGATCGTCGCGGACAATGCGAAGCCGGCCATCGCGACGCTCGCGATCACGCCGGTGGGAATCAGCACGCGCCACCGCACTTCGCCGAGGAGCAGGAACCATGCGGTGAACCACCACAAGGAGAACGTGGTCGCCAGCGACAGGACGAGGAACAACGCGATGCCGGGACCGTTGCCGAGCAGTCCGCGCAACGCGCCGAGAAAGGCCATGGACAGGAGCACGACGACGAGCCACGCCGGCCCCCGCGTGTACGCGCCGACCTTGCCGCCCGGCGGCCGCCTCCACGCGCGCATGAAGACGCGCTGCAGTGCAGTCGTGAACGAGCTCGCGAAGAAGATCGTGAGCACGAGCCCGAGGATGCCCGTCGCCTTCCGTACGTCGTCGGCAGTGGTGAAGGCTTCCTTGGTGGTGGCCAGCGCGTCGCCACGTATACCGAGCCGGTGCGTCAGGCTCGTGAAGATCGAATCCCTGATGCTCTGCGGAAGAAACGCGGCGACCACGATGACGAGGGGGAAGAACGAGACGAATGCCTTCCCGGCGAGTGCGACGCTGCGGTCGACGAACTCGATCTCGAGCATGCGTTCCCAGACGCGCCACACCAGTGTTCGCTGGAGCCAGTCGCGCCCGGTGTCGACGCGTCCGCGGATCACATCGAGCCGTCGGAGGTTGGACGTGCGTTCCTCAGCCATCTCAGATGAACCGTCCTGCCGATCGGTTCAGGGATCCGACATGATCGTTCTTCGAAACGAGTGAACGCACGGGTCGTTGCCGGCTCATGAGCCGGACTAGTCGCCAGACGTCGACGCAACGATCGGCGCGTCGCCGGTTGCACCTCCTCCCGCGATGTAGTCCTCGAGCGCCAGCTCTCTCATGCGTTCGATGATCATCCGGTTGGCGCGCTCGGGGCTTTCGCGCATCCAGGCCACGACCAAGGACGCGGCGAGACTCTTGTCGGCCGTGCCGTGATTCTTCACCCACTCGCTTCGCACGAGTTCCCTACGCTCGAGCCACGCGGCGAGTCGCTGCATCTGGTCGTCGGTGGCCGTGAGACCGAGGACCGCACGGAAGAACGGAAGGAGGTCTGCTCTGTAGTCGTGTCCTGTGGCCGCGAACACCCCGGGAACTACGTTGGCCGAGTTCTTCATGTCCACGAGCACCTGGAAGAACGTTGTGATGGGCATCCACCGCATGCCCTTCGGGATCTCCCGCCAGCGGTGCTGGGCCTGACCGAGCCAATCCGGCGACTGGACGATGAGGCCTGGCCCGAAACGGGCGACGCCGTCGTTGTGATGCGTGATCATCACGAAGCGCACCTGCTCGCGCCGCTCAGGCGGTGTTGCCTCCCATTCGGCGATGTCGTTGTACGCCCCGATCAACTCGGAGGCGACGTCGACTCGCTCGTCGCGGAGGACCTGCTCCTTCCACCGACTGAAGTGTGGCGTCCCGATCCATATTGCGTAGTCGATGCCGGCATCGATGAGGCCATGGGTGCCCTGGTCCAGGAACGCGTCCTGGCTGGTCCACGCGCCCAAGCTCTCGCCGAACAGCACGACCTTGGGGCGGGACGCGACCGGCATCCCGCGGAGCCGCTCGGCGATCGCATCGACGAGGCGCCGGGCGTGCCTGTGACCTTCTCCGACACGGTCGAGCGACAGTGGTGACGGCCGCGCGGCGTATTGCATCGCAACTGTCGCGCAGTTCCCACGCGACAACATCTCCAGCACGCTGACGGCGGCATAGTTCACGTATCCGGTGCCAGTGGGCAGGTCGATGAGCAACCACTCACGATCGAAGGCGTGAGTACGGTCGAGCTCGCGCATTGCGAGCTCGACCCGCTTGACATCGGTCCCGGCGCTCTCGAGGCCGACGTAGACGCGGACGACGTCCATCGCGTCCTCGCCCATTACCTGCGCGATCATCTCGGCCGGCTGCGCATTCCACACGAAGCGTCGGCCCTGCTTCGACATCGTGTCGTACGGAACCTCGCTGTCGATGCTGCCGCTCAAAGCGAGGATGGGGGCGGCAGGTCGAATGAGGGCTCGACCGACTCTTCGCGATCCTCGATCATCCCGAAGCCGCGTTGCATCGCGTAGCGCGTGACCCCCGCGATCGCCGCGAGCGACACGACGTGCCCGAGGGGACGCCACAACGACTCGTTGCCCGGCAGCACGCGGCTTGCCGCGCGAGCGATGCGGTCTGCGAGCCTGCGCTCACCTGCGGACATGGCCGAAGTCGCGCCGATGACGGCAAGACTCATCGCCAGCGCTTTCCCCACCGAGAGCTCACCTTCGGCGCTCGTCGGCTCGTCGGCGCGTGCTCGCCACCGCCGGAACAGCTCGCCGCCGATAGCGAGACCGGCCGCAGCCGGCACGACCACGAATGGCGACGCCCGGCGCGCACTGCTCCGATGATCCAGCAGCTCTTGCAATCCGCCGATGAGCATGCCGCCGACGCCCGTGGCCGCGACGATGAAGCCGCCGGCGCGCGCTCCGGCGCGGGGAAGCCGCTCGTTGGCACGACGCATGAGCGCCCGCTGCACGCCGAGCCCTCCCGCGATCGCGGCTGCGTCGACCGCAAGCGTGGCGCGGCTCCACCGCCGTGCGTCGACTGCATCGCGGCCGGCCGCGCCGAGGAGCAAGAGCGCGGCCGATTGCAGTGACTCCTGCAAGAGGCTCGCCAACGCGTGATTCGCCGCGAACGACAACCCGGTGATCAACGCCTGATCGCTGGTCGACCGTGGCATGAGCGTCCGTTGGAAGGTCAGCGGCCCGGCTCCCGTCGCCAGCAGGAGACCGGTCTGTTCGGCGCGAGCGCCAAGTGAATGCTGGGTGCGCGAGCGGGCCATCATCGACCTCCCGGGTCGCGTCGACGCGTAGCAACGAGGAGACGGTGCCGTAGGGCCATCGGGATCGACTATGTCGGCCTCGCGGCGACGGGAGCGCCGCGAGCACAAGGCCTCCTCCGTTCGGATGCTGGCATCGTGTCCTGGCGCCCCGGCTCGGGACTATCCCGATTCGGCACGACCGGCGCGACCGCCGCCGCTAGCCGGTGGCCGAGGCTGAAACTTCGGCCATCAGATTCGCACTTCTCCGATCGTGGGACGTGGGGTGCTCAGAGCGCTCGGTGCTCGTCGGCGCGTCCGCTCAGCCGTTTGCGGTACCACCTGACGTTCGTGCCCGAGGGGAACTCGTCGACGCGACCCACGAGTTCGTAGCCGTTGCGCTCATAGAGGGCGGGCGCCTGGAAGTCGTACGTGAAGTGCACGGTTTGCGAGCACGCACGCGCTGCCGCTTCGGTTTCGGCGGCGGCGAGGAGCTGCGTGGCGAGGCCGCGCCCGCGCAGGCTCGGCGCCACCCAGAGGTTCTGCAGCTCGCAGCAGTCGCCCCAGGTCCATCCGCTGATGCCAGCGATGACCGTGCCGGCGTCGCGCACGAAGATCGCGAGGTCGACTTCGTCACCGACTCCCATAGCTGCAGAGGCCTCGCGACGGATCTGCGTCTCGAGAAATTCGATGTCGAGCTGGTCTGGCCGGTCCTCGACGTGGAACTTCATGGGCGATCGAGTCCTCAGGCCCCGACCATTTGCGCGATCAATGAGATGTCGTCGAAGTATGTGCGGAACGATCGGATCTTCCCGTCGCGGAAATCGGCAACGGTGACGCCGGGCACCTTGACCCGCCGTCCGGTTGCATCCAGGACTTCGTCTTCGCCAATGACGAGCGGTCCGGTGTGATCGGCTTCGATGACCCATTCCGCGTATGCCCTGTTGCCCACCTCATCGAGTCCGCGGTACAGGATGACGACGTTCGAGAATGTGGTGTCGCGAACGGCGGCAAGGTCGGCGACTTCCTTCAATCCGGCCACGGTGGCGTAGGGCGACCAACCGACGACATCGTCCGTGAAGAGTGTTCCGAGATCAACCGATGTGCCAACGAGTTCGGCGTCGAGTGCCCTCGACAGCACGTCCTTGCGGGATTCGCTCATTGCAGTCCCCTGTTCGTGGGAATCGTTCCGTCAACGTCTCCTCGTCATCTGCCGCGCGTTCAGGACCCGAGTACGTTCGCCTTGGCCGACGCGAACTCTTCGTCCGTGAGCGCGCCGGAGGCGTGCAACTGGGCGAAGTGCTCGATCTCGTCCGCCGGATCCGGCGGCGGCGGCGCATACTGCGCCTGGTCCTCGTATTCGTCAGGGGGCGGTTGCTCGTACGCCTGTTGCTGCCCCGCCTGGGCGTACATCCGATCCTCGTGGTGAGCAATCGCTGCTCCGGCAATGAGCGCCCGTCGCCGTGTCCTTCGCCTGAATCCCATGGGAAACCCCTTCGCGCTCATGTGGCACGCCGCTGCGTCGCCTCGTTGCCACTCTGCACGCTGGTCGGTCGCAGCTCTATCCGGTATCGGCACCGGCGCTCGCTTCGACGCCAGATTCGGATAGCGAGCCCTGCGTCGCGACCGGACGATGCCTGTGTGCGGACGCCGATCAGGAACCCGCCCGACCCGATGTACGCGGAGATCGAAGTGCACCGCACGATGATTTGCGATCGTGTGCGCACTCACGCCTTCCGGCGCGCGATCGACGTGGTCGTGCGCCCTGGCGACGTCGTTCTCGACGTCGGAGCAGGAAGCGGCATCCTGAGCGCCTTCGCGGCGCGGGCGGGCGCGGCGCGCGTCTACGCGGTCGAACGGACGGCGGTCGCCGCGCTTGCGGAAGAGCTGGCCATCGCGAACGGGGTCGGCGAGATCGTCGAGGTAATCCACGGCGACGTGACCGACATCGCGCTGCCCGAACGTGTCGACGTCATCGTTTCGGAGTGGCTCGGCGGGTTCGGGATCGACGAAGGGATGCTCGTCCCGGTCATCGCCGCGCGCGACCGGTGGCTCAAACCGGGTGGCGTCATGATTCCCCGTTCGGTCACCGCGTGGGCGGCACTCGTCCATGACCGCTATCTCGCCGAGACGGTGGCGTTCCTCCGGGGCTCGCCATACGGTCTGCGTTTCGACGACCTTGTCGACAAGACCGTGAACGAGATCTCCTATTCGGGCAGCTTCCGTCACCTCGCGGCGAGCGACAAGCGCTCCGACGCGAGTCGGTTGTGGACGACGGACGCGAGCCGGATTCCGCTCGAACAGGCGCACGCGCCGCACGAAGCGGAAACACGGCTCGCGGTTCGCACGCACGGAACGGCCAACGCGCTCGCGCTCTGGTTCAGCGCCGAGCTCGCGCGCGGCATCTCGCTCTCGATCGGACCCGGGGATCCGCCGACGCACTGGGGGATGACGACGGCACCGCTGCGTGCGCCCGTCGAGCTCATGCCCGGAATGTCGGTCCGCGCGCGCGTGCGAACCGCCCCTGCTCGTCCGATCGGCACCTGGACGAGCTGGGCGATCGCGCTCCCGGGTGGCGACTGGGAAGCGCACGACGAGCGGGCCGTGTGGGAGGAGCTCGACGACTGAGCGCGATTGCGGGAGCCCGCGACACGCGACACCGACGCGCCGCGGTCGTCACTCATTGCAGATCGTCAGTCCCGACTCATCGGGGCCCGTGAGCAACGTCGAACGTTCCCCGAGTGTCGATTACGTCACGCGTCGGCGCGCGCGCGGCGCGTCGACGGTGCGCTTCGTGCTCTCCTCGCGCTGGACGTAGCGACGGCCCCCGGGGCCGGCCGTGATCCCGTGGAGAACCACGCTCAACATGACTGTCAGGGCGACCGCGGCAACGGCTTGTCCGACGACGGCAGAGCTCTCACCGAGATCCTCGATCGCCAGGAGCGCGAACACCACCGACGCGAGTCCTCTCGGACCGAACCAGCCAAGGAAGCTCACGGTGGGCCGATCGAGGCCCGAACGAATCATGCAGAGTGCGACCGGAAGCATCCGGACGAGCGTCAGGCTTGCCACTGCATAAGCGAGGATTGGTCCGTCGAGATCGTCGAAAGCGATCGGAACCAGCGCGGCGCCGAAGAGAAACCACACGACAAGCGCCAGGAGCTCACCGCCGATCTCAGTCAGCTCCGCGGCCTGCTCCATGTCGACGACTTCTTGCTTGAGTGCCGCGCCGAACGCGATACCGGCGACGAAGGCGGCGATGAAGGCATTGCCGTCGAAGGCGAGGGCAGTGGCGAAAGCACCTACGGCCGTCGCCAACGTCGCCAGCCGCCGACCACCTGTCCCGATCAACCCGGACCGTGCGGCAAGCGTGATGAGCACGGCGCCACCGACTCCTGCGGCGAGTCCGACGAGCGCCCCTACTCCCAGCTCGCGCAGCGCGGCGCCCGCCTGGAAGGACTCCCCGTGGCTCGTGGCGCCGATCTGGCTGGCGGTGACCGCCAGCATGAACGACACGATCGGCGTGGCGATGCCGTCGTTGAGGCCGCTCTCGACGTTCAGGGCCCGGCGGAGCCGTAGCGGAACTCGCTCGTCGTTGATCACCTGCGCGCTGAGTGCAGCATCAGTGGGAGCGAGCGCGGCGCCGATGAATCCGGCCAGGGCCCACGGAAGATCGTCGAAGATCACCGCCGCAAGGACGCCGCCGCCGGCGATCGACAGCGGCAAGCCGATTGCGAGGAGGCGCACCGGGAGCGAGACGTCGCGCCGCAACTCGGCGACGTTCACCCGGGCAGCATCGGAGAACAGCACGAGTGCGAGCGTGAGCTCGGCGATCACGTGGATCGATTCGGCCTCGACGTCGATGGTCAACGGTCCCCAGTCGGGATTCCCCAGGACATAGCCGATGCTCGCGAACACCAGCGGGCCGGTGATGTTGTGTCGTGCCAGCGTGCCCGAAGTGATCGCCCACCCGAAGACGAGGAACGCGAGTACGGCAACAGTGGACTCGGTCACGGCGCGTACACGTCCGAGCGAACGCCGCCGCATGTCGAGCGCGCCCACCAACATGCTCGTGCCAACGACGAGCGCGCAGAGTCCGCCGAACACGGTGACGGTGCGTGACACATCGTCGACGGCGATCCAGACGACACCGATGCCGATTTCGCTCGCACCGAGAGCAAGCCTCAGTGCCGGTCGAGGACGATCGCCGGGCTCATCACGGAACGCGCCGACGACGCGAAGCGTCCCGACGACGACGGCGGCGATGCCGAGGATCGCAAGGGTCGTGTCGCGCGAGATCACCGCTTCGATCATGAAGCGCGCCAGCAGGACGACGGCCGCGGCAACACCGGCGAGACCCCCGAGCATGGCAAGCCGCGAGCGCGAGGAACCTCGGTGATCGTGTGACCAGCGGAGAGTGAGCAGTGCGCCGGCGAGCCAGAACGTCGCGAGCAGGTTCCCGACGACGGCATGCCGCGCTCCCGAAGCGAAGAGTGCGACACCGAGCGCGAGGACGACGACCGCGCGCAGGATGAGCGCCCAACGCATGAACGCCTGTCGCGGCGAGGCCGGCGCACGGCCGGAGGCGGCAGCATCTCCGGGCTGCTCGGCAGGAGCCATAGCGAACACCTGCCTCCGAGTTCAGGCCGGCCCGAGCGGCTGCGAGACCGGGCCGGAGCCGCGCACCGTCTCATCGTGATCGCCGAGCGAGGCGCGGCACTATCCCCAATCGGCACGCCATCACCGTGGAGAACGCGCGGTCGGAGCTGATGGTGCCGAAACTGGATAGTGCAATGTGCCGGGGTTCGGTTTCATTGGCGGCATGAGCGACACCATCGATGAGCTCGGGCCGGTCGACTACATCGTCGTCGAGTTCCCGGGCAACAAGTTCAACGGCGACATCGCACCGGCGCTGGGCGACCTCGTCGACCGTGATCTCGTGCGAGTGCTCGATCTCGTCTTCGTCACCAAGGACGCTGACGGTGCGATCGAGGGGTTCGAACTCGGTGACATCGACGAAGGCATCGCCGGCGAGATCGAGAAGCTGGAGATCGACATCGCGCACGTGTTGAGCGAGGACGACGTGGTCTCGCTCGCCGCGGCCATGGAACCTGGCAGTTCAGCGGCGCTCCTCGTTTGGGAGAACAAGTGGGCCGCACCGTTCGCGTCCGCGGTACGTCACTCCGGTGGTCAGCTGGTCGCGAGCGGCCGGATCCCCATACAAGCGCTGATCGGCGCGCTCGAGGAAGACGAAGGAGCCTGAAATGCCGCTTGCAGCCCGTCGTATGGCACGCCGCGGAGTCGTCGGCGCGCCCGTCGCCCGCACCGCGGCCGTCGTCGGAACCGCGGCCGTTGTGGCGCACGGTGTCAACCGCCGTTCGGATCGTCGTGAGGACCGGCGCGACCGCCGCTAGACAGTGGCCGAGGGCACATGAGGCTGATGCTGCGCGCAGTTCGCGCGACTGCCTCACTCGTGCGCGGAAGGAACGTCCCGGATCTGCGGACATTTCGAGGAGGACGTGATGAGCCAAAGTCATCTCGTGATCGACTTCCCGATCAAGGCTCCCGCCAACGCCAAGGCGCTCACCGACGAGCTGCCCCCGTTGATGCCCGATCTCGCGAACGTGCAGGACGACCTCGGAACCGTGCACTTCTCGCGTTTCATGGTCGAGGGAGACGAGAAGCTTCTCTTCGTTTCGGACATCGACGGCGAGCGCGACCAGCACATCGAGCGGCTCGTGGAGCGCGCGGGCCCGGTGTTCGACGCCATCTTCGAACACGTGGACGACCCTCCCGCTACGCCCGCGACTGGCAAACCTCAGACGGCCATCACATGGCTGAAGGATCATGTCCGCGAGCCAACCGAAACGTACTTCGGTTACGAGGATGCTTCGGTGCAGGACATCAAGGCCTGCGCGCGTGCGGCGGGCTTCACCGGCAACACGTCGCAGGGCACCTTGCTGACATACATGTCCATCAAGCCCGAGGAAATTGATGCGTTGATGGAGGAGTCGATGGCCGTTCGCGACGAGGTCTATGAAGCGACGGAATCGGTTGGGACGCTGCACTTCTCCGATTGGGTGCTCTTCGATGACAACCACTTGGGCTTCTTCACCATCTACGACGGTGATTTCGAGAAGTACATCCAGGACTTCGCCGAGAAGACTTCGCTCGCCTTCAACACGATCTTTCCCCATGTCGTTGGCGCGCCGCCCACCCCAGTAGAAAAGAACGCCCACGCGTTCTATGAGTGGGCGTTGGAGAACAACCATCCGCCCATCGGGTTCTACAGCGCGTACCCGGGCCTCGGCGTGCTCGACATTCAAGCCCTGCTCGCCGATCGCGAATCACAATCGACCACCAACTGATCGATTGAAGTCGACCGCTGGCTTCCCTGGAAGAACTTCCCGGATCTGCGGACGCTTCGAGGAGGACGCGATGAGCCAAAGTCATCTGTTGATCGACTTCCCGATCCGAGGGCCCGCCAACGCCAAGGCGCTCACCGAGGAGCTGCCGCCGTTGATGCCCGATCTGGCGAAAGTGCAGGATGACCTGGGTACGGTTCATTTCTCTCGCTTCATGGTCAAGGGAGACGAGAAGCTTCTGTTCCTCTCGGATATTGACGGTGACGCCGCTCAGCATGTTGAACGCTTGGTGGAGCATGCCGGCCCGGTGTTTGACGCCATTTTCGAGCACGTGGATGACCCTCCGGCGACGCCGGTAAATGGTAACCGTGAGGGGGTTGTCAAGTGGTTGAGACAACATGTCCGCGAGCCTTTGGATACGTACTTCGCGTACGGGGATGCTTCGGTTCAGGAGATCAAGGAGTGCGCGCGTGCGGCCGGTTTCACTGGTAACACTGCGCAGGCTCCTTTGTTGACGTACATGCCCATAAAGTCACGCATGCAGGGCGTTGCCTTGAAGCTTGACACGAGGGATATCAAGGACAGGGGGAAGAACGCGTCGGATGCTATTGGGACGCTGCATTTCTCTCATTGGGTGCCTTTTGACAAGGACGCCATAGGCTTCTTCACAATCTTTTGCGGTGATTTCACGAAGTACATTCAGGACTTCACAGACAAGACTTCGTTCGTTTTCGATTCGGTCTTTCCACATGTCGTTGGGGCGCCGCCAACACCAATACAAAAGAACGCCGATGCGTTCTATCAGTGGGCCTTGGATTACAACTATCCACCCATCGGGTTCTACAGCGCCTATCCCGGCCTCTCGGTCCAAGACATCAAAGCCCTGCTGGCCGATCGCGAGTCACAATCGACCACCACCTGAGGGCGCCGGTCGGGCTGGCGGCGAAGCAGGATCACCGCGAGTTCGGCGCTGGCGATGGAGCATGACACGTACACGGCACCGCCGATGAAGAGCCCGGGGTTTCTCCGCAGACTCCTTGGTCGAAGCGGGCCCGAACACCCGGAGAGCGATGGCGATTCCGGGACCGGTCAGGGGCCGGCGCTCGACCTCGCGGACATTCAGGGGTTCATTCTCCGCGGCTACGCAATGCCGATGGTGCGGCATTTCTTGTTGACGGTCGGAGCTCCGGCACAAGCCCGGAGGCAACTCGGACGGCTCGTGAGCGGTGACGAGTCCGACATCCCGCAGATCACGACTGCCGCAGACTGGCATGTGGGGTTCGCGCCGGGGCCGGGAGACAATCTCTCCGATGCGCCGCGTCGCACGCCCGACTATTGCCTCAACATCGGCATCACGTGGCCCGGATTGGTCGCGCTGGAGATCGAAGAACGCGTCCCGACGCTGTCGTTCAAGTCCTTTGGTGTGTTCATCGAAGGCGCCGCGCAACGAGCGGAGTTGGTCGGCGATACCGGAGCAAGCTCACCCCAGAACTGGATCGGCGGTTTTGGGAGCGGGGACGACCACGTCCTGGTGACGCTGCACGCCATCAGCCCGGAGGCGATGACGAACTACAGCGACCGCTTGTGTGCCTGGTTTGCCGAGGGCGATGCCTTTCGAGAGATCTGGCGCCAGGACGGCATGGCGTTGATGGAGATGCAAAATGGCCAGCCCGTGCCTACGGCCAAGGTTCACTTCGGATATACCGACGGCCTCACGACGCCCACCATTCGCGGTGGGCCGGAGGCGTATCAGCCCGACCACCAGCAGCCCTGCGAACCGTGGCTCTTCGTCTTGCGGGAAGAGGCTCAGAACTACGTCGTACCCGAGCCGCGAGCACTCGGCTTGAACGGCAGCTTTGCGGTCTTCAAGAAGGTCGAGCAGGACGTCGTCGCCTTTGAAGACTTCTTGCAGTCGAACAAGGACAAGATCGATCCTGAACTGCTGGCCGCAAAGATGTGCGGGCGATGGCGCAACGGCGTTCCTCTCGCGTTGTCACCGGACACGGATAGCCCGGCGGAAGGGATCTCGCTCGAACAGTTGAACGAGTTCGAGTATGTGAATCCTGATGGTTCGGGAGATCCAAAGGGGATCCGCTGTCCCGTCGGTGCGCACATACGCCGCGTCAATCCACGGGGTTCACCGGTCGCGGGCCAGGGAGTGCCCGGCGGCAGCAACAATTCCCACCGGCTGATTCGTCGCGGTCTTCCGTACGGGCCGACCTATGACCCAAGCAAGCCGTACGACGGCATCGAGCGCGGGATCCTCTTTCATTTCATCAATGCGAACATCGAAAACCAATACGAGTTCGTGCAACGACAGTGGGTCAACGACAGCGAATTCGCCGGGGGCCGTCAGGCTCGACCCAAGGTCGAAGGATCCACTGGCCGGCACCCAGGACCCCGCGGAGAGCATCTTCGTCATCCCTCAGGCGGATGGCGGCCCGCCGATCGAGGTGACTGGCCTCTCGAGCTTCACGACGACCAAAGCCGCTGCGTACGTGTTTCTGCCGAGCATCACCGCCATCAAGTTCATCGCCGGCTTGGGCGAAGACCGTTGATCCGACAGCGCGCATGACAGAACTCGCGTGGCCGAGACCGGATGCCGCAAGCGGGCCGTCGCAGCTCATGATGCCGAAACTGGATAGCGCAGCGTGCTTTGGTTCGGTTTCATCGGGAAATGCAATCCCGTTTCGATCGCGGTTGCGGGGCTCGCGAGGAGTCGATGATGGAACGTCGGGCCGCGCGAAGTAGAAGTGATGCCCGTAAGGCTGACGCGACGCAGTCGAGTGAGACCGGTAGTCGATTGTGACCACGCGACGACTTGCAGCCGTTGCCGCAGCAACCGCGTTCACACTCTTCGTGCCGGCTTCGATACCCGCGACACCGGCGCAAACCGCAGCACCAACAGCCACCGCTGCGTGGACCGGGGTGTCGGAGCTCGTCGTCGTGGACGTGGACGCGGGCGGCGTTGTCTCCGGGTCGCCATCCCAGACGACGGTGGTAACCGCCGCCAGCTCATCGACCGTTCACGTCGGAGTGCCGATGTCGTCGACGGGACTCCGCCGCATCGGACCGGGAACGCCGCCTCCCGTTGTCGACGACGTCGCGCAGTTCTCGTTCGATCGTTTCGGCACGCAGACCCAGACCGTCTCGTCCGACTTCGTGCAGCCGCTCCCGGTTACGGTCACGCCGAGCTACCAGCTCGACGGTCAGTCGACGACACCCGATGAGCTGACGCGGTCCCTGTCCGACCGGGAGAGACGAAGCGGTGTGTTGACCGTCACGTACGAGATCGCCAACGTGACGAGTCAGACCACGAGCGTCTCCTTCGTGGACGCTGCCGGTACAGGCCGCACTGAGCGTTCACGCAGGCTGTCCCGATCGCAGGCGCACTCACGCTCACGTTGCCGAAGAACGCTTCGGGGATCGACGCGCCCGGCGCGGACCTCTCGCCCGGCCCGTTGGGTGTCGGAGCCAGCTGGACGGTGATGCTCGCGCCACCACTTGCTCCCGCGCGGCAGTCGATCTCCTACTCGATGAACGTGACGAACGCTCAGATCCCGCGCGCCAGGCTGGCGCTCGGGGTCATCGTGCCCGCACACCCCCCGACCGGCGAGGCGCCCGCTGCGGTTGGCGCAGCAGTTGCTACGTCCCAGGCCGCGGCGCAGGCGCGGCTCGCGCAAGCGCAGGCCGAAGCAAAGGCGTCGCTCGAGCAGGTGCAGGCGGACCTCATGGCGCTCGAGCAGGCACAGTTGAGCGGGCGGACACTGGAGAACCGCGCGTCCGACGCGCACTCGAACGACCTCGCGCGACTGTCCGACGGCGAGCTCTCGGACCTCTCGCAGACCATCTCGACGACCGCGACGAACGCGCGCGCAGAGATCGAGACTGCGGTCGCGCAGATTCGCGATGCGCTGGACGGCCTGCGAGCCGCGATCGCCGATCACACCGATCGGCTGATCGCACACGCCGGCAAGCTCGACCTCCTCAAGGCTGCGACCGAGGCACTCGCGGCCAAGGCGAGCGGCCTCGCGGGTCAAACGGCCCAGCACGTGACGGACGCGACTGACCTTCAGACGCTGATCTCGGGAGCGATCACCACTCTCGATCTGTTTCCAGACCACAGCGCGCCCGAATGGGTGCAGCTCGCCGCGGATCTCGCGGCCGCAAACGCCAAGGTCGATGTCGTCGTGAGCGTGGCAACCGCCATCCAGACCGAGGCTGCTCAAGTGAGCGCGGCCGCACAGCAGCTGAAAGACGACATCGACACCGTGACCGAGAGTGCCCACGAGCTCGTTGCAGCCGGAGCGGGCATCCGTGACCACGTGACGATGATCATCGCGGCTGCGCAGAACGAGCTTGCGGCAAGACTCGACACCGCGGGCAGCCAGGTTGCGGCACTCGGCGCGCAGGCCGACGCCGCCCGATCGAACCTCGCCCAGCATGATCGCGACGGCGCGGCGCGCGCCGACGCGGCGCGCCAGCAGACGACCGCGCAGGTCGCGGCCAAGGCACAGGAGACCAAAGCGTCGCTCCAGGACGCCCTCGCCACCGCGCAGAGCAGGGTCGCGCAAGCGAGTGCGACGTACGTGCAGCTGCTCGCGCTCGCGCAGCTCGGACTTGCGAATCAGCTTCCCGCGGGCAACGCAACCGGAGCCACAGCCCAAGACGGCTCGTACGTGTTCAGGATCTCGGGGACGCGCTGACGCCCTGCGCGAAGCGAGGAACCGTTGCGGCGCCGGGTGAACGCACGAGAGGTTCGAGAACCTTGGACGCCGTTCTCCCTGGACTCGGTTACCGCAAGGACCTCATGCTCGCCCCATGACGGCAGTCGAGCGCTCCCGGCCGGTCTCGGCGGCCGCGTCACGCATCTTGCTATCGCTGCATCACCGGCGCCTTCGGGTTGTCCAGCTCCCGGTCGAGGTTCAGGACCGCGGCGATGAGCGCGAGGTGGGTGAACGCCTGCGGGAAGTTCCCGACCTGTTGTCCGGTGGCGTCGATCTCTTCGGAGTAGAGGCCGACGTGGTTCGCGTAGGTCAGCATCTTCGAGAACGTCAGCCGAGCCTCGGCGAGTCGCCCCGAGGCTGGCGAGCGCATCGACATAGAGGAAGGTGCACAAGGAGAACGTGCCCTCCGAACCGGGGAGGCCGTCCGGTGAGGCGTTGGGGTCGTAGCGGTACACGAGACTGTCGTCGACCAGCGTCTTGTCCATCGCCGACATCGTCGACTGCCACCTCGGGTCGTTCGGCACGATGAAGCCCATGAGCGGCATGAACACGAGTGACGCGTCGAGCACGTCACCGCCTTCGTACTGGACGAAGGCACCGAGCCCGTCGTTCCAGCCCTTGGTCATGATCTGCGCGTGGATGCGGTCGCGTTCCCGGGCCCATCGGCCCAGATCGGCAGGGCGGCTCCGGCTCGTGGCCATGCGGATGGCACGGTCGAACGCCACCCACGACATGAGCTGCCCGTAGACGAAGGGGCGACGGCCACCGCGCGTCTCCCAGATGCCCTCGTCGGGGTCCTGCCAGTGGTCGCAGAGCCAGTCCATCACGGCGACGATCTGGTTCCAGCCCTCGTAGCCGACGCCCCACTCGCCGACCGCGCCGCTGTCGAGGACGTGGATCGAGTTCATCGCTTCGCCGTAGATGTCGAGCTGCAGCTGATCGGCTGCGCCGTTGCCGACCCGTACCGGTCGGGAACCCATGTATCCGTCGAGGTGATCGAGCGTCTCCTCGGTGAGATCCGAGCTGCCGTCGACGCGGTACATGATCTGGAGCGGGCCGGAGCCGTTCCCCGCACGCTCCTCCAGGCGTGCACGCAGCCAGTCGCCGAAGGCGGCGGCCTCCTCGACGAACCCCAGTCCGAGCAGCGAGGCCACCGAGAACGAGCCGTCGCGCACCCATGTGTAGCGGTAGTCCCAGTTGCGGGGACCACCCACTTGCTCGGGAAGTCCGGCGGTCGGCGCCGCGACGAGGCCTCCCGACGGCGCGTAGGTCATGAGCTTGAGCGTCATGGCCGATCGCTCGACTGCCTCTCGCCAGCGCCCGCGATACGAGCTCCCTTCGAGCCAGCGTTGCCAGTACGCCTCGGTCTCGAGGTAGAGCTCGATCACCTGCCCACTGCCGATCTGCACGGGCGAGCCTGACGCGCCGGACTCGAGCACGAACCCACCGACGTTCCCGGCACTGATGGTGAACCTCGACCGGACATCGTCGCCATCGCGCTCGATCGGCGACACGCTCGTCAGGGTCAGGCGGTCGCTCCCGGACTCGAAGACGGCGGTCGTGCCATTGACGTTCGCCTGGTGCGGCCTACGCCCGTAGTCGAACCGGGGCTCGACCCGTGCTTCGAATTCGACTTCGCCGCGGATGCCTCGCACGAGTCGCACGATGCGGCGCCGGTCCGACACCATGCGCGGCCGGTCGATCGGCATGAAATCAACAACTTCCGCGATACCCGATTCCGACAGGAACCGCGTCACGAGGATGGCGCTGCCGGGCATGTACATCTGCTTGTGCGTGCGTGCCGGCGTCACCGGTGCCAATGCGAAGCGCCCGCCTCGACGATCGTCCAGCAGCGACGCGAAGACACTCGGCGAGTCGAAGCGGGGGCAGCAGAACCAATCGATCGTCGCATCCGTCGCGACGAGCGCCGCGCTCTGAAGATCCCCGATCAGTCCGTGGTCTGCGATGGACGGATAGCTCACGCTGCCCTCCTTTGCGCCCGCTCTGGCGGGCGACGGGTCTTTCGCTCACCCCGACAGCGCGTGCGCGGCGTCCCCGTGATGTGCGGCGGCGTGAAGGTTGATGGCGTCCTGGTCGGAGAGGTGAGGCTTGATGTCGAACGTCACCGTTCTTCACGGTGCCCGTGAAGGCGAACGGCTTCTTGTCCTCGTACTCGAGGTCGACGACACCACCGTTGTCGCGACCGATGTCCATCCCGGCGTAGGCGGTGAATCGGACCGGCACGGTGTGGTCCATGCGCCCCTTCCCGACCGGTCGCTCGTCGACGAACAGCGTCACTTCGCCGCCGGTCGCCGGCGTCGCCCCGTCCGCCGCGAACTCCATCCGGACCGTCACGTTGCCCGTCGGGAGGTCTTCCTCGGCGACTTGTTTGAAGACCAACACGCCCATCATCGAATAGGTGTGGGTGAGCTTCCCGTCCTTGACGTAGAGCGTGAACCCGCCGAGGTGGTCGGCCTCGGCGACGATGACACCTTCGGCGCCGCCTTCGGGCACGACCAGATCTGCGGTGATCGCGTACGAGCGGTTGTAGACCCGGGGGATCATGCCCGGCATCACGTTCTGGACGTCGCCGCGGAACTCGAACGTCGTCTCATCCGAGATCGGGGGCAGGATGCCGAAGAACGTCGAGAACGTCGCGAGCAGCGGGAGCACGTTGTACCGCTCTGCCTCCTCCCAGAACAGGTCCTTGAGCGCTTGCGACCTTTTCCGGGTGTTCGGCCGCGACGTCGTGCGCCTGGGTGAAGTCGTCGGGGAGGTAGTAGAGCTCGGCGGGACCTGCATCCGGGTCCCACACGCCCGGCGCGTACGGCGCGAGCGCTTCGGGTGTGAGCACCCACGGGATGCGTTCGGTCTTCATCGCGAGCCACCAGCCGTCCTTGTACATGCCGCGGTTGCCGACCGTTTCGAAGTACTGCTGGGTGCGGTGTTCGGACTGCGCCGCGCATCGGTGAGCGACGCGGTGAACGGGGCACCGTGCATCGGCTGCTGTTCGATGCCGTCGACGCTCTCGGGCACCGGGATCCCGGCGACGTCGAGGATCGTCGGCGCCACATCGATGACGTGGGCGAACTGGGAACGCAGCCCGCCGAGCGTCACGGATGCGATCAGGCCAGTGCACGACCAACGGGTTGCGCGTCCCGCCGAGATGCGAGCCGACCTGCTTGCCCCATTGGAAGGGCGTGTTCCCGGCCCACGCCCACGCGGCGCCGTAGTGGGGATCCATGATCGCCGCGCCCCACTTGTCCAGCCCGCCGTAGAGCTCGGACAATTGCAGCTGCATCTCGTCGGTCAGCGGGATGCCGTTCTGCATCGTGAGCTCGTTGAACGAGCCGGTGATCGTCCCTTCCATGCTGGCGCCGTTGTCACCCCAGATCCACAGGATCAGCGTGTTGTCGAGCTCGCCGAGCTCCTCGATCGCGTCGATGACACGACCGACGTTGTAGTCGGCGTTCTCGGAGTAGCCCGCGTAGACCTCCATCTGGCGCGCATAAAGCGCCTTCAGCTTGTCGGGAACGTCGTCCCACGCCGGGAACGCCTCGTCGCGCGGCGTGAGCTCGGCGTCGGCGGGAATGACGCCGAGCTCCTTCTGGCGCGCGAACGTCTGCTCGCGGAGCTTGTCCCAGCCCTGGTCGAACTGTCCCTTGTACTTGTCGGCCCACTCCTTCGCCACATGGTGTGGTGCGTGGCTGCATCCGGTCGAGAAGTACACGAAGAACGGCTTGTGGGCGTCCTGTGCGCGCACGCCGTGCAGCCACTCGATCGTGTGGTCGGCCATCGCATCCGGGAAGTAGTACGGATGCTCCTCGTCGTAGAACCGCGGGTCGGTGCCGATGATGCTTCTGGTTCTCCGCCAGGACCGGATCCCACTGGCTCGCGCCGCCGCCGAGGATCCCGTAGAAGTAGTCGAAGCCCCAGCCGTTCGGCCACCGGTCGAACGGCCCGGCCGGACCTTGCTGCGCATCCGGTGTCAGGTGCCACTTCCCGAACGCGGCCGTGCTGTAACCGTTGTCCCGCAGGATCCGCGGCAGCGGCGCGCAGTCCCGCGGCAACGTCGCGGAGTAGCCCGGGAACCCGCCCGCGAGCTCGCCGATCGATCCGAACCCGACCGTGTGGTTGTTCCGCCCGGTCAACAGTGCCGCGCGCGTCGGAGAGCACAGCGCGGTGACGTGGAACCGGTTGTAGCGCAGCCCACCCTCGGCGACGCGGGTGTAGTTCGGCGTTTGGATCGGGCCGCCGAACGTGCTCGGGTTCCCGAATCCGGCATCGTCGATGAGGACCAGCAGGACGTTCGGCGCGCCCTCCGGTGGCGTCGGATGTCCGATGAGGTTCCAATCGGGCTGCGATCCGTCGAGGGTCCGATTGACGATTCCATCGAACGTCTCTCGGCGTATCGGGAGCTTGCTGCGGTCGACTTGGCTCACCGTCGCGTCCTTCCTCGTTCGCCCGCGCGATCGTCGGCATCGCTACTCGCGCGGCATCACATGCCATTCGAACGTCGACAGCGTGTCCGGCGCTATCCCGAATCGGCACCACGGCAATTCGGCGGCCTCCGCGCGCTCAGGCCTGAGGCATGCCGAGCGCGGTGCGTAGCTCGTCGATCATCCGCTTTTCGCCTTCGCTCACCTGTACGGCCCCAAACCCCATGAAGCCGCCCTCCTTGGCGGCGTCGGCTGCCGCCCCGGCGACGTCGAGAAGCCAGTGGCGGAAGGCGTCTGCCTCCTCTGAGGTCGCCTTGGCGCCGAGGATGACGTTCACAGCGGCGAGCTCGTCGAGGATCATCTTCGCCGCGAGCGCTGAGTTGTCCAGCTCACACTGCCATTCGAACGTCGACGCGCGTCCGGCGCTATCCCGAATCGGCACAACCGGCTGAGCATCCGTGAGGCACCTGCCGAAATCGGATAGCTGCGTGACTGCGACGGGAACACCATCGAAGTGAACAGACGAGTTGGCGCGGTCTCCCCAGATCCGCTCATCGCTGAATGGCAAGGCCTATGCGTAGAGCGCTCGACGCCCAGAGCTGACGAATGAGGGACGAGCCCGTGTGCGCGGGTCTGTTGCGGCGCTTGGCCGTGAGCGACGACGGCACGATCGGATCGATCTTCGCCGGCGAGATCACGGACCTCGAGAATTCCGAGCTCGGCGACAAGACGCACGCCCTGGTTCGACTCGCCGCGCTCATCGCCACCGAGTCGGGGGCTCCTTCCTACCAGTGGGCCGTCAGTGTTGCCCGTGCGGCCGGAGTGCGTGATGACGAGGTGACCGGCGTCCTCATGAGCGTCGCTCCCATCGTTGGCATCGCGCGAGTCGCCTCAGCTGCGCCCGTACTCGCGTCAGCGCTTGGATACGAGCTCGATGTCCCGGATCAGGGGTAGCCGACACAACGACGGGCGGACATGAACATCCGGTGACGTCTTTGGCCCTGTCAACCTCCGGCGCTTAGTGTTAGGGGTGAGCTGACGCCGGGGGTCGATCCACGGTGAGCGCAGGTGAAGGCAGCGGGCCCGGCCGGCGAAGGCCCCCGCAGGATCTGTTCGAGTCGAAACTGCATCCGCCGGTCGCCCACGCGGCGCTCGTCTCCCGTGCCGCACTCGTCGATCGACTCGATGCGTCGGACGTGCCGATCACGGTTGTTGCCGCGCCGCCGGGCTACGGCAAGACGACGCTGCTGGCCGAATGGTCGCGGCGTCACCCTTCTCGCGTCGCGTGGCTCTCGATCGACCGGCACGACAACGATCTCGGGCGGCTGGTGTCGTACACCGCGGCCGCCCTCGATCGGGTCGAACCCATCGGATCCGAAGCGCTGCGATCTACTGACGGCCGTCACTCGGTTGCCACTGTCGCGTCACGTGTCGCGTCGGCAATGTCAGGAATGAAGGAGCCGGTCGTCCTCGTCCTCGACCATGTCGAGGCGCTCGAAAACGACCAATGCCTCGACACGATCGCCGAGCTTGCACTCCACCTTCCGACCGGCTCGCGGCTCGCGCTCGGGACGCGCGCCGAACCACCGCTCCCCATGGCGCGGCTTCGCGCCGGCGCTGACGTCGTAGAGGTCGGTGTCGACGAGCTCGCGATGACGGGTCTCGAGGGGCGCGCGCTGTTCGATGCCGTTGGCGTGCAACTCACTGACGCCGAGATGGACCAACTGCTCGACCGCACCGAAGGATGGCCGGTAGGGCTGTACCTCGCGGCGCTCGCATTGAAGGCCGGTGGCTCGCGAGAACACGCCGGCGTTCCGTTTTCCGGCGACGACCGGCTGATGGCGGACTATCTGCGCACCGAACTGCTCGCCCGCCTCTCGGAAGCCGAGGTCTCGTTCCTGACGCGAACATCCGTGCTCGATCGAATGAGCGGACGGCTCTGCGATGCGGTACTCGACCGCGCGGGCTCGGGTGCGGTCCTGGAATCGCTCGCGCATTCGAACCTTCTGCTCGTCGCACTCGACCGGCACGGCGAGTGGTACCGGTACCATCACCTGTTCCGCGACCTGCTGCGGGCCGAGTTGCAGCGTCGTGAGCCCGACCTCGTCAAGGCGCTGCACGTCCGCGCCGCGGAGTGGTGCGAGGCGAACCGCATGCCCGAGCTGGCGATCGACCACGCGCAAACGCGGCTTCGACGTTGACCGGGTCAATCGGCTCATGCTGCTGAACGCGCAGAAGGCATTCGCCGAGGGACGCCGCGAGACCGCCCGGCGATGGCTCGCGTGGTTCGAGGACGAGGACCTGGTCGAGCAGTATCCCGCGGTCGCGGTGCTCGGTGCACTCTTCCATATCAACACTGGCGATGCGGCCGCAGCCGAGCGCTGGGCCATCGCCGCGGAACACCCATCGCCGGCGCTGCTCCTTGATGGAGGCACGGGCGCAGAACGCGGATCGCCCGAGCGGATTCTTCCCGACGGCAGTACGTTGGCGAGTTGGCGCGCCATTCTTCGCGGCTTTCAGTGTCGGGACGGCATCGACGCGATGCGACGTGACGTGGAGAGCGCGATCGATGGCCTGGGTGCGGGAAGCGGGATCCGATCCGCCGCGCTCGTGCTGCGTGGATATTCCTTGCTCCTCGGCGGTGACGCGGACCGAGCCGACCCGAGCTTTGCCCAGGCGGTAGATGTCGGTACTGGGCACGAGACCTCGCGCCGCACTCGTGCTCCGGATATCCTTCTCCTCGGCGGTGACGCGGACCGCGCCGACCCGATCTTTGCCCAGGCGGTAGACGTCGGCTGGGCACGAGTGCCGGCGCGGCCGTGGTGCTCGCGCTTGCCGCGCGTGGGTACTGCGCGCTCGGCCGCGGTGACTGGACCGCGGTCGAGAGCTTCGCCGAGGAGGCGAGCTCGGCCGTGCAGCAGTTCGGCCTCGGCGACTACACGGAGAGCGCGCTCGCGTACACCTTGGCGGCGCGCGCTGCGCTTCATCGCGGCGACGTCGAACGGGCACGCGACGAGGTCACGCGGGCGGCGCGGCTGCGGCCACTGCTCACCTACGCGCGTCCCGCCTACTCGGTGCAGACACTGATCGAGCTGGCCCGCACCTACCTTGCCCTCGAGGACACTGCGGGCGCCCGGGAAGTCCTGCGGCAGGCGCGCGACATCTTGCAGAAGCGGCCCGATCTGGGCGTGCTTCCCAAGGAGGTCGACGAGCTCGAGTCGAAACTCGACACGATGCGCACTGGAAAGGTTGGCGCATCGTCGCTCACCGCTGCCGAACTTCGGCTCGTACCGTTCCTGCCCACCCACCTCAGTTACCCGCAGGTCGGCGCGCGGCTCCACCTCTCGCGTAACACGGTGAAGTCCCAGGCGATCTCCATCTATCAGAAGCTGGGGGTCTCTTCGCGCAACGAAGCGATCGAGCGGCTCCACGAGATCGGGTTGCTCGAGACGTAGCCCGTTCGGCGCCTCCGATTTCATGCCATTTGGATGTTGCCGGCGCGCTGCGAACCCGCTCGAATAGAGGGCAAGCAAGTGCGCCTCGTTGTTTGTGAGGTGCAGCGTGGAACGCAAACGGCACGTGCTCGCTCGGTGCGCGACCGGCGACGACAGCTTCACGGCCGAGCTCTCGGCTCGGGACGCTCGGTTCGCCGCGCTCGAGCCCAAGGCCGACGCGCTCGTCCGCATCAGCGCGCTCGTGGCGCTCGGCGCACCCGAGGCACTCTGCCGGAGCGCGATCGCGCGCGCGTTCGAAGCGGGTGCCTGCGACGAAGACATCGTTGCGACGTTGATCAGCGTCGCGACGATCGTTGGTCACGCCCGAGTCGCCTCTGCAGCTCCTGCAATCGCGCGCGGCATCGGATACGACATCGACGGTGCCCTCCAACGCTGACGCGCCGTTCGAACGTCATCCGAATCGGATGAGAGCGCCTCCACACCGGAGCTCCCGAAACATCCAATGCGCAGGACGACAGCTGCGCCGCACGGGCAGATCATGCGCTCAGATGATCGGTTCGACGCGGAGGTGGCGCGTTGGCGATGAGCACAGACGCGAGCGAGCAGCACGACAGCGTCGAGCCACGGCGACGTATCGAACGGCAACTGCGGATCGTCGATGTCACGCTGCCCAACC
Organism: uncultured Actinomycetes bacterium; assembly: GCA_963841215.1. Taxonomy (GTDB): domain Bacteria; phylum Actinomycetota; class Acidimicrobiia; order IMCC26256; family PALSA-610; genus CAVUFH01. The sequence continues at coordinate 254,067 of CAWJBW010000004.1, read as the reverse complement.
GGCAGCGACACGTCGGTCAGAAGCGTTCGTATGACCCGGACCCTGACATCGCGGCGGGATTCGCCCGCCGAGCACTCGCGCCGCGGGTGCGCCCCGCCAGCTTGCACATCGTATGGGCGTGCGTGCAGTACGCGGCGAGCATGCAGTACCAGAGGGTGACGCTGAGCGATCTGAGCGCGGCGGCTGGTGTCTCCGAACGACGAGTGCGCGATGCATTCAACGACTGCCACGGCATGTCGCCAACCGCCTACCTACGCGCAGCGGCGCTGCGCGAGGTGCGACGCCGGCTTCTCGACGGTCCGTTTGCGCGCAATTCGGTAACCCGCGCTGCGTGCGACTTCGGTTTCTGGCACCTCAGTCGCTTTGCCGGCCAGTACCGAGCGCTGTTCGGCGAATCACCCAGCGAAACCGTCGCGCGCGCGAGGGCGCGTGCCGAATCGGGATAGCAGCGGTGGACGGAACGATGCGGCTGGCCGAGTTTCTGGAATACTTGCGAGCCCGGCCATCAACCAAAGAGCTGGGTACATCTTTGGCAGAGGTTCTCGCAATGCGACCGCCTGTGACCGCGGCTGGTCAGCCGTCCGTGTTGTCGGTGAGCCGGGTTCGGCCGAGCTGAGACACGAGCAACGCGACAACGGTCACGAGATAGATCTGGCCGAGGAGCGCGTCGAGGACGGCGAGTGCGCGGCCGAGGTTTCCGCTCGCGGTGAGATCGCCGTAGCCGACCGTCGTCAGGGTGACGTACGCGAAGTAGAGGTAGGAGGCGCTCGTCGGATTCGCTTCCTGCGCGAAGAAGGTGTCCGAGCCGAACGCGCCGATTGCCGCGAAGGCGAACGCCCAGAACATTCCGAGGAGCACGTAGATGCACAGCGCTCCGAGCACGGTATGGACGTCGATGTGGCGTCGACGCACGATCGACCACGCGATCGCGATCGGCGCTAGCCCGACCAGAAGCGCATTGAGGAGTGCCACGAAGCCGCTGGGCTCCGTCCCGCTTGTCGGGGCAGTCGCTGTTGCAACGATGAGTGCGCCGACCGTTACGAGCGCGGCGAGGCGAACAAGGCTACGAGCGACTTGTGCGGCTGAAAGCGCGGCGATGAGGGTCGCGCCTTGCAACAGCACCGTCACAACACCAGTCCACGCGCCGGTCAGGCCGGCGGCCATGAACGTGAATGTGGCGAGAAGCAACAGAAGGACGAGACCGAAGCGGTACTCGGCGCGCTGACGAAGGCCGGAACCGCGCACGAGCTGATCCTGAGCGCCCCTACGTGGCGAGTGCTATCCGCATTCGGCGCTTCTCACGTTGCCTTCTCCGCGTCACGCATCGCATCTGATTGCTCGGATGCGGAGTCATCAAGGCGTCGACCGCCGCGTGAACAGTGTCGAAGTTCCGTCCGTCGAACACCGACGGTTGCGATCCCGGCCCGCTCCCACAGCTGCCATACCGGCGGTTGCACACGCGCGACAGCGAGCCTGAGGCTTCGCTGGTCGTGGAGCGCCGTGGCGAGGTCGATCAAGGCATCGGCGCCGTCCGTGTCAGTCAGCGAGATGGAGTCGGCATCGAGGGCGATCGCTTCGAGGGGCTCGGATGCCCTGTTGATCATGTCGTAGACCGACTCCTTGAACCGCTGTGCGTCGGCGAAGAAGAGGGGTCCATCGAGCCGGAGTGTGAGGACTTTGGAGTCGACGCCGTGGCGATCGTGCAGACCGATGTCGACGTACGAGCCGTCGGGGTTGCGCGCCAGGCGGCGAATCGGGGGCTTCGAAGCCCGTGCGATCAGCATGAGGAGTGATAGCACGACGCCGATGATGATGCCGTGGATGATGTCGACGAAGAGGATTCCGGCCATTGCGCTCCCGAAGAAGACGAAGTCGGCGCGGCTCACGCGCCAATAGCGCCGCATGTCACCGAAGCTGATCAGACCGATCATTGCGTCGATGACGATCGCGCCGAGCGCGGCGGCCGGGAGATCCTCGAACAACGAGGCGAAGAACAACATCGTCAGCAGCACGAGCGCGGCGTTGAGGATCGACGCCATCTGCGTCCGCTGTCCGGCCGCGTCGGCAACCGAGGTCTTCGACAGGCTGCCGTCGGTCGCGTATCCGCCGACCACACCTGCGGCCGCGCATGCCGCACCTTGCGCGATCAGTTCCTGGTTCGGATCGATTGCGTAGTCGTGCTTCGTTGCCATCGCGCGTGCCGAGGCAAGTGACTCCGAATAGCCGACGAAGATCACCGCCAAGGCACCGAGCAGGAGCGAATCGGCGTACTCCCATCCGACGTCGGGCAGTCCAACCGAGAACAGTCCGTCGGGCACCGGGCCTGTGACCGCGAGACCGTGAGCCGTGAGGTCGAACAACTTCACGGCAAGGATCGAGAGAACGACAACGATGAGTGCGCGCGGAAGTCTGGGGAACCGATACCGCATCAACAACAACGTCGCGAGACACGCGGTCCCGAGCGCGAGGGTTGTCAGGCTCGTGTCGGGGAGGTTCTTGATCGTGCCCCACAACTGCTCCATGTAGCTTCCGTCCACTTTCGGCACGCCGAGCAGCTTGTAGGACTGCTCGATGATGATGCCGATCGAGAAGCCGAGGACGAACCCGCCCATGACCGCCTTGGACAGGAAGTTCGAGACCCAGCCCATGCGGGCGGCGCCGAGCGCCAGGTACACGATGCCGGTTGCGAGCGCCAGCGCAGCCGCGAACTTCGCGGCGTCGTCGGTTCCCAATGCCGCGGCACCGACAAGGGGCGAGATGATGGCCCCCACCACCGCCGCCACTGCCGCGCTCGGTCCCTGGGCCATCTGCTTCGACGTTCCGAACAGCGCGTAACCCAAGAGCGCTGCGAATGCGGTGTAGAGCCCGTACTGGACCGGTACGCCGGCGATCGACGAGTACGCCAGGGATTGCGGAACGAGGAGCGCCCAGACCGAGACGCTTGCGATCGCGTCACGGGAGAGCCATGACCGCTCATAGCGCGGCAGCCACTGAAGGATAGGAAACACGCGCGCGAGCCAGCCCGCGTGTGTCGCCGGAGCGTGGAAAGCCACGAAGTCGGGTCAGGCGCCGGCCTTCTTGATGGCGTCCTCGTAGGCGCCTTCGAGGTCGCCCTTCGTCGTCGAGTCGACGACCACCTTCTGCGCGCCGGCAAGCATGGGCGTGATGTCGGTGCCCTTCGGGTTGACCGCGACGATGACGAGACCGCTGTCGCCCGCCTCCAGGGTGTCCGTCATCTCGCGGGTGGTCTCTTTTGGGATGTTGTGCCAGAAGTGACCCGCGATGCCACCGGCACCCGCAAGACCCGCTGCGCCGGCGCCACCACCGAGACCGAGCGCGGTGGGCGCGAGGGGTGGCGCGATCACGAACAGCGCACCGCCGATGAGCGCACCGCCCCAAGCGAGATGCTTCGCAGTGCTGTCGTGGCGCTCGACCTCGACCTTGCCGTCGACGTCCTTGGTGATCACGGCAACCGCGATGTGGTCGAACGCGCCGCTCTTCTTCGCGTCCATGACTCGGTCGAAGTCGCCCACCGCCCCGGCGCGATTGCCGTAGGTGGCGACAGCCAGGGTGATCGGGGTGTCGTCTTTCATCCGCTTCAGCTCCCTGTTCCGTCGAAGGATCCCGATCGTCATCCCCGCGGGATGTCGCGTGCTATCCGCATTCGGCAGGTGCGATTGGACCCCCTGCCGATTCGGGATATCGCAGGCAGCGCGTCGGTGCTTCGGTTGCGGGAGTTGATGCGAGCGCGAGGGAGTGACGGTGATCTGGGCGATCCTTGCAATTCTGGGTGTTCCGCTCTGGTTGTGCGCGGCCGGGATCACGGTCCTCGTGTTTCGCAATCGGGCAATCCGGCATCGCCCCGGGAACGTGAAGGCACGACGCCGGCGGCAAGGTAAGTCGCGGTGGACACGCGGGCACGGCGTGTGGGTGCACGACGTGTTTGCGTTTCGCGGCAGTCCTGCGGCGTGGGCGGAATCGCTCATCCCTGTTCGCGATGCCATGACCCTCTCGCCCACGGCATCCGACCACAAGAAGTTGCGGCGACTCGGCGCGGATCCGCTGATTGCGCGCCTCATCGATGACGATGGCGAGCACGTCGATTTCGCGACCACGTCGGAGCATGCCCTCGACCTGCTCGGACCTCTCGGGGCTGTCGCAGCGACGCATGCACCGGTCGCACCTGCCAACGTGAAGCCCCGGCCGGGTGCCGAATCCGGATAGCGATACGAGCGATCTGGTAGCGACACTCGAGTCTCATGACCGCAATCGTGCACCCGAGCGTTGACGAACGGAGCGCGCGAGGGAAGGCTGCGCGTGAGAAGGTCGCTCCGGCGGTACACGCGGGATGGTCGCCGTCTCCCGATCGTCCCGATCCCGTCGCACTGCTCGAGGAACAAGACGCCACACGGGAGCCCGACCTCGTACCCGTCCGTCATGGGCGCATGTTGGTCTCGCCGTTCACGTTCTATCGGGGCGCCGCGAAGATCATGGCGACGGATCTCAAGGACACGCCGACAGCAGGATTGAACGTCCAATTGTGCGGCGACGCGCACCTCTCGAACTTCGGTGTGTTCGCGTCGCCCGAACGAACGCTGCTGTTCGGACTGAACGACTTCGACGAGACGCTTCCGGGGCCATTCGAGTACGACGTGAAGCGCATGGCGGCGAGCTTTGCGGTCGCGGCACGGAACAACGGTTTCAACCGATCCGATACGCGCGCGGCGGCGCTCGAGTCTGTCTCGGCGTATCGAGTGCAGATGGCCGAGTTCGCCGAGATGCGCACCCTGGACGTCTGGTACGCGCGCTTGTCGGAACAAGAGCTCATGAGCGCGATCAAGCAGGCGACGGGCGCCATGGATCGAGCGGGCAGCAAGAAGGTCGGCAAGACCGCGGCGAAGACCGCCGAGAAACAGGCCCGGAAGGCGCACACTCGCGACAGCCTGCAGGCACTGTCGAAGCTGGCCGAGCATGTCGATGGCCGGTACCGGATCGTCAGCCAGCCACCGATAGTGATCCCGCTCCGAGACCTGGCACCGACGCATCGGGCTCTCGGTCGACGAGTTGGAACACGTGATCCACGAGCAGTTCCGCGCCTACCGCAAGACGTTGCCGGACGATCGCCGCCACCTCCTGGAAAAGTTCGAAGTCGTCGACATGGCCCACAAGGTCGTGGGCGTCGGCAGCGTCGGGCTGCGCGCATTCATCGTGCTGCTGCAGGGTCGAGATCAAGACGACCCGTTGTTCTTGCAGGTCAAGGAGGCGACCGCGTCGGTGCTCGAAGACCATTTGCCGAAGAGCCGCTACCGCCATCCCGGCGAACGCGTGGTCCAGGGCCAACGACTGATGCAGGCGGCAAGCGACATCTTCCTGGGCTGGACCAAGCGCGCCGAGACCGATCGCTACCTCTACTGGCGCCAGCTGCGTGACATGAAGGGTTCGGCACTTGTCGAGACGATGGTTCCGGAGGCGCTCACGTTCTACGCGCGAGTCTGTGGCGAAACCCTGGCGCGCGCGCACGCCCGTTCCGGCGATCCGGTCGCGCTGGCCGCGTACATGGGCAAGAAGGATCGGTTCGATCAATCGATCGCCGACTTCTCCGAACGCTACGCCGACCAGAACGAGCGCGACTATCAGGCGTTCGCCGAGGCGATCCGGTCGGGCCGTCTCGCCGCGCTGGAGAACGTCTAATCGGAGCACGAATGCAAGCCGCACGTCCGACCCACCGCACCGCGCGCCTCGAGCCGCTGGCCTTCGACGGTGGCGCGGACGCTCCTCGGAGTGCAGATCGTCGTCGACGCGCTTTGGCGCTGGAAGTACACGAAATCATCCGTGCGTTCGAGCATCGTCCGCTCGATTGCGCGCGGGGCTCACCGGCACGGGTTCTGATCCCTGCCGAATCGGGATAGCTGCGGCAGGGGACGTGCTCGACACTCGATAGTGCGGTGGTCGTTCTCGACACCGTGCGCGCCACATGGGAGATCGAAGGAGTTCGATGATGGCTGATATTGGGGTTCCGCGGTCGGGGAGCGTCCAAACGGGTGCGCCGGCGAAGACGACGAGCGGTTGGGCGATCGGCTGGATCTTCTTCGCGGCGATGATGATGATGCTCATCGGGACGTTTCATGCGATCGCGGGTTTGATCGCGATCGTCGATGACGAGTTCTACGTCTCGACCCGTGAGTACGTGTTGCAGTTCGATACGACGCAGTGGGGCTGGATCCACCTCGTCTGGGGCGTCGTGGTGGCGGTTGCCGGCGGATTCGTGTTGACCGGGTCGGTGATCGCCCGGACGGTTGGGGTCGTGATGGCGCTGGTCAGCGCGATCATCGGGTTCGCGTGGTTGCCGTACGCGCCCGTGTGGGGTGTGACGCTCATCGCGATCGCGATCAGTGTGATCTGGGCGCTGACCGCGCACGGACGCGACGTCGTCGAAGACTACGAGTGACTGGGAGCGCAGATGATGCTGGCCGAATGGCAAGTGGGGCAAGTGTTCATGGCGATGCTGTGGTTCACGCTGTTCTTCGTTTGGATCTGGCTGCTGATCGCCGTCTTCGCCGACATCTTCCGCAGCCGCGACCTTGGCGGCCTCGCGAAGGCGCTATGGGTCGTGTTCGTCATCGTGGCTCCCTACCTGGGTGTCTTCGTGTATCTCATCGCGCGGGGTCACAAGATGAGTGAACACGCAGACCGAAGCCGCGCAAGCACAGGACGCGGCTGCGCGCGCGTACATTCGCGATGCGGCCAGTACATCGGTGAGTACGGCCGACGAGCTCAGCCGTCTCGCTGACCTCAAGGCGCGCGGTGTCATCGACGACGCCGAGTTCCAGCGCCTCAAGGCGAACGTCGTCGCGCCGACTGCTCCTTCGGGCGTGCGGGCGACCAGTGATGCAACGTCTACGTGACATGCGCGGGTGCGAAAGGCTGAGGCTGCGCGTGGCGATGGCGCGCTCGTAACGAGTCCTACATAACACGGGAGCGCTGCGATGGGTCGCAAGAGGCCGGCCGTCTTGGCGCACCTCGGACAGGACATCCCAGCCGGCGCGGTGCTCGGCGTCGAGAGCGTGCCCGACGGTCTCGCAACCGGGCTCCTCGCCGGGGTCAACCCGCTCGCTGGGCTCAACGCCTACATGGTCGGCACGGTCGCCGGCGCCTTCGCAACCTCGTCTGCGTTCATGGCCGTGCAAGGAACCGGCGCGATGGCGATCCTCGTCGCGGACGTGGACACGGTGCACGACGCGACCGACCCGGCCCGCGCGCTGGCCACGCTCTCGTTGCTGACAGGCGTCGTCATGGTGGCGGCGGGGTTGCTCAAGCTCGGCTCCGTGCTGCGATTCGTGTCGAACGCAGTGATGGTCGGGTTCATCAACGCGGTCGGCGTGAACATCATCCTCGGGCAACTGGGGAGCTTCACCGGTTACAACTCTCCTCAAGATTCGCGTCTCACCCGCGCCCTCGACACGCTCCTACACCCGGGCCGGCTCGACGGACAGTCGGTCGCGATCGGTCTCGGCACGATGGTGCTGATCGTCGCATTGGAACGAACGCGCCTCGGAGCCCTCGGTCTCGTCGTCGGCGTCGTCATCACCTCGGCAACCGCGAACGCGCTCGGCTGGGACGTCGCGACGGTCGATGACCTGGGCGCGACCTTGGGCACGCTGCCGGACGCTCTACTTCCGGAGCTCAGCCTCGTTCCGTCTCTCATCGTGCCCGCGGTTTCGCTCGCGCTGGTCGGGCTCGTCCAAGGTGCGGGCATCTCCGCCAACTTCCCCAACGAAGACGGCAGTTATCCCGACGCCTCGCGTGACTTCACCGGCCAAGGCATCGCCAACATCGCGTCGGGTGTGCTCGAAGGGATGCCGGTCGGCGGGTCCGTCTCGGCCTCGTCGTTGAACAAGGCTGCCGGCGCCCGGACGCGCACCTCACTCGTCGTCGCGGGTGTCGTGATGGCCGTCCTTCTGGTCGCCTTCGGCGATGCGATCGGGAACATCGCGATGCCTGCATTGGCGGCCCTGTTGATCCTCGTCGGTTACCGGACGATCAAGCCGAGCGATCTCGGCTCGGTCTGGAGAACCGGCACCGGCCAGCGGATCGTGTTGGTGACGACGTTCGTCCTCACGATGGCCATCCCGTTGCAGTACGCGGTCGTCGCAGGTGTTGCGCTCTCGGTGGCGCTGTATGTCATCGGCCAGTCGAACCACGTCAGCGTCAAACGACGGATCTTCACCGAGGACGGACACGTCGTCGAGATCGATCCGCCCGCAAGCCTCCCCGCCAACGACGTCGTCGTCCTCCAGCCCTACGGCAGCCTGTTCTTCGCCGCTGCCCCGATCTTCGAAGCCGCGCTCCCCGAGGTGACACGGTCGTCGCGAAACACGGTCGTGATCCTGCGACTCCGCGAACGCAGCGACGTCGGCTCGACGTTCATCGACGTCCTCCGGCGGTACGCGGCCAGTCTGGCGACCGTCGGATCGAAGCTCGTCATCGTCTCGCTCAACGAGCCGCTTGCCGAGCAGTTCCGCGTCACCGGCGTCACCGAATTCATCGGCCCGGAGAACCTCTACCGCGCAACCGAACAAGTCGGCGCCGCACTCGAACAGGCGCATCGCGATGCGCGGGCATGGATCGCGACACAAGACCAGAACGATGACTCCACCGAGTGACCTCGACAATGATTGTGCTCACCCGACTGCACGACGTTCGCTCGGTGTGCGTGTCAACGGGGTCCAGCTCATCGCGATTGCGCATCTCCCGCGAGCGGCTCGTCGTCGCGCGGCGCCGGCTCGGCACTCGGCATCCAAGGTGCACGCGTCGCACCGCGTGCATAGCCGCGTAAGTGAGGGGATTCTGCATCAGTGAGGTACTCGCACGTAGGGGAAGTGAGGCCGGATACCGACGCGGCAGAGCGCCGGAGGGTCTGGCGAGACGCGACGGCGATGATGTTGTATGTCTCGATCGTTCTCCTCGCCGAGCTCGCCGCGCTCCCTGCGGGCGACGACGACGGTGGGACTGTTCACGGACCCGTCGGCTGGGAATTGGTCGCGATCTTGTGGGGGACATCCATCGGTTTGGCCGTCGCGCACTGGTTCGCGTTCGTGCTCGCGACGCAAGGTCTCAGCCGCGGGCCACTCCGTGGTTGGGATCGTGTCGAGGCGTTGTCGGAGCTCGCCGGCGTTGCCGTCGTGGCCGCCGTTGCAAGTGTGCCGGTCTTGCTGTTGCGGGAAGACACCGAACAGGAGGTAGTGCGCCTTGTCCTGGCCCTCATGATCGGAGCTGTCGCGTATGTCGTCGAACGGGCCAGCGGACGCACACGCGCCGCGTCAGTTCTCTTCGGACTCGTCGCGCTCGCGATCGCCCTGGCCCTTGCGACGGTGAAGCACCTTCTCTCTGGGCATTGACCGCGCGGCGTCAGTCATCTGGTCGGTCTCTTGCCGCCGCCGGCTCGGCCTCTGTGACCAAACTGTGGCCACGGCGCCACACGTAGCGCCGTGACCAGGGCATTCACAGTGGAGGTGGCGGGAGTCGAACAGGCGTCCCGCGATTCGCGTTCTTCCTGCTCAGGCGCGTCAGCCCAGGTCAGACACAGTTTTCGGTGTGCCGCTCTTGTCCTCCATGTACCGACGGATCCCGGGATTCTGTGGCACTTGTGTGTCCCGCGTGTCCTGCGCGTGTCACGACAGTCGCATTGTTGAGGCCTCGATCGCCGGTCGCGGGACGTGGTGCTGACGCGTCTGGATAGAGCGCGTCAAGTCGGTCGGTCTCGGCCAACCGTGGCGAAGGGCCAATGTCCTGCCTCTGCGTCCACAACAGCTTGGACATAGACCTCCCATCCGCTGATCGCTTCGACGACGCCGTCGAGCATGGATCCCGTACCAAGCTCGGCGAGCTGGTCGAAAACGATCTCTGCGCGTCGCTCGAGCTCATCTGTGAGTTCCGCGACGTACCACGAGCCGCCGAGTGGATCCGCGACGTGGGAGGTACCGGTCTCGTCCGCGATGACATGTTGCGTGCGGAGGGCGATGCGGGTCGAGTGCTCGGTCGGGAACGCGACGCCTCGTTGAACGAGTCGGTGTGGAGTGACTGACGCCGGGCCCGCTTCGCCGCGTGGCGGGAACAACTCGTTGAGTTGAAATTTCGGGGATGAGAAACGGTACACCGAGGTCGCGCGACAGGTACTCGGCATCGTCGCCCCAGACGACGCGTCCCCGGGACGAAGTGCCGAACCCGCAGCCTTGGTGCCGACCGCCGGCGACTCAGCTCACTTCGACTCCGAGACCTCGACCGCGCCGACCTCGACGAGCGACGCGATCTCCGTGTCGTCGAGACCCAGCACACCGCGCACTACCCAGTCGTTGTCCTCGCCGAGCAGTGGCGAGTGGGTGCGCGTGTAGCCGCCGGCGTCTCCGGGCAGCCGGAAGCCGTTGCGTTCGTATCCACGTGGCCCGAGCACTGGGTGCTTGCCCTCGATCCAGTGGGACCGGTGCGCGAGTTGTGGATCGTCGTGGAGGTCGCCGAAGTCGGCGACTGGTACGGCTTCGATGCCGTCGGCCTGCAGCGTGGTCGCCACCTCGGCGCGCGTTCGTGTCGACGTCCATGCCGCGACCATGGTCTCGACGTCGTCGACGCGCGCGGAACGGGCCTCGAAGGTCGCGAGCGCCGGCTGGTTGACGCCGATGATCTGCGCGAGACGGCTCCAGTCGTCGTCGGTCCAGCAGGCGACCGCGACCCACCGGTCGTCGAGTTCGCCTTCGGACGCGCACGGGAACACGCCGTGTGGCACCGCGAACGGTGACCGGTTCCCGGCTCGCTCGCCGAGGGTGTGGCCGAGCGCGTAGTCGACGATCCACGGCGCGAGCGACCAGATCCCCGCTTCGACCTGCGAGAGGTCGAGGTGTACTCCGCGCCCGGTCCGGCGGTGATACAGGAGTCCTGCCGCGAGCGCGGTGGCCACGTACCGGGGTGCAAGCGAGTCGGTGATCGTGCCGAAGGGGCCGACTGGCTCGAGATCGGGCCAGCCGGTGAGGAAGGTGAAGCCCGAAAGCGCGGCGCCCTGGCTTCCGAACCCCGGGTAGTCCTTGAAGGGGCCGGTCTGCCCGTTGAGGCATGCCGAGATCATGACGAGGTCGGGCTTGATCGCGACAAGCGACTCATAGTCGAGGCCGAAGCCTTTCATCGCCCGCGGCGCGAAATTCTCGGAAACGGCGTCGGCCCACTCGACGATCAAGCGCCGCATCAGCGCGGCCGCGGCGGGATCCTTGAGGTTGAGGGTCACGCTGCGCTTGCCGACGTTGAGCGTGTCGAAGAGATCGGAGCCCTCCAACCCGTGCGGGTTGTTGGGCCCGAGCGCGTACACACGAAGGAAGTCAGGTCGTGACACCGACTCGACGCGCAGCACGGTCGCGCCCTGCTCGACGTAGTAGCGCGCCGCGATCGGCCCCGCCGCGCCGGATCCGAACTCGAGGAGGTTCGTGCCCGCCCACGCGCCTTCGCCCGACGGTCGCGCGATGCCGTTGGGCCCGGTCGCCTCGAATGCCACATCCTTGTCGACGCGCCGCGCCGGGCCCGACGGATGCGCCGAGGCGGCACCCGTGATTTTCACGAACGCGGTCGGGAACCGATCGATCTCGCCCAAGGGGCGGAAGAACTCGCGCGCTTCGAGCTGCTTGCTGCCGACGATCTCGCGCGGCGACATCGTCGGCGCGAGCATCCAGTTGTTCTCGCACGCGATCTCGAACAGCTCGCCCATCGTGTGACGCGAGAAGTACTCAGCCGTCGGCGCTTCGATGGCGCGCAGTTCCTCGTCGGTGACAGTGTTGGGGTTGTACGCGCGCCAGTCACGTGCCGCGAGCACGTCGCCGCCCGGGATCTGCTCTTGTGTCACGAGGCGGGTCAGCAGTTCCAGCGTCGGCACACGCGCCTTGCCGCCGCGCAGACCGAAGCTCACCCACCCGTCTCTCGTGCGCCAGATCTCGCGCGCGCGGCCAATGTTGGCACCGAGCCGGCGGCCGCGGTTGCCCGTGTGCGGGTAGGCGTACTGCCCGCTCATGTTCGCGATCAGCACGACTTCCTGCATCGAGACGTCGACCACACCGGTGCGGCCCGCGGCCAGCGCGCTCAGCGCAGCGTAAGCGGCTTCACCGCCAGTGTGGCAGTGGCTCGCCGGTTCGGACGCGCGCACCGGCGCGCGCCCCGGGTGTCCGGTCGAGAACATGTTGCCGCTCGCGGCCATGACGCCGAGGTCGCTCGCGCGCCAGCTCGCGTGCGGCCCGTCGAGCCCGAACGGAGTGATCGAGATCCACGCCGCCTGCGGCGCGCGCGCCGGATCGAGATGATGGAAACCGGGCGCGTGCGGCGTCGCGAACACGACGTCGGCCGTTTCGAGCAAGGCGTCGAGTGCCCGATCGCCGGCGTCGAGCCCGAGCACCCGTTTGCCCGCGTTCCACGCGAGCTCGTCGGCAGAGCGGCGCGCGAGGGGATCGCCCTCGAGTGGCACCACGCGCACGACGTCGGCGCCGAGGTCGCCGAGTACGCGCGCCGAGCGCGCGCCCGGATCATCGGCGAGGTCGAGCACTCGAATGCCTGCGCACAGTCCTTCACTCACGGTCGCACCCACCTCGGGAAGCTCCCCCTCTCAACCTGCTGGAACACGACGTGCCTGGCTCGTCGCTGGCCGCCGAACGCCGTCGGTCTCGAGAGTTGTCGACGAGGCAGAGCGGTTCCGAGATTCAGCGCCGTTCATGTACTGGTCGCGCGTCAGTGCCTGTGTCCCGATCGTCGCGTTCGGGTTGCTGTTGGCGTGCTTGTAGCGGCCACGACCGAGTGACGTGCGTCCCGCGTCAGGACGGCTCGGTACCGAGGATCGAGACGAACGACACCATCTCTCCGGGATATCCGCCGAGGTTGTGGGTGAGCGCGAGTTTCCGGTTCTCGAGGGTGCCGATCCGCCGCTCCTCCGGCGCCTCGCCGCGCAGCTGCAACCATGCTTCGAACATCATCCGCAACCCGGACGCGCCGACCGGGTGACCGAAACTCTTGAGTCCGCCGTCGGGGTTCACCGGCAGGTCGCCGTGTAGGTCGAAGGTCCCGTCAAGGACCTCCTTCCACGCGGTACCGGGTTCGGCGAACTGCAGGTCTTCGTAGATGAGCAACTCCGCAGGAGTGAAGCAGTCGTGCACTTCGGCCATCGCGATCTCTCCGCGCGGGTTGGTGACACCGGCTTGCGCGTACGCGTCATGGCCCGTCGCGGCGATCTCGGGGAACGTCGTGTAGTCGTACTCGGGGTCGGCGTTGCCGGAACAATTGCCGGCGACGAGGGAGAGCGCCTTCACATAGAGCGGCTTGTCCGTGTATCGGAGCGCGTCCTCGGCCCGCACGATGATGGCCGCCGCCGATCCGTCGGCGACACCGGAGCAGTCGTAGACACCGAGCCCGCCCGCCATGAGCGGCGCGCCGCAGATGGTCTCCATCGAAACCTCGCGCTTGAACTGGGCGCGCGGGTTCCGCGCGCCGTTGTAGTGGTTCTTCCAGGCGATGTCGCGCGAGCACTTCGCGCATCTCTTCCTCACCGAGGTCGTACTTCCTTCCGTAGCCGGGCGCGCACATGGCGAACATCGCGGCGGCCGTGAGCGTGCGGCCGGTGCCGTCGGACGGAGTCTTCGCGGCGCCGACGAGGCCCTGGTAGCCGCTGTCCTTGACCTTCTCTACTCCGATCGCCATCGCGACGTCGTATGCGCCGCTCGCGACGGCGTAGGCGGCGTTGCGCAACGCTTCCGAACCCGTCGCACAGAAGTTCTCGACGTGCGTGACGGGCTTGTCGTGCAGCTGCAGTGGCCGAGCGAGCGCCATGCCGCTCATCCCCGACATCGCGGTGCCGAGCCAGTACGCGTCGACGTCGCCCTTCTCGACGCCCGCAGACCCGAACGCCTCCCGCGCGGCGTCGATGAGGAGGTCATCGGTGCCCTTGTTCCAGTGCTCGCCGAACGGCGTACACCCCATGCCGACGATCGCCACGCGATCTCGTATGCCATGCGATCCCATGCCGTCTCCCGTGTCTCAGCCGCGGACGGGCCGCGCCTTCCAAAAGTAATTGTGGATCTCGTCGGACGTGAACAAGCGCCGGAAGGTCATCTCCACCCGGCCGCCCATCTCGACGTCGCCGGGGTCCGCGTCGGTGAGCTCGACCGGCAGACGCCCGCCGCCGTCCCAGTCGACGACCGCGAACGTGATCGGAGGGCTCGGCGAGTACGCGATGCGGTCGACGGTGAGCAGCGCGACGGTTCCCTGGACGTCGGCCATCGGCGCCGGCTCCATGTCGTCGACGGCGTCACCGCGAGCGACGCCGCGACGGTGGCAGGTACAGGTCGCCGGTGCCGCGGTCGCGTGAGCCGACGAACGCGTACTTCCACTCCTCGTTCCGACCCGACACCGATGCCGAGATGCGATCCGGTTCCGGCCGGCGCGGTGGCTCGACGGTGACGACGTTGCGCCACGACAGGAACTTGCCGTACCCGATCGGCGCGCAGTTCTCGATCTGGGTCTTCACGGCTCGCGCCGGTGCGTATCCCGCGATCGCATCGGTCGTCCGGAACAGCAAGACGTCGACGCCGTCGGCCAGGACGACGAGACCGATGATCTGACCGGGCGCGGCGGCTTCGAGCGCGCTGGTCAACAACAACGCCGCGTGCGCGGTACCGGTGTTCCCGACGCTCGAGGAGAGATCGTCGACGAGCGACTCCTTCGCGGTGCCGAGCCGCGCGATCGCGCCCCGAACCGCGCGCGCGTGCAAACCCGTGACGATGACGCGGTCGACCTGCTCGGGTGAGAGGTCGGAGGCCTTCAGCGCGCTGTTCCACGCCTGGTCGACGAGGGGGCCGTACTTCACCTCGCCGAAGCGTTCCTCCCACTGCCGGGAACGGGTGGAGCCCGGCGTGCGCCACCGTTCGAGGAACTCTTCCGTCGCGCTCGCGCCGCCGAGGTACTCGGCGAGCAACGGACCGGCGGCGTCGGAACCCGTGAGAATCGCGGCCGCGCCGTCGCCGGTCTGCGCCTCGTCGCCGCTCGTCGGGAGCCCGCCGCGAAGATCCGCGGCGACGACGAGCACCGTTCTGTCACCTTCGAGCGCGGCGCGCAGCGCACCGACGCCCGAGCGCAGCGCGCCGCCGAAGTCGAACGCGGGGACGAGTGTGTCGAGCCGCAACGCGGCGTGGATCGTCGACGCGTTGTTCTTGTCGAGATAGGCCGGCTCGGCGGTCGCGAACCACAACGCGGAGGGGACAGCCGGCGCCGCCCGCAGTGTGAAGCGCGCGGCCTCCACGCCCATCGTCGTCGTGTCCTCGTCGTAACCGGCGACCGCACGCGTGCCCTTGCCGCCACCGGTGCCGAAGGTGGCGCCGATCTGCGACCGGTCGAGCCGGCGGAAGGGCACGTACCCACCGGCGGAGAGGATGCCTCGCATGCTCGGACCGTACACGCGTCGATCGTGCGCCGGATACTCAGCCGTCGAGCACGTCGGCCGCGACGAGCTGTTCGAGGTAACGAGTGTCGTACCAGTCGAGCTGCAGGACCTTGGCGCGCCGGAAGTACAGCTGGATGTCGTACTCGACCGTGAACCCGACACCTCCGAAGATCTGTTGCGCCATCGCCGTGACATCCCTGAACGTCTGCGTCGCGAAGAGCTTGGCCATGGGTGCGAGCCGGCCGACGGGACGATCGTTGTCGCGCGCCCATGCCGCTTCCCACACGAGGGTGCGCCCGCCGTCGACCGTGCACTTGGCGTCCGCGAGGTAGTGAGCAAGCGCCTGGAACGCGCCGAGCGGTTTGTCGAACTGGTGCCGGTCCTTGGCGTACTGGACCGTGATGTCGAGCGCGTGGACCGCACCACCCATGGCGTAGCCACCGAGGAGGATGATGGCGTCGCGCATCGTCGCGTCCCAGGTTTTCCAGCCCGAGCCCGCGCGCCCGATGCGGGCGGAGGCCGGCACCCGCACACCGTCGAAGTCGACGCGGTACTGGGTGTCGGACGCGACGGTCATCTGCTGTGTGAGCGTGACGCCGTCGGCATCGCGAGGAACGAGGAACAGGTCGATGTCGTCGGGCTGCACTCCGGTGCGCGCGAGCACGATGAAGCCGTCGGCGGCGCGCGCGAAGCGGACGTGCCGCTTCGTGCCGGTGAGCACGAACGAGTCGCCATCCGACTCGCACCGCAGCCGCACGCCGCGCGGTCCGAACCCGCCGTCGGGCTCGAGCCACGCCGGGGTGAGGATGCCGTCGCCACCGGCGATACGTCGCAGCCATTCGTCGCGTTGCGCGTCGTTACCCGCGCGTTCGAGCACGCCGCTGCAGAGCACCGAGCTGACGAAGTGCGGTGAAGGCGCGAGCGCCCGGCCGAACTCCTCGTAGACGACGACTGCGTCGAGCATCGTCATCGCGGAGCCGTCGTACTCCTCCGGGATCGTGAGGCCGACCAGGCCCGCCTCGGCGAGCTGCGCCCAGAACGAGTCGGGATAGCCCAGCGGGTCGTCTTCGACCTCGCGCACGATCGCGAGCGACGCGTGCTTCTCGCAGATGCCGCGCACTGTCTCTCGCAGCATCTCCTGTTCGTCGGTGAAGTCGAGGTCCATCGCTCTCGCTGTTCTCGCTGTCGTTGTTAGGGGCGCCACGCGTCGGCGCGGCGGGTCCACGGGTTGTCGTCGTCGGAGACCGGCAACGCGACACGCGCTTCGCAGGTCGTTGCGATCTCGCCGGCTGCGCGCAAGGTCACGTCGAGTTCGGCCCAGCCGCAGCCGGTGTCGTCCTGCTCCACTTTCGTCACGACCGCGTGCAGCTCCATGATGTCGCCGGGGAACACGGAGCCGCGCATGCGGAACTTCAAGCGACCGAGGCGGCCCTTCGGTCCGGTCCAGTCGGTGAGATACCGCTCGAACCACGCCGCCTGGTTCGGCGTGTTCAAGAAGATGTCCTTCGTGCCGTTGCGTTCGGTCGCGAAGTGATAGTCGTGATGCATCGGTCGCCAGTCGCGTGACGCGAGCGCGCCCAGCACGACGGTCGACGACGTGACCTCGTGCGTGAGTCGGGGCAGCTCGTCGCCTTCGCGCACGTCGCTGAAGAGCAGACGACGCTCGCTCACAGCTGTCTCCTGTAACCAAACCCGGTGTACGACTCGACGCACACGAGCTCGTCGCGCTGGTTGTGGTACACGACGTCGATCACCCAGAAGCGGCCGGTGCCGAGCTTCGTCGTCTTCTCCTCGCTCACCGAACGCAGCACCTGGTGCGTGCGGAGGCGATCACCCACCCGCACCGGCTCGTGAAAGACCAACGTGTTGTCCGTCATCACGGCTTCTGGCAGCTCGAAGCGTTCCTTCAAGTCGAAGTGCACCTGCAGGGGGACTTGCGGTTCGCTGCGTCCCGGCCGCCAGTGGTGCGGACGGAACCACACCGACACCATCGTCGGCGGCGCGATCGGTCCCTTGGTGATCTCGTCGGCGGCGGCTCCGTCCCAGAAGAGCGGGTTGCCGTTCTCGACCGACGCGCACGATGTCCAGATGTAGCCCTGCTCGACGGGAAACTCGCCGTCGATCTCGTACTGCGGCTGGTCGATCAGCTTGTGCACGTCGTCGGGGAGATCCGTCACGCGACGACTCCGTCGGCGCGCAACTGCTCGATCTCCTCCACCGCGAACCCGGCACCGGCGAGGAGCTCGTCGACGTCGGTCGCGGTCGCGTCGCGCAGCTCGTACGCACTTGTCGGGCGCGCCTGTCCGGCGAGCACGGGTCCGACCTGGCGGAAGCGACCCGCGGTTGCGTGCTCGGCGTCGACGAAGGCGTTGCGCGCCGCGTACTGCGCGTCCTCGACGACCTCGGGCACCGACAGCACGGGCGCGACACACGTGTCGGCCGGCGCAAGCATCTCGGTCCACTCGTCGCGCGTTCTCGTCTTGAACGCGGCCCGCAGATCGGCGCGAATCTCGTCCTGCACGGCGTCGTCCATCTGGTGCGGGATCCACTGCTCACAACCGACGAGCCGGCAGAGGTTCGCCCAGAAGTGTGGCTCGATCGCAGCGACGGTCAACCAACCACCGTCGGCAGCTTCATAGTTGTCGTAGCACGCATAGCGCCCGGTGAGCAGTCCGTGTCGCGGTTGTGGGACGGCGCCCGTGGCGAGGTACTCGTCGACGGCGAGTGACATCAGCGCGAGCACTCCGTCGGCCGCGGCGACGTCGAGGTATGCGCCGGTTCCGGTCGCACCGCGACGTACCAGCGCGGCGAGGATCGCGATCACTGCGTGCATGCCGCCGCCCGCGCTGTCGGCGACCGTCGCGCCCGGAACCGGCGGCCCGCCGTCGGCGCGCGCGTGTGTGGTCGCGAGGAATCCGCCGATCGCGAGGTAGTTGAGATCGTGGCCGGCGCGCGTCGCGTGTGGGCCGTTCTGGCCGTATCCGCTCGTCGAGCAGTACACGATGCCGGGGTTCACCGCCCGGACGGCGTCGAAATCGATGCCCAGCGATCCGACGACGCCGGGCCGAAAGCTCTCGATCAACACGTCGGCACCGGCAGCCAAACGGAGGAACGCGGCGGCGACCTGTGTCCTGCTTGAGGTCGACGAGAATGCGACGCATGCCGCGGTGACCGCCGTAGGCGTGGAAGGGCGGCACGATCTGCACTCTGCCGTGCTTCGGCACCGGCGCGACCTTCACGACGTCCGCGCCGTAGTCGGCGAGCCACCGCGACGCGTGCGCGGCCGGCCCGACCGAAGCCAGGTCAAGCACCATGATCCCGTCGAGCATCGGTGTTTCCGGCACGACCGATCAGAAGTTCTTCGGGAGGCCGAGGGCCCGGCGGGCGATGATGTTCTTCTGGATCTCCGACGCGCCGCCACCGATGGTGTCGATCACGGTGTAGCGGTAGGTGGATTCCGCCCGGCCCTTCATGGGCGCTTCGTCCGTGCGCACTCGGAGTTGCGCTCCCGGACCGCCGATGTCCATCGACGCGTTCGCCAAGCGTCGCGAGAACTCAGTCGCGTACAGCTTGTAGACCGACGCCTCGACTGTGGGCGGCGGCGCGCCCTTCGTCTCCGATCTCACGGACGCATCCACCACCCGCAGGCCGAGCACGCGTCCGACCTCCGCCTGCGTGACCAGCTGCGCGATCTGCGAACGGACGATGGGATCGTTCTTCAGCGGTTCACCATCGACCTCGGTCTCGCGCACGTAGTCGCAGAGCACATCGAGCCGTTGCTGCATGGGCGAGAAGGTGAACATCGTGAAGCGTTCGAGGTCGAGCGCCGAAGAGATGTACTTGAAGCCGCTGTTGACCGCGCCGACGACGTGCGAGTCGGGAACGAACACATCGTCGAAGAAGACGTCGTTCGTCCGTTCGTCGCCCATCGTCCAGATGCCGTTGATCGTGATGCCGGGGTCGTCGAGCGGGACGAGGAACAAGGTGATGCCAGCGTGTTTCGGCGCGTCCGGGTCGGTTCGGGCGCCGACCCAGTACCACTCCGCGAAGTGCGCCGACGTCGTCCACGTCTTCTGGCCGTTGAGCAACCAGCCGGAAACGCCGTGCCGCTCGGTGCGGACCGCCTTCAGCTTCATGGACGCGGCGTCGGAACCGGCGTCGGGCTCGCTGTACCCGACCGCGAACTCGACCTCGGCGTCGAGGATCTTGGGCAGGAACTCCTGCTTCAGCTCGTCGCTGCCGACGCGGATAAGGGTCTTGCCGATGATCCCGACGCCCTTGCCGATCTGAGGTCCGCCGCGGCCGGCGAGCGCTTCGTTCAGCAGGAATTCGTAGACACCCTCGCCGTCCTGTCCGCCGTACTGCTTCGGCCAGGTGATCCCGAGCCAGCCGCGATCCGCAAGCTTCTTCATGAACGCACGGCGCGCCGGCGTGTCGACGATCTGCGCCATGTTCTCCCGCGTGACGTCGAAGACGTCGGGATCGTCGTTCGCGTCGAGGAATTGGTCGACCTCGTCGGCGAACGCGCGCTCCTCCGGGGAGAAATCGAAATCCATGGTGCCTCCGGCGCCTGTCTCGTAATCGCGAATCTGACGGGTCGTCAGATTACGCCACACCACCTCGCTCTTGCGTGGGGAAGGGTCCTGTCAGCACCTTTCGCCACGCAACTTCGAGGAGGGGGTGGTGCATCAGGCGATGACGCCGGCGGCGCGGAGCTCCGCGAGCGCGGCGTCGTCACAACCGAGCTCGGCCCGCAACACCTCCGCCGTGTGCTCACCGACCCACGGCACACGTTGTTCGGGCCCTTCGGCCACTCGCGACATCTTGACCGGATTGCCCGGCACGAGCACCGGTGGACCCGACCCGTCCGGCCGTTCCATCTCCACGAGCATCGATCGCGCCCGGAGGTGCGGATCGGCGACGACCTCGGCGGCCTCGTGGACCGGGCCGACCGCGAGGCCCGCGGTCGAGAGCGCAGCTGCGGCGTCGCGCTTCGTCATGCCGGCGGCCCACGATTCGATCGCCGGCCGGATGACATCGTCGAGGTGCACGTCCCACCCGGTTCGTTCGGCGAAGCGCGGGTCGGTCTTCCACTCCGGCCGGCCGAGCAGCTCGGCGAGCGCCGCGAACTGGTGCTCGCGCACCATCTGCATGACGAACCAGCCGTCCTTCGCCTTGAACGACGCGATCAGATACGGCGCGGGTGAGGCTTGACGCTCCCACCCGAGCGAATAGAAGTTGGGGACGATGTCGGTCATCGCGACGGTGGAGTCGTACATCGCGACGTCGATCCGTTGACCCATGCCGGTGGCGTCGCGGTGGCGCAACGCCGCGAGCACACCGATGACGGAGAACAACGCGGTCGAGATGTCGCCGAGCGCGCCGACAGGGTTCGGACGCGGACGTTCGTCGGGCCGGCGCATGAAGTCGTAGATGCCGGACATGGCTTCGACGATCGACGCATACGCGGGCCACTCCCCGTACTCGGATGCGTCGGCACCGAAACCCGAGACGGACACGTAGATCGCGCCAGAGTGGACGGCCGATACCGCGTCGTACCCGAGGCCGAGCCGGTCGATGGTGCCCGCCTTGAAGTTCTCGGCGAAGACGTCGAAGCGCGGGACGAGCCGCAGGATCAAATCGCGACCCGCCTCGGTGCGTATGTCGACGCCGATGCTGCGCTTGCCGAGATTGCTCCGTAGGAACGTTGCTCCGACGACACGGCCTTCGGGGTCCGTGATCGCCGGTGATGCCGCGCGCCCCGATTCTCCATGCACCGGATGCTCGACCTTGACGACATCGGCGCCGAGACGGGCCAGCAGTTGGGTCGCGAACGGCATCGCGGCCATCTGCTCCAGGGCGAGCACGCGGACACCGTCGAGTGGTTTTCCGTACTGCTGCGCTTCCGCATTGGCCACGTCACCCAGACGCACGCCACATTCCTCTCACGCTCCGCCGCCTCCGATGCTCGGGCTCGGCCCTCTAGCGCCTCCGTTCGGAACGGAGCGTAGGGGGAAGCAGCATTCTCGAGGACGGATTGGGAGGCGGCGGAGGATCCAGTGTCCTGCCGGCATCGGGCCCGGGATTGACGAAGACGCGGCCGGATTTTCGATCCTACGGAGGTCGAGCACCGGGAGTACCACGGACGAGGCCCACCGCACGCACGCTGAACCCGAAGGGAGGGGACCAAATGACGCGTCAGCCGGTCGACGAGGTGAAGCTGACTCTGAAGCGCGAGTGAACGATGGCCGGGCGCGCGATCACCGAACCGGCGCTGACGCACTTCGCGACCGAACTCTCCGCCCGGCGCCGCATCGACGTATGCACCCGATCGGGGCCATGAGCTCCGGTGCCGGGCGTCGCCATGTGTCACGCGTGTCACGCCATCCCTGGCAGGCCGCGAAAGCCCTTGTCAGGACGCCCGCGAGTGGAGGTGGCGGGAGTCGAACCCGCGTCTCCCAGACTCTTGATGGGACTTCTCCGAGCGCAGCCGATGGGAGGTCTCGTCCGGCCCCAGGTCATCGGCACCCTGTGACCGAACCAAGCCTCGTTCGATGTCCCGTCGGGCCCCGAGGCCGTGCCTGACGGTGAGTCGTCCTTTATGACGCTGCACGCAGGCGAACGACGGACCTGCAGTGAGCGTGCTACCTAAGAACTCTTAGGCAGCGAGAGCCAGACGGTTGTCGTCTTGGTTGGCAGTTATAGGTGTGCCGGCTCTTTCACGACGTTCCGGCGACGTCGGCTCGCTTCTCCCACCTCGATGCCCAAGATCGAAGCCACGCACCCCCATGTCAACGTGCATTGCGTGCATCTTCATGGGCGGCACCCGTGCGTGTCGGTAGGCGCCGCTGCACCCATGGTACCCACCAGGGCGCGAACCGGATCCCGAGTTCTTCCGTACCCTGGTGCATGAGCGACCAACGCCCCGCACTACGTGATTCGCGGCGGACGGCAGGGCCGGGAACGGCTCCGCATGCTCGCCCGGGTGATGTGGCCCACGACGCACCGGTTGCTGGAGCCGCTCGTGCGACCCGAGGCGCGTTGCCTCGACGTCGGCTGCGGTGGTGGCGACGTGACGCTCGAGCTGGGTCGGCTCGCACCTCAGGGCTCGGTTGTCGGTGTCGACGTGGACGACGTGAAACTCGACCTCGCGCGCCGCGAGGCGGAAGCCGAATCGGTCGCCAACGTCGAGTTCCGTCGTCGAGGATGTGCTCGCGCCGGTGTCGACGCCGGAGCGGTTCGACGTCGTCTACGCGCGGTTCCTGCTGTCGCACCTTCCGCGGCCGGAGCAGGCGGTGGCGCACCTCGCGGCTCGCCTCGCACCCGGCGGCGTGATGGTCGTCGAAGACGTCGACTGCTCGGGCCAGTTCTGTTCGCCGGCGAGCGCGGCGTTCACGCGATTCGTGGATCTCTACCGCACCGCGGTGCGAGGTCGCGGTGCCGACCCCGACATCGGCCCCCGGCTCCCGGGAATGTTGCGGGACGCAGGTCTTGCCGCCGTCGAGTTCGGCGTCGTGCAGCCGGCGGCCATGGAAGGTGACGTGAAGTTGCTCGCGCCGATCACGTTCGAAGCGATCGCGACGCGTGCTGGTCGCACAGGAGCTGCGTGTCGATCAGGGAAGTCGGGCGCCTGCGCCTCGAGCTATGGGACTACGCGCGCGATCCGAACACGGTGTCGAGCATCCCACGCGTCGTGCAGGCGTGGGCCCGGCGCTCGACGTGACGAGAAACGGCTGACGAACCGCGGCCGTACACTCCACGGCCTTGCCGCGCTGTCCACGTCGTCGTCTCGCCCGTCACCGGGAAGGTGATCAGCGGCCCGCAACGGCCGGCTTCGACGACACCGCCCCGCGTGCCCCGCTCGGCGCGTCGGACGAGCACGATCGACACGTCGCGTCCCGACGGGATGCTCGGCGCGCTGGTGATCGACGGCGTCGCGCGCGACCTCGTGACGCCGGCGGGCGGGCGAGTCGCGCGTGGCTGCGAGCGCACGGGTGAGACTCGATGTCGACGGCACCGACCGTTCTCTCGTCGGGCTCCGCACTGAACCCGAACTGCTCGCGTTGCAGGGTCTGACGGGTGCGCTCGTCGGACCCGGCTTCCGGTCCAAGGTCGATGCAGTCGTCCCGTACTCCGGTCGTGGCGCATCGCCGTTGCTCATGTTGCTCGACGACGTTCCCGGCGCGGTGCTCGTCTCCGGGTACGCGCAACTGCACGCCGGCGCGTTCCCGACCCGCTCCGTGCCCGACCAGTTCATCGACGCGCAGGTCGATCTCTGCGCGGGCTGGGCCGGCGACGCGTCGATGATGCAGGTCATCCGCGCCACCGGCCGGAACCCGACGCCGCTCGGACCCGTCGCACCCGAGCTCCTCGACCCCGCCGACCCCGACGGATGGCACGAACGCCCGGTGCTGCCGCCGCACTCGACGCGGCGCGCCCGACGGCTCGACGTGATCGCGCCCACTGTCGCGGGCGATCCATATTGCATCGACGCCCATTTCCGCGACTCCCACGTCGACGAAGACGGCGTCGAGACGGTCGTGCACGAGTACGGCCTGGCCGCGACCGTCGAGGCCGCGACCCACACCGTCCGAGCGATCGACGCAACCGCGAACGTGCTGCCCTGGCAGGAGTGCCCGAACGCCCTTGCGGGCGCGGCGCGTCTCGTCGGTCGACCGGTAGGGGAGCTGCGTCAGT
This sequence comes from uncultured Actinomycetes bacterium, assembly GCA_963841215.1. Classification (GTDB taxonomy): domain Bacteria; phylum Actinomycetota; class Acidimicrobiia; order IMCC26256; family PALSA-610; genus CAVUFH01. The sequence goes on along the minus strand of CAWJBW010000004.1, from coordinate 229,916 downwards.
ACGTGCGCCGCGAGTTCAAGGGCACGACGACGTGCACGCATCTCAACGACGTCTTGCGCCTCCTCGCCGACGTCGAAGTCCTGGTGGAAGAACTCGGATGTGACAACGGGAGGTCCCGATGACGCTGACGCCGATGCTGTTCGTGGACGACGTTGCCGCGTCGTCGCACTGGTACCAGACCCTGCTCGGCGCGACGAGCGCGCACGGCGGCGAGGAATTCGAGATGCTGATGCTCGACGGTGAGCTCGTCCTGCAGCTCCACCACGCCGACGCCGAGGAGCACGGTGACACCCGTCTCCCGGCGAGCGCGCCGCGTGGTGCGGGCGTGCTCCTGTACGTCGAGGTTCCCGATGTCCACGCCGCGCACCGCAAGGCGATCGAGATGGGTGCCACCGTCGAAGGCGAGCCGACGTTCATCGAGCTCGCGCGTCACACCGAGTTCGTCGCCCGCGATCCCGACGGCTACGCCCTCGCGCTGCACCAACCGGGCGAGGTGTAGCGAGCGCGTCTGCTACTCTCTCCTCTGCACCGCAACGTCAGGGTCGAGGCTCGCGACATGCGCTCCCCGGCGTCTCAACCGGTGCCCACGCAGAAACCGCTGATCCAAACCTGATCCAGGGGTTCCTGCAGACATCTTGCGAATGGCCGCCTCGTCCTTCGCCAGCCGAAGTCGACGATCCCGCGCGTGCGGGAACAGCCAGGAGCAATCGTTGTCATCCTCATTCACTGATCTCGGCGTACCCGCCGACCTCGTCGACGCGCTCGCCCAACGTGGCATCAGCGCGCCGTTCGAGGTGCAAGCCGCAACCATCCCCGACATCCTCGCCGGCCGCGACGTCTGCGGACGCGCGCCGACAGGCTCGGGCAAGACCCTCGCCTTCGGGATCCCGCTCCTCGCGCGGATCGCCAAGGCAGCACCCAAGAAGCCGCGCGCCCTCGTGCTCGCACCGACCCGAGAGCTCGCGGCCCAGATCCAGCAGGCGCTCGAGCCGCTGGCCCGAGCGCGGGGCCGCAGCGTCTACGCCGTGTACGGCGGCGTCGGCTACGACCCGCAGCGCCGGGCGTTGCGCAAGGGCGTCGACGTGCTCGTCGCCTGCCCCGGTCGCCTGTTCGATCTCGTCGAACAGAACGCGGTTCGTCTCGACTCGGTCACGACGGTCGTGATCGACGAGGCCGACCGCATGGCCGACATGGGCTTCCTTCCCCAGGTGCGCAAGCTGCTCGACGAGACCAACGAGTCGCGTCAGACCGTGTTGTTCTCGGCGACGCTCGACGGCGCCGTCGCGGTCCTGACCCGCGAGTACCAGAACAACCCGGCCCGTCACGAGGTCGGCGCGGCCGAGCCCGACATCACACTGGCCGAGCACCGCTTCTGGAAGGTCGAGCCGGGCGATCGCGTCGAACGCACCGCCGACATCATCAGCGCCAACGGTCCGACGATCGTGTTCTGCCGAACCCGCCACGGTGTCGACCGGGTGGTGAAGGTCTTGTCGCGCACCGGTGTGCATGCGGCTGCGATCCACGGTGGGCGGAGCCAAGGTCAGCGTGACCGCGCGCTGCGGGAGTTCAAGGACGGGCACGCATCCGCGCTCGTCGCGACCGACGTTGCCGCGCGTGGCATCCACGTCGACGACGTCGCGTGCGTCGTTCACTTCGATCTCCCGGCCGACGCCAAGGATTACTTGCACCGCTCGGGCCGCACCGCACGTGCGGGCGCGTCGGGCATCGTCGTGTCGCTCGTAGCCGGGCATCAGACCCGCGACGCCAAGCGCCTCCAGCGCGCGGCCGGCATCACCGGCGACGTCCAGCACCCGCCGCCGGACGCGGTCGGCATCGAGCGTCCGGCTGTCGCAAGGCCGGCACCCGCACCGACCCGTCCGCAGGGACGGCCCCGGCCCAACCGCGAAGCTCGCCGGCGGGGGAAGCAGCCCCAGGCGGCGCGGCGCAATCGCCACCGCAACGCATAACAAGAACGCAGATCAGCCTGCGAGCGGATTGGCAACATGAAGCCCGCGACGCTGTGCGGCCGCGCAGAGCGTCGCGTCCGCTCGCCGTCAGCACGATCGCATCGACCGTGATCGCGGCGGCAAGATGCACGGCGTCATAGCCGCGTAGCGCCTCTTGTTCCGCAAGCTCGGCCGCGTCACCGATCAGTCGCTCGGTCATCTCCACCAACGTCAGCTCGTCGACGAGCGCGGCGAGCTGACGCTTGGCGCTGCGATGATCCGAGGCGCTCAACCGAGCGGCTCGCGCTGCGGCGGCAAGGGCGGCTCTCGCTTCGACCACCAACAGCGCGCTCGAAGCGACGATCTCGGAGGTATCCCAGATCAGTTCGGCTTGCTGCGAGCCGGGTTCTCTCGCTGGTTACGCGGGGATTGCCAGAGCCTCGGACTCGCGGCGCGCCGCCAGGCGGCGGCCGAGGTTGCCGATGCGCTCGATGCGTTCCACGAGCGCGGCGTGACTGCTCGGCTTCGGGCGTCAGGCCTTCGAGCGCCTCGACGTTCCAGTGCCGCAACACGACGGGTACGAGGATCTGCTCGTGGTGCACGGCGAAGTCGTAGATCCCGGCGCGTGCGATCGCGCGCGCGTGCTGCTCGAAGTCGATGATCCCGGTACCCGGCATCTCGAACGTGCGGACCTGCCGCTCGATCGCGCAGACCATCGCTGACGGGTCGCGCTCGAGCGCGGCGGTCGTGAGGTCGCGGTAGAACAGGTAGTGACGGTTCTCGTCGCTGGCGATGCGCTTCATCACTTCGTAAGCGGCGGGGTCTTCACAGAGCTTCCCGGTGTTGTGGTGCGCGATGCGCGTCGCGAGCTCTTGCAGCGCGACGTAGACCATGCCGTCTTCGATGGTGTCGGGCTCCGGGACCTCGCCGCGCTCGACCTGCGCCATCCGGGCGCGCTCCAGTGCGACCGGATCGATGGACCGGGTGACAGTGAGGTAGTCGCGCAGCACGATCGAGTGCCGGCCTTCTTCTGCGGTCCACCGACGCACCCAGGTGCCCCACACGGACTCGTCGCCGAACATGTTGGTGATCTGGCGCGTGTAGTAGGGGAGGTTGTCTTCGGTCAGCAGGTTCACGAACAGGGCGCTGCGGACCGCGGGGTCGATGGCCGCGTCGCGTTCGTCCCAGTGCTTCGCCGTCGACGAAGTCACGTCCCCGCGACCAGGGCACGTACTCGTGGGGGAACCATTCCTTGGCGCCGGTGAGATGCCGTTCGAGCAGGCGCTCGGCGACCGGCGTGAGGTCGGTGAGGAGAGCGCACTCGGGGAGGGTGTCGTAACGCATGGGCCTAGTCTACCTACTAGTAGGTAGACGGTAAACCCCATCCGAGATCGACGCATTCGGGCGGATTTCGCCGCGTGGTCGAGACTGGGCCGCAATGGAGACCGGGAGGACCGTGCGGCCGCGGGTCGTGATCATCGGCGCCGGGTTCGGCGGCCTGGCGTGCGCGCGCCGGCTGCGGAACGAGCCGGTCGACGTCGTCCTCGTCGACCGGCGCAACTACCACCTGTTCACGCCGCTCCTGTACCAAGTTGCGAGCTGCCTGCTCGCCCCGGGCGAAATCGCGGCGCCGCTCCGCAAGGTGTTCCGTGGCGCCGGCAACGTCCGCTTCCGCATGGGTGACGTCGCCCGCATCGACTACGACGCGCGCATCGTGCACCTCGCCGACGGCGACGCAGCTCCCGTACCACTTCGTCGTGCTCGCCGCGGGCAGTCGCACGAACTACTTCGGGAACGACGATCTCGCGGAGCACGCGTTCGGCCTGAAGGATCTCGGTGAGGCGCTGCAACTCCGCAACCACGTGCTCGACTGTCTCGAGCGGGCGACGAGCACGACCGATCCCGACGAACGGCGGCGCCTGCTCACGTTCTGCATCGTCGGCGGCGGTCCGACCGGCGTCGAGTACGCGGGCGCCGCTTGCCGAGCTGGTGCGGCTGGTGCTTCCGCTCGAGTATCCGGAGATCGCACATCACGACGTCTCGCATCGTGTTGCTCGAAGGGGCCGATCGCCTGCTCGGCGACGTTCAAGCCCCGGTTGTCCGCGTACGCGCGCCGAGAGCTGGAGCGCCGCGGTGTCGACGTGCGCACGAACGCGCTCGTCGCCTCCGCCGACGACAAGTTCGTCCGGACGCGAGACGGCGGCGAGATCGAGACCGCCACGATGATCTGGACTGCGGGTGTGCGCGCCGAGTCGCTCACCGTGGTCGCGCCGGCGCCACACACAGCCGCCGATCGCATCGAGATCGACGAGTTCCTCCGCATTCCCGGCACCGATGGCGCATTCGCGATCGGCGATTCGGCCGCGGCGGACGACGGCCACGGGGCCGAGCTCCCGATGACGTCACCGCCCGCGATGCAGGCCGGTCGCTACGTCGCCAGGCAGATCACTCGGCACAGGGCCGCGAAAGCCGTTCAAGTACCGCGACAAGGGCACGCTGGCGACGATCGGCCGGACCGCGGCGGTCGGAGAGGTCGGACCGCTGACGTTCACCGGCTTCATCGGCTGGATCGTGTGGCTCGTCGTGCACCTCTACTACATGATCGGCTTCGAGAACCGGCTGATCGTCATGCTCCGATGGTCCTGGTACTACGTGCGCTACGACCGGCCCGTGCGCGCCATCATCCGCGCCCATCCGCCCCGCCGCTCCTGATGGGTCGATCACGGGGAATGTCGGGTACACCACGAGGGTTGCACCCTGACCGACCACACTGACCGATCCACGAATCCGGAGCACCCGCGCATGACCACCGTCGAGATGACCGCAACCAACTTCGAGCAGACCGTCACGGGCAACGACACCGTGTTGGTCGACTTCTGGGCGTCGTGGTGCGGCCCGTGCCGTCAGTTCGGTCCGGTGTTCGAGCAGGCGTCGGAGACCAATCCCGACCTGGTGTTCGCCAAGGTCGACACCGAGGCCCAGCAGGATCTTGCCGCTTCGTTCGGCATCCAGTCGATCCCCACCCTCATGGTCTTCCGCGAGAACGTCGTCGTGTTCTCACAGCCGGGTGCCCTTCCCGCCTCCGCGCTCGACGACCTCATCACGCAGGTGCGCGCGCTCGACATGGAGAAGGTGCATGCCTCCGTCGCCGAGCACAACGCGGAGCACGCCGACCACTCCGGCCACTCGCACTGACCGCTCGCACTGACGGGGCCGCGTCGCCGTCGTCGCCGCGCGCGTCAGCGGCGGTAGGCCTTGAGCGCGCGGTCGGCTTCCCGCTTCGAGTCCCTGGCGGCGATCGCCTGCCGCTTGTCGTAGCGGGCTTTCCCGCGTGCGACTGCGAGCTCGACCTTGGCTCGGCCGTCTTTGAAGTAGACGCGCAGCGGGACCAGCGTCACACCCTTCTCGGCGGTCGCTCGTGTGATCTCCTCGATCTGCTTGCGGTGCAACAGCAGCTTCCGCTTGCGGACCGGATCGAGCGTCACGCCGTGCGAGAACGCGTACGGCATGACGTGCAGCCCGTGCAGCCAGACCTCGCCCTCGTCGACGCGCGCGTACCCGTCCTGGAGGTTCGCGTGGCCCTCGCGGATCGACTTCACCTCCGCGCCGAGCAGCATGATGCCGCACTCGTAGGTGTCGAGGACGTGGTAGTCGTAGCGCGCCTTGCGGTTCGTGATGATGAGCTGATCACCGCGGCGTGACATGGCTGCCGACGGTACCCGACCCGGTCGTCAACCCAGCTGTTCGCGGAATCGCTCGTACTCTCGGAGCCCACCCCAGTGCTCCACGATGAGGCCGTCCTCGATGCGCCAGATCTCGAGCGTGAAGAGGTCCGCTCGCGTGCCGGTCGCGGCTTCGACGACATCGTGGTGCGCGTGGTGCACCACCCGGTCACCGTCGGCCACGAACACGATCGACTCCGACTTCCAGTCGCTGAACGTGTCGTCGCGGCGGCGCGCCTTCATCTTCTCCCACGTCACCGCGAGGTCGCCCTCCCACGCGTGCGAGTAGTAGCGCTCGGCGTCGAAGCACGCAGCCGCGCCCGCGACGTCACCGGCCGAGAGCGCGTCGATGAAGCGCTTCACGAGCGCGCGTGTTCTCGTCTGCAGTCGTCACGACGGGAGGTCCAGGATCGCGGCGGCTTCGTCGATCGACGCAACCGGCCGGCCGACCTCCGCGCACAGCTTCGCCGCGCCGGCGACCTGCTCGGCGTTCGCCGGCCCGCCGTCGAAGTCCTCGAGACCGACGCGGAGGTGGCCGCCACGCTCGAGCGCGAGACGTGCAATCGGCGCGGCGAGCAGCGAACCGCCGAGCACCGCTACCGCCCAGTCGATCGGCGCGTCGCCGATCATCGCGAGGTACGCGTCCAACGATTCGCGCGTCGGCGGAAGGCCCCAGAGCGGCTCGCCACCACCGAGGTACCCACCTTCGGAGAAGTACAGCTTCACGAGTGCACCGCGCGGCAACGCGCCGGCCTTCTGGTACGCGAGGACGACGCGGAGGAAGCCGGGTTCGAACACCGCGATGCTCGGCCCCATCCCGCGCTCGGTGCACACGCGCATCTTGTACGCGACGTCGGCGAAGTCGTTCGTGTACGCATAGCCCCGCCCGGCGGGCAGTCCGTCGGGTCCGGTGCCGCCGAGCATCACCGAACCGGTATCGAGGAACGCGGCGCGCGTCAGGCCCATGTCGGCGAGCAGCTCGACGTGCCGGTAGCGGTCCTGGATCGTCGGGCCGATACCGGTCGTCGCGTAACAGATCGCACCCGGCCGCGCTGCGAGCACCGGGCGGTAGGCGCGGGCGTACTCCTCGGCGACCTCATCCGCCGGCGCGGTCATGTGCTCGGCGTGGGTGTGGATCACCGCCGCGCCGGCGTCGATGCACGCGATCGCGTCCTCGGCGTGCTCGTCGGGCGTGACGGGCACGAGCGGGTTGCGCGCTTTGGCGGTCACGCCGTTGAGCGCGGCCTCGATGATCACGGGTGTTCCGGGTCGTCGGCCATGCAGGGAGCGTGCCACACCGGCCACAATCCCGGCATGGAGAACCGGATCACGGCCATGCTCGGGATCGAGCACCCCATCGTGCAGGCGCCGATGGGCTTCATCGCCCGTGCGCAGCTCGCGTCGGCGGTCTCGAACGCGGGCGGCATGGGCATCATCGAGACATCCTCCGGACAGCTCGATGCCGTTCGCGAAGAGATCCGGAAGATGCGCGACCTCACCGACAAGCCGTTCGGCGTCAACATCGCGCAGCTGTTCGTCCGGGATCCGTCGATCGTCGACTTCGTCGTCGAGAACGGTGTGACGTTCGTGACGACGTCGGCCGGCGATCCGACGAAGTACACGCAGCTGCTGAAGGACGCAGGACTCACCGTGTTCCACGTCGTTCCGTCGCTGCGCGGCGCACGAAAAGCGGTCGACGCCGGCGTCGACGGTCTGGTGGTGGAAGGAAACGAAGGCGGCGGGTTCAAGGCACCGACCGGTGCGTCGACGATGGTGTTGTTGCCGCTCGTCGGTGCGCATGTCGACGTCCCGGTGATCGCCGCGGGTGGGGTGTGCGACGGTCGGTCGATGGCCGCCGCCTTCGTGCTCGGTGCCGAGGGCGTTCAGATGGGTACGCGCATGGTGAGCGCGGCAGAGTCGCCCGTGCACGACAATTGGAAGCAGCTCGTCTGCGCCGCGACCGAGTCGGACACGATCCTGCTGAACCGCGCCAACCCGCCCGCGTTCCGCGTGCTCAAGTCCGCGTTCAGCGAACGCGCCGAGCAGGCGGGGGAGCCGGTGATCCCGAATCTCGCGAACGTTCTCGACCTCTACTTCAACGGCAACCTCGATGCCTCGTTCGCCTTCGGCGGTCAGGTGGCCGGCCGCATCGATGCGGTGGAGCCGGTCGCATCGATCTTCCGGAAGACCATGGCCGAGTTCGACGCGGTCATGCGCGACATCGCCGACCGTTATGTTCGCGCTTAGAGGTGCCTTGTTAGGGTGCCCCCGCAGTCGCGGCAGGAGGCACACGGCACATGGCCCAATCCGTTCCGGTCTCGGCCGGTTCGATTCTCGGGAACCCGGTGATCCGCCGGGAGGATCCCGGCATCCTCACCGGTGAAGTCGAGTATCTCGACGACCTCGACATCCAAGGGCTCCTGCACGTCGCGTTCGTCCGGTCGACCATCGCGCACGCCAGGATCGAGGCGATCGACACCGATGATGCCAAGGCGATGCCCGGCGTTGTCGCCGTGTTCGCAACGGACGACCTCGACCTCGCCGATCATCACGGCTTCGTGATGTTGCCGCCGACGATGAATCGGCCGCCGCTCGCGCGGCAAGGTGCGGTTCGTCGGCGACATCGTCGCGATGGTGATCGCAGCAGTCCAAGACTGCCGCCGCCGACGCGGCCGAGACCGTCATCATCGACTACGACCCACTCCCGGCGGTCCCCGACATGGAAGCCGCGCTCGCGCCCGACGCGCCGCTCCTGCACGAGGAGCACGGTTCGAACGTCGCCAACATGATGGGTACCGGGCCGGTCGACGGCGTGCTCGACGACGCCGACGTCGTCGTCACGCAGCGGATCGTGAACCAGCGGTTGGCCGCAGTGCCGATGGAAGGCAACGGAATGATCGCCGTTCCCGGCGATCCCGACGGCGGGATGACGGTGTGGGTCTCGTCGCAGGGACCGCACGCCGTGCGCGACGCGGTCGCCGGGGTGCTCGGGTTGTCCAACGACCTCGTGCGCGCGCGCTGCGCCGCGGTCGGCGGTGGGTTCGGGCCGAAGCAGGGCATCTACGTCGAGTTCCTCCTGGTCGCCAAAGCCGCACAGGCACTCGACCGCCCGGTGAAGTGGGCCGAGACCCGCTCCGAGAACATGGTTGCGATGGGGCACGGGCGCGCCCAGGTGATCTACGCCGAGCTCGGCGTGAAGCGCGACGGCACGATCACCGGACTGCGCGCGCGCAGCATCGGCGACGCCGGCGCCTACCCGGCGGTCGGCGCGTTCCTGCCGTTCTTCACGCAGATGATGTCGCAGCAGGTGTACCGGACGCCGAAGATCGAGTTCAACTGGCAAGCGGCGATGACGAACACCACACCCGTTGCCGCGTACCGCGGCGCCGGCCGTCCGGAAGCAACCCACTTCGTCGAACGCATGCTCGACATCGCCGCCGACGAGATCGATCTCGACCCGGTCGAGATCCGCCGCCGGAACTTCATCCCGAGCGACGCGTTCCCGTACACGACCATCACCGGAGCGACGTACGACTGCGGTGACTACGAACGTCCGCTCGCGGCCGTGCTCGAGAACGCGGGCTACGACGATCTGCGCGCGGAACAGGCGGCACGACGCGCACGCGACGACACGAAGCTGCTCGGGATCGGGTTGTCGTGTTACGTCGAGATCACGGCCCCGGTCGGCCTGTACCGAGAGTGGGGGAAGGTCGAGATCGAGGACGATGGTCACGTCCTCGCGTACGTCGGTACGAGCTCGCACGGACAGGGGCACGAGACCGCGTTCTCGATGATCGTCAGCGACGTGCTGGGTGTGCCGTTCGAGCAGATCACGATCCTCCAGTCGGACACGAAGCTGATCCCGCAGGGTGGTGGCACCGGCGGCTCCCGCTCGCTGCAGACCGCGGGCAGCGCGCTCAAGATCGCGAGCGACGAGGTGCTGACCCAGGCGAAGCAACTCGCCGCGCATCTGTTCGAGGCGAACCCCGACGACGTCGTCCTCGGTGAGGGCGGACTGCAGGTCGCGGGCGTGCCCGCGCGCGTCCTGTCATGGGGTGACCTCGCGAGCGCAGTGAAGGACGACGACCGCCGGCCCGAGAGCATGGAGGCGCGCCTCGCCCACGAGCTGACCTTCGATGCCGGCTCGTCGTCGTTCCCGTTCGGCGCGCACATCGCGGTGGTCGAGATCGACCGCGAAACCGGGCGGGTCGAACTGCTCCGCCACGTCGCGGTCGACGACTGCGGCCGCGTGCTCAACCCTTTGCTCGTGAAGGGTCAGCAACACGGCGGCATCGCGCAAGGTGTCGCGCAGGTGCTCTACGAGGCCGTGCAGTACGACGAGGACGCGAATCCCGTCACCGCCAGCCTCCTGGACTACGCGATGCCGTCGGCCGCGGAGCTGCCGTCGTTCGAGGTCTCCAACACCGAGACACCGAGCCCCCTCAACCCGCTCGGCGCGAAAGGCATCGGCGAGTCGGCGACGATCGGGTCGACGCCCGCCGTGCACAACGCCATCGTCGACGCGCTGTCGCATCTCGGCGTCCGTCACCTCGACATGCCGTGCACCGCCGAACGCGTCTGGCGCGCGATCCAGGACGCCGCGCCGGGGACATGAGCCGAGACCAATTCGCGACACCGACGCTGCGGTTGTCGGAGTCGCAGTACCGGACGATCGTGGCGCACTGCTACGACGGGCTCCCGAACGAGGCGTGCGGCTTGTTCGCCGGACCCGTCGGCGAGGAGTCCGAGCCCACCGGCGTCATCACCGAGGCGCGCCCGACGGCGAACGCGGATGCATCGGCGATGACCTACACCGTGGACTCGCGCGACCTGCTGCGCGCGGGGCGTGATGCCGAGGGGCGCGGCGAGGAGCTCGTCGGCTGCTGGCACAGCCACACCCACACCGACGCGTACCCGTCACCGACGGATGTGCGGCAGGCCGAGTGGTATCCGAACTGGATCTACGTGCTCGTGAGCCTGCGCGACCAGCCGGTGCTGCGGGCGTACCGCATTCGTGAAGGCACGATCGCCGAGATCCCGGTGGTGCTCGACCGCGGTTGACGGTTGCACGAGGGGGTAGGCAAGACCCATGGCCTCCCGTCCTCCCGCCGGCGACGAGCCGACGCCGGCACCCTCGCCCGCAGCCTCGCCCGAATCGACACCGGCACCGACGCCGGCAACCTCGCCCGCGACGCCGGTCGAGCAAGCGGCGGCGCAACCCGCCACGACCGAACCCGCCACGACCGAACATCGTGTCGGGACCGGAGTCATGCCGGCCGTCGTGAGCGGGCTCGTGCTGGCGGCCGCGGTCCTCGCGTTCGTCGCGCAGAACACCGATCAGATCGAGCTGAACGTGGCTGGTGTTCGATTTCGACACGACACCCGGCGTCGTCATGCTCGTATCGCTGTTCCTCGGCGTGCTCGCCTCCGTGATCATCGGCGTGATCGTGCGCCGCAACCGTCGCATCCGTCTCGACGAGAAGGAAGAGCTGGCCCGACTGCGAGCCGAGGCGCCGGAATCCTGACCGGACTGGTCCGGTTGTAGCCTGCGAAGCCGTTCCCGCGTCACGAAAGGCTCATCGTGCCCGTCGAGGTGAAGCTTCCGACAGTCCTGCGTACCCGAGCCGACGGGCAAGCTTCCGTCAGCGTCGACGGCGCGACCGTGGGCGAGGTGTTCGGCTCGTTGGTCGAGCGGTATCCGGATCTGCGCGCCAACCTGCTCGACGACAGCGGCGGGCTGCACAAGTTCGTCAACGTCTACAAGGACGACGACGACATCCGCTACCTCGCAGGTCTCGACACCGAGCTCGCCGACGGTGACGAGCTCTCGATCCTTCCGGCGGTCGCGGGGGACAGTCGTCCCGCAGTCGCCGGCGGCGTGTGAGCGCATTCGACGATGTCCTCGGGCTGATCGGCAACACGCCGCTCGTCGGTGTGCACGCGCTCTCGCCCAACCCCGCGGTCCGCATCTGGGCCAAGCTCGAAGGTCAGAACCCGGGCGGTTCCTCCAAGGATCGCATCGCGCTCAAGATGATCGAGTTGGCCGTTGCCGACGGCCGGCTGCAGCCCGGCGCCACGATCCTCGAACCGTCGTCGGGCAACACGGGTATCGGGCTGGCGCTGGTCGCCAAGCTGCGCGGCTATGCGCTCCGGGTCGTCATGCCCGAGAACGTGTCGATAGAGCGCCGGCAGCTGCTGGAGATCTTCGGCGCCGAGATCACGCTCTCGCCCGGCGGCGAGGGCAGCAACGGCGCGATCCGCATGGCCGAGAAGATCGCAGCCGACGAACCCGACTACGTGCTGCTGTTCCAGTACGGCAACCCCGCGAATCCGCTCGCGCACTACGAAGGGACCGGCCCCGAGATCCTGCGCGACTGTCCGGAGATCGACGTCTTCGTCGCGGGCCTCGGGACGAGCGGGACGCTCATGGGCGCGGGCCGCTACCTGAAGGAACGGAAGCCGGGCGTGAAGGTGGTCGCGGTCGAGCCGCCGTCGGGCGAGCTCGTACAGGGGCTGCGAAACCTCGAGGACGGGTTCGTGCCGCCGATCTTCGAACCGGGCCTGCTCGACCGCAAGATGATCGTGCGGCCGCGTGAGTCCGTCGAGTTCACGCGCCGGCTGCTCGAGGAGTGCGGCGTGTTCGCCGGAATCTCTTCGGGCGCGGCGGTCGCAGGCGCCGTGAAGACGGCCGCCACCCTGGATGCCGGCACCATCGTCGTGCTGTTGCCCGACGGCGGTTGGAAGTACTTGTCGTCGGGCGCGTGGACCGATCCGCTCGACGAGGTGGTCGAGCGCGCCACGCGCATCAACTACTGGTAGTGGCCGACACCCCTGCGAACATCGACGAAGCGGTGCGCGTGCTGCGTGCCGGGGGACTGGTCGCGTTCCCGACCGAGACCGTGTACGGGCTGGGCGCCGACGCCGGGAACGACGAGGCGCTGCGCCGCCTGTACCGCGTGAAGGGTCGACCCGCCGACCATCCGGTGATCGTGCACATCGCGGCCGCGACCCCGCTCCACGAGTACGCCACCGACGTACCCGAAGTTGCCCACACGCTGGGCGCGACGTTCTGGCCCGGCCCGCTCACCCTCGTGTTGCGCAAGCGGTCCGACCGCATCTCCGGGCTCGCGACCGGTGGTCGCCCGACGGTCGGCCTCCGCGTTCCGGACGATCCGGTGGCGCGCGCGTTGCTCGATGCGTTCGCAGGCGCTGTTGCCGCGCCGTCGGCCAACCGTTTCGGGCGGGTGAGCCCGACCACCGCCGCGCACGTGCGCGCCGACCTCGGCGACGACGTCGATGTCGTGCTCGATGGCGGTCCGAGCCGCGTCGGTGTCGAGTCGACGATCGTCGACGCCACCTCGGAGCCGCTCACGATCCTCCGGATCGGAGCGGTGAGCGCCTCGGCGCTGGCGCGCGTCGCCGGTGCACCGCTGGCGCACCGGAACCAGGGCGAGGTGGCGGCACCCGGGACACTCGCGTCGCACTACGCACCCGACGCTCGCGTCGAGGTGATCGACGCCGAGTCCGTTCCTGCGCGCGTTGCCTCGCTGCTCGACGCCGGGCTTCGTGTCGGCCTCCTGACGATGGCACCGGTGCCCCTGCTCGCCGACGAGCCGTTCGCCGAAGCGGTCGTGGTGCTCGAACCGCCGTCCGACATCGACGAATACGCCCGCGTGCTCTACGCCCGGTTCCGCGAAGCCGACGCGCTCGGGCTCGATGTCGTCGTCGCGGTCCCGCCACCCGGGGAAGGGATCGGTGCCGCGATATGTGACCGATTGCACCGGGCTTCCGCCAATTCGGCGCACCGTCAGCGGTAGCGTTGCCACGATGACGCGCGACGGGCGTCCGATCGGTGTGTTCGACAGCGGCCTCGGGGGTCTCACCGTCGTGCGGTCTCTCATCGACCTGCTTCCCGAAGAAGACATCGTCTACTTCGGTGACACGGGCCGGTTCCCGTACGGACCCAAGCCGTCCGACGAAGTGTGCAAGTACTCGTTCGAGATCGCCGACCGTCTGCTCGACCGCCGCATCAAGATGCTCGTCGTCGCGTGCAACAGTGCGGCCGCGGCTGCGCTCGAACCACTCCAGGCCCGCGTCGACATCCCCGTGATCGGTGTGATCGCGCCCGGCATCCGGGCCGCGCGGCAGGTGACACAGTCGCGGTCGCGTGGGCGTGATCGGGACGGTCGGCACGATCTCCTCCGGCGCGTACCAGCGGGCCGCCGCCGAGCACGCTCCCGATGTCACGCTGACGTGCGCGGCATGCCCCGGCTTCGTCGAATTCGTCGAGGCCGGCGACGTCGGCTCCGATCAGGTGCACATCCTCGCCGAGCGGCTCCTCGCGCCGGTTGCCGATGCCGGCGTCGACACGCTCGTGCTCGGTTGCACCCACTACCCGTTGCTCGCCCGCACCATCGGCGACGTCATGGGCCCGAACGTCGTGCTCGTGTCGAGTGCCGACGAAACTGCGTTCGAAGTTCGCGAGCTTCTCCAGGCCGACATCCGTGTGCCGATCGGGCGAGGCCGGCACGAGTTCATAACGAGCGGCGATGTTGATACGTTTCGCCGGCTCGGCGCCCGCTTCCTCGGACCCGAGGTCGATCGAGTGGAGGCGTGGTCTTGGAACTGACGGTGCTGGGATGCTCGGGCTCGTACGGCTCACCGTCGGGCGGCGCGTGCAGCGGCTACCTCGTGCGCGCCGGCGACGAGGTGGTGTGGCTCGACTGCGGCAACGGCTCGTTCACGAACCTCCAGCAACACGCGAATCCAGCCGACCTCACTGCGGTCATCATCACGCACGCGCATCCCGACCACTGTGTCGACCTGTACGGCCTGCACGTGTACAACAAGTACGGCCTCGAGCGGCGGTGCCTGCCCGTGTACGCGCCCGAAGGTGTCGAGAAGCAACTCGAGGGGCTGGTGGGCGAGTGGGGCGACGCGTTCGACTGGCGCCTCGTCGCCGACGGCGACGCGATCGAGCTCGACGGCGCGCCGAAGGGTCCGACCGGTTCGATCGGCGTGCGGTTCTCGCGCACCGATCACCCGCCGCCGACGGTCGCGGTCGAGATCGAGCACGACGGCAAGCGGATCGTGTACACCTCCGACACCGGCCCCGGATGGACCTGCGAGTCGTTCAGGAGCGGTGCGGACCTGGTGGTGTCGGAGGCGACGTACCAGCACGACGACATCCGCGCGCCGATCCACCTGTCGGCCCGCCAAGCCGGCGAGCACGCCCGCGCCGCGGCGCGCGGCGGCTGATGCTCACCCACCTGTGGCCCACGATCGACCCGATAGCCTCCGTGGAGGAAGGGTCGGAGGCGTTCGGGAAGGCAGTCGTGCTCGCGTCGCCGCATCTCATAGCCCGCCTCTGAATCACTCGGCCGATCCACAACCGCCACGAATCCGCTCCGGAGCATCGCCAGCCATGACCACCCGCGCGTCCGGGCGTTCGCCCGCTGATCTGCGTCCTGTCCTCTTCACGCGCGACTACACCGAGATGGCCCACGGTTCCGTGCTCGTCGAGTTCGGCCGGACGCGCGTGCTCTGCACCGCGTCGGTGGAGGCACGTATCCCGCCGTGGCTGAAGGGTTCGGGGAAGGGGTGGGTGACCGGCGAGTACTCGATGTTGCCGGGATCGTCGCCGGAGCGGGTCGAGCGGGAAGCGTCGCGGGGCAAGCAGTCCGGGCGTACGCAAGAGATCCAGCGGCTCATCGGGCGATCGCTGCGCGCGGTCACCGACCTGCGGCGCATGCCCGATACGCAGATCACCGTCGACTGCGACGTCTTGCAGGCCGACGGCGGCACTCGCACCGCGTCGATATGCGGCGGCTGGATCGCGTTGCACGACGCGTGCTCGCGGCTCATGGCCGGCGGCGCCCTGTCGACGCACCCCGTGCTCGAACCGTGCGCTGCGATCTCCGTCGGGATGATCGACGGCACGCCGATGCTCGATCTCGAGTACTCCGAAGACGTTCGTGCCGAAACCGACATGAACGTCGTGATGACCGCATCGGGCCGCTTCGTCGAGGTGCAGGGCACCGCCGAAGGGCTGGCCTTCACGCGCGACGAGCTCGACGCGTTGCTGAAGCTCGCCGAACAGGGGATCGGCGAGATCGCAGCCGCGCAGCAGGAGATGGTCGCCGTTCCGCCGTCCGTTCGTGCCTGAGCCGGTGAAGGCGTCGGTGCAACGCTCGGGCTCGTGACGTTGCCGCTGCCACTCGTGCTCGCGACCGGCAACACCGACAAGGCGCGCGAGATCATCGAGATCCTGGTCGAACGGTCGGACGAACCGATCGTGGGCTGGGCGGTCACCGTCGACACGCAGACCTTCGGCTACCTGCTCGACCGGCCCGACCGAATCGCGGCGACCGTCGCGCGCAGCCCGGAGGTGTTGGAAGCACCCGATGTGGAAGAGACGGGTGCGACGCTCGAGGACAACGCACGGATCAAGGCGAGTGCGCTCACCGCTGCCCTCGGTCTCGCCGCGATCTCGGACGACACCGGCTTGGAGGTCGACGCGCTCGGCGGGCGCGCCCGGCGTCCACTCGGCTCGCTACGCCGGGGAGGCGGCGACGTATGCCGACAACGTCGCCAAACTGCTCGACGAGCTCGGCGGAGCTCGCGACTCTCGGCCCGCACGCTTCGCGACGGTGGCGATGGCCCGTTGGCCCGACGGTCGCGAGCTCGCCGTGCGCGGCGAGGTCGAGGGGTCCATCTCGGCCGGGCCGCGTGGCGAACAGCGGATTCGGCTACGACTCGGTGTTCGTGCCGGCCGAAGGCGACGGTCGCACGTTTGCGGAGATGAGCGCAGCCGAGAAACATGCGCTGTCGCATCGCGGGCGGGCGTTCCGCGCGCTCGCCGATGCCCTGACGTGAGCCGACGAGGAGGGAACTGACCGTGCCGCTGCATCCGAGTGCCGAGATGATCCTGCCGATGTGCAAGGAGGCCGGTCTCGATCTCACCTCCGAGACACGACGCCGGCGGAGGCGCGGGCCAAGATGGACAGCTCGGTCGGCGACATGCCGTTGCGATACCCGAGGCGCCCGGTGCACGCGCGTCGACGATCCCCGGCCCGGCCGGCGACGTCGACGTGCCGGTGCGGGTCTACCGGCCGTCCGCCGACGACGGGCTCCCCGTCGATCGTGTGGTTGCACGGTGGCGGATGGGTGCTCGGCGGGCTCGACACCCACGACAACCTCTGCCGGCAGTCGTGCAGCGAAGCCGTCGACGCGATCGTCGTGTCGGTCGACTACCGCCTCGCGCCGGAGACGAAGTTCCCGGGCGCGCGCTCGACGACTGCGACGCCGGCGTGGACGGTGGGTCACGGCGCACGCAAGTGACGCTCGCGCGGCGACCCGGTCGCGGATCACGCATCGGTGGCGACAGCGCCGGCGGCAACCTCGCGGCGGCGGCCTGTCTCGTCGCGCGCGAAGAGCGCAGCTGCCCGCGCCCGCGCTTCCAGCTGCTCGTGTATCCCGGTCATCGACTCACGAGTTCGACAGTGCCGTCGATGGTCGACAACGCGGTCGGGCTACGGCCTCGAAGCCGACCACATGCGCTGGTTCTATCGCAGCACTACGCGCGCGACTGCCGGCCGACTCGAGGACTGGCGGCTGTCGCCGTTGCGCGCGTGACCTCGCCGGCCTCCCGCCCGCGTTCGTCGTCACCGCCGAGTACGACCCGCTGCGCGACCAGGGCGAGGCGTACGCCGAGAAGCTCGAAGCGGCCGGCGTCGAGACCGCGCCGACTCCGACGCCGACGGCCTGTTCCACGGCTTCTTCGGCATGCACGCCTTCCTCGAACCGGCGCAGGCACGCGTGGGACCTGGCCGTCGCGTTGCTCCGCACGTCCGTCGCCGACCAGAGCTGAGATCGAGGACCCATGCCGCTCGACCCGCAAGCCCAGACGTTCTGTCGATGCGATCAACGCGCTCGGTGCGATCCCATGCCGGCGACGCCAACCTGCAACAGGCGCGCGACGGGCTCGCGCTGTTGCACACCTCCGGCGGTGGCGTGCCCGAGGACGTCTACGCGATCGGCGACCTCGACGCCGGCGGCGTGCCCGTGCGCGTGTACCGGCCGTCACCCGACGACGGGCTGCCAGTGGTTGTCTACCTGCACGGCGGTGGATGGGTGCTCGGCAGCGTCGACGTGTACGACACCGTCACCCGCCGGCTCGCGAACGCGGCGAACGCGATCGTCGTGTCCGTGGAGTACCGGCTCGCGCCGGAACATCCGTATCCGGCGCCGCTCGACGACTGCTGGGCGGCGACGCAATGGGTCGCGCAAGAACGCGGCGACCTTCGAGGGCGACGCGAGCCGGATCGCGATCGCCGGCGACAGTGCGGGCGGCAACCTCGCCGCGACGTGCGCGCTGCTCGCGCGCGACGCCGGTGTCCCGCTCGCGCTGCAGGCGCTCATCTATCCGGTGACCGACGCGAACATGAGCCAGCCGTCGTACGAGCGAGAACGGCGAGGGCTACCTGCTCAGCGCCGACCAGATGCGCTGGTTCGTCGATTGCTACACACGCGCCGATGCTGGCGGTCAGAGAGCCGACGTCGCCGACTGGCACATCTCACCGCTGCGGGCGCCCGATGTCGCGGGCGTCGCACCTGCGCTCGTGATCACCGCCGGCTACGACCCGCTGCGCGACGAAGGCGACGCCTACGCCAAGCGGCTCGCGGACGCCGGTGTGCCGGTCGAGCACACGCGGTACGAGGGCATGATCCACGCGTTCTTCGCCCTGCCCGCGGTGCTCGATCAGGGCCGACGCGGCGATGGACGCAGGTCGCGTCCGCGCTGCAGAAAGGCATTCGGACTAGGTGGCGGTTCTCGATGTTCGCCGGGTTTCGTCGCCGACCTGAAGGACCACGCGGTCGAGCACGGCTTCCACGTGCACGACGAGCGGCACTTCGTCGAGAGCTACTCGCTGCGCCAGACCTGGGAGGTCGACGTGCATCCCGAAGAGGGGTGCGAAGGTCCGGTCGACGTCTACCTGAGCATGGAGATCGACCCGCGCGTGCTGCTCGGGTTCGAGGACGCGGTCATCAACCTCCCCGACGACGAAGAACCCGAGGACGCGTTCCACTTCCCGCTGAACTTCACCTGGGCGCTCCCGCCGCTGCCGCACGGGCCCGACCTGCTCGTGCTCGCGACCGAGCTCGCCGGGATCGGCGGACCGGACCTCCCGCTCGAGGTGTCGGCGACCGACTCGTTCCCGAGCGCGACCGACGCGCCCGAGCGGACGCTGCGAATCGTCGCCCACCAGCGCGTCTCGCTGCTCGGCATCCGGCGCGCCGAAGAGGTGCCGTGCGAGACGCTCGAGCGCACCCTCGCCGTCAGCCGCTTCCTCCTCGACCGAGCCGCCGACTGGCTCGGCTGACGAGCTCGGTTTCGGCGACAAGCGACGACCGTTGCGATCGCCGGTTGTCGCAAAAACCTGGCGAGCTTGCACGTCGGAGGGCGGCGGTGATGTTGCGGCCCGCGATCTGAACGCGCGTCGAACGTCCGCGGGGTGCGTCGGTGAGCTGGGCGTCGGTGGCGAGCGACTCGGACGCGATCGTCCCGACGTGCGTGCTCCACCGCGCCGGCCAGCTCGGCGTCGTCGATCGGCAGCCAGAGCCGGATGCGGTCACTGACCTCCAGGCCGGCTTCCTTGCGCAGCGTCTGCACGTGGCGGATGACGTCGCGCGCCCAGCCTTCGTGGATCGAGCTCGTCGTCGAGGCTCGTGTCGAGCGCGACGACGATGCCCGCTGGGCGTCTCCGCGGTCTTCACGCCGTGGGCCGGGTGCCGTTCGAACATGAACAGCTCGGGTGGGAGGTCCTCGGTCCAGCCCGGCAGACGCACCGACTGACCGCTGCGGATCGCCTCGATCGCAGTCCGCGCGCTCGTCGTCGCTCGAGCTCCTGGATCTGGCCGTTGCGCGGCGTCGAGCTGGTTGCGCAGGACGGGTCCGGCGCGCTTGAAGTCGAGCGCGAGGTGGTCCTCTTCGAGCAGCGTGAGGTCGTCGGCGAACTCGACCACCTTCACGTTCAGCTCGGTCGCGATCGTCGCTTCCTGCGCCGCGCAGGGCCGCCGCGCTCCTCGCCGCTCGCGACGATCGTCACCGACGGCAGCGGCTGGCGCACCCGCAGCTTCGACTCCTCGCGCAAGCGCAGCGCGGTGCTGATGACGCCGCGCACCGACCGGGTCGCGTCGAGCAGCGCCGCGATCGCGCCACGCGTCCGGGACCTCCGGCCAGCGCGCATGGTGGGCGGACTCGGACGCGTCGCGCCGTCGAACGGACGGATCGCCTGCTGCCACAGCTCCTCGGCGAAGAACGGCACGATCGGCGCCATCACCCCGATAGCTGCCCGCAAGGCGGCGAACAGCGTCGAGTGACACGCCTGCTTGTCGGCCGCGCCGCCCTCGTCGGCCCCGCGCCAGAAGCGGCGGCGGTTCACGCGCACGTACCAGTTCGACGTCTCCTCGACGAACTTCTCGAACTCGCGCACGGTCGTCGGCGGTGTCCTCGCGGCCCATCGCCTCGGTCGCGACGTCGACGAGCTGCGCGGTGCGCGCCAGCAGCCACCGGTCGGTGACGTGCAACGCATCGCCCAGCGTCGACGGCTCGACCATCTCGACCCGGTCGATGCTCGCGTACGTGTCGAAGAACGACGCGACGTTCCACAGGCCGGCGAGCCGGCGCTGCCGCCTGCGCGCCCGCTTCGAACCCGAACCGCACCTCGGTACCGGGCGGCTGGCGGCAGAACAGGTACCGCATCGGGTCGGCGCCGATCTCGGCGACCGCGTCGTCGAAGCGGATCATGTGGCCGGTCTTCGAGAACTTCTCGCCGGTCTCGGAGATCACACGCTCGTAGCTCAGCGCCCGCTCGTACGGTGCGCGCGCCTTCGAGCACGACGCTCATGAAGAGCATCGAGTAGTACCAGAGGCGGACCTGCTCGCGCATCTCGCTGATCCACTCGGCGGGAAGCGCGCCTTCCAGCCTTCGGGATCGTCGAAGTAGCCGAGCGTCGAGAACGGGACGATGCCCGCGTCGAGCCAGCAGTCGCCGACCTCGGGGACACGCGCCGCCGGCGCGTCGCACGACGCACACGAGATCTTGATGTCGTCGATCCACGGTCGGTGCAGCTCGGGCAGCGTCGTCGACGAGGGTCGGGTCGATCGCACGCTCGCGCAGCTCGGCGCGCGAACCCGACGACCGTGAGCTCGTTGCACTCCTCGCAACGGTAGAAGGGGAGCGGCAGGCCCCAGTACCGCTTCCGCGAGATGCACCAGTCGCCCATGTTGTGCAGCCAGTCGTCCATCCGGCTGCCGATGTGCGACGGTTCCCAGCTCGACCGTGCGCGCGGCCGCGAGCATCGGCTCGCGCACTTCTGCGACGCTGATGAACCACTCGTCCACCAGCCGGAACAGCACGTGGCTCTTGCAGCGCCAGCACACGGGGACGCTGTGCGCGTACAGCTCGTCCTTCACCACGCGCGCCCGCGTCGCGGAGGCGCGCGGTGATGTCGTCGGCGACGGTCGCCGCGTTGCGGCCGGTGAGCCAGTCGAAGCCGTCGACGTAGTCGCCCGTCGAGTCGAGGGGTGCGATCACGCCGAGACCGAGCTCCTTGGCTGAGCTCGTAGTCCTCGGGCCCGCATCCGGGTGCGATGTGGACGATGCCCGATCCCTCTTCCGCGTCGATCTCCTCCCACGGGATCACGACGTGCGCGATGCCGGCCTGCGCCGGGAGATCGGGGAAGAACGTCTCGAACTCGAGCCCGATGAGCTCGGCGCCTCGGAGCTCACGTTGCACGGTCGTCGTCGGCGAGTCCGAGGCGACGCCGCGCGCCCGCGCTCAACACGAGGCGGCGGCCTTCCCATTCGATCTCTTCGTAGGTGAGCGCGGGTTGCACCGCTGCGGCGACGTTCGCGGGCAGCGTCCACGGCGTCGTGGTCCACAGCACCAACGCGCGGCCGCTCCCGTCCAGCAGGTTCGCGGCTGACGTACAGCGACAGGTCCTCGGTGTCGACGTACGAGCCGAGCATCTCGTGCTGCGACAGGCTGGTGCCGCAGCGGGTGCACCACGGCAGCGGCACATGGCCCTCGTACAGGTACGAACGCTCGAAGCACTTCTGGAGGAACAGCCAGATGGCTTCGATGTTGTCGTCGGTGTAGGTGAAGTAGGAGTTGTCCCAGTCCATCCACTGGCCGAGCCGGGTCGACTGCTCGGCGATGACTCCGGCGAACTCGTCGACCCGTTCCCGGCAGGCCCGCGAGAAGTTCGCGAGACCGAACGCCTCGATGTCGGGCTTTCCCTTGAACCCGAGCGCCCGCTCGACCTCGACCTCGACCCACAGACCCTGACAGTCGAAGCCGTTCTGGTAGCGGCAGCTCTGGCCCTGCATCGCGTGGAAGCGGATGACGGCGTCCTTCAGCGTGCGGCCCCACGCGTGGTGCACGCCCATCGGGTTGTTCGCCGTGATCGGCCCGTCGAGGAACCGGAACTCGGGGGCGCCGTCCCGCAGCTCGCGCAGGCGCGCGAAGGCGGCCGTGTCGTCCCAGAACTGGAGGACGCGCGGCTCGACGTCGAGGGGGCGGTAGTGCGAGTCGATCGGGTGCTCCTCGGGCCAGGGGCGCATCGAGGCTACCGGAGGCGCGCGTCCACTCCGACCGAGTTCGGGGCTACGTTCGTACCCGTGCGTCGCGTCTTCCCTGTCATCCGTGCATCGCCCTGCTGCATCGCGGGCCTCGCCGTCTTCAGCGCGTGCGGTGGTGACGACGACGACAGCAGTGCAACCACGGCTTCGACGCCGGGCGATCCGTCGGCGACTGCGCAAGACCTCTCCGACCGGCAGTTCGCCTCCACCGAGGTGACCGGCCACGAGCTCGTCGAGGGCACCGAGGTGACGATCGGTTTCCCCAACCCGCAGCAGTTCTCCGCCAACGCCGGCTGCAACACGATGAACGGCCAGTTCGCGATCGAGGACGGCGTCTTCGTCGTCGACGGTGAGGTCCAATCGACACTGATGGGCTGCTCGACCGGAGTTGGAGGCCCAGGACGATTGGCTGCTCGGGCTCCTCACCGCCGGCCCGGAGAGCGACGTTCGCCGACGAGACCCTGACACTGACCGGTCCCGAAGGGATCATCACGCTCGAGACCGTGGAGTAGGCCCGTCGCCCGGACACGCCCGGGAAACTCCGGCGGAGTGCCGGGGAAGTCGATCCCGCGACGGCTCGCCGATCCGCGACAATGGCGGCGTGGGAATGCGCACCGACTGCAAGCACTACGAGAGCCGCACCTACCAGTCCGGCGACGTCGTGCGGAAGTGCCGCATCGACCTCGCGCCCGAGGCACCGTGGCAGTGCCCGGCCGACTGCGTCGGGTACGAGCGCCGGATGATCGACGCGGGCTGGCAGTACGGGTCGCTGACCGACGGGCAGAAGCCGGCCGCGCCCCCGCCGTCCGAGCTCGGCGATGACGCCGCCCGTCTGCTCGACGAGGCCGAGAACATCGTGAACACGGCCGGCGCCGAACTGCGCGAGGAGCAGGCGCGGCGGTCGCGCAAGGGATTCTTCCGCAAGGGCAAGCGCAAGCGTCGCTGACGCGCGCGCTCATGGTCGATGTCGCGGTGCCCGGAGGCGTTCACGCGCTCCAGCGCCGGGCGCTCGGCGCGGTGTGGATCGCCATCCTGTTCTGGTCGGCCAGCCGCGCTCTTCGTCCGGGCCGGGCACGCCGACCCGCTCGTGTTCACGACCTGGCGGCTCTGGTTCGCGCTCCCGCCGCTCGCGGTGATCGTCGCGGTCCGACGGCGTTCGCACCCGGTGATGCTGCGTCCGCCGGAGGTGTCGCGCGTCCGGTGGGCGCTGCTCGTGCTCGGCGCGGGGGCGTTCTTCGCGTCGGCGGCCGGGAGCGCGTTCGTGGCGATCGACAAGACCCGACTCCTGGACGTGGCGCTGATCGGAGCGCTCCAGCCGGTCCTGATCGTCGCGGTGGCGGTGCTGTTCCTCGGCGAGCGGGTCGACCGCCGGCTCGTCTTCTTCGGCGCGCTCGCGGTCGGCGGGACCGTCGTCGTCGCGTCGGCGTCGTCGGGCAGCGGGTCGTGGAGCCTCGCAGGCGAGATCGTCGCCGTGGTCAGCCTGTTCCTCAACGCGGGCTGGTACCTCTACGGCCGGGTGCTCCGCTCCCGCTACGCGGTCGACCCGTTCGCGTTCATGCTCGGAGTCCTCACCGCCGCCGCACTGTTGATGACGCCCGTCGCCGCGGTCGAGCTCGGGCACGCTGCGGATGACGGGCGACGCATACTGGTGGGCGGCGGCGACGATGGTTGTCGGCACGAGCGCGCACGTGCTCCTCGTCTGGGCGCATCGTTACGTCCCCGCGTCGGTGTCGGCACCGTTGCTGCTCGCGGAGCCGCCGCTCGTCGCGCTGCGGCGCGTGGGTCTGCTTCGGAGAGTCGCTCGGTGCGGTCGAGATCGTTGCATCGATCGTCGTCGTTGCCGCGCTCTGGGGGATGAACCGCAGCCCCGCGGTGGCCCGGGTCGAGGACGAGACACCCGATCCCGCACCGGCCACCTGAACGAGGAGAGGGCCTGAACGGAGAGGGCGTAAACGAGGAGAGAGATAGCGTGCCGCCGGTGAGCGTTGGGTCATCGGCGATGCCAACCGGAAACGGTGCAGTGACCGGCGACCGGATCGAGGCGGTCTATTCGATCGTCGACGACGCCCGTCGGAACTACCTCATCACGCTCACGTACTCCGAGCTCTCGACCGCGCTGCGTGCGCTCATCGGTCCGCACGCGAGCTGGTGCACGTTCTCGACGTGGTCGTCGCGCACCATCGGCTACTACATCCGCGGCGACATCGATCCACTGACCGACTACCGGATCAGCCGGCTCCCGCTCGTGGCTCCGCCGGATCGTGCGGAAGCCGGCAGCGCAGTTCAATCGCCTCATCGAGCCGCTTCCGCAAGCGGGCTGCGCCCCGGCTCCTCGCGCGGGGCAACCGCGAGATCTTCGCCGAGATCGCGGGCGAGTTCGCGCGGTTCGTCGCCGAGTTCGACGATCGCACGGAGCGGGACGACGAGCGATGGCGCAGATACCGAGCGTCGATCATGCCGGCGCCGCGCAACCGAAGTGTTCCCCGCGGCCGACGTCGAGCTCATGCGCCGTGGGTTCGAGGCCTACTACCACGCGCGCTACGAGCCGGACGTGCGGCGCCGGGGCGAGCTCGTGCTGCTCGGCAACATCCTGCTCGCCGACTACGAGCAGCGGCGTGTCGACCCCATCGTGCGCTCCGCGCTGAGCCTCTTCCCGAGCCGACTGCTCAACGACGACCCCGACGATCCCGAACTGCTCACCGTGCGAGACGCCAAACCGTGGGCGCTCCAGGACAAGGGCCGATTCCGAACGTGGATCGACGACACGTACGGGCGCATCGTCACACGCTGGAGGATGGCGATCGTCCTGCCTGCCGGTCGTCCGCTCGTGCTGCACAGCGAGTACGTGCGGGTCGGGCTCGGCCTGCCGAAGCCCGACGTGGGTGAAGGACTCTATGGACGTCGAATGCACGAGCTCGCGAACGCCGAGCTCGTCGACGAATGGCGCCGGCACGACCGCGCCAACGGGCGCTACCGCGCGGCGCGCGCCCGCAACTGGACCCGGCTCGGCGACCGCATGAACTGCATCGTCAACGTGTTCCGCGCGCGGCAGGACCGCGAAGTGCTGTACGAGGTCGATCCACTGACGGCCGACGAGCTCAGGGTCGTGAACGCTGCACCGCCCCCGGTCTGATGATCGGATCCCCACTCACCGACGCCGAGCTCGCCGACGCGCGTCGCCGTGCCGATCCGGTCGCCGACGCGATCGTCTCCGACTTCGTGCTGTCGCGCGGCATCGTCGATCCGCAATACCTCGTGCAACGACTCATCGCCGAGCATCGGACGCTGCCCGAGTCCGAGCAGATCCCTTCGGTGCGGTCGTACTTCCAGGACCCGGTCCCGCTGCCGGAGTGGGCCGAGCCCGAGCTGCTGCGCGAAGGCCAACGGTTCTTCCGAACGTTCGGCGTCCACATCGCGAGCTCGCTGTTCTGTGCGTCGCTGCCGCTCAGTTACACGGCCGTCGACGGCTCGGTCGTGCTCGCGCTCACGGCCGAGCTGGTCTCGAACACCCGCCGGCGGCTCGCCCAGACCGGCGAGATGCTGCTCGACGTCATGGGTGCGAACGACGAACGTGACGCGCGACCGTTCGGCGCCGACACCTATGCGTACCGAGCGGCACACGGCGTACGGCTGTTCCACGCCGCGGTCCGGCACATGCTGCACCACGACGGCCAGTTCGACGTGGCGGTGCGGGGCGAGCCGATCAACCAGGAGGATCTCCTCGGCACGCTCACGGTGTTCACCGTTGCGGTGATCGAGTCGCTCGAGCGGTTCGGCGTGTCGGTCGACGAGCGTCGAGCGCGATGCGTACGTGCGCCTCTGGTTGACCGCAGGGTTCCTACTCGGCATCGAGCCTGGCCTGCTCTCGTCGCGCGCCGATGGAGCCGACGCACCATTGCGGTGGGCGGAGCTGGTCGCACTCCGCGACGCGATCGCGCGTCGTCACGCCGCACCGGCCGAGAGCGGCCGGCTGCTCATGGACGCGTTGCTTGCCGAGGAGTCCGGAGCAATGCGCTTCGGTTTGCGCGGACTTCCGTGCGCGTGCACGCGCCTCTTGATCGGGTCGGAGTACAGCGCATTTCTCGGGATCCCGGCCGCGGATTGGACGCGCTTCCTGTTGCGGCCGCTGCCGCTGATCAATCGCGTGCTGTTCCACCGGCGTTATTACGACCTGTCCGGGTGGCTCTTCGCCAAGGTGACGCGGTCGCTCTACAGCAAGTGGATCGCCGATGCGGCGGCCGACTCGACCACCGTGCACCCGTGGCGATACGAACCAATACGCCGAGCGTGGAACATCGAACCGGTTGCGCAACGCGCGCAACGGGTCGTGCGTCACCCGGTTGCCGTCACGCGTCGTCGCCGCACGCTCGGAACCGCGTACGCGGCGCGCTGAGCGCGCGACGCGCGCCCTCGCGGTGATCGCGGTCTACGATGCGGTCGCCCTTCCCACAGCTCCCGATCGTGTCCTTCCGGCAGACGAAAGCATCGCGTGGAGTTTCGGATTCTCGGTCCTCTCGAGGTCATCGGTCCCGATGGGCCGGTGATCCTCCGCGGCACCAAGCGGCGTGGCCTGCTCGCTTTCCTCCTCGTGCAGCGCGGCCAGGTGGTCGCCTCCGACCGGCTCGTCGAAGCGCTGGCGGAAGGCGATTCGAGCAGCGGGGCGCCCGGCACGATCCAGACCTACCTGTCGCAGCTCCGCAAGCTGTTGCCCCTGGTCGGCGGGGGGCTCGTCACCCACCCGTCCGGCTACGTGTTCGACATCCCCGACGACGCCCTCGACGCCGCGCGCTTCGAGTCGATGTTGCGGGCCGCGTCCGCCGAGCCCGACGCGGGGACGCGTCTCCGGCTGCTCGACGGCGCGCTGGCACTGTGGCGTGGTCCCGCGCTCGAGGAGTTCTCGTGGCCATGGGCGGACACCGAGCGGGCGCGCCTCGAGCGGCGTCACCTCGACGCGCTCTCGCTGCGCGCGGAGACGCGGCTCGATCGGGGTGAGCATCTCGAAGCGTTGAGCGAGCTCGATTCGCTGACCGAGGAGTACCCGCTCGACGAGCGGCTGTGCGGACAGCGGATGCTCGCCGCATATCGCTCCGGCCGGCAGGCGGAGGCGCTGCGCGCGTACCAGCAGCTCCGCCACGACCTCGCACATGAGCTGGGCATCGAACCGAGCCCCGACCTCGTCGAGCTCGAGCGTCGCATGCTCGACCACGACGCGACCCTGCGCGCCGGGGTCTCGACGCGCGCTCAGGCATCCCTCGACGCGGACGCGGACGCGGCGCGCGGGACGGGCGAGCGGGTACGGCGACTCGCTGCATGCGATCCGATCCGCCTCGCGGCTCACGCTCGGTCTCGCGACCGTGGCGGTGCTCATCACGGATCTCGTCGGATCCGCGTCGTTGCGGACCCAGCTCGGTGACCACCGCGCCGACGAGATCGAACGCTGGCACGAAGGCGTCCTCTCCAAAGCGGTCACCGACTATCAGGGGACGATCGTCAAGCGTCTCGGTGACGGCGTGATGGCCGTCTTCACCACCGCCACCGACGCGGTCGCCGCCGCGGCGTCGATGCAGACCCGCATCGCGCGGGAGAGCCCGACGAAGCTCGCGTCGCTCGAGGTTCGCATCGGCGTGAGCGCGGGCGAGGTCGTCGTGGAAGCGGGCGACGTGCGCGGGCTGCCACCGACCGAAGCGGCGCGGCTGTGTGCGCGCGCCAAGGGTGGACAGATCCTCGTCTCGCAGCTCGTCCACGACCTGGCCGTCGCCCGCAGCGCGGCAACGTTCCGGCCGGCCGGCGTCTTCGAGCCGAAAGGCTTGCCGGGGCCGGTGCCGATCTACGAGGTGCCGTGGCCGGTGGGCTCAGCCTCGGCGGTTCCGATACCCGACTCGCTGGTCGGTAACCGCGAGTTCGCGTTCGTCGGGCGCGCCCACGAGCTGGACGTGCTGGCATCGGTGTGGAAGGACGCGTGCGACGCGAGCGGATTTCGCGCTGCGGTCGTGACCGGTGAGGCCGGCGCCGGGAAGTCGCGGCTCACAGCCGAGTTCGCGCGCGTCGTCGACGGCGACGGCCACACGATCCTGCACGGTCGGTGCGACGAAGTAGCCGGATACCCGTACCAGCCCGTTGCCGAGTGGCTGCGCCACTACCTCGCGCATGCGTCGTCCGCCGACGTCGGCATGGTGCGCGCGCGGCACGGCGGTGAGCTGTCGCGCCTCGTGCCCGAGTTGGTGAGCGCGCACGCCTCGGAACCGAGCAACCAGGCCGACAACATCGACCCGTTCCCGCTCTACGACGCGGTGCTCGGCTGGCTCACGTTCGTCGCCGACAGCGGACCGGTGCTCCTCGTGCTCGACGACCTGCAATGGGCGTCGCAGCCCACGCTCGCAGTCGTCCAGCATCTCCTCGCGGCTGCCCCGAGGTTTCCCGGCGTCTTGATCGCGACGTGTCGCGACGACATCCCGGAACGCGATCTTGCACGCGTGCTCGGTCGCGTCGACGTCACACGCGACTCGGTGAGCCGGGTGGAGCTCGGCGGTATCGAGTCGGTCGATGTCGTCGCGATGATCAGCGAGTCGAGCCGCTCGTCCACGGTCGAGTATCCGCTCCGGGAGCTCGCTCGGGAGATCTACGAGGAGTCCGGTGGCAATCCGCTGTTCGTGACATCGCTCGCCGAGCAGCTCGGATCCGACGACCTGCGCCGGTTACGTGCGCCACATCAACCCATGCGCCCACCCGCACGCGTGATGGAGCTCGTGGTGGACCGTTTGGCCAGGATCGATCCCGCAACGGTCGAGCTCTTGCAGAAAGCCGCGGTCACCGGGACCGAGTTCGAGTTCACGCTCCTGCGCACGGTTGCCGGCGAACCCGACGACGACCGACTCCTCGAAACCCTCGCCGCCGCCGTGAGCGCGCGTTATCTCGTCGAGCTACCCGGCACGCCGCTTCGTTACCGCTTCCCGCACGGTGTCGTGCGCAACGCGTTGCTCGAGACCGTTCCGACGAGCGTACGCATGCGGCTGCACAAGTTGGCCGGTCACGGTCTCGAACAGCTCGGGCGGGCAGCCGACGACCGCACTGTCGCGTTGCTCGCGTACCACTTCTCGCAGGCGGCACCGCTCGGTGAAGTGGAGCGGGCGATCGAGTACTGCCGGCTCGCCGCCGACGTCGCGTCGCAGCAGCTCGCACACGAAGAAGCAGTCGCCTGGTACGAGCGTGCCCTCGACGTTGCCGATGACGTCGGCGTCTCGGACGACGTTCGCTACGAGCTGTTGCTGTCACTCGGAAGAGCCCAGGTGTGCGCGGGCGACAAGCGTTCGCGCGACTCGTTGTTCAATGCGTACCGCATCGCCGCCGCAGCGAGTGACGCGACGAGTGCCGCCGAGGCGATGCTGTCGCTCAATCGCGGCTTCTTCTCGCGCACCGGTGAGACCGATGTCGAAGCAGTCGAGGCGCTCGAAGCGACGCTCGCGCTCTTCGACGGCGAGGACGACAGCGGCATCAAGGCGTCACTGCTCGCTGCGCTCGCCTCCGAGCTGGTGTGGGCGGAGGACGGCGATCGCCGCTTCGCGCTGAGCGACGAAGCGCTCGCGATGGCGCGCCGTGT
The DNA here is from genome assembly GCA_963841215.1 of uncultured Actinomycetes bacterium. Classification (GTDB taxonomy): domain Bacteria; phylum Actinomycetota; class Acidimicrobiia; order IMCC26256; family PALSA-610; genus CAVUFH01. Next base: position 200,005 of record CAWJBW010000004.1, on the reverse strand, counting down.
CGCGGATCCGAGCGCACTGGCGTGCGTGCTCGGGTTGCGCAACATGACGATCCTTGCGCCCGACACGCTCCATGAGCGCACGGCCAACTGCTACGAGCTCCTCGGTCTGGCCGAGGAGGTGCAGGACGACCTGGTCCGTTTCGACGCCGCGTTCCACCGGGGTGGCACGGCCCTCGAGGCCGGAGACGCCGACGCCGCCAACGACATGGTCGAGGTGGCCGCACGCGTGGCCGACCGGCTGCGTCAACCGCGTCTGCTGTGGAGGGCGCGCCTGATGCAGACCGCGCAAGCGGTGTTCCGCGGTGCGCTCGACGATGCCGAGTTCTTTGCCACCGAAGCGTTGGAGCTCGGTCGCCGGGCGGGGCAGGGGAGCGAAGCGTTCCTCTTCCACACCGAGCAGCTCCTCGAGATCAGGCGCTGGCAGGGTCGCCTCGACGAGCACCTCGCCCAGCTGAAGCCGTTCGCGGGCCAACCCAACTGGGACTTCGGCTTCGCGATCACGCGCTACCTGTACGAGGCCGGAGACGTCGATGCCGCGCTCGCGATCTACCGCAACGCCGTGGCCGGGGAGTTCCTGCCGTTGCGACGCGACATGCTCGTTGCGCCATCGCTGTACAACTTGTCGTTCCTCGCCTCGCGCGATCGCGACGCCACGACCGCCGTGGGCTTGTACGACGCGCTGCGCCCGATCGCCGATTCCTTCGCGAACACGACGATCGCCAAGCCGTCGGGCTGGCACTTCCTCGGCATCCTCGCCGCGACGATGGGAAAGGTCGACACGGCCGAGTCCTGCATGCAAAAGGCGATCACCGCGCACGAGGTCCTCGGCGCGCCGCTGTTCCGGGCCGAGAGCGAGATCGAGCTCGCCCGCATCCTGTTCGACGACGGTCGGGATGCCGAGAGGGTGACCGAGCTGCTGGAGCGTGCACGCGCCACGGCTGCAGCGCGTGGATCGCAACTTCTCGTCAGGGCGTGCGACCGCCTGGGTTGACACACCGAGCGACGGCAAGGAGCGGTTCGAGCTCGTCGAGCGCAGCTCGAAGCTCTTCCACGAGGTCGACCGACGTCAACGACATCTAGTCGGCGAAGACGTCGCGGCTGAGCTGGATGAAGAACGTGTGGTCGTGGCCCTTGTTCTGATCTTCAGCGTTGTACTTCGTCTTCGAAGATCCGTCGGGCACCAACTCTTCGGAGTAGATCGCGCCGACGGGACACACGTCGGGCTGGTAGCACGCGGTGCACGACGTGCACTCCTCAGTGTTCACGTACAAGATGCTGTCGCCGAAGATCGCGATCGAGTCCGGATTCGGCGTATGACTGTTTTCGATCATCTCCGTTGCCGGCCTCGACCTCCGAGAACAGCACGTTGTTCTCGGGATCGAACTCGTAGATGCATTGCACCGGACAGACATCGACGCACGCACGATCCTTCACGTCGATGCAAGCTTCGGTGATGATCGCGATACCGGACACGAGTCAGGTCACAGCTCGGCTTTGGGCGACGTCGCGCTCAGAGGTCGGGCGAGTCCCAGCGCGGGGTGCGTTCGAGCGTGGCGCGCAGCAGCGGCGCGAACTCGTCGAGCGGGAGCGATCGGTAGCGCACGTCGAAGCAGTTCTCGTCGTACAGCTCGCAGAACTCGACGGTGTCGTCGTACCACTCGTGGCCGGCGTACGCGCGCCCGGGATTCGGGATCGGCACCGACCTGGTGGCCGTAGTACGCGAGCTGGAACACCGGGTGGTGGGCCGCGATCCAGGTGATCCGTTGCGGCACGAACGGCTTGAGGATGGAAGCCGCGAGCTCGCCGTGGTTGCGCGGCGCGAGGGTGTCGCCGATGTCGTGGAGCAGGCACATCGCCACGTAGTCGTCGTCGCGTCCGTCCTTCGATGCGCGGGTCGCGGACTGCAGCGAGTGCTCCAACCGCGAGACCGCGTAGCCCTCGGTGCCCTCGTCGAGGAGGCGGAGCGCGTCGAGCACGCGGTCGGTGTAGCCGGCGAGGAACTCGATGCGCCGCGCGGTGATGATGTCGTAGTCGGCCGCGGTGCTGTCCTGCATCCGGGCGAACGTGGCCCGCTCGGTCGTGCCTCGATCGGTCGTCGTCATCGGTGCTCATCCTAGATTCGGAACGCCTGCAGCTCCCGGTCTACCTGACATTGACGTCAGGTAGTCTCGCTGCATGGAGATGCCGAAGATCATCAGCGTCGACGACCACGTCGTCGAGCCGCGCCCACGTGTGGCAGACGTGGCTCCCGAAGAAGTACCGCGAGAAGGGCCCGCGCATCGAGCGCAAGCGCTGGGGGCAGTTCGAGAAGACGCCCGGCGCGAAGTACGTGAACCCCGAGGACCCGAACGGGCAATGGGGCGACGCCTGGTACTTCGAGGACCGCCTGATCTACGTGCACAAGCGGTTCGTCGCGATCCCGCTGGAGGCCACGCCGGACGGCGACGTGTCGCGGTTCGACCGCACGAAGATGGTGATGGAAGCCGTCACGTACGACGAGATGCGTCCCGGTTGCTACGAGCGCGACGCGCGCATCGCCGACATGGAGCTCAACTGGTCGGACGGATCGTTGCCGTTCCCGACGTTCCCGCGCTTCTGCGGCCAGACGTTCTACGAAGCCGACGACAGGGAGCTCGGCCTCGCGTGCGTCAAGGCGTACAACGACTGGATGGTCGAGGAGTGGTGCGCACCGTCGGGCGGCTACAACATCCCGCTCTGCATCATGCCGTTGTGGGACGTGCAGCTCGCGACCGAAGAGATCCGTCGCAACGCCGAACGGGGCGTGCGGGCGTTCTGCTTCAGCGAGCTGCCCCACCACTTGAAGCTGCCGACGATCCACAGCGGCGAATGGGATCCGGTGTTCCAGGTGTGCAACGACACCGGTGTGACCCTGTGCATGCACATCGGGTCGTCGTCGACCAATCCCTCGGCCTCGCCCGACGCGCCCGGTGGTGTGGGCGGCACGCTCGCGTTCAACAACTCGATGTCGTCGCTCGCCGACTGGTTGTTCTCGGGCAAGCTCATCCAGTTCCCGAAGTTGAAGCTCGCGTACTCCGAAGGCCAGATCGGCTGGATCCCGTACGCGCTGGAGCGAGCCGACACGGTCTGGGAGCAGCACGACAGCTGGCAGCACTCGAAGGACGTCATCCCCGAGCCGCCCTCGACCTACTACTACGGCCGCATCTTCGGGTGCTTCACCGCCGACCACCACGGCCTGCAGTCGCTGCCCGAGGTCGGCGAGGACAACATCTGCTTCGAGACCGACTACCCGCACACCGACACGACGTGGCCCAACTCGAAGGAGTACGTCGAGAAGATGCTCGCCGGCTTCGACGAGACCGTCGCGTACAAGGTGTTGCGCGGCAACGCGATCAAGATGCTGGAGCTCGACCGGGTCTGACCACCGGTTTCGGCGACAAGCGGCGCCGCTATAGGCGCGGGAACTGTCGCAAGAACCTGGTGTCGGCGCACAGCGCACGCACAGGACGGGTTCGCACAATGTCGGCATGACGATCTCGCGGCGGACGCTGCTGCTCGGTGCGGCGGCGACCGCCGGGCTCTTCGTGGCCGGGCTGTTCGACCAAGCCGTCGCAACCGGGAGAGCGGATCGACCACCACGACGCCACGACCGCGCCGCCGCCCCCGCCGTATTTCCCGGGAGGCACGTGGGAGACGATCGATCCCACGGCTGCGGGCTGGGATCCGGCGCGACTCGAAGCGATGCTCGTGTTCGCGGGCGAGCAGACGTCGAAGTCGGTCGTCCTGCTCCTCGACGGCCGCATCCTCGCGGAGCGGTACTACGGCGTCGCGCCCGACTTCCGTCGCGAGATCGCGTCGTGTCAGAAGAGCGTGGTGTCAGTGCTCGTCGGTCAGGCCGAGGCGCAGGAACTGGTGAGCCTCGACGGACCCGTCACGTCGTACCTCGGGAGCGGTTGGTCGAACGCCGACGCTTCGGCCGAGGCGCAGATCACGATCCGGCACCTGCTCACGATGACGAGCGGGCTCGATGCGGAGCTCCGTGCGGTCGCGCAACCGGGCGAGGCGTGGTCGTACAACAACAACGCCTACCACCAGCTCCAGCCGGTGCTCGAGCGCGTCACGGGAACCGCGATCGATCCGTTGTCCCGGGAATGGTTGTGGGATCCGATCGGCGTCACCTCCGCGGCCTGGTACGAGCGCCCCGGCACCGGCGGCACCGCGGTCGACCCGAAGGGCAACCGGCTGTGGGGTCTCGTGATGAACGCGCGCGACATGGCGCGGTTCGGCCTGCTCGTGCAGCGCGACGGGAAGTGGGGAGACGCACTCGTCGTCGACCCGCTGTACCTCGAACGCGCGCTCGTCCCTTCGTCCGATGCCAACCCGAGCTACGGCTACCTGTGGTGGCTGAACGGCCAGTCGGCGTACCGGGTCGGTGCCGCCGGTGCCTTGCAGGACGGTGCGCTCGTGCCCGATGCACCGCCCGACACCGTCGCCGCGCTGGGCAAGGACGACCAGAAGATCTACGTGAGTCGCGAGACCGGGCTCGTACTCGTGCGCCAGGGCGAACGGGCCGGCACCCGGAGCCTCGAGACGATCTCCTCGTTCGACAACGAGCTCTGGACACGCGTGATGGCCGCGCGCCCGTAACCCCCATGTTTTGGCGACAGAACACGCGCTATACGGTCGCCGATTGTCGCCGAAACCTGCGGTTCAGCGGGGAAGGGCGAGGAGCATCAGCGTCGACCAAGTCAGGTGGGTGACCACCGGTGCGAGGACGCTGCGGGTGGCGCGGCGCTGGAACGCGAAGATCGTGCCCATGACGATCGCCGCGACCACGAGCGCGACGTTGAGGGTGAACGCGGTCACCAATACGTAGACGAGGGTCGTGCTCGCGACGGCTGCACGCGGCCGGACAGCAGCGAACAGCGCACCGCGGAAGAAGAGTTCCTCTCCGACGCCGTTCACCAGCGCGATCACGAGCACGAGCGCGGTCGATTCCGCGTCGGCCTTGTCGAGGACGCTGTCGAGCGCACCCGACAGAACGGGTAGCCGTTCGGCCACGAGATAGGCGACGACGAACACGATGTAGGCCAGGATCGCCGACCGCGGCGGCCGTTCCCACCACACGGCCGATGGCGAGCGGAGCCGCAGGTCGGACCCGGATCGGACCGGAGAGAAAAGCGCCGCCGATCCACGTCGCCGCGACCAAGAAGCCGAGCACGGTGAACCACGTCGACCCGTGGGGAACCCGCAGCGTGGCGCAGAGGAGCAGCGTCCCCACGATCAGGGTGGCGCCACTGACTCGACGCCGGCGAAGCAGTTCGGCATGGCGGGGGCCGCTGCGGCTCTGTGCCGTTGACGGTTGGATCATCGCTGACGTACGAGTGCCGGCTTCGGCCGCCGCGAGCCGCTCGCGGCGACGCGTGAGCGCGCGCGTCGCGGCCGCCTCGAACCGCATCGGTTCGTGCCGCACCAGCGCGTCGATGCTGCGATCGTGCACGACGACCTCGTTGGTCATCGAATCCACCAAGGCGCGCGCAGTGGTGAGATCGACGTCGGTGACGAGCCGGAGCCATTGCGACGACAGGCGCGGTGAGAGCAGCGGAACCGGCAACACGAAGAGCCGGCGATGCAGGATCCGGGCCACCGTCGACATCAGGTCCCGGTACGTCATCACCTCGGGCCCGCCGATCTCGTAGGACCGGCCGATCGCCTCCGCCCGGCCCAGCACGCCGGTGAGGTAGACGACCACGTCGTCGAGCGCGATCGGTTGGCTGCGCGTCTCCACCCAGCGAGGCGTGATCATCACCGGCAAACGCTCGACCAGCTGTCGCAGCATCTCCCAGCTGATGCCGCCGTCGCCGACGACGATCCCGGCTCGCAATGCGGTGGTCGGCGCCTCTCCCATCAGGATCGACTCGACCTCGCGCCGGCTGCGGAGGTGATCGGAGAGGTCGTCGCTCTCGTCGCCGAGCCCGCCGAGGTACACGACCTGGCCGACGCCGGCCTCGGTGGCTGCCGTCGGCAAAGGTTCGGGCGGCGGCGCGATCCTTGGCGACGAAGTCGGTACCGGCGAGCGAATGCACGAGGAAGTACGCGGCTTCGTGGCCGGGCAGTACGCGCCGCAGCGCATCGCCGTCCTGCACGTCGGCGCCGGCCGGGGTGCCGGCGCCGCGGTACCGCGCGGGATGTCGGGTGAGCGCGGTGACCTCGTGGCCGGCGGCGCAGAGCGCTTGGGTGAGCGCGGTACCGACGAATCCCGACGCGCCCGTCACCGCCACCTTCACGCGGTGCTAGTCCTGATGACTGCGCTGCTCCGCTTCGTGCGCTGCGGCTTCGGCGCGTGCCTTCTCCGCTTCGGCTTCCTTCTGCGCGACCTCGCGCTGGGAGTCGGCCTTGTCCTGCTGCGCCGCGCCTTCCTTCTTGAGGTCCTTGTCGCCCGTGAGCGCGCCTGCGGCTTCCTTGACCTTGCCCTTCACCTCTTCGACGATTCCCTTGACCCCTGCTTCGGGTCCGCTGTCGCGTGTGTCGTCACTCATGTGTCGGTCCTCTCCGATCGCGAGTCATGATTGCTCGCCGTAGTTGTTGCCGATCGTACCGAGATGCTCGGTTTCACCGATCCCTCGTTCAGAAGTCGAGGTTTTCGTCGACGCGTCGGTGTCGTCGTCGTGCGCCCGGTGTTCGCACAGATGTGCGAGCCGACGAAGTGACCACGCGTTACGCCCCGCGATGAGGAGCTCGAGCGGCTTCGACCACCACGTTCGCGCCGGCCCGCTCTTCGGCACCTCGTTCATCGTCACGTGCGTCCGTTGCCCGCCGGCCCCCGGCTCGAGCTCGATGCGCACGATCGCCACGCCCGCCGGCCGGAACCGCACTTCGAGCACCACCTTGCGGTCATCTTCGATCTCGAGCAGCTTCGACGAATCCTTCAGCTCGACCCCCGGCGCGCCGACGGCGTGGTGGAAGCGGGCGCCGACCGCGGGCCAGTTCGGATCGGTACCCCGAACCCGCTTCGTGCCGACCACCCACTCGGGATAGGCGTAGGCGTCCATCAACACGGCGAACACCGCGCTCGGCGGAACGTCGATGTCGATGTGGTTCGTGGTCACGAGAGCACGTTCTCCCGGGTCGGAGGGAGCGAAACATCATCTTCGTCGGGCTCGTACTCGGCATCGAAGACGTTCCCGTAGGTCGGCGCCGTTCGTCGGTCCGACAACGAGAAGCGTTGGAACAGCGGCGACACCAGGCGGTCGAACAGACGCGGTACTACCCGGAACCCGAGGATGATGAACCCGTTCGCCCATCCCACCGAGAGGCGACTCCGGGGCCGGTCGGCGCACCGCACGACCGCGCGAGCGACCTTCTCCGGTGGGTCGACGGGTGGCGGTGGGCCGGCGCGGCGGCCGATGAAGTTCGCCGCCCGCTCGTAGATCGGCGTGTCGACCGCGCCCGGCGCCACGATGCACACGTTCACGTTCGGCGCGTCACGGGTCTCGAGCTGTAAGACGCGCGCCAGCCCGAGCTGTGCCCACTTCCCGACCACGTACGCGCCCATCTGCGGCACGGGAATGGAGGCGAGCAACGACGTGACCACGATCAGCGTCCCGTGACCGTGGGCACGCATCACCGGGAGCACCGCACGGGCAACGTTCGCAGTGCCTTGCACCGATGTGTCGACCACGTGTTCGAAGGCATCCGCAGGGAGGTCCTCGATGGTTCCGTACGCCATGACGGCGGCGCAGTAGACGGCGACATCGATGCGTCCGCAGCGCTGCACCGCCTCGTCGATGAGCCTGCGTACCGAGAGCTCGTGGAGGACGTCGGTTGGCACGACGTGCACTGCGGTTGCGCCCGACCGTTCGCACGCTTCGGGCGACGGCGGCGAGTCGTCGACGGTTGCGCGCCGCGAGCACGAGGCAGGCCCCGCGCTCGGCAAAGGCGAGGGCACAGGCCCGACCGATGCCGCTCGACGCACCGACCACCAGCACCGTCGTTGCCTCATGTTCTACAACCCGTGCGGACACAGACAGCGGCTACCCGGCGCCGCTGCGCGTCAACCGGTCACGCCTGCGATATCGAGGTTGTGCCGGCAGGACTGCAGGCGGTCAGAACCAACGGCGCACACGGCCGAGTCGGTCGTGGAGCAGGGCCGCTCGCGCCGCGTTGGCGCCGGGCCCGCCGTGTACGCCGCCGCCCGGGTGGGCCGACGCGGACGCGAGGAACAGTCCCTTGACGGGTGTCTCCGAGCGGCCGAATCCCGAGACCGGCCGGAACACCAGTTGTTGGTGGAGCTGGGCGGTGCCGCCGCCCAGCGCGCCCCCGACCAGGTTCGCATTCTCGGCTTCGAAGGAACACGGCGTGAGCACGTGGCGGCCTCGCACCAGGCCGCGGAAGCCGGGCGCGTGTTCCTCGATCGTCGTCTCCATCCGGTCGACCAGCTTCGCGATCGCGTGCGCGTCGGTTGCAACGTCCGAACGCTCTGGGTGGGGAACGTGCGTGTACGCCCACGCGGTCTCCTTGCCGGCGGGCTGTCGCGTCGGATCCGTCATGCTCTGCTGCCCGACGATCAGGAACGGCTTCGTCGGCATCTCCCCGCAGGCGAGCTCGGCGCTCGTCCGTGTCAGCGCATCGACACTTTCGACGAGGTGCACGGTGCCCGCGGTGCGCGCAGCTTCGACCGACCACGGTATGGGTCCGTCCAAGGTCCAGTCGATCTTGACGGTGGCGTTGTCCCACTGGAAGCGATCCAGTTTTCGGCGGAATCCGGCGGGGAGGTCGTGTTCCTGCAGCAGCGTCCGGTAGAGCGCGGGTGCCGACACATCGGCGATGACGGCCCTCGTCCCTTCGACCTCGTTGCCGTCGCTGGTACGCACGGCGATCGCGCGGTTGCTCCGAACGATCACGTCGGTGACGGGCATGTTGCAGTGCACGTGTCCACCCAGACGCTCGAGCCGCCGGACCAACGCGGTCGTCAGCGCGCTCGCACCACCCTCGGGCACCGGAAACCCCACGCCTTGCCCGAGCGAGCACAGCAGCCAACCGAAGAAGCCGCTCAGCGGCGCCTCGGGAGGGAGATCGGCGTGGAGCGCGCTCCCGGCGACCAAGCGGCGCGCGAGTGCGCCGTCGGAAGTGTTCCTCGCCGAGCCGGCGCACCGGCAGCAGCGAGAAGCGCACGAACTCCGTGTATTCGCGTGGGTGACAGGCTCCGCGCGATGCGGGCGGTCGCGCGCAACGGAGGGAACGGCGCTGAAGAGCGCAGCGAGCAGCGCATCCTGCACCCGGGTCCAGCGGTCGTACATCGCGCGCCACGCGTCGCCGTCGCCGGCGTGGCCCTCGTCGAGGCTCGCGGCGGTCACATCGAGGTCGCGTGACAGCACCGCGCAGGTTCCGTCGAGCGTGGGATGGGCGACGACGGTCGGGGCGTGCAGCCACCGCAGGCCGTCGCGTTCGAGGTCGAGGCTCGAGAGGATCGGCGATGCAGCTCCCAGCGGGTAGAACGCGCTGCAGACGTCGTTGACGTAGCCGGGCTCGATGAGCTCGGTCGACCGGACCGCGCCACCCGGCGTGGCCTCGGACTCGAGCACGACCACGCGCCACCCGCGCGTCGCGAGCAGATTCGCCGCGACCAAGCCGTTCGGCCCGGCCCCGATCACGACTGCGTCGACGGCTTCCACCCCTTCACCCCTTCCACCATGGTGAGTCTTGCCCGAGAGCGAGCCCGCGCAACCCGTCCGTGCAGGGTGTATCCCGGGTCGCCTTCGGGCATGACCACACTCCGCCAGAAGGAGGCCGCCATGAAAGCACTGACCTGGCACGGACGGCGCGACGTGCGCGTCGACGATGTTCCCGACCCTCGCATCGAACAACCGACCGACGCGCTCGTGCGGGTGACGTCGACCGCCATCTGCGGCTCCGATCTGCATCTCTACGAGCTCTTCGGGCCGTTCATCGACGAGGGCGACATCCTCGGCCACGAGCCGATGGGCATCGTCGAAGAGGTCGGTGCCGACGTCAGCCACATCCGGCCCGGAGATCGGGTCGTGATCCCGTTCAACATCTCCTGCGGCCACTGCTACATGTGCAACGAACAACTGTTCGCGCAGTGCGAGACCACCCAGGTGCGCGAGTACGGCACGGGCGCGTCGCTGTTCGGTTACACGAAGCTGTACGGCCAGGTTCCGGGCGGGCAGGCGGAGTACTTGCGGGTTCCGCAGGCGCAGTTCGGACCGATCAAGGTGCCGGAGGGTCCGCCCGACGAGCAGTTCCTGTTCCTCTCCGACGTGCTCCCCACCGCATGGCAGGCCGTCGAATACGCAGCGGTACCCGACGGCGGCTCGGTTGCGGTGTTCGGACTCGGTCCGATCGGGCAGATGGCCGCGCGCATCGCGCCGCCACCGCGGCGTCGAGGTGTTCGGCATCGATCTCGTGCCCGAACGGCGCGAGATGGCGCGCCGCAACGGCATCGAAGTCATCGACCCGGACGAGCCCGACGACCTCGCCGCAGCGCTGCGCGACCGGACCGACGGTCGGGGCCCGAACTCGGTCATCGACGCGGTCGGGATGGAGGCGCACGGCTCACCGATCGCGACCGCCGCGCAGAAGGTGGTGAGTCTGCTCCCGGATCGGGTCGCGGCGCCGTTGATGCAGAAGGCAGGCATCGACCGGCTGTCGGCGCTCTACGCAGCCATCGACGTCGTGCGCCGAGGTGGCACGGTCTCGATCAGCGGGGTCTACGGCGGTGCGCTCGATCCGCTGCCGATGCTCCAGATGTTCGACAAGGGTGTGCAGGTACGCATGGGTCAGGCGCACGTGAAGCGCTGGATCGACGAGATCATGCCGCTGGTGATCGACGACAAGGACCCGCTCGGCGTGCAGGACCTCACCACGCATCGTCTTCCGCTGGCGGAGGCGCCCGACGCCTACGAGATGTTCCAAGCGAAGAAGGACGGCGCGATCAAGGTCGTGCTGAAGCCCTGACCAAGACCAGGTTTTTGCGTCAGAAGCCGTCGTATAGGCGCGACTTCTGGCGCCGAAACCGGCTCAGACCGGTGCGCCGGGCGCGACGAGTGGCCACGGCTGCTCGCGTTCGGCGACGAGCGCGAGATCGAGGAGCATGGGCTCGCGGTGGTGCGGCGCGAGCACCTGCAACCCGACGGGCATCCCGCGGACCGATGCCGGCGGGTACGGAGATGGCCGGGTTGCCGTAGATGTTCGACGGGATGGTGAGCGCACCGTTGTTCCCGGCGCCGGCCTCCACGCCGTTGAACGTGGTGGGGAACGGTCCCTTCTTGCCGAACGCAACATCGACGGTGGTCGGTGCCATCACGAAGTCGACCTGTTCGAAGAGCTCGGCCATCGTCTCGTTCATGTGCGTGCGCATCGCTTCGATCGTGACGCGCCGCTTCAGGTTGTACATCTGCTCCGCCAGCTCGAGCCCGAACGCGATCTGCGGCGTGAGATCACCGGCGCACTCGGGGTAGGCGTCACCGAGATCGTGACGGATCTCGGCGAGACCGGCGAGCGCCCATTCGAGTCCGAGCTCGGGGATCTTCACCGGCATGTCGACGCGATGCAGTCCGAGCTGCGCGATCAGTGATTCGGCAACTTCGACGGCCCGGTCGGCAGTTTCGTCGTCGACGAGCGCACAACCGAGGTCACGCGACACCGCGACGCGCATCCCGCGCAGGTCCTGGGTGCCGAGTCCGGCTTCCCAACCGTCGACGCGCGGCAGGCTGGTCGGGTCGTGCGGGTCGAAACCGTTGGCGACGTCGAACCAGCGCGCGATGTCGCGCACCGAGCGCGACAGGCATCCACTCGTGGCCGTGAGTGAACCGATGAACAGTTCGGGGCCGCGCGGGATCCGGCCGTACGTCGCCTTGAGTCCGGGGAGTCCGGTGAACGCGGCCGGGATGCGGATGGATCCGCCACCGTCGCCGCCGGTGGCGAGGGTCACCAAGCCTCCCGCCACCGCGGCGGCCGAACCGCCCGACGATCCACCGGGGGAGCGTTCGAGATCCCACGGGTTCGCGGTCGCGCCGTTGAGCTTCGTGTACGTGAGGCTGATGCCGCCGAACTCGCTCGCGGTCGTGAGCCCGACCGGTACGGCACCCGCCGTGCGCAACCGGGTCACCGAGGTCGAGTCGCGCGACGCAACGTGATCGCGCAGCACGACCGACGCTTCGGTCTTCGGCCAGCCTTCGACGTCGGTCAGCTCCTTGATGCCGAGCGGGACGCCGCCGAACGGTTGCGAGATGTCGGCTTCGGCCGCGACGGCGCGCGCGGCGTCGGCGTCGACGAACGAAAAGGAGTTGAGCTCCGAGCGTTCGATCGCGGCCAGCGTGGCGTCGAGCTCTTCGAGCGGCGAACGCCGGCGGGCACGGAACTCCTCGACGAGCGAGCACGCATCGCCGGACCACGGTTCACTCATCGGACAGGAACGTAATCGCAACGCCGCTACGATGCCCGGGCGATGGTCACCCGCCACGACGAGCCGCGCGCGACGGCGCTCGATGTCAGGCCCTTGACGCCGACGATCGGCGCCGAGATACGCGGCGTCGACTGTTCGCAACGCGCTCGACGACGACGTCATCGCCGAGATCCGGCGGCTGTGGTTGCGGTGGCTGGTCGTGTTCTTCCCGGATCAGCAGTGCACCGACGAACAGCAGATGACGTTCGCGCAGCGCTTCGGCGAGCTGTCCGTCGGCCATCCGGTGGAGCCGACGCTGGCCGATCTCCCCGAGGTCCAGCCGATCGACAGCTTGAAGGACCGCACGAACTTCTGGCACACCGACGTGACGTTCATGGCGCGCCCGCCGACCGGATCGATGCTGCGGGCGATCACGGTGCCGGACGTCGGCGGCGACACGATGTGGTGCGACACGCGTGCTGCGTACGAGGCGCTGGCCGAACCGTTGCGCACGTTCTGCGACGGGCTCTCGGCGTGGCACTACGACGAGTACTACGCGGCCGTCATCGCGAACGGCGATGCCAACGAGTGGGACGGCGTCAAGCTCGACCGGCTCGTGCCGGCCCGGCACCCGGTCGTGCGTGTCCATCCCGAGACGCAGCGACCGAACTTGTTCGTGAACCCGAAGTTCACGGTCGGTCTGCACGACTTCCCCGTCGAGCAGAGTCGGAGCGTGCTCGCGTTGCTGTACGAGCACATGACCCAGCCGCAGTTCATCGTCCGCTACCGCTGGAGGCCGGGCACGATCGCGTTCTGGGACAACCGCGCCACGATGCACTACGGCGTCTACGACTACGGCGACACGCGCCGGATCATGCATCGCGTGATCCTCCGCGGCGACGCGCCGATCGGACGTTCTCGGCTCCCTGAGTAGTCGCTGACATCCGAGCTGCGGTCGGCGCCGAAATCAGGGCGTGAACACGACGGGTGGAAACCGGCGGGTCTTGCGCGCCCGCAACGAGATGCGGTGCCGGCACATCCTCGACGGCGCCCGGCCCCTCGTGATCGACGACCTCGATTGGAATGCGGTCGGAGCCGTCGCGGTGGACGCAGCCGTGCTCGACACGCTCGTCTACATGCGCGACGTCGAAGGGTTCACCGACCGCGACCTGGTCGGCCTGACCGCGCACCGCTCGACGCTGGGCGATCCGCTGCTGCGTGACTTCCTCGAGCTGTGGCGACGGGAAGAGGCGTTCCACGCACAGGTGCTCGATCGCTTTCTCGACGAGTACGCGTCGCAACGCGGCGTCGTCACGCCGCCCCGGCAGCTTCCACCGCCCGCGGTCGCACCGCTGCGGGAACGCGTCGATCGCGCGCGTCGGAGGTCCGGTCGGTCGGGTCGTGACCGCCGCGCACATGGCGTGGGGCGCGGCCAACGAGCTCCTCACGCTCAACGGCTACCGGCTCCTGGCCGAGCGTTGCGGTCATCCGCTGCTGCAGACCTTGCTCACGCGCATCGCCGCGCAAGAGGCGCGTCACTACAGCTTCTATCTCCTGCAAGCGGAGTGGCGCCTCGCGGCGAGTCCGCTGGCGCGGTTCGCGCTGCGGCGCGTGCTGGAGTCGGCGTGGACACCGGTCGGGATCGGCGACGGCTACAAGTCCCCGGACGAGTTCGCCCGTGTGCTGCGCTTCCTGGCCGACGGCGAAGACGGCGAGCGCATGATCGACCGCATGGATCGTCGTTTCGCCGCCCTGCCCGGCTTCGAAGAGCTCAGCATCTACCGACGCGCCGCCGAAGCCGCGTAGCAACCACCGGTTTTGGCGACACACGGCGCGCAATAGGCGCGAGTTCTGTCGCAAAAACCGGGTGGTGGGGTCAGCGGGCGCGGCGGTAGTCGCGTACGAGGCGCTTCGAGCGGTGGCCGGTGTGGGCCATGATCCCTTCGTCCGGGGTGCCGACCGCGGCGGCGGCGAGGATCATCCCGAGGCGCAGTGAACGGCCGGTGAAGCGTTCGGGGCGGGGGAGCCCGGCGCGCGCGGCGGCGCGTTGCACGATGGTGGTCACCGCTCGGTCCGAGAGGCGCATCCGCGAGATGTTGCCGTGCCGGTCGATGGGGCGGAAGGCGGGACCGCTCCGTAGATGCGTTGCGGCGGCCCGCTTCCAGTCCGACCACGCGCGCACCGCGCAGATCGTGTCGCTCGAGCCGGGTGGCACGCGCACCGTCCCACGCGCGACTCGAACCCGGAGCGCGCCGTCGCGTCCGATCCAGAGGTCGGAAGCGTCGAGCGCGACCAACTCCGTGCGCCGCAGCGCGGCGCCGTAGGCGACGAGGAGCACGGCGCGATCGCGACGCCCGGCGATCGTGTCGGGCAGCGCAGCACGAACACCGGAACAGTTCGGGCGCGTGCAGCGGTTGCGTCGGCCGGCGCAGACGGCGGCCGCGCCACTCCGCGCCGGCGGCGACGACTCGCACCTCGGTGTGGATGGCCGGTGACGGGACCCCTGCGGTCACATGTTTCGAGTGAATCGCCGCGAGACGCCGCCGCACGGTCGACGGCCGTCGTTCCCGCGCGACATCACGCAGGTACGCCGCGACGGTGGGCACGGTGGCCGGCAGCGCGCGACGCCGGTGGGTCGTGCACCACGCACCGAAGTCCTCCCAGTCGGCTCGGTACGCGCGCTTGGTGTTCGCCGCGTGCTGGTTGGTCACGACTTCCAGTCTGACATCCGATAACTGGTTCGTGCTTGCTTTCGTGTCGGTCGACAGGCACGGTCGAATCGCGCCGACAGCTGGGGCAACGAACGGGGGTGGGCATGGACAACGGCGACGCCGTGCTCGTGGTGGATGCCGACGGACACGTTTGCGAACCGGCCGACCTCTGGGAACGCGAGCTCCCGAGCTCGATGCGTGACCGCGGCATCCGGCTGCGATGGAACGAGCAGACCGGATACGACGAGTGCTGGGTCGAGGACCGCATGGCCACCGACCGCGGCCTGGTCGGGCTCGGCAACGCGGGCGAGAGCTTCGACGAATTCGGACGCGGCCGGCACTACGAGTCGCTGAACCCGGCCGGCTTCGACGCCGCCGCGCGGGTCAAGGTGCTCGACGCCGAAGGCATCGACTCGCCGTGATGTATCCCGGCCTCGGCCTGAAGCTCGGCGGCGTGCAGGATCCGCGAACTCGCGGTCGCGAGCTGCCGCGTCTACAACGACTGGCTCGCGGAGTGGTGCGCGACCGAACCCGAACGGCTGCACGCGGTCGGCGCGCTGCCGCTGCAGGATCCGGTCGAGGCGGCCAAAGAGGTGCATCGCATCGCGAAGCTCGGCATGCGCGCCGGGTTCGCGCGTCCGAACGCGTACAACGACCGGCCGATCCATCACCGCGCGTACACGCCGGTGTGGGAAGCGCTGTGCGAGACCGGCCTCCCGATCGCGTTCCATCCCGCCGGCCTGGCCGACATGCCCGGTGCATCGCGCGCGTTGGGAAACGTGATGGCGCCGGGAACGCACCACGCGCTCATCCTGCTGTTCGACGAGCAGATGACGCTGTCGAACCTCGTGTACGGCGGGGTGCTCGAGCGGTACCCCGAGCTGAAGGTCGCGATCCTCGAGTGCGGCGGCGGCTGGATCGCGCACTGGATGGACCGGCTCGGCGAGTTCCTCGAGAGCTACGGCTGGGCCACGCCGCCGTTGTCGTTGACGCCGAAGGAGTACTTCCAGCGTCAGTGCTGGATCAGCTTCGATCCGGGCGAGACGACGGCGCCGGTGCTGTGGCCGCTCTACGGCGCCGACCGCGCGGTGTGGGCGAGCGACTTCCCGCACAGCGACGCCAAGTACCCGGGCGTGGTCGACGAGTTGCGCGAATGCACCGATGGAATGGACCGCGACGCGCGCGCCGGGCTCTTCGGCACCAACGCCCTCGACCTGTACGGCATCACCCGCTGATGGCGGTCGATCTCCTCATCCGGGGCGGCACCGTCGTGGACGGGACGGGCGGGCCGGCACGCACCGCGGATGTCGCAGTGCACGACGGCCGCATCGCCGAGATCGGCGCGCTCGGCGACGCGATCGAGGCGAGCGAGGTCGTCGACGCCGACGGTCTGACCGTCACGCCGGGCTTCGTCGACATCCACACCCACTACGACGCGCAGCTGCACTGGGACCCGACCGCGTCGCCCGCTTCGTGGCACGGCGTGACCACGATCTTCACCGGCAACTGCGGGTTCACCCTGAGCCCCGCCGAACCGGACGACGTCTCGTGGCTCCTGCTGATGCTCAGCCGCGTCGAGGGGATGAGCGCGGACGCGCTGCAGACCGCGGTCGACTTGGGCCGGCGGCTCGTTCGGCGATTTCCTCGGCAATCTCGACGGACGGCGTCGGTGTGAACGTCGCGGCCAACGTCGGGCACTGCGCGATCCGGCGCGCGGTCATGGGCGACGACGCGTCGGAGCGCACCGCGACCCCCGACAGAGATCGGGCAGATGCAGGAACTCTTGCGCGCGGCGTTCCGGGCACGGCGCGGCCGGGTTCACGAGCAGCCAGCTCGAGCTGCACGTCGCCCACGACGGGCGCGGCGTGCCGAGCAACCACGCTGCGCCCGAAGAGCTGCTCGCGCTGGCCGAGGTCGTCGGGGAGACCCGCATCGGCGCGATCGAGTTCATCCCCCGCTCGTTCCTCTCCGGCTACGACGACGACGACCGCGAACTGATCCGCGGTATGGCCGCAGCGGCCGCGCGTGCCCGTCCACCTCAACACGCTCGCACCGCTCCACCCGAGCGCGCCCGGCGGTTGGGAGCGCAGCGTGGAGTTCGCGCGTGCGGCGCATGCAGACGGGCTCGCGATCCATCCGATGCTGGCTGCGAACCGGCAGGGCGCGCACTTCGCGCTCGCGCAACACGTTCCTGTTCGACGAGATGGCGAGCTTCCGCCGGGCGTTGACCGCACCCGATGCCGAGCGGCGCCGCTTGCTCGCGTCACCGGAGACGCGCGACGCGATGCGCAAGGACATCGCGACCGGCGGTACCAGCTTCGTGTTCTTCTGGCCGGTCATCCGGTGCGAATCGGTGGCGCGACCCGAGAACGAGCAGTACGTCGGCAAGTCGGTCACCGAGATCGCGGCGATGATGGGTGAAGGACGCGATCGAGCTCGACGCGTTCCTCGACCTCTCGCTCGCCGACGACCTCGAGACCCAGTTCGGGCTGGTCGCGCCGCCCGACCCGCGCCGGCGCGCCGCGACCGAGCAGCTCATCCGCGAACCGCTCGTGATGGCCGGGAGCTCCGACGGTGGCGCGCACCTGCTCAGCTTCTGCGGCGCCGACTTCACCACCCGCCTGCTCACCGAATGGGCCGACGTGCTCACCTTCGAGGATGCGGTGGCGCGTCTCACGTCCATACCGGCGCGCGCGACAAGGCCTCCGCGACCGGGGCGTGCTGCGCCCGGGCGCGGCGGCCGACGTCCTGCTGATCGACCGCGACAACCTGGGCACGCCCGACTCGCCGCGCTACGTGCAGGACCTTCCCGCCGACTCGGGACGGTTCGTGTGCGACGCGACCGGCTACCACTCGGTCATCGTGAACGGCTCGGTGTTGCTGCGCGAAGGCGAATGGACCGGCGCGCGCCCGGGTCAGGATCCTGCGGGGCACAGCCCGAGGCCTAGGCTCGGTACATGGCAGAATTGCATGGAACGTATGCTCTCTGTCCGTCATGACAACGCCGGCTCCAGATCAGGAACGTTGCTCGGACGACGCTCCATCCAGTTGCGCAGCGGGACGTCCTCGGGTTGCGGGTCGAAGTAACCGTTCGCTCCCGAGGGCGCGTCGCCGAGGAGTTGGCGGCGCACGGGATCGCTACCGGGCAACAACGTGTCGAAGCGCATCCCCGACTTCGGACGCAGCCACCGGTACGAATATCCGTACGTCAGGAACATCCGCGCGTGGTCCGAGCAGTTCGTGCTCGCCGCGTGCCAGAGCCGCCGGTCGAACAGCACTGCGTCGCCGGCCTCGCCCGTCAGCTCGCACGTGCCGTCAGGCGGCGTGTCGAATTCCCCGGGCGGACGACCGAGGAGGTGGCTGCCGCGCACCATCGCCATGTTGCCCATGCCCGGCGCCGGGAGATCGCTCAGCAGGTATCCGACCTTCACCGAGACGCGCGGGTGCGGCGGCGCAGTCTCGAAGTCGAGGTTCATCCGGTTGTTGTCCTGGTGCCATCCGTAGGCGTCGGCCGTCGCGTTCGCAGGCGCAGGCGGCGTCACGAGCAGCTGGGTGTGGAACAACTGGATGTTCCAGCCGAGCACGCCGAACACCTTCGGGAACGTCGTCGGCCAGTCGACCAGCTCGAGGAACACGTCGTCGCGGCCGACGAGATCGTGGAGGTTCAGGACGTGGTGCGGTCCGATGCCGCGCTCGGCTCGGAACGCGGCGTCGTGACGGGCTGCGAGCTCGGCGAAGTGTGCAACGTCATCCGACGACATCACGTTGCGCAACATCAGGTAGCCGTCGCGCTCGAACGCGGCGCGCTCGTCGATCGTCAGCGCTGCTTCACCCAGGTGTCCACGGCGCGGAAACCTAACGGGTCGGCCCAGCTGTCGCCGCTGTCTGTGCGCACCACTCGTCGACCGCCACGATGACCGCGAGTTCCCTAACGTGAGCGAGGTGCAATCAGATCTCGAAGCGCTCGTCGGCGCACTGTCGGAACAACACGACGAGCTGGCCGGTCTGCTCGAACCCTTGGCCGGCACCGACTACGGCCGCGCGACACCGTGCGTGGGTTGGGACATCGCTGACGTCGTGCTCCACCTGTCGCAGACGGACGCGCTCGCGGTGGCGACACTGCTCGACCGCTTTCCCGAAGCCGCGTTCGGTGGCGGCGACCAGGTCGGTGCCGAATCGGTGGACCAGGCCGCGGCCGCGATGGTTGCGCACGAGCGCGGTGCGGCGCCGACGGAGATCCGAGATCGATGGCGCGTCGGAGCCGAGCAACTCCGGACGTTGTTGGCTGCCGACGACAGCAGTCGCCGTGTGCGCTGGGTCGCGGGTGAGCTGTCGGTGCGCACGCTCGCGACGACGCGCCTGGCCGAGTGCTGGATCCACACGGGCGACGTCGCCGACGCCCTCGGTGTGGAGCTCGTTCCGGCCGACCGGCTCTTCCACATCGCCCGGCTGGCCTGGCGCACGTTGCCGTACGCGTTCGCGAACGCGGGACGAGAGATGCACGGTCCGGTTGCGCTCGAACTGCGTTCGTCGACCGGCGCCGAGTGGAACTTCACGCCCGACGCCGAACCTCTCACCGTCATCCGTGGCGATGCGCTCGAGCTCTGCCTGGTTGCCGGGCGTCGACGCGAAGCTTCGGCAACCGCTCTGCGCGGAGAGGGACCGGACTTCGACGCGGTGCTGGACCTGATCCGCACCTACGCCTGAGAAGCCCGACCCGATCTCCTTGGGTCTCACGCGCGCGACGACGTAGCGTGAGGCCGCTGCTCGAAAGCAAGCGATGGTGGACCCGAGGGAGTGTCAACGATGAAGCGCAAAGCTGCCGACATGGTCGCAGAGGCGAAGTCCGAGGTGACCAACCTGACCGTCGACGAAGTTGCCGATGAGCTCGAGCAAGGCGACGCGCTGCTCGTCGACTTGCGGGAGCCGGGCGAGTTGGCGGAGAAGGGCCGGATACCGGGTTCGGTGGCGGTTCCACGCGGCATGCTCGAGTTCCGGGCCGACCCCACCAGCGCGTATCACCAAGAGGGTTTCGATCCCGACCGCAGGGTCATCGTGCACTGTGCGAGCGGTGGCCGGTCGGCGCTGGCGGCGAAGACCCTGCAGGAGATGGGTTACACGAACGTCGCCCATCTCGACGGCGGGATCACGGCGTGGGCCGACGCGGGCCGGCCCGTGGAGCAGGCCTGACGCGTCGCGCACCTGAAGGTTCTCGTCGTCGCGTCGGAAACTTCGCCGAGGCAGCGGTCCATCTCGGGTGTGGCCGTTCGTCTCACGATTGAACCGAGGCGAATCACGCTTCGGAAGAACGAGGAGAACCGCAGATGCCTCAATACGCCGCACTCATCTATACGGCCGACCTCGACTGGTCCGCGCCCGAGCAGGCCGCCGACCTGGCGGACTACCGGATCTTCGGCCAGGACCAGGAGTCGTACATCCGTGGCGGGTCCGCGCTCTATCCCACGGCGACGGCGACCGTCGTACGCGTGAAAGGCGGCCGGGGTGGCGACGTGATCACGAGCGACGGGCCGTACGCGGAGACCAAGGAAGTGCTGGCCGGGTTCTACCTGCTCGAGTGCGCCGATCTCGACGAGGCGGTCAAGGTTGCCTCACAGATCCCCGCGGCCTGGAACGGTGCGGTCGAGGTGCGGCCCGTCATCCCGCTGTGAATGATCCGACCGCGACAGCGACCGCGGTCCAACGCAGACTCGACGACGTCGTACGGATCGAGGGCGGCCGGATATTGGCCGTCCTCGCATCCGCGACCGGCGATCTGCAACTTGCCGAGGACGCGGTGCAGGACGCGACGATCGCCGCGCTCGAGGTGTGGAACCGAACCGGGATTCCGCAGAACGCCTCGGGGTGGCTGTACGTCGCAGCGCGGCGCAAGGCACTCGACGTGATCAAGCGCGAGTCGACACGCGAACAGCGCCAGCGCGCATCGTCGTCGATGGTTCGCGATCTCACGAGCGATCCGCCGCCCGAGTCGAGTGTGCGCGACGACATGCTTCGCCTGATCTTCACGTGCTGCCATCCTGCGCTCGGCCTCGACGCCCGTGTCGCGCTCGCGCTCCGGACGCTCTGCGGGTTGTCGACGGCCGAGGTAGCACGGGTGCTGCTGGTGTCGGAACCGACGATGGCGAAACGCCTCGTGCGGACGAAACAGAAGATCAAGCAGGCCGCGATCCCGTATCGCATCCCGAACGACGACGAGCTGCCCGAACGACTCGCCGGTGTCTGCGCGGTGGTGTACCTCGTCTATACGAGCGGCCACCACACGATCGACGACGTGATCGTGCGCGCCGATCTCTGCGAGGAGAGCATCCGGCTGGCGCGGCTGCTCGTCGAGGCGCTCCCGGACGAGCCGACTGCGGAAGCGCTGCTCGCGCTGCTGCTGCTCACCGACGCGCGCCGCCCGTCACGGATCGCCGCCGACGGCTCGCTGGTGCCGCTCGCCGAGCAGGATCGCTCCCGCTGGAACATCGCGTCGGCACATGAGGGGTTCGCGCGGTTACAGCGATCACTCACGCGGACCGACGGTGTGGCCGATCCCTACCAACTCCAGGCCGCGATCGCCGCGTGCCACTCCATGGCGGCGTCATACGAAGCCACGGATTGGCCGGAGATCGTCCGGCTGTATCGCATCCTGGCCGAGGTCAGCCCGAGCGCGGTGGTCGACCTGAACGCCGCCATCGCCATCGCCGAGGCCGATGGACCGAGCGTCGGTCTCGACGCACTGGAGCGCGTCGATGCGTCGGCCCGCAACCACTTGTGGCACGTCGGCTGCGCCGAGATGCTCGTGAAGCTCGGCCGCAACGACGCTGCGACTCGCGCGTTCGAGCGCGCGCTCGATGCCGCGCCGACCGAACCGGAGCGTCGTTACATCGCCGGGCGCCTGGTCGCAACCGAACTGCGCGGCGAGCTCTAACGTCGCGTGCGCCGGGCGGCCTTCGGGGCGCACGCAACGCACAGCCCGACGAAGTCGAGTTGGTGCGCATCCGCCTGGAAGCCGGTTTCCGTCGCGACCTTCTTCATGGCCTTTGCCAACGTCTCTTCGAGCGCGCGCGCGACCGTGAAATCGGTCACCGTCCCGCACGATGTGCAGATCAAGTGGTGGTGGTGGTTGTCGGTGAGGTCTTCGGTCAGCTCGTAACGGGCGAAGTCATCGACGCCGGGCAGGCGGTGCACGACCTTCGCCCGTTCGAGCACCGCGAGGTTGCGGTACACGGAGCTCTGCGGCAGTCGGCGAAGTTCGAGCAGCTCGGGAATCGTGAGCGGCCGTTCCGCTCCCGCGAGCACCTCGACGATCGTGCGACGACTCGACGTGTAGAGCTGGTCGTCGACCTGCAGCCTCGCCCGCACGGCTTCGTGCATCTCATCGAGCACCAATTCGAGATTACCGTTCCGCTCGACGTATTCGGGTGCGCAACGCGACCGCGGCTGCGGTCAGCATGAAGACGCCGACCGCGAACAGAACGATGGTTCCGCCGGAAGGTGTATCCGAGTAGAAGGACGTCGACACGCCGGCAACCGACACGGCGACACCGAGTGCGACTGCGATCGCAACCGTGGCGCGGAAGCTCGGTGCCACCAGGCGCGCAGTCGCGACCGGGATGATCATCAGGGCGCTGATGAGGAGCAGCCCGACCACTCGCATCGACACCACGACGGTGACCGCGGTGACGAGCGCGAGCAGGATGTTGTAGGTGAGCACGGGTATCCCGGCGGCGCGGGCGTATTCCTCGTCGTTGCTCACTGCGAAGAGGTAACGGCCGAGGCCGAGCGTCACCGCGAGCACGAGAACGGTGAGGATCGCGAACGCGATCAGGTCGCCGCGCGTCGTGGTCGTGATGGCGCCGAACAGATACTCGTTGAGGTTGCCGGGCGTTCCGCCGGGCGCCTGCGAGATGATCACGACCCCACCGGCGATGCCGCCATAGAAGAGGATCGCGAGCGCGATGTCGCCGCTCGTCCGTCCCTTGGCGCGGATCAGCTCGATCGAGATCGCGCCGGCAGCCGCGCAGACGAGCGCGGTGAGAACCGGCGCGCTGCTCGTGAGCACACCGATCGCGACGCCGGCGAGTGCGACGTGGCCGATGCCGTCGCCGATGAGCGCGAGCCGCCGTTGCACGAGGTGGACGCCGACCGTCGGTGCCGCCAACCCGACGAGCACGGCCGCCACGAGCGCGCGCTGCATGAAGGAGTACTCGAGGAAGTCCACGGGTTCGCTATCCCGTCAATCCGAACGATCCGCGACGGGTGGGCTCGACCGGAAGGTGATGATGGTCGAGCCCGTGGTCGAAGTGCGGTGCGTTCTCGGGCGGGCCGTCGTACGCGATCTGTCCGTCTCGCATCGCGACGACCCGAGTGACGATGCCGGCCGCGGGACCGAGCTCGTGGGTCACGAGAACGATGGTTGCTCCGTGTTGCGCGAGCTGGGCGAGGGTGTTCGCGAGGATGCGCTGGTTCTCGGCGTCGACGCCCGCGGTCGGTTCGTCGAGGAGGAGCAGCTCGGCGTCGGCGGCGAGCGCACGCGCGACGAGCACCCGTCGTTGTTGTCCACCCGAGAGCCGGGTGACCGGTTCGCGAGCGCGATCTTCGAGGCCCACGGTCGCGATCCGCGGCGCGTATCCGTTCACGATCACCGGCACGGAAGCGGCGCCACGGACGCAGCTGCGGCAATCGTCCCGACGCGACGACCTCGCCGACGGTGGCGGGCAGGCCGGGGATCAAGCTGTCGCGCTGCGGCACGTATCCGACGCGCCAACGATCCCGGAGGTCTCCGACGCGCGTGCCGAAGATCTCGATGGTTCCGGCGAGAAGGGGAGCGAGGCCGAGCGCGCCGCGTAGCAGCGTCGACTTGCCCGATCCGTTGGCGCCGACGACCGCGACGACCTCACCGCGCGCCACCGCGAGATCCACGCCGGTCACGACGGGCCGGCGGTCGTAGCCGATGGTCGCGGCCCGTAGTGCGAGGACCGAAGGCCCGAGGTTCGCGGGATCGAATTCGGCGGTCACGGGCAGGGCTGACCGGTTCGCAGGTTGGCCAGGTTCGCTCGCATGATCTCGAGGTAGTCCTCGCCTTCGGACGCATCGTCGAGACCTTCGATGGGATCGAGCACCGCGGTGCGCGCGCCCGTCTCCTCCGCAATGGCTTCGGCGATGTCGGGGCTGACGAGGGTCTCGAAGTAGATGGTGCGCACGCGGTTCTCGGCGACGAAGTCGGTGACCGCCGCCAGATCGGACGGCGACGGCTCATCGTCCGGTGTCAGCCCGGTGATGGCCACCTGCTCGAGGCCGTATCGGTCCGCGAGGTATCCGAAGGCGTTGTGACTCGTGACGAGGTCGGTGCTCTCGCAGGCGGCGAGGCCGGCTTCGAACTCCGCGTCGAGCCGTTCCAGCTCGGTCTCGAGCGCACCCGCGTTCTCCGCGTACGCGTCGGCGCCATCCGGATCGAGGTCGCCGAGGAAGTCGGCGAATGCCGTCGCCACTGTGGCGAAACGTGTCGGGTCGAGCCAGAAGTGGGGGTCGACGGACCCCGACTCCTCACCGGCTTCCTCACCCTCTTCGATCGGTGTGAACGTGAGGCTCAGGTCGGCGAACTCCGTCGCGTCGAAGACCTTGTCTGCGTCCGCTTCGGTCACGGCATCGTCGACCGCGGGTTGGAAGCCATCGAGGTAGACGACGACGTCGGCGTCGATCAGCCCGGCGACGTCGCTGGGTGTGAGCTCCAGATCGTGGGGCTCGGCCCCGGGTGGCGTCAGGCTGCTGACTTCCACGCGATCGCCACCGACGCGTTCGGCCATCCACTGCAGCGGATAGAACGACGCCTCGACGCCCAGCGCATCCTTCGCGGAACCACTCGCACCGGAGTCGTCATCTCCGCACGCTGCGCCGGCAAGGATCAACGCGAACAGGCCGATCGCGAGGGGCCAGGCCGCGGAGCGCATGAGAATCATTATCACTAAGAATGGGAACGATTGTCAACTCGCGCCCGGTGACGTCAGTCGGCGGTGTCGACCCAGTCGAAGGTTCGCGTCACGGCCTTCTTCCACTGCGCATACATGCGTTCCCGGGTTGCCTCGTTCATCTCGGGCATCCAACGCCTGTCCTCCGACCAGTTGGCGCGCAGGTCCTCGACCCCCGGCCAGAACCCCACTGCGAGCCCGGCGGCATAGGCGGCGCCGAGCGCGGTCGTCTCGATCACGGATGGCCGGATGATCGGTACGTCCAGGATGTCGGCCTGGAACTGCATCAGCAGCTCGTTCGCAACCATGCCGCCGTCGACCTTCAGCGCGTTCAGTTCGACACCGGAGTCGGCCTTCATCGCTTCGACCAGCTCGCGTCCTTGGAAGGCCGTCGCTTCGAGCGTCGCGCGCGCGATGTGACCGCGGTTGACGAATCGGGTGAGGCCGGCGATCACCCCGCGCGCGTCGTCGCGCCAGTACGGAGCGAACAGACCGGAGAACGCGGGCACGAAGTAGACGCCGCCGTTGTCATCCACCGTCCGCGCCAACGCCTCGACCTCGGGAGCCGCATCGATGATCTGCAAGTTGTCGCGCAGCCACTGCACGAGTGCACCGGCAATGGCGATGGAGCCCTCGAGCGCGTAGACGGCCGGCGCGTCACCGATGCGGTAGCCGACGGTCGTGAGGAGGCCGTTCTTCGACTCCACCGGTTGCGTACCCGTGTTGAGGAGGAGGAAGTTTCCGGTGCCGTAGGTGTTCTTGGCGTCACCGACGTCGAAGCAGGTTTGGCCGAACAGCGCCGCGTGCTGATCGCCGAGGCTGCCCGCCACCGGCACGCCGGCGACCTCCGGGATCCGGGCTTCGCCGTAGACCTCACTCGACGAGCGGATCTCGGGGAGCATCGGCCGAGGGATCCCGATCGCGTCGAGGTTGGCCTGCGACCAGTCCAGGGTCGCGAGGTCCATGAGCAATGTTCGGCTGGCGTTGGTCACATCGGTGACGTGGACCCCGCCGTCGACACCGCCGGTGAGGTTCCAGACGATCCAGGTGTCGATCGTGCCGAAGACCAGATCGCCGGCATCCGCGCGTTCGCGTACGCCCGGCACGTTGTCGAGGATCCAACGCACTTTGGGACCGGCGAAGTACGTGGCCAAGGGGAGTCCCGTGCTGGCGCGGAAGCGACCCTGCCCCTCCGAGGCGCCGAGCTCGCGACAGATCTGATCCGTGCGCGTGTCCTGCCACACGATCGCGTTGCACACCGGTTCCCCCGTGGTGCGATCCCACACCACCGTCGTTTCGCGCTGGTTGGTGACGCCGATGGCGGCCAGATCGGCGGCAGCCACGCCGGTCGACGAGAGCGCCTCCGCAATGACTTCGCGCGTGCGCGTCCAGATCTCGGCGGGACGGTGCTCGACCCATCCGGGCTGCGGATAGATCTGCTCGTGCTCCTTCTGCGCGAAGCCGACGACGGAACCGGTCGCGTCGAAGATCATGAACCGCGTGCTGGTGGTGCCCTGGTCGATCGCCCCGACGTACCGAGCCATACCGCCTCAGTTGCGCGATCGAATCTCGACGCCGGGAAGTCCGCTGAACGCGCTCGCGGTCCGCACTGACGACGGAACGGTCGAACGCCTTTGCGGTTGCGGCGATGATCAAGTCGTGGGCGCCCGCGTGGCTTGCCCTGCGAACGCACCGCTACGAGGAGCTCGGCGTGCGCCTCGGCGACGTCGACGCCGTACGCGAGAACCGGGATGGTGGCAATGATGTCCTCGACGAAGGCACCCCTCGCGGCTTTCCGCCGCCCCCTTGCCAGCAGTGCACCCACGCGAAGCTCAGCGATCGTGACGGCCGCAATCGCGACATCATCGTCGTTGTCGATCACGTCGTCGAGCTCATCGCCGGTCCGCTCGGCGTCGATGAGGAAGGTGGTGTCGAACAACAGACGAGTCACGATCGTTCTTCGACCTCGACGAGAGCCCTGACCTCGTCGAGGTCGTTCGCCCAATCTGCATCGGGTCGATGGCGACGTAACAGCTTTTTCACGTCGGCGCCCAGCCCGCGATTCATCGGTTCGAGGTGGGCAATCGCTTTGCCGCGCCGCACGATCGTGAACTGCTCGCCGCGATGTTCGATGGCGTCGAGGAGATCGGCGAAGTTTCGAGCGGCGTCGGTGGCCGTGATGTCCGGCATGAACTCAGATTATCAGATTGAGCTTGTTGGCCGGGCCAGGAACTCGAGCACCAGTTCGGTGACACGTGGCGCGACTCCTTCGACGTGCGAACGATCGCGACCGGGTTCGCGCGAACATCGGGGACGAACTGACCGATCATGAGCAACTCGCCGATCGCTGAGCACGCCCTGCTGTCCGATTGCCACTCGGCCGCGCTCGTCCACGAGTCCGGCTCGGTCGAATGGCTGTGCTTCCCGCGCTTCGACAGTCCCTCGGTGTTCGGTCGCCTGCTCGACCACGCCGCCGGTCATTGGTCGATCCGCCCGGTCGAATCAGCCGAGATCACGCGCCGGTACCTGCCCGAGACGATGATCCTCGAGACGACGTTCCGCACTGCGACCGGGACGGCGGTGCTGGTGGATGCGCTCGCTGTCGGCCCCAACGAGCGGGGCCACGAACTGGGCGCCGGCGCGCCGTCGGCACTGCTCCGGCAAGTCACCGGCGTCGAAGGGACGCTGGATCTCGACGTCGAGTACGCGCCGCGGCCGGAGTACGGGCTCATAGTTCCGGTGCTCGAACCGCAGCGCGGCGGTGTGCTCGCTCGAGGTGGTGCGACGGTTCTGACGCTGTCGTCGCCGGCGGAGTTCACGACCGACGATCTCGTCGCCCGGGCGCGCGTCTCGGTCGATGCCGGCGCAACCATCGGGTTCGCACTGCACCATCGCACGACCTCGCAGCCTGCCCCTCCGTTCTGGTCGCAGGACGAGATCGGCGCGCGCATCGACGACACGACGCAGGCGTGGCGTACATGGTCGTCGTTGCACCAGAGCTACGAGGGTCCGTGGGAGCACCTCGTTCACCACAGCGGCCGCGTGCTCTATGCCCTCCACTATTACCCGACGGGCGCGATCTGCGCGGCTGCGACCACATCGTTGCCCGAATCGATCGGCGGATCCCGGAACTGGGACTACCGCTACGCGTGGGTACGCGACGCGTCGTTCACGCTGCAGGCGCTCTGGGTTGCCGCATGCCCCGACGAAGCGGACCAGTTCTTCGACTACCTCGCCGACGCGGCCGCGACACAAGTGCGGCGCGGCGAAGACCTCCAGATCATGTTCGGGGTCGGCGGCGAACGCGATCTGACCGAGCGCGAGTTGCCGCACCTGAGCGGTTGGAGAGACAGCGCTCCCGTGCGGGTCGGAAACGGCGCGTGGAACCAGCGCCAGATCGACGTGTACGGCGAGTTGCTCGACGCCGTGCACCGCCTGCCCGAACAGCTCGAGCGGCTCGGGCCCGACACCCGCCGGTTCCTGGCCGACCTGGCCGATACGGCCGCGGCGCGCTGGCAGGAAAAGGACCAGGGGATCTGGGAGATTCGCGGCGAGCCCCGACACTTCCTCTATTCGAAGCTCATGTGTTGGGTCGCCGTCGACCGGGCGATCGCGCTCGCGCGCCAACTCGACGCCGGCGATCGAGTCGACCACTGGAAGCGGACGCGTGACGAGATCGCCGATGCGATCCTCACACAGGGTTGGAGCGACGCGGCCGGGGCGTTCGCGCAGTCCTTCGGTTCCGACGAGCTCGACGCATCGAACCTCATGATGCCGATCGTCGGTTTCCTGCCGGCATCGGATCCACGGATGCGAGCAACGATCGATGCCGTCGCGGAACGACTCACGGATGATCATGGACTCGTCTACCGGTATCGCGCCTCCGACGGCCTCGAGGGCGAAGAGGGAACGTTCCTCCTCTGCACGTTCTGGCTCGCGCAGGCGCTCGCCCTCGCGGGTGAAGTGGAGCGAGCGACCGCGACGATGGAACACGCAATCTCCTTCGCCAACGATCTCGGGTTGCTTGCCGAACAGGTGGACGCCGCAACCGGCGAATTGCTCGGCAACTTCCCGCAGGCGTTCAGCCACATCGGGCTCGTCAACGCCGCATGGTCGATCTCGCAGGCACGCCGGATTTGAGCACGCGCCGCGCGTTCCTCGCCGGCATCGCCATCCTCGCGAGCTACAACGTCGCTCGGGGGCTGGGCGCGTTCGGCGGGTTCTCCGACGTTTCGCTGCTCGGGCTGTTGTGCGTCTTCGTCGTGCTGGCGCGTGCGACCGGACTCGATCGCACCGCCTTGGGTCTGGCGCGTGAAGACGTGCGCCGAGGCGCGGTCTACGGCGTCGTCGCCTTCTTGATCACCGCAACGGTCCTACTCGTCGTGCGGGTTGTACCGGCCACGACCGACTTCCTCGACGACTCCCGGGCCGACGTGTCCGGCCCGCGGCTGCTGTTCGAGATCGCGATCCCGATGCTCTTGTTGACGGTCATTCCCGAAGAGTTCATCTTTCGCGGTGTGCTGCTCGCCTGGGGCCGCAGTCATGGAGCGATCGCGGGGCGGCGCTCGCGTCGTCGGTGCTGTTCGGCCTGTGGCACATCTCGCCCACACTCCGGACGATGTCGCAGAACGAACAGCTCGACGAGACCACCACGACCTTCGTCAGCGAGTTCATGATCGTCGCAGGTTCGGTCGCGACGACGTTCATCGCCGGGTTGCTCTTCTGCTGGCTTCGGTTGCGTTCTCGCAGTCTGCTCGCGCCCGTCATCGCGCACCTGTCGACGAACGCGGTCGCGCTCGTGTTCGCGTGGACGGTCGTGCGGTGATGTCATTTGGTCGCGGCGGCGGGCTCGGCTGCCGGACTCGACGAATTTCGCCGGCCCCTCGACGGATGGGCAACGGCCTGCAAGTGTGCATCTCGACATCGTCCGAGGAGCACACCCGAGGAGCACACCATGGCCGAGAGTGTCTACAAGATCATCGAGTTGGTCGGGACGAGCAGCGAGTCCTGGGAGCAGGCCGCCGCGGCGGCGATCTCTCGAGCATCCGCGTCGCTCCGCGACCTACGAGTCGCCGAAGTCTCCGAGCTCGATCTCTCACTCGAGAACGGCCAGGTGCTCGCGTACCGCGCCAAGGTGAAGGTGTCGTTCAAGTACGAGGGCGGGGAATAGCTCCGGAAGGCATCCCCAGGATCTCGACAACCGCGTCGGCGCCGACTCGAGCGCGGGTTTTCGTGCGTTTCGTGAGGGTTTGCAGAACGTTGTCAACGAAACGTTGGCACGAATTCACGACTCCCTCGTCGCGGGAGGGGGCGATGATCGAAGCAATCGCCCGCCTGGAGTGACACACAATGCGACTACTCGCCATGAGTCTCGTTGCCTGGTGCATCGTTTCGTTGCCGGTCGGCCTCGCTTTCGGCCGGCAGATGCGAAGGAACGATCGGGCCGCAGCCTCGCGTTCACGCGCCAACTGACGCGGACGCACTGAGGTTCTGGCGGACTCTCGTCAGGCCCGCTCGGCACGCTGTGACTTGGCGGTGGTGGCGCGGTTGGCCTTGTCGATGGCCTTGACCAGTTGTGGCTTCGTCATCTTCGAGCGGCCCTTGACATCGAGTCGCTTGGCCACGTCCATCAGGTGCGTCTTGGTGGCGAACGCGTCGACACCACCGGCCGTCGGTGTCCGGCTCTCGCGCAGCGGCGCGGCCGACCTTCGCGTCCTGGCGGTCGCTGGGGCCCTTCGTCGCCTTTGCCTCCCAATGGTCGCCCACCTTCTCGAACGAGTGCTTGAGCGACGCCAACGCGATGCGATGGGCTGCCTCGCCGTCGCCGTGGTCCTTCTCCGCGGCTTCGAGCGTGTGGATGTAGGTCTCTTGGGCCTTCTTCGGTGAACGGGCCAACGTCGACGGCAACCGGTCACGTTCCTTCTTGGTGAGTGCCATGGCTCGTCTATACCCGACGTTCCGTCCGACCGCGACGAATCTCGTCAGAAGCGCGAACGTCGCGCTTGACAACACCGCGTGAGGCTTCGTACTTTACGGCGTTCAGTAGCCGGTGAACCGAGTGGGGGACTCGCATGCAGCGTCAACGGCGACCGCTGACGCGGACCAGGATCATCACCGCCGCGCGCAAGACGGTCGCACGCGACGGCGCCAACGCACTCTCGCTCCGTCCGCTCGCGCGCCGTCTCGGCGTCACGGCGCCGGCGCTCTACGACCACTTCGCGAGCAAGGACGAACTGCTCACCGCCGTCGCCGAGGACGAGTTCGGCCGGCTCATCGCGCAGATCGAAGCCGCGGCCGTCGATCTCGACGAGCCGCTCGCACGCATCGCTTCGCAGTCGCGCGCCTACGTCACCTATGCGGTCGCGAACCCGGCGCTGTTCGAAGTCATCTTCCAATTCCGGCCGGCGTGGTCGCCGGCGAGTGCAGCGGAGCTGCCGCTCGCGTCCAAAGCGTTCGAGATCTCGATGGTCGCCGTCGAAGAAGCGATCGACGCCGGACTCATCCACGAGCGCGATCCGCTGCTCGCGAGCCTGACGATCTGGGCCGCGGTGCACGGTGTCGCGACCTTCCTCGCGGTCCGACCCGGTCTGGGCGATGCGTACGAAGCCGCACTCGTCGACTCTGTCATCGACAACCTGATCGCCGGGCTCACGCAGGCCGGCTCCGGGTCGCGCCCGACGGAAGGTCGCTGATGCCCGTTCCCCGAACCCTGCTCGTCCGCGACGAACCCGCCGATCACGATCTGCGGGTGACCGCGGGCACTTGGCCGGAGGACGCGAGCGGCGAGCTCGTCATCAGCGCGCCGCACCCCGACACCTTCGACGGCCCGCACGCGTTCTTCGGCGACGGCATGACGTACCGCCTGTCGCTGCAGCCGGGAACGCACGGTGCCGCGCCGGGCACGTTCGCATGGCGGCAACGACGCATCGACTCGCCGTCGGCCCGTCTGCGCCGCAAGCGCCCGGATGTGTTCGAGGCGACGATGCTCGGTGTCCACTCACCGTTCGGGTTGACCAACGCGGCGAACACCGCGCCGCTGCCATGGGGCGACCGGCTGTTCATGACGTGGGACGTCGGCCGTCCCGTCGAGATCGACCCGGTCGAGATGAACTTCCTCGGTGAGGTCGGCCACCGGTCCGAGTGGCTCGATCTCGAACTGTTCCCGCAACCGGTGCTGCCAATGGTGACGTCGACGGCGCACCCGATCATCGACCCGGATCGCAACGTGATGTGGACGGTGAACACGGCGGCGGGCTCGCTCCACGTGGTTCGCTGGGACGGCGAAGGCCCGCTGCAACGGTGGCCGATCGCGGGTGCGGTGATCCCGCAGTCGGTGCACACGATCACCCAGACCCGCGAGTGGCTCGTCGTTGCCGACTGCGCGTTCAAGGTGGAGCCACAGGTGTTCTTCGGCGGCGACCGCACGGTGCCTGCCAACGACGGCGGGCCCGTGTACCTCATCCGCAAGGACGTGCTCGAGGCCACGCCGCCCGGCGACGAGGTCCCGTGCCACACCTTTGCGCTCGCACCGGAGATGAACCACTACTACGCGAACTACGACGACAGCGACGGTGTCGTGGTGCTGTTCGAACACACCGAGAACGCCGACATCGCGATGTCGCAAGGCGCCGGCGACGTCGATGCGCTCGGTCGAGGCTGCGATCCCGCGCTGGCGGGTCTGTACGGCTTCCCGATGAGTCCCGACCGCACGACGATGGTCGGTTTCGACCCGGACTCGGGTGCGACCGTCCACCATGCCGAGCTGCGCGATCCCGAGCTGCTCTGGACCCGCCAGCTCAACGCGATGGACTGGAGCACCGAAGGCCGCTCCCGACCGACCGCGCATCACATGGTGTACCAAGGGTGGCGGCCCGAAGCGATCACGCAGAAGATGCTGGCGATCTACCAGGACCGCGTCGATCGATCGCTGTGGCCGCACGAGGAGACATCACCACTCCTGCTGACGGTTTCGATGCCCGACCTCCAGCCGTCGTCGCATCACGAGTTCGCGCTCGACGATTTCCCGTCGTCACCGATCTTCGTGCCGCGTGATCCCGGTGCCGGACGCGAACCAAAGTCGTTACGCAGGGTCGCAACCGGGTGGCCACGACGGCTACGTCGTCGTCCCGGTGATGTCGGACTCCGGGTTCCGGGTCGACATCTTCGATGCGGACGCCGTCGGCAAGGGCCCGCTCGCCTCCCTCGCGGACGGAACAACGACCGTGCCGTTCATCCTGCACTCCGCGTGGGTCCCGCAGGTCGTGACCGCGCCCGATCGTGACCGCAATCGTTTCTCCGATGAGCTCGATCGCGTCGGCGAACTGCCCGATGACCTCGCGACGCTTGCGCGCGATGTCGCCCGAGAACTCGACGAAGGAGTCGCGCTCGCATGACCCAGCTCGAAACGCACAACGACCCGTACCTCTCGGGCGTCTACGCACCGGTCGACGAGGAGCAGCGACGCCCCGATCACCGCGATCACGGGCGCGCTGCCCGCCGGGTCTGCGCGGGCAGTTCCTTCGCAACGGCCCGAACCCGATGTTCACGCCCAAGGGGCGGTACCACATCTTCGATGGCGACGGCATGCTCCACGGCATCACCCTCGACGGCGAAGGCGGCGCGCGCTACCGCAACCGGTGGGTCCGCACCGAAGGGCTCGCCGCCGAACAACGCGTCGGCCACGCGATCTACGGCGGTATGGCGAACGGCGACTTCCCCACGCCCGAGGAGACCGCCGGCGGCCCGTCGATGAAGAACGTGGCCAACACGAACGTCATCCGCCATGCCGGCCGCATCCTGTGCCTGTGGGAAGCCGGCCTGCCGACCGAGGTGACCCCTGCGCTCGAGACCGTCGGGCCGTTCGACTTCGGCGGCGCGCTCGACCGTCCCTTCACCGCCCATCCGAAGCTCGATCCGAGCACCGGTCGGATGTACGCGTTCGGGTACTCGCCGATTCCGCCGTACCTGTCGCTCTACGTCGTCGACGCCGACGGCACGCTCGCGCGCACGATCGACATCGACCTACCCGTCGCCGGTGATGATGCACGACTTCGCGGTCACCGAGCGGCACGCGGTGTTCCTCGATGCGCCGGCCGTGTTCGACCTCGATTCGTTCATGCACGGCGGACCGATGCTGTCGTGGAAGCCGGAGCTCGGCGCCCGCTTCGGCGTTCTCCCGCTCGACGGTGACGGCGCCGACGTCACGTGGGTCGAAACCGATCCGTGCTACGTGTTCCACTTCATGAACGCGTCGACGTCGGCCGACGGCACGCGCGTCACCGTCGACGCCTGCCGGCTCCCGAAGATGGACATCGGCCTCGAAAGCGAGGGCGAACCGGCCAAGGCCGATTCGTGGCTGCACCGGTTCACGATCGACCTCGCGGCCGGGTGCAGCGCGTACGAACAGATCGCGGAACTCCCCGGTGATTTCCCTCGTGTCCCCGCCGCGCTCGAGGGCCGGGCCCAGCGCTTCGGTTACTACGCGTCGTTCTCGTCCGGCGTCGCGGGCACCGAGTTCGACTCGGTGACGAAGGTCGACTTCTCGACCTCCCGCACGCAAACGCACGTCTACGGTCCGCACGCAGTCTGCCGGCGAGGCGGTGTTCGCACCCGATCCCGACGGGCAGGCCGAAGACGACGGCTGGTTGTGCAACTTCGTCACCGATCGGACCACGATGGCGACCGATTTCGTCGTGCTCGACGCGCCGCTCGCTCGAAGAGGTCGCGCGTGCACACCTGCCGCAGCGGGTGCCGTTCGGATTCCACGGCAACTGGCTCCCCGTGGTCGACTGACTTCGGCGCGCAGCAGTCGCTGAATCGGCTCCGGGGGAGATCATGCGCAGTCCCAGACGTTCGACGCTCGTGTCGGTGGCCGTCGCGCTCGTCGCGATCGTTGCCGCAACCGGCGCGTGCAGCGAGGACGTCGATTCACGGTGCGATCCGCCGACGGATCGCCCACCTCGGTCGACGCCGGATCGGCGGCGTGCGCGGACGCGCGCGTCGATCGTCGAGTGCGTGCCGGAAGGATCGATGCTGTCGGAGCTGCTCCCGGACTCGCCCACCGCGGCGACCGGGATCCCGATCCGCATCGGCATGATCAACCAGGACACCGGCGCGGCCGGCGCGTTCCCCGAGCTCACCGTCGCGCGCCGCAGGTCGCGGTCGAGTTCATCAACACCGAGCTCGACGGCGTCGACGGCCGACCGATCGAGCTCGTCACCTGCAACACGAACTTCAACCCCGACCTCTCGCAGAGCTTGCGCGCAGGAGATGGTCTCGCAGCAGGTCGCAGCCGTCATCGGCGGGATCGACATCTGGGGCACCGGCATCACGACGCTCCAGAACAACGGCATCCCGTACGTCGGCGGCATCCCCGTGAGCTTCGACGCGGCGCGCAGCCCGGTCAGCTTCCAGTTCAGCGGCGGTACCTGGGGCGCCGTGCTCGGCATGGGCCAGTACGCCGTCGAGGAGCTCGACGCCCGCAAGATCGCGATGATCTACGCCGAGTTCGGGCCGATCACCGACTGGCGCCGAGCTCGGGCAAGCGCGCCATGGAGGCGGCGGGCGCAGAAGTCACGCTCGTGAGCGTCGCGCCCGTCAACGCCGACATGGTGCAGGCGCTCAACACCGCCGCGCAGAGCGATCCCGACGTCGTCATCGCGCTCACTGCCGACAGCGGCTGCAAGCCGACGATGCAGACCGCGCAACAGCTCGGCCTCGACGTCCCCATCATGTACACCGGTGCGTGCGCGGCGCCGAAGATCCTCGACTCCGTCGGCGACGCGGCCGAGGGCGCGATCTTCAACCTCGAGGCCGAGCTCGGGCGACAGACCCCGACAACGTCGTGTACCAGGCCGTATCCGACCGGTACGGGCGCGAAGTACGACTACGAGGCGCAAGGCGCCGGCACCGTGGCCTTCCGTGCGACCATCAACCTCTACGCACAGTTGCGCGAGCTCGGGTGCCGAAGGGATCACCCCGGACGCGATCCTCGCCGCGTTCCGCGGCGCGGTCGACGCGCCGAGCTTCTTCGGACACCCCTACACGTGCGACGGCGAGCAGCTCGACGGTTATCCCGCGTTCTGCGCGCCACAGCAGTCGCTGGGCACGGTGAAGTCCGGTGAGATCGAAGCGCTGACGCGGCTGGATCGACGTCGCGCGAATTCGCGGCCTGAGCCGCCCGGGCGAGGACCGACCATCACCGAGTACGTCCAGCAGTCGCTCACCGGTCTCGGCGCCGGTTCGGTCATTGCCGTGCTGGCAATCGGCCTGGTGCTGACGTATCGCGCCTCGAACGTCCTCAACTTCGCCCACGCCGCGATGGGCATGTACATCGCCTACGCCTACTACGGCCTGCGCAACTACGACGTCGCGAGCACCGAGCGCGGTGGCGACCTGGTGTTGCCGATCATCGGTCTCCCGAGCGAAGTGCACGTGGTCGATCGTCCGACCGTGTTCACCGCGCTGTGCATCGCGACCGTGATCGGCGCGCTGCTCGGCGCCGTCGTGTACGGCGCTCGTCTTCCGCCCGCTCCGGAACGCGCCGCCACTGGCCCGGATCGTCGCGTCGCTCGGCGTCTTCCTCTACCTCCAGTCCGTGATGCAGCTGCGTTCGGACGTGGTCGGCACGGGCGCCGCGTCGCTCCAGCTGAAGTCGTTCCTCCCCGACGGAGTCGTGCACATCGGCGACGTCGTGGTGCCGACATCGAGCTTCGTCCTCCTGGCGATCGCGATCGTGACGGCGCTCGTGCTCGCGCTGGTGTTCCGCTTCACGCGCTTCGGTCTGGCGACGCGCGCGGCCTCCGAGCACGAGACCGGCGCCATCCTCACCGGCATCTCGCCCGATCGGCTGGGGTTCCTCAACTGGATCATCGCGACCGTGCTCGCCGGTCTCGCGGTCATCGTGTTCGCGGCGACCTCCGCCCGGCTCGACCCGACCGAGACGAGCCTGCTCGTGGTCCCTGCGCTCGCGGCGGCGCTCTTGGGCGGGCTGAACAGCTTCGCGGTCACGACCGCCGCGGCGCTCGCGATCAGCATGCTCCAGAGCGCGCTCGGCACGTTCCAGACGCGCGCCGACTGGCTGCCCGACTGGCTCCCGAACGGCGGTCTGCGGGCTGCGTTGCCGGTCGTGCTGATCGTCGTCGCCATCACGGTGCGGGGCGCCCGCCTCCCGACGCGCGAGGCGTTGATCGATCGCCGGCTCCCCGCCGCGCCCGAACCGCGGCGGCCGCTCGTCGCCACGCTGGCGATCTCGGCGGTGACGATCGTCGGCCTGCTCACGCTCGACGAGCAGTGGCGCCTCGCGATCGTGGTGTCGACGATCGCGACGCTCATCGCGCTCTCGGCCGTCGTCGTGACCGGGTACGTCGGCCAGATCTCGCTGGCGCAGTACGCGTTCGCGGGGCTGGCCGCGTTCACGACCGCGAAGCTCGCCATCGAGGGCGTCGCCTTCCCGTGGGCGCCGTTGCTCGCAGTCATCGCTCACCGTCGGCGTCGGCATCCTCGTCGGGCTGCCGGCGCTGCGCGTGCGCGGAATGACGCTTGCGGTTGCGACGCTTGCCGCTTCCGTCGCGATCGAAGAGCTCGTGTTCAACTCCCCGTCGCTCAACGGCCTCACCGAACGTCCCCCGGCCGCGTCTCTTCGGTCTCGATCTCGGGTTCCTCGCGCCGGGCTCCGACAACTTCCGCCCCGCGTTCGGGATCTTCGCAGTCGTGGTCGTCGCGCTCTGTGCGCTCGCGGTCGCCAACCTCCGTCGTAGCGCGACCGGCTTGCGGTGGCTGGCCGTACGCAGCAACGAACGGGCTGCGGCGTCGCTGGGGATCGACGTGAGCGCGACGAAGCTCGGCGCGTTCGCGATCTCGTCGGCGCTCGCCGGTCTTGGTGGCGCGCTGCTCGCGTACGAGCTACCGGCCCTGTCGCCGCAGCAGTTCTTCGTGGTCGGCGCGCTCGCCGTGCTCGCGCTGTGCTATCTCGGTGGCATCGCGACGATCAGCGGCGCGCTGATCGCCGGTGTCCTCGCGAGCGGCGGGGTCCTCACGCAGCTGCAGGGCGGCGCGACCGGCAACGCGTCGAGCTACCAGTTCGCGGTGAGCGGCATCGCGCTCATCGTCGTCGTCATCCTGTATCCGGACGGCATCAGCAACGCCATCCGGCGAGGGCTCAGCCGACTCGGATCGGGTCGGCGAGCCATGGGCGGTCGAGGGCGAGCCCCGCTGGGCCGGCCGGTGGATCGTCGGAAGGCGGTGGCCTCGTGAGCCCGCTGCTCGACGTCCACGACGTGTCGGTGAGCTTCGGCGGGTTGCACGCGGTGCAGGACCTGTCGTTGCAGGTCGGCGCGGGCAGGATCGTCGGCCTGATCGGTCCGAACGGCGCAGGGAAGACCACCACGATCGACGCGCTGTGCGGCTTCGTCGCCGTGCCGCGAGGGCATCGTGTCGCTGGCGGGCCGGCGCATCGACGGATTGAAGCCGCACCAGCGGGCGCGCGCCGGTCTGGTCCGAACGTTCCAGGGTGTCGAGCTGTTCGACGACCTGACCGTGCGAGAGAACCTCCTCGCCGGCGCGGTGCCGTCGCGTTGGTGGTCGCCTCTGGTCGATGCCGTTGCACCGCGTCGCGGGCTGAGCACGGTGGACGTCGACGACGCACTCGATGTGGTCGGGCTGCGATCGCTGGCGCGACGTGCGGCCACCCGAACTGTCGCACGGTCAGCGTCAACTCGTCGGGGTCGCGCGTGCGCTCGTCTCGAAGCCGAAGGTGCTCGTGCTCGACGAGCCCGCCGCCGGGCTCGATCCCGCCGAAACCATTGCGCTCGGCACGTTGCTCCGTACGCTTGCCGGCCGACGATGTCGGGGTGCTGCTCGTCGACCACGACATGACGTTGGTGCTCGACGTCTGCGACGAGCTCACCGTGCTCGATCTCGGCCGCGTCATCGCGAGCGGTCCGACCCGAGCCGTGCGCCATGATCCGGCGGTCGTCGCCGCGTACCTGGGGGACTTGACGTGAGCTCGACCGCCGTCGCGCCGCGCCGCCCGTGCTCGAACTGCGCGGCTTCTCGGCGGGCTACGACGGCGTGCCGGTCGTGCACGAGATCGACCTCGAGGTGCTCCCGGGTGAGGTCGTCGCGTTGCTGGGGCCGAACGGCGCCGGCAAGACGACCACCCTGCTGACGATCTCGAGCCTGCTGCCGCGCCTCGCCGGCGAGACTCGCGTGTTCGGCGTCGCGACCGCGCGAACCGGGCGTCGGCGCGCCGGGAACCGAGCGCTGGAGCTCACCCGTCGCGGCCTGGCCCACGTGCCCGAGGACCGCGCGCTCTTCTTCGGGCTCACCGGACGCGAGCACCTGCGCTTGGCCGCGCCGAGGCGCGATCCGAGCGCGATCGAAGCCGCGCTCGCGCCGTTCCCGGCCCTCGCCGAGATCATTGACCGGCGCGCCGGCCTCATGTCGGGCGGTGAGCAGCAGATGTTGGCGATCGCGCGAGCACTCGCGGCCCGACCGAAGCTCTTGATGATCGACGAGCTCAGCCTCGGCCTCGCGCCGATCGTCGTGCAGTCGCTGCTCCCTGCGGTGAGGGACGTCGCCGCGTGATCGCGGGATCGGCATCCTGCTCGTGGAGCAACACGTCAACGCCGCGCTCGGCGGTCGCCGACCGGGCCTACGTCATGGTCCGCGGCCGCATCGTCAGATCTGCCGCCGCCGCCGAGCTGGCCGCCGACGCTCAGGCAATCGCCGACAGCTACTTCGAGGGCCCAACGTCCTGACGTTGCCGCGACGAACGGTCATCAGAATCGCGACCGTCGCGTCAGGCGCGGTCCTCGCGCTTCTGATGGCGCAACGACGCATCTTCCGTCGGGTATCGATCGCTCAGGTACGGACCAGTTCCCATACGGATTCGACCGCCGCGGTCACGGCGGGGATCGCCGCGCGCAGCGCGTCGGCATCGGCTTCGATCCACTCGGCACCGGCGACGTCCACGCCCGCCCGTCGAAGCAGCCGGTCGAGGTCCCCGAGCTCGTCCGCCAGCCAGCTGGTGGGGTCGCGCTTTATCGCTTCGTCCCAGTGACGATCGAGCGGTTCGATGCCGTCGAAGCCCGGATGGAAGTGCGCGCTGTGGAGGTTGCCCGGCGGCGCATCCATTCGGTCGAACAGGTCGGCACGGAACACCGGCCGGTCGATCACGACCCTCTCCGCGGCGTAGCGCGACCCGCGCGCCGGTTCGTCCGCGAGCAAGCGGACCTCGACGCGCGCGCCGCGCTCCGGCGGGTCCATCGGCTCGTACCACGGTCCAACCAGCACCGCGACCCTCTCGAAGACGAACGCCTGTCGCATCTGCAGCTCCTCTCGCGGTCCCTCACCGTACGCGATTCGCGCCGATTCACGAAGGCGATTTGTACGGTGTGATCGCGATCTCGGGTACGAAGCCCGGCTGATCCGACCAGCCGTTTGCCACGGTCAACCGATACACGGCGCGGTCCGGGAACTGCTCGACGACGCGTTGGTTCGCATCGTCACCCCGATCGAGCGCATAGACGAAATCGCCGCCGAGCTCCACGCGGTTCCGCAGGAACGAGAACGGGTTCTGCAAATACGGCCCGTACAGCGGCGGTACGAACAGCAGCGCCGGTGCACGTACCGACGCCTCGATCGCGTCTGCGACCGCGACGCGTTGCGACGTGCGGTCGCGCTGGTCGGCCGAGCGCAGGTACGGCAACCCCGAGACTGAGCACCAGCATCAGCACCGCAGCCGCCCCGCCGAGCGCCGGCCGCCAGTGCCAGAGATCCATGAGTCCGACGGCCGCCGCGATCGCGAGCATTGCGACCATCGGCAGGTAGTAGTAGGGCCCGAGGAACAGTGCGCCGTCCCACACGTACGCAGTCATGTACGAGCCCCAGAAGAACACGTAGCCGAGCGGCCAGAGCACGAGCACTGCGGCCACGAACGCGCCGCCGCGCAGCCGACGCCGAACCAACGTTGCGATCGCAAGACCGCACGCCAAGAGGCCGCCACCCGTCCACGCCGTCACCAGCAACAGATTGCGACCGAGCGCCGACAGCGCGCGCGTCGGTGTGTAGTCGAGTGGCGCATCGTTCGGAAGGGCACGGCGCAGGCCGAAGCCGGGCCGATCGCTCGATTCGAGCAGGTTGAACGGCAGCTGCAACGCGTCACCGGTCATTGCCTGGTTGAACGCGAAGACGGCGACCAGCGGCGCGACTGCGCCGAAACCTGCCCAGACACCGAGACGCACCAGCTCGCTCGTGCGACGCGGGCCGGCGCGCCGCAACGGCAACGATGATCGCGACACCGCCCAGCAGCGCGTCGTACGGTCGGGCGAACGCGGCGAGGCCCCACGCGAACCCGGCCAGTACCGCAAAGGAGCGCTGCGTTGTTCGCGCGGCACGTAGCGCGGCCGTGGCCGCTGCGAGCAGCAGCGCAAGGCTCGTCCCGTAGGCCAGATACGTGATCGACAAGACGATCACCAGCGGCGAGCACAGAAAGATCGCCCCGGCAATGAGCGCCGATCGCCGGCGCGCGCCGAGCTCACGAGCAAGCGCGATGACGAGCAGGACGTTGGCTGCGGCGAGCACGGCGAGCGCCGCGCGTGGCCTGCCGAACGCGACATCCGCCGCGGCCAGCGCCGCGGCATGTACCGGCGTGTACTTCAGCACGTACGAGTCGTCGCGCAACACCGCGAACCACGGCAGGTACGCCTCGGGTTCCACCGCGGGCGCGCCGGGCGCGAGGTTGCCGGAGGCGAGCGCGTCGGCTTGCAGCAGATAGATGCCTTCGTCGGAGTTCGCGCTCAGCTGGGGAAACACCCAGGCGGAGCCGATCGCGGCCCACAGCGCCGCGGTGAGGGCAAGGACGGCGGCGAACGCCCAGAACGCGCGCGCACTCGAGCCGACACCGGGGCGCGCCGCGGCATTCGGTTCGACCTCGTCGATACCGAGCCGCTCAGGGTCGGACGCGAATCTCGGCGCCCTGATAGTCGTCCCAGACGTACTCGTTGATCGGGCTGCCTTCGACAACGCGCGCTGCCGTTCCGTACACCGCAACTGCGGCGGTTCCCGGGCCGAGGTTGGTTTCGAGGTCGAGCGTGAAGTCGGTAACACCGTTGCAGGCGATCTCACCGTTGCCGAACGTCCGCGTGACGTCCCGGCCCCGGTTCTGCTGCGCTTCTGTCCACAACGACACGGTCAACGGCTCTGCGCACCTGACGGTCCCGGAGATCTGGGACCGTGTCGCGGCGGTGATCGTGATCCGCGAGTCGGGGTTCGGTTCGACGAGGACCGGGCGGTTCAGACCCCGCAGCCGCACTGCGTCGACCGCAGAAGCCGAATCGATGAAGGTCTCACCGGCCGGGCCGATGTCTTGGATGTACACCGACGCGCGCACCTCGGCCGGACCTCCTGAGAGGGTTCCGGTCTGCGCTCCGACCGGAACCGAAACTGGTGTCGCGCCGTTGCACGGTCCGAACTCCACGCTTCCGTAACCCTCGACGCGATTCGTTCCGGCCCACTGCGAGACGACAACCGACGCGTACCCGGTGTCGACCGGCCGGCCGCACGCCACCATGAGGTCGATCGTCTGTTCGGCGCCGCGCCCGCTCGAGCCACTGATGGACACGCTCACCGTGGTGCCCGGCTCGTCGACGGGCACGATGGGCGGCGGGCCGCCCGGCGAGAGCCGTATCTGCCCCGATGCGTTGGCGTCGGCGCTTTCGAATCCGTCGTAGGCGTACCCGAAGACCTCGTAGTCGACGGTGCCGCCACTGAGACGGCCCGAAGACTCGTACAGGATCGCCGACCACGGCG
This sequence comes from uncultured Actinomycetes bacterium, assembly GCA_963841215.1. Lineage (GTDB taxonomy): Bacteria > Actinomycetota > Acidimicrobiia > IMCC26256 > PALSA-610 > CAVUFH01. The sequence goes on along the minus strand of CAWJBW010000004.1, from coordinate 157,130 downwards.
TCGGCGTCGGGCCGCACGAGGATTGTGGCGCGCTGAAACCGCTTGCGAGGATCTCGCGTCGCCCGCGTGTCTGGTGCACGAACGCGTTGGCGTAGAGCTCGGCGTCGCGGTTGCAGGTGACCGTCCCGGACACGACGTAGCGCGTGATCGTGTCGACCGTCAGCTCCACGGTGAGCCGCGGTACCGGTGGAACGTTCGGGTCGAACTGGATGCTGCTGCTCGCCGACTCGGTCGGGTTGAAGCCGTCGGGGATCGTCGCCGCACCGACGATGCATGCGCCGGCGACGGCGCAGTCGACCTCGACGCCCTGGACCAGGATGATCCGACGCACCGTCATCGTCAGGGTCGCGGTGCCGTCGGAACCGGTACGGCCGGTCGACGTGGTTTGGAGGTCGCAGCCGTCTGCGCTCTGAAGCGCGACTGCGAGGCTCGCGTCACACAATGCCGCGCCGAAGAGCGTGTTCGGATCGAAGCGAACACCGCGCACGGTCACGGTCTGACGATCGACGAGGCCGGTCGCCGGGTCGACGGTGATCGCGGCGTCGCCGCGAACCGGTGGGCAGCCGTACCCGCCGTAGCCGCCGTTGTTCCCGTAGCCGCCGTAGCCGTACGAGCCGCAGTCGGCATCGGCTTCGAGCGCGTCGACCACCTTGATCACGCCGAGCCCGAGGCCCGCCAGCCCGACGATCCACAGCAGCACCCATACGGCCGCCGACCGGGACCGTCCGCCGGTCGCAGCCTCCTCGCCCAGTGGACCGGCTTCGCGTGGACCTGCTTCGCCCGCACCCGCTGCGGCCGCACGCTCTTCGTCCCGGTCCGATCGGCTCATGGCGTCCCCCCGCGTTCAGACAGCGGGCGCAGTCTGGCATCGCAGGGGCGTGCTGACAACGAGTTCATGCTGGTGATGTTTCCCATCAGCTGGCGATGTTCCCGATCAGCTGATGATGTTTCCCATTAGCTGGTGATGTTCATCGTGAACCAGCGTTGACGCGTCACCGAACCGAACTCGTCGTACTCGACGAGCAGCGAGCGGTAGGTCTCCACCTCGCCGTAGTTGTGCGTGATCTCGTTGCCATCGGCGAGTACCTCGATCCGGGTGCCGTCACCCGTGAACCACGACCGGCGCACGCCGGCTTCGGGCGCGTTGCACCACCAGTTGGCCGGGTTCGGGCAGGACGGCGGAGCCAGCACGGTCGGGAAGTGCGTGGAGCCGGAGATCGTTTCGGGCGGCGGCGGCAACGCCGCCGCGCTCCCGTTCCATTCGTGGTACTTGCCGCCAGATGCACCGCTCTCCGAGATCGGTTTGCCGGGGTTGCCGGAGGCGTCGTACCAGGCCTCGTAGCCACCGACGTTCTGCTCCTGCGGCGACTCGCCGTCGCGGGTCGTTCGGACGCGCACCCGCACTTCGCCGGTCAGCTCGGGCTCGACGGTGACGTGCAGCTCGCACGAGTCGTCATCGAAGCACTCGTCGTTCCCGTTCGGGTCCAGACCGATCGGGAGCGGGAGGTGCACCCTCCAGCGCGGGATGGAGTCGATCTCGCCGGCGAAGTATGCCGCGAGCACGAGGTGGGATCCGTCGTCGCCCTTCTCGAAGTCGCAGTTGCGCCGAGCCTCGTACCGCGTGCCGTCGCTCCCGATCGCGTCTTCGCCGGTGCCCCAGCAGTAGTCCGCCCCCGCGGGGGCAACGATCGGATCGCTGTCGACGGTCGGTTGCGTCACGAGCTCGGGCATGAGGAAGTCGGCATCGAAGACCGGCCGCGTCTTCCCCGCGAGCGTCTGGTAGAAGAGCGAGCCGACGTGGCGGGACGCGAAGATCCAATGCTCGTGCTTGTCCCAGTTGTTGAACATGTCTTCGCGGCTGCGCAACTGGAAGAACGGGTCGAGCATGATGTCGTGAACCTTGAGTCCCGGTGTGCTGCGCGCCGAGCCCGAGGTGTTCGGATGCAGCGTGACGTCGGTGGTGTTGAGGCTCGTGGCGTCGTGGTTCCAGTAGCAGATCTGTTCGTCCTTCCAGGGCTTGTTCTCCTTGCACTCCGACCACTGGTACAGGCCGACGTCCGCGAACGCGTTGGCGCGGTGCTCGTCGCGGTGCTGCGAGAACGGTCCGTCGAGCACGACGTCCTGGCGGTGATAGAAGACGCCCGACCGGTCGACCGCCGGCTCGTCCGGCATGTTCGTCTGGCGGACCTGCAGCTCGGCGCCCGCTTCGGGTGTGTCCGAGAGATCGACGCCGAACGTCGTCAGGTTGTTGCCGAGCCGGAGATCCGCGGTCTCGGTGAACACGAGCCGCAACGGCACGTCGACGTCGAGATCGGCGTCGAACTCGATGTCGGCTTCGAAGATGGGCGCGAGGCCGAGCGGTCCGAGGAGCCACGTGACCAGCGCGGCCCATTCCATCGGTGGCTCCTTGTCCTCGGCTCGCGTGTCTGCGATGTGGTCCTGGCGCAGCCGGAGATCGCCGGAGACGGGTACGGGGTTGTCGTCGTGATCGCGGGCGCGGAGCTGGGCGACGTTGCGCTCGTCGCCGCGCTGGTGCGCGTCGATCGTGACGTCGGTTGCCTCATTCCCGAGGTCGAGGTCGGCGTGGACGAACGCGAGCCCGCCCGGCGAGACGCACTCCTCGGGTTCGACGAGCGTCGTGTCGTCCGGCACGTATGGACCGTCGGGCTTCACCAGTCGCCCGTGCATGCGCAGTTCGGATGGCACGTTCTCGAGTCGGAGCTTGTACGGGTCGGTGCGCACGTACGACGCGTCGTCTTCGATCGCTTCGGCGACGCGGTAGTACGCGGGCTCCTGCGGCTCCTCGACGTCGAGGGTGACGAGCGGGATCCCTTGGCTCGCTTCCATGGTGAGGTCGGCGGCCTTCCACGGAAGTCGCCGGTTGGACGCGTACGCCACGTCGACATCGAGGTCGCCGGGGATCACCGACACCGAGCCGCGCAGGATTCGCGCCGGCTTCTGCAGACCGGTGATGGCTTCGCTGCACGGGTTCGTGACGCGTTCGTCCACGAGGTCCTTGAAGCCGACTTCGGCGTCGAGGCGTCCGAGGTCGGGCGACGACGTGTCGATCGCAGCGCCGAACCGGTCGCTCTGATCGGGCTCGAAGTGCCGGCGTGACTGGCAGGCCGAGTACACCCACGCGTCGTCGTACGGATCACAGGACTTCTCGAGGCCCCACTCCGCGATCAGGCCCTTCGGAACCTGCTCGTTGGCCCAGAGGTCGAGCGCCCAACGGTGCGTGCGCACCGCGTTCTCGCCGGTGGCCGGGGGCGGAGCCGGGACGATCACCGCGTCGTCGCGTCGGCGCAGCCAGAGCTGGGCGTCGAGCCCGAGGACGTCGCCGGTGCTGCGGGTTTTGTGCATCCAGTCGCCCTGCCACTGCTTGGTGAGCGAATCGCGATCACCGATCCGCAACAGGGCGCGCATCACTTCCGGGCCGGGGGGATCCTCGTCGTAACCCTCCTTCTGCAAGTTATCGGGCACGTTGTCGTCGTCGAGATCGCCTTGATGTTCCGGATCCGTCGTCACCCAGACGCGCGTCGCGTTGTCGTCGATCCCTTCGTCGTAGCGCACGCCGATGAACTTCGGGAGCGGCAGGATCGTGCCGTCCACGTAGATCTCGCGCGAGGCAGTCCCGATCTCGGCGATGAGCGCTGCGTCTTGCTCGTTACCGGGATCGAGGGTCGGCGTAGCGGTCGTCGTAGACGTTGACCACGAACGGCTCGCCGGTGGGTTCGGTCAGTAGCTCATAGCGTTGCGGGTCGCTCCCGTACCGAACCTCGCTCACGTTGCGGACCGATGCGTGCACGCCCCAACCCACGTCGCGCGGACGCAAGATCGCGCGGATACCTTCGCCGGCCGGCCACGGCGTGAACTCGGGGTGGCGTCCGTCGTCGCCGAAGGTCTGGTCGGGGATCTCGGGAAGGTTCACCGCCGCGATCTCGTCGGGTGTGTAGGCGAAGTCGCGCGCGACGACGACATCCACACTGTTCTCACACGGTCGTCCCGGCCTTGCATCCCGACACCTTGACCTCGTCGAGGTGCAGCGCGCCGTCGGCTCGGGCCTTCTCGATCCACTCGGCGCGCACGTCTTGTCCACCGCCGATGGGGCCGCCGGGCACGTTGCACGGTGCCGGCGATCGCGAGTCGGGTTCCGGCGGCGCGATCGCTCGCAGTGGTGATGTCGCCGTGGAGGCCGACCTGCGTGGGTTCAGATGCTGCGTAAGAGATGCGATTCGATCGACGAGCCCGCGGTGCCGGTGCGGTACCAGTCGACCGTCACGGTCTGCGGGACGGGTGCGACCGACACGTTGCCGCGCACCTCGAGGAAGTCGCCGCTGTGCCGGCGAACGGAGAACGTGCCGTCGAGTGAAGCGGCCGGTCCGGGCAGGTCGGTGCGCAGCCGGAACGGTTGCAGGTTGTCACGTCGCTGCTCGAGATGGAACACGCCCGCAGGGATCTCCGAGATCGTGGCGTCGGCGTCGGTGACCGTCCCGCCCGTCGCACCAACGGGCGCAAGTCGTCGTCGCCCTCGCCCTCGGGATAGGTCAGTTTGTCGAAGTGGAGTACGACGTCGATCGGTTGCGCGGCTCGCGAGCGTCGCGTCGACGTCGAGACGATCCTCCTGCAACAGTCCCCAGTTGTGGGTCAGGTCGACGCTCACGCGTCTCGCACCGTTGACGCGCGACGCGATGCGGAACTGCGATGGGCAGGCCTTGCAGCCGGCGCGATCGCGTGATCCGTACACGATGTAGGACTCCGGACCGGCGGGGTTGTCGAGTGGTATGTCGCCGACGTCGGTGTCGTCGAAGAAGTCCCGGATGTCGACCCGCGCCTCGTTCGGCGCGAGCGGCGACCCTTCGGTACACGGCACCACCACTTCTCCGGCGGGAAGGGCCGAGGCATCCTCGGGGCAGAACTCGACCCCGATCCGCTCGAGCCGGCGCACGTCGTCGACGGTCTCGTAGGTGACGACGAGGTACGAGTGCTCGGGAAGTGGATCGAGGCGTGACTCGTTCGCCACCAGGGGCTCGTCGTCGTCGCCACCGCGCGCGAGCTGCAGTTCGTGGAGGTCGAGCGCCGGGGTCACCTCGGACGAGCGGGCGACGTGGATCACCTCGGGACGGAAGGTCCAGTCCGACCGCGCCGGGAGTGCGGACAGGGTCGCATCGATCACGACCTCGTCGTGGCCGTCGATGCCCTTGCCTTCGCCGGTGACGACGTCGATGTCGAACTGGGTCGTCGCCGCGGTCGGCGTCGGTGCGGTGTTCCAGGAGATCTGGGTGCGCGAGTCCTGTGGCTGCAGGGGGTCGCACACGCTGTACAGGCCGGCCGCGAAGGGCAACGGCGCCGCCGACCAGCGCGGTCGTCGCTCGGAAGAGTGGTTTCGCCTGATCGGAGGCGTCGACGCTCGTGACCTCGATCTCGTCTCGGATGGCCGGACGGTACGACTCGGGTTGCGGTGTGCCGTTGGTGTCCCACGAATGCTCGACCGCCTCGAGCAGATATCCGTCGTTCGGCCAGAACCCGCCTTCGCCGAAGTTGGTGACGCCGAACGTGAACATGGTCGCGTCGGGGAACTCGTTGTCGGCCGGCGCGTCGAGGTCGTCGGTGCGGTACGCGATGTTGCTGTGCGTGCCGTCGTCGTAGGGAAGCTGGATCGTGACCTCGAGCCGCAGGCCGGCCATGTAGGTCGACGACGCCGCCCGACAGCTTGGTGATGATCGTGTCGATGCCGGTCATTCCGAAGGTGGGGATCTCGACCCCGTCGATCGTCACGACTCGTGTCGGGCGTGGCCGCGAAGTTCTCCGCGAGCAGCGCGTCGATGCGAGTGCCGTGGCCGGCGCCGCGAACCACGAACGACACGCCGACATCGTCGACACCGTCGGCGTCGAAGTCGATCGGCGTGACCACGCCGGTGAAGGGAACGTCTTGTTCGAACGTCGTTACCGGCTCGCCCTGGTCGGCGCCGAACACCCACGGATCGCCCTGTGCGTCGGTCCCGGATACGGCGACCGTCGCCGTGATCTCGCAGAACAGCAGCTGGGCCGGGTCGAGCGGACATCGGGGTCGAACACTTCTTCTTCGGGACTCGGCAGGCGGCACCCGAAGTCGAGACCCTCGGCCGCTCCCGGTGACGCGCGGAACGAGAGCACGAGCGCGACTGTCACCAGCACGGTCACGGTCGTGAGCAGGAACGTCCTGATGGTCGAACGGCTACGAGCGCGCGCGGCCAGACCGCGTGGTTGCGTGTCCACGATGACCTCTTCTCATCGCGTCCGGGGCAACACGCCCGGACGGCTGATTCGACCTGATGACTAGTTCGGGTCGATGGGTGTGCTCGCGACTTCAGCCGTGAGCGTGGTGACGTCGATGTCGTCGGCCCAGTGCCGGCAACGAGCGAGGAGCGCGGGATCGGCGCCCCATCCCGAGAGCAACGCACGCGCGGTCTCGCGCGCGAGCGTGGTGGTGTCGAACAGTTCGGCGTCGAAGCGCGCCAGCTTCCCGGTCTGGACGATCTGTTGCATCGACGCCAGCCAGACGATCGTGCGCGTGGCGGCAACGCCTGCGTCGAGCGCGGCGGCGTCGGCCGCCGCCGAGAACAGGGCGTGCACTTCCATGAACAGTGCGATCGTGGCGTCCTCGGCCCGGTATGCCTCGGTGTCCGGGATGATCCCGCGCGGATCGCTGAGCAGCAGGTGCAGGAGTCGGAGCTGCTCGGGCAACACGGTTGCGGCCGCGAGGATGTAGTCGCCGAGGCAGACGAGCCGCAGCATCGTCGCCGCACGGTCGCCCTTCACGCCGAGCTCGGGCATGCGAGCATCCACGGCGTCGCGCAGCGCGCGGAAGCGGTCGGTGATCTCCTCGGCCGCCTCCCGTTGGAGCTCGGCGAGCAACGCCGCCTTCGACGGGAAGTAGCGGTACAGGCCGCCCGACCGCGCAGTCGAGATCGGCCGCGAGGCGGGGGACCGTCAGCGCATCGAACCCTTCGCTCGTCACGATGCGGCGGGCCGCGAGCAGGAAGCGCTCGGTCTGGGCCTGCCGCTTCCGGTCGACTCGCCGGGCGGGGGACTCGGGCACATGAATCACATTCACAGCGTGAATGACGTTCACAGCTACGTCAAGAGGGATTCGGTGCTTTCGGGAGGAGTACCGGGGCTCGTCAGAAGTCGCGGCCCGTAAGGATGGCGGGATGCAGAACGGCTACGACCTCGTGAGTGTTGGCGAATGACCCGAAGAAAGCAGGCTGGACGCGTCGTGATCGCGACGGCGGCGGGGTACCTCGTCGGTACCTTTCCGTCCGCCGATCTCGCCGCGCGCTTCGCGACGAGAGGCAGCACCGACCTGCGGGCCGACGGTGGAAATCCCGGTGCGCTGAACGCCGCCCAACAGCTCGGGAAGAAGTGGGGTCTGGCCGTGCTCGTGTCCGACGCGGGCAAAGGCGCGATCGCCGGTGTGCTCGGACGCGCGATCGGAGGACCGAACGGCGCCTACGCGGCCGCCGGTGCGTCCATCGCCGGGCACATCGTGCCGGTGTGGAACGGTTTTCGCGGCGGGAAGGGCGTTGCGACGTCGGCGGGCGCGTGCCTCGCCGTCTTCCCCGTGTACTTCCCGCTCGACGCCTCGGTCGCGGCCGCCGGCGCGGTCGGTAGCCGGAACGCGGAGATGGCGGTCCGGCTCTCGTGTGTCGCGTTCATCGTCGCTTCGGTCGCGTGGTGGCGTCTTCAGTGGCCGAACGTGTGGGGTCCGCAAGTGACGCTCGGACTCCCGGCGATGGCGCTCGCGGGTTCCGCGATGATCCTCACCAAATTCGCGACCGCTCGCCGAGCCGCAACAGGCCAATGATCGCGTTGGTGGCCGTAGTCCTCACCTCACGTTCGATCGCGGGTGAACTCGGCTTCGACGTCGCGCAGCAGGTCGGGTTGGAGCCAGACGTCGATGCCGGTCATCGCGAGCGCTTTGGCGCCGTCGACGACGCAGGCGTCGGCCGCGTCGCTCGCCGACCACTCCGCGAACTCCTCCGTGTGCCCGACGACTCCCAACGGCACCATCTTGATGACCGGGTGGATCGACGGGACCGCGTACGACACGTTGCCCATGTCGGTGCTGCCGGCGATCGATGCCGGTATGAGCTTCGGGTCTACGAACTCGCGGCCGATCCGCTCGCCGTTCTGCCGGTATGCGGCCGCCAGTGTCTTGTTCGAGCGCATGTCGAGGTAGCCGCCGAGCCACGTGTGCTCGAGGCGCGCGCCAGTTTGTGTGGCTGCACCTTCGAAGCACGCGAGCACGCGCGGCTTCAGCAGTTCGAGGCGGTCACGGTTGCGGGCACGCACGCGGAATCGAGCGGACGCGTAGTCGGGCACGATGTTGTCGGCTTTGCCACCGTCGAGGATGATTCCGTGGATCTTCTCGTCCGTGTTGATGTGCTGGCGTAGTGCACCGACGGCGGTGTACCCGAGCACGATCGCGTCGAGTGCGTTGATGCCCGCCCACGGGGTCGAGCTCGCGTGCGCAGCCTTTCCGTGCATCTCGACGAGGAGCTGGTCGTTGGCGAGATACGGCACGTACTCGACGTCGCCGGGCTCGGGATGGACCATCATCGCCACGTCGGCGTCGAGGAAGGCGCCCGCGTCGAGGAGCCGCTTCTTCCCGCCGCCACCCGTCTCCTCGGCGGGCGTCCCCAGGATCGTGACGCGCCCGTCGAGCTCGTCCGCCAGCGCCGCGAGCGCGAGGCCGGCACCCACACCCGCGGTACCGATGACGTTGTGTCCGCACGCGTGCCCGATGCCCGGCAGCGCGTCGTACTCGCAGCAGACCACCACGTTCGGACCGCGCGTCCCCGCGTGCGCGACGAACGCGGTTTCGATGCCGAAGGCCCCGCGCTCGACCGCACAGCCGTGTGCCTCTATCAGGTCGGCGAGTCGCTTCGAGGCGTAGCGTTCCTCGTACGCGAGCTCGGGCCGAGCGTGGATGTCGCCGCGAGGCGGACACGAGGTCGGCGGCGACGGTGTCGACGAACGACGACACTCGCGACTTCGCCTCATCGAGAGGGTGAACCATTCGGCGATGTTACGAGGCGTCCAACGCATCCACGAAGGCGTCGGCGATGGCGCGACGTCCGGATGCGTCTCTTGGCTGCGTGCGGAGGGCAGGCGCGCTCTCCGTCAACTGTTCAACGCACCCGCGAACACCTGCCACGCGAGCCGCGCTCTTGGCGACGAGGCTCAGCAACAGATACACGCGTTCGCCGTACAGGTAGTCGTGCCACCGACCGACCTTTCGGTACTGGAGGACCATGTTGATCGCGAAGCTGTTGAACAGCAGGAACAGCGATACGAAGATCGCGACGACAAAGGTCGGCACTCCGCCGTACTCGACCTCGGAGCCCACGATCGCGATGGTTATCGCGATCCAAGGCACGGCACCGGCGATGCAACCGAACACGAACGGCAACCAGGTCGAGGCCCGTTCGCCGTTCACATGTTCCATGACGAGACCGAAGAGGATCATCGCGGCGTTCGCTCCGGCGAGACCCACGAGCGCATAGACGTTGTTGATGCCCGTCAGCATCGCGATCAGCACGATCATCAGCGATGCGCTGACCGAGTACTCGATCCAGCGCGCGTCGTTGCGGCCCCTCAGCAGATTGGCCTCGTACCAGTTGACGACTCTGGGCGCGGCGGTGATCCAATGGTCGAGCATCGCCATGAGCAGGAAGGCGGCGATTGCCGGACCGAAAGCAACGTCGAACAAGTCCTGGAGCTCGCCCGGTGCAGTACCGGGTGGGCCGTCCTGGAACGTCGCCGTCACCGGGATCGCGAACGAGTTCGAGAGCGCAAGGATCGCGACGGCCTGCACGAGATGCACACCACCGACGATCACGTTGAGGCGGCGCAAGCCGCGCAGTTTGCGGGCAACGGTCGGGTCGATCAACATCGGCAATTCCTCAGACGGGTTCGGCCACGACAACCACGTTGTCGCGGTAATGACCGATGTCGTCGTCGAACGAACCGCCACACGTGATGAGCACGAGCCGCGTCGGTACGTCACGTCGGAAGAGATCGGCCGGGAGTTCCGTCTTCGGGAATTGGTCACGACCGATCACACGAAAGCTTCGCGTCGCGCCTTCTCCCGAGCCGACGTGCACCTCGGCGCCGAGTTCGAGCGTGGCCAGGTCGTAGAAGACACCGGGACGACCTCCGCCGTCGATGTGCCCGAGCAGGACCGCCGAACCGGCATCACCGGGACTCGCGCCGAACCGGTACCAACCGACCTCCTCGATCGGCGGGACCTCGATCTCGTCGGTGCCGTCGACGACGCCGACCGGCACGATCACTGCGTCGACGCCGATCGCCGGTATCGCGAGGGTCACCGGCGTGATCGACGGAGGCGCAGCCGTTGCCGGTGGTGCGATGGGATACGTCACCGTCGGTGCTGTCGTGGTCGTCGACGTCGTCGGTGTGGCCGTGGTCGCCGCGGTCGCCGATCCGACTGCGAGTGAGCCCGCGCGCTCGATACGCGACGAGGTGTCGCGTGCCAACAGCCAGCCGCCGGCCGCGAGCGCCACGAGCGCACATACGCCGGCAACCGCGACGAGCACGCGCCGCCGGGGCGGTCGCTTTCGCACCTGATACGGCTCTGCGTTCATCGTGGTCCTCGGGGGGACCGGGCCGCGGGGGAGGCCCGGCCCCCCGAAGGAGTTGTCAGGCCGATGCGCGTGCCCGACGCAACGCGCCGAACGTCACTGTGAGGCCGAGCAGCGAGACACCGAGCACGGCCACGGCGAAGGTCGGGAACGCGGCGTCCCTGCCCTTCAGACCGGAAGTGCCGGTGTTGACGCTCGCATCCGCGCCGTGAAGTTGGATCTGCTGCGTGACCACACCGAGCGTGTTCGCGGCGTTGCCACTCGCCGGTGCGCCGACGGCGTACACGATGGTGGCGACACCGGCTTCGACAGGAACGTCGGCCGGACCGATGAGCACCGGCGTCGTGGTGCCCGCGGCGACCACCGACGCGCTGATGGTGCCGGCCGGAAGGTTCGTCTGACCTTCGTTCGGGTTGGTGACGTTCGTGAACGCGGGCGACCCGTTGGCGAGTACGTCCACGGCCGGCGCCGCGGCGGTGTGCCGAACGACGATTCGGCCTTGTCCGGCGGGCGCGGGAGCCGTGTCGTTCACGAACGTCGTGAGGATCGGGGCTGCCCGATGCGCTCAGGTGAGCGACCAGACTCGCATTCGCGCCGGCGGGAAGCGTGACGTTGCCTTCGATCACGGGCGTCGCGGCGGCGTCTCCCGCGGGCCGGATCTTGATGTTGTAGTCGCCCGCCGGGAGGGACAGCGGTCCCGCGACAGTGCTGGGCTGGAAGTTCGGCAACTGGTTGTTGTCGTTCACATACACGTCGACCGGCACCCCGGGGATTCCGTGCACGACGTACACCGTGCCATCGCTCTGTTGGGCGTCGGCGGGCGCGGCAACGGCCAGGGCGGCGGCGATGACTCCGATACCGAATACGGACGCGAACAACTTCCGCATCATCGAGCTACTTCCTCTCGCGTGTGACGGGTGGACCTCCTGTTCTTCGACCGGCGCGGTTGGTTGGTTGCATTCCCGTCTGGTGGTATGTCCCGGTCATGAGTTCGAACTCGCTTTGGGTCACGTCGGGGGCGGCGACCGTGATCTTCGCGTTGGTCATCGCGTTCGTGTTCGACGCTCCGACGTCCACGTATCTGCTGACCGGCCTCGTGCTCGTCGTGGCGGTGTTCACGGTCATCACATCGCGACGCGCTCGCGGCCGGACGCCGGATCAGTAGGTCGAGCGCGCGATCGCGCCCGTGTCAGCGCCGGGTGAGCGGCTATTCGAGGGTGGCGTAGTTCGTCGAGCGGTCGTCGGCACGCGCCCCGACGCACGCGGTGACGCACGCTTGCAGGTCGTCGAGGTACTCCTCGATCACCGGCGCGTTGCCGGCGCTGACGGTTACGTGCAGCGAGTCGGGCGGGGCCTGGCGGTCGTGGAACCAGCCGCGTTGCGGCCATCGCGTCTCCGACCTCGAAGGCGTCGACCTGATCTTCGCGTCCGGCATCGGCGGTGATGGCGAGAAGGTGCGCGTTCGGTGCGCCCAGCACCTGCAGGCCGTCGATTGCGCGCACCCCCTCGCGCATGCGGTTTGCAGTCTCGATGGTCACCGCCGTGAGCCGCCGGTAGCCGTCGATGCCGAGATGGTGCATCACCGCCCAGGCCGTTGCCATCGGCAGCCCGGGACGCGTGCCCTGCATGCTGGGTGACGCGTAGAAGCCGCCGAGCCAGTCGTCGAAGACGAAGGTCTGGTAACGGCGGAGCTCCTTGGTCCGGTGCACGAGCACCGACGCGCCCTTGGGCGCGTAGCCGAGCTTGTGGATGTCGGCCGAGATCGTCGTGACGCCGTCGACGCGGAAGTCCCACGGCGGCAGCTCGATGCCGTTCATCTCCATGAACGGCAGTACGAAGCCGCCCATGCACGCATCGACGTGCATCGACGCGCCGACCGATCCGGCGAGTGCGGCCAGCTCGGGGATCGGATCGATCACACCTTGCGGATACTGCGGCGCGGAACCGACGACGATCACGGTGTTCTCGTCCACGAGCGCCGACATCGCGTCGACGTCGGCCTTCCAGTCGGCGTCGACGGGCACCTTGCGCGCGGGGACATCGAAATAGTGCGAGGCCTTGTGGAACGCCGCGTGCGCACTGGCTGCGATCACCATGTTCGGTTCGGTGACTCCTCGCTCGGTGCGGGCGCGCTCCCGTGCGGCCTTCACGGCCATCAAGATGCTCTCCGTGCCACCGGACGTCATGAAGCCGGCCGCGCTCTCCGGCGCGTGGAACAGCGCCGCAGTCGCGCCGACCACCTCCGACTGGATCTCGCCCAGGCTCGGGAACGCCAAGGTGTTGAGCGCGTTCTCGTGCAGGAAGAGCTCGGCCGCCGCGTCCGCGACCTCCTGCACGCCGGGTCCGCCGTCGTACACCATCCCGAACGTCCGGCCGTCCTGCCAGCGCACGTCGCGGGCTCGTTTCGCCTGCAGGGAAGCAATGACGTCTTCTGCGGGCATGCCGTGTGCGGGAAGGGTCACGGCGCGGATGCTAGAGGCGATCGATTCCTACTTGTCACCGGCGAACGTGCGAAGCGGGATCCAGAACCATGACCATGCCGCGAGCAGTGCGACGGCCGATCCGAGGAGCGCGGACGCCCAGGTGCCGTAGACGATCGTGAGCGCGAGCCAGGTCGACGCGACGAGTGCGAGGGACGCCGCGATGCTTCCACCGATGGCGAGATACACGCCGACCTTCACGTGACGAACGTGATGACGCGGGATCCCGTCGATCGGGGCCCGCATGCGCTGGTGCACGCTCGGCGCGATCAACAGGATGAGTGCGACCGCCGCACTCAGTAAGGCGACGACGTAGAGCGGCTTCTCGAAGTCAGTCAGTTCCGAGAAATTGGCCTGGAGCGGGAACACGAGCAAGAAGCCGAACAGCACCTGGACGCCGGGCAGGGTCGTGCGGAGACCCTCGAGCAGACGCGCGAACTGCTCGTCGGCTTCGGACGACTCATCGCCATCGCCTGCGCGCCGACGGGACGCTCCCGCACTCGTATCCATCGGACCACCCCTGTCCCGGCCGAGTCGGCGCTCTTATACCCGCCATGGATCCGAGACAATCGACCGACCCGACCGAGCCGTGTCCGGCACACGTTGCCGAGGCCCCGAAATTCAACTTTCCCGAGCCTCGGTTGCACCACCCGTGGTTCGCAGGCGGCCGGTCCGGGTACTGCGCGCGTGCGCACGCGTACGAGTGAATCCGATTCGGAGGTTCAGATGGTGGAGTTCGGCTACTTCTTGTCGTCGGAAGACAACAGCCCGGACGCGTTGGTGCACCAGGCTCGCCTCGCGAGCGACGCCGGGATCGAATCGGTGTGGATCTCCGATCACTTCCATCCTTGGCTCGACGATCAGGGCGAGAGCCCGTTCGTGTGGAGCGTCATCGGCGCGATCTCCGCGGCAACCGACCTGCACGTCGCCACCGCCGTGACCTGCCCGACGATGCGCATGCACCCGGTGATCACCGCCCAGGCCGCTGCGACCTCGTCGCTGCTCCTCGACGGCAAGTTCACGCTCGGAGTCGGGACGGGCGAGAACCTGAACGAACACGTCCTGGGCGACACCTGGCCGGCCACCGATCTCCGGTTGGAGATGCTCGAGGAGGCGGTCGACGTGATGCGGCAGCTCTGGTCGGGTGAGACGACCACCTTCCGCGGGAAGCACTACACGGCCGAGGCCGCGCGCATCTACTCGTGTCCTTCGGAACCGCCGGAAGTGCACGTCAGCGGGTTCGGTCCCAACGCGACCGACCTCGCGGCGAAGATCGCCGACGGCTACGTCTCCACCTCACCCGACAAGGAGCTGGTCGACCGGTACCGAGCGGGCGGCGGCAAGGGCCCCGCTTCGGCCGGATTCAAGTTCTGCTGGGGCGCAGACGCCGACGACTGCGCGAAGACCGCGCACCACCTGTGGCGCACGAGTGGTGTTCCCGGAGAGCTCTCCCAAGAGCTCCGCACTCCCGCGCACTTCGACCAGGCCGCGGAGCTCGTCACCGTCGAATCGGTCGCGGAGAACATGCCGTGCGGCCCGGATGCCGAGCCGATCGTGGAGCTCGCCCGGAAGTACGTCGAAGCGGGGTTCGACCGCCTCTACTTCAGCCAGATCGGCGACAACCAGGACGAGTTCTTCGAGTTCTACACACGCGAGCTCGGCCCGATGCTCGCGGACCTGTGATCCGGGTCGCTCAACGGTGCACACCACCGATACACCGATGCTCCCGGAGCTGCTCACCGAGAGCCAGCGTGAGCGCATTGCACTGCTCGCGCCGAGTTGCGGCCACTGGCACAGCTTCCGCTTCCGGGCTCGGGCGCGACGCAGCTCCGGTGGCAAGCCCTCATCGATGTCAGCCGGGCCGACCTGGCGGCGGCTCGACTGATCGAAGGTCACGTCGACGCGCTCGCGATCGTCGCCGAGCTCGGCGCTGAACGTCTCCTTTGCTCCGACGACACGTGGGGCGTGTGGGCGGCCCAACCCGATCTGCTGACCGCGGAACCGACCGGCGACGGGTGGCACCTGCGCGGCATCAAGGCGTGGTGCTCCGGGTCGGTCGGCCTCGACCGCGCCCTCGTGACGGCGCAGGCTCCCGACGGCCCACGCTTGTTCGTCGTGGATCCCAGCCTGCTCGAACTGGTACCCGGGTCGTGGGAGCCGATCGGGATGGGAGCCTCGGCGAGCCACACGATGCGGTTCGATGTCGTCGTCGAGCGCGACGCGGTCATCGGTGGCCCGGACGCGTACGTGGCGCGACCGGGCTTCTGGCACGGGGGTGCCGGCGTCGCGGCGTGTTGGTTCGGTGGTGCGCTCGGCGTGATCGATGCCCTCGCGTTGCGTGTGCGCAACGGAGGCGACCCCCTCGACGCAGCGGCATTCGGTCGATGCCGCGCCCGTTTGGACGCGGCCGGGGCCTTGCTGACGCGGAGTGCGGACGAGATCGATGCGGACCCGAACGATGTCGAGCGGGCACGGAAGCGGGCGATGAGCGTGCGACTCGCCGTGGAGGAGACGGCGCGTGACGTGCTCCACACGACCGTGGCCGCGCTGGGTTCGACGCCGTTGTGTCGCGACGACGAGCACTCCCGGCGGGTGGCGGACCTCGAGGTGTATCTCCGCCAGCTCGACGCCGCGCACGCCGCGCAGCTCTACGGCACCGACTACGCCGACGACATCGTCACGTGGTGAGCAGCGCCGTGGTGTCGAGCGTCACCGATCGGTTGCAGTGGACGGGTGCACCACCGCCGGTGCAGGCGCGCGCCGTCATCGTCGCGCCCCACCCGGACGACGAGGTCCTGGGCTGTGCGGGTGCGATGCGCTGGCTGGCGGACTCGGGGGTGCCGTTCGAGATCGTTGCGGTGACCGACGGCGAGGCGTCCCACGGATGCAGCCGGACGGTGGATCGGGAGTGGCTGCGCGTCACTCGCGCGGCCGAGCGCACCGAAGCGCTGGCGCGACTGGGGCTCGGTACACCGACGGTGCACCGCCTCGGCTTTCCCGACGCGCTGGTCTCGTCGCACGAGCTGCACCTCCGCTACACGTCTGGCTGATCTCTGTGACGCGCAGACGACACTGGTCGTGCCGTGGGCGACCGACGGCATCCCGATCACGACGCCGTCGGTCGCGCCGGACGTGCCGCGGCTGCGCAGGTCGGCGCCGGGCTCTGGGAGGTCGCGATCTGGGCCAACCTTCGGCGTGACTTCGCGGCTTCCCACGTGTTGGCGCTCGGCGACTTCGCAGCGACCAAGCAGCATGCGGTACGTGCGTTCATGTCGCAGATCGAATGTCTCGGTGCCGAGCCCGCCGACGGTCCGGTCCTGTCGGCGGCCGACCTGCGCGTGCTCGCGTGTCCGTTCGAATCGATCGTTTCTGCGTCGTGAGTGCCCAGAGCGAGGAGACGGCGGAGGGAGGCGGCGGGCGAGGAGACCACCGCCGACTACTTCGAGCACATGTGGTCGCTCGGCGACGATCCTTGGGAACACGCCACCCGGTTCTACGAAGGCCGCAAGTACGACCTGACCGTCGCCGCGCTCCGGCGTCCGCGCTACACGCAGGCGTTCGAGCCCGGCTGCGGGATCGGCCTCCTCACTGAACGCTTGGCGCAGCGGTGCGACTCCGTCATCGCATCCGATCGTCATCCACGCGCGGTGCACGTGGCGCGCGAGCGCACGCGGGGGCTCGGCGTCGAGGTTCGCCTCTTGCAGCTTCCGGAAGCGTGGCCGTCGGAGACGTTCGATCTGATCGTCCTCAGCGAAGTCCTCTACTACTTCACACCGGCGCGGGTCGCCGAGATCCTGGAGCGGGCGGCGCAGCGGTTGGTGCCGGGCGGCGACCTCGTTGCGGTCCACTATCGGCAACCGGTGGCCGAACACGCCCTGCGCGGGGACACCGTGCACGACATCGTGCGCAGGTGTGACGCGTTCGATCGAGTCTCGAGCTATGTCGAAGCGGATTTCCGACTCGAGGGATTCGTGCGTCGATGATTCCCGACCGCCATCGCGATCGGGATTCCGGCTCGCGACGAAGCGCTCCGCATCGATGCCTGCCTCGCCTCGATACGGGCTGCGGTTGCGCCTTGCCGTCTACCCGTCTCGGTCGTCGTCGCGGCAGACTGCTGCCGCGACCAGACGTTGCAGCTCGCCGAGAGGGCGCTCGCGGCGGCGTCGCCGGTACTGCGCGGCCACGTGATCGAAGTTGGCGCGGCGACGGCCGGGGGAGCCCGCGAGGCGGCGTGCGCCGCGGCAGTCGCTGCCACCGGACGGCCGGTCTCGGAGGTGTGGCTCGCGACGACCGACGCCGACTCGACGGTTGCTCCCGACTGGCTCATTGCACAGCTGCGATGGGCGCGGCGCGGGCTGCACGGTGTAGCCGGCCTCGTGCACATCGACGGCGAACTGCCGGTCGAGATCCGCCGCGCGCGCGTGCATCCCAACGTCGCAACGGCCGCGGTGTCGGTCATCGTCACGTGCACGGCGCCAACCTCGGACTGCGCGGCGAGCTCTGGCAAGAGCTCGGCGGCTTCCTGCCCCTGCCACTGGGCGAAGACCAACAGCTGTGGGCGGCGGCGCGAGCCGCGCGGCGCCGCGCTGCTGGGCGTCGACGACGTCATCGTCACCACCAGCGGCCGGCGGGTCGGGCGGACTCCCGGCGGCTTCGCCCGGTTCCTCGACGGTCTGGCGTCCTGAGCACCCCGTTCAGCCCGAGCGTCCCGTTCAGGTGGCCAGGGACGGATACGGATCGCCGGCCAGGACGCGGGCCAGGTGCACGGCATTGGTGACCATGAGGCGCGTCGCGTTGGCTGTGTCCTTCGGGATCGACGGGAGATCCTTGAGGTCCGTGTCGTGCATGGCCTCGCCGACCCAATACGTCATCGCGCTGGCCGCGACCGTGAACCCGACGTCATTGAGGCCTTGGAACAACTCGGCGCCGACATGGTGGGCACCGTCTTCGTTTCCCGTGACCGCGACGAGTGCCACCCGATCGACCGTGGCCATCTGATCGCGATCGTCCTGCTCGCCGAGAAATGCGTCGAGACGTTCGAGCACGCGTTGGGCGTAGCTCGACGGGTGCCCCAACCAGATCGGCGTCGCGAGGATGAACAGCTCGGCATCGAGTATCTGCGCCCGCAGTTGTGGCCACTCGTCACCGTCACCCTCGTCCGCGGTCACTCCGGCGTCCACGCGGTGGTCGGCGACACGCGCCCGCCCCATCGTCACGTTGTGCCGGACGAAGTTCTTCTCGACTTCGTCCAGCAGTACATCCGTGCTCGACGGCTCGGGACTCGCCTTGAGCGTGCAGTTCAGCGCGAACGCCTTCACGGTGCTCCTACGTCGCTCCTACGTCTGATGAACGAGTGCCTCGCGACCCCATACGCGCAGGTCCGCCGCCGCCGAGACGAACGCTTCGGCAGCGCCGCTCTCGGCGAGCGAGATGACGCCTTCGTCGTGGAGGTCCACGCCGGCCGCTTCGAGCAAGGGCAGTGCCGAAGGCACGTAACCGATGAACTTGCAGTGCGCGTACGCGTCAGAAGCGAAGTCGAGCGCGGCCACGTTGTGGGACATCGCCTCGACCGCCGCGTCGGAAACCAGGATCGCCACGGCGTCGTAGAGCACCGACGGACCGCCGTCGATCTTCTGCTTCGCGGGCACCAGTTTGCCGTCGCTCGTCGTCGCACCACCGACCTTGGGCGCCACCAGCTCGACCACTGCACCTGCCCCTTCGACCGCGGTGACGAGGGCCTCGAGCACGTTCGCATCGCTGCCGTCGGTGAGGAAGATTCCGACCTTGCGCCCTTCGATCGAGTCGGGACCGTTCCGGACGATGCTGAGGGCCGGCGATTCCGGCAGATCCGTGATCGGCGGGCGGGCGGGCTTCGACGGCGCCGGCGTCGATTCGAGTCCGAGGTCGTCGGCCACGGCTTCGCCGAGTGCAGCGTCGACGTTGAGCAGGTTGCTCACCATGCGGGCGCGGATGTCGGGACGTTCGACCTTGCTGAGCTCGAACACGAACGCATCGATGATGTGCTGCTGCTCGACCGGCGTCTGGCTCACGAAGAACTGGCGCGCCTGGCTGTAGTGGTCGGCGAAGGTCTCCGACCGCACTCGCTGCTTCTCGCCGGATTCGGCTTCCGGATACGACGTGAAGCCGGTTTCCGGGTTCTCGCGTGGGCCGCCGATCGCGGGTTCCCAGGAGTTGGGCTCGTAGTTCGCGCGCGATGTCGGGTTGATCATCGCCATGTGGCCGTCCTGTTGCAACGTCGCGAACGGGCACTTGGGCGCATTCACCGGGAGGTGGGTGAAGTTCGGGCTGCCGAGGCGCTTCAACTGCGTGTCGAGGTACGAGAAGTTGCGCCCTTGCAGCAACGGATCGTTCGAGAAGTCGACGCCGGGCACGATGTTCTGCGTGCAGAAGGCGACTTGCTCGGTCTCCGCGAAGAAGTTGTCGACGACGCGGTCGAGCACGAGCCGGCCGACGCGCCGGACCGGCACGAGCTCTTCGGGAATGATCTTGGTCGCGTCCAACACGTCGAAGTCGAAGGAGTCGGCGAAGTCGTCATCGAAGAGCTGGAACCCGAGCTCCCATTCGGGGAAGTCGCCCGACTCGATGGCGTCCCAGAGGTCGCGCCGGTGGAAGTCGGGATCGGCGCCGTTGATCTTCACCGCTTCGTTCCACGCCACCGACTGCAGGCCGAGCTTCGGCTTCCAGTGGAACTTGACGAAGGTCGAGCGGCCCTTCGCGTTCACGAGTCGGAACGAGTGGACGCCGAAGCCCTCCATGAACCGGAACGAACGAGGAATGGCACGGTCCGACATCGTCCACATCAACATGTGCGTCGACTCGGGCATGAGCGAGACGAAGTCCCAGAAGTTGTCGTGGGCGGACGCCGCCTGCGGGAAGGCGCGATCAGGCGCCTGCTTCACGGAGTGGACCAGATCGGGGAATTTGATCGCGTCCTGGATGAAGAAGACCGGGATGTTGTTGCCGACGATGTCCCAGTTGCCCTGCTGCGTGTAGAGCTTGACCGCGAAGCCGCGCACGTCGCGCGCGAGGTCGACCGAGCCCTTGTTCCCGGCGACGGTCGAGAAGCGGACGAAGGCCGGTGTCTTCTCGCCCGCTCGCTGGAACAGATCGGCGCGCGTGATACCGGCCAGCGATTCGTAGTTCTCGAAGTAACCATGGGCGCCATAGCCGCGTGCGTGGACGACGCGCTCCGGGATCCGCTCGTGGTCGAAGTGGAAGATCTTCTCGCGGAAGTGGAAGTCCTCGAGCGCATCGGGGCCGCGCGTACCGATCTTGAGGGAGTTCTGGTCGTCGGCGACCGGGACGCCCTGTTGCGTGGTCAGCGTCGGCCGGCCGTTGCCGGCCTCCTGATGCGTTTCACCACCGACTCCGGTGCGGTACTCGGCCGCCTCGGATCGGCCGACAGCCTTCTTCGGCTTCTTGTCGTTGGTCGACTGCACCTTGGGCTTGCTCGGCTTCTTCTTGGGTCGTGCGTTGGCCACGGCGTCCTCTTCCAGGCAGGGCGAAAGACAGTTGGGTCTCGGGTAGTGCGCACGTTCCCTCACAGCGGCGCACCGAAACTCGCGGCGGTGCACGATTCACGTACAACACCGATATTTCGAGAAATCCATCCGTGCGACGAAGACGCGGTCCGCCGAGGAGTGCCGGCGCGCGGATTCAGTCGGCAAGCACCGGTTCCTGGCGACCCCGCGTCGCACCGGCTCCGACGCCGATGCCCTGACGGTCGCCTTCGAGGGCGAACGTGATATCGCGTTCGTCCGCCACAACCTCGTTCACGGCGGTCTCCAACAGTGCCCGTTGCCGGAGAAGGGCGCGGCGACGATCGGGAGGCACCACGCTCTCGAGGTCCGAGATCGCTTCGATCAGCCGGCGCGTCACCTGCGGCGATCCGGCGCCCGCCTGTCGGATCTCGTCGAAGGCGAGATGCACGAACGCTTCCCAATCCATCGCCGGTACCACGAGTCGCACGCGCCCTGCGTCGTCTCGATGCTCGCCTCCCGGGAACACGCGACACGACAGTTGCCGGAGGCAATCGTGCAGCCGGTCGATCGCCTGGACGGCGGTCGTGGGATCGAGGAACGGGGAATCGGACAGCGCCCGCTCGGCCATGTCGACCAGCATTCTCATGCCGTACGCGACATCCTCGTCGAGGGTTCGTTCGAGGCCGAGGAGCACCGCGCCGGTTGCCTTGTGGGCATCGACGCGACTCGCGTCGCCCTCGACGCGGAACAGCGGAGCACCGGCCGGGACGAACGCGCCGAGCGCAGGCACCATCACGAGGGTGCAGTCGGCCGCTTCGGCTGCGGAGACGAGATCGTCGTGGCCTATTGCCGTCACCACGCCCGAAATCGGAGCCACGATGATGTTCGGCGTGGTGACATCCACGCCGATGCGGTCCGGATAAATGCGATCGAGCAGCTCTCGAGTGTCGTTGCCGACGAGCTCGATGAGAGCCGAGACCCGCAGCGATCGGCCGATGTGATGGACGTACAGCACCAGCACGACGATGCTCACGATCACCAACAGGTACGCCACGATGATGGCGAGCCCGGGCACCGTCCCGCCGTCTTCGAACCGAACTTCTCGCAGGGCCAGCATCGCATGCACGAACGTGGCGACGAACAGGCCGATTGCGATCTGGCTGGGCTTGTCGCGCAGGATCGTTTGCACGATGCGGGGCGAGAACTGTCCCATGGCGAGCTGTACGACCACCATCGTGATCGTGAGGACGAGCGCCGCCAGCGAGACCATCGAGGCGGCGACCGTCGACAGGATCGCCACCGCGGCATCCGGCCCGCCGGTGAGCGACTCGGGGACGAGCTCGAAGTCGTGGGCCTTGTCGATCCCGATCGTCCCGAACGACAGGACCGCGCCCAACAGGACGCAGACGACCGGTACGAACCACAGGCTCGACCGGATGTGGAGGAAGAGCCGGTGCATTCGCATTTTCGGGCTCTACCCTGATTTCGGTGGTCCCAACAACAGCTTCGCGGCCGGCAAGCGCTGCTCGGCCGGCTACGACGTGGACTGATCCCTCAGCAAGGCGGCGGTGTGGGCCGCGTCGTAGTCGGGGCCGACACCCTCGACGATGAGCGTATCACCATCGATGTTGCCGGTGCGAAGGGGAAGGATCGCCTGGTAGGCGGGCGACGCATACCAGGCACGGGCTTCGTCGACGCTCGGGAACTCGATGATCACGATCGTGCCCGGCCAGTCGCCTTCGATGACCTCGACCGTCGCGCCGTGCACGATGAACCGCCCGCCGTGCGGATCCATCGTCGACTGGATCCGCTCGATGTACTCGAGCACGTCGTCGTTGATTTGCGGGGTGCGGAGATGGGCGATGGCGTAGGCCTGGGACATCGGTACCTCGCGAGGTGCGTTGCAGCGTCGGATCAAGTGTTCGACATGATCCTGACCCGGCGACGTTGCGCTGACGATTACCTGTGACGTTCATCGTCGATCGAGAACTGACGGAGGTCGCTGACACGGGGCGCTCTCATTCGGCGGCGATTACGATCGCTTTTCGCTTCGTCGCACGGCAGGAGATCGGGTGCTCGAAGAACCGCAGCTGCCGCCGGTCGCCGAGATGTTGCGGTGGATCGAGGACGTGGTCGCGCAGGGGATCCGCCGCCCCGGCTACCCGGCTGACCGGTGGGCCGAGGACTTCGTCCACCGAACGTTCGGGTCGCTCGGCCTCGAGGCGGTTCGCTTCGAGCCGGTGGAGTCCGCCTATTGGATGGACCACCGCGGCGCGCTCACCGTCGCCGGCGATGAGCCGCCCGAAGCAATCGACTGTTTCCCGGTCCCGTTGTCCGAGCCGAGCATGGTCGAAGGCGAGCTGGCGCGCTGGGATCCGGCGGATCCGAGCGGAGTCGCGGGCAAGATCGCGCTCTACGAGCTGCGCTTCGGCGCGCTCCCGGACGAGTTCCCGGTACTCCGACGACGCGCCGCTGGAGATGGTCCATCCTCGTCGCCGGCCGCGTTGGCCGAAGCGGGCTGGGCGTTTGATCCCGACGGCACGTTCGCCGAGGGACGTCATCGCCTTCCGTTCGCCACCGAGATGCAGGAGACGATGGAACCCGCGATCTCGGCCGGGGCCATCGGCTACGTGGGCGTGCTGCGCGGGTACCCGAGCGGAGGTTGTGAGTACTACGTGCCGTACGACGGCCGGTTCCGCTCGATTCCCGGCGTCTATGTCTCCGAGAGCAGCGGCGACCGGTTGCTCGCACTCCTCGAGTCCGGCCCGGCCGAGGCCACGGTCGAAGTCGTCGCCGAGCGTGGCGTGATCGCCTCACGAAACGTCGTCGGCGAGCTGCCGGGAGCGGACGACGAATGCGTCATCGTCGGGACCCATCACGACGGCCCGTGGGCCTCGGCAGTGGAGGACGGCACCGGGATCGCGATGTTGTTGGCGCAGGCAACCGCGTGGGCCGCGGTGCCCGAGTCGGAACGTCCGCACCGCCTGATCTTCGTCGCGACCGCCGCGCACATGTCGCACGGTGCCGGCACGCGCGCGTTCATCGAGCGCCATCGAGCGATGATGGATCGCGTCGTGCTCGAGCTTCATCTGGAGCACGCCGCACTCGAGAGTCCCCCGAAGGAGAGCGTCTCGACGTTGCGAGTGAACGCGTCACGCCGCGTTGGTGGTTCACAAGTGAGATACCGAGCCTCGAAGCGACGGTCTGGACTGCCATCGTGAAGCACAATCTCGATCGCTCGCTCGTGCTCACTCCCGACGCGCTCGCACCATTTCCCACGACCGACGGAGGCTTCTTCCACCTGGAAGGCGTCCCGCTCGTCAACTACCTGACCGCACCCTGGTACCTCTTCGACTCGGCCGACACCCTGGACAAGGTCGACGCACCCTCATTGTCGAAGGTGAGCAAGGCGGCATTCGACATCGTCCGCGCGACGGCCGGAACCTCCGCCGAACAGATGCGGTCTCACGCGCGGCGGCCGTGAACTCTCACTCCGGCGTTCTGTGCGGGGCGGCAAGAATGCGCTGCATCCACGTCGTGCCTGCTTTGTAGGCGGTGGTGACCACGATGCGTGCGGGGTGTTTCTCGCTAGCCTCGAGCCGTGTCCGAGTTGTGGACCGAGGATCCTCGTCTCGCAACCGTGTACGACACGGAATGCCTCGGTCGGCGCGACCACGACTTCTATCTGGCTCTCGCGGAGACAGTCGGGGCACGCTCGGTTGTCGACATCGGGTGCGGCACGGGTGCCTTCGCCGTCGATCTCAGCCAGCGTGGCTGCGACGTCATAGGGGTTGACCCGGCTCAGCCGATGCTCGACATCGCCCGCACGCGGCCCGGTACCGATGCAGTGGATTGGATCCACGGCGACGCGTCCCACGTGCCGAGCGCGGCGGCGGATCTCGTCGTGATGATGGGACACGTCGCGCAGTACTTCATCGACGACAATGCCTGGGCGCAGCTTCTGGGCGAAGTGCACCGGATGCTCACGCCCGGCGGACGGCTGACGTTCGAGACTCGCAACCCTGGGATCAGCTGGGCACAGTTGTGGACGCGCGAAGCGCACGACGGCGACGCATCCCCATCCCGAAGGCGGCACGTTCACCGCGTGGGTCGAGATGCACGAGGTGACGGGGTCGCGCGAGTCCTACACGACCGTCCATTGCGGCCACACCGTGCTGCCCGATGGCGCCCATCTCACCTGTGCCGAGACACTGCGGTTCCGCAGCGCCGACGAAATCTTCGCGAGCCTCGAAACCGCGCACTTCGATGTGGAGAGGACATGGGGCGACTGGGACAACTCGCCGCTTACACCGACGTGCTGCGAGCTGATCGTGTTGGCACGCAGACGCTGACGCGTCGGCATCGGACAAGTGTGAGGGGATCGTGAGAAGGCGAGCCGTCTGACGCGTGTCCTCGGAGTTCTAGGAGCGTTCGATGGTCGGTCGTTCGAAATCGGTGTTGTCGAGGACGATGTTCGCCCTCTCGGCCGGGTGTACCTCGTCGATGTAGATCTGCTCGCCAACGCTGTAGCGCGTCGTGTGAAGTCGCAGCGCCTCTTCGTAGCCCTCCAACTCTGTATCGCGTTCAATTCCTCGGGCGACGGCAACAGCCGGTTCTGCGTGCAGCCAGATGCGAACATCCCAATGCTCGTCGTACTCGGGTCGCATCCCGAATACACCGTCTACCACCAGAACGGCATCGTTCGGCGCGTGGACCACCACCGCCCGATGATCGGAACCGGTGAGCGGGTCATGCGCGCATAGCACCACCTGGCCGGAGCCTGTCGCTCCCGCGGGCGCGAGCAACAGAGTTCGTGCCGAGGCGAAGTCGTGCGCGTTGCGGTAGTACCCCGCGCCGGTGACACGGTCATAGCCGTGTGCGCGCGAATGCCGCCACGGGTGTTTGAAGTCGTCGAGGGACGCGCGCAGCGTGGCGCGCCCGCGCTGGCGGACGGCGGTAGCGAGCTCGTCGGCGAATGTTGTCTTGCCGGCACCGGTCAGCCCGTCGATGACGACCCGAAGGCGACCGGATCCCGTCCCGCACACGCGACTGGCGACCGCGTCGATAGCCCGTGCGCGCGCCTGCGAGGCGGGTGGCGCGGGCGGCTGTTTCCATGTCGACACCGACTCGTATGCAGTCACCTCCCGATCCTCGCGCCGAGACACTGGCGCGCGGCTCGATGACCACAAGGATCCGGCTCGCATCGTCGCTCCAGAGCAGGCATTTTGCGTGTCGCAGCTCGCAAACGTGCTATCCGCAAGTGCTCGCATCTGTCTGTCAGTGTCCGCGGCTTCAGTGGACGATGGTCGCGAAGAGCGGCAACCAGGCCTGCGCGTACTGAGAGGAATGCACGGTGGAAGAGCACAAGTCGGCAGAGGACCAGGCCGCGAACGCGCCCTGGGACCCGCCCCAGCAGTCGAAGAAAATGGGGAAGGGTAAGAAGGCTCTGTTGATCGGTGGCGGCGTGGTCGTAGCGATCGCTGTCATTGGCTCCGTCCTGCCCGATGAGAAGGCCGAAGGGACGACGAAGGAAGACGCTTCTGCCGTAACCCGACAGACGACGACGACCGTCGACGCGGCCAAAGCGCGGCGAGAGGCTGCCCAGCGTGAGGCCAGGCAGCGCGCCGATGAGGTGGAGCAGAAGGCTGCAGCCGACGCCGAAGAGCAGCGCGTCGCGGACGCCGAAGCGCAGCGTGTCGCGGACGCCGAACAGCAGCGCGTCGCCGACGCCGAAGCGCAACGCGTCGCGGACGCCGAAGCGCAACGCGTGGCAGCAGCCGAACAGCAGCGCGTCGCCGACGCCGAAGCGCAACGCGTGGCAGCCGAACAGCAGCGCGGCACCGTGGCCCAGAGGAATGCCCGTGAGAAGGCCGCGGATTATCTGGACTTCACGTCCTTCTCACGCAGTGGCCTGATTGAGCAACTTGAGTTCGAGGGCTTCACGCAGGAGGACGCCACCTTCGGTGTAGATGCGCTGAACGTGGATTGGAATGAGCAAGCTGCGAAGAAGGCCGCGGACTATCTGGACTTCACCTCCTTCTCACGCAGTGGCCTGATTGATCAACTCGAGTTCGAGGGCTTCACACAAGCGCAGGCCGAGTACGGCGTCAGCACCACAGGCCTCTAGGGCTCATAGGCCCTACTTCTCCCACCACTCCTGGGGGTCGGGGGATACCCGATGATCTCGGCGTGGGGTCACCGTGCAGTCGTCGAGCACTCATCGCAGTAGCACGTTCACTGCATCCGGCGAGCGGAGCACCGTCCCGCGTATTCGGGGCTCGGGTTCGTCGGGGTCGAGTCGGATGTTGGGTGCGCGGTCCAGGATGCGTTCGAGCGCGGCGTGAGATTCGACGCGGGTGAGGTGCATTCCGAGGCAGATGTGCGGCCCGGTCCCGAACGCGATGTGGGCCGTGGCCGTACGCGAGATATTGAATGCTTCGGGATCGGGGTAGCGGCGCTCGTCGTGGTTCGCGGCGGCGACGAAGATGAAGACGTGCTGATCGGCGGGGATGTGGATCCCGGCGAGGTCAGTGTCTCTTACCGTTTGCCGCGCGACCATGAGGAAAGGCGTCTGCCAACGCAGGCCTTCTTCGATGGCGGGACCGATGAGTGCTCGATCGTGTTGTAGAGCGCGGAGTTGGTCGGTGTGGGTGAGGAGGCCGACGAGGAGGTTTCCGAGGGAGCGATAGGTCGTTTCGACGCCGGCGGGCAGCAGCATCTTCACGGATGCGAAGATCGCTTCGTCGTCGAGTCGGTGCCCGTCGACTTCGCTCTGGATGAGATCGCTGATGAGGTCGTCGCGTGGCGCGAGGCGTCGTTCTTTGATGAACGCCATGAAGTACGACCGGAACTCTTCCAACGCCTGCACCCCAGCCTCGGGGTCGTTGAACATGTTGATCAGGTCGAGGGACCAACGCTGGAAGTTGCTGACATCCTGTTCGGGTAGTCCGAGGATGCGGGCGATCACCCGCACCGGGAACGCGAAGGTCAGGTGTTCGACGAGGTCGACACGGTCGTGGTCGATGAACGTGTCGATGACGTCGTCGATCGCGGGCTGTACGACTGTCGCCTGCCACCGCTCGAGCACCTTCTGTCGGAATGCAGGAGCGACGAGCGCTCGATAGAGCCGGTGCTCGGGTTCGTCCATCGCGATGATCGCGCCCTCGAACAATGGGCCCATCGCCTCAGTGAGCCCCCGCGACGAGTACGTCTCGTGGTCACGCAGAACCTGAACGCTTTCGTCGTAGGCAAGCACCGAGTAGATCGGTCCCACTTCGGGCGCGTCGGTCGCGACCGGCAGCGGCCATGCAGTCGCAACCGCGCTTCGTCTGCGCGCCGCAGCAAGATGCGGGTACGGGTCGTCGAACTCGTCTGACTGGAGTGGAGGCGGCACCGATACCGGCGCTCGCATTTCGCTGGGCTCGCTCATCCGAAAGCTCTTTGGTCGCTGACCAGATCCGGAACGCTCATCGCACACAGGGCAATGTCCGACGAAAACGTAGCTCGCACCCCAGTGCCATTCCTCGGCCTCGGCGGGTGTCTTCGAACGGCGGGTCGACGGCGGCGATCTGCGCTACATATGACGACTCGCCAACTGCACACCCCAAGGATTGCGAATGAAGATCAGACGACAGGTCATTGTGTTCGACGCCGCCGACCTGGCCACCGAGAGCGCCTTCTGGGCAGGCATGCTCGGCGGTCGCGTCATCGCCGACGACGACGACGGCTGGCACAGCGTTCTCGACGCCGACGGCCGATGGCGGATCGGGATTCAACTCGCACCCGACCACACCCCGCCTGAGTGGCCGCACGGGAACGCGCAGCAGGTCCATCTCGATCTGCACGTCGAAGACCCGGCGAGCGCGCACGCTGAGGTCCTTGCGCTCGGCGGTCGCCTGTTGCAGGCAGCCGACGATCTCACCGCCGCCGAGGGGCACCAGGTCTATGCCGACCCGGCCGGCCACCCGTTCTGCCTCGGTTGGGGGCATTGACCATCACCTTCACGTGCGGCCGTGGAACGCACGTCGTCCGCCAGCACTCGATCCGGAACGCATTCGCGACTCGCAACGGCGCTCCGAAACGGCGCATTCTGGGCGGCCATCGTCGCCCGAAAACTCGATTGCGTGTGTCGCTGCGCGTGACCAGTGTTCGCGGCGTGCCCGAGAACTACTTCGATGAGTGGGTCGCGCAGCAGTACGAGGTGCTGTGGGCGCACCTCTTCGATCCGGAGGTCGTCGAGCCCGCGGTGAGCTTCCTTGCTGACCTAGCTGGCGACGGGCGCGCCCTCGAACTCGGTATCGGCACTGGTCGCCTCGCCCTGCCGCTGAGTCGCCGAGGTATCCGAGTTGACGGCATCGAGCTGTCGGCGGCGATGGTCGAACAGTTGCACTCCCAGCCTGGTTCCGCCGACATCGATGTGACGATTGGCGACTTCTCGACCACGACCGCGAACGGCACGTTCACCCTTGCGTACCTGGTGCGCAACACGATCATGAACCTGACGACGCAGGACGCGCAGGTCGAGTGCTTCCTCAATGTTGCAAGGCATCTGGAACCGGGCGGCTTCTTCGTGATCGAGGTCATCATTCCGCCTTGGCAACGACTCGCGCCGGGCGAGACCGTCATCCCGTCCGGTGTGAGCGCTACCCATCTCGGCTTCGACGAGATCGACGTGGCGACGCAGAACTCGTGGTCGCACCACTACTTCTTCGTAGATGGCGAGACCAAGACCTTCTCGGCACCGTTCCGCAACGTGTGGCCATCGGAGTTGGACCTCATGGCGCGCCTTGCCGGGATGGCCTTGCGCGATCGGTGGAGCGACTGGAACCGGGAGCCCTTCACCAGCGAGAGCCGCAGCCACATCTCGGTCTGGCAGAAGTCCGAGTAGCGTGCGATCCTGCCGTATCGACGCTCAACCGAGACGCTCATTGCGGGCAATGAGCGGGTGTGATGGCGGGTCGCGGTCAGGTGTGGGTAAGCGCGATTCGCGAGCACAGATGTCGACGTGGCTCACGATGAGAGCGTGGCCGGCGCCGGGGAGTCGCTCGATGCTGACCTCTGGGAGGAGCGCTTCGGATCGGGCGGCGAGCTCGTTTGGATCGAAGGGCTCGCTCTCGGCCGCGATGAGCAGTGCGACGGGCACCGAGACCTTTCGGAGTTCGTCGTCGCTCAGGGGTTTCAACAGTGGAAAGCCGGGTGCGTGACGGACCATGCCGTGCAACAGCAGGCGCGAAGCGCGCTTGTTTTCGAGCATGGGGTTTCGCAGTCGTTGGCCGAGCCAGCGGCGAACGCGTGCCGGGGCGAGCGAACCGAGAAGAACCGGAAATCCCCACGCCATGAAGCGGAGCATGTTGATCGGCGCGATGCCGGCCGGGTCGAGCAGCACCAGCGACGACACCCGGTCGGGCCGGTACGCAGCGGTGCTGAGCGCCACGAAGCCGCCGAGTGAGTGTCCGACGAGGTGGGCGCGTTCGACGCCGAGCCCTGCGAGCGTCTCGTCGAGCCACGCTGCAAAGTCAGCCGCGCACGAGATCCACGCGATGGTTTCGCTGCGGCCGCGTCGCCCATGATGTCGACGGCGTACACATCGCGACGCGACACGTCGTGGCGTAGGGCGCCCAGCAGACTGACGTCATTCCTCCGCCATGGAGAAAGACGATCGGCGTGCCATCCCCAGCCCACCGGTACGCCCGCGTCACCCCCAAACTCGTGTGGACATCGATCGAAGTGGGTGCAGCGCCAGGTGCCTCACGCCAAAGCGCGTCCTCCATCATCCGAATCCGCGGCGCCCGCTCGGAGCGCCACCGACCAACACGACTCCGGGCAGCGTCGGCTGTCCCGCCTTTGGCCACGCCGCATTGAACACGACCACCACCGCGACCGCCATGTCCGGTGGATGGCGCCGGGTCGTGCGTTCGGGCGTGGGCTCCGGAAGCCGAGTGGCGAGATGCCCGAGGGTTGCTGGGTTCAAAACGGGAAGCCGGTTTCGCACCGGCCTGAGCGGCGAGTAACGCTGTCCGGAGCCCGCTCACGCCTGTCACATGCTCCCGAGCAGCGCGCCAGAGCTCGCTCGCAGCGGCGACGCATCCTCGGACGCGACGACAGATCAGTGACGGGATGCGTCACGGGCATCTAGGGTGACCGATCCGATACGACGACGCGGGGGATCATGTGTCGATAGCGGGGAAGGTCCGACTTGTCATCGTCGGTGTGGCCGCGGTCGTGCTCGCCGGCTGTATCCGTTTTTCTCCACCCGAAGACCTTCCCGTGCCGGGTGGTGCGGCGCTGGCGGATGTCACGGGTGACGGGACTGCCGACGTGCTCGCGAACACGGCAGCGGGCCTCGCACGCTACGAGTACTGCGGGCCGGGATGCCTGAACGCGAAGGAAGTCATCCCGGGCGAGAACGTCGAGTATGTCGCCGATTTCAACGGCGACGACGCCGAGGACATCGTGTCGTCCGGTGGGGTCGTCGCTCAAGATCTTGTTCGGCAGCGCGACCGGGTTGTCGGCGGCCAACGCCGTCGCGATCCCCGTCGAGTGAGTTCCCGGACATCGCCGGCATCGGTGACTTCAACGGCGACGGCACGGTCGACCTGCTTCGGTTCACCCGCATCTTCGGGTTCCTCGGGCATTACGTCGCGGACCTGGGCGACGGCGCCGGCGGCTTCACGGCATCCGACGCTGATCGTCATCACGCCGGATTTGTCATTCGAACTGACTAGCAGGTCGGGATCGGTGACATTGATGGTGACGGACGCGACGACCTCATCCATGAGTTCGACATCGAAGCCGGCGACACGATCCACGTTTCCCGGTTCGGCGATCCGACGTGCGCCTTCGAGTTCGGGCCCTACACGTGCCCATATATCTCCGTGCCACGACTCGCCTCCGACCTTTTCGCGGTCGGCGACATCGATGGTGACGGCCGCGACGACCTTGCGCGCTACCAGATCTCCACAAGCTCGATCGACTTCTTCCTGCTCGACCGGCACCGACATCATCCCGTTCCCGCCGTACCAGACGATCACGGTGCCCGCCTCCAGCACTGAGATCCAGATGGGACTGCGCGACATCGACGCCAACGGTGCCGTCGAGTTCCTGCTCGACGACGGGGTGAACCAACGGACCTGGTGGAACGGCAACAACACCGGCGGCTTCCCGTACAAGGCCCTGACCGACGTGCCCCTACTGGCCTCCGGATGCGAACAGTGCTTCGGCGACGTGAACGGCGACGGCCGCCCCGACGCCATCACCGACCAAGCGCTCTGGATCAACACCTCCGACTGAACGCGACAAACTTCGGCCCGGCCTGTGCGAGCGGGGAGACTCGAACTCCCACGTCTTTCGACACTGGGACCTAAACCCAGCGCGTCTGCCAGTTCCGCCACGCTCGCGATGTGCGGCTGCCTGCAAGTGTCGCGCGTGAGTCAGGGCGCGACGCGGGCGACCGCGGCCGGCACGTCGTCGGGGGCGAAGGCGATGATCGAGCACCGGCACGAGCCCGCCGCTTCGACCTCGGCGTTGAGCTCGGCGACGCGGGACGCCGTCGCCGGGTCCACGCCGGGGATGCCGGCGAGGTTGAAGCCGATGAGGGACGACTGCAGGGCGCCGATCAGATCATTGCGACCCGCGTCCTGGAGCGTTGCCGCGAGCTCCCGCTGCTTCTCGCGCAGCTCTTGTTCCTCGGCCGGCGTCAGCGGCGTCGTGCTCCAGAGCTCGCGCGCGCCCGGCGCGTCCGACAGGAGACTCGTGTACTGCCCGCCTTCCGACACGTACCACACGGTGTCGGTGTCCTCGGGCGATGCGGTGCGACCGTACCCGAACATGAAGCCGAGGCCGTCGTCCACGCGCACGTCGACACCGTCCCGGTCGAGCTCGTTGACGAGTGCGCGCTGCACTCCGATGAACGGCGTGTCCGTGGCGCGAACGAGCACCGCGCCGTCCCGAGGTACGTCGTTGGTTGTGGCGGTGATCGCGGCGCGCGCCGTGTGTTCGCTGTCGCTGATCCGGTCAACCTGTGCGATGCGAACCGAGAGCGTGACCGCGGCGACGAGAATCACGAGCGTTCCGCCCGCGAACGCGATGCCGACGGCCGATGCGATCCGATCCAGTCCCAGCGCGATCCACACGCACCAAACACTCGAGAACACGATCAGCAGCGCGAGTGGTACCCGCCAGTAGAAGACGTATCGCTCGGCGTCGCCGATGACGCGCGTCAAGGCCACGAAGCCTGCGAACGACAACGCCGTCGCGATCGCGAGCAACTCGACCGAGCCGCGCCGCCGGCGGACGGTGCTCGCGATCCATCCGGCCGCGAGCAGCCCGACGGGGATGACGAGCCACGCCGCCGACGCGCCGACCACCGTGCTCGCCACCGGGTCGAGACGATGTTCTCCACCGAGCCAGGGCGGGGGGAGACGGAACTCCTCCGCCAGGATCCGCGCGGCCTCGCCGGCGCCCAGCGTCGGTTCGCCCGCATCGGTGAGGGACTCGGTCAGCCGCTCCACGTTCGATTCGTGCACGAACTCGTGGACGATCGGCGGAATCCAACACGCGACGACGGCGACCGCGGTCCACAGCGTGGCGCGCTTCCACCGGATCCACGAACGTCCCGTCCGCGCGATGGCGAAGCCGAGCGCGCACACACCGGCAACGAGCACGAGGGGGAGATAGCCGATGTGCGCCTGAACGAGCACGCTTGCGGAAATTGCTGCGAACACGAGCGCGCGCGGTTTCCCGAGGGCGAGGACCCACGCGAGCAGCACGAAGAGCATGAAGAGTGGATACGCGAGGTGCGGGTTCCACGCTTCGAGCATCACCGACGGACCCATCGCGCCGTACGCGAGCCCGACCAGCGCGAGTACCGCTACGAGGTGTGAGAGCTGCCCGATCCGCCAGGCGACGTACGCGATCGCGGCAACGGTCGCCGCCTGCACCAACACGTTCCCGACCAGGGAGCCCCACGCCGCGGTGCCGCTCAACGCGGAGATCGGTGCGATCAGGAAGTACGCCGCCGGTCCCGGGTGATTCCATCCGAAGCGGCTGTACGCGCCGACGAGTGGGACCTCGCTGCTCCAAACGTCACGCACGCGCAGGTCCATGAGCGCGATGTCGCCGACGGGGACGGTCTCGCGTCCGGCGCGTGTGACCACCGCGACCAGGAACGGCAGGAGCGCGATCGCGACGAGTGCGAACCCGATCACGTACGCGCGCGACGTGAGCGAACTGACGCGAGCGGTGTCACGGCACGCCACCGTAGGATCCGCAGCCGTGGCCGATCTGCGAGAACGAACGCGCGCGTTCGGGTTCAGGCTCGGCGTCATTGCGGTCGTCGCAGCGCTGGTGCGTCTCGCCTACGACCTCATTGCGTTGCGCCGATTGCATCTCGGTGTGGACTCGACCTGGTACTTCCTCCAGGGCGGTGTCATCCGCCACGAGCGCGCATTCGCCGACGTCGCCGTGTTCGCAACCGATCGTGCGCCGACGGCCGCCTGGCCGCCGCTCTATCCGGCTTTTCTTGCGGCGGTTCGCGTCGTCGCCGGTGACTCGATCCGCGCCGCCCAACTCGCCGGTGTCGCGACCGGCTGCGCGACCGTCGTGCTCACAGGATTGATCGGACGCATCGTTGCCGGACGCACCATCGCGTTGCTGGCCGCCGCGCTCGTTGCCGTCAATCCGCTGCTGATCGCCGCCGATGGTTCGCTCATGTCGGAGACGCTGTTCGTCCCGCTCGCGCTCGGAGCACTGCTGATCGCGCTGGTGGCCGCGCGCACGAGAAGTTGGTGGTATTGGACTGCGACCGGTGTCATCGTCGGATCGGCCGCGCTGACGCGTGCCGAAGGGCTCTTGCTCATCCCGTTCGTGGTGCTTCCGATCGCATGGAACGCGTACCGGGGTTCTGCCGTACGGGCAGTCGTTGCCGTGTCGGTTGCCACCAGTGTCTGCGCAGTGGTCGTTGCGCCGTGGGTGCTGCGGAACGAGGTGCGAGTCGACGCGCCGACGGTTGCGACTGTCTCGTCCGCGACTGCGATCGCGGGCGCGAACTGCGCGCAGGTTTACCGCGGTGATGCGATCGGCTCGTGGGCGTTCGCGTGCATCCACGACGAGTTGCGAGCCGGGAGCACCGAAGCCGAGTGGACCGCGGACATACGTGATGCCGGCATCCGGTACGCGCGTGATCACACGGGTCGCCTCCCTGTCGTCGGCGCGGCGCGAATCGCGCGTCTCGTCGGGCTGTGGGACCCAGCGGACCAGGTGGACCGGGAAGCCTTGGAGACGCGTCACCGAGGGTGGCAGTACGTCGTCGCGGGAACCGCGGCCGTCACCTTCGTCGCCGGGAGCGTGGGCATCGTCGCTGCTCGGGCGAAGGCGCAGGCCGATCGGCGGGATCGCGGGCCTGGTCGTCATGAGTGTCGCGGTGGCACTGTCGACGTACGGGAACACACGGTTCCGCAGCAGTGCGGAGCCCGCGCTGATGATCGGCCTCGCCGCGCTTCTCGTCCGGCAACAAGAACCGAGTCAGATCGCGGTCCACCCGCCGTCGACGCAGAGCACCTGACCGGTGACGAAGCTGCTGGAAGCGCTCGCGAGGAAGAGGAGCGCGCCGTCGAGCTCGTGCGGCTCGCCGCCGCGACCCATCGGTGTGCGCTGCCGCATCCACCGTTCGCCGTTCTCGTCGCCGAACATCACGCCTTCGGTCATCTCGGAACGGAACCAGCCCGGCGCGAGGCAGTTCACGCGCACGCCTTTGCGTGCCCACTGTGCTGCGAGCTCGCGCGTCAGGTTGACGAGTCCGCCTTTCGACGCGGCGTAGCCGGCTTCGGGGATCTGACCGACCCCGACGAGGCCCCAGATCGATGCGACGTTCACGATCGTTCCGCCACCACCGGACTCGACCATGTGGCGCGCGGCTTCTCGCGCGAGCTCGAACGGCGCGACGAGGTTCACGCGCAACGTCGCTGCGAAGTGGTCGGTGGTCTCGTCGAAGGCGGCAGTCGGTTCGCTCACACCCGCGTTGTTGACGACGACGTCGACGCGCCCGAAGCGGTCGAGCGTCGCGGCGACGAGTGCAGCCGGAGCACCGTCGACGCCGAGATCGCACGGAACGCACAAGGCGTCACGAAGGTCGGCGGCCAACGCCTCGAGTCGCTCCGCACGCCTCGCGGCGAGCACCACCGAGGCGCCGGCCGCGTCGAGGACCCGCGCGAAACGCTCGCCGAGCCCGGCCGACGCGCCGGTGACGATGGCGACCCGACCGTCGAGCCGGAAGGGTGCGTGCACGTCGACAACCACGTTGGCAAACTAGACGGCATGGGACTCGGCGGCTCCGAAGTGTTGGTCATCATGCTGATCGCAGCGTTCGCAGTGGTTCCGCTGGTCCTCGGCATCCTCGTAGCAGTGGACGCATCCAGATTGCCCGACGCGGCCTTCGACCGGGTCGGTACCAGCAAGACGCTCTGGATCGCACTACCGCTCATCGGCATCGTCTTCTGCGGCGTCGTGACGATCATCGCCGCAATCGTTTGGTACTCGTCGTTCAGGCCACGGATCGTCGCCGCCGCGGCGCAGGGAGGCATCCCGCCGGTGTAGACGGATACGTTTCCGTTCATGACCGACGAGCTGGTTCCGTTCCGCGTCGAGGTGCCCCACGATGTCCTCGACGACCTGCGCGACCGGCTGGCCCGTACCCGGTGGCCGGACCAGATTCCCGACACCCCGTGGGACTACGGAACCGACCTCGAGTATCTGAAGTCTCTCTGCGCCACGTGGCAGCGCGACTTCGACTGGCGTGCGCAAGAGGACCGCTTCAACCGGTGGCCGCACTTCCTGACCGAGATCGACGGCACGCAGGTGCACTTCATCCACGCGCGCTCGCCCGAACCGGATGCGTTCCCATTGATCATCACGCACGGATGGCCGGGATCGGTCTCTGAGTTCCTCGACGTGATCGATCCCTTGTGCGACCCGCGTGCGCACGGCGGCGACCCGAACGACGCGTTCCACGTCGTGTGCCCGTCGATCCCCGGCTACGGATGGTCCGGTCCGACCCGGGAACCGGGCTGGGACGTGCTGCGTGTCGCCGAAGCGTGGAAGACGCTGATGGCGCGTCTCGGCTACGAGCGTTACGGCGCCCAGGGCGGCGACTGGGGTGCGATGATCTCGTCCACGCTCGCGCGCGTCGACGAGGAACACGTCGGAGGCCTGCACAGCAACATGCTGTTGGCGTTCCCGGCCAACGCGGCAGACATCGCGCTCGACGAACGTGACCGCGCCGACCTCGCGTCGGCGGGTGAGTTCATGCAACGCGGGAGTGCGTACCAGGAGATCCAGGGCAAGAACCCGCAGACCCTCGGGTACGGCCTCACCGATTCGCCGGCGGGGCTCGCGGGCTGGATCGTCGAGAAGTTCTGGGCCTGGACCGACAACGACGGCAACCCGGAAGACGCGGTGACCCGTGATCAGATCCTCACCAACCTCACCGTCTACTGGGTGACGCAGACGATCAACTCTTCGGTTCGCCTGTACTGCGAGTCGAGGCGCACCAACCGGTTCGGACCGATGGGGGAGTACGTGAACGTCCCGACCGCCGCCGCGGTGTTCCCGAAGGAGATGTACCGGATCCCGGAGGCGTACGCTGCAACCGCGTTCAACCTCAAGCGCTACACCCGCTTCGACCGCGGTGGCCACTTCGCTGCGCTCGAGGAGCCCGATCTCCTCATCGACGACATCCGAGCGTTTTTCAGAGAGGTGCGATGACCATGCACGACGTCGTGATCAAGGGCGGGACCGTCGTCGACGGCACCGGGTCCGCGCCGCGCTCTGCCGACGTCGCGATCACCGACGGTGTCATCACCGAGGTCGGTCGCGTCGACGACACCGCGCGCGACGTGATCGACGCGGACGGCGCGATCGTCACGCCGGGCTTCGTCGACGTGCACACCCACTTCGACGGTCAGATCACGTGGGATCCGCTGCTCACTCCAACGTGCTGGCACGGCGTCACGACGATCGTGATGGGCAACTGCGGTGTCGGTTTCGCACCGGTGCAAGCCGACCGGCGCGACTGGCTCATCGGTCTGATGGAAGGCGTCGAGGACATCCCTGGTGCCGCGCTCTCGGCCGGCATCAAGTGGGAGTGGGAGACCTTCCCCGAGTACCTCGACGCCGTCGACCGCCTGCCGAAGCTGTTCGACATCGGCGCGCAGGTGCCGCACGGCGCCGTGCGCGCGTACGTGATGGGGGAGCGCGGCGCCAAGAACGAGGCGGCGACGCCCGACGACATCGATGCCATGGCGCGTATCGTGCGCGAGGGCATGGAGGCCGGCGCGCTCGGCTTCTCCACGAGCCGCACGATCGCGCACATGGCCATCGACGGCGAGCCGGTTCCCGGGACCTTCGCGGCCGAGGACGAGCTGTTCGGCATCGGTCGTGTGCTCGGTGAGCTCGGTCGAGGCGTGTTCGAGCTCGCGCCCGCAGGCGCGCTGGGCGAGGACCTTGCCGCGCCCGATCGCGAGATGGCGTGGATGCGCAAGCTGTCGGCCGCGATCGGGCGTCCGGTCACGTTCGCGCTGACCCAGAACGACCATGACCCGGATTCGTGGCGCCGCATGCTCGATCTCTGTGCGGAGGCGGTCTCGGAAGGCGCGCAGGTTCGACCGCAGGTTGCGGGGCGACCGGTGACGCTCCTCCTCGGCCTCCAGACCTTCCATCCCTTCGCCTACTGCCCCTCGTGGAAGGCGACCGTCGGCGCGACGATCGCCGACACCGCCGCGCGCATGCGCGATCCCGAGACGCGACGCCGCCTGCTCGGCGAAGTCGATGCCGCGATCGAGCCGATGCGGCAGTTCCTCGACCCCGAACGCGCCTTCCCGATGAGTGCGTACCCGGACTACGAACCCGCGCGAGACACGAGCATCGCGGCTCGCGCGCGTGCCGAGAACCGCGCGCCGATGGAAGTGTTCTACGACGTTCTCACCGAAGACGACGGCCGGGCTCTCGTGCTCCGGCCGCTGCTGAACTACACCGACTTCTCTCTCGACGCGGTGCGAACGATGCTCGAACACCCGTCGAGCGCATGGGGGCTCGGTGACGGCGGTGCGCACTGCGGAACGACGTGTGACGCGAGCACGCCGACGTTCATGCTGACGCACTGGACCCGCGACCGCGACCACGACCGGCTGCCGTTGGAGTGGATCGTCCGCAAGATGACCGCGGAGAGCGCTTCGCTGTACGGGTTCGCCGACCGGGGCGTGCTCGCGCCCGGCATGCTCGGCGACGTCAACATCATCGACTACGAAGGCCTGCGGCTGCCGCGGCCCGAGATGGTGAACGACCTACCCGCCGGCGCCCGCCGGTTCGTGCAGGGCTCCGACGGCTACGTCGCGACCGTGAAGCGCGGCGTCACGATTCTCCGCGACGGCGAGGACCAAGGCGAACGCCCCGGCCGCCTGGTGCGTGACGTCGCCGCGACCTCATAAGCCCCTAGCTTGCGCGCCGCAGTCGCGCGAGGATGCCGGAAACGGACATACGGGACGAGGCACGGTCGGCGCGGCCGTGCATCGCCGAATCCGGCAGGGTTCTAGCGCGGGAAGCGATTCGCGATCTGCTCGATGATCTCGGGTGGGTCGTCGCGCGCCGGATCGTCGGCGCGTGGGTGGTGCAGCACGAGATCGGTGAAGCCCTGTGCCGCGCGGCGGCCGGCGAAGTCCTCGAACGCCGCGACCGAGGCGAGGGCGCGTTCGGTTTCGAAGCCCTGCATGTAGCAGCGTTCGATGTCGCTCGGGTCACGTCCGATCGCGGCGCAGGCCTGTTCGAGCTGTCCGACCTGTTCGCCGAGGGCGCGGTCGAGCGCATCCGCCGACGCCGGCGTGCCGACCGCGCCCGCGTGCGTGATCCACATGTCGGCACGACGGGCCGCGGTCGCGAGGGTGCGGCTTCCACTCGGCGGCGAGCGCGAGCGGCACCCGCGGTTGCTGCACACACCCCGGGAGCATGCGGCGCCTCGTTGACGATGTAGTGACTGCCGTCGTGCGAGATCCGTGGTTCGCGGAGCGCCACATCGAGCACGGTGACGAACTCGTCGAAGCGAGCCGCAAGCTCTCCTGCGGTCGGCTGTTCGCCTCCGAACACCGTCGCGTCGAATCCCGGGCCACCCGCACCGACACCGAGGATCAGCCGGCCCGCCGAAACGTGGTCGAGCGTCATCGCCTCCTTCGCCAACAGGAATGGGTGCCGAAAGTTCGGCGACGCGACCAGGGGTCCGAGGCGGATCCGCGACGTCGAAGCCGCGATGCCCGTCAACCACGGGATGGCAGCAAACCACGGCCGCTCTCGATAGTGGCGCCAGGAGAGATGGTCGTAGGTCCACACGTGGTCGTAACCGAGGGCCTCGACCCGTTGAGCCCGCGCCACGGTCTCGGGCCACGGATCGGTTGGCAACATCACGATGCCGACGCGCATGCCAACAGTCTGGCAACTCTTCGTCGCGGCCGACGAGCACGAGCACTCAGCTGGCGTCAGCGATCTGGTCGACTCGCCACTGCTGCAACGTGTCGACCTGCACGAAGCCGCACGATTCGTAGAGCGCGATCGCAGCGTGGTTGTCGCCGTTCGTCTGTACGCGCGTGGTCTCGATGCCCATCTTTTCGAGTCGGACGAGTGCGGCACTGATCAAGGCGCGCGCAAGTCCCCGTCGTTGGAAGTCAGGATCGGTGCCGACGGGTTCGAATACGGCGAGCGACAACTCGGCGTCGGGCCAGTAGATCGCGAACGCGGCGACGCGTCCGTCGGCTGCGCTCGCGACGAGGTCGTGCTCGGGTTCGTACGCGGGTGACCGCATGAAGCGCAGATCAGCGCGCAGCATGCGTGTCGGCAGGCATGTCGGTCCCGAACGCGCGCCGGGCTGCAGCCGCGCGTGACCGGTGGCGACCGTCGTCGCCGAGCGGCGCAATCGTGAAGCCGTTGCGGACCGGCACCGAGACGGCACCGGCGGTGGGTCGTTCGAAACGCGGCGTCGGCGTGCCGGTCGGCCGGAAACCACGCGCCTCCAACGCGGTGACCCGAGCGTCGTCGTGTGCCGACACGTCACAGATCGTGAGCGATCCCGCGCCGAGCTCGCGAGCCGCAAGCTCGATGCATGCGTCCACCGAACAACCGAACGCCGAGATCAGCCGGGGTGCGTGCGCGATCTCGGCGACCGCATGTTCCGCGATGTGATCGCTGAGCCCGGCGTCGTGACCGCGGTGGTAGACCCACCAATCCCAGTCGCCCGGATGGATCGTGTACGGCACGGGCCCGTTGCGCAGCCCATTGCGCAGGATCTCGAGGGCGGCGCCGCGATCGCGGTCGGGCTGATATCGGCGCCACTGCATCTCGGCCATGCGGACGCGCATGCTACGAGCCGGCCGAAAATCGCACGCAGGGCGCCACGACGACGGCCAAACTCGTGACATGGCTGCTGAACCCTTGAAGCCTTCGACCGCGGTCTCGCCGCCGAGCACGCGCACCCGCATCCGGCGCAAGGCTGAACGCGCGCGCTACGACCGGGATTCGATCGCGGCGATCCTCGACGAGGGCTTGATCGCACACGTCGGCTTCGTGACCGCCGACGGCGTGGTGGTGCTACCGATGGCGTACGCCTGCGTCGATGAACACCTGTACCTCCACGGTGCTTCTGCCAACGCGATGCTCAAGTGGCTCTCGACCGGCTCCGACGTCTGCGTGACGGTCACGCTCATCGACGCGCTCGTTCTCTCGCGATCAGCGTTCCATCACTCGATGAACTACCGGTCGGTGGTCGTCGTCGGCCGGGCCGAACCGGTGACCGACGAAACCGAGAAGGCGAACGCACTGCGGGCGGTCGTCGATCACACCGTCCCCGGACGGTCCGACGAATGCCGCGGTCCCAGTGCCGCCGAACTGCGCACGACACGCGTCGTCCGGCTCCCGATCACCGAGGCGTCGGCGAAGGTTCGCACCGGTCCTCCGATCGAGGACCCGGACGATCTCCAACTGCCGTTCTGGGGTGGCGAACTGCCGCTGCTGACGTCGTTCGGCCCGGCCGTCGCCGACGAACACGTCCCACTGGACGTCCGCGCGCCCGCCTACGGCAGGTCCCCGGGCGGCAGATAGCCCGGCCACCAGCCCGCGAAGTCGGGGTTCACCTGCGTCGGATCGCTGTCGCCGGTGAGCCGGCCGACCGCAGCCAACATGTCGGCGGCCTGGTCCCAGCTCGCGCTGTTGGTCTCCTCGTAGTGCCCTTCGGCCTCGCCGAGCGCCTGCCCGTAGCTGCAGCTCGCGGTGATCGCGAACGCCGCCGTCGGATCGCGACCGTCGAGCGCGGCCGGGTTCTCGGTGACGTCCTTGCACGTGATTCCGGCCACCGCGTCGGGGAACTCGATCTCGCCCGCTTGTACAGCTGCGCGCACGTCCCGGTGAGCGAACTCGTCCACGATGCACTTCACGCGGAAGTTGGAGATCGGCATGAAGTAGCCCGAGCTCGTCGCTCCCGAGCCCGATCACCCATTCGTACGGATCGTGCATGCGTTGCTTCACGAAGCCGGGTGTCTGCAGCTCGTCTCCGAACGCGTGGGTGCCCGGCGCCTCGACGTACCACGGCTGCGGGTTCGAGCGGAACGTTGCCGGGAGTCCGATCACGAGCTCGCCCGCGACCTCGCCGGGGAGGAACATCATGCCGACCGGGCCGATCCTCAGGTACTCGACCGCGCTGGTGAGGTGGTCGCCGACGCGGTAGTCGACGTCGACGAGGTCGTCGTGGGCGACGGCGAAGTCGTCGGATCGGCACGTCTCGTAGTTGTCGGGCGCGTCCGGACAGACGAGGAGCTGCCCCGGATCGTGGCCGAGCGCCGGTCGCCCCGTCGCGGGGTCGACCACACCGAGCACCCGGAACCCGAAGTTCGTGAGCCGCGTGACGAATGGCTCGACGGCGTAGCTCATGGCCGCGTCCGTGAGCGGTTGTGCGCTGTCGATCAGCCGCTGTGCCGCACCGGCGAGTTGCTCGCCGATCACCACCGCGCGCCGGAAGTTGCGCGCGGTGAAGTCGGTGCCGCCGCCCGGCGCCATCGCACCCGGCGGTGGCGTCAGCTGGTTGCCGAGCGGATGCTGTGCATCCACTTCCCACACCTGCGCGCCCAGCGGTGTCGTGAGCACGCCGAGCGCGCCGTTGAACGCCAGGACCTCACCGCCGTACCGTGCCTGGAGATCCTGGCGCAGGATGCCGGGGAAGTCCGCAGTGAAGACCCGACCCTCGGCGCGGCACGCGTCACCCGTCAGGCCGAGCACGGCGCAGTCGGCCGCGATCGCCTCGGCCGGAGGCTCCCAGCCGAGCGTGGTCTCGGGATGGTTGTTCCACTGCACCGCGGTCGCGATCACCCGGTCGCGCCAGTCGCGAGCTTGGAGCACCTGCAAGGTCGGGTCGTAGATCCGCGGGTCGGTGCCGTCGGTGGCGCCGAACCAGTGTTCGCCGGTCGCGACGTGCACGGTCGCGCGCGTCCGCTGGTCGACCGCGTCTGCGACGGCGGCAGCGGCCTGATCGGTCATGTACTCGTACCAGTCGTGGTTGACGTCGAAGGCAGTATCCGGTCCGTGGTGGTTGTGGGTCGCCGACACGATCACCTTGAGGCGCCTCGCCTCGCTGCGAGACACGAGCTGCGCCGCCTTTTCGCGGATCCCGTTCGCGTCGTTGCGGAAGATCATGTAGAGATCGCTCGCAACCACGACCACGATCTCGCGCGCACGGCGGTCGTCGATCGCCATCGCCGTGACGCGGATGTCGTCGTGGACCCACCGCGAATCGGAGTCACCGTTGCCGACTGCGATCCGGCCGTTGTCCCATGCCGGGATGGGCACGCCGGGGTCGAATGCATCGTCTCGGCCGGGAAGGCCCGCGCCGAGGTAGTCCTGGCGGCCGTCGACGAGCGGGAGCACCGAGCGCGACGCGGCGCCGATCCGCAACCGGGTATCGGGTCGTTCTGGTCGCTCGGGTCGACGATCGCCGTCCTGCGCGTCCAACCGATCGACCGGGAGAACCGCGCACACCGTCGCGAGAAGGGCCGTCACCACGAGCGTCACGAGCCAACGAAGTCGAGTCATGCGAGGAGGCCAACACGCGGGTCGGACGCGCGTCAAACGCTCGTCCGTTAGCGTCCGGCGCGTCCGAGAACGAGGAGCGGCGAATCATGAGTGCCCAATGAGTCCAGCATCGACGAGTCCCGACGGCAGCGCCGAGGTGATCCAGGTCGACGAGCCCCGCCCGCGCGTCCGTCGCATCACGATGAACCGCCCGGAGAAGCGCAACAGCCTGATCCACACACTGCGGGGTGCGATCCTCGAGACGCTGCGCGTTCACGACCAGGACCCCGATGTGTCGGTCACGATCATCCGCGGTGCGGGGCCGTCGTTCTCGGCCGGCTACGACCTCGGTGCCGGAAACGAGGGCCTCGACATGCCCTACTACACGCCGGGTGGCGAAGGCGCGTGGCCGCGCCACGTCACCGAAGGCTGGATGAGCATCTGGGATCTGGCCAAGCCGGTGATCGCGCAGGTCCACGGATACTGCCTCGCCGGCGCGAGTGAGCTCGCCACCGGCTGCGACCTCGTGTACATGGCCGAGGACGCGCAGATGGGATACCCCGCGGTGCGATTCGGTGTTCCCGACATGCACTTCCATCCGTGGTTCCTCGGCATGCGCAAGGCGATGGAGATGATGCTCACCGGCGACTCGATCTCGGGGGTCGAGGCGGTGCAGCGCGGTTGGGCCAACGCTGCGTATCCGGCCGCCGAGCTCGACGAGCGCGTGCTCGACGTCGCCGTACGCATCGCGATGGTGCCGGCCGAGTTGCTCCAGCTCAACAAGCGGGTCGTCCACCGACAGATGGATGCGATGGGCATGCGGGCCGGGATCCGCGCCGGCACCGAGATATGCGCGCTGGGCACGCACACCGAGGCCATGCGCGAATTCATCGGCGCCGCCCGCCAGAAGGGCCTCACGAAGGCATTGCAGGATCGCGACGCGCCGTTCGGCGACTACCGCACCGCTGACGCGGATTAGGGGCGTCAACCCTGGTCAACAGCGAACGTGTGCCGTATCGTCCGCGCCAGTGATATTCCGAGCGGCGGAAGCGGGGTTCGCATGCTGATCTACAAGAACACGCACGTCGAAGCGTTG
Source organism: uncultured Actinomycetes bacterium (assembly GCA_963841215.1). Lineage (GTDB taxonomy): Bacteria > Actinomycetota > Acidimicrobiia > IMCC26256 > PALSA-610 > CAVUFH01. The sequence goes on along the minus strand of CAWJBW010000004.1, from coordinate 112,315 downwards.
GACGACAGGTACGTCGAGGGCGGCGAGCCCGGTCGACTCGACTCGGAGTTCGCGAGGTTCGCTCGCACCGAGCTCCGAGAACGCGACGTTCCTGACATCACCCAATCGCTCGAAGACGAAGGGACGCTGGTCCCGAACTCGCGGGCCGACTACGAGGGCTTCGCATCGGAGCGCAACGACGTCGACCGCATCCTCAAGCACGGGTACACGCACGCGCTGGATGTTGCGATAGCCCAGAACAAGCCGATCGAGACGTTCTGGATCAGTAGTTCGGGCAGCGACTTCGAGGTCCACGTCTGCGAGGGCCGCAGCGCGATCGTGGTGTTCTTCGCGTTCCCGAACGAGGGACCGACCGGGAAGTTCGGCTCGACGCGCGCGGTCTCGCGGAGCTGGGTGTTCCGCGCCGGCGACACCGAACAGATCCATCCCGACGCGCCACGCGAGACGGTCGACAGCGACGATCCCCAGATTCTCAGGATCGGCGCCAGCGGCACCGACGTCTTGGGATCACCAGCGCAGAGCTGACCGGCTTCACTGGCAGCGCGAAGGGCGCGGGCTTGGTCCGCGAGCTGGAGCATGCCGAGGCGAGTCGTATCCTCGATGACGCCGTCGAGCAGGATCTGCGCCGCGCTGTTGTCGCCGGCCCGCCCGCGGGCACGCTTGTACTGCGCTTGCCAGTAGCGGGTTCGGGGAAGGAGCGCGCCGCCTCGCACGTGTTCCTCCTGCGCAATCGCCGCGATCGAAGCGGGCTTCGGCCTCGTCCCATCGTTCGAGCATCGTGCACAGCATCGCGAGGTAGCGATCGGCGGAGCCGAGGCACGCCAAGCCCATCACGACCGCAAGCAGCTGCCCGTCGAACGGCAGAAGGAGGTCGTACAGCGCCTGCGCGTGCTCGGTCGTGCCGAGCGTGGCCGCGACCTCGGTGAGCATCGCGAGCGCGGCGCCCAGACCACTCTCGTGCACGGAGACTCCGTCGGGTGCTCGCGACGAGTATCTCGAGGTTCTCGCGTGCGGATCCGGCATCGCCCGCGTCGAATTGGGCGAGGACGACGTTCGCCCACGGGTAGAGGTTCTGCACCTCGTCGCGAGCAATCCGAGTCGTGGGCGGCGCGGGGCGAGACCAACCGAGCTCTCGGGCGAGTTGGAATGCCTGCAGAGCGCCGTAGCCCGCGGCACCCCGGTACGCACGGGCGAAGCGACGCAACTCTTCGCCCCAGGTCCGCGCGTCGTCGAAGCGGCCCTCGAGCATCGCCTGGGTCGCACGCCATTGTGCGGCGTACACCTGCGCGGGAAGCCATCGTTGCTCGACGCCGACGTGCGCGAGCTGGTTGATCGTGGCGTTGAGCGCGTCGGCCGCGCCGAGCTCGAGTTGCGCGCCGGCGAGCACCCGTAGCCCGAACGCCGTCTCGCGTGGGCCAGTGTCCCGGCCGATCCGGGTGAGCTCCTCACCGATGCGCATCCGAGCCGGCGCGTCGGCGCGTTCCTTCCAGCGTCGAGCGCGTAGGCGAAGAGCGCGTCGGCGAGCGTGGGCGCGTCGTCCGTCGTGCGCGCGAGTGTGACCGCGGCCTCCGAGAGCGTTCGGCCGTCGCGGCCCTCGAGCGTGTACGACGCGTACTTGAACGCCTCGAACGCGAGGATGCGTGCCCGCAGAACCGGGTCGGTGTCACCGAGTACCTCCAGCGCTTCGTCGCACAGACGCCGGATTTCGTTCGGGAAACGCGCGTACTCCGTATGTCGGTTCGACACAGACTGCAACCGCTCGCCCGAACTGTGCGTGCAGTGCCGTTCCGCCGCGCCATGTCGACGGCCTGCATCGCGGCCTCGACCCCGGCCTGTTCGTCTACGTAAACGAGGGCGCTGGCCCGGTCGGTCATCAGGTCGACGCGCGTCGTCATGCTTCCAGCGTGTTGGTCGAGCAGGTCGAGCGAGCTCTCGAAATAGCCCACTGCGTCCTCGAAGGCGAGCTCGGCGATGGCGTGGCGTCCGGCTTTGGTCGAGTACTCGATCGCCTTTGCGGGCCCGATGAGGGGCACCGCGTGCATGAAGTGGAGCGCCAGCTCGGCGGCGGAGTGCGGCGAACCCAGGTTGCGCTCCATGACCTCCCCGACGCGCGCGTGTAGCTGCGCGCTGCGCGCGCGGCCGAGCTCGCTCGTCAGCGTGTCGCGGATCAACGCGTGTCCGAACGTGTATCGGACGATGCGGTCGGGAACCTCGCGCACGAGGTCGGCCGTTCGCGCGAGATCGAGAGCTTCGAGCACGATGTCCGGAGGTTGCGCCGCCGCGTTGCCGATCAGCTCAGGGTCGAAGGTCGGCCCCACGACCGCCGCCACTTGCAGTACCTCGTTCACACGTGTCGGCAGGCGTCGGAGCCGGCGGGCGATCACCTCGCGTACTCCGTCGGGCACCTGCAGGGCACCGATGTCGAACCTCGCATCGTGGCGCGCGCCGGCATCCGGGAGCGCGTCGATCTCGATGAGATGCCGCACCAGTTCCTCCATGAAGAACGGATTGCCGCCCGTGCTCCGGTGCAGTGTCGATGCGACCTCGGCGGACACGTCGCGTCCTGCGGCCGCACGCAGCAATTCGGTGCTCGCTTCGGCAGTCAGGCCATGCAACGAAACGCTCGTGGTGAAGGGCTCGCGTCGCAGATCGACGAGGAGGTCGGACACGGCGTCGCGTTCGCGCGCTTCGACCTCGCGGTAACAGGCAACGATGATCAGCGCGGCGCGCGGGGCCGAGCGGACGATGTGGCGGAGCAACAGCACCGATGGGCGGTCGGCCCAGTGCAGGTCGTCGAGCACCAGCAGGGTCGGGCAGCCGGCGCTGATGCCCGTGAGGAGGGAAGTGATGGCTTCGAAGAACCGGTAGCGCTCGGCCTCGGGATCGTTCGCAACGCTGCCGGCACGCGGCGCGATACGACCGGCGAGCTCGGGAAACGCCGGCGCGAGATCCTGCTCGAGCCCGTGCAGGCGTTGGTGCAGCGTGGACGTGGTGTAGCTCTCGATGCACGGGCGGAGCGCTTCGACGAACGCCTGGCAGGCGACGATTGCATTCTCGTCACCGCGCCCGTAGAGCACCGCACCACCGTTCGTCGTGGACGCGTCGTGCGAGCTCGCCGACCAGGCGGGTCTTGCCGATCCCCGGTTCGCCTGCGACGAGTACGACCTGACGCGCGCCGTCCTGCGCTCGCGTCCATGCGCGTTCGAGCTCCTCCAACTCGTCGTCGCGTCCGGTGGTGGGCCCGCCGTAATTCGCAAACGCGGGGGCCGGTAGGTCGAGTGCGCCGAGCGTCGCGTCGAGTGATCGGAGCGGCGGGAACGCTTCTGCGCCCGCGATCGTGAGTTGGAAGACGCGCTCCGGGTCGCACCAAGCCGCGAAAGCGATGTTCGCCGAGGTCGATGAGCTCGAGGTCGTCGTGGATGAGATCGCGTACGAGCTCGGCCGTCACCTGCGAGAGCACGACCTGCCCGCCGTGTGCCGCCGCCATGATTCGGGCGGTGCGGGTCGGGGCGAGGCCGAAGTAGTCGCCGTCGCGCGTCTCCGCCGAGCCGGTGTGGACTCCGATGCGGATCCGCAGGGGAACGCTGGCGTCCCACGGTTCGGCGTTGACGGCGTCAATGCCGGCGGCGGCGGCCTCGACCGCGTCGATGGCGGTCGCGAACACCGCGTGGATCCCGTCACCGGTCGACTTGACCACGTGTCCACCGTGAGACTCGACCGTCTCGCGCAAGATCGCGTCGTGGCGCGCCAGAGCGACGTGCATCGCGTCGGGATGCGCTTCCCACTTGTTCGTGGATTCCTCGAGATCGGTGAGCAGGAAGGTCACCGTGCCCGAAGGCAGCTCTGTCATCCTGGAGAACCCCTGTCGTCGGCATGAGTAAACCAGGGAGTACTGCGCCGCGTCACGAACATTCGTACCCGTGTGGATCCCGACGCTGTCGATCGTCGAATGCCAGGTGTCCGTTTACCCAACGCGGCTGCGCGCACGGTCGCAGACACCGTTCCCATGAAGGCGCACGATGCCGACAGATCGACTCGCCATTCGAGAGGATGCACCCATGGCAACCATCGACTCCGTCATCCCCCACCCGGTAGCCAAGCCGGGCCGACGTCGAGTGTGGGCTGCACTCGCAGGCGGGTTCGTCCTCGCGGGCGCGCTCGCGACGACTGCGGTCATCGTCGAAGACGGCGACAGCTCGAGCCCGGCTTCGAAGCAGCAGGTGACCGCCGAGGCGCCGCCGGTCGAGGACGACCCGTTGGTGCAGCGATTCGGATCGCAGTCGACAACGTCCGACGACTTCGCCCAGCAGCCGCTGCTCCGTGTCGGCGGACCTCGTTGATCGAGCGACGTCCTGCGTTCATGGCGTGACGAGAGCGTGCATCGGTCAGCCGATCGCACGCTCTCGCAGCGCGTCCAGATCGAGCACGGTGATCTGACGGCCGCGCACCTCGATCCAACCGAGTGATCGCATCGACTTGAGCGCCTTGACGACGGCCTCACGCGACAGGCCGGAGAGCGCTGCGATCTCGTGCTGGGTCAACGGCACCATGAGCACGTCACCATTCGTCGCGCCGGCTGGCTGCGCGTCGGCGGCTTGCGCGTCGGCGAATCCGACGATCCGCCGGCAGACGCGACTCAGCGCATCGACGGTACCGAACTCGAGTGCCTGATCGGTCGTCCCGCGAATCGTTTCGGCGAGCACGTCGAGGATCGCGCGTGTGATGGACGCACGGGTGTCGAGCAGCGTGCTGAAGGCAGTGAGCGGCACGACGATCAGCTCGACTTCGGTTACAGCGGTTGCCGACGCGCTGCGTACGCCGCCGTCGATCGCCGAGAGCTCACCGAGGAGTGCGCCGGCGTTCCGCACCGAGACGACGATCTCGCGGCCTTCTGCGGACGCACGCGTGAGCTTGACGGCGCCGGCACCGACGATGAAGACCTCGTAGCCCGGGTCGCCTTCTTCGAAGATGCGCGCTCGAGCCGGTATACGTCGGGTCCGACCGGCCTGCAGCAGCGCAGCACGGTCGTCGTCACTGAGAAGTCCGAGGAACTCGCGGTCGCCCATCCCCACCTCACAAACATCCCGCCGGGCGCGTGTCGAGTGTGACACAAGGCGGATGCCTTGCCATCCCGGCAGCCAGGTTTTTGCGACAAGAAGTGACGCTATGCATCACCTTCTGTCGCCAAAGACCGGGTGGTTTACGAGGCCGAGGTCGACGCGGCGCGGGGCGGCCCGGTGTCGACACTTTCCTCCGGCAGCAGGCTCCGCTGATCGAGCACGTAGAGCAACGCGAGCGACGGCAGAATGATCACTGCCGCGACGCCGAACACGACGAGCACCGTGGCCAGGGTGCCGGACGGCGCGGCGGCGTCGGAAACCTTCAGGCTCGTGGGCAGGATGTACGGCCATTGCGCCACGCCCCACGCCCAGATCACGCTTGCGACGGCGCCCATCGCGAGCAGGCGCGCGCCTCGGTGCGAGCGGCGCACGAGGAGGAAGAGCGAACCTGTTCCGCACAGTGCCGATAGCAAGACCAGCGGCAGCGCGCGCGATGTCAACCCGTGGAACACATACGTCGCGTCGGCGTGCAGCACGAAGATCCCGACGAATGCAACGATCCCCGTGACGACCGCCGCGATGGTCGCGCGGCGCCGGAAGTACTCGACCAGCGCATCGTCGGACAACCGGCGGGCATCCCAGATGAGGTAGACGGACGCGAGGTACGCGCACACCGTCACCGCGAGCAGGCCACCCATGATCGAGGTCGGGTTGACCCAGCTCGACCAGGGGTCCCCGGCCTCGCCGCCCTTCGGCACCTCACCTGCAGGCGATCGCGCCGGCAACGGCGCCCATGCAGTACGGCACGAGCACCGACGAGAAGGCGAACATCGCGCCGAAGGCTCGTCGCTCGGTCGTACGCAACACGGCCTTGCGGAACGCGAAGCTCGCGCCGCGCAGCACGATTCCGAGCGCGGCGAGCGTGAGGGGAACGAACAGCGTCAGCGTGATCGCCTCGAAGGCCTCGGGGAACGCAGTCCACAGCACGACCAGCGCGAAGATCAGCCAGACGTGGTTGGCTTCCCACACTGGCCCGATCGCGTGGTCGATGAGCGCCCGCGGTCGCTTCCCGCGCTCGGCGCCTCCGGCGACGAGGTCCCAGAACCCGGCGCCGAAGTCGGCACCACCGAAGACCGCGTACGCCGTCACCGCGGCGAACAACACGACGGCGGCCGCGTCAGCCACCGACGAGTTCCTCTTCGGGTTCGCCGGCTCGAGGCTGCTCGCGGGGCCGTACGGCGTATCGGTGTCGTCGAGCTCGACCTGACGGCGGAACCGGCGACTCATGCTGCGGATGACGAGCGTCACCGTGGTCGCGAGCGCGATGTAGAGCAGGACGACGACGATGAACGTGATCCACACGCCCTCGTTCCCGGTCGCCGCCTCCTCGACCTTCATGTGACCGCGGACGATCCACGGCTGGCGTCCCACTTCGGTGACGACCCAGCCCGCTTCCATCGCGAGCACCGCCAGGACGCCGGCTCCCGATGCGATCCACAGGAACAGCTTCGACTTGGGCATGTCGCGACGGAAGATCCAGCACAGCCAGTACCACGCGGAGAGGAGGAACAGGAGTGTCCCGAGTCCGACCATCACGTCCCACGCGAGATGGACCGTGTTCACCTGGCGCGTCGTGGGCCGCTCGTCGGCCGGGAACGAATCGAGACCTTGGATGACGGTGCCGGTTCCGTCACCCGGGTCGGACAACCAGGACGCGAGCCCTGGGATCCTGATCCCGCCGGTGACCTTCCCATCCGAGTTGAGCCTTCCGAGCAACGTCTCCGGAACGTCGCTCTCGGTTTCCGGCACGAGCTCGATGGCGGCGAACTTGGTCGGTTCGTTGTTGTAGACCCACCGGGCGAGGGTGTCGCCGACTCCCATCTGTATCGGTGTCGCGATCGCCGCGACGGTGAACGGGATGAGGAAGCCGATCCGGTGATAGCGGTCGCGTCGTCCCTTCAGCATGCCGACGGCGTAGACCGACGCGACCATGAACCCGCCGACGAGGTACGCGGCGACGAGCATGTGCGACGCCTCGTACGGCCACGCGTCGTTGAAGATCACCTTCAGCGGGTCGACATCGACGACGTCGCCCGCGCTGTTCAACGTGAACCCGTCGGGCTGGTTCATCCACGCGTTGGCGGCGACGACCGAGAGCGTGCCTCCGATTCCGGCGATGACGATCGGCACCCCGGTCCAGAAGTGCGGCCACGGCCGAAGCCGCTTCCATCCGAAGATGTAGATGGCGATGAAGATCGCCTCGATGAAGAAGAACAGTCCCTCGATCGCGAACGGGACGCCGAACGCGGCGCCCCACTGGCCCATGAACTTCGGCCACAGCAGCCCGAACTCGAACGTGAGCACCGTGCCCGTCACCGCGCCGACCGCGAAGGTCACCGCCATGTACTTCGACCAGCGTTGCGCGAGCAGGAGCGCGTCGTTGTCGCCGCGCTTGATCGCTCGCCAGTTCGCGATCAAGGTCATGCATGCCCACGACACGCCGAGCGGGACGAGGATGATGTGACACGCGAGCGTGAACGCCATCTGGGCTCTCGCCCACGGCACCGGGTCAACTGCGAGCACGACGGCGTCTAGATCCGGTCGTCGTTGTCGAGGAGGACCATGCGGCGCCCTTCGGTCGTGCCGGGAGAACCGATTGTCACCGGGCCTGCCGGCGCGGTCGTCATCCCGATCGGATGAATCCTCCGGTTCCGCCGCGCGGTCCCACTGCCGGCTCGCGACATTACTCGGACCTCTGATGAGGGGCCGTCGGCGCTTTCATCCCATCGGTGCGATGAAGTATCTCGGTGTGCGGCGTTCGATAGCAGCGGTGACACCCCCGACCGACCGGGCCGGCAGCCTCGATGTCTGATCCACCATCATGACGAACGACTGTCATCGCCGCCGCCGACGCCGCCTGGACCGCTCGAGCTCCTCCAGACCAAGGGATACGTCGCGCTGCTCGGGTTCGGGGCGATCGTCGGCGTGGTCGCGGCGGTGGTCGTGTACTTCTTTCTGAAGGCGGTCGCCGAGGCTCAGCAGTATCTCTTCACGAACCTCCCCGAGGATCTCGGCTTCGACAGCGAACCGATGTGGTGGCCGCTCCCGCTGCTCGCGCTGAGCGGGCTGCTCGTGAGTCTCACGATTCGCTACCTTCCCGGGACCGGTGGGCACAAGCCCGCCGAGGGTTTCAAGCCGTCGGGTGCAGTTCCTCCGATCGAGCTTCCGGGCATCATCGTTGCGGCCTTCGCCACGCTCGCCCTCGGCGCGGTGCTCGGGCCCGAAGCACCGCTCATCGCCATCGGCAGCGGAATCGGCGTCCTGGCCCTACATCTCCTTCGCAGGGGTGCGCCGCAAACCGCGACGATGGTGATCGGGGCCGCAGGAAGCTTCGCCGCGATCAGCACGCTCCTGGGCTCGCCCCTCGCAGGAGCCTTCCTGCTGATGGAGGTGTCGGGAGTCGGCGGCCCGATGCTGGGAGTCATCCTCGTACCGGGCTTGCTCGCCGCCGGCATCGGCTCGCTCATCTTCGTCGGGCTCAACGGATGGACCGGCTTCGGAACCTTTTCGCTGGCCGTTCCGGATATTCCACGGTTCGGAACGCCCGATGTGGCCGAGTTCGGCTGGGCGGTCGCGATCGGCGTCGCCGCCGCCGTGCTCGGATACGGCATTCGAACGTTGGCCTTGCTGCTCCAGCCCGTTGTCGAACGCAGGATGGTGTTGCTCACACCGGTTGTCGGCCTCGCGGTTGCGAGGCCTCGCGATCCTCTTCGCCGAGGGATCCAACCGGAGCTCCTCGGAGGTCCTGTTCTCCGGGCAGGACGCGCTCCCTGTGATCCTCGAACAGGCGGACGACTGGACGATCGGGGCGCTGGTGCTGCTCGTCGTCTGCAAGAGCCTCGCCTACGGCGCCTCGCTGAGCGCTTTCCGAGGCGGCCCCGTCTTTCCCGGCATGTTCATCGGCGGGGTCGGCGGGATCGCGCTCTCCCATCTTCCGGGTCTGCCGATGATCGCAGGAGCGGCCATGGGCATCGGCGCGATGACGGTCGCGATGCTCGGGCTTCCACTGACGTCGGTCCTGCTCGTTTCGCTCTTCCTGGAGAACGACGCACTCGAGCTGATGCCCCTGGTGATCGTCGCGGTCGTTGTCTCCTACGTCACCTCGGCACGGCTCACACCATCCGAGCCGCCGGCAGAACCGACGTGAAGATGGTGCTCGCCGCAGCTATGCCATGCGTTCGAGGACGTGCTCACCGACGCGTATCGCGTTGGCCATCGCGGTGAGCGCCGGGTTCACCGCGCCGATGCTCGGGAAGAAGCTCGTGTCGACGACGTAGAGATTTTCGACCTCGTGTGCCCGGCAGTTCTCGTCGAGCACGGACGTCGAGGGATCGGTTCCGAACCGGCAGGTGCCGGCTTGGTGTGCGCAGCCCGCGACCGCGATGTTCATGTTCATGTAGAAGTTCTTGTCGAGGACGTGGTGGTCGGCCATGCCCACGTGGTTCAGGATCTTCTTCAGCTCGTGGTAGAGACGCGTCGGCCTCGTCGTCGTTGTTGGATGTGTAGGCGAGGTGCACGTTTCGATCCTGATCGAGCGTCACGCGGTTCTCGGGCTTCGGCAGGTCCTCGGTCGTGAGCCAGAAGTCGACGGCATGATGCGCCACATCTTCGAGGCTCCAGTGCGGTGCGAGCTTCGTGAGCTTCGGCTCCTCGCCCTTCATCGCTTCTGCGTTCGACTTGCCGACCATCTGGATGTTCCCGACCGGCCATTCGTAGTCGTCCGACCCGAAGTAGAAGTCGTTCATGCCGAGCGTCTTCTGGAAGACGGTGTCGTTGCGTTCCTTCGACAGCGCGACCACTGCCTTGCTGTTGTGGTACATGTAGTTGCGGCCGACCTGGTCCGAGCCGTTGGCGAGCCCGTTCGGGTGCCGGTCGTTCGCTGATGCGAGCAGGACCTTTGCGCTGTTGGATGCGCCGGCCGAGAGCACGACGACGTCGGCTTCGTAGACCTCGCGATCGCCGCCACGCGACACGACGACGCTTGTGACTTCGCGACCCGACGCGCTGGTCTCGCAACTCCGTGACCTCGGCGTCGACGAGCAGCGTCACGTTCGGAAGATCGATGATCGGGCGTACCGCGATCGTCTCGGCGTCGGACTTCGCGTGCACGAGGCACGGATAGCCGTCGCACCAGGTGCAACGGATGCACGTGCTCCTCGGCGACTCCGCCTCGTCGAGCAGGATGCCGCAGGGGGCGTGGAACGGGTGATAACCGGCGCTGCTCCAAGTCGTCGGAGATCTGCTGGATCCGCGGCTCGTGCGAGACCGCCGGCCACGGGTACTGCTTGCTCCAATGGCCCTCGGTGGGGTCCTCGCCGTGATTGCCGTGTACCTGGTACAGCCATTCGGCCTTCGTGTAGAAGGGTTCCAAGTCGTCGTAGCTGAGCGGCCACTCGGGCGAGATGCCGTCGACGTGCTTCAGCTCACCGAAGTCCTGCGGACGCAGCCGGTAGAGCGCGGCGCCGTACAGCTTGGTGGCGCCGCCCACGAAGTAGTGGACCTGGGGCTGGAACGGTTTGCCGTCGGCGTCGTACCACGTTTCACCGGAGATGTAACGCCCATCGATGAACACTGGTGCCGGGCTCCAGTTGTCCATCTCTCGCGGGAGGAAGTTGCCCCGCTCGAGGATGAGGATGTTCTTTCCGGACGCGGCGATCGTGTGCGCGAGCGTCCCGCCGCCCGCGCCGGTACCAACGATGATGACGTCGTAACGCTCGGACATCGCGCGCCTCCTCTCCCAGCCCTACAGTCCGGGGCTGCAGTGCATGAGCCCACCGTCGGCGAACACGGTGGTGGCGTTCACATAGGACGCGGCATCGCCGGCCAGGAACGCGACGACGCTTCCGATCTCTTTCGGTTCGGCCATGCGCCCGAGCGGGATCGCGGTATCGAGCGTCTTCATCTTTGCCGGATCGTCCATCGTCGACCGGTTGATCGGGGTCGCGACCGCGCCCGGTCCGACGCCGACGACGCGGATGCCGTGTACGCCGAGCTCCACGCCGGCTGTGCGCGTGAGCATCCGCATCCCGCCCTTCGAGAGGCAGTAGGGCGTGTTGCCGGGCATCGGCCAATCCTCGTGAACCGACGTGATGTTGATGATCGCGCCACCGCCCCCTTGCGCGATCATCTGCTTCGCCGCGATCTGCGTGCCGAAGAACGCACTCTTGAGATTGATCGCGAGGACCTTCTCGTACTGCTCCTCGGTCGTGTCGAGCACCGACGTGCGGGTCTCGACCCCCGCGTTGTTCACCATCACGTCGATGCGCCCGAATTCCTTCACCGCCTGGTCGATGAGCATCTGTAGGTCTTCGACCTTGCTCACGTCGGCGTCCACGCCGATCGCCTTGTCGCCGAGCTTCACGATCTGCTGTTCCAGGTCCTCGGTCGCCTGCTCGTCGGCCACGTAATCGATGACGAGGTTGGCGCCCTGCTCGGCCAGCGAGAGCGTCACGGCCTTTCCGATGCCGCTGTTCCCGCCGGTCACGATGGCGACCTTGCCCTTGAGTGTCATGTTGGCCTCCGCCTGTCCAAGCGCGGTCGCGCCGTACGGACTCGACCCGGCGAACGTACGCCCGAGGCGCCTCACCGAATCATGCCGTTGGCATGATGTTCAGGAGTCTCCGCCGGGGTGCAATTGCGAGCGTCGTTCGACGACTCGTTCCACCTTGGAGGTGCGGGCCATGGCCGAGACGTACCCGGCGATCGCCGAGCACGGCCTGATCGGGGATCAGCAAACGTGCGCCCTCGTCACCAGCGACGGGACGATCAACTGGTTCTGCTGCCCCCGGTTCGACTCGCCGAGCGTGTTCGCGTCGCTTCTCGACCAGCGGCGCGGTGGTCAGTTCAGCATCAGCCCCCCAACCACCGATTACGCCACGAAGCAGCTGTACTTCCCGGACACGGGCGTGTTGATCACGCGGTTCATGTCTGCCGGAGGCGTCGCCGAGATCCACGACTTCATGCCGATGGACAATCCGTCGCAGCCGACCGATCGCCATTCGATCGTGCGCATGGTGCGGGTTCCGCGGGGTGAAGTGCGCCTCCGATTCGAGGTGGCGCCGCGGTTCGACTACGGGCGGGCGGAGCACACGCTGCGCGCCTCCGAGCACGGCGCCGTGTTCGAGAGCGGGAAGTCTTCGCTGACGCTGCACTCCTCGGTGCCGCTCGAACGCCGTGAGAACGATGTGGTCGGTGAACTGACCCTGCGTGCGGGCGATGTCGGAGGGTTCATCCTCGAATCGGCGTCCGACGCACCGCCGCAGCGCGTCACCGCCGACGCGCTCGACGCGCTCTTCAGGCAGACGGTCCAAGCGTGGCGAGACTGGCTCCACGGCTCGACGTATCGAGGTCGGTGGCGCGACATGGTGAATCGATCGGCGATCACGCTCAAGCTCCTCACCTACGCGCCCACGGGCGCGCCGGTGGCGGCGGCGACGGCAGGTTTGCCCGAGCAGGTCGGCGGCGAGCGCAATTGGGACTACCGCTATACCTGGCTTCGCGACGCATCGTTCACGGTACAGGCGCTCGTTCGGCTCGGGTTCGTCGACGACGCGGTCACCTTCCTCATGTGGCTGCGCGATCGCGTCGAGGAACACCAAGTGACCGCCTCGGGCCCCCTCCAGATCATGTACCGCGTCGACGGCAGTGCCGAGCTCGAGGAGTACACACTCGACAACTTCGAGGGCTACCGAGGATCCTCACCGGTGCGGATCGGTAACGCGGCGTCGGAACAGCTCCAGCTCGACACGTATGGCGAGATGCTCGACGCGGTCTACCACGCCGAGCGCGCGCAGCCAGTCATCGGCCAGCGCGGCTGGGCCGTCTTGAGCAGCATCGTGGAGTGGCTCTGCGACAACTGGGACCAACCGGAGGAAGGCATCTGGGAAACGCGAGGCGGGCGTCAGTCCTTCGTTTACGGCCGCATGATGTGCTGGGTCGCACTGGACCGGGCGATTCGTATGGCCTCCATGACGGGCTCACGGCCGGCGCCCATCGAGCGGTGGACGAAGGCGCGAGATGCGATCAACGAACAGATCGTCACCCAGGGCTGGAACGCGGATCTCAAAGCGCTCGTCCAGCACTACGGCAGCGACGTGCTCGACGCGTCGGTGCTCGCCGCGCCGCGTTTGCACTATCTCGTACCGACCGACGAAATCTGGTTGGGCACGTTGCGCGCCATCGAAGCGAAGCTCGTTTCCGACAGCCTCGTGTATCGCTACAACCCCGAAGCCTCGCCTGATGGACTCCGCGGATCCGAGGGCACGTTCTCGATGTGCACCTTCTGGTACGTCGACGCACTCACACGGACGGGTCGCCTCGACGACGCCCGCCTGGTGCTCGAGAAGATGCTCACCTACGGCAATCATCTCGGGCTCTTCGCCGAGGAGATCGGTGACAACGGTGAGCAGCTCGGGAACTTCCCGCAGGCGTTCACGCATCTCTCCTTCATCAACGCGGCAGTCGACCTCGACACGCAGCTGAACCGCCGAGCAGCGCGCGTCTCCGGTACGGCGTGAGCGGCAGCTGGCGCCGGCACATCGGGCGCGGTCGCGGGTTCACCCGCGGCCGAGGGTGACGCCCGGCATCGCGTGGTCGTCGTCGGCGGCGGCTTCGGTGGATTGCCGGCGTGCCGGTTCCTCGGAAAGCTGCCGATCGACGTCACGCTGATCGACCGCCGCAATCACCACCTGTTCCAACCGCTGCTGTACCAGGTCGCGACCGGCATCCTCGCGCCCGGTCAGATCGCGCCCCCACTGCGGCACGTCCTTCGCCGGGCGAAGAACGTTCGCGTGGAGCTCGCCGAGGTGACCGGCTTCGACCTGGATCGCCGGGTCGTGCACGCGACGACTCTCCCCGGTCACGACCTCGAGCTCCCGTACGACAGCCTGATCGTCGCCGCCGGCGCCGGCCAGTCGTATTTCGGCCACGACGAGCTCGCGCTCCATGCACCGGGCATGAAGACGATCGACGACGCGCTCGAGCTCCGGCGCCGCATCCTCGGCGCGTTCGAGATGGCCGAGACCGAGTCCGACCCCTCCGAGCGTCGAGACTGGTTGACGATCGTCGTCGTCGGCGCGGGCCCGACCGGCGTCGAGATCGCGGGGCAGATCCGCGAGCTCGCGGTCCGCACTCTGCGCGGCGAGTTCCGCACCTTCGACCCTGCCTCCGTGCGCGTGATCCTGATGGACGGCGGCAAGGAACCCCTGGCCACGTTCGGCGACAATCTCTCCGGGCGCGCGGCGCGCGAGCTCGAACGACTCGGCGTCGAGCTCAGGATGGGCGCGCGCGTCACCGGCATCGACGCGAACGGCGTCGACGTGACGACGAGTGAAGGGACGGAGCGGGTCGCGGCGCGCACCGTCGTCTGGGCGGCCGGGGTACACGCCTCGCCGCTGGCCGCGATGCTTGCCGAAAAGAGCGGCGCGGAGGTCGACCGGGCAGGACGCATCGCCACGCTGCCGGATCTCACGTTGCCGGGACACCCCGAGGTGTTCGCGGTGGGCGACATGGTCACACTCAACGATCTCCCTGGCGTCGCCGAGGTTGCCATGCAGGGCAGCCTGCATGCGGCCAACACGATCGTGCGCCGCTTGCGCGGCGAGACCGAGGCAAAGCCGTACAAGTACCGCGACGTCGGCAGCGTCGCCGCAGTCGGGCGTTACCGCGCCATCTGCAGTGTCGGACGCGTACGGTTGAGTGGATTTGCCGGTTGGGTCGTGTGGATGTTCGTACACCTCGCGTTCCTGAACGGATGGGGCAGCCGCTTCACGACGATGATGCGGTGGCTCCGCTGGTTGGTGGGGCGCAATCGTGTGGAACGCGTCTTCAGCGTCGGCCACACCGGCGGAGACCTCAGCGCACCTGCTGCCGTGCAGCCTGTCCTCGAGCCAAACCGCTTCCCGGCCATGACCGCGACAAGGCGGTCGACGACACGGGAGCGTGAACGTCCGCGTCCGCTTCAGCGGCTCGGCGCGAGGTCGAGCTGCTGCAGCCGCGCGATGGCATCACCGCGCGAGGTGACGCCGAGCTTCCGGTACACAGAGATCGCCTGGGACTTGACGGTGTGACGCGAGATGAAGAGACGATCGCTGATCTCCGGAAACGTGAGGTGTGTCGACAAGAAGGGGAGCAAACGGAGCTCGGCAGCAGTGAGGGCTGACGCGCCGACCATGTCACCCCTCAGTGTCTCCAGCTTCGATCGCAGCTCGGCAACCTGTTTCGGCACCGCACCGAGGTCGGGACGACGTTGCAGGAGGTCCTTCGCCTGCCTGAGGACCGCGCTGGCACCTCCTGGTTCGGCGAGCGTGATGTAGGCGCGTGCCAGCTCGAGGAGCGCTTGGGCGGACACGACGGGGAGTGCGTGCGTGAGCAACGGGCGAAGGCGAGCTGCTCGGCTCGCCAGGTCGCGAGCTTGCGCGGGGTCGCCGCGTCTGGCCGCGACGTGGGCGCACCACGCGTAGACGAGCGCGCTGGTCCAGTAGTCGTCGTATTGGCCGTCGGTCATCATCGACAATGCCTGTTGCGCCAGTGCGTCGGCTTCGGCCCAGGCCTCGCGTTCGGTTGCGACGATCCCGCGCTCGGTCAGGAGGAGGGCAAGAAATGGGAGGGTGCCTGCGCTCGTTGCTTCCTCGATCGCTCGTGCGAAGTGCAGGTCCGCGGAGTCGAGTTCGCCTGCGAGCAGGTTGGCGGCTCCTTGGGCGTGCAGCATCGTCGAGCGGTATGGGCTGGTCGGGCTGAGTCCCTGGAGCGCGGACTCGGCGTCGCGACTCATCGCTTCGAGTCCGTTGCGACACATCAGCGTGTGGAGGTACGCGAGTGTGCCTTCCATGGTGTTGCCGTCGGGCAGCGTGCCCGTGAATGTCGTGCGTTCCGCTGCGGTTGCCCAGCGTTCGGCGTCACCGGCGTTCCCGCTGAGCGCGCGGATCAAGGCGCCGTGCACTGCAATCGCCGGGTACTCCTCGATGCGCGTATTCGTGGGGAACCATTCGATCCAACGCAGCACCGTCTCGAGACGCCCGCTCGCCCAGACCGGGTTCATGATGTCGAGCAGCAGACGTGCGACGCGATCGGCGTCGCCGGCCTGCTGCGCGTGCTCAATTGCCTCCTCGGGCAAGCGGTTCGCCTCGTACCACGCCGCGGCTCGGGTGTGGAGCTCGGGGATCATCTCGGGCTCGCGCTGGTGCAGCTCTGCTTGCAGCAGGTCGCGGAACAGGTGGTGGTAGCGATACCACTCGCCTCGACGATCGAGCGGGATCACGAGCAGGTTGCTGCGTTCGAGACGGTCGAGGATGCGCCCGGTTCCCGTCGCGCCGACGGTGACGTCGCAGAGCGGACTGCTGAGACGTTCGAGGACCGATGTCCGGACGAGGAACGACACGTCGGCTCGCGAGACACGATCGAGGAACTCCGAGCGCAGGTAGTCGCCCATGAAGCGGTCATCACCGGTGAACCTTTGCGCGATGTCGACGTGGCGGCTGCCGGCCTTCATTGCGAGCGCCGCGAGGTACAGGCCGGCCGGCCATCCTTCGGTTCGCTCGACGAGGTCGTTCACGTCTGGTTCCGCGAGCTCGACGCCCGCCGCGTCGAGCAGCAACTGAGCTTCAGCTCGATCCATGGCGAGGTGTTCCGCTCGGAGCTCGAGGACGATGCCCTGCGCGCGCAGCCGCGAAACGGGCACCGGCGCCTGCTGGCGGGAGCCGATCGCAAGTTGTGAGCCGGTCGGCAGGCGGAGTGCCAGGCCGGCGATCATGTCGCGGCACTCAGGGTTCGTGATCACTTCGGCGTTGTCGAGAACCAGCGCGACGGGCTCGTGCATCGCGGCGATCGAGGCGGCCAAGCGGATGACGTCGGCGACGCCGGTTCCGGGCGAGGCCGTGGCGCGGAACGCCATCGGCTCGAGCGGCTCGATGCGATCCAACGCAGTCGCGAGGTAGGTGAGGAACACGGCGGGGTCGTTGTCGCGATCGTCCGCCGAGAGCCATGCGACGCGAGGTTGCTTGTGTTCGGCCCACTGGGCGAGCAGGGTCGTCTTCCCGTAGCCCGCCGGCGCGACGACGGCGAGCACGGAGCACCCGCCGATGCGACGAGCCGTTCGACGATCGCGGTCCGGCTGACGATGCCAGGGCGAAACTGCGCCGGGTGCAGCTTGGTCTCGTCGAGCGCAAAACCGGGCACTGGCCGACTCCCAGGATCTCGTCGGTCGCGGACCGCTGAGCGCGCGGAAACCTTCGTCACCGCCGAGTGAGCGTACTGCCCGTCCGGCCCAACTCTCCTAGATACCACCCTGTCTGGATGACGTCCGCGTCCCACGCCCGGCGCAGGATCGTCGTACGCGGGTTGTCGCGTGGTCAGGAGAAGGCATGCCCGATCAACCGTTGGTCATGGCAGTCGCCAGTTACTCCACCACGTCGGAAGCTGGGCGGGACTTGAACGCCGTATGGCAAGCGAGCGGGCGGCGAGAGCTCACCCATGTTGCGACCGCGCTCTTGGAGAAAGGTGCCGACGGACAACTCACGATCGATTCGCACGACAACACTGCCAAACATCTCCCGTGGGGCGGCGCGTTCCTCGGTGGCCCCCTCATCGTCATCGCGACACCTCTGGGAATTCAGTTCCTCGTCTCGCTGATGACGAGCGCCACCGACTGGGCCGGCGTTGGCGTGATCGCCAGTCACTTCTGGCACGACATCCCGCGAGAACAGCTGCGCCGGATGAGTGACCTCCTCGAAGCCGGTCCGGCCGCCATCGTGGTCGTCGCGGTAGAACGCGACCGTGACGCCATCGGCGCGCTCCTGCTGCACGCCGGCATCAAGGTCGTCACCGACAGCATCTGGGCCGATATCGAATCCGACGTCGCCGGTGCGATACGCGAAACCGGCGCGTTCGAGTAGTTGTGAGGCGCGGAGTGCTGATGGCCCTGCTCGCCGCAGGGCTCGTCACGATCATGCTGCTCGCCATCTTCGACCTCGACCGACCTCACCGTGGAATGATCACGTCGTCCTGACGGCGTTCTCTGGTTCAGGCCGGTTTCAGTCGAGATTCAGACTCGCGCTGCCAGACTTGCGTTCGTGCGAGTCCTGGTCGTCGAGGACGAGAAACGGCTCGCGGCTGGGCTGCGAACGGGCCTCGAAGCGGAGAACTTCGCGGTCGATGTCGCGCTCGACGGCAGCGACGGGCTCTGGATGGCGCGCGAAAACGCCTACGACGCGATCGTGCTCGACATCATGCTGCCGGGCATGAACGGCTACCGCGTCTGTTCAACGCTGCGCGAAGAAGGCGTATGGACGCCCATCCTCATGCTCACCGCCAAAGAGGGAGAGTGGGACGAAGTCGAAGCGCTCGATACCGGCGCCGACGATTATCTGACCAAGCCGTTCTCGTACGCGATTCTCGTTGCCCGATTGCGCGCACTGATCCGGCGCGGCGCAACCGAGCGTCCGACGGTGCTCACCGCAGGCGACCTGCGGCTCGACCCGGCCGCCAAGCGTGCGTGGCGCGGGGACGTCGAGATCGACCTCACCGCCCGCGAGTTCGCGCTCCTTGAATTCCTCCTGCGCAATCAAGGCGACGTGGTGTCGAAGCGCGAGATCCTCAACCATGTCTGGGACTACGACTTCGAGGGTGACCCGAACATCGTCGAGGTGTACATCCGGCATCTGCGCAACAAGCTGGACCGGCCCTTCGACCACGCGTCGATCCAGACCATGCGTGGCGTCGGCTACCGGCTCGCGACCGACGGAGGCTGACGTGCGGCTCCCGACATCGGTCCGCGTGCGCACGACGGCCGCCGCCGTGATCGTCGTCGGCGTCGCGCTCGTCGTCGGGGCATTTGCGCTCGTCGTCACGCTCCGCCAAACCCTGACCGAAGAGGTGCGCGATGCCGCCGAGCTTCGCGCCGACGATCTCGTCCGGCTCCTCGAGGCGGGCACCGACCCGAGCGCACTCCCACTTGATGGCGACGACGACACGGTGGTCACTGTCGAGGACTCCGACGAGACCACGGTCGCCGCGAGCACGTCCGACGACGATGATGACGACCCCGGCCACGTGTTGTTCGTGATCACCACGGCCGAGACGGGCAGCGGCGAGTTGACGGTGCGGGTGGGACGGTCGCTGGAAGACGTCGATGAGTCCGTCGAGATCGTCACGTTCTGGCTGCTGCTCGGCGTCCCGACGCTGCTACTCGTCGTGGGCATCACGACATGGTTCGTCGTCGGACGCGCGCTGGCGCCGGTCGAGGCGATTCGTCGCGAAGTCGACGCGATCTCCGGCGCCGAGCTGCATCGCCGTGTGCCGCAACCCCGGAGTGACGACGAGATCGGACGGCTGGCGTCGACGATGAACCAGATGCTCGACCGGCTCGAGGTGTCGCAGGCACGGCAGCGTCGTTTCATCTCCGACGCCTCCCACGAGCTGCGCTCACCGGTCGCTTCGATACGGCAGTACGCCGAGGTGGCGCTCGCGCATCCTGGGCGCGTGTCGTCGAGTGAGCTCGCCGAGAACGTGCTCGCCGATGATCTGCGGGTCCAGCATCTCGTCGACGATCTGTTGCTCCTGACCCGGGCCGACGAGCAAATGCTGGGCCTGTCGACCCGCCCCGTCGACCTCGACGATCTCGTGTTTGCCGAAGTGCTGCCGTCTGCGCGACACGACAACGCTGTCGATCGATACCAACGCGGTGTCCGCCGGCCGAGTCGCAGGCGACGCGCGCGCCCTGGCCCGCGTCGTCCGCAACGTCGCCGACAACGCTGCCCGCCATGCTGCCGGCTCGATCGCGTTCACGATCGAGGATCGCGACGGCTCCGTCACGTTCACCATCGACGACGACGGCCGAGGCGTTCCGCCCGAGGCCCGCACGCGTGTGTTCGACCGATTCGTGCGTCTCGACGACGCGTGGGCGCAGGACGAGGGCGGCAGCGGCCTCGGGCTCGCGATCGTCGCGGAGCTCGTCCACGCGCACGGCGGGGTGGTGACGCTCGGCGAGAGCCCGACCGGTGGCGCCCGCCTGTTCATGCGGTTTCCGGCCTTCAGCGCAGCATCAGGGTCGGAGGCACACACTGGCGGCGAGCCCAGGAGGTAACCCAATGCAACGGAACGCCAAGGTCATCGCAGGCAGTGCCATCGTGGCGGTCGCCCTCGGTATCGGTGCCGGAGTCGCATTCGTGGCCGGGAGCGGAGACGACAACGAAGCCCCGATCACCGGCGCGGCCCTCGAGCAAGCCAGTGCGGCAGCGCTCGAACACACGGGCGGCGGTCGCGTGACCGAGTCCGAAGTCGGCGACGAAGAGAGCTACTACGAGGTCGAGGTCACCCTCGACGACGGCTCCCAGGTGGACGTCCAACTCGACGAGAACTTCAACGTCGTCGGCGACAAGACCGAGGCTGGCGGCGAAGACGACAACGGCGCCGACGACTAGCAATTCGTCGGCACCGACGAGCAGGACGTGCTCGTGGCTGTGCGAAGAAGGTCGCTCCACACGGGTTGGGCGATCGTCGCACGGTCGCCGCCGTCGCAAATTCAGGCGGGGATCAGCGGCACGGGCGCATGCTGGGGCGTGTCCATGACGATCACGACCGACTCGCTCGCAGCCACGGCGCTCGACCAGACGACCCTGCGACCGTCGCTGCACGATTATCCGCCAGCGACGCCGTCGTCGTTCTACAACGGTCGCCGCCGGCTCTTGGTTGCCGCCGGCGTGGCCTTCGCCGTGCTGGCCGTCGCCGCTGCGCTCCATGGTGCCTGGCTGCCCCTGCGCTGGGATCTCCCGATCCAGCGGTTCGTCGAAGACAACCGCACGAACTCGCTCGACTCGCTGTTTCTCGCCGTGTCACGGCTCGGCTCGACATTGTTGGTCCTCGCGGCGAGTGCGGTCTTGGTCTTCCTGACGTGGAGCCGATGCCGCGCGGTGAGCATCGCGATCGTCGCCGCAGCGTTGGCGCGACCGCTGCTCGAATTCGTGCTCAAGGACATCGTCGGACGCGCCCGGCCCGATCTCGAACGCATGGTCAACGGTCAGGGCTATTCGTTCCCGAGCGGACACGTGCTCGCTGCCATCGCGCTGTACGGCCTCGTGCCCGTGGTCGTCGGCCTGTTCACGCGCAGCCGTCTCCTCTGGTGGGCGTCGGCCACGGCATCCGGCGTCGTGATCATCGCGGTCGCCGCGAGTCGCGTGTACCTCGGCGTGCACTGGGCGACGGACGTGCTCGGCGGCCTGCTGCTGGGCTCGTTCTTTCTGCTGGGCGTCGAGGCGGTGCTTTCCTACGTCCACCGTGTCGACGGTTGCGCAGCCCTCAGCCACACCACCGCCGGCGAAACCGAGTCACTACATCGCGAAGATTCAGGCGAACTGACGCAGGTTTGAGCTCCGCGAGCTCTCTCGTCTGCAGTCCAGCGACGGATTCTGTCAGTTGGTCGCGGCCCGTTTCTTGCGGATGTCTCCTTTGCTGGTGCGGGCCACGGTGCGGATGAGTTCGTTTCCGTCCCTGACCTCGAGGAGTTCGGGAAAGACGTGGACATCCGGCCTCGGCCCCGCGGGGCGCTTCCCCGCCTACTCAGTTCGCTTGCGAATAAAAACTGTTCATCCGAACTGCTCTGGCTAGCGCACCGCTAGCAGGGTCGTTGGAGATTCGCGCCGGCTGCCGACGATCGGGCGGCGGCACGAACCGAAGGAACGACCATGCGAACAACGAACTTCCGCCGGAAACTCGTCCTCGGCGTCGGAGCGCTCCTCAGCGGCGCGCTCCTGACGCTGCCGACGACCGGAACGGCATTCGCCAGCGACCATAAGCCGCAGGGCGGGTGTTATGACGACGTGCCGTCGGACGGCCTGGAGTGGCTCGATAACTACGAGTTCGAGCAGGAGACCACGTACGGCGAGAGCGACGGCTCCCTGTACCCCGAGTGCGACAACGGGGTGAAGGCCGGCCCGGACGGTCAGGGTGACTGGCGCGGCACCCACCTGGCCGCGCTGATCGCCAAGCGTTGCTGGCATTGACGCTCGCGAGGTCCCGCCGGTTTGGTGGGACCTTCGCGAGGTTCGAGGGTGTCGTTCACTCAGCTCGTCGGTTGCGACGCCGAACCACCAGCAGTCGACGACAGCGGCAACGCCAACCATGACGAACACCCGTCCGGAGACGAGATCGAACGCGCCGCGGCGGCCGTGCACACACGCTCGGCACGTAGCGTTTGCAAACGGTTTGCAATGGGCCCCGGTGCGTCATGGATCCGGGGTCGATTCGCGTGTGCGGCTGGTCAGCGTGGTACGCCCCCCGGGACTCGAACCCGGAACCTGCGGATTAAGAGTCCGACGCTCTGACCAATTGAGCTAGGGGCGCTCGAAGTTCGACATCTTAGACGGACACGCTTCGTTCGCCTCGCTGGTGGATACGTTGCAGTCATGGACGTCGTGATCAGTGGTGCCGGTGGGCTCATCGGGAGCGCGCTGACGAATCGACTCGCATCCGAGGGTCACCGCGTGTTGCGACTCAAACGCGGCGGCATCACGCAGGGCGACGACATCGCGTTCGATCCGCAGGCGGGATCGATCGATGCCGACGCGCTGGAAGGTGTCGACGCAGTCGTGCACTTGGCCGGCGAGGGCATCGCCGAGCATCGCTGGACCGACGAACAGAAGCAGAAGATCCGTGACAGCCGCGAGAGCGGCACCGCTCTGGTCGCAAGTGCGATCGCGAGCCGGGAACGCAAGCCGCGCGTGTTCGTGTCCGCCTCGGCGATCGGCTACTACGGCAGCGACCGGGGCGACGAGATCCTCACCGAGGAGAGCGCGCCCGGAACCGACTTCCTCGCCGATGTCGTCAAGATCTGGGAGGCGGCGACGGCACCGGCCGCCGACGCCGGCGCGCGTACGGTGATGATCCGCTCCGGCATCGTGCTCGCCGCGCACGGAGGCACGCTCAAGCGCATGGTGCTCCCGTTCAAAGCGGGACTCGGCGGTCGGATCGGATCGGGCAAGCAGTGGATGTCGTGGATCATGCTCGACGACGAAGTCGGCGCGATCATGCACGCGATCGACAACGACTCGGTGCGGGGTCCCGTCAACGCAGTTGCTCCGACACCGGTGACGAACGCCGACTTCACGGCGACGCTCGGCCAGGTGCTGCACCGCCCCACATTGCTGCCGACGCCGCTCCTCCCCTTGAAGCTGCGTGTACGGCTCCGAGCTCGTCGAAGCGCTGCTGCTCGCGAGCCAGCGAGTCTCGCCGGCGCAGCTCGAAGCGACCGGATATCGCTTCCAGCACCCGACGCTCGAGGCCGGCCTGCGCGCGGCACTGAACCGGTGACGTGCGGCCACCGCGTTGCGGTTACACCGCGGGAAGCACTGAGGGTGACTGAGGGGACTCGAACCCCCGGCCTTCGGGACCACAACCCGACGCTCTAACCACCTGAGCTACAGCCACCACGCTCGACGACCGGTTGTCGGGTCGCCGGGGCCCGGCCAGTGTAGAGGGTCCTCCCGGACCGCCTTTCTCGGAAACGGGCCGTCCGCCGATCGCGAGGTGAACGGTTTGGAATCAGGCACGCCGCCCGACGAGCCCGGCGAAGTCGTACTGCGCGTCGCGACCTTCAACGCTCGGCACGGCGCTCGCGACAACGGCTTCGTTTCGCATCGCGGGCTCGTCGACTCGTGTCGCTCACTCGACGCCGAGATCCTCGCGTTGCAGGAGCTCGACCGGCACGTGATCCGCTCCTGGTTCCGTGACCAACCGGCCTACATCGCGCGGTCGCTCGGTATGGAGCACGTCACCGCACACGCGAAGCGCACGCCGGTCGGCGGATCGCAGTGCAACGCGCTGTGCGCGCGCGGTCGCTTCGAGGACGTCGAGGTGATCGAGCTGCCGCGCGAAC
This sequence comes from uncultured Actinomycetes bacterium, assembly GCA_963841215.1. GTDB lineage: Bacteria > Actinomycetota > Acidimicrobiia > IMCC26256 > PALSA-610 > CAVUFH01. Next base: position 88,330 of record CAWJBW010000004.1, on the reverse strand, counting down.
CGGACGACGAGCGCCGTGTCGCGATCATCTGTCGCGTCGTGCTGGCCGGCGCCACCGTGTCGGTCGCCTGCACGCATCTGCAGCACGGCGGTGGCAAGCCGCGTGAGCAACTCGCCGCCGTGGTCGAGACGATGTTCCGCCGTCCGACGCCTCGGATCATCGCGGGGGACTTCAATCTCGCGGAGGAGGAGGTCGAGCCGATCCTCGCGGCACGGGGATTCCGGGCGGCGCCGTCGGGCGCGACCTTTCCGGCCCGGACGCCCCGCCGCCGGATCGACTGGATCGCGGTGGACTCGACCCTCGAGGTGGTCGGCAGCCGGCTGCACCAGCCGGTCGTCGGCGACCACTGCCCGTTGGTGGCCGACATCGCGATCAGAACGTGATCAGACATCGTGAGCCCGCCGTACGTGGTCGGCGCACGGTGGAGGGGCCTATCGTCTCGGCCGTGCCCTACGCGCCCCGAACCATGCACGACGCCGACTCCCACATCATGGAGGAGCCGGACTGGCTCCACCCGTATCTCGATCGCGAAACCCGCGAGCGGTTCCCGTACGTGTGGAGCATCGGCGACGAACCCGGTCGGATCGCGATCGAGAAGGAGCGGGCCAAGCACGCCGATGCGCAGTACCGCGCCGACGACGAGGCGCAGCTCCTGCTGCGCAAGAACTTCGGTGCAACGGGTTCCTTCCTGAACGAGGATCGTCCGCTTGCGCTCGACCTCCTCGGGTTCGCGAGCCAGCTCGTGTTCGACACGTTCACGAGCTCGCCGATCCTGCGGTTCGACCGCGACGGCGAGTACACGCTCGCGGTGAAGCTCGCACGCGCGCAGCACCGCGCCATCATCGACTGGTGCTCGGTCGACCCGCGCCTCCTGCCCGTCACCGTTGTCCCGGTCGGCGACATGGACGCCGCGGTCGCTCTCGGGCGCGAAGCCATCGATGCCGGTACGGCTGCGATCCAGATCGGTCAGTACTGCACGCCCGATCACTCGCCGAGCCACGCCGCGCTCGACCCGCTGTGGTCGATGTGCGAGGAAGCAGGTGTCCCGGTGCTCCTGCACGTCGCGGGCGCGGGCGCGAACGTGATGCCGCCCGCGTACTTCGAGAACGGCCGGCCCCATGTGCCCGATTTCCACGGCGGCGACACGAACTTCAAGTCGGTCGACTACATGTCGATTCCGCTCCCGGTGATGCAGACACTCACCGCGCTCGTCATCGACGGTGTGCTCCAGTCGCATCCGGGCCTGCGCATCGGAGTGATCGAGTTGGGCGCGTCGTGGCTCCCCGGATGGATGCGGATGCTCGACTCGGCGCACGAGGCGTTTCGCAGGAACGAGGAACGGCTCCAGCGGATGGCCGACCGGCCGAGCACGTACGTGGCGGCGCAGATCCGGGCCACGCCGTACCCGCACGAGGACACGGGCTGGACGATTGCGAACTCGGACGACGGCGTGTGCCTGTTCTCGTCGGACTTCCCGCACGTCGAGGGCGGACGCAACCCGATCGGCCGCTTCGAACGCAGCATGGACGCCGCCGGGATCACCACCGGCGCGCGCCGAGCGCTTCTACGTCGACAACTTCGTCGACCTCATGGGCGCGGTGCTCGACCGGCGAGGTGTCGCCGCCGCGTAGCGGGCGTCAACCTGTCGTGTGTGCGCGCTAGGGGTGGAGCAGCGTGCAGACGCGCACATGCATCGACGCGACCCGGTCGGCTGTGACCCGCTTCGTGAGGCGGAGCCGGCTGCTCGTCCAGCCGCACACGCAGTCGCAGTGCCAGCCGCCATCGAGTTCGTCGACGAGGACCGAGGGCGGATGAGTCGACAACGTCATGCCGGAACCATACTCCACTAAATCGATGAAGTAAATGGAATATGTCCGCTAGGTCGAGTTCGCCTCCGCGAACCGCCGGCGGGCGGCGTCGATGTCGTAGGGCCGCTCTTCGAGCACACCCGGCCCCCACTGACTGCGCGGCTGCCGGACGAAGTCACCGCCGTAGAGATGGATCGCGCCCGTCAGGTGATCCTTCGGGTTGACCACGCTGTGCACCGTGTCGTCGCCGAGCAACACCGCATCGCCGGCCACCAGCTCTTTGCCGCCGGATTCGGTGATCGTGCGCCTTTCGTCGCCGGTTCGACGCCAGAAGGTGTTGTCCTCCTGGCCCGCGTAGATGCCGATCGCAGCCCACATCCGGTGGTCGTGGGCGAAGATGTCCATGCGTGGCGCCCACACGACGTGCAACACCGTGAGGTCGGGCGCGCCGTAGAGGACGGTGATGCCGGCCTGTTCGGGCTGCATCGCCGCGGCGACCTCGGTCGGACGCGACATGGCCTCGGCCAGCACCGCCTTGACCGCGATCCGCGGCTCGGACTCCGTGACCGCGGCCCGGCACTCGACGATGAAGTCGTCGATGTCGAACATGGGTCCAGGATCGCGCCGAGGCGGCGCGATGTCACGGCGCTGACCGCCGGCGCGTCAGCGCCGGATGAGTGGGCAAACCCGCAGGTGCAGCTCCGCGGCGTGGATGGCGGCGCCTTCGTTGCGGAAGCGGGCGCGTCCGGTCCAGCCACAGACGCAATGGCAGGACCACGCGGCCTCGACACCGGGTTCCGGGTGAACGTGCACGAACTCGGCGGCCCGGCCCCGGCGCCGCCGAGTGGCAGGTACGCGGTCGAGCGGGAGCCCGGTTCCTCCGGTGCTCTCCGGCGATGCCGGTACACGTCGAACCCGTACGGCCATGACGCTCCACGACGTTCGCCCGGCGCCGTGGTCGTCCCCTCGACGAACGCACCGATCACGACGTGAGTCGATAGTGAACCGGTTGCAAAGGCGTTGTGGTGGATGCTCTCGCACGTTCACCCGATTCTGTTCACCCGAAAGGATTCCGTCGCGTCGTTCACCTGAACCGTTCACATGACTCGTCATCTGACTCGTTCCGCCCGCGTTCACGAAGAGTGGTCGGGTCGAGCGGTAGCGTCACGCGCCATGCAACCGACGCGGCGCGGGTGACGTCGTGGACGTGAAGGTCCGACCGGCGCCCGTCCGCAGCATCGGCGACTGGCGGAGCCTCGTGCCGTACGCAGTGGCTGCGCTGTTGATGCTGCCCCTCGTCGTCGTCGTCGTTCGTTCCCTCGCCAACGGTTGGCAGTCTCACGCGGGCGATGTGTCCCTCATCGAGTTGCGCACGCGCGACGTCGGCACCACCCACACGCCGTTGCTCGGCTCCTACGGTCGCTACGGCTTCAACCATCCCGGACCGTTGTGGTTCGGGGTCCTTGCGCTGCCGTACCGGATCACGGGAAACCTCGAGGTCGGTGTGGTGCTGGTCGGCCTCGCGTCGTTGGCCGCGGTCGTATGGGTGGCAGTGCGGCGCGGAGGTTTGTGGTGGGCGGCGCTGCTCACCGCGATCCTCGTGTGGGGTGCCGGGCCCGCGTACGTCTCGAACCCGTGGGAGCCGGAAGGGCTCCTGTTGCCGAGCGCGGCGCTCGTGCTGCTGGCGTTCGACGCCGCCGCCGGTTCGGACTGGTCGCTGCCGCTCGTCGTCGGGTTTGCGTCGTTGCTCGGTGCAGCCCAGGCGACGCTGCTGCCTTTCGCCGTCGCGATGGTGGTCGTCGCGGCAGTTCGCGTCCGCTCCAAGGGCCCGCTGCTCGTCGCGGGCGCGGTGCTCGTCGTGTCGTGGTTGCCGACCGTCATCCAACAGCTCTTCGTCGACCCACCCAACCTGACCGCGATGTGGAACGCGCGCGCACGACCGGAGCCGGCGCTCGGGTTGCGGGGTGCCTGGGACACCGTGGCCGTCGAGCTCGCGCACAACGCGCCGTGGCTGGGGTTCGACACCGCGCTCGACGGCCTCAACCCGATCGTCGACCTCCGCGCCGCGCCGCTCGTCCCGCTGGGCCTCGTCGCGCTCGTCGCGGCGTTGTGCTGGAAGCGGCACATCCTCGGCGTCGTAGCGGTCGTCGCGATCGGCGCCGCGATCATCGCGATGAGTCAGCTGCTCGGCCCGGTTTACGTCTGGATCCCGGGTTGGCTGCGCGTGATCGGGTTCGCGTGCTGGCTCGCCGCCGGCTGGGTCGTCGCCGACCGGATACCGAAGCCGATCCTCGCGGCCGGATTCGCGCTCGTCGTCGCGCTCGCGGTGTGGGACGCGGCAACGTTCGATCGCGAGGAGGACTACATGGGAGAGGCGATCCGCAGCCTGGCGAAGCAGATCGATGTCCCGGACGATCCCGTGCTCGTGTCTTCGGACGCGAGTGGTGATCTGCTCTTCGCGCGGCGACGGCATCGGCGTCGAGACGCTCGCGCTCGCGCTCGAGAAGCGCGGCATCGAGACGGTCGTCGACGCGTCGGCTGCCGATCGCTTCGGACCGCGGCGCGCGCAGCCCGATCGCGCCGAGGCGACGGTCCGCCTCGTGAGCGTCGCCGAAGGGGGAATTGATCCGCTCCCGCGCACGTTGAGGGAGGAACGCAACGAGCTGATGCGCCGGCTTGGTCTGCGTCCCGATGCAACGATCGCCGACATCCTTCAGGTCGCGGTCGAGAACCCCGATCTGCACGACATCGCGGATCGTGCCCGCCGCATCCCGAACCTTCCTCGCATCGACATCGAAGTCGAGACGACCGACTGACGCACTCGGGCGGTCAGCGACCTCGGAATTCCGGTGCGCGTCCTTCGGCGAATGCGGTGATGCCTTCGCGGAAGTCGTCGGTACCGAACAGGCGCATCGTCTCGGCGAGCACCTTGGCGCTGTGTGGGCGGAAGGGCTCGCTCAGACCCTCACGGAAGAGGCGCTTCATGCCTTGCACCGCGAGCGGCGCGTTCGCTGCGATCTCGGCCGCCCATTCCTGCGCGGTCTTCGTGAGCTCGTCGTCGGCCACGACCAGGTCGAGCAGCCCGAGCTCGAGCGACTCCTGTGCGTCGAGGTCTCGCCCCAGCATCGCGATGCGACACGCGCGCGACCAGCCGACGAGCCGCGGGAGGTACCACGTGCCGCCACTCTCGGGGACGACACCGCGCTTCGCGAACCCGGGGAGCAGTCGCGTCGATGCGCTACCCAGTCGCATGTCGCAGCCGAGCGCGAGGTCGAGCCCGTATCCGGCTGCTGCACCGTTGATCACACCGATCACCGGCGTGTCGATCTCGTGCAGCACGGTTGTCGGCAGCTCGGCCACGAGGCCGGCATCGGCGTCAGGGTCGATGGCCACGGACGACGAACCGATGCCGGTGCCGGCCATGGCGTCCTTGATGTCGAGACCCGAGCAGAAGCCCTTGCCCGCGCCGGTGAGCAACACACAACGCACTTCGTCATCGTCATCGGCCCGCCGCAGCGCGACGGTGAGCTCTCGCAGCAGGCGCGGCGAGATCGCGTTGCGGCGGTGCGGACGGTTCAGCGTGATGGTGGCGACTCGATCCACGACCTCGTACAGCACCTCGGCGTCGGCCGGCGTCGTCTCCGCATGGGCTGTTGTCATCCCGAACCTCCGTACCGATGATCGTGCAGGGCTGTCTGTGCGCCCGGCAGTCCGCGCGCGCCCGGCAGGATTCGAACCTGCGACCGGCGGATTAGAAGTCCACTGCTCTATCCGGCTGAGCTACGGGCGCCCACGAGGAGTTTCGCGTATGGCGTGCCCGACGTGACGGCCAACCGCTTCAGGACGGGAGTGGGTTAACCGACCATGCGACGGATTCGGTCACTCCAACGCGGCGCAGAGTCCTTCGATGTCGGCGACGGTGACCGTGAGGGCCGGATGATGCACGAATTCCTTGGGGTCGATACCGGTCACTGGCTCCCGAAACTCGATGCACAGTCCTCGTGCATCGTTTGTCGCGAACGTCAGGCCCCGATCGGAGATCGAGAGACGGGCAGGCCCGACGGTCTTGAGTGCGAAGTAGGGACCGGTGACGCTGACATGCGCGATGTTCGTGAGTTCCGTCGCGACCTGCCACGGGCCGAAGCGAGCAACCAGTCGCCGTTCTGCTGGGTCGACTTCCACGTACGTATTCGCCGGAACGATCCCGAACGGCAAGGCCAGCAGGCGGTGCAGCCGATCAAAGCGGAAGGAAAAGCGAGCGGCCGCGGGAGGATCAGTCATGGCGCGGCCGTTCCCAGACGGGCGGAACGCCATGCATCGTGATGGCTCGAAGCGCGGTCCATTCCGGATGTCGAGGTTTCGTCTCGGTGCTCGTCCGGAGTCCGTTGACGCGTCGCAGCCGGTATCGACTCGTCGCCGCGCGTGACAGACGCTGGTCGGCATAGCGCACACCCCCGCGGGCACGGGCGTACACCGCTGCCCATGAGCAGGCGGATCGCCATACCAGCCAGGCGGGAACGAGCATCGACGCGGTGACGGGGAACACGGCGCGCCCTCCCGCTCGACGGCGACCGACTTCGGCCAGCGCCCCGGCCGCAATCGCAGCGCCGACCACGACCCGATAGCGCCGGCGCAACAGGGTCACCGTCGTGAGCGGCAAGACGGCGAGGAAGAGGGCGAGTCGTGCGGGCCGAGCGAACTCGTCGTACGCCTGGCGGATCTGTTGACCGCGGAAGTGCTGAGCGGTGGGCGGTTGCCGGGCGACGAGTACGTCCAGGGCCACGTGCTCGCGCCCGCCGTGCGCCCTTATCGTGCGCACCAGTTCCAAGTTCTCGAAGAGGACGTCTCCGGCATACCCGCCGGCCGTAGATAGGTCGATCGTCGGATCGCCAGGGTTCCGGGCCAGTCTCCGCCGCTCACACGGTTCAACAGGGTTCGCGAGCAGTCGAACCGCGCATGCCAGGGCAGGGGGTCGAAATAGTTCTGGGGGCGAACGACGTCTGCGGCCTCGAGCAGTTCCGCGATGTGGACGAGTTGGTCCGGGTCGTAGCGCACGTCGTCGTCGGCGAGGACGACGCATTCGTGACGCGCACGGCGCACGCCGGTGTCGACGCCGCCGACCTTCCCGTTCAGCGTACGTACCGCGGGTACGAGCACCGTCACTGTGGTTCCGAACTCGGCTTGGTGTTGCCGCACGACCGCCGGCTCGGAGCCGTCGACGACGATGACGTCGTCTACATGGAGCGCGAGGCGTCGGAGGTATGTCGCGAGGTCAGCAACCGAGGCCTCGGCTCGAGTGCGCAATGGCACCACGTAGCTGAGACTTTGCGGTGACGTATCCGCCGGGCGGTCAGACGGACACGTGACGCATCACGTGTCCGCAGTGACGTCCTCCCGGCGCGCCAGGCCTCGAGGAGCGAGGACGCGAAGACGCGCTCGACGTATGCGAGCGCGCGAGCGCCGAACACGATCTGCGAGGCAAGTTCCGGCTCGTCGTCGGCGAGGTATGCGACCATGTCGCGCAGCGCGACCACCTCGTGGCGCGCGTCTGCGACGACGTGGGCGTCGTAGAACTCGGCGCCCGCGTCGAGGCCGAACCGGCGCAGCGCGGTCGCGTAGCGACCCATCGGGACCACCGAGCACATCTCGAAGAGGGCGAGATGCCCGACAAGAGCGCCTCGCCACTTGCGGTGGAGTCCGAACAGCGAGACCAGGTTCACGGTCGCAAGCGTTGTTCCAGGAACGAGATCGAGGTAACGCGCCGTACTCGGGATCGAGCCCGAGCACCTGCATCGTCTTCCCGAAGAGTGTGGAGTGCACCGCCTCAGGGCGGCCGTTCCCGTATTCCCCCATCTGGATGTCGACGAGCGCGGCCTTGGCGAGCCCGGAGATGCGCGGTATCGCCCACGTGTGCGGGTCGGCTTCCTTCAGCTGGTAGGCCGAACGATGGATCGCGAACTCCCGAAGTTCTTCCAGCGTGCCGTGAGTCTGCATGTGTGCGGAGAGTGACGGGCCGTCGTCGTGGCTCGCCAGTTCTTGCAACCGGGCGACGACGTCATCGGGTCGGGTGGGGGAGTTGTCGACCTTGGCGAACAGCGCGCGCAGAAACCGATGCTCGAGTTGCGCCCGGACGCGCAAGAGCGAAGGGTCCCACTCCCAGCTGTCGTCGAGTCCCACGAAGGATCGGTAGTGCAGTTCGTAGAGCACATAGAGCGCGAGTGCGCTGTCTTCGCCGACCAGCGGGTCGTCGAGTGGCGGAGCGCCATCCGGGATCTCGTGCGTTTCGCGTCGGAGGTGCTCGAACAAGGCGCGCGTATAGGGACCCCGAGGAGTGGGAAGGACCCTTCCGATGCGCTGATCGACCACGGTTGAAGCGATGGTGCGTCTGTACCCGAAGACGGACCCGTCGATGCCAAACCTGAAGACGCGCCGGAGGAGATCCGCGATGGCTGCTGCCAGTTTCGATCCGACTTCCTACGGCATTGCGATCGCGGATGTCTATGACGAAATGTACGAATCCGTCTACGACACGGAGGGTGCGGTCGACCTCATCGCCGACCTGGCCGGAACCGGACCCGTGCTCGAGTTCGGCATCGGGACGGGCCGGCTCGCTCAGCCGCTCGCCGCTCGTGGGCTTTCGGTCGATGGCGTCGATGCCTCTGAAGCGATGGTCGAACGGATGCGAGGTCGGCCGGGCGCAGATGCCATCGCCGTCAAGATCGGAAACTTCGCCGAAGTAGACATGGGCCGGCACGACTACGCCCTCGTTCTGCTCGCGATCAACACGATCTTCGCCCTGCCTGACCAGGATGCGCAGGTGGACGTCTTCGAGAATGCGGCCCGTCACCTCGTTTCGCAAGGACGCTTCATCGTGGAGGCCTGGGTCCCTGATCTCTGCAAGTTTCACCGTGACCAAGCCGTGTGGGCGCGCGAGCACAACGACGATCACGTTTCCATCGAGATCGGTCAGCTCGACGCTGTCAATCAGTACATGAAGACGACCCAGGTTCGCTTCGGGGCCGAAGGCGTGCAGCTGTTCCCGGCCAACCACCGCTACGCATGGCCGGCCGAGCTGGACCTCATGGCGAGATTGGCGGGTATGGCGCGTGTCGAGCGTTGGCAGGACTGGAGACGAACACCGTTCACGTCGTCCAGCACGACCCACGTCTCCGTCTACGAGCGATCCGGCTGAGGCCGCGAGATCTGCCCGTCGGTGATCACGGTGCAGCCAGTTGGTGGTCTCGTCGATCACTCCGCCACAAAGCGAGACCCACGACGAGGAACGTGACGCCCGCCGCCAGAAAGCCCATGTCCCACCAGAACGGATTCGTGGCGTCGTCACGTACATGATGAATGGTCAGGACGTGGTGGTCGATGACGCCTTCAACGAGATTGAAGGTCCCCCATCCTGCGAGCAGTAGCCCGACGAAGCTGCGCCACGACGCCCGGGAGCCGGCGGCGAGCGACCGCCACAGCAGGATTACTCCGACGAGCACGAAGATCCACGTTCCGGCGTGGAACAGGCCGTCCCAGACGGTGTTGTCCTCCAGCGTGCGCACCGACGAGGACGGGAAGGCGTCGTCCCGTAGTCGGTGAGCATCGTGATGCCACTGGAGTATCTGGTGCAACAGCTCGATGCCGTCGACGAAGCCACCGAGCCCCAGGCCGAGGAGAAACAGAGCGAGGCTCAGCGTGCTCTCTCCGTGTCAGACCGCCCAACCACTTCGGATCCATCTCAGGTCTTCGGCCGCGCTCGGCCTGCGGCGCAGTCGCTCCTTCCTCCTCGACCCATTGTTCCCTTCCACTGCTCTGCCCCTTCGGATCTGAAGCGAACCTGCGCAATATCGAGTCAGACACATCGCCGGTCGAGGCTTCGTGCGTCGGACTTTCAGGTATGGCTCAGGTGTCGTTCGCTCAGCGGTGCGCGGGGTAGTCGGTGGCTTCCTGACGAACACCGCGAGGTTGACCATGTCCTTCAATCCGCTCGAAGAGCGCGGCATTCCGGTCGAGGAGCAGCTCCGAAGCTGGAGCGAGCTGAACACCGAGCCGTACGACAAGTTCACTGTCGACCCCTACACGCGCTGCCGCGTGATCCTGATGAACGGGATCGAGGTCGAATCGATCGTCTTCGGGCACCAGTTCGCGGGCATACCGACAACATCGAGATCAAGCGCGCGCTCGCTCTGTCGCGCCGGGTCGAGCAGCAGCAACAGAAGGCCGTCAACGGTTTGAATCCGGGTGACCAGACGCCGCTCGAAACGACAATCGGTTACGAGCAGGTCGCCGTCGATCTCACGTCGTGGTTGGCGCGTCAGGAGCCGGATCCGATGCTGAAGCAGGCGCTCGATTTCGCGCTGCTGGAGGATTTCGACCATCTCTACCGCTACGCGAACTTGTACGACTTGCTCGACAGTGAGGCCGCAGCGGATCTCACGCAGCATCTCACCGAGATCACACCGGGACGCCCTACAATTCTCGAGCATCGACACCCGCACGACGACGTGCGGGGCCACTTCTCCACGCACACGGTCGATCCCCTGTCGCGCATGCACGTGATGACCATCGTCGTGGGCGAGCAGCAAACGATGAACTTCTACATGAACCACGGCGCCGATTGGATCGAGCCGATCGCCCGTGGTCTCTATGCCGAGATCGCAATGATCGAGGAACAACACGTCACGCACTACGAGTCCTTGCTCGATCCACTCGACTCCTGGCTGAAGCAGCTCGTGTTCCACGAGTACAGCGAGGTCTATCTCTATTGGTCGATGATGTCGCTCGAGACCGATGCACGGATCAAGGCCCTCTGGGAACTGCACCTCAACATGGAGCTCGGACAGTTGCAGTCGCCGGAGATCTCCTACGTCGTTACGAAGGTGTCGAGCCGGCCGAGATCCTGCCACCGGCGCTCCCCGACACGCCCGTGACGTTCGAGCCGAACAAGGAGTACGTGCGAGAGGTGCTGTCGGCGCAGTACGACCTGCGTACTGATGGGTTGGAGTACGTACCGCTCGACGACTTGCCCGGCGACCACACGTACTTCCGGTACCAGAAAACTGTGAACGTGGGCGGTGCGCCGAGCGAACTCGTCATCGACGAGACGCGCCGGAAAGTGACGGCGATTACCGGGATGAAACCGAGAGCCCGAACCCGATCCCCGAACTGCGCCAGATGGTGCAGACGGAACGCTGAGGAGCAGACCGTGGTACTCACACCCACCAAGGCGGACGGTGCAGTCTCCCAAGCCTCACCGGTCCTGTACGTCGAGCCCGACCGTCAAGTGACGTCAGAGACTCTCGAAACGATGTTTGCCGGCTCGGCGTTGAACGCCCCGTTCGTCTCGATCTGCTGAGCGCGATGCTCACCCACGAACGCTGTGGCCGCCACCTCTACCGCTCGTGCGAGAGTCGCTCGAACAATCCCGTGCTTCAAGCGAAGTATCGTGAGTTCGGCGAACAAACAGAGCGGCACGTCGAGATCCTCGAAGGCTTGATCGGCGTGGCCGAGGCAATCCGAATTACGTGAGTGCGCACGCCCGAGGCATTGAGGCGATGGACTCATACATTCTCCAGTCGACCTTCCTTGCGAAAGGACCGCTCGACCCGATGACGTCCGAGATGACCATGCTCGATGCCGTCTTCCTCGCCGAGACGATCGACCATGCGAACTGGTCATCGCTTCGCGACCTCACCATGACGATGAACGAGGGCGGATTGCGCGATGCGTTCCTGGCGGCGGTCGACGAGATCGAGGACGAAGAGGACGCACACCTCGGCTGGGCGCGCGAAACGCGTGCGACGCTCACATTGCTGCAAGCTCGCGATTCCGTGCTGGCTACGGCGGGCGCCAAGGCCGGCGAGTTGGTGGCGCGAGTCCGGAACTGGTTCGCCGACGATTGAGCAGCAGCTCGTCACGCGCGCCGTTGCGTGTACTCCGGACGATGCTCTCGTGATCGAGCGCGAGTCTTTCTCGGGTCGCGTCCGGCGGGGCGCATCGCACTTCCCGAAACACGTACCCGGATCGGTGCACAGTGTGGATGACGGGGGGCCCGAGGCCGTGCAGCTTTCGCCGTAGCGAGCTGACGTTCGCCTCGACGACGTTGAGGGTCCGGTTGTCACCATTCCAGACGGTCTCGAGAAGATCCTGCTTCGGCACTGCGATTCCCCGTGACCGTATGAGCACGAGGAGCAGATCAAGCTCACGTGGTGTCAACGCCACGACCTGGCCGTTGCGCGTGACCGTGCGCACGGCCGGGCTGACCGTGAGATCGCCGGCCACGAGTTCGGCGTGATGCGCTGCGCGGCGGCGTTCGACGAGCAATTCGATCTGCATCGCACCCTCGCCGATGTCGAACGGGGCGACGAGATGGTCGAAGGCACCGAGCCTGAGCGCGCGCATGCGAGCGTCGGCTTGGCGGAGCTCGGAGATGACGAGCGCGCTCGCCGTCGCGTTCCGGCATACCCAGCTCAACGTGCGGTCGGTGATCTCGGCGCCGCTTCGCAGATCGACGACGACGACATCGGGACGGCCTCGTATCGCCGCGCGCGGCGACGGACTCGGGCGCCTCGGCTCGCTCCGTAGAGAGGCCGGTCGCTTCCACGGCGTCGATGAGTCGCTGCACGTCGCCGCCGTCCGGGGCGACGAAGAGCACGTCGATGTGAGTGTTCGCGGCCAACGCACCAGCCTCGTATCTCCGTCCAACGCCACGGACCCCGAGTTCGCTTACGCGAGGTCGTCGAGGTCACGCACCTGCGGGTCGCTGGACCCGGCCTTCGCGATGCCCCGGCTCAAGATGTACAGCCCGACGATTCCCGCCGTGAGCACCCACGCTCGGTCGATGCCCAGGCCGTCGTCGTTGGCGTAGCCGACGACGACGAGCGTGATGGCCGTGACGAGCGTGAGCCAGAACTCGCTCGTGGTGAACGAGCGGCGGGTCTCGGTCGCCGTCAGGAGCCGCGGTCGGCGGCTCTCCGCACCATTGGTGCTCGAGGGCGTTCGTTGCCGACTTCTCTCGAGATTCGTGTTTGCCATCTCAGCCTCTTTCTGGAGGTTCTTCGCTTGACTGCGGGTTTCCGCTCGGCGCTTTACCCGCTTCTTGCACGCTACACAAGATTTGCGGAAAATTTGCAGAGCTATTGCGGATAGTTTGTGGAGGGTGTAGAAAGTCGTCGTGATGACCATGGCACAGCTGATGGCAGAGGCCTCCATCTCGTGTGCCCGAGTGCGGAACTCGTGCAGTGGTCCGTGAGCAGGGCGGACGACGAGGTCGCGGTCGCACTCGTGGGCGAGGTCGATCTCTCGAACGCGGCCGCGTTGGGCCGGGCGCTGGCGGAGGTCGTCGAGATGAAGCCCGCGCGGATCGCCGTCGATCTCGCCGGGGTCTCGTTCCTGGACTCGACCGGGTCCGGTGCCTCCTCAACGCTGCGGAGCAGGCCGCCGCGGCCGGGTCCGAGTTGGTGGTGTGCCGGCCCGTCGGAATCGTGTTGCGAGTGCTGGCGATCTGCGGTGTCGACGAGTTGTTCGTGAGATCTTCCGACGAGGAAACTTCCGAGGCTCAGTAGCATCGTGGCGGTGTCGCAGCAGGGCGTTTACAGCATCGGTGCGCTTGCGCGCATGTTGGGTGTCTCGCCGACCACGCTCCGCTCGTGGGAAGACCGTTACGAGGTCGTGGTGCCGGAGCGCAGTGCCGGTCTGCAGCGGCTGTACTCGCGGGAGCATCTGGAGCAACTCCAGTTCGTATGCCGGCAGATGGACTCGGGTCTCAGCGCGGCGGACGCTCATCGAGTCCTCGCGGAACGGCTCGCCGGCAATCCAGGGCTCACGATGGCCGATCGAGGCGAAGCGGCGGAGCGCACCGTTGTGCTCGTCGAGCGTGATCCGTACGCGGCCGAGCTTGCTGAATACCTCTTGCGCACCGAGGGCTACGACATTCATCTCGTGCATACGGGGGACGACGTGGAGGCTGTCGTCGCCGGACACGCTGTGGACTTGGCGATCGTCGATCTCATGATCGATCGCGGTGCCGGGCTGCAGCTCTGCGAGCAGCTCAGCGGCACGCTCGCCGTGCTCGCGGTATCAGCTCTCGATCAGCAGGAACGTGCGCTGGCGGCCGGAGCGCAAGCGTTCATGCGCAAACCGCTCGATCCGCTGGTGTTGGTTTCCGCCGTACGCGATCTGATCGGAACGAGCGCGATCGTTCGGTACGCGAGGCGTGTGCCGCAGGGATGACGGAGCGCATTCCGAGCGGAAACGACGCTCTGGACGCGGTGCTCGGGGGTGGTCTCCCCGAGAACGGGATCAACCTGATCATCGGTCACCCCGGCACCGGCAAGACGATCCTGGCGGAGCAATACCTCTTCCACAACGCGAGCCAAGACCGGCCGGGCATCTACCTCTCGACAGTTTCCGAGCCCTTCGACAAATTGCTCCGGTACGGCCAATCACTGACGTTCTTCGACGCCGACGCGATCGGAACATCGGTCTTCTACGACGACTTGGGCGAAGTCGTCACGAGCGACGGACTTCCGGGGGTGGTCCACCAGCTCGACGTGATCCTCAAGGAGCAGCAGCCGCGCGACGTCGTCATCGACAGTTTCAAGGCACTCCGCGCATTCGCCCCCGACGACGCAGACTTCCGACGCTTCCTGCACGACCTCGCCGGCCGACTCTCGGCTGTCGCCGCTTCCGTGTTCTGGATCGGCGAATACGACCGCGACCAGGCGCCGGACGCTCCCGAGTTCGCGGTCGCGGACGCCATCATCGCGCTGCATGCCAACCGCACCGCCGAGCGCGAACTGCGTGTGCTCCAAGTGCTGAAGCTGCGGGGGAGCGGCTTTCGGACCGGGGAGCACGCGTACCGCATCGGTGCCGACGGCTTTGCTGTGTTTCCTCGTCTCGCGGACGAGTACGACACGACGGATTACCCGCTCAGCACAGCGCGCGTCTCGACGGGAATCTCGGCACTCGACGAAGCGCTCGGTGACGGTTACTGGCCCGGTGCGGTGACGCTCATAGCGGGACCGACCGGTGCGGGCAAGACGCTCATGGGACTCCACTTCCTCTTCCAGGGTGCCGACAACGGCGAGCCTGGCGTCCTGGCGACATTTCAAGAGCATCCAACCCAGCTCGCCCGCATAGCGCGGGGTTTCGGCTGGGACTTCGACCGATCAGACGTCGAAGTGCTCGGGCGTTCTCCAGTCGACCTGTACATCGACGAGTGGGTCTACGACCTCCTCGGAGCCGTCGAACGGACAAACGCTCGTCGCGTCGTCATCGACAGCCTCGGCGACCTCCTCTTCGCGTCGCCCGACCAAGTCCGATTCCGCGAAATGATGTATTCCCTTTCTCAGCGGCTCGCGTGTCGTGGTGCAGTCTGATGATGACGTACGAGCTCGCGGAGCTCTTTCGCCTCACACGGCTGTCCGATATCGGCATGTCGCACCTCGCCGACAACGTGGTCGTGCTCCAATACTTTCGCGCCGAATCCGAGCTCAAGCGCGCGCTGCTCGTCTCAAAACACGCGCGAGCGACCACCGGCCCGAGATCAGAGAGTTCACCATCGTCGCGAAGGCATCGTGCTCGGAAGCAACATCGAGCCCGACGATCAATTTCGGCTCGACCGGCACGACAGCATGGAATCGGACCGGAGTCCGTGGCTCGACGGGCGTGAGCTGGCAGCCGTCGCGCTGACGTTCTCCGGCAACGCGGTCGTCACCGCGCGCTCCGTACGCCGGTCACATCCCCGGACCTGCTCATCGCCGGTGGCGTCACCGGCCTCGCATTGCTCGCGGGCGCGTCGCTCGACGAACTCGGGCTGTCGCCCGCATTCGCGCGTGACGGTCTCCGACTCGGCGCGATCGCCGGTGGTGCGGCATGCTCGTCGTGGCGGTCGGCGCGATCCTCCCTTCGACCCGTGAACGCTTCGTCGATCGGCGCGTGAGCGAAGCCGGGCACCGGCGCGCGTTGTACGAGCTCGCGGTGCGCATCCCGCTCGGCACCGCGCTCGGCGGAAGAAGCTGCTGTTCCGCAGCGGCCTCACGGCGCTGTTCGGCCGGCGACGGTCGAGGCGCTGTCGCCGTCGCGATGTCGTCGGCGCTGTTCGGCTTGTGGCACGTGCTCCCGGAATCGATGCGTTCGACTCGAATGCGGCCGGCGCACGTTCGGCCCGAGCCGGCGGGCTCGCTTCGGTTCGGTCGCAGCGGTGGTCGCGACCACCGCCGCCGCGGGCGTCGGGTTCAGCCTGCTCGCGCCGCGCGCCCGCAGTGTCGTCGCGCCGGTGCTCGTGCACGCAGCCCTCAACGGATCGGCGTACGCCGCCGGACGCGTTGATCGCGCTCGTGCGCTGAGCGCTCACAGTCGGGCGCGCCACCGCCTGCAGCGGCTGAAGTCGTGGAACGCAACGTCGCGGATGATGTCGCGCGATCTCGTCGTCGCTCCGGGTGCGCGTCGAGGATAGCGCTGCACGACGGTCGCGGCCATGCTCTTGCCCGCGACGCCGTGTTCCTGGATCCACGTCGTGCGCTGCTTCTCGCGGCCGGCCAGCCAGTCGTCGATCGCGTTGCCCTGATCATCGGTGAGTCGGCAGGTCGAGCACGTGCTGCATGAACGTGCGGAGATCGGCGCGGTAGTCGTGACCGGTGCGATCGAACTGGCCCGGCCACGATGTTCGCGGAGTTCTTCATGTCGACGAGCACCTGGAAGAACGTCATGATCGGCATCCACCGCATGCCGCGCGGCACGCGCGCAGGACGTGTCGTCGGGCGCGCCCATCCAAGTCGGCGCCTGGTAGAGCAGCTCCGGGCCGAACATCGCAACTGCGTCGTTGTCGTGCGTGATCATGCAGTAGCGGAGTGCCGCGCGACGTGTCATCGTCGAGCGCCTGCAGTTCGCCGATGTTGTCGAACACGCCGACGAGCGAGCTGTCGACGTCAGCGTCGGCGCCGTTGGCGCGCAGCACCTGGTTCTTCCACTTCGACATGTGCGGCGTGCCGATCCAGATCGCGTGATCGATGCCGGCGTCGACGAGCCCTTCGGTGCCGCGCCCGACGAACGGGTCCTGGCTCGTCCATGCACCGAGGCTCTCGCCGAACAGGACGACGCGCGGGCGCCGGTCGGGATCCATCGCCGAGAGCCGCGCGTCCAGCGCCGCGATCAGGAGCCGCATCTGTCGCCGGCCGTCGCCGATGCGGTCGAGCGACAGCACCGAGGGTCGGGCCGAGTACTGCAGCGCGAGCGTCGCGCAGTCGCCTCGCGTCAACAGCTCGAAGCCTTCGACCGCGGCGTAGTTGCAGTAACCGGTACCCGTCGGCGCGATGACCAGCAACCACTTCGCGGTCGAACGCCTTGGTCCGGTCGAGCTCGCGGATCGCGAGGTCGACCCGAGCCGAGGCGGTGTCGCCGCTCTCGAGGCCGACGTAGGCGCGGACGGGCGCATCCGTGCGCAGGCTCGCCCAACACGTGCTCGATCGCGCCGCGAGGGCAGCACCGTCCACACGAAGCGCCGCCCCTGGCGCGAGAACGTGTCGAACGGGACGACGACTGTCGGCGCTGCCACTCACGAGCGGGTTCGGAGGCGCGATGTCGAACGCGGCCTCGACCGACTCCTCGCGGTTCACGATCTGCCCGTAGGCGTGTTCGATCAGCACGCGCGTGCCGCGCCGTGATCCCGGCAAGCGACACGAGGTGCCCGACCGGGCGCCACGCTGCGTCGCGTCCCGGGGAGGATGCGTGCGAGCACGCCGGCGATCGTTTCCGCGGTGAGGCGCTCGGCGCGGCCGACACCGGTGGATGCAACGGCCACGCCGGCGCCGAACACGATCGACTTGGCGCCCGAAGACGGCGCCTGCTCGTCGCCGAGCTCGCGGTTGAGCCGAGCCAGGCGGCGACGCCGGTACTCACCGAACGCCGCGACCGTCCCGGCCGTGACGGCCGTCGCCACGGGCACGCGCCAACGGCGGTTCGAGTCTCCGACGACCGCGTCGACGGCGTTGGCGGCCGCGCCGGCGCTGCCGACCGCCGAGAGCCAGAAGCCGCTCGTGCGGGCGGCGGCGCGGAGGAGGTGCTCGTCCGGCTTCTGCGCGAAGGAGCGCTGGAGACCGAAGCCGACGCCGGCGACTGCGGCGTCGGTCAGCGCGGTGGCCACCCGTACGAAGCGTGTGTCCGGCAGAACCGACGCCCCTCCTGGCGAGAAACGGGCGATGAGCGCGACCGTCAGGGCCTGCACGCTGTCCTGCGTCGCCGCGGCGAGTGCATGGATCGCGGCGGCCGACAGGCCGCTGACGACCGCTTGGTCGCTCGCGCCGCGCGGCATCAGCGTCTGTTGGAACCCGAGCGGCGCGTTCGCCGCGACGAGAAGGAGGCCGGCCTGCTCGGCGGCGGCGCCGAGACCGGGGGCTTCGCGTCGATTCCTGGCCACGTGACCGTCCTGGGAGGGCCGCCCTGGAGGGCCGCGCTGGAGGGCCGCGCACGATTGATGCCGCGAACGCGACCCGGCTCTCGGCGGCATCGTACGAATCCCGGACCGGCCGGGCAACCGACCGTGCACCGAGCACCTCGCCGAGTCCGCGAACTGGCGAAATCGGCGAATTGGGGTTGGCCGTGCATTTCGGCCATGCGACATTTGCCGCACATGCCGAGGGTCGCGGGGACCTCCGGCCTGGGCGGCCCTTCGGGCCATGTGAACGGAGGAACAGATTCATGCGCAGGTTCACCCGCCTTCTGCGGGTCACGCCCGCCG
The DNA here is from genome assembly GCA_963841215.1 of uncultured Actinomycetes bacterium. Taxonomy (GTDB): domain Bacteria; phylum Actinomycetota; class Acidimicrobiia; order IMCC26256; family PALSA-610; genus CAVUFH01. The sequence goes on along the minus strand of CAWJBW010000004.1, from coordinate 69,787 downwards.
TGCTCGCCACGGCGTTCGCGGGACTCGTTGCGACAGTCCCGGCGACACCGGCCTACGCCGATGTCGTCTCGTCCGGCCCCATACCCGTGCGACTCGGCTTCGGCGGCACGTTCAGTCTGGGCGACCCGCCGTCGTTCTCCGAGAGCGGGTTCACGCTGAACATCGGTGAGATCACCGCGACCGTCAACGCCGACATCGGCGCGACCGGTCGAATTCAGCTACGACCGAGCCGATGTGAAGCCCGGACAGAACTTCCCGATCACCGTGACCTACACGCCCACGGACGACGCGGGAACGGATCTGTTCATCAACGCGACCGCCGACGTGTTCGTCGACTGCACGGTCTGCAGCTCGGCGACGCTCGAGGACTTCGACCTGATCCAGGGTTCGGGGAGCTTCGTCGCGCCGCTCGGCAGTGACGCGCCGGTCAACATCCCGCTGTCGAGCGACGGCATCCTCATCGAGGATCCGATCTTCGGCGCCGACCTCGTGTCGGGATCGCTGAGTGGTTCACTGTCGCTCGCGCCGGTGGCCGTTGGGCACCCCGGGACTCGGCGGCGCCGCATCGGTCGTCACCGTGACCGGCGGGACACTCACCGATCCGGTGATCATCCCGGGTGTCGGCGTGCTCGAGTGGGATGCGGCGGGCGAGTCGCTCGTGGCGCAGGTGCAGCCGCAGGCGAACGGCAACGAGATCACGACCACGCTGAGCCCGGTGCTCCACTGGCTCGACCTTTCGGCCAACGTGCAGGCGAACGTCGAGGTCGCGGTCATCGAGGACCCCGACCCGATCCCGGTGTTCTCCGGCAGCCTCGGGCCGCTGTTCTCGAGCGCAGGCATCGACACGTTGATCGGGACCGCGGTGTCGGACGCGATCGGCTTCGACCCAGGTGTCGCGGCCGCAGTCGCCGCCGGCCGCCTGCCGATCCCGTTGCTCTCGCCGGAGGTGCCGTCGGTGCCGCCGCTGCCCGGACTCGGTCAGGTCACGTTCCAGATCGATCCCGACAGCGACAACGACGGTCTGCTCGACGGAGTGGAGCTCACGGGAGCCAATCCCACGAATCCCGACGACGCCGACAGCGACGACGACGGGTTGACCGACGGCGCCGAGGACACCAACAAGAACGGCGCGGTCGATCCCGGCGAGACCAACCCGAACAACCCCGACACCGACGCGGACGCCCTCACGGACGGCTGTGAGGTGACGGGCACCAACCCGACCAACCCGCTCGACGCCGACTCCGACAACGACACGCTGCTCGACGGAGCCGAAGACGTCGACAAGGACTGCGCGATCGCGGATGTCGGGGTGACCGAGACGGATCCGAACAACGCCGACACCGACAGCGACGGGCTCGACGACGCGCTGGAGCCGCAAGTCGGCACCGACCCGCTGAACCCGGACAGTGACGGCGACGGGATCCTCGACGGTCAGGACACGGAGTTCATCGAGAACACGATCAACGGGCTTCCCGATTCGGCGTTCAACTCGCCCGGCTTCCGTCAGGCGCTCCTCGCACGGCTCCGTGCGGCCGAACGCTGGGTCGAGCTCGACAAGATCGATCCCGCACTGTTGCGGCTCGAACTGATCCGTGCCGACATGGATGGTTGCGGTGCAGTCGCAGACGGCGACGACTGGATCGTCGACTGCCCCGCGCAGTTGCAGGTTCGTCAGCTCATCGATCTGTTGATCACGAACCTGACGCCGTAGTTCCAGGGAAGTGCTTACGCCGACCGGCTTCCGGGACACCATTGCGTGTCCCGGGATGCCGGTCGGCGTTTCCGCGGTACGGCACGTCCGTCGGGGCCTGAAGACGTCGCGCCGCCGCCGAGAGCATCTCGAAGGGGAGCATCGAGATTCACCGGTTCTTCGACGCGGCACCGATACTCGGATGCCCGACGTCGCCGTTTTTTGGGGCGCGGGCCGGGCTACGCGTCGTGCAACCAGCGGTGCACCGGATCTTCGTACGTCGCCAGGCGACGTTCCGCGCCGGCGAGCGCCCACAGGTAGTAGAGGTGGGTGCCGGGCGGGGCTGCGACGGGGTGATAGCCGCCCGGTATGCCGACCACCGTTCCGTGGCGCACGAACACGGCTTCGGCCTCACCGGACGCGCGGTAGATGCCTTGGAGGCCGAAGCCGTCGGGGCGGTCGCAGCGGAAGTAGTACACCTCTTCGAGCGCGGGTTCGCCGTCACCGCCGTCGTGCTTGTGCGGTGGGAACGACGACCATTGCCCGGGCGGGTTGAACGTCTCTCCGACGAGCAGGCGTTCGGCCGGCACCGCGTCGGCGATCACGTCGTGAACTTCGCGCTGCCAGCCGTCGCGACCGCGATCGTGCACGACGATCTCGTGCGGTCCCACCACCGTCGGTTCCGACATCGGCTCGGTGATGTCGGCATCGAGCGTGGCAACCAACGCGAGCTCGGTGGTTTCGAGCGCTTCGATGTCGACGATCGTGTCGGGCGGCAGATACACCGCCGACGCGCGCTCGGAGAACACAGAGCGCCGGGTGGCGCGCACACCGGCCCACTCGAGCGCGCCCTCGAGCAGCACGACGACCGCCTCTTCGCGCTCGGGAGCGACGATGCGGCAACGCGTGCCTGCGTCCATCGTGTGCAGGTCCAGGCTCACCTCGGTGCCGCAGTACGCGCGGCCCTCGGGTGTGATCGTGCGGAAACTGCTGGTGCTCACGTGCGCAGACCGGCCGCGTGCGGGCTGTCGGGCGGCGGCAGCGGGTGCCGGAACAGCGCGGCCGCGTTCTCGTGGCTGATCTTCGCGACCTCGGCCGGCGGACAGCGCGCCGAACACCTCGTCGAACACCTTCTGCGTGTCGGGCCACGTGCCGTCGCCATGGGGATAGTCGGACTCGAAGGTGATGTGGTCGACGCCGATCGTGTCGCGGGTTACGAGCGTCGACGGGTCGTCGATGGTTGCGAACCAGAAGTTCCGGTGCAGCACTTCGGAAGGCCGGAGGTCGCCCGGGAAGTAGCCGCCGTAGCCCGAGCGGTCGACGATGTTCTCGAGGCGGTCGTGCAGCATCGCGACCCAGCCGATGCCGCCCTCGCTCATGATGATCTTCAGGTCCGGGTGCGTCACCGCGTATCCGGACCAGAGCCACTCTGCGCACGCCGACAGCGACAGCTGTCCGAAGAGCGTCGCGCCGAGCGGCACCATCGGCGCGCCGCGCGGCATGTCGGAGACGCCGGTCGAGCCGACGTGCAGACAGATCACGGTGTCCGTCTCCGCGCACGCTGCGATCACCGGATCCCACCACTTCGAGAAGATCGGTTCCATGCCGATGCGGTGCGGCATCTCGGGGAGTGTCACGGCGGTGAACCCGCGTGCGGCGTTGCGCCGGATCTCCTCGGCGGCGAGGTCGGGATCCGCGAGGTACGTGATTCCCATCGGGACGATGCGTTCGGGGTAGGCGGAGTACCAATCGTCGAAGAACCAGTCGTTCCACGCGCGCGTGACTGCGAGACCGAGGTCGGGATCGGAGCAGCGTGAGAAGACCGCGCCGCAGAAGCCCGTGATCTGCGACGGGAAATTCACCGATGCCCACACGCCGTTGATGTCCATGTCGCGGACGCGCGCGTCGATGTCGTAGCAACCGGGCCGCATCTCGTCGAAGCGCGTCGGCTCGACCTTCCAGTCCTCGCGTTTGCGGCCGACGACCGCGTTCAGCCCGACCTGGAAGAACACCTGACCGTCGAACTCCCAGACCTCGTGGCCTTCCTCGGTCTCCACAACCTTCGGCGCGGCGTCCTGCAGCTTCGTCGGGAGCCGGCCGTCGAACATCTGCGGTGGTTCGACGAGGTGATCGTCGGTCGAGAAGAGCGTGTGGCGGATCTCGCGCGGTTCGGGATCCGGCTACGAGGCCGTGCGTCTCGCTCTTGCGCCAGTTGAGCTTGATCGACATGGACGAGACGGTAGGCCGCGCCTGACGCTGAGTGTCAGGCGCTGACCGTCGCGTGCGTGGGGACCCGATCGTTGGGCGAGATCGTCCGTTCGGGCCCGGTCAGGTCGGTCCGTCGCCGCGAGGGTGCCGACCATCACGCGTACCGCACCCGGCTCGATCACGAGGCGCATCGCTTCGTCGTAGTACGCGAGTTGCGACGGATCGACACGGAACTCGACGCGCGGTCGCTTCGCCGGGTGCGAGGTCGACGCGCGCGAAGCCGGCGAGCTGCCGGCGGGGACGGGCGACGCGGGCGAACTCGTCGCGCAGGTAGCACTGCACCACCTCCGTGCCCGGCTCGGTCCCCGGTGTTCGTCACGCGTGATCCGCACCGTGAGCGGCTCCGACGTCGTGCCTCCCTCGACCTCGAGGTCGGAGTACGCGAACGTCGGTGTACGAGAGGCCATGCCCGAACGGGTAGAGCGGGGACGCCGGCGCATCGACGTAGTCGCCGAGCATCTGGCTGCGACCGCCTCCGGCGCGATGGTCGTGATGGATCGGAATCTGCCCGGCATTGCGCGGCACCGTGACGGGAAGCCGGCCGGTCGCGTCGACGTCGCCGCACAGCACGTCCGCGAGCCCGACGCCCCCTTGTTCTCCGGGGCACCACGCGTACACGATCGCGGCGGCGCGACCCGCGAGCCAGGGCAGCGCGTGCACGCGACCGCTGAGCACGACGACGACGACCGGGGTGCCCGTCGCGATCAGCGATTCCACCAGCAGACGCTGGGCGCCCGGCAGATCGAGGTCGGTCGCGTCGCGGAACTCTCCGCTCGTGTCTTGCGCGAGCAACCCCGACGTCCCGCCGACGCAACACACGACCACGTCGGCGTCGCTGCACGATCGGGAGGTACGACTCGAGGTCGGGCGGCGTCGGGTCGGTCAGGTCGCACCCGCGTGCGTGGTCGACGGACGCGAACCGTTCCCTCAACGCCGCGAGCGGGGTGAGGCCGGCGGGGAAGTACGGGCCCGGCGCGAACGCGCCCCCGGCCTGCGGGAGGATGCCGGCGTCGCCGGCGTGCAGGTAGAGCATCTCGGCGTGCGCCGGATACGAGTAGTCACCCTGGAACAGCCGGACGTCGTCGGCGGCGGGACCGATGACCGCGATCTTGGCGTCGGATGCGAGCGGCAGCGTGCCGTCGTTCTCGAGCAGCACGATCGACTGCTGCGCGGCTTCGCGAGCGAGTGCCGAGTGTTCGGGGCGACCGTACGCGTGCGTCACCGCGTCTTCATCGACGTACGGACGCTCGAACAGTCCCAATGACTGCTTGAGCGCGAGGACGCGTCGCACCGACCGATCGACGAGCGCGACATCGACCTCGCCCGATTCGATCAGGCCCTTCAACGGTGCTCCGTAGCACTCGGTTGCCGGCAGCTCCATGTCGAGACCGGCCTCGAGCGCGCGCCGGCCCGCTTCGGCGGGCGTTGCCGCGACGTTGTGATGGTTGATGAGCAGCTGCGGTCGTGAAGTAGTCGGCGACGACGGCGCCCGTGAAGCCGAGCTCACCGCGCAAGAGATCGTCGAGGATCAGCTTCGATCCGCCGCACGCAACCCCGTCGACCGACGCGTACGAGTTCATCACGGTGGCGAGCCCCGCTTCGCTGATCGCAGCCCGGAACGGTTCGGCGTAGACCTCGCGCAGCTCACGCGGACCGAGGTGAACCGGCGCGTGGTTCATGCCGCCCTCGGACAGCCCGTACCCGAGGAAGTGCTTGGCCGTCGCTGCGACACCATCGGCGAGGTCACCCTGCAGACCGCGCACGTACGCGACCCCGAGACGCGCCGCGAGGTACGGCGACTCGCCGTAGGTCTCTTCCGTGCGGCCCCAGCGAGGATCCCTGGCGATGTCGAGCACGGGCGCGAGCGAGTGGCGCGCGCCCGTCGCCGTCATCTGGGCGCGGATCACGGCCGCGATGCGCTCGAGCGAGATCCGGGTCCCAGGAGGACGCGAGGCCGATGGCCTGCGGGAACTGCGTCGCGTCGCGCGCGCACAGGCCCGCGGTGCTCTCTTCGTGCACGATCGCGGGGATCCCGAGGCGCGTGTGCTCGACGAGGTGGCGCTGGATCTCGTTCGCGAACGCGGCGCGTTCGCGGGGCCGCAGCCCGGTGGACGCGCCGATGCGCGTGATCTCGCCGATGCCGTGCACGAGCAGTCGCTCCGCGGCCGCGCGTCGAGAAGGCATTCGTCCTCGACGAGTTGCGTCGACCAGACGCACCCCAGCTGCGCCAACTTCTCGTCGAGCGTCATCCGCGCCAGCAGTTCTTCGATGTCCATCAGAGGATCATGCCGCGGTCCGAAGGCCGTGAGCGAGCAGCGAGCGAACTGGCGGAGTCTGCTCGATCAGCGGGCCGGGTATCCCGGCCCGCCCGAGCAGCGACAGGATGCGTTACTGCTTGATCGCTTCGGCGTCGATGACGAGGGAGATCTTCTCGCCGACGAGCACACCGCCGGCTTCGAGCGCGACGTTCCAGTTCAAAGCCCCATTCCTTGCGGTTCACCTCGGTCTCGGCCGTGAAGCCGATCACGGTGGTGTCCCACGGGGAATTCGACGAGCCGAGGTATTCGCCCTTCAGCGTGACCGGCTTCGTGACATCGCGCACCGTGAGATCTCCGGAGAGGGTGAACCGGCCGTCGCCGTGATCTTCGATGCTCGTCGAACGGAACGTGATGTTCGGGTACTGCTCGGCGTCGAAGAAGTCGGCCGAACGCAAGTGGTCGTCGCGCTTGGCGTCACCGCTCGAGACCGATGCGACGTCGATCGTCGCCTCGACCGAGGACTGCTCCGGGTCGTCTGCGATCACGACCGTGCCGCCGTCGACGGCGAACCGGCCTCGGACCTTGCTCACCATGAGGTGGCGGCCGGTGAAGGACACGCCGGAGTGGCCGGCGTCGATTGCGTAGGTCCCGGCGGCCGGGCGTACCGCGGTCATGGTGTCGGTTGCTGCCATCGTGCTGCTTCCCCTTCGCCGGCACGGGCCGGCGCTCGTCTCTGCGGTCTCTTCTTTGTTCCCGCAATATTTGATGACGCAACTATATCGCGAGATGATTGCGACCGCAAGTACTGGATGCGTACCATGGTCCGATGGTGCGACGCGGGCCGGGCACGACCGGGCACGGTGGAGTGGCTCTCCGACAGCGAGATGACGGCGTGGCGCGCCCTGCTCAACACGACGACGGGCCTCCTGGCGACGCTCGACCAGGAGCTCCAGGCCGAGCACGGGCTGTCGCTCGCCGAGTACGAAGTCCTCGTGATCGTGTCCGAGCACGGCGAGCACGGTGTCCGCATGCAGGATCTTGCGGCGATGGTCCACCTCTCGCCGAGCGGCGCGACCCGCCGGATCGACGGGATGGTGCGGCGCGGGTTCGTCATTCGCGGCCGGTGTCCGACCGACCGTCGGGGCTACAACGTCGCCCTCACCGATGCGGGCCGCGAGCAACTCGAGGCCGCTGCGCCCACTCACGTGCGGGGCGTCCGCGCGCACTTCGTCGACCGGCTTTCCGAGCGCCAGCTCGCGAACATCGCGAGCGCGCTCTCGAAGATCGACATCGACGACCGAGCCGCGGCCGGCGGCTGCGACAACATGCTAGACTCGCCGCCGTCAATTCGCCGCGTTGCCTCGCCGGCGCCGCCACGCGTCGCGTGCGCCGCGCGCGAGCACGTCGTGGTTGAGGTGCCACTCCGTGACGTCCTCGATCCGACACCACTGCGCGTCGAGGACCTCGTGCGGCTGGAACGTGAACGCGCGCGACGTGATCGAGCAGAGGTACACGACCGAAATGACCGAGTGCGGTCCTGTCCCGGAGTTCGCGGGGCGATGGAACACGCCCGCGAGCTCCTCGACCCGGCCGGCGACGCCGAGCTCCTCCAGGAACTCACGCGCGAGCGTCTGCTCGGGCGATTCGTTCGGGTCCACCCAGCCCGCCACGAGTCCCCAACGATTGTCGTCGGCCCGCTTGATCAGCAGGATGCGATCGTCGTCGTCGAAGACCGCACCGTCGGCGCCGACCTTGGCGGTGACGTACCCGATGTCGGTGCGGAAGCGGTTCCGGACCTCCTCGACGTCGAGGCCGGAAACTTCCGCGTACCCACGCGCCGCGATCTCGACCAGCCGCTCGCAGCGCGCCCGATCGAACGGATCCTCGGCGTAATGGAGGCCGGTACGGCCCATCGCCTGGAGCTCGTCGAGCAGCGCGACGACATCGAGCGGTGCGCCAGTCCCGATGTGGTGCCGGCGGGTCCGACAAGCGTCAGCCCCGTACGAACGCAGCAACGACGCGAGCGAGATCTTCGCCGCGGTCTTCTTGCAGAAAATGCCCGCCGCCTTCGATCGTCGTGTGCGGCATGCCGGCGCAACCCGGCACCTCGCGCTGGAACGCGCGGTCGCCGCCCTTCGTGATCGGATCCTCATCCGAGAAGGCGGTCAGGAACGGGCGGTCGAAGCGACGCAGCACGTCCCACGCGGCTCGGTTCGCGGCCGCGGCCGGATCGTCGGGATTCGTCGGCACCAACATCGGGAACTGGCGCGCGCCGGCCTTGTACGTCTCGTCGGGGAAGGGCGCGTCGTAGCCCGCGACCACATCGTCCGTGAGATCGGTCGTGCACCCCGAGTTGACGATGAAGCCGACCGGGAACTCCTCGACGTTCTGCGAGAAGCGTTGCCAGTTGAGGAACGCCTCGCCCGGCGGCTGGTCGCCCGTGGGGAGGAACGTGTTCGCGGCGACCACCCGCGCGAACCGATCGGCGTTCTCGCCGACGAGACGCAGGCCGACGAGCCCGCCCCAGTCCTGGCCGACGAGCGTCACGTCGCGAAGGTCGAGCTGATCGAAGAGCGCGCACCGCATCCACTCGACGTGCCGCGCGTAGGTGTAGTCGGTGCGTGCCGCGGGCTTGTCGGAGCGACCGAAGCCGACCAGATCGGGCGCGACGCAACGCAATCCGGCGTCGACGCAGCACCGGGATCATCTTGCGGTAGAGGAAACACCACGACGGTTCGCCGTGGAGCAGCAGCACGACGCGTGCGTCGCGCGGTCCTTCGTCGAGATAGTGGATCCGGAGCGCGGGCCCATCGCTCGAAGAAGTGGCGCCCTCGGCGGGCACTTCGACGTAGTGCGGCGAGAACGAATAGTCGGGAAGATCAGTGAACCGGTCGTCAGGAGTACGCAGCACATCCATCGCCGTCACCGTAACGTCAACCGCGAGCGTGTTGCATCACGTCGCTCGCGAATGCGGAAGCACGCTCGAAGTACTCGGCCCGACTGTTCGCGGCCGGCGCTCCCAACGCGCACCACGTCACACCGAGACGCTGCGAGCACGTCGAGCTCGTCGCGTACCGCCTCCGCGTCGTAGGTGTCGGTGAGGGAGAACGGATGGAAGCAGATGTCGATCGGCTCGGTGCGACCGATCTCGTGTGCGTACTCGCGCATGAATGTCACGCGTCGCTCGAGCTCCTCGATGCTGTCGAGCAGGGGCGTGCGGACCGCGCGCGCCGCTGCCGCCGGATTGGGGAACGGGACCCATCCGTCACCCCGTTCGACCGCCCGCCGGATCGCGTCGCGGCTGTTGCCCCCGATCCAGATCGGCGGCGGCGGGACGCGAGGTCGCATCGTCGTACCGCGCGAGCGGAAGTGGAGCCCGGTGTGCTCGTACTCGTCGGTGGTGAAGACGCCGCGGATCACGTCGATCGCTTCGTCGGTCAGCGCGTTGCGCTCGTCGAAGTCGACGCCGAGCGCCGCGAACTCCGGCTTGAGATAGCCGGCAGCGATCCCGAGGAGCACCCGGCCGCCCGAGAGAGCTTCGAGGCTCAGTACCGACTTCGCGCTCAAAATGGGGTTCCGGTACGCGAGCACCATGATGTGGGTCTGCAAGCGCAGCCGGGTCGTGGCCGCAGCCGCGAAAGACAACGCGACCATCGGATCGAGCGCGTGGTGGCCGCCGCCGGCCAGCCACTTCGCGTCCGGAGCGGGGTGGTCGGTGACGAAGCACGCGTCGTAACCGAGCCGCTCGACCTCGGCTGCACACGTCATCACGGCCTCACCCGTCACGAACTCGTTCATGAGCTCGACGCGGTCGGTGGCCAGGCCGATGCTGAACCTCACGGCGCCGGACGTTAGACGCACCACGCCGCGCGCCGGCGCTGCGATCTGGCTGCGATCCGGCTGCGATCTGCGCGATTCTTCGGGTATGACCAAGATCTTCTATGAGGGCGACGCCGACTCGGACGCTGTCGCAGGGGAATCCGTCGCCGTCGTCGGGTACGGGAACCAGGGCCGATCCTGGGCGCTCAACCTGCGCGACTCGGGGCTGTCACCGGTTGTGTGCGTACGGCGCGACGAGACGCGGCAACAGGCGACGGCCGACGGGTTCGACGCCGCTGACCTCGACGCCGCCAACGATGCCGACATCGTCTGCGTGCTCGTACCCGACGACGTCATCCCTTCGCTGCCGCTCACGGGTCGAGCGACCTCCTGCACGATCGTCGCGAGCGGCTACACGCTCGCCTTCGACCGGCTCGACGTAGCGGGCGACATCGGCATGGTCGCGCCCCGCATGCTCGGGCCCGAAGTGCGGAGCTGTTACACCGAGGGAGTCGGCTTCATCACCGCGGTCGGCGTCGAGCGCGACGTCAGTGGCCGGGCGTTGGCGCGAACTCTCGCGATCGCCAAGGGGATCGGTGGTCTCCGCCAGGGTGCGATCGAACTCACCGCGACGCAGGAGGCAGTACTCGACCTCGCGGTCGAGCAGGTGTTGTCGCCGGCACTCGCGGCGGTGAGCACCGCGTTCGTGACGACCATGGCGACCGAAGGAATTCCGCTCGAAGCGATCATGACCGAGTTGGTGCTGTCCGGCGAGGTCGAGCGGACGTACCGGTTGTTGCGCGAAGTGGGGTACGCGGTGCAGTCCGAGTTCCATTCGCCGACGAGCCAGTACGGGCAGCTCACTCGCCGCGGTCGATACGATCACCTCGACTTCGCGTCGGTGATGCAGGGGCTGACCGCCGACATCACTTCCGGGCGATTCGCGGAGGAGTGGGACGCCGAGCGCGATGCCGGCTATCCGAAGTTGCGTGCGCTCAAGGAGCAGCACGCCGGCCCGGCCGTGCGCGAGTTCGAAGCCGACTTGCGGCGACGACTCGGGCCGGCCGTACCGAGCGTGTGAACGCGAGGATTACTTGTCGCGGTTCAGGACGTCTTCGACCTTGTCCTTGACCTTGTCGACCACTTCCTCGACCTTGCCCTTCGCCTTGGCGCCGGCCTGGTCGACCTTGCCCTCGCGCTGGAGGTCCTTGTCGTCGGTCAGGTCGCCAGCGGCTTCCTTGGCCCGGCCCTTGATCTCGTCAGCTGTGTCACCCATGGGGGAACCACTTCCGTTGCGGAGTCGGCACGGTCGCCGATTCGGGCCTTTGTTCTTCCACCCGAACGCAGGTCGGAAAACTCATCGGGCAGCCAGTCCGGCGCTACGTCACAGCCTCAGGCGTCGAGCGTCTGGAGCCGGTCGCGCAACAGCATGAGCGTGCGTGCCAGCAGGCGGGAGACGTGCATCTGACTGATGCCGACCTCGTCCGCGATCTCCGTCTGCGTCATGTCCTCGAAGAACCGGAGGCGCACGATCGTGCGTTCGCGTTCCGGGAGCTCCTCCAGCAGACGTTCGAGCAGCACGCGATGCTCTGCGAGATCGAAGCCACTGTCGGTCTCTCCGAGCCTGCTCTCGAGGGTCATCGAGTCGCCGCTGTCGTTCGCCCGGGCATCGAGAGATGCCGATCGGTAGGCGCCGCCCACCTCCATCGCATCGAGCACGTGCTCCTCGCTCACGCCGAGCTCCGACGCGAGCTCGGCCACGCGGGGCGGTCGCTTCAGACGTTGCGAGAGGTCGTTGATCGCGTTGCCGAGCCGAAGGTGGAGCTCCTGCGGGCGGCGAGGTACGCGGATCGACCACGTGCGGTCGCGAAAGTGACGCTTGAGCTCGCCCTCGACGGTTGCGGTCGCGAACGTCGAGAACTCGAGCCCTCGACCCGGGTCGAAGCGTTCGACGGCCTTCAACATGCCGAGGGACGCGACCTGCATCAGATCGTCGAATGGCTCGCCGCGGTTGGCGAACCGTCGCGCGAGATGGGATGCGAGCGAACGGTGTGCTTCGATGAGCTCGTTGCGTAGCTTGCGCGAGTTCGTCTTCTTGTACTCGACGAACTTCTTCCGCAGGACCTCGCGCTCTTCCGGTGACAGGCTCATGCCGTTGGAGCGGGCACCTGGCGACTGCACGAGAACCGCACGATCCCGTCGGTCGTGGCGAACTCCCAGTCGTCGACGACGGCGGTGAGGATCTGAGCAGTGAGATCGTCGACACCTGCGCCGTCGGCTGCAGTCGTGGCCTCGCCTTCGATGCGCAACCGGTTGTCGTGCAGCGCGAATCGAACGCTCAGTTCGTCGCCGTCGGTCGCCTCGACGACGAGGCTCGCGAGCTCGTCCACGGCCACGCGTAGGTCTTCGATCTCCTCGACGTCGAAGCCGAGACGACTCGCCACGCCGGAAGTGGTCAATCGCACGATGCGAACGAACTCCAACGCCGCCGGAACAGTCAGCCGGATCGTCTCTCCGGTCACTGTGGTCTCCGCGGTGTCCACCCAGAATCCCTTTCGACCGGTCGAGTCAGACGAACGACGCTACCGCTTCTCCGCGCCGCCATCCCTCGCTCGGGCCTCGGGTCCGGTCTCAGGCTTCGGTTTGGAAGTGGCCGGTCAGACCGGTGATTTCGAGGAGCCGCGTGACCGATTCGCTCGGTGCGCGCAGCGTGAGTCTTCCCGAGGTCGCGCTCGAGGCGGCGATGAGCGGTCAGGATCGCGCGCAGTCCCGACGAATCGAGGAAACTCGTCTCGGAGAGGTCGAGCACGATGTCGGTGATGCCGCCGTCGACGAGCCGGGAGATCTGCTCCTCGATCGCCGGCGCCGTGTACGCGTCCAGCTCGCCCTTGACCGAGACGACGCCCTGATTCCCCGTCGTCTCGGTGGTGAGGGTGAGATCCGGACCTACGACGTGTTCGTCCACGTGCAACGCGCCTTCCCGCTACCCGGTTCCAGCTTCCCGGTTGGAGAGGTCACGCTAGCGGCCCGCGAGTCCGCACGGCTACGGGAGCCTGCCCTCGCCCTTCTGGTCGGGGCGCCGCGGGGTGCACATCACATATAGGTCCAATCCGGCTGCTTGCGCGCCTGTCTCTCGTCGTAGCGGAACGTGCCGTCGACGAAGTCGACGAGTTTCGGCAGGACCAGGTCGTGGACGAGAGCGCAGCGGCCCTCCTGGTGCGCGACGACATCCTCGGGGAACGCACGCAGCACGCTCGACACCACTTGCTGCTCCTCGACCGCGAGGAAGCATCGGTTGCCGTCGGCCACGGTCTCGAGCGCGCGTTGGATGCGCGGGAGTTGCGACGCGTCTCCATCGCGTTCGAGCCGTCCGAGCGCGTCGGTGATCACGCCCGACTGCAGCTTGCACGGCGGGCACTGCCCGCACGACTCGACGGAAAGGAAACGCGAGAACAGACGAGCGGTCGCGAGCGCGCACGTCGCGTCGTCGTAGACGATGAATCCGGCCGAGCCGAGGCCGGCACCGGCGAGCGCGAGCGACTCGAAGTCGGCGCCTGTGTCGAGGGCGTCGCCCGTCAACACCGCGTTGGCAACGCCGGAGAACACCATCTTCACCGGTCGGCCGCTCGCAGTGCCGGCTGCGTGCTCATCGATCAGCACTCGCACCGGCGTGCCGAGCGGGAGCTCGAACACGCCGGGCGCGGCAACGTCGCCGCACACGGTGAACACCATCGTGCCGGGAGACCTCTCGGTACCCACCTCGCGGAATGCCGCGGCGTCGTGCGCCAGGATCCACGTGACGTGCGCGAGCGTCTCGACGTTGTTCACGAGCGTCGGGTTGGCTCGGTCGCCGATCGCCTCGCCGGGCTCGGCCTCGGTCGCCGTCCAACCGAGCTGCGGCGCGGTGGCGAACAGTCCGTGCTGGAACGGCGGCAGGACGCGCGGGAGGGGATCGTTGCCCTCGATCACCTCGAGCATCGCCTTCTCCTCGCCGAAGAGGTACTCGTCCGGACCGCGTGCGATGGTGACGTCGAGGTCGTCGAGGAAGTTGGCTTCCGCCAACGCCCTGGTGGCCTGTTCGAGTGCGTCGAGTTCGGTGACGAACGCGGCCTTGACCCCGATGTAGATGTCGTTCGCACCGATCGTGAACGCGGCGATCGCAGCACCGGCCACGACCTGGTACGGGTTCCGACGCACGATCGATCGATCCTTGAACGTTCCCGGCTCGCCCTCGGCGCCGTTCACGACGACGTAGCGGCGGCTGCCGCGCGCGTCGCGGACCGTGCGCCACTTCCGGCCGGTCGGGAACCCGCCACCGCCGCGCCCGCGGAGCCCGGCCGCATCCAGCTCGGCGATCGTGCCGTCAGGGCCGAGTGCTCGCGCCCGTTCGAATGCGCTCCCGACCTCGGCGAGGACATCGTCGAGTGAGGAGACGGGTGCGGGGGGAAGCACTCGGTACAGGGTCACGACGCTCATCCTGGCGCATGCGTTTGCTCCGTGTGCGTTTGCTCATTGCGCGCGATGGGCATTTCGTTCGCATGAGGCGTCTGGTGAGTGGTGTCCTCGTGGCCATGTCGGTGCTGGGATTGGTGGCGTGCGGGGGAGACGACGACGTCGACGATGCGGTCGACGAAGTGACCGAAGAGGCGCAGGACCTGCGCGAAGACGCCGAAGATCTGGCCGGCGGCGTGACCGCCCGCGCCGCCGCGGAAGCGATGCGCGGCTTCATCGAGGCCGACGATCTCGAGCCCGGTCAGACGGTCCGCAACATCACGGTGCTCCAGAACGCGGCCGAGCAGGTGCCGGGGTCGCCGACCATCTCGGGCATCGAGGACACCGACGGCGACGGAAACGACGACGACGGCAAGGTGTTGGTCGCGGTCGGTGGGCAGGAGGCTTGCGTGACGGTCGAGGACAACGGAGAGCTGTCCGTCGCAGGCGCTGCCTGTTGAGCCACGATGCCGCGACCGAGGCGTGGGTTCGTCACGCGGGCACTTCCCGTACGACGGATGCAGGGTCGATGTCGTCGCGGTAGCCCATGAACACCGGCGCTCGGACGCCTCCGCTGTTCGTCCACTCCCTGAACTTCACCTGCACGACGAGCACCGGATCGAGGAAACGCGCGGTCTTCGGCGGCGCGCCCGCGGCGAACGGGCTCGTGTCGCGCGCATGTTCGGCGACGAACCGGTCGAGAAAATCGAGGTCGCGTGCCGCGTAGCCCGCTCCCGACGCGTGCCGCGTACCGCAGTGTGCGCACCTCGAGGTCTTCGTAGTAGCCGATGAGCAGCGAGCCGACCGTGCCGGTACGACCACGCTCGCCGGGCATCCATCCACCGACGACGAATTCCTGTTCGGTCGTGTTCTTGAGCTTCAGCCAGGTACGCGTGCGGCGACCGGGTTCGTACGGACTGTCGCGTCGCTTGGCGACGACGCCCTCGAGACCGAACCTCTGACTGATCTCGAGCGTCGCCGAACCGTCGCCCACTTCGTGCGGCGGGACTTGCCACGACGCAGCGGAGAGCTCGAGCGCGAGCAGCTGCTCGCGACGTTCGTCGTACGAGCGCTCGAGCACGGAGTCGCCATCGAGCCAGAGCAGGTCGAACGCCATGTAGATCACCGGTATCTCCTTCGCGAGGCGCCGGATCGTGCTCGCGTTCTCGACGTGCATGCGCTGCTGCAACAGCTCGAAGCTCGGCCGCCCGTCGTCGTCGAGCGCGACGATCTCGCCGTCGAGCACGGCGTTGCGCGGGCTCAGCGCCTTCCCGAGCCCACCGAGCTCGGGATAGCGGTGCGTCACGTCGTTCCCGGTGCGGGTGAACAGCCGGACCCGCTCACCGTCCAGGTAGGCGAGGGCGCGAATGCCGTCCCACTTGAGCTCGAAGGCCCACCCGGCGCCCGGCGGCGGCGCCGTCGCCAAGGTTGCGC
The DNA here is from genome assembly GCA_963841215.1 of uncultured Actinomycetes bacterium. Classification (GTDB taxonomy): domain Bacteria; phylum Actinomycetota; class Acidimicrobiia; order IMCC26256; family PALSA-610; genus CAVUFH01. The sequence continues at coordinate 53,827 of CAWJBW010000004.1, read as the reverse complement.
TCATCGGCTGCAGCCCCTCGGGCGCCGGCGTGCGGTTCCCGTCCAACGGCACGATGGCACGGTATCGACGGTTTCGCCGGACATTGTGTCCGGATAGCCGGTTGGTGACGACTTGGCGACACGACTGTTGCGGGTGGGGCGAAGGTAACCCTTTGAGGGTGATAGCTCGATTTCTCGCTCGGCAGCGTGTTGCTCCGCCGCGATGAGAGGTACCGTGCCGTCCGGGTCCGGGGCGCCGCCCCCCGCACGGCGTGCTCGGACCCCCTGCAGCACCGGTAAGGGAACGCTGGGGATAGCCGCCCGGCCCCAGCGTTCCCACCGGCGCTTCGTCTTTTCACTCCTTTTCACCCCGTCGACTTCACCCGTCGACGTCCGGGCCCGGCGATCCGAACGCGCCGTCCCCCAAAGCGCCGTCCGCTACGTGCCGCCGCGATCCGGCTGTCGTCCCAGCCGAGCACGGTGCGAAGCACGTCTTCGGTGTGCTCTCCGACGGTGGGCGCCATTGAAGGCTTCGGGAGCTCCTCTTCGATGAACTTGATCGGCGTCGGCAACATCTCGGCGCCGACCTGCGCGGCGGGCAGCAGCGGGAACCGGTTCTGGAACTGGGGATCATCGAGCAACGTCTTCGGTGTGTTCGCCGGTGCGATCGGTGTGTTGTGCTCGAGTCCGAACGCGAGCCATTCGGCACTCGAGCGCGTCGCGAAGATGTCGCGTAAGAGCGCGCGCAATTCCGTGTTGCCTCGTGCGTGGTCTCCGTACTGCGATCCGGGCCAGCGTTCGAACAGGTCGAGGCGGTCCACGCCGGTACAGAAGTTCTGCCAGAACTCGCGCTCGGAAGCCATGAACAACACGTGGCCGTCGTTCGTCGCGTAGAACTGATAACGGACGCCGTCCTCCATGCCCGCCGTTCCTGGCGCGCGCCGTTCGTAGTTGTCGGCCTCGTTCCCGGTCACCTCGGACTGGGGTCGCTCGTAGGCCTTCCACGTCTCGCTGCGCAGCCAATCCATCGCGGCCGCGGCATCCGACTGCGCGATCTCGAGATGACAGCCGTTGCCGGTTTCGCGCGCGCGCAGCACACCGGCGAGCAAGCCGAGCGCACCGAACAACGGGCCGGCATGTATGCCGACCGACGGATGCTCCGGCATGTACGGGAAACCGTCGTCGTCGGTTGCGGGCGACACGAGGCCCGCCCACACGTCGTACGCGATGCCATGGCTCGGCATGTCTCGGTACGGGCCGGTCATGCCGTAGCCGGAGATCGTCGCGAAGACGATCTTCGGGTTCACTTCCTTGAGCTGCCGAAACCCGAGGCCGCGCCGCTCGAGGCCGCCCGGGCGCATGCCCTCGACCACGGCGTCGGCTTCCCGAACGAGGGCCCGGAAGGTCTCCGCTCCCGTCTCCGTGCGGAGATCGAGGACGATGCTGCGCTTGCCCCGGCTGATGTGGAGGAACAACAGCGAGACTCCCTCGACGATCGGCCAGGTCATGCGCCGGCCGTAGTCGCCCTGCGGCGGCTCGACCTTGATGACGTCGGCGCCGAGGTCGGCGAGGTGGGTCGTGAGGGCGCCCGGGCCCAACATTGAAACTTCGATGATGCGAAGACCGGAAAGCGGGGCAGTATGCGAGGGCATCGCCGGAACGTAGGCGAAACGACGCGGATGGGAAGGATGACGAGTGTGACGGAACTCGAGGCGACGTCCGGCGGTGATCTCGGGCGCACGTTCGCGCGCAACGATCTCGTCCACAGTCCGGTGCTCGAGCGGTTCATCGGTCCGCTCACACGGTTGATGCACGTCGAGGGCTACCGCGCTTCCGAGGGTCCTGGGCCCGACACGCGTGTCGTCTTGCACGCGGTCGACGCAGGTGCGCCGAAGTCGTACCGACGCAAGGCTGCGCCGACGTTCGTCATCGCGATCGCCGAGGTCGACTCGCCGCCGGAGGATCTCGACGAGCTGCTGCGTACCGGCTACCCACTCCTCGTGCGATGCCTCGCGAACCTGTGCGTCCTCGTGAGCAACACCGACGACGGACTGGCTGTGCGCTTCGTGACCCTCGAGCAGGGAACCTACGGCGTCGGCCCGGGGCTCGACGACGACGCGCTCGTCGCCGATGCGTTCAGTCGCATCGAACCCCTCGCGTCCTCGCGGCTGGTCATCGGCAACGAGTTCGTCGCCGACCTGCCCGAGCGCCTCTGGGACGGTGACGACTCCACCCGCCAGATGCTGCGCGCCGGACGTGCGCTCGACGCGCTCGACCTGCTCCCGGCGCCGTTCCCGCTCGAAGAGATCCTTCCGCCGCGAGATCTCCGCCAGGTGCAGTTGTTGTACGGGATCGGCGGGCTCTCGTACGGCAACGTCAGCGCCCGCTACACCGGCGCCGACCTCGCGGGCGCGCCCGATCCGAACGGCCCCGTCTACTGGATGAGCGCGAGCGGCGTCGACAAGTCCGACCTGCGCGTCGTGGGGGAGGACATCCTGATGGTGCGGGGCTACGACGCTGCGCGCGACGTGATGGTGCTCAGTGTGCCGCCGAACGTGAAGCCGAAGCGGGTCTCCGTCGACGCGATCGAGCACTGGATGATCTATCGCGAACATCCGCGAGGTCGGCGCCATCCTGCACGTGCACGGCTGGATCGACGGCACCGTCTCGACCGACGTCAACTACCCGTGCGGGACGGTCCAGCTCGCGGCATCGGTCGCCGACCTCGTGCGCGCCGCGCCCGATTCCACGCGCGCTGTCGTCGGGTTGCGCAACCACGGATTGACGATCACCGGCCCGAGTCTCGACGAGGTGTTCGATCGCGTCGGCGCGCACATCGTGCCGCGCGTGCCCATGTCGTGAGACGCATGTACGTGAGGCGCATGCCGTGAGGCTGATGTCCTGCCGTCGTCAACGCTGCGCGTAGGTGAGCTCACGTACGCGATCCCCGAGCATCGTCGTCGCGCGCTGCACGATGTCGAGAAGGACGTCGACGAGCTTGTCGAGCAGCGCGCGATCGCCGTCGCTCCACTCGTCTTCGCCGGGCCAGTCACCGCCGGTCACGGCCTGCCCGGCGGCGAGCGCGTCGCCCATGAGTTCGCGCGAAGCAATTGCCGGCAAGCGGGTGGCGAGCATCTCGAGCTCTGCGGTTGCCCGCCAGGTGCTGCCCACGACGGCGCCCCACGTCCGGTCGCTCTCACCGCGTGCCGCGAACGCGAAGTCCTGCACCTCCCCTGCGTACCGGTAGAGCGCGCGCTGCGTTTCGAGCATCAGGTCCCGCTCGAACTGGACGGCCGCGGCCTGCAACGCGCGACGGGTGGTGCGCCGGTCACGGGACCGTTCCGTGAGGATGGTGCCGGTGTAACCGAGCACCAACGTCAACACTGGCAGGACGATCTCGAAACGGAACCAACGCATTGCAACTCCTCGCCTGACACACCTGGCTCTAACCCGGTCGAGCGTACGAAGCGGGTGCGACAGCAACCGCCAGCGATCAGCGTCGGAGGAGGAGGAAGGCCGCGTCGACCGTCTGGTCCAGCAGCACGGCGATCGTCATCGGGCCGACGCCGCCCGGAACCGGCGTGATCAACCCGACGTGTCCCACCGCCTCGGCGAACGCGACGTCACCGACGTTGCCCTCGTTGTAACCCGCATCGATGACGACTGCTCCGGATGCGATCCAGTCGCCGCGCACGAACTCGGGCTTGCCGACCGCGGCGACGACGAGCTGCGCGCGCTGCACGATCTCGGGGAGCCGCTCGGTGCGAGAGTGGCAGTACGTCACCGTCGCGTTGCGCGCCAGCAACAACATGCCGACGGGCTTCCCGAGGATCGGACTGCGCCCGATCACGACCGCATGCATGCCAGTCGGATCGACGTCGTACACGTCGAGGAGCCGCAGGATGCCACCCGGTGTGCACGACGCGAAGCCCGGATCGCCGAAGGCCATCGCGGCGAAGGAATGCATCGTCACGCCGTCGACATCCTTCTCGGGAACGATCGCCTCGAACGCGGCCCGTTCGTCGATGTGGCCGGGCACGGGGTGTTGCAGGAGGATCCCGTGCACGGTCGGATCCTGCGAGAGATCGGCGATCGCGCGCACGAGCTCGGACGTCGTCGTCGCGTCGGGGAGCGCCACGAGGCGGGATTCGATCCCGGCCTGCCGGCACCGGTTGCGTTTCATACGGACGTAGGTGACGGATGCGGGGTCGTCGCCGACCATCACTGCTGCGAGGCACGGCGGCCGGCCGCTCTTCTCGGTGAAGCGTGCCGCCCGCGTCGCCGCGCGGGCAATGATCTCCTTGGCGACGTGCGTCCCTTCCATCAACCGAGCCGGCATCGTTCCTCCCGGGCCCATCGTGCCATCGCAGCTCGGCGTGGCGGTGGTCGTGCGAGGAGTACCTTCGGCCCGTGGTCGTCCCGGGCCTGGGAGGATCCGCGGTACTCGCGCGGCCTCGCCTCCTCGAACTCATGCGGGGACGCTTCGACGTGGGTGCCGTCGCGCTCGTCGCCGGTGCGGGCTTCGGGAAGACGACGCTGTTGCGCCAAGCCGTTGCCGACAATGTCGCGAGCCCGCGTGGTATCGACGTCTCGATCACGTGCAGTCCGGCCGACGCGAGGACCTCGCATCTCGGCCGGCGATTGGCACTCGCACTCACGGTCGACCTCACCCCGGCCGACACCGATGCGCCGCTGGGCGCGTTGTGCGGTGCGCTCGCCGAGAACGCATCTGTTCCGACGTGCATCGTTCTCGACGACGTGCACCACGTACCGCCGGAGTCGCCGGGCGGGCGTCTGCTGCGCGATCTCCTGGGTGGTGCGCCCGAGAACGCACACTTCGTCGTGTCGTCCCGCGAACCGGTGCGCGGGCTGGCCCGGCGACGCGTCCACCAGCAGGTCATCGAGATCGGCGAGGGCGCGTTGCGGTTCACGAACGCCGAGCTCGCGTCGATCGGACCGCTGCAGGACGAGCGCGGCCGTTCGGTCGACCTCGGCGGGTGGCCCGCACTCGTGCGCCTCGCGACGGCCTTCGGCCCGTCGGCCGCGCGCGAGTTCGCGCGCGAGGAAGTCCTCGACGCGCTCGACGTGGACCGGCGACGGGCGTTGGCTGCGATCGTCGCGATCGGCGGTGGCAGCCGGGAGCTGTGCGCAGCGGTCGCGCAACTCGTACTCGACCGGCCGGTCGTCCTCGACGAGTTGATCGCGGGTCTGCCGCTCATCTGGTCCGACGACGCCACGGTCGAGCCCCACGGGCTGTGGACCCCTCTGCTCGACGGCGTTCTCACCAAGGACGAGCGCCGGGCCGTGGGTGCGCACGCGGCCGCTGCGTGCCGGGCGGCCGGCGACAGCTCGCGCGGCTTCGAGCTCTCCGTCGCGGTCGACGACGTCGAGGGCGTGCGTGCGTCGATCCGAACCGCTTGTAGCCGCGGGTACGCAGCGCTTCCGCGCGACGTGCTCGCCGACTGGCAGGATCGGCTCCCGGACGTGCTGCGCAGCGAGCCCGAGGGCCTGTTGCTCGCCGGCATCGCGGAACGCGCGCGGGATCCCTTCGGCGAGAGCGCACGCGATCTCCTGGACCGAGCCCGAGTCGGCTTCCAGCAGCGCGGCGACGTGGCCACCGAGATCGCGACGAGCTCCGAGTACGTCTTCGTGCTGCGGGCCCGGGGCGAGCTGGATCGTGTCGGACCCGTGATCGAGCGAGCATTCGCACTCGAAGCCGAGGGGCACGACGTCGTGCGCGGCACGTGTCAGCTCGCCGCGGGATCATCGCCGAGACCTTCGGGGACGACGCGACCGCGCTCGAAGAGATCGGTCGCATCGACGACGGCGCGATCTCGCCCGAGTGGCAGGTCGCCGCCGACTTCCTCATGATGGTGAGCGCGTACTGCGCCGGCCGCGAGGGCGAGGTACTTGCCGCGGCGCGGCGGTGTGTGGCCGGTGTCGGCGCGAGCTATCCGGGCCACGACTTGATCGTGCCCGGGGCGGAGTGGCTGGTCGGCCGGCCCGGTGACGTCCCGGATTTGCTGCCGCCACTCCCGGACCCGGACGAGGCGACGCCGATCGACCAGCTCTGGGCGGGCTCGGTGGTCTCCACCATCGAGGCCTGCCGAGGCGAGTTGGACCGGGCGCGTGCCGCGCATGCTGGCGCCGCGGACGCTTTGGGTGCCGACACGCTCCCGTTCCTGCAAAGTGTCGTCGTGGGCGCGGGTGCATTCGTCGCGGTTGCCGCCGGCGACGACGACACTGCGAGGATGCAACTTGCACGCTTCGTCGACGCCCACGCACCGGCCAACCCCGGCGTCGACCGCGGTCTGCGGCTCACGTTCGTCGTTCCGTACGTCCTCTCTCCCGCGCTCCGCGCACAGTGGGACGCCGTTCCGCTGGGCCCGGTGCTCGAACGAAAGCGTGCGATCGCCCACGCGCTCGTCGCCATCTTCGAAGGCAAGCCCCTCCCGGAAGGCGACGCGCCTTTGACCGCGCTCGACGCCGTGTGTGCGACACCGCCCCCGTGGTGCGCCCGGCTCGCGGCGTCGCTGGTCGCGTCGGGTCGGGTCGAGGAAGGGCGCGAGATCGCGACCGCGTTCGGCGGCGTCGCGCGCGAGACGGCACTCGAAACGCTCGCCGAGCTCGAACGCGATCCCGATCCGGAACTTGCACAGGGCGCGAGGCGGCTGCGCGGCCGTGTGGCCATCGCCGTCGGCCCCACGATGACGATCGCGTCTGCTCGGGCCCACGCAGTTGCTGCGAGCCGGTGTGTCGCTCGACCACGAGCATTGGCGCAGGCGCCGCGTGCGCGAGCTGCTCGCGTTCGTCGTCCACCACCGGCAGACGACCCGCGACAAGGTGCTCGGTGCGCTGTGGCCCGATCTCCCGGAATCGGCGGCGCGAAGGAACCTGCGCGTGACCCTGACCTACCTCCAGACCGTGCTCGAGCCCGATCGGGTGCGGGACGAGCCGCCCTTCTACCTACAGGTGGATCAAGACATCATTCGCGTCCTCGGGCCGCCGCACGTACAGACCGACCTTCGGTCCCTCGAGGAGTTCGTCGCCGCGGCCGAGGCGGCGACCGCGACCGGCGACCTCGGAGGCGCCACCGACGAGTACGAACGCGCGCTCGCGGTCTGGCGCGGCGACTATCTGGAGGAGTTCGCCGATTCCGAGTGGGCAGGACTCGCGCGCGACAGCGTGCGCAACTATGCGGTCGGGTCGTTCGTGCGCGCCGCGAACGTCGCGCTCGGTGCCGGCCGCAACGAGACCGCGATCACAGCCGCCGAGAAGACGCTCGTGATCGAACCGTGGTCCGAGGAGGCGTTCCGTGTGCTCATCGCCGCTCGATTCGCCGCCGGCGATCGGGTCGGCGCGACGCGGGCGTTCGAACAGTGCGACGCGATGCTCGAGGATCTCGGCGTCGGTCGGTCGCCAGAGACCGAGATGCTGCGTCGGAGTCTCGATGCAGCGGAAGGTAACCATGATTCCCGAAGGGAGACCCGATGAATGCCGCGGACGTACTCGAAAAGGCACGTGACGCCATGAGCGTCAAGCGAGTGTTCGGCGAACCGTACGAACGCGACGGTGTCACCCTGGTGCCCGTGGCCACGATCGCCGGTGGTGGCGGTGGAGGTGAGCGGTGCAAGCGGCGGAGCGTGCAGACGGCGACGACGGTGCGAGCGCCGGTTCGGGCGAAGGTGGCGGGTTCGGAGTTGCCGCCAAGCCGGCCGGGGTCTTCGTGATCAACGGTGACGACGTCCGCTGGCAACCGGCGGTCGACGTGAACCGCATCGTGCTCGGTGGTCAGATCGTCGGCATCGTGTTCCTGCTCGTCCTCCGCAGCATCTTGCGCGCGCGTCGCTAGGGCCTACACGTCGACGCCTACACCTCGAGGGTCGTGAGGTCGTCGCCGAGGACGATCGTTCCTTCGAAGTGGGCGGCGGCGAGCGCGCGCCACTCGTCTTCGCTGCCGGCCGCGAGGCCGGGGATGTAGTGGGTGAGGACGAGCGTGGAGACGCCCGCGCGTGCGGCCGTGCGCGCGGCGTCCTCGACGCTCGAGTGGTAGTCGAGGACGTCCTGGAAGCGCGGGCTCGGCACGGCGCGTACGAGGTCGGTGCGCAGCACGGTCTGGACGTACGCACCCGCGCCCGCGCACAGTGCGTCGAGGGAGGCGCAGGGCACACCGTCACCCGCGATCACGGCCGACGATCCATCCGCCTCGACGCGGAAGGCGACGCTCGGTTCCACCGGACGGTGATCGGTGGCCGCGACGCGCACCGACGCCGTCCCGATCGTGAAGACGTCGTCCTGTCCGATCTCGGTCACCTCGACGAGCGGCGGCGAGGTCAGGTCGTCGTGGTGCGCAAGGCGGTACTCGACGTCGGGAGCAAGGGCGGCGAGGGTCGCGTCGACCACCTCCTGCATCCGAGGCGGTCCGAAGATGCGCAACGGCGTCGGGTCCGGGTTCATGATCCAGTGCGTCGTGATGATGTCGTTCAAGTCGGTGAGATGATCGCTGTGGAGGTGCGTGACGAGCACCGCGCCGAGCATCGGCGGCAGCACCTTGGCGGCCGCGAGCCGCATGGCGACCCCACGCCCGCAGTCGACGAGCAGCACTGCGTCGCCGGCGCGCACGAGCGTCGCGGCGCCGGCCCGGTTCGGAACGGGGATCGGGCTTCCGGTGCCGAGCAAGGTGATCTGCATGCGGACGACAGCCTGCCACTCGTGCTCGAAGAACGCGCTCGTCAGGCCGGCGGCGAGGAATGTTCCTGCTCCGGAGTGGGCAGAGAAAGACCGTGACGAGCGAACAGGACCGGCGTCAGCAGGTCGTCGACGCGACGGCCGCAACGGAAGCGTCCATGCGCACGCAAACCGTTCCCGTGAACATGTTCGAGACCACAGAGGCGCTGGTGGTCGTGGCGCCGTTGCCCGCGGTCACGGCCGACGACGTCACGATCGAACTGACCGGCGCGACGCTGCGGTTCTGGGCGCACCTCCGGACCGCGGCACCGCGCAACTATCTCGTCCACGAATGGGACTACGGCGGGTACGAACGGGTGGTCGAGCTGCCGGCCGGCTTCGGTAGTGGCATCGAAGCTTCTCTCGGGAACGGTCAGCTCGCGATCCGCGTCCGGCGTGGGAACCCTTCATCGACCGCGTACACCACCAAGCCGGGAAGTGCCTAGCAGTGCGCTGATCCGTTATGGACCTTCGAAGCATCCCAGCGATGCTGCGATGCCCCGTTTATCGTTTCGGTCATGATCAGAGGGCTCATCCTGTTCACGATCCTGTTCCTCGTCGCGACGTTCCCCGCGACGTGGTTGCTGATGCTGTTCTTCGGCAACATCGGCCTCGGGTTGTCGTACTGGGGCACGCTCCCGCTCGGGGTGCTGGTGTCCGCGCTCATCGGCGGTGCGGCGACGAGCCTCGACGACTGACCGCATCGCGGAGCCTTCGCGAACATCACGCAGGCTTGCCGCGACAGGGTTCCGTCACTATGGTCCGGGCGTCTCGTCTCCTCGGCGGCGGGCGAAGTGCGGGAGGCTTGGCATGAGGAAGCAACTGCTCGCGTTGCTCGTAGCCGTCCTGGCGACCGGTTGCACCTGGTCGCAGTTCCACGGCGATGCCGCACGGACGGGGTTCCAGCCGTACGAATCGACGATCGGGTCGTCGACGGTGGCGTCACTGTCGGAAGTGTGGACCGCGCAGATCGGTGTCACGGCCTCGTCGCCTGTCGTCTCGGGGGGAAGGGTCTACATCGGCGGCGGCGGCTACCCGAACAGTCCGGGCGACCTCAAGGTGTTCGACGCCGCGGGGCAGACGAACTGCACCGGGACCCCGAAGGTCTGTGGCCGCCTGTGGAGCGCAACTCACCGGCTGGAGCGTGAGCGCCACGCCGGCGGTCGTCAACGGCGTCGTCTACGTGGTCGACGGGCTCGGCGGTCTCACCGCGTACGACGCGGCCGGTCCGAGCCACTGCACGGTCTCACCGGCATGTCCGCGGCTGTGGGGCGCCGACACCGGGTCCGGAGTCGGCGGCACGCCGGCCGTCATCGGCGGCGTCTTGTACGTCGGGAACGGCGAGCAGTCGGGTCTCGGCCTATGACGCGGCGGGGACGACGAACTGCTCCCCGACGCCGTCGGGGTCACGATTCTGCCAACCGCTGTGGACCGCGAGCACCGACAGCGCGGTCTCCGCGCCGTCGCGGTCGCGGGAGGCAAGGTCTACGCGATCTCGCAGAACGGAACGTTGTATGCGTACGACGCCGCCGGACAGTCGAACTGCACGGGCGCATGCGACGAAGGTGTGCCAACCGCTGTGGACCGCAGCGGCCGGCAGCAGCGGCTCATCACCGGTCGTCGGTGGAGACCGCGTCTACGTGATGAACGGTTCGAGGCTCCTGCAGGCATTCGATGCCGCGGGTGGCACGCCGCTCTGGACGGCACAGGTCCCGCCGTCGGCGGGCGCCTCCTCGTCTGATTCCCCCGCGGTGGCCTACGGTCGCGTGTACGCAGGGAACGCGGTCTACGACGCCGGCGGTGTGACGAACTGCTCCGGAGATCCGACGATCTGTGCTCCGCTGTGGCGCGTGTCGGAAGGTGGGCAGCTCCCGGTGGTGGCGAACGGGATCCTGTTCGCCGGTGGTTCCGTACCGAGCGGTGGCGGCCCGGCCACTTCCGCTGCAGGCCTTCGACGCGAACGGCACGACGAACTGCTCGGGGGGCGTGTGCGCTCCGCTCTGGACCGTCGACCTCGGCGGCGCGATCTTCGGCGGGCCGGCAGTCGTGAACGGAGTGCTCTACGTGGCGACCGCCGGCGACGATGCGCCCTTCTTCCCTCCCGGAATCCTGCACGCCTACGCGCCCGGATAGGAGTGCAGCGCAGACGTCGCGCTTCGCCTCACAACCGCTGCGGCATCAGTCCGCTTCGGCTTCGAGTTGCCGGCGAGCAACCTCGTTCTCGCGCCGCTGCTCGTCGCTCACCTGCGGGTACTGCAACTGGAGGTCGTCGATCGCCATCACGAGGAGGCGGGCGACGAGTGCCTGGGTGACTCGTTTGTGATCGGCCGGGATCACGTACCACGGCGCCCACGCCGTCGACGTCGCGGTGATCGCCTGGTCGAACGCGGTCATGTACTCGTCCCAGTGCTGCCGCTCCGCGACATCCGCGGCGTTGAACTTCCAGTGCTTGTCGGGGTTGTCGAGGCGAGCAATGAACCTCCGCTTCTGCTCGCCTCTCGACAGGTGAAGGAAGAACTTCAGGATCCTCGTCCCGTTGCGGTGCAGATGCCGCTCGAAGGCGTTGATGTCTTCGTAGCGTTCCTCCCAGAACCGAGTCCCACGGTCGCCGGGCGGGAGTTGCTGCGCGTCGAGCCATTCGGGGTGCACGCGAAGGGCGACCACTTCCTCGTAGTGCGACCGATTGAAGATCCCGATCCGACCCCGCTCGGGGAGCGCCTTCGCGGTCCGCCACAAGAAGTCGTGATCGAGCTCCTCGGCCGAAGGCTGTTTGAAGGACACGACCGACACACCCTGCGGGTTGACGCCCGACATCACGTGCTCGATCGCGCTGTCCTTGCCGGCCGCGTCGAGTGCCTGGAAGACGACCAGCAAGGAGTACGAGTCGCTCGCCCAGAGCAGTTCTTGGTGTCGGGCGAGGTCCTTGACTCCCTGTTTCAGCAGTTCGCGCGCCCGTTCCTTCAACTCATCGGCCGACAGGGCTTCGTACTCGGGGCCGAGCGTCCACGCCGGATCACGCTCGCCCAACCGCGCGGGGCTACCAGGCTCCACTCGTAGCTGCGCGGCGATCTCCTGTTCGCGTGTCATCGCGTCCCGATCAGACTCATGCATGTGTGCTCCTTCTCAGAGACGTCGTCGAATGTTGCATCCTCCGAGCGCCACGTCCAGTTGTCGCCGGTTCCGAGTGGGGCTGCCGTACTATCCACCGCGGTGGATATCGCATGACCGAAGGAGCGAGCACCAGCGCTCGCGAGGAGGCAACCGGCAATCCGCGGCTCGCCATCCTGCTGGCGATGGCGATGTTCGTGCTCGTTGTCGACACCTCGCTGATGAACGTATCGATCGCATCGGTGGTACGCGATCTGGATACGACGGTCAGCGGCGTCCAATCCGCGATCGCACTCGAAGCACTCGTGTCGGCCGCCTTCATCCTGATCGGCAGCAAGGTCGGCGATCTCATCGGCCGCAAGCGGGCATACATCTTGGGTCTTCTCGCTTATGCCATCGGGGCACTGGCAATGGCACTCGCCCAGGGCCTCACCGCGATCATCGTCTTCTGGGCGATCGTGGGTGGGCTGGGCGCGTCGCTCTTGCTGCCCGCGATGCAATCCCTCATCCACGGCAACTTCGAGGGAGCCGCTCAGAAGCAGGCGTACGCGCTGGTCGGCGCCGCGGCTGCGATTGCCGCGGCCGTCGGGCCGCTCATCGGAGGGTTCATCACCACGTATCTGTCGTGGCGCGTCGCGTTCCTGCTCGAGGATGTCGTCATCGCGATCGTGCTCTTCGGCAGCCGGCTCGTCCACGACGTGCCGTACACCGGATCGCGCCGTGTCGATGCGGTGGGTGCGGGCTTGTCGGTGCTGGGCATGGGTGGGATCGTGCTCAGCATCCTGGTGTGGCAGGAGGGTGGCGAGTCCGTCGTCGCGCTGCTGGCCGTCGGCGTGTTCGCGATGGGCTCGCTCGCGTACTGGCTGGCCCGCCGCAAGCGTGAAGGCAAGCCCACGCTGATCGACCCCGATCTGTTCAGGGCCAAACTCTTCAGATTCGGCATCTCGCAGCAGATGCTCCAGCAGATCTCGCTGGGTGGCTCGATGATCGCGCTGCCGATCTTCCTGCAGATGGTGCTCGAGTACAACGCGATGGAGGCCGGACTCTCACTCGCTCCGCTCTCGCTCAGCATGTTCGGCGTTGCGCTGCTCGCCGGCAAGAAGGCGGGCACACGACGCCCGGCGAGCATTGTTCGACTGGGCTTCGCGCTGCTGACGATCGGAATGGCGATACTGATCCCCATCGTGCCCCGGGCGACGTCGGGCTGGTACTTCGTGATCCCGCTCGTGATCGCCGGATCCGGTTTGGGCCTGTTGGTATCGCAACTCAACAACTACACGCTCTCCCCGATCTCGGAAGAGCGCGTCAGTGAGGCTGCGGGCGTCAACTCGGCCGCGGGATCGTTCGGGCTGTCGTTCGGGCTTGCCTTCGCGGGGGCCATCATGCTCGCGACGCTCTCCTTCACCTTCACCAACATGGCGCAAGACAGCACCGTGCTCGCCCCCGCCGAACAAGAGCAGGTCGCAAACGCGCTGGAAGACGACGCGGAAGTGATGAGCAACACACAACTCGAGGAGCAGCTCGCCGGCCAGCCCGAAGCAACGCAGGACGAGATCATTCGCATCAACACCGACGCAAGGCCGCGCGCCCTTCAAGTCGCGTTGCTCGTCCCGCTCTTCGCCGGTCTCATCGGCTTGATCAACGCCTTCCGCATGATGCGCCTGCCGGATCCCACGGCATCGAGCGCGGTGGAAGGAATGGCGTTCGGCTGAGCCCGCGCCCAGCGCCGCGAGCCGGAAGCAGGGAGTGCGACAGCTGACAGAAACGATCCTTCCCGAGCACGTGCACGGGCGCCCGCGCGTGCGGGACGTGCTCGGCGCGGCGCTGCGCACATATCGAGAGCGGTTCTGGCGTGTTGCCGGTACGGCGTTCGTCGTGTTCGGCGCCGTCGCGGCCGTCGATGCGATCGCGACGGTCCTTGTGATCGATCGTCACGTCTCGCGTCCCTATGGAGCCGCGACTCACGTCGATCGTTTCCGCAGTGTTCGCGATGGGCGGTGTGGTCGTGTACGCGGGCATCCTCGACAAGGTCGTCGGCGCGCACTTGCACGGGCATCCCGGACCTCAGCGTTCGGGAGATCTGGAACGTGCTTCCGTTGCGCCGGCTCCTCGCGGCCGACGTGCTCCTGGCGATTGCAACGCTCGCCGGCTTGGCCCTGTTCGTGATCCCGGGCGTGATCCTGTTCACGCTGTGGTCGCTCGTCGGACCGGTGATCACGATCGAGGACCGCTCGGTGGGTTCTGCCTTCCGGCGCTCGTGGCACCTCGTGCGCCCGTGCTTCTGGCTCACGCTGTGCCTCGTCACGATCCCGCTGCAGGTCGAACAGGCCGTATTGCACGCCATCCACTACGCCGAGATCTTCGAGCACCCGTTCGTGCCGGCCTTCCTGCTCAACGGATTGCTCGGCATGGTGATCGGCTCCATCGTCGGACTGGTCGAGGTCGTGCTCGCCTACGAACTGATCGCACGAACGGAGAACGTGCGGGCATCCGAAGTCCGACGCGGCTCGAGCAGGCGATCAGTGATCGGAGCGTCATGAGCGTGTATCCCGCCGATTGCCGAGTACGGCTTCTTGTCCGACTGCGAAGTCAACGCGCTGATCGCGCCCGACGGCTCGGTCGAGTGGCTGTGCCTGCCTCGCCCGGACGCGCCGAGCGTGTTCGGTGCGTTGCTCGATCGCAGGGCGGGCTTCTTCCGCCTCGCGCCGGCGAACGCGTACGTGCCCGACCAACGCCGATATCTGCCGGGGACGCTCGTGCTCGAGACGACGTGGCACACCCCGACCGGCTGGCTCACGGTGCAAGACCTCCTGGTCGTCGGGCCGGCGAGCGACGAACGCCGCGCGGGCTATCGCCGGCCACCCGGCGACGAAACCGCGCTCGGCCTGCTGCTGCGCGTCGCGACGTGTTCGAGTGGACGCGTCGAAGTGGAGATGAACTGTCTCCCGCTGTTCGAGTACGGGACCGCGGAAGGTGAATGGGCCTACGACGGGGACGGCTACCGGCTCGCGACGGTACGGAACGGCGACCTCTCACTGCAGCTCGCGAGCAGCATGCAGCTCGGGTTCGTCGGGGCCCGCAGTTACGGACGCACGACGCTCGAGGAAGGAGAGTCGGCGTTCGTCGCACTGTCGTGGGGAGACGACGCTTCCGTCGACCACCGACGACGCGTTCGACCAGTTGCGCCAAACGGAGCGGTTCTGGCGCAACTGGTTGAGCACCGCGAAGTTCCCCGACCACCGCTTCCGGCCGTACATCGAACGCAGTGCGCTCGCGCTGAAGGGACTCAGCTACGCACCGACGGGTGCGATCATGGCGGCGGCGACGACGTCGCTCCCCGAGACAGTGGGCGGCGAGCGGAACTGGGACTACCGCTACACGTGGATCAGAGACTCCGCGTTCATGTTGCGCGCCCTGCACGACCTCGGCTTCGACTGGGAGGCGTTCGAGTACTTCGCCTTCCTGCTCGAGACGGTGACCGGCGATCCGTCCACGCCGCGGCTTCGACCTACAGATCATGTACGGCATCGGTGGCGAACGCGATCTCACCGAGCACACGCTCGACCACCTCTCCGGCTACCGCGGCTCGCGTCCTGTGCGTATCGGGAACGGTGCCTACGACCAGCGCCAGCACGATGTGTGGGGAATGCTGCTCGACGCGATGGCCACGCACGAACGGCGCGGCGGCCAGATCGTTCCTCGGGTATGGGAGGGCGTCGCGGGTCTCGTCGATACCGCGATCAAGATGTCTTCCGAACCCGACCAAGGCATCTGGGAGATGCGCGGCGACCCGAAGCACTTCGTCGCGTCCAAGGTGATGTGTTGGGTCGCCGCGGCGCGCGGCGCGCGCATCGCTCGTGCCCGCGACGATCACGAGCGCGCCGAGCGCTGGGGCGCGGCCGCGGACGCGATCAAGGCCGAGATCTGCGCGAAAGGCGTCGACGATCGTGGCGTCTTCACCCAGCACTACGACGGTACCGAGCTCGACGCATCCGCGTTGCTCATCCCCATCATGGGCTTCTTGCCCGCCGACGACGAGCGCGTCCGAGCGACGGTGCTCGCGGTCGCCGACGAGCTCACCCAGGACGGATTGGTCTTGCGCTATCGCGTCGACGCGGCCGACGACGGTCTCTCGAACGATGCCGAGGGCACGTTCACGATCTGTTCCTTCTGGCTCGTCTCCGCGCTCGCGATCATCGGCGAGCTCGACCGCGCTCGTGCGCTGTTCGAGAAGCTCCGCTCCTTCGCCGGTCCGCTCCTGCTCTACGCGGAAGAGATCGACGCGCCGACCGGGCAGCACCTCGGCAACTTCCCCCAAGCGTTCACGCACCTCGCCCTGATCGACGCCGCGACCCGGCTCATCGCCTCCGGAGGGCCCGGCGGGACGCATGACATCGAGCGAACATGACGACGGCGTTGTCGGAGCCGTCAGCAAGCGATATCGCATGGCATGCCGTCTCGGTGGACGAGGTGGCGCGCGGGCTGGCGGTCGACCCGGCCAAGGGGTTGACCGCAGCTGAGGTGAAGAAGCGCGCGGCGCGCTACGGCGCGAACGTGCTCGCGGCGAAGAAGAAGGAGTCCGGCTGGCAGGCGTTCCTGCGCCAGTACCGCGATGTCATGCAGATGGTCCTGCTGGGCGCGGCGATCGTCAACCAGGTCTTCACCCAGGAGATGAGCACGACGCTCGTCTTGCTCGGGCTGACCGTCTTCAACGCGGTGTTGGGCATGCACCAGGAGGCCAAGGCCGAGGCGAGCCTGGCCGCGTTGCAGCACATGATGAAGAACATCGCGCGGGTGCGCCGCGACGGCGACGCGGTGGAGGTCGAGGCGGCCGAGTTGGTACCGGGCGACATCGTGCTCGTCGAGGCGGGCAACCGGGTCCCGGCCGACGGCCGACTCTTCGTGGCCGCGACGCTCGAGATCGAAGAGGCCGCGCTGACCGGCGAGAGCGTCGCCTCCTCCAAGGCGACGGACGCGACACCCGAGACGGACGTGCCCCTCGGTGACCGTCACTGCATGGCGTTCATGAACACTGCGGTCACCCGCGGTCGTGGCGAGCTGATCGTGACCGGTACCGGCATGGACACCGAGATGGGCCGCATCGCCGACCTGCTCAATCGCACCGAGGCCGACAAGACGCCCCTGCAGAAGCAGCTCGACCGGTTGACCGTGATCATCGCCGGCCTGGCCGGCCTTGCGTTCGTCGCGATGCTCATCTTGGGCTGGATCAACGACCAGGACTTCGACGAGGTGTTCCTGGCCGGCGTCGCGCTCGCGATCTCGGCGATCCCGACGGGCATGCCCGCGGTGGTGACGACGCTCTACGCGATGGGAACCCGGGTGCTGGCGTCGCACAACGCGATCGTGAAGCGGCTTCCCTCGGTCGAGACGCTCGGGTCGGTCTCGGCGATCTGTTCGGACAAGACCGGCACGCTGACGCTCAACAAGATGACTGCCCGCGAGTTCACCGTGCCCGGCCACAACCACTACACGGTCAAGGGAGAGGGATACAGCACCCAGGGACAGCTGTTGCACGACGGCGGCAAGGAGATCCCGCTCGACGAGATCATGCTGCCGATGGCGCTGTGCGCCGACGCGCGACTCGACGGCGACGCGCTGATCGGCGACCCGACCGAAGGCGCGCTCATCGTGCTGGCCGAGAAGGGTGGGGTCAGCGTCGACGACGCCCGCGCGCGCTTCCCGCGCATCGCGGAGGTGCCGTTCGACTCCGAGTACAAGTTCATGGCGACGTTCCACGAGATGACAGACGCACAGGGCCGGCCGGTCGTGCGCTGCTTCGTCAAGGGCGCGCCCGACGTCCTCATCGCGCGCGGCGTCCAATGTATGGATGCCGGACGCCGAACGCGTCGCGGTCACCGACGACAACCGCCAACTCGCGCTCGATGAGAACGACCGCATGGCCAAGGCCGGCGAGCGGGTCATGGTGGTTGCCCGCCGCGACTTCGACCCGGCGACCTTCGACCGCGGCGGGGACCTGCTCGCGCTGGTCACCGACCTCACGCTGCTGGCGATGGTCGGCATCGTCGACCCGCCCCGGCCCGAGGCGCGCGACGCCATCGCCGAATGCAAGAGCGCCGGCATCCAGGTCCGGATGATCACGGGCGACCACGCCGTCACCGCGGCGGCGATCGGACGCGAGCTGGGCATCGAAGGTCGCGCGCTCACCGGCGCCGAGTTCGCCGACATGAGCGACGAGACCCTGCGGCGCGACCTGCCCGACATCGGCGTGATCGCGCGGGTCGCACCCGAGGACAAGATCCGCCTCGTCCACCTCCTTCAGGAAGAGCAGAACATCGTCGCCATGACCGGTGACGGCGTCAACGACGCGCCGGCGTTGAAGAAGGCCGACATCGGCGTGGCCATGGGCATCACCGGTACCGAGGTTTCCAAGGAAGCCGCGGTCATGATCCTGACCGACGACAACTTCGCCACGATCGTGAAGGCCGTCGAGTTCGGTCGGGGCATCTACGACAACCTGGCCAAGTACATCCGCTTCCAGATGGCGGCGCTCGTCGCGTTCATCCTCAGCTACCTCGGCGCAGCCGTCTTCACGATCCTCGGCGGCGTCCCGTTCGAACCGCTCGTGGTGCTGTGGATCAACTTCCTCGTGCAGGTGCCCATCGCCATCGCGCTCGGATTCGACAAGCCCTCACCCGGGCTCATGGAACGCAAACCCCGTCCGCTCAAGCAGCCCGTGCTGAACCGCGCGCAGTGGACGCACCAGATCTTCTTGGGCTTCCTCGTCGCGCTCGTCACCCTCGTCGTCGAAGCTCGCTACGAGTCCGACAGCGCGGCCGTCGCCGCGACCCTCGGCTTCGTGACCTTCGCGCTCTTCAACGTCGCGCTCGGCCTCACCTCGCGCGACGAAACCGGCACGATCCTCCGTCGCGATCTCGTCACGGACCGCCGCCAGCTCGGGCTCTACGGATTGGCCCTCGCAGTGATCGTCCTCAGCACCGAACTGTCGATCACCCAGCGCATCCTCGACCTGGTTCCCCTGACCGGCGCGCAGTGGATGCTCTGCATCGGCTGCGCCGTCGGTCTGCTCGTCGTCGATGAAGCGATCAAGTTCTTCCTGCGCCGCCGCGAACACGCGACGCCGGCCCAGCCGGTCGAAGCGAACGTCCTCAGCGCCTGAAGTCACCGCTGAGAGCGAGGTTCTGGTCGCCGCGTGCTCGTGGTCGTGGCGCTCCGGACGGTGACGACCGCCGCATCCGCGATTCCCGCCTCGGCGACTTCTACGCTCTGCGCGGTCTCGACACAGGGGGTCCCATGGAAACTGACACGACAACGGCGAACAGATGGTCAGGATGGGTGTTCTTCGCAGGCGTCATGCTGATGATCGCGGGAGGAACGCGAATCATCGACGGCCTGTGGGCACTGAAGCGTGACAATGATCTCGAAGCCGCGACCCGAGCTCGAGAATCTGCTCTTGTTCGACGACAACCTCGCGGCATGGGGATGGTTCTACATCATCCTCGGTGTGCTCCTGGTCATCGCCGGATTCGCCGTCTTCAGCGGTTCTCAGTGGGGGCGATGGTTCGGCATCGTCTTCGTGTCGATCGCGATCTTCACGCACTTCTCATGGATGTATGCGTTCCCGGTGCAGGCGCTCGTCGCAGTGGTGATCGACGTGTTCGTGCTCTACGCGCTCTTGGCGTACGGCGGTCGCGACGAGGCGTACGCGCGGTCGCAACGAGGTGTACTGAGCGCGACGCGAGTGTGTTGCGCGCGCGGTGATACCCACGCGCGCAACCGTCGCCGAGACCCTTCGGGAGCCCGCGGGGAGTGTGCATGACGACGAAGACCGACTATGCCGACGACGAGTGGGCCCGCTTGCGCCGCGCTCCGTTCGTGGCCGGAATGGCGATCTCGATTGCCGATCCCGGCGGACCGATCGAGCTGACGAAGGAGACCATGGCGACGCTGAAGGCGGCGTCCTCACCTCCTACTCAGGACGAGCTGCTGGTCTCGGTCTCGCAAGAGATTCTCGCGATGGTCAAGCAGAAGCAGAACCCGCTGTCGGAGTTCAAGCCTGACCGATCGGCCCTCGCGGGAAAGATGATCCTCGACGAGCTCGGAGCCGTGAACGTCATCCTCGACGCCAAGGCGACCGCAGCCGAGGCAGAGGCGTTCCGCCGATGGCTCGTCGCGGTCGCGACCGCAGCCGCCGACGCCGCCAAAGAGGGTGGATTCATGGGGTTCGGTGCGGTTCAGGTCAGCGAGGGCGAACAGCGGATGATGGACGAGCTCCGCGCCGCGCTCGGCATGCCTCAGACCTGAGTCGTCGCGCCTTGTCAACGCGATGCAGCGTCGGTCCAAACCCGCGGCGGCGCCGGCGCACCGTCCAATTCCTGGGCGTCGACGTCGTCGCGATGGCGACGTACTGTTGGCGGTCTCCCCGGTGCGAAGGAGCTTGCCATGAAGGCAGCGTTGCGAATCGTCGTCGCGGCGATCCTGACCGGGAGCCTGGCGCTGACCGCGTCGCCGACTGGGTGCCCAGACCACGCGGACGTTGACGGTCACGCCCGATACGAACCTGCGTCGACGGCGACGCCGTCACGCTCGAGGGAAGTGGCTTCGCTCCGTCGCAAACGCGCGAACTTCTGCCAAGCGGTCGACGACGGTACTCCGGGCCAGGACGACTGCGGCGGGCCCGTTGGATCGGCGCGTCGTGAACGCCGATGGCGAGTTCTCGGCGACGTACGTCGTGCAGCGATTCATGACTCCGCCGAGCGTCGGAGCGGAAATCGATTGTGCTCAACCGTCTGCGGACGTGCGTGATCGGCGCCATCTCCGGCCTCGATCTCGCCAATGCCGTGTTCGCTCCGCTCGGTTTTGCACCCCTGCCACCGAGGACGACGACGGTGACGCCGGCTACCGACCTGCTCGACGGCGCCGTGGTGTCGGTCCAGGGCAGCGGCTTCACACCGTCGACAACCGTTTACTTCTGTCAGGGCGTGGACGAAGGCGCGCCCGGCTTCGAAGACTGCGGCGGGCCGTCCCAATCGGCGGTTGTCGACGCGTCCGGCGAGTTCTCCGCGAACTACACCGTGCAGCGGTTCATGACGATTGCAGGCGCCCCCGGGACGACGCGCGACTGCGCGGCATCGTCTGCGAACTGCGTGATGAACTTCATCTCGTCGACGGGCTCGGAATCGGCCGGGTTCCGCTCGGGTTCGCGCCGCAGGCGCCCGTGTCATCCCCGATCTTCGGAACGGTGACCGACGCCGACGGCAACCCGGTAGCGGGTGCGGCAGTGTGGGCGTTCACACCGACCGACACCTGGGTCGCCTCGTTGCAGACCACGACCAACGGCCAGGGTGCGTACGCGTTCCCGGCGATAGAGCTCGGCACCGGGTACAACATCCTGTTCAGGGCTCCCGGCGGCACATTGGCGTCGGAGTGGTTCGACGACTACGCATCTCGCGCGCTCGCGGACTCCGTGGTCCTGCCATCGGACGCGGACTTCATCGAGGCAAATGCTCAACTCGTCGAAGGAGGCTCGATCTCCGGCACGGTGACGGACGCGAACGGGCCCGTCGAGGGCGTGAAGGTGTCGGCGTACCGATTCAGTGACACGTGGGTCAGCGCCTACGTCACGTCGACGGCGATCGATGGCACGTACCTGTTCGCGAACGTCACGCCGGCTGACTACGTCATCCGGTACGCGCCACCGCAGGGCTCCGGCCTCAACTTCGAATGGTTCGACAACGCTCCCAAGCGGAACACGGCAGACTTCGTCACGGTGTTCATCGGAGAACCGACGACAGGTATCGACGCCGTCCTCGCACCGGTCCCGTAGCAGATCACCCGCCAGTCCGAGACCGCTCTTGCTGGGCCGAGGGGCCCTCGAGCTCGTCGACCGTGCTGAGATTCCCGCGCCCTGATCCGCTGACGCGAGCCGAAGCCGGCGCCGTTATCGTGCGGCGCCGACCGGGAGGTGGGTGGTGGCGGAGCAGCCGGAGACGAGGGTGGCGCTCGTGACGGGCGCAAGTCGCGGGATCGGACGGGCGATCGCCGTCGAGCTCGCGCGTGCCGGGTACGACGTCGCGATCCTCGCCCGCACCGTGCACGAAGGCGAGGCGCGCGAGCACAGTTCGACGGTCGAGCACTCCGACACGTCGCCGTTGCCGGGTTCGCTCGATGCGACGGCCGATTCCATACGCGCCGAAGGCCGGCAATGCCTCGCCGTGCAAGCCGACCTCCTCGACCACGTCTCGCTGGTGCACGCCGTGGCCGTGGTGCTCGCGACGTGGCATCGCGTCGATGTCCTCGTCAACAACGGTCGGTACGTCGGACCCGGGCACATGGACCACGTGCTCGACACACCGATTCCCGTGTTGCGCGACCATCTCGAAGCGAACGCGCTCGCACCCGTCGTGCTCATCAAGGAAGTTGTTCCGGGCATGATCGAGCGCGGCGGCGGCACGGTCATCAACATCACGTCGAGCGCCGCGTACGAGGATCCTCCCGCGCCGGCCGGGGCCGGCGGCTGGGGTCTCGGGTACGCCTTCAGCAAGGGGGCGCTGCATCGCATCGTGGGCGTGCTCGCCGTGGAGGAGGGCAGCCACGGCATCCGGACGTTCAACATCCAACCCGGTTTCATCGCGACCGAACGCATCCGCCAGGACATGGGCGCGTTCGGCTTCGACGCGTCGACCGGCGCCCCCGCCGAGGTCGTCGGCAAGGTGTGTCGCTGGCTGCTCGAGTCGCCCGAAGCCGATGCACTCAGCGGCGGGACCATCCAGGCGCAGCCCGTGTGCAGCGAGCGCGGCTTGCTGCCGGGATGGTCGCTCACGTCGTGACGACGACACGCGAGAAGCTGCTCGATGCGGCGGCGCGTCTCTTCGCCGAGCGTGGCATCGACGCGGTGTCGACCGCCGAGATCGTACGGACGGCCGGTCAACGCAACATGTCCGCGGTCCACTACCACTTCGGCAGCCGTGACGGTGTGCTCGTCGCCCTGCTCGAACGGCACATCCCTGACATCCGGGCCCGGCGCGTCGAACTGCTGGAGCTCGCGACCGGCGCGCGCGGCAACGACCCGCGGCCGGCGGCCGAAGCGATCGTGAGACCGGTGACCGAGTTCGCGCAACGCGGGTGGCGCGAACGCGCGTACCTGCAATACGGGACCGAGCTGTCCCAGCAACTCGATCGCATCCCGCTCGAGATCCAAACGTTGCTGCGAGAGACCTCCGGGTACGAGGCATGGGATCTTCTGCGAGCCCGGTGTGGCGAGGTGCCCGCGAGGATCTGGAACGAACGGCGCGAGATCTGCACGGCCTTCATCGGACGCGCCGCGGCGGACCGAGCAGCCCGGCTCGACCGGGGCGGGGAGCACCCGGTGTTGTCCGACGATCTCTTCGTCGACAACCTCGTCGACATGCTGATCGCCGCGATGTCCGCGCCGGTGACCCTTCGCTCGCCCGCGCGCTGACCCGCGCGCTGACCCGACGCGCGAAGCTGCGACGCATGGGACCGGAAATCGGTACGGCCGAGCTCGACGGCTTGTTCCGAGCGCTGTCGAACTGGGATCGGTGGGGTGACGCCGACCAGCTCGGCGCGCTCAATCACTTGGGCACGCGACACCGCGTCGCTGCCGCCGCGCTCGTCCGGGCCGGCGACTCGATCAGTCTTGCTCGCAACCTCGCGACGGATCCGTCGCCCGAGAACCCGCATCCCGCCCACCATCACATGCTGGCGGCCGGTGATGCCCGCGACAGCAACGGCATCGAGGGATACGAGGCAGCCCGCGACTACATCGGATCGGACGTGCACGGACTCGGAGTCACGCACGTCGACGCGTTGTCGCACATGTTCGTGCGGGGAGAGATGTACGGCGGCCGACCGGCGTCACAGGTGCGGAGCGACGGCGCGCAGGCGAACACGATCATGTCGATGGCGGACGGCGTGGTCGGTCGGGGAGTCCTGCTCGACATCCCAAGGCTTCGGGGCGTCGAGTTCCTCGAGCACGACGACGTCGTGCACCGCGCGGATCTCGACGCGGCGGAGCACGAAGCCGGTGTGCATGTCGGCACCGGCGACATCCTGCTGATCTCGTGTGGCCGCGATGCGCGACGGCGTGCGCGGCGAGGCGGATTCGACGGTTTGGCCGGCCTGCACCCCGACTGCCTCGAGTGGCTGCACGAGCGCGAGATCGCGGTGCTCGGGAGCGACGGCATCTCGGATCCGATGCCCGGCCCCGGCATCGCGCAGTGGCCGTTCCCGATCCATCAGATCGGAATCACTGCGATCGGTCTCCACCTGATCGACAACATGTTGCTCTCCCGGCTCGGCGACCGGTGTGCGAGTGAGGGTCGATGGGAGTTCCTGTTCACGATGGCACCGCTCCGCGTCGCACGCGCCACGGGCTGCCCCGTCAATCCGGTTGCAGTGCTGTGAACGACCACGAAAGCCTGCGCGCGCTCGTCCAGCGCTACGCGCGCGCCGCCGACGAACGCGACGTCGCCGCACTGGCCGCGCTGTTCCATCCTGACGCGACGATCGAGGGATCGCGCGGTGCGCAGACGCTCGGCGACTGGCTCGACACGATGCGTGCACCGAGAGCGTTCCCGGTGAGCATGCACATGTTGGGTGATCCGCTCATCGATCTCGATGGCGATATCGCCCATCTCGACACGTACGCCGTCGTCTACCAGCTCGGCGATGCAAACGCAGGCCAGGGCGATCTGACGCTCGGCATCCGATACCGCGATCGCGTCGAACGGGGCGAGGAGGGCTGGCAGATCCGCGCGCGTGTCGCCCAGACGCTCTGGATCCGCTAGGCGTTTCACGCCTGCTGCAGTGGCCGGTGTTTGCTGGGAGACTTCGGTGGTGGAGTTGGTTGACGAGGTACGGGCAGCGCTCGCTCGATTTCCCGGAACCTTCGCCGTCTATGCCCGGAACCTGGGTACCGGCGCAGTTGTCGACCTCGACGCAGACCGTGTCCTGCCGACCGAAAGCGCGGCCAAGACGTTCGTGCTCATCACGTACTGCCAACTTGTCGAGCGGGGCGAATGCGATCCCGAAGCCCGGATGGCCGTGCCCGAGGACTTCCGCCTTCACGGAACCGGTGTCCTTCGCTACCTGCGTGCCGGTCTCAACCCCACGATCGAAGATCTCGTATGGCTCATGACGATCGTGTCCGACAACGTGGCCACGGCACTTCTGCTGCTCGAACTCGGCGGCCCTGAGCGAATCAACGACGTCATGACAAACCTCGGGCTCGAAACCGCGCGGCTTTCGTCGTTCGACGAGATGGCCTCAGGAAACGGCTTCGCCACGTCGAGTCCTCGAGATCTCGCCGAGGCCTACACCCACCTCGACGGCCGCGCGCTCGAGATGTTGCTCCACCAGCAGGATCAGATCGGCCTCTCGCGCCAGCTGCACTATCACCCCCTCGCCGCCGACCATGGGCTTCCGTTGCCGACCCGCGTCTACAACAAGACCGGTACGGGCCCCGGGAACCTTTGTTGACGCCGGCCTCTTCGAGACTGCGACCGCGCGATGGGTCATCGCAGCCATGGCAACTGACCAGGACGGCTTCACGAGCTGCCCGGATGACGACGCCCCGATCGCGATCGGACAGGTTGGCCGGCTTGTGCACGATGCGTGGGCAGCCGGCTGAGCGTTCCTTGCCATTCGTCCGCGGTACTGCCAGCCTTGTCGCCAACGAGGAGGGACGACATGGGACGTCGGAGCGGGTTTCGAAGGACGTTTGCGGTGGTTGGCGTGGCGATGACAGGGCTCGTCGTCACCAGCGCACCTGCGGCAGCAGACGGGACGACGCACAGGGTGCACGAGGGCGAGTCGATCCAAGCGGCGATCGACGCGGCCGAACCGGGCGACAAGATCCACATCGAGGCCGGCACATATTTCGAGAACGTCTACGTGACGACAGACTTCATCGAACTCGAAGGTGACGGTGCCGACGAGACGTTCCTGCGTCCCCCGGACGTCGCGACCCCGAACCCGTGCGTCGAAGGCGACGAGATCTTCGGTGCGGTCTGTGTGGGTCTCACCGACGATCCGGTCGAAGGCTTCGAGCTCGAGGACATGACGATCGACGGTTTCCTGAACGGTGCGTTCCTCGTGAACACCGTTGGCGCCGAAGTCGAAGACATGGTGTTCGCCAACAACTCCGAGTACGGGGCCTTCTACAACTCGTCGACGGGCGGCGACTTCCACGACAACGTCGCTTACGGGAGCGAGGAAGCGGGGTTGTACTTCGGTGACTCGGAGAACGCCGACGTCACGATCGAAGACAACGAGGTGTACGACAACACCTTCGGCATCTTCATTCGCGACGCTGCCAACGGCGAGGTCGAGGACAACGACGCACACGACAACTGCTACGGCCTCTTCCTGCTCGACACCGGCGAGCCCGAACGGCGCGACGGGATGGACAGTCGAGGACAACAACGTCGTCAACAACAGCAATGCCTGCATTCTCGAAGAGCGAAGGTGATCTCCCGTTCTCCGGGGGCGGCATCGTCTTGGCCGGCGCATCAGAGAACCGCGTCACGGACAACGACGTGGAGAACAACGTGCCGTCGGGCCCGAGCATCGCTTCGGGCGGGATCGTGCTGTTCTCGACGGTCGAGTTCGGCGGTGGTGTGCCGTCGAACAACGTCATCGATGACAACGACCTCAGTGGTAACCAGCCGTTCGACATCAACGACGACGGAATCGGGAACACGTACGACGACAACGACTGCGACACGTCGCAGCCGCCCGGTCTGTGCGACGAGGACTGACCTTGACAGCTCCCTGCTAGGCGACCGCGCGGCGTAAGAGGTGACCGGGCGTCGCTCCGGTGGCGTCGCCGTCTGCGATCGTCACCACACCGTTCACGATCGTCGCCGCGAACCCCACTGATTTCTGCAGCAGGCGCCGGCCGCCGCCCGGGAGATCGTCGACCAACGTCGGGACCGCCGGTCCGACGCGCGCGGGGTCGAACACGTTGAGATCGGCGGCCATGCCGGCGCGCACCAAGCCGCGGTCGGCGAATCCCCACGCCAGCGCGGGCGCGAGCGTGACCATCCTGATCGCTTCCTCGAGCGTGAACTCCCCGCGATCGCGAACCCAGTGACCGAGCAGATGGGTGTGGATCGAGGAGTCGGCGATCTGACTGAGGTGTGCGCCCGAATCCGAGAACGTCATCACCGCCCGCGGATGGCGCAAGGCGCGCAGCAACACCGCTTCGTCCTGCGCATAGAGGCTCGGCTGGATGAAGAGCTGCTCGAAGCTCGTCTCGACCCCGAGATCGATCATGGCTTCGACCGGATGCACGCCGCGCTCGCGCGCGATGTCGGCAACCGAAGGGTTGGGTGGCAGCCCCTGTCGGTACACGCGTATGCCTTCGAAGTCGGGCGGTCGGGCTTGCGCGCCGACGCCCCGGAACGACGAGTAATCGGCGTCGCGAGCCGCGTCGACGAGCCGATCCCGAGTTGCGGGATCGCGCAGGCCGGACAACTGCGCCGCTTCGGGCAGGGCACGGAACTCCTGCCACTCGGGCAGGAGATCGAAGGGGACGCGGGTCTTGAACGACAACAACACCGAGATGCCGCGGCAATGGGTCTGCGCGATCACCCGCCCGCCGGCCTCCGCCGCTTCGTCGAGGAAGTCGAGGAGGTGTTCGGCGCCCCGGATCGCGACGAAGCCGAACGTCATCGGTACCCGGCTGGTCGCCGCGAGGTCGCGCATCCGGGTGAGCGAGCGCGTCCGTCGTTCGGGATCGGGCGCCATCATGCCGCCGTCGGCGCCTTCGAAGATGCCCGCGCCGAGGGCGCCCATGACGTCGACGAGCCGAACGACCTCATCCCACGATGCGAGCCGCGAAGCGACGGGACGGCCGTCGGATGTCTCGTGGTGCTCGCTGCGTGACGTCGTGAACCCGATCGCACCCGCACGGATCGACGTCTTCGAGTTGCTGCGTCATCAAGGCGAGGTCGTCGTCGTTCGCGTGGGTCTCGAACGCACGCTCGCCCATCGCCCACGTGCGCAGCGCGCTGTGCCCGATGTTCGCGGCGAAGTTGATGCCCTTCGGCAGTGCGATCGACCGCGTCGAGGTACTCGGGAAATGTCTCGAAGCTCCAGTCGATGCCTTCGGCCAGCGCAACCGGGTCGATGTCCTCGGCCCGTTCGAGGTTCCGTACGACCAACGCGCGTTCCGCCGTCGCGCACCGGCGCGAGCGTGAAGCCGCAATTG
Source organism: uncultured Actinomycetes bacterium (assembly GCA_963841215.1). Lineage (GTDB taxonomy): Bacteria > Actinomycetota > Acidimicrobiia > IMCC26256 > PALSA-610 > CAVUFH01. The sequence continues at coordinate 25,779 of CAWJBW010000004.1, read as the reverse complement.
CCCATCACGGCGGTCGTCACGCCGTGCCAGCACGAACTGCTCCCGCTGGCGTCCCAGAACACCTGCGCGTCCATGTGGGTGTGGCCGTCGATGAAGCCGGGCGTGACCACGAGACCGTCGGCGTCGATCTCGGTCGCACCGCGGTCGCGGATGCGGCCGACGAAGGCGATCCGGTCCCCGACGACGCCGACGTCGGCGCGGTACGAGCCGAGGCCGGAACCGTCGACGACGGTGCCGTTGCGGATCACGAGGTCGTACGCCATGTCGCCACCTTCTCGCGCGGGCCCTGTCGGCGCGCAACTAATGGGGTTACATTACGCAGCGCCATGAGCCCGACGTCTGCCGCGATACGACGGTCGCTGTCCCATCCCGTGATCGACATCGACGGCCACATCGCCGAGTACTTCCCGGCGCTCGCCCCGTACCTCGAACAGGAGGGACTCGCGCTCGACCATCCGGCGTTGCGCGCGCCTGCTGCCGCCGTACCTCGGTCCGGACCACTACGTGGCACGCGATGGACGCCGCCGAGCGGGTGCGGACACGCGCCGCCCGCGGGCCGTGGTGGAGCGCACCGGCCCGGAACACGATCGACCTCGCCACCGCCCTGTTCCCCGGGACTGCTGTACGAACGACTCGACGAGCTCGGTCTCGATTTCAGTGTCGTGTACCCGAGCCTGGGTCTCGTGTTCCTGCACACGTGGGAAGACGACGCGACGGCGCGGCGCGTGCCGGGCGCTCAACCGCTGCAACGCCGAGACCTTCGCGCCGTACGCCGACCGGCTCGCGCCCGTCGCCGCCATCCCGATGCACACCCCGGACGAGGCCGTCGCCGAGCTGCGAGTACGCGGTCGAGGTGCTCGGGTTCAAGTCGGTGCTCTGCGCCGGTTACGTGCAGCGGCCGATCGTCGCGGCGGCGACGGCCGATCCCGACCTGGCGCGGTGGGCGACGTGGCTCGACCAGTTCGGCCTCGACAGCGCGTACGACTACGACCCGGTGTGGCAGACCGCCCAGGAGCTCGGCGTCTCGATCGCCTTCCACTCGGGCTTCATCGGGCTCAGCCCGCGGCGCTCGATCTCGAGCTACATGTACAACCACCTCGGCTCGCTCGCCGAGGGTCAGCACTCGCTCGCGAAGTCGTTGTTCCTCGGCGGCGTGACCCGCCGCTTCCCGGGCATGAACTTCGCGTTCCTCGAAGGCGGCGTCGCGTGGGCCGCCGACGCTCTACAGCGACATCGTCGGACACTGGGAGAAGCGCAACATCGACGCCCTGCGCTCGCAGCTCGACCCCACGCTCGTCGATCGCGATCTCATGCTCGAGTACATCGGGAAGTACGCGCCCGACGCGACCGGACACGTCCTGCGACGCCCGCGCGAGCCCGAAGCCATGCTCGACGAGTGGGCCGCCTGCGGGATCGAGCGGGCCGAAGACATCAAGACGTTGTTCGTCGATCCGTTCTACTTCGGTTGCGAAGCCGACGACCCGATGACGACGCACGGCGTTCAACACCGCGATCAACCCGTTCGGTGCCCGGCTCCACGCGATGATGGGATCCGACATCGCGCACTGGGACGTGCCCTGACATGACCGAGGTCCTCGAGGAAGCGTGGGAGATGGTCGAGCACGGTTGGCTCAGCGACGGCCGAGTTCCGAGGAGTTCACGTTCGCGAATCCGGTGCGCTTCTACACCGGCACCAACCCCGACTACTTCGCAGGGCACCATCGTGGAGCAGGCGGTCGCCGAGTTCCTCGCCGGAGACCGATGACCGACCTGCGTGCTCGCCGACTCGCGGCGCGACGATCGTCGACGGCACCGGTCGGCCGCGCTACGACGCGAGTGTCGGCATCGAAGCCGGCCGCATCACCACGATCACCACCGGACCCGTCACCGGACGGCGGGTCATCGACGCAGCGAGGCAAGGTCGTTTGCCCGGGGTTCGTCGATGTCCACACGCACTACGACGCCCAGCTGCTGTGGGATCCGACCGCGAGCCCGTCGTCGCTGCACGGCGTGACGACGGTGCTCGGCGGCAACTGCGGGTTCTCGCTCGCGCCGCTCGGGCCCGAAGACGCGACCTACGTGAAGCGGATGATGACGCGCGTCGAGGGCATGTCGATCGATTCGCTCGAAGGCGGCGGCGCCTGGGACTGGCGTTCGTTCGGCGAGTATCTCGATCGCCTCGACGGTGCAATCGCCGTGAACGCCGGATTCCTCGTCGGCCACTCGACGTTGCGGCGAGCCGTGATGGGAGATGCCGCGACGCGTGATCCCGCATCGCCGGAAGCAGCTCGACGCGATGATCGCGTTGCTGCACGAGTCCCTCGACGCGGGCGGGCTCGGGTTGTCGTCTTCGCTCGGCGAGGGCCACACCGACGGCGACGATCGACCCGTCCCTTCACGCGCTCGCCGCGTTCGACGAGTTCATCGCGCTGGCCGGCGTGCTGCGCGATCACGCCGGCACCACGCTCGAGTTCATCCCGACGGTCGGACCGATCCCGCCGGAGCGCATGGACCTGATGGCCGACATGTCGCGGGCGGCCGACCGCCCGCTCAACTGGAATCTGCTCGGCAGCCTGGCCGGCACCGAGATCTACGAAGACCAGCTCCGTGCGTCGGACGTCGCGGCGGCGCGCGGTGCCCACGTCGTCGCGCTCGCCTTGCCGGACATCATGCGCATGCGCGCGAACACGTTGCTCGAGACCCTGCCCGGCTGGCGTGACGTCGTCCGGCTCGACGCCGAGGGGCGTCGGTCCGCGCTCGCCGACCCGGAGACGCGCGAGCGATTGCGTACCGGGCGCCGCGCAAGGGATGAGCAAGGCGCTCGGCGTGTTGTCGGACTGGAACCTGATGGAGATCGCCCCGACGACGGGGGTGCGCGACAGCGAGTGGGTCGGTCGGAGCCTCGCCGAAGTCGCGGCCGCGCGCGGTACCGACCTCATCGACGTGCTGCTCGACGTCGTCCTCCCCGATCGACTGGCGCTCTCGGTCGTGTTGCCGACGCTCACGCCGTCGCTCGGTCGTTCCGACGCGGGCTGGGCCGCGCGCGTCGAGGTCTGGAAGGACCCCCGGGTGGTGCTCGGCGGATCGGATGCCGGTGCGCACGTCGACCTGATGTGCCACGCGAACTATCCCAGCGTCGTGCTCGGCGAGGTCGTGCGCGATCGCGGCTTGCTCTCGCTCGAGGAGGCGGTGCACATGATGACCAACGTCCCGGCCGCGCTCTACGGACTGCGCGATCGAGGGCAGGTGACCGAGGGCTTCGTCGCCGACCTCGTCGTCTTCGACCCCGCCACCGTCGCGAGCGAACCCGCGCGCGTGCAGCACGACCAACCCGGCGGCGGCGAGCGCCTCACTGCCGATGCGCGCGGAATCGACCGCGTGCTCGTCGGGGGTACCGAGATCGTGGTCGAGGGAGTGCCGACCGGCGCCCGGCCCGGTGTCGTGCTGCGATCCGGGATCGCGACCGAAACCGTGACGATCGCGACGGCGCGCGGCGGGTGAAGACGCCTACGCGGTGGCGCCGCCGTCGATCGTCAACACGGTGCCCGTGATCGAGGCTGCTTCGTTCGACGCGAGGTACGCGACCGCCGCCGCGACTTCGGTCGGTTCGAGCACCTTGCCCATCGGCGACGCGGCGCGCCCGAGCAGCTGCATGTCGGCATCGTCGGGCAGCGAGAAGCCGCGCAGCAGGTCCGTGTCGACCGCGGTCGGGCACACCGCGTTCACACGTACGCCCTCACGGGCGAGCTCGACCGCCATCGACTTCGTGAGCATGACGACGCCACCCTTCGACGCGCAGTACGCCGCGTTGTACGGCGTCGCGCGCAGGCCGGCGACCGAAGCGAGATTGACGATCGCGCCGCGTCGGGCGACCAGTGCCGGCCACGGCGGCCTGGCTCAGCAGGAACGTGCCGGTGAGGTTGACCTCGATGATGCGACGCCAGTCCGCTTCGGGAAATGTCGTGATGCGGTGCGACGCGGCGATGCCTGCCGCGTTGACGAGGACATCGAGCTGCGCCGAACTGGTCGACGGTGGCGGCCACGGCGCGCCCGCACGCGCCGGCATCGGTGACGTCGCCTTCGATCGCGATCGCACCCTGCAGCGATGCTGCGGTCTCGTCGGCCTTGTCGTGAGCGAGATCGAGACAGGCGACGGTTGCGCCTTCGCTCGCGAGGCGGTGCGCGACGGCGCGTCCGATTCCTGCGCCGGCGCCCGACACGAGGGCGACCTGGGAGGCGAATCGTTCCATCGGGTCGACGGTACTCGGCGATGAAGTCCACCCCGCTGACGGCGACGATCGCGCGGCTGGCCGCGCAAGGTCATCTCATCGGTGACTCCTGGCAACCGAGCGACGCGGGAGGCGAGTACGAGCACCACTACCCGGCGACGGGCACGCGACAAGCCGTCCTCGGTCTCGGTGGTGCGGGTGATGTCGACGCCGCCGTCGGCGCCGCACGTGCGCGCGCGACCGCGCGTGGAGCGACCTGCCCGCCGCCAAACGCGGTCGGATCCTGTACCGGCTCGCAGATCTGCTCGACCAACACGCCGAGGAAGCCGCGATCATCGGCGCGCTCGACAACGGGACGCCGGTGAACGTGATGCGACCCGGCACCTACGCGGCGCGGTGGGTGCGCTACTACGCGGGTTGGTGCGACAAGCTCGACGGCGAGTTGTTGCCGGGAAGCGCCGGTCTGTCGTACGTGCGGCCCGAACCATACGGCGTGATCGCCGCGATCCCGCCGTGGAACGGGTCGATGATGGGCATGGGGCAGAAGGTCGCACCGGCATTGGCGGCCGGCAACAGCGTCGTCGTCAAGGCGCCCGAGATCGCGCCCTTCGGCATGCTCCGGTTCGCCGAGCTCGCGCTGGAGGCCGGTGTTCCACGCGGCGTGCTCAACGTGGTCGTCGGGGACGCGGGTGCAGGTGAGGCGCTCGTGCGCCACGCGGGCGTCGACAAGATCACGTTCACCGGTGGCACCGCGACGGGCCGGCGCGTCATGGCGGCCGCGGCCGAGAACATCACGCCGGTCACGCTGGAACTGGGCGGGAAGTCCGCCAACATCGTCTTTCCGGACGCCGATCTCGACGCCGCCTCGTCGATGGCCGCGATGCTCGGCGTCGGCCTGTTGAGCGGGCAGGGGTGCGCGCTCCCGACCCGCCTGTACGTGCACGAAGACGTGTACGACGCGGTCGCGACGCAGGTGGTCGCGACTGTCGAGGCGCTCGCAGTCGGTGACCCGCTCGACGCGGCGGTGCTCGTCGGTCCGGTGGTGCACGAACCGGCGCTCGAACGGATCCTCGGAGTCATCGAACGGGCTCGGAGCGACGGGGCCAATCTCTTGTGCGGCGGCATTCGCGCCGGCGGTGCGCTGGCCGACGGATACTTCATTGCACCGACGGTCTTCGGCGACGTCGAGCACGGCAGCGACCTGGCGCGCCACGAGGTTTTCGGACCCGTTCTCGCGATCCTGCGCTTCTCCGACGAAGATGAAGTCGTCGCGAAGGCAAATGACAGCACGTTCGGTCTCGCCGCCTATGTGCACTCGCGCGACGTCTCACGGATCCAACGCATCGCCCACCAACTCGAAGCCGGCACGGTGACCGTCAACGGGTTTCCGGCGATGTCACCGAGCGCCCCGTTCGGCGGCTACAAGCAGAGCGGCTTCGGGCGGGAGGGCGGCCGCGCCGGCATCGACGAGTTCCTCCGCAGCAAGAGCGTCTACATCGCGCCGACTGGTTGACGTGCCGCACGCTCGGCGAGCAGCCGATCGAGGTCCTCGAGAAAGGCGCGCAACGAGGCGACGATCCGGTCCGCTTGGGGGCGGAACGGTTCGTTCTCGCGGATGAACATCGTGACGTGACCGTGCGCCGACGAATTCGTCGCCTCGGCCGCGGTGTCGACCGAGACGAGCGTGAAGACCCACGCCCCGGCGAGCGAGAGGGGCACCAGCCCCTGCGTGTGGCCGTTCGCCCCGAGGGTCATGCCGGCCGATGCCGAGACGTACTCGTCCCGAAGGATGACTTCACCGTGCGGACGGCCGTACGCGCGCGCCTGATCCGACGGCGCGGAACTCCAGGTCGCGCCAGGTGAACGAGTTCCGCCGGCCATCCAGCCCGATCGGCGTGAAGTCATGTGCGAACGGGACGAACGGATGCTCCTCACCCGCGCCGTCGATCCTCCAGAGCGTCCGATCGCGCGCGATGCGCACGTCGATCTGGCCGGCGCGGAGCGTCTTCGTGAGGTCGAAGGCGGGTTCGCGGGTGGAGCGCCGCCACACCCATACCGCCGCGACCGCAACGACGAGCAGCAAGACGCCGACGAGCGCGACCATCGCCAGACTGAGCCCGCCCTGCGACGTGCCGGCCTCCGCAGCCGTTCCCGCCGCGGACGGCTTCGGGACGCTGACCGTGGCCGACCATGCGCCGGAGTTGTCGGCGAAGTTGTCGTCATTCGCTGCGAGCATGAGCTCACCGTCGGCGGCGGCATCGATCGACGTGCCGTTTCCGATGACGAACGGCTGGCCCGACCCGATGCGACCGATCAGTGCGTAGCAGTCGAGGCCCGGCACGACCCACTGGGCACCTGGGCCGGCGACCGCTTCACATTGCGGTCCCCACGGAAGGCCGGCGGGAGCCATGAGATCGATGGGCGACTCCCCGAAGTGGATGGTGCCGGTTGCGCTGATGGCGACATCGGTGCCCGCGCGTCACCATGACGCCGGTCGCGGTCCAGCCCTGCGCCGGCACGACGGACGTGATCACGCCGTCGGTCGGCGCATCTTGTGCAGCTGCTGCCGACGCGCCCATCGTCGACCCGAGCACCACGCTCATCGCCGTGGCCGCAATTACAGAACGCCACCGCCCGCGCCGAGTTTCCGCCTGCATTTTCCGCCCTCTTGCCTCACCGTGCGACCGCCGCATCCGTGCGGCAGTTCAGGCGTGATTGTACGGGAACGCACCGCAACTTCGAGATTTCTTCCGAAGTGAGCAGAACTTCAGATATTCGCCGTACTCAGACGGGCCAGTCGAGCTGCACTTCGGGCACTCCAACCGAGCGCCCGTGCTCGATCGCCTCGGAGCGGCCCGTCCGATCGCCCCGCGGATACCGGAAGGCGCGCGCGATGACATCGGCACGGCCGCGGCGTCTACACAGGGACGCATCGCCACCAGGAAGAGGAGGACACCATGGGCAAGCTCATCGTGACCGAGTTCGTGACGCTCGACGGGGTGGCACAGGCACCGGGAGCGCCCGACGAGGACCGCGACGGCGGCTTCGCGCACGGCGGGTGGCAGGCGCCGCTGCTCGAAGAGGATGTCCGGCGGGACCATGTTCGAGCAAGCGAGCAGCATGGACGCCCTGCTCCTGGGGCGAAGGACCTACGACATCTTCGCCAACTACTGGCCGACCGCTCCCGACGAGATCCCGTTCACCGGCCTGCTGAATCGCGTCCCCAAGTACGTTGCCAGCCGCACGCTCGCCGAGCCGCTCGCCTGGCAGGGGTCGACGCTCGTCGCCGGCGACCTCGCCGAGAGCATCACCGCGCTCAAGCAGCGCCACGACGAAGTCCACGTCATCGGCAGTCTCGACCTCGTGCAGTCACTGCTGCGCTTCGGCCTCGTCGACCGCATGAACCTGTGGCTGTACCCGCTGCTGCTCGGGAGCGGCAAGCAGGTGTTCGGCGGCGGGACCGTGCCCACCGCGTTGCGCCTGACCGAATCGGTCACCTACCCGAACGGCACGCTCCACCTCGCCTACGAGACCGCCGGCGTGCCCACGTACGGCGACATGACCATCGAGGAAGACCCGACGACCCAACGCTGAGGAGAGCCATGATCATCATCGCCGGCTACGAGCTCGTGGATGCGAAGGAGCGGGACGAATACGTCGCTGCTCACCGTGACCTGGTCTCGCGCGCCCGCGAATTCGACGGGTGCATTCACGTCGCGATCACGGCCGACTCTGTGGATCCGGAACAGATCAACACCGTCGAGGTGTGGCGAGACGCCGAAGCGTTGGACGAGTTTCGAAAGCAGGCGAACGCTCCGGACATGGAAGAACCCAAGCACATGGAAGTGAAGCGGTACGACGCCACCGACGGTGGCCCCCTCTTCTGACCCGGGCTACGGTGCCGCGCCGCCTGCATCCGCGGGGGCGCTGCGAGTGGCCCGATGATCAACAACAAGACGAACAATGGTGAGCGTCCCTCGACACCACTGCTGCAAGCCGATGACCGCACGGGTTCGGTTCCGGATCCGGTCGACGGGCCCGTCGGACGAGTGGTGGTCGTCGGTGCGGGGATCTCCGGCCTGACTGCCGCCCGCGCGCTGCAGCTGAGCGGTGTGGACGTGGTCGTCCTCGAAGGACGTGAGCGGATCGGCGGACGCACCCACACGGTCGATGTCGGTGGGGCCGCGGTGGACCTCGGCGCGTCGTGGATCCACGACGGCGCGGGCTCGCCGATGCTTCCGTACGTCGACGCGCTCGGCATAGAACGACTCCCCGCGCCACCGTCGGGCATCGTGCTCGGTGCCGCGGTGCTCAACCGCGCCGACGACGCCTACCCGGACCAGGACGCGCGTGCGTCGCTGACGGCGGCGCTGGCCGGGTTCGTCATGAGTCGGGACGCGGTCGCCGATCTCCCGCCAACGTTGTCCCTCGAGGCCGCACTGGACGAGCTGCTCCCGACCATCGATCCGAACGTCCGTCCCCACCTCGCGGCGATGCTCGCGATGTACGAAGGGGAGGACGCCGACGACCTCGCCCTCGGGACCTTCGCCTCGTTCTTCTTCTCCGGCGGCGTCCAAGACCAAGACGTGCTTCCGTCGGGCGGCTATCGCGGTGTGGTGCAACACCTCGCCGACGGTCTGACCGTCCACGTCGGGACCGCAGTCGAACGCATCGAGCAACGCGAAGCCGAGGTCATCGGTGCACACGAGCGCGGGCCCGTTCACCGGCACCCACGCGATCATCACCGTCCCGCTCGGCGTCTTGAAGGCCGGCTCGGTCGCGTTCGACCCGCCCCTGCCCGAGCGTCATCACGAAGCCGTCGACCGCATGGGGTTCGGGGCGTTCGAGAAGGTCGCGCTGGCGTACGAGCGACCGGTGTGGCAGGTCGACGGCGCGCCGACACACCTCACCGTGGTGGACCGAGGCCGCACCAGGTGGCCGGTGGTGCTCGACATGTCTGCGTGGTACGGCACACCGGTCGTCGTGGGGATGGCCGTCGGCGAGAGCGCGCGAGAGCTTGCGGGAAGATCCGAGGCCGAACGGGTCGACGCGCTCCATGACGTCATCCGTGCGATCGCGGGACCCGACACTCCGGGACCGATCGGCTGGGCCACGACCAACTGGACGACCGACCCGTTCCTGCTCGGTTGCTACACGAACATCACCTCGGACAGCGACCCGGCACAGCAGGCCGAGGATGTCGCCGCGCTGTCCACGCCGCACGGCCGGGTGCTGTTCGCCGGCGAGCACACGAGCACCGCCGGCACGTCGACCGTCGACTCTGCTTGGCTCACCGGCATTCGAGAGGCAAGCCGGCTGCTCCAACGATCGCCGGTCCCGCTCTGACCGACGCGTTGGCAACATCTATGACACGCCATGGTGCGTTCCCCCGCGGATCAACGGCGCCGGCCGCAACAAGGTCGGTCTGCGGCTTGCATGCGCGCCGCCGTGTGGCGCGGTGAGCAGCGCGACGAGCTCGTCGCGTGTCGGGCCTTCGGCCGGAGCCGGGCGCCAGCCGGACTCGTAGACCGCGCGGGCGATGGGTTCAGCGGGTGCGAGCGACGCCGGGAGCGCGGTCATCGAGAGGAATCCGCCCACGTGCGGTTCGATTCGCGGCGTCCGCCTTGGCCGCTTCCACGATGGCCGCCGACGTCAGCGGTTGCGTGAGGTCGATGTCGTTGCCCTGCCAGCGACGGACCGATCCGGCGTCCATGGCGAGGTGGTCCTCGACCCACGGGACGATCCAGGTGTCACACCACGCGCCGAACGGGTCCGCGATCGTGGCGGGATCGGCACCGGCGTCGTGGAGCTCGAGAAGCGCCGCGATCTGCATGCTTGCGATGGCGACACCGCGACCCGCAGTGGGCGCGGTGGTGGCAACCGCGTCGCCGACGGTGACCAGACCCGGTCGCCCGAGTTGGCGCCGGTAGAGGTTGAGCAGCCGCCCGCCGATCATGACCTCGCTGGTCGGCGTCGCGACGCGCGGGTCCGTCCACTCGGCGAGGCCCGGGATGGCCGCGCAGGCGGCGTCGAACGCGCCGTGATGGCGGAGCACCGACAGGGCGGCGTCCGCGGTGGGCCGGATGATCACGGCCGAGATGTGGCCGCGCTCGTGGAAGAAGACGTACACGTCGTAACCGCGGAGCATGGCGCTCCAAGCGACGGGGCCGGTCGTCGGTCCCGGGGTGGCGTCCCGGTCGCGCCGGTAGGTGCGGGTCACGTAGGCCATGCCGGTGTCCCCGCCGAGGTGCGCCGGCGGCGCGAGTCGGGAGAGCCGGCCGCCGGCGTCGACGACGAGGTCGGCACTCACCGTCGCGCCGTCGAGGACGGCACCGACGACGCGTCCGCAGCGCTCGACGAGGTCGTCGACCTGCCCGGTCACGACGGTGAGTCCGCGGACCTCGGCCGCTGCCCGTCGCAGCGCCCGCTCGTATGTGAGCCGGCGAGAGCGCACGCCGATCGCAGGAGTGGAACTCGGCGCGCCGAGCTCGATGGGCTCCGCGCCGAGCGCGAGCCATGCCCGCCAGGCCTCGGGCCACTCCGTGACGAGCAAGTCGCGGACATGTGGGCGGAAGCCGTGGGGGTGTTCGAACTGCATGACGCCGCGCCGCCGCCACGAGCCATCGGGTGTCGGGCCCGGGTCGCGGTCGACGGCAAGTACCCGGTGGCGTCGCCGGGCGAGCGCGGCGCCCAGTGTCAGGCCGGTGGGGCCTGCGCCGACGATGATGATGTCCAACGTTTCCACCTTCATTTCGCTATACTTCAAGTGTGATGACCACACTAAGAGTGTTGTCAAGTGTCGGCGCGTCGTCGTCGCGTGGTCCGCGAGTGAGCGCCGAACCGCGGCCGTACCAGTCGGCGCTGCGTGACGAGCAGGCACGCGCGACTCGGCGCCGGATTGTCGACGCGGCGGCGGAGCTCTTCACCGAACGCGGCTACGGGCCGACGACGATCGACGCCATCGCCGAACGGGCCGGCGTCAGCCGCAAGACGGTGTTCACATCGGTCGGCGGCAAGGCGACGATGCTCAAGCTCGCGTTCGACTGGACACTGGCCGGCGACGACGAACCGGTCGCCATCGGGGACCGACCAGAGGTGCGGCGGATGTTGGAGGGCCCCGATCCCGCTGCGCTCCTCGACGGGTGGATGTCGATGAACGCCCAGATCGCGCGTCGACTCGCCTCGCTCTACCACGTCCTGATTGCGGCGGCGGACGGTGACGCCGAAGCCGCCGTCCTCCTGCGCGTCACCGACGAGCAGCGCGCCGAGGGTGCTCGTGCGGTCATGCACCGGCTCGATGCGCTCGGCGCGCTCCGCCGCGACCTCGACGTCGACCGGGCGGCCGCCATCGCGGACGTGCTCATCGACCCCATGCCCTACCGACGTCTCGTCGTGATGCGCGGCTGGCCGTTCGAGGCGTACGTCGAGTACCTACAGCGAACCGCGGCCGCGTCACTGCTCGGGTGACGGCGGGTCCGCGAACTAACTCTCGGCCGAGTCGCCCGAGCAGCCGGCCACTATGACCGCAGTCGCGAGCAACGCGCGCAGCGTCGCAGCGCGTTCGAACCTCATGGGCGGGCAGCGAACTCGGCCGCGAGCGCGGCGCGGCTGCGGATCCCGAGCTTGTCGTACACGTGCGACAGGTGGGTCTTGACGGTCTCGGCACCCATGAGCAGCTCGCGCCCGACTTCCTTGTTGGTGAGACCCGACGCGACCAGGCGCACCACGTTCACCTCCGTCGGCGTGAGACTGTCCCATCCGGTCGTCGGCCGCTTGCGCTCTCCTCGTGCCCGCTGCGCATAGGCGACCGCGGCGTCGCTCGTCGAGCGTCCGGCCGTCGGCAAACGCCACGTCGAACTCGTCGTCGCCGATCGCGGTCCGGGCCGAGGCGAGGTCGGCGTCGCGCAGCGCGGTCTCGTACGGCCAGCGAAGCACGTATCCCATCTCGTCACGCAACGCCTGCGCAGCCCCTGCGAGGCGGGCGCACTCGATGGCGGAGCCTTGCGCGGCGGCCAGTCCCGCCAGCGCCTCGAGCGTGTGCACGAGCTGCGGGCGGAAACCGCCGCGGTGGTGCGCGACGAGCGCGTCGTGGCCGCGTTGCTCGGCCGCGCCGAGATCGCCTTCCATGCGGGTGAGCACAGTGTCGGCCGACGCCCGAATCGCAGCGGCTTCCATGCCCCAGGAGGCCGTGCCCTCGCCGGAGATCAGGCGGCGGCACTCGTCGAGCCGGCCGAGCTCGAGCAGAGCGAAGATCGCGAGCGTCGCCCACGCCGAATCGGTCTCGTCCTGCCAGGCGATCACTTCCTCCGCGCCGGCGAGGACCTCGCCGTGGAGCATGCGCCAAGTGCCGGGGCCCCATCCCAGCTGGGCGATCGCGCTGGTGAAGCCCGCGCCGGCGCGCCTGGTCGAGGCGCGCCGCGAGTCGTGCCGGCCGCACCCGAATCGGTGCCACGCGCGATGTCGAGCTGCATGCGCATCAACTCGAGGCTGGCATCCATGCGGGGGTTGACCCGCGCGGATGCTGTCGAGCATCGCCTGCGCTTCGTCGAACTGCCCGCGCACATACGCCGCGTACTCGCGCGCGAACGCGACCGTCGCGACCGCGTCGACGCGGGGAGGCCGGTACCTGCGCCGCGTACGCCTCGCGAGACCTCCCAGTCGCCGCAGACGAAATGCGCCGATCGCGAGCATCGCGCAGGCGGTCCGCTCGGCGTCGGCGCGCCCCGCCCGACGAGCCGAGGCGAGCGCGTCCTCGAGGATCGGGTTGCCGCGTTCGATGTCGACGCCGAAGTGGACCACGGTGCCGGCCGCGAGGAGGCATACGGCGCGAGCGTCGTCGTCGAGATCACCGAGGTCCTCGACGAGCTCGTCGACCGCGCGCGCCGCAGACTCGGCGTCGCCCGCCTCCGCGCACACGTACGCGAGCGACGCGCGCGCGAGGCATCGGAGCCGATGTGACGCGCCCGGCATCTCGAGGGCGCGAGTTGCGACCTCGACACCCGCGCGGGGATCGCCACGCCAGATCTCCCAGCGACCGAGCGGTGCCAGGCAGCGGGTCGCGCCTTCGGCGTCGCCCGTGGCGACCGCCCACTCGAACGCGGCGCGGAAGTTGTCGATCTCGTCGGCGAACGCATCGATGGCGTCGATCGCGTCGTCGGCGACCACATCGATCGGATCGATGGATTGCGATGCCCAGGCGAGGTGAGCGTCCCGGACTGCCGTCGTCTCGCCCGCGTCGAGGAGTCGCGCCGCGGCGTACTGCCGCAGCGACTCGAGCATGCGGTATCGCGAGTGTCGCGTCGTCGGTATCGATCATCGACTTGTCGACGAGCGCGACGAGGAGGTCGAGCACCTCCACCGCTTCGATGTCGCTGCCGGCGGCGACCTGCTCGGCCGCGTCGAGCGTGAACCCGCCCGCGAACACCGCGAGCCGACGGAACACGGCCCGCTCGCGCTCGGACAGCAGGTCGTAGCTCCAGTCGACCGACGCTTGCAGGGTCTGCTGGCGGGGCACCACCGTGCGCGCGCCGCCGGTGAGCAGCCGGAACCGGTCGTCGAGCCCGGCGGCCGACCTGCTCGACCGTGAAGCCCCGCACGCGCGCCGCAGCCAGCTCGACGGCGAGCGGGATGCCCTCGAGGCGGTGGCAGATCTGCGCGACCGCGGGCGCGTTCTCGGACGTGAGCGCGAAGTTGGGTCGCACCTTGCGTCGCCCGTTCGAGGAACAGGCGCACGGCGTCGAACTGCGACAGCGTCTCGATGCGTTGCGGTGCACCGGATCGGGCGCGGGCATCGACGGCACCCGCCACGCAGTCTCGCCCGGGCACGCCGAGCGGCTCGCGGCTCGTCGCGAGCAGCGTGAGGGACTCGCAACGCCGGAGCAGCGCGTCGGCGAGCGTCGGCCACCGGCGTCCAGCAGGTGCTCGCAGTTGTCGAGCACGACGAGCGTCGGCCGGTCGCCGACGCGGATCGCGATCGCCTCGCGGAGATCGCCGCTGAGGTCGCGCTCGCCGAGCGCGGCGGCGATGGTCGCGGCGACGCGCTCGGGGTCGGTGACCGTCGCGAGCTCGACGAGCCAGGTGCCGCCCGGAAACCGATCGAGCGACGTCGGCGGCGAGCTGCACCGCGAGGCGCGTCTTGCCGCACCCGCCCGCGCCGGTCACCGACAGCAGCCGGGTCGTCGTCCAGCAGCTCGCGCAGCGCGGCGAGCTCGGTCGCGCGGCCGACGAAGCTCGTCAGCTGCACGGGCAGGTTGTTCGGCAGGTTGTCGAGCGAGCGCAGTCGCGCGTTCGCCCGCCGGGATCTCGGGATGCCGCACCTCGAAGACGCGCTCGGGTCGTCCGAGATCCTTCAGCCGGTGCTGGCCCGAGGTCGGCGAGCGAGGTGTCGGGCGGCAGGCGGTCGCCGATGAGGTCGGCGGCCGCGCCCGATACCAGTACCTGCCCGCCGGCGCCGATCGCGCGCAGGCGAGCGCAGCGGATGACGGCGGGTCCGAAGTAGTTGCCTTCGTCGCGCAGTTCCGCCTCGCCGGTGTGGATTGCCATCCGCACGCCGAGCTGCACGCCGTCCGGCCATGTCTCGGCCGTGCAGCCGGAGCTGCGCGTCGAGTGCCGCCGCGAGCGCGTCCGACGCGCGCGCGAACGCGCCGACCACGCTGTCGCCTTCGCCTTGTTCGACCGGTCGCACACCGTTGTGCGCGGCGATCGCGTCGTCGAGCACCTCGTAGTGGCGCGCGATCGCGGCGGCCATCGCTGCGGGCTCGGCCTCCCATTGGCGGGTCGAACCCTCGACGTCCGTGAGGAGGAAGGTGACGGTGCCGACGGGCAGCGAGAAACCGGGCTCGTCTGGCAACGCCCCCACGGTCACAGGTTCATCCAACCACGATGGCGGGAGCGGTCGCACGGTCATGCTCGGATCCTGAGGGCGGCCGCCCGGCGGGACATCCCCCGAGTGGGGGACCGCAGCCGCCCGACGGGATGGCCGTGTGCTCGCGGCGGGCGTGGAACTCATTCATTCTGCGCTCCCAGTCGAGCTCGGTCGCCAGCCATTGCAACACGCTGCTCGGGTTCTCCACCATGCGCCGTCCTCCGTCATCCGACAGCCCGGAACGGGTGCCGCGTGCGATGGTCGGCAGTTATCGCGCCTCGTACATCCCCCGGCTCGGGATCGGTCCTGTCGACGCGGGTGGTTCAGACGTGCAGCGCCGGCTCGCGAACCTGCGATAGGGGTGCGCGTAGTGTGGGCGCGCTCACCGGGCCTGCCGCCCGCCCCGCTGTCCGCCGACCCCCCTGAGGTGAGACATGTTCGCACGGCTCGGTCCGTGGTGCCACGACCGTCGCAAGCTCGTCCTGTTCCTGTGGATCGCCGCGCTGGTCGTCTTCAACGTCATCGCGGGAAGCGTCGGTGACGCGTATCGACAGGACTTCACGCTCAAGGGCTTCGAGTCCACCGACGGGTTCAAGCTCCTCGAAGAGGAGTTCCCGGATGGGCCCGCGTCGCCGCAGTTCGGGACCATCGTGTTCCAGGCGGAGGAAGACGTTCGCGATCCGTCGGTGCGCGAACCGATGGAGGCGCTGTTCGAGGAGGTGCGGCAGCTCGAGCACGTGACGCTCGTCGAGAGTCCGTACGACCCGGGCGGTGAGCGGCAGATCTCCACGCAGGGCGACGCGCCGGGAACGATCGCGGTCGCCAACGTCTACTTGCCCGAAGACGTCGACTTCACCGCCGCCGCCGACGTCGGGACCCAGATCGAGGAGATGCTGCCCGTCGAGGGAGTGCGGGTCGAGCTCGGCGGCTATCTGTTCGCGGAGTTCGAGGAACCGTCATCGGAGCTGTTCGGGCTGGCGTTCGCGATCGTGATCCTGATCGTCGCGTTCGGATCGGTTCTCGCGATGGGTCTGCCGGTCGCCGTCGCGCTGTTCGGTATCGGTATGGGGTCGGCGTTCGTGATCCTCGCGAGCCACCTGATGCAGGTACCGGACTTCGCGCCGTTCCTCGGGGTCATGATCGGTCTCGGTGTCGGTATCGACTACGCGCTGCTGATCGTCACCCGCTACCGGGAGCAGCTCCACGGCGGCCACGACATCCGCGAGTCGGTCGGCATCGCGATCGACACCGCGGGTCGTTCGGTGGTGTTCGCCGGCGCGACGGTCGTCATCTCGTTGCTCGGCATGCTGCTGATGGGCGTCGGGTTCGTCGGCGGGCTCGGCATCACTGCAGCCGCGACGGTCGCGATGACGGTGCTCGCGTCGGTGACGCTCCTGCCCGCCCTGCTCGGCTTCGCCGGGACCAAGATCGAGCGGACGCGTTGGCGCGGCCTCACCGCCGCCGGCTTCCTCGCACTCGGCCTGGTCGGGCTCGGGCTCGGGGTGCCGCCGCTGGCCGGCATCGGTTTCCTCCTCGCGTTGATCACGATCGTGCTCGGGTTCTTCGTTCCCGCGCTCAAGCGAGAGGTGCCGCACCGGCCGCCGAAGCCGCGCCGCGAGACGATCGCGTACCGATGGAGCCGCCTGATCCAACATCGACCGTGGCCGTTCGCGATCGGTGCCACGATCGTGTTGCTCGTGCTCGCCATCCCCTTCCTCGGCTTGCGGCTCGGCTTCCAGGACGAGAGCAATTTCGAGGACGACACCGACACCAAGCAGGCGTACGACCTCCAGGTCGAGGGGTTCGGCAAGGGCTTCAACGGCCAACTCCTGCTCGTGAGCGAAGTGCCCGAAGGGACCGACGTCGGCGAGCTCGACGCCGTGACCGACGCCATCGCGGCCGACTCCGAGGTCGCATCGGTCAACGGGCCCGTGCCGAACGACGAGCAGAACCCGACGGCGGTGCTCTGGAACGTCGTGCCCGTCAGCGGGCCGCAGGACGCCGCGACGACGTCGTTGGCGAACCGGTTGCGCAACGACGTGCTCCCGCCGCTGGAGGAGCAGACGGGAACGGAGGTGTTCGTCACCGGCTACGTCGCGGGCAACGTCGACTTCTCGAAGTTGCTCGGCGACCGTCTGCCGCTCTTCTTCGCCGCGGTGTTGGCGCTCTCGTTCCTGCTGTTGATGGTCGTGTTCCGGTCGCTGCTCGTGCCGCTCAAGGCCGTGATCATGAACCTGCTGTCGGTCGGCGCGGCCTACGGAGTGGTCGTCGCGCTGTTCCAGTGGGGCTGGCTCAGCGACATCACGAACGTGGAGCCGGGACCGATCGAGGCGTGGGCGCCGATGATGCTGTTCGCCGTCGTCTTCGGGCTGTCGATGGACTACGAGGTCTTCCTGCTCTCCCGCATCAGGGAGGAGTGGCGTCGCACCGGCGACAGCCGGACGTCCGTGGCCGATGGCCTCGCCGCGACTGCAAAAGTGATCACCGCCGCGGCCGCCATCATGGTTGTGGTGTTCGGCTCGTTCCTGCTCGAGGACGACCGGGTGCTGAAGCTGATGGGTGTCGGGCTGGCGACCGCGATCCTGCTCGACGCGACGATCGTCCGCCTGGTGCTCGTCCCGGCGACGATGGAACTGCTCGGTGACAAGAACTGGTGGCTGCCGCGCTGGCTCGATCGTCTGCTCCCGAACCTCGACGTGGAAGGGCACGCCGATCTTGCGGTGCATATCGACGACGACGAACGCGAGCGCGAGCCCGAGAAGGTCGGCGCCGACTGACACGCCCGTTCACGACGCGACCGTGTACAAGTGCCACGTGCCGGGGACGCCCTTCAGCTCGTGCTCGCCGCGATCCTCGAACTCGACGCCGGAGCCGGCGACGAGATCCTTGACGGTGCTCGAGACCACCGTTTCCGCCGGACGCGCCGCGCCCATGACTCGTTGACAGATATGGACGGCCAGACCGCCGATGTCGTCGCCGCGATGCTCGATCTCCCCGGTGTGGAGACCGACGCGTACCTCGATGTCGAGCCCATGAGCGGCGTCCCGGATCGCCGACGCGCACCGGATCGCACGCGCGGGACCGTCGAACGTCGCGAGGAAGCCGTCGCCGGTCGTCTTGATCTCCTGACCGCGGAACGTGGCCAGCTCGAGGCGTATCCCTGCGTCGTGCGCGTCGAGGAGTTCCGTCCAACGGCGATCACCCATGGACGCCGCCCGTTCCGTCGAGCTGACGACGTCCGTGAACATCACCGTCGCGAGCATGCGGTCGGGTTCCTCCTCGACCCGAGTGCCGGTGAGGAAGGCGCGCACCTCTTCGACGATCGCCTCGGTGTCACCGGCCCACGGGAAGTGGTCCGGGCCCGGCAACTCGACGTAGCGCGCCCCTGGGATCTGCTCCGCCATCCACTTCGCGGCGCGCCAGTTCACGACGCGGTCGCCGTGCCGGTGCAACACGAGCGTCGGCACGTGCAACGTCGGCAGCACGTGACGCACGTCGATCTCGAGGAACATCTGGATCACCGTCGCGATGCCGTCCGGGCTCATCGCAGCACGGCGGTAGCGGCCAAGCCACTCCATCGCGGCCGGATCCTCACGGAGTGACGGTGCCCAGACGTCGATGTCGGCGCCCGCGTAGACGGTCGGCATGATCAGCTGTTCGGTCGCTTCGAGGAAGCCGTCGAGTGACGGCCCCCATGGATAGTCGGGTGCCTGGATGGCTCGCGCCATGCCGCCGTACAGCACGAGCGCGTCGGTGCGCTCCGGATACGTCGCTGCGAACAGCACCGACATCGGCGCGCCTTCGGAGATGCCCATGAGCACCGCGCGATCCGAGCCGACCGCATCCATCACCGCGCGCACGTCGTCCATGCGTTCTTCGAGCGGAGCCGGCGCGACGTTGCGATCGGAGAGCCCGAGGCCGCGTTTGTCGAAGCGGATCAGACGGCTGAAGGACGCCAACCCGCGGAAGAACCGCGCGATCGCCGGGTTTTCCCATTCGACGTCGAGATGGCTCGCGTACCCCTGCACCAGGACGAGGTCGAGGTCCCCCTCGCCGAACACCTGATACGCGACGTGCACGTCACCGCTCTGCGCGTAGAGGACGGGAGGGGTGGCGACCACTGGCGCGAAGGGTACCGACCGCGCCGGTGCACAACCCGCCGATCATGCGCTTTGGCAGGTCGTGAACCCCACGAACGCTCGCGACTCCGGGGTGGCGACCATGACCGCTTCCGCGCCGGCTGCGGTCACGATGAACCGTCGTCGTGCCAACGTCAGAGTCATGGTCGCCTCTGTCCCGGGTGGTACACGCGGTGAAGACCGGTCGCGTCAGCGCACCGGCTCGAAGTAGTTCTTCTTCAGCTCGTGCGCGACCTTCCTGCCCATGACGTATCCCTGGTCGTCGGCGGTGCGGAAGTGGATACCGGCCCACACCCGCGCGTCGATGATCTCCCTGATCGCATCGGAGAATCGGTCGAAGCTCCTCGTTGTGTTGGAGAAGCTGCTGAAGGTGCTGAACGACACCCTGTTGGTGCGGAAGAACTGCCGCAGGGTGGTCACGACCGCTCCGCTGATGCACGTGTGACCGGAAGGGTGCTCGGGAAATGGGGGCGTGGCGAACAGCGGCGTCCAGGTCGGATCGGCGACGGTCGCGGGATTTCCGTCGCTGTCGGCCTCGTGGATCGCGGTGATCGGCCTCCAGAAGTTCCAGTAGTACTTGTCGTTCCAACACGCGATCGCGCCGTCCGCCCCTGCGAGGTCTGCCATGGCGAACATGCGGGCCGCCTCGGCGATGTCCAGGTCCTGTGTGTCGGCGAGCTGCCGGAAGATGGCGTTGAACAACGCGGCGCCGTTCGCCTGCCAGAACAACGCGGCATCGGTCTGGTCTGCCGTGCGCGTCGTGCTCGTGAGCGACCCCAGCTCCTTGACCTCGTCGAACTCCCTTGCGTACTTCCGTGCCGTGAGCGTGTTCGGTCCGCGAGAGCGCAGTGCTTGCGCGTCGGCGACGATGAACGGCCGGACGTTGCCGACCCACGGGGCGGGCTCGAACACGAATGCGGGTGGCGTGCGCCGCCACTCGCCGGGGTCGAAGCCTTCGACGACTGTGAACGAAGCGAAGCGTCCGTCGCCGGTCCTCTCGGCGAGCATCGCGGCCGCGGCCGCCGCCCCCACGTCGATGCCGCCTGACTTCGAGGGGCCGTCCGGAATCGCCGCCAGCGACGCTGCGAGCTGCGCGTCAAGGGTCGGCTGCTGGCTCGGGAACAGTCCGACCAGGACGTCATGTGCCGCCTTCGCGACTGCCGCGGGTGACGAGTCCTTCGAATCGGCCATCGACGGAGCTTCGAGGTAGGGCTCGTATCCGCCTTCGATCGCGTTCACCGCGTCGTACACCGCGCCTTGCACCATCGCCAGGTGGAGGTAGGCGACGGTCGGACCCTGTGCAGCGGTGCCGATGATGGCCGCCTGGGCGTTGGCATTCCATTCGACCACGATGTCGGCCGGCGTCGCGCGGACCGCTCCATCCGCAGGCGGAACCGTGGGCATCACCAGTGTCCCCAGCACGGCCGCACAGCCGAGGATCACGGTCACTCCCGTCCTGATGTGTCGCGCATTCCTCTTCATGAGGGTCTCCTTCATTCACATCTGCTTTTTTCACTCGTCCCGCGATGAGCGCAGGTTCGATATAGCGACGGTAAGGAGTCGCTGCCGCCAGGACTACGGTGGTGGCCAGGCGGGTGCGCGGGATGCTGCCTTCCCGTTCCAACGCGGTTGATGGAGCGCTTGACGCGCCCGAGCAATGACGGACAAACGTCAGGTAGTCAAGGTGCGGGAGGCCGATCACCTTGGAGGCTCGGAGCGTCGAGGCGCTGAGGGAAGAGATCGATCGGCTACGACTCGAGGCCGCGGAGCTGCGTGCGTCGCGGATGCGATTGGTCGTCGCGGCCGATGCCGATCGCCGCTGGATCGAGCGTGACCTCCACGAGATCGTGCGTCAGCAGCTGGTCGCGCTTGCGGTCAACCTGCAACGGATGGGCTCGTGCATGGACGCGCAGCGTGCTGCGGCGCAGGAGCTGCTCGAAGAGATGACGCGCGACGTGCAGCAGGCTCTCGACGAGACGGCGCAGCTCGCGCAGCGGATCTACCCTGCGATGCTCAACGCTGGTGGCATCGCCGCGGCACTGCGGTCCGCCGCAGGTGGCGCGGGCATCCGTGTCTCCATCGAAGTCCCCGCGGGTGCGAACTACCCGCCTGAGGTCGCGGCAAGGGTCTACTTCTGCTGTCTCGAGGCATTCGAGCATGTCGAGCGACCCGTGACGGTCACGGTGCGAGAAGATAAGAGTGCGCTCACCTTCGAGGTCGTCGAGGTCGGCGAGGACGGCGCGCGCTCCACGGCGACCCGGCCCTCCTCCGATGCCGAACTCGACCGGCTGCGCGACCGCGTCGAAGCGCTCGGCGGACAGCTGGCGATCCGGTCGGGAACCGGCCGGGGTCTCCATGTCCTCGGCTCGCTCCCGCTCTCGTGATGACGCTAGGCGCTCTCCGCGAGGTAGAGGATCACGGCCTTGACCCGCTTGTGGACCATCTCTTCCCAGGTGAGCCCGAGCTTGAGGAAGATCGAGTGGATCACCTTCTCGACCGACCGCTCGGTCAGGAAGAGCGTCTCCACGATCGCCGCGTTGTTCTTCCCCTCGGCCATCTCGCGCAGCACGTCGCGCTCGCGGTTCGTCAACTGGTTGAGCGGCGACTCTTCGCGACGGGTGTTCTCCGCCACCAGCGCCTCTACGACGTTCGGGTCGATCATCGATCCGCCGTCTGCGACGGCGCGGACGCGGCAACGAGTTGCTCGAGGTCCTTCACGCGCTCCTTCAGGAGGTAGGCGCGTCCTGCGCTGCCCCCTTCGAGGAGTGCGAGCACGTAACTCGGGTTCGCATACTGGCTGAGCAGAACGACGCCGATCTCGGGATCGGTCTCGCGGAGCCGATCGGCCGCCTGGATCCCTTCGTCGTGCCCGCCCGGCGGCATCCGGATGTCGGTGACGACGACGTCCGGCCGCTCTGCCTCGACGGCGGCGAGCAGCGATGGGAGGTCGCCGCACACGGCCGCGACCTCGAGGTCGGGCCGCGTCTCGAGCAGGCGCCGTACGCCTTCGCGGACGAGATAGTGATCCTCCGCGAGCACGAGCCGGATCGGCATGGCGAGAGGATACGCGGTGATGTCTTCGCCTCCAGGTGTGCCCGCGCGACGGAGAGCAAAGCGAGGCAACCCGCTCGTGCTGATCGTCGACGACAACGAGAAGAACCGGAAGTCGCCGGCGACGTGTTACGTGCTGCCGGCTTGCGGACGCTGGAGGCAGGAACGGCGGCCGAGGGGATCGCGATCGGACCGAGCACCTGCCCGACGTGATCCTGATGGACCTCCAGCTACCCGACATGGACGGCACGGACGCGGCGCGGCGCCTCGCGGATGGGACGCGGACGGCGCGGATACCAGTCGTTGCGCTCAGCGCCCATCGGCTCGAGCGCGACGACGATCGGTTCCTCGCCGCGGGGTTCGCCGGCTACCTCCAGAAACCGATCGACGTCGCCGCATTCGCAGAGCAGGTGCGCGGCCTCTGCGCAGGACCGGGAGGATGAGCGTCCGCCGCACGGCCGATGGGCCAGCTAGCACGGTAGCCACGGCGGCATGCCGCCTCTAACGTTGCTCGTGCTGAGGCTCGACTGATCGGCGTCGCCGTGTGAACATCGTCACGTGCACGCCGTCTCAGGCGAGCATGAGCGGAGGGGGGTCGCTATGCGCGCGTTCCTGGCCGGATGCGCAGTCGCGGTAGCTGTTGCCGTCCTCGCGGCCTGCGATGGTTCCAGCACTGGCTCGGCTTCCCAGCAGCGGCTCCAGCAGAAGGCCGACTACTGGGACATCGACGGGATCGAGAAGGACTTCCACGAGGCCACGACGACGAAGGACATCGACCTGATGATGAGCCTGTGGTCGCCGAATGCGACCCTCACGGTCGGACCCGGAATGACCGCGGCAGGGAGGGAAGAGATCCGGCGGTTCTGGCTCGAGGAGTCGGTCGCGTTCGAGCCGACGAATCACTGGATCTCGGATCACCCCGCGTACAAGGTCGAAATCACGGTCAACGGTGACCGGGGCACGCTGCACTTCGAGTGCCACTACATCGACGCCGAGACCGAAACGGCGGCGCTGGTTACGGCCGCCGACATGGACGTCACGCGATCGACGACGAGTGGTTCGTCACCAACATGGTGGCGGGATCGACCGAGCTGACTCCCTGAGCTTCTGTCGGAGGCTCGGGCCGTGAAGGAACGGAGAGCTGCC
Organism: uncultured Actinomycetes bacterium; assembly: GCA_963841215.1. Classification (GTDB taxonomy): domain Bacteria; phylum Actinomycetota; class Acidimicrobiia; order IMCC26256; family PALSA-610; genus CAVUFH01. The sequence goes on along the minus strand of CAWJBW010000004.1, from coordinate 2,350 downwards.
GTCGTCGAAGAGCGCCGTTCGCTGAGCCGGGGCGACGATCGGCTCGTCCGAGCCGTCGGCCGCCTGCCGGTCAAGGTCCGGACCAAGCTGCTCATCGCGTTCGTAGGCACCGCGGTGCTGCTCCTCGCCGTCGGCGCGCTTGGGCTGCGCATCCTCGCGCACTCCGACGACCGTGTGGAGAGGCTCGGGCCGCTCCAACAACGAGCGGCCGCGTACGGCAAACTCCAGAGCGACACCACGCGGGTTCGTCTCCTCCTTGCGGAGAATGTCGACGCGGACTTCTATTTGGTCTGGCCGGGGCACGAACCGACCGGTAGCGGTCGTGACGCTGTCGACAAGGCGCTCGTCAACGAGCTCGAGCGGATCGGGCCGTCGACCCACCCCGACAGACTCGGTTTCGTGCCTCCAGCAGAAGACGAGAGCGTACTTCGCGAGATCCGTGTGACGAGCGGTCGGCTCGCGGCGCTCATGAGCGAGATCATCGATTCCCCGGGCGACGGCCAGCGTCCACGAGCGGAGCGCCTCGCCGTCGACCTCAACCAACTCGCCACGGAGCTCGCCAACTCGACGACTGCGAAGACCAACGACCTGATCGCCGACAACGCACGCGGTACGCGAGCTCGCGGAATCTCTTCATCGGCGTGGCGGCGGGCGCGATCGGCCTGGCCCTCGTGCTCAGGCTCGTGCTCGCCTGGTCGTTGATCGGTCCGATCCAGCGGATCGACGCCAGGCTGGCCGCGATCGCCTCGGGCGACTTCTCCGGGCACGTCGACGTCACCAACCGCGACGAGCTGGGCGCGCTCGGGGCGAACGTGAACCGGATGAACGACGAGCTCAAACGCCTCTACCGGGAGCTCGAGACCGCCAGCCGCCACAAGTCAGAGTTCCTGGCGAGCATGTCGCACGAGCTGCGGACGCCGCTGAACGCGATCATCGGCTTCTCGCAAATGTTGCGCGAGAGGATGGTCGGCGAGGTGAACCAGAAGCAGGAGGACTACCTCGACGACATCATCTCCTCAGGCAACCACCTGCTCTCGCTGATCAACGACATACTCGACCTGTCCAAGATCGAAGCCGGCCAACTCAAACTCTACGTCGCGCCGTTCTCGCTGCGAGAACGCTCGAGCGCGATGTTTCGATGGTCAAGGAGCGCGCGACGCGGATCGGCGTCGGGCTCACGCTCGAAGCCGGCCCGCACGTGGAGGTCGTCGAGGCCGATGAGCGCCGGATCCGCCAAGTGGTCTTCAACCTGCTCTCGAACGCGATCAAGTTCACACCTGAAGGCGGGAACGTCATCGTGAGTTCGGCCCGGGTGTACGGAGAGGTGCACGTCTCGGTATCGGACACGGGGCCAGGGATCGCCGCCGACGACCAGGCGCGGATCTTTGAGGATTTCCAGCAGACCGACCTCGGGGCAAGGCAGCTCGACGGCACCGGACTCGGGCTCGCGCTGTCGAAGAGGCTGATCGAGCTCCACGGCGGCCGTATCTGGGTCGAGAGCGAGCTCGGCAAGGGGAGCATGTTCACGTTCGCGCTTCCCGCGGGGCCGAGCTGATGGCGGCCGAACGCATCCTCATCGCCGAGGACAACGAGAAGAACATCAAGCTCTTCCGCGACGTGCTCCAGCTGAGCGGGTACGAGACGCTCGAGGCGTCGACCGGCGAGCAAGCGATCGAGCCGCAACCCGGACACACCCGACCTCGTTCTGATGGACATCCGGCTACCTGGGACGGACGGCCTCGAGGCCCTCCGTCGGCTGCGCGAGGACGAACGAACGGCCGACATCCCCGTCGTCGCGCTGACGGCGCAAGCGATGGCGGGAGACCGTGAACGCTTCCTGGAGGCGGGGTTCAACGGCTACATATCCAAGCCGGTGAACATCGTGGATTTCATCGGCACGGTCAGGCACTACTGCGAGGGACGTGGAGACGGCTAGCAACAGCGCACTCGGACCTCGGCGTCGACGACAACCTCAGCGAACGATCGCTCCTTCAGGTCGTGATCTCGAACATCCGCTTGACGTCGGGCTTGATGACCTTGCCCATCGCATTGCGGGGGAGCGACTCGACGAGCGCGAACCGTGAGGGCACCTTCGCCGGAGCGAGCCGCTCCTTGCCCCACTCGCGGAAGGTGGCCGAGTCGAGCGTCGTGTCCGATCGTGGGACGACCGTGGCGCAAAACGTGTTCGCCCCACTCCTCGTCGGGCACGCTGATGACCGCGAGTCTGCGATACCGGGATGGGTGCGAAGTACCTCCTCGACCTCGAGTGCGGACACCTTCTCGCCGCCGCTCTTAATGATGTCGACCGACGCCCGACCGAGCAGCCGGTAACCGTCGGGCTCGCGGACTG